>CAJTFD010000008.1 GCA_910575625.1 Clostridia bacterium
TAATGCGATAGGATCGAACATTGTAGGGTACATCATGATCATCAACCCCTTTTTTCTTGATTATATCAGAATATTTTGTTGTAATCAATAAATCAGCAGAAAATACCCCTATATATTCGAAGGAATCGAATAAAACTTAAATGTTCGCTGTAGTACTAGGCACATCTACAAGCCGAACATCTACTTTGTCCATATATGACATAATAGATCTGCCCCGTTCAATAGCCGATATGTCTCTCTCTAATTGTGTTAAGAGTTGCCTGCAATTATCTACCTGTTTTTCTATTTCGTTTTTCTTATGAATAAAAGCAAGATGTAAATTATCATCTTGTCAGACTGTAAACAAAGTACTATATTTATGGCCGCATCTTTGATATAATGGAAGATATCAGAGATGCGGTGTTTTTTATGATGACAAAAAAGATAGATTAAGAAGAGGGACTAGATGATGGTCTTCTGTATGGATGATATGGTCTCCCAAGACCATTTACTCCGGCTGATCGACAGGGCCATCGACTGGAGTTTTATCTATGACCTCGTGGAAGGGAGATATTGTCATGACAATGGATGGCCCAGCATGGATCCGGTCATGCTGATCAAGATCCCGTTCATACAATACCTTTTTGGGATCCAGAGCATGCGCCAGACCATCCGTGAGATCGAGGTCAATGTCGCCTACCGTTGGTCCTAAGGGCTGGATATGATGGATACTACGACTGTCATATCTGCCCAGAGGGCCAAGTCCTGACATACTGCACGACAGGCAGGGAGGGATGTAGGGAGTATAAGAGTTGCGGGGCCCACTGCCCGAGCCTCGGGAGATGTACCCACAGCAAGGACCATGTCAAGACGGTCACCAGGCATGTGTGGGAAGAGCATATGGAGATGGTGGAGGACATCCGCCATACCCGTGGGGATAAGGAGATCCATGCCCGGAGGAAGGAGACCATCGAGCGGATCTTCGGGACCGCGAAAGAACAGCACGGGTTTCGTTATACACAATACATAGGAAGAGCACGGATGGACATGAAAGCCGGGCTCACTTTTGCGTGCATGGACTTAAAGAAACTGGCAGGGATCCTTGCCAGAAAGAGGCGAGGGGGGACTACCGTCCAAAGGATGTCCACATTTTTTAAAGAAGATATATCTCACGATAAGAGAGAGGTGTTGGAGTTTTACTCTGACACCTCTCTTTGTCTACAGTCTCAGCCACTTTGTCAAGGTGGCTATGTAAAGGATTCATGGCAATAAAAAAAGCCGACTGGCTGTTTTGTTATAAACTACACCGATCTAATAAGCTCATCAACGCAATCCGTATATCTTCCTTGCTGTATGAGTTGATTTTTTAATCCCACAAGGCTATGCAACAGGAGTTTTCTTTCTTCACTATCCACATATAAATGATTTTTCTTTTCTCTCACTCATATCACCGTCCTTTTTTCTTTCATTATATAAACGGACGGCAATATATTCAAACACACGGGATCATGTAACACCAGAAAAAAGCTCTTTGAACGAGTAACTTTTGCCTTTTCAATTAGCAGACTTTTTTGCACGATTTTTTCTCCGATTAGCAGGAGAGCCATTTTTATCAGCAAAAATCGCTCCTGCTGATCGCACATTGCTACGAGTTCAAATTTATTTGGAAAATGAGAAACGCCGAAAACCTTGAAAAATCAATGTTTTCGGCGATGTTTTCAGCGTCGCTAAGAGGATTTGAACCTCCGACCTACCGCTTAGGAGGCGGTCGCTCTATCCAGCTGAGCTATAGCGACAGATAAAACTCGTGACCACGAACTATATTTTAGTAGGTTATCTGCGTTTTGTCAACTCTTTTTTTAGAAAATATAGGCAAACGGATAAAAAAATTGAAAAAACCATTGTATAAATCTATTGATCTTGTTATAGTTGGAGAAGAGTTGAGAGGAGATGCAGAAGGGGTGCAGGCGCAAGATGGAAAGACGGGACAAAGTAAATTATTATCTGGATCTGGCCCAGGTGGTGGCCCAGCGGGGGACGTGCCTGCGCCGCCTCTACGGGGCTGTGATCGTGAAAAATGACGAGGTGATCTCCACCGGCTATGTGGGCGCCCCCCGGGGGCGCAGGAACTGTTCGGATATCAAGAGCTGTATCCGGCAGGAGCTCAACATCCCCCGGGGGGAGCGGTATGAACTCTGTCGGAGTGTCCATGCGGAGGCGAATGCGATCATCAGCGCATCCAGGGAGCAGATGATCGGCAGTTCCCTGTACCTGGCAGGGATCGAGGTCGCCACCGGTGAGCTGATCAAAGATTCCTGCAGCTGTTCCATGTGCAAACGCCTGATCATCAATGCGGGGATCGAGACGGTGTATATCCGGGACACCTGCGATGCGTACCGCAAGATCCCGGTCCGGCGATGGATTGACGAGGACGAATCGCTGCGGGGTGTCTATGGCTATTGAGGCGCAAGCTCCGGGACAAAAGAGACAGCGGATACATTTCCTGGATTCCCTCCGTGGGTTTACATTGGTCAATATGGTCTTGTTCCATCTGTGTTATGACCTGGTCTTTTTTCTGGGGATGGATCTTTCCTGGTACGAGGGCTGGCCAGGGGCACTGTGGGGGAGCTGTATCCGCTGGAGTTTCATCCTCATATCCGGCATGGTCTTTTTCAAAGGCCGGCATCCGCTGAGACGGGGCTGCGTCCTGCTGGGCTGGGGCTGTGTGCTGACCATCGTCACAGGGCTGGCCGTGCCGGAGGCATTGATACGCTTCGGTGTGCTCAGTTTTCTGGGGGCGGCATCCCTGATCAGTGCGGCGCTGTATCCGTATCTGAAAAAAATCCCGGCGGTCTGGGGGCTTTCAGGCTGTGCCCTCCTTCTGGCGGTGACTTGGCCGCTGACGGGCGGCGGGCTGGGATTCGGCGGGAAGATCATTTTGGGGCTGCCCCGTGGGTTTTATGGGATGGGCTGGCTCTACTGGCTGGGATTTCCTGATGAGTCTTTTTATTCTACAGATTATTTTCCGGTATTTCCGTGGATCTTCTTATTTTTCATGGGGATCTATCTGGCGGAGATATTGCGGGATCGATATGCGCTCCTGGATCGGGTCCGCCGGTGGAAGCCGGGCGGTCTGGCTTTTCTGGGGCGGCACAGCCTATATATCTATCTCGTGCACCAGCCGGTCCTGTATGGGCTTTGCCTATTATATATGTAGCTACTAAAGAAAAATAAAAAATCGGAAAAAATAAAAAATTATAGATACATTTCGTGATTTTATGGTATAATTACGATGATATCATTCGATATTCAGAAAAGCGTCCGGCGCGGAGCCGGCATGTGATGTAGAGGAGATAGGGGGTGGCTATATGTTTTCAATATTTGACCGGTTCAGACGGAAACGGGCGGATGAGGAAGAGTACGAGGAAGAGTACCTGGAGCAAGAGAAGGCCAAGGAGATAGGGGGAGAGCCGGAGGTCCATGAGGAGCGCAGGCCGACGGAAGCGCTGCTGCAGGATCTTTGGGAAAACAGGAAAGAGCACCCTGGAGATATGAAAGTAGTCGAATTTTTTCTCCCTGCATTGCGTGAAAGGCTGGATACTCATGAGATCAAACGCCAGGCTGCGGAAGTCATGGCCAAACAGACACTCGATGAGGAAGCAATGAGAGACAGCGGGGGGAAGACCCTGGAGGTCAAGCCTGCGGATGCGAAATGCAATGTCTACATACCTTCTGATCGGATGACCGCTTTTGTGTGTGTATTTCCGCCCATCGCGGATGGGGAGGAGATCACATCCGGCGGTATCATGGAGGCCCTGGAGACGAATAAGGTCACGTTCGGCATCGACCGGGAAAAGATAGACGCCATCGCAGCGGGCAGGGAGTACGGCGTTTTGTTTGCCATTGCCCGGGGCGTGCGCCAGGTCGACGGTGAGGACGGGGCTGTGGTGGATCATTATTCCAGAGAACAGGATGTGGGCCTGAAAGAGGATGAACGGGGGAAGGTGGACCACAAGAGCCTGCACCGTTTCAAGAGCGTTGCGGAGGGTGAAGTGATCTGTGAGATCATACCGCCCACGCAGGGTGAGAATGGCATCGATGTGACGGGGAAGGAATTGAAGGCGAAAAACGGGCGTGCGCCCAAAGTCCCACAGGGAAAGAACACGGTCCTGTCCGAGGAGGGCACGAAGCTGACCGCGGGGATGGACGGGGATATCTCCTTTTATAACGGGGCTTTTCATGTGGAACGGCTGCTGACGATCCAGGAGTCTGTGGACATTTCTGTGGGTAATCTGGACTACAACGGGAACATCCTGATCCAGGAAGATGTGATGGCTGGTTTTACGGTGCGTGCCACGGGGAACATCGTCGTACGCGGAACGGTCTCCGGCGGGACGCTCCACGCGGGGGGCAACATCGAGATCGCAAAAGGAGTCAACGGCGGTACACTGGAGGCGGACGGCGATATCAAGCTATCCTTTATGGAAAACACTCATGTGACATGCAAGCAGGATGTGAAAGCGGCTACGATCATCAATTCCGACATTACCTGCGGCGGGAGCGTGATCGTCAAGGATGGCAAGGGTATCCTGATCGGCGGTTCCGTGACAGCGGGGAAATCTGTGGAGGCCAAGCGCATCGGCAATCAGAGCGGCTGTGAGAATACGATCAAGATCGGTCATGCCCTGCAGGCGGATGATAATCTGGATTATCTGCGCAAAGAGCTCAAAGCGAAGAAGGCGAAATTGGACGAAGTCCAGAAGAACATCAATTATCTGAAAGGGAAGAGTTCACTCTCCCCAGAGAAGCAAGCCCTCGTGGAGAAGCTGCAGATCCAGAGCATGGTGCACGTGGAAGAGATCGAGGGCATCGCCGAGAAGCTGGAGAAGCTGGAGAACGAGCGGCCCGATTTCAGTGAGTGCAGGGTGTACAGTGAGACCATTTACCCGATGACAAATATCTCTCTTGAATATGCAAAATTGACGATACGAGATACAACAGCGCGATGCATGGTCTATTATCAGGACGGCGAGCTGATGATAGGTACATTCTAGAGCGTGTCTGCAATCCGGGACTTTTATTGTAAAAAAGAAAGACACCAGGATCCTACATCCAGGGGTCTTTCTTTTTGGTATACATTTTGTATGCCATTGTCCACCACCTATGTCCTACTGGACATCTGGAAAACATTTGCCCAAGGTTTCCAACAGGAAAGCCTTTTCGACAGGTTTGAAGATGAATCCGCATGCGCCAATCTTTTCGGATTCTTCGATCGTGTCATCATAGGCCAGGGAGCTGATCATGATGATCTTGGCATCCGTATGTTTTTCCCGGATGGTGCGGGCGGCCTTCAGCCCATCTATGCCGGGCAAGACGATGTCCATGGTTATGACGTCTGGCTTCAGGTCTTCATACAGAGCCACGGCGTCTTCGCCGCTCTTTGCGTGGCCGATGATCTGAAAAGGAGTATCTGCTAACATATACCTCAATTCTTCATAGATAAATATGGAATCGTCCACGATCAATACAGTTTTCTTCATGTTCCAATTCACTCCTTATTTTTTATTGCAATGCTTAAGCTATCAAAGATTACGAGGCGCTTTCCTGATCCAGGTCGCGGATCTTTAATTCCATGACTCCGTACGGGCATTCGAAAGGCAGGATATCCCAGGTGTTGGTGTCCAAAGACTTCGCCGGATAGAAACCTTCCGTAAAACACGGCACATTGAAGCGTGTCCGGGTGTGCAGGGTATTGTTCACATGGGACAGGAACGTACCGCATACGATGTTGAAATACTCACCGCTGTAGATCTCAACGTCGCCGGAGGTCACTTTGTCCTGGCGTTTCATGCGTCGGGCAATCTCGCGGAGCAACTCCCGCTGGGCACATAAGACCAGCGAGATCCTGAAACCGCCACTCGTTCGGATCGAAAAGGAAGCCACATCGGAAGCCTCCCATTCCTGCATGCGATGGTGTGCGGGGTGCAATTCCAGGTCGGCGATCTTCTTGGTCATGTCAATCGCAGTTGTGGATAGAAAATCCAGAAAACTTGAATAGTCCATGTTGTATTGTCCTTCTTTCACAGCATTACGTGATCTTTTTTTGCAAGTTTCTAGTTGTATTCTAGTATAGCAATTTTGGCTTGATATTTCAATGGATATAGGGATAAAAAATACTTGCATTAAGATCATTTTACGGGTACAATGTCTATGACAATCGTATAATGAGAGAATGGATCTGTATATGTTGCCGGGAGTATATCTCCCGCGGCAGAAATGGAGGAGATAATGAGAAATCATAAGGCACACATCTGTTGTGCACTTGCATTGACCTTGGCTCTTGCACTGGGCGGCTGCGCAGGCGGGAAGTCAACAGGGGATGGTCCTCAGACAGACAGCCGTTCTCAGAGCAGTACGGCTACGGACACCCCCAAAGAAGAGGGGGCATCCATCGTAGTCGGGATCCCTCAGGATCTAGAGGATAGTCTTGACCCTCACAAAACGGAGATGGCAGGAACTAGAGAGATTTTTTTTAATGTATTTGAAGGTTTAGTCAAGCCGGATACAGAAGGCAATCTGATCGATGCCGTGGCTAGTTCCCACACCATTTCGGAGGATCACAAGACGTACACGTTCACATTGCGTGAAGGTGTGAGATTCCACAATGGGGCGGACGTGACGGTAGACGATGTGAAATATTCTATTGAGCGATGCGCCGATGCCTCGGAGGGTGAACCTCTGGTGCCGGCGTTTTCTGCTATCGAGAAGATCGACACCCCCGATGAGAAAACTGTAGAGATCACGCTGAAAGAGGCAGACACGGAGTTCCTGGCCTATCTGACCACGGCCATCATCCCCAAGGATTACGATGATCAGGCTGCACAGCCCGTGGGGACCGGACCCTTCGTCTACGTGTCCCGCACGCCCCAGGATAACATCGTCATGGAAAAAAATGAGGATTACTGGGGGGAACCGGCGCATCTGGATAAGGTCACATTCAAAGTCCTGACCGATTCCAACGCCATCGTGACCAATTTAAAAGGCGGCTCTGTGGACATGTGCTTTCATCTGAATGCCACCCAGATCCAGGCCCTGGGTGATGATTTCCGCATCTTCGAGGGAACGATGAACCTGGTGCAGGCGCTGTATCTGAACAATGCCGAGGAGCCTTTCAACGACCCGAAGGTGCGCCAGGCTCTGTGTTACGCTGTGGATCCCCAGCAGGTACTGGATATGGTATCGGACGGGAAGGGGACGATCGTCGGGACAAGCATGTTCCCGGCCTTCGGCAAATATTATATGCCCGAACTGGCGGATCTGTATACGCAGGATGTGGACAGAGCGAAAGAACTGCTGAAGGAGGCTGGTTATGAAGATGGTTTTGAGATGACCATCACCGTGCCCTCGAATTACCAGCAGCACGTGGATGCGGCCCAGATCCTGGCCGAACAGCTCAAGGCGATCTCGGTGAATGCCAAGATCGAGCTGATCGAGTGGGATAGCTGGCTCAGTGATGTGTACATGGACCGGAAATTCCAGTCCACGGTGGTGGGCGTGGATGCCGCTACACTGACGGCGCGGGCGATGCTGGATCGGTTTGTCTCGGATGACGAGAGCAATTTCATCAATTTCAGCAACGAAGAGTATGATAAATTGTTTGAGGAAGCAATAGGAACGGCCGATGACGCAAAGCAGGTGAAAGCCTACCAGAGGATGGAGGAGATCCTGGCCGAGGAGGCCGCAAACGTGTACATCCAGGACATGGCGGACTGTGTGGCCATGACGCCCGCGTTTGACGGGTATGAATCTTATCCACTGTACGCCCTGGATATGTCCAAGGTGTACCCGGTGGAGGAGTAGAAGACATAGATATATCTGTGAGCCGGATGATCTGCCGGCAGATTTCCGGTATCTTCAGGGAAAAAGCAGATCATCTGGCAGAATAAGTATGCTCGTGCGTATAAAATGACCAGGAGGGAGCAGCATTGAAATATCTGATAAAAAAAACAGGCACTCTCATTATAACGTTGTTGATCATATCGCTGCTGTCTTTCCTGGCCTTCCAGGTGATCCCCGGGGATGCAGCCCTCTCAAAACTGGGCACAGGTGCGACGGAACAAAAGCGTCAGGAGCTGCGCCGGGAGATGGGCTTGGACGGCCCGGTCCTGGAGAGGTACGGGAGATGGCTTGCGGGTTTTGTAAAGGGCGACATGGGTGAATCCTACACCTATGCGGTCCCGGTCTCGGATATGATCCGGGAGAAGCTGCCGGTGACGCTGGCGATCGCAGTCATGGCGTTTTTTCTCATGATGGCGGTGTCCATCCCCCTGGGGCTTCTGGCCGGGAAATATGGCGGACGGCTGCCGGATAAGATCCTGTCGGTGTTTGATCAGGTTGTCATGGCGATACCCGGTTTTTTCATGGGGATCTTGATTACCTGTGTGTTTGGATTGGTCCTGCACTGGTTTACGCCGGGGGGCTATGTGCCGTACCAGGAGGGATGGGGGCCGTTTCTGGGTTATCTCATCTTCCCGGCCATCTCCATCGCGCTGCCGAAATGCGCCATGGGGGTTAAACTCCTGCGCAGCTCGGTGATCGGGGAACTGAAAAAGGATTATGTGCGCACGGCGTACAGCCGGGGGAACAGCCGGCATCAGGTCTTGCTGGGCCATGTGCTGAAAAATTCCCTGCTCCCGGTGCTGACGTTCTGGGCGCTGGCGATCGCGGATATCGTGGCTTCCAGCGTGATCTTAGAGCAGGTCTTTACCATACCGGGACTGGGCACGCTGCTGGTACAGTCCATCTCGAACAGGGACTATCCGGTGGTGCAGGCGGTGATCGTGCTGGTGGCCGCTCTGGTGGTGGTGATCAATTTTCTGGTGGATGTGCTCTATGGGGTCATCGACCCGCGTGTGGAGGTCCGTTGATGAAGAAAAAAAAGATATCGGCTTTTGGCGGGATCCTGGCCGTGGCGATGCTGGCTTTTATGTTGGTGGGGATTTTTTACACGCCCTATGACCCGGAGGCCATGGATCCTTTTTTGAAATTTGCTCCGGCCAGCTTGGCCCATCCTTTTGGATGCGATCAGTTTGGCAGGGATATCTTCAGCCGGGTGCTGGAGGGCAGTGGGACCACATTTCTTGTGGCCTTGGGGACCTTGGCGATCGGAGCTGGGCTGGGGACTTTCCTGGGGCTGTTCACCGGGTATTTCGGCGGCTGGCCCGACGAGGCGATCATGCGGTTCAACGACCTGGTGGTGGCGTTTCCGAATATTTTGCTGGCTCTGATCTTTATCAGTATCTTAGGGCCGGGGAAATATAATGTGATCCTGGCGTTGGGGATCGTGTTCATACCCAGCTTTGCCCGGCTCGTGCGCAGCGAGATGATCGTGCAGAAAGATATGGATTATGTGAGGAGCGCGCGGCTGATGGGGGCGGGGCATATGCGGATCTTGTTCATACATATCCTGCCGAACATCCGGGGGACACTCCTGTCCGCGCTGGCGATCGGATTTAACAACGCGGTGCTCTCGGAGGCGGGCATGAGTTATCTGGGGATCGGGGTGCAGCCGCCGGACGCCAGCATCGGGCGCATGATGGCGGAGGGACAGGCATATATCTTTACGGCTCCCTGGAGCCTGCTCTTCCCGGGAATGGTGATGATCCTGATGGTCTTAGGGTTCGGGCTGCTCAGCGACAGCTTCGATACCGGGACGGCTTAAGGGAGGTGGATGTATGTTGGAGATAGACGGGCTGTCCATTGATTTTATGGATGTGGAGCCGCCCCTGCGGGTGGTGGAAGATTTTTCCTTGCGGATGGAGCCCGGGGAGATCGTGGGCGTCGTGGGGGAGTCCGGGTCAGGCAAGACGATGACGGCCCTGGCTGTGATGGGCCTGCTGAAACGGCGGGCGCGTATCACATCCGGAAGGATGCTTTTCCAGGGAAAGGATCTGCTGGCCCTGAGCCAGAAGGAGTGGGAGGCCGTGCGGGGGCACAAGATCAGTATGATCTTCCAGGAGCCGATGACTTCTCTAAACCCGGTGCTGACCATCGGCGGGCAGATGGAGGAGAGCCTGCGGCTGCACACGGATATGGACAGAAAAGAGAGGCGGAGGCGGGTCTTGGAGATGATGGGACAGGTGGGGCTTGCACAGCCGGAAAAGTTATATGGGTGCTATCCGCACCAGTTATCTGGGGGGATGCGCCAGCGGGTGATGATCGGGGCGGCATTGATCGGCCGGCCAAAGCTGATGGTGGCGGATGAGCCCACCACGGCGCTGGATGTGACGATCCAGGCCCAGATCTTATCGCTGTTAAAAGAAATGAACCGGGAATATGGGACCGGGATCTTATTTATCTCCCATGACCTGCGTGTGATCCGTGCCATCTGCAGCCGGGTGGTGGTCATGTGCCAGGGGCAGACGGTGGAGACGGGGTCGGTGGAGCAGGTGCTGCGCACGCCGCAGGCGGATTATACGAAGAAACTGATCGCTGCCATCCCGGACAGGGGAGCGCGCCTGCGCGGGGGCAGAAAGGGGCTGGCATAGATATGGATGGAAGAAAGCCTGTATTGGAAGTGCGTCATCTGGATGTCGGGTATGGAAAGAGGAAAAAATACCGGCAGGTCCTGTTCGATGTGGATCTTACCTTGGGACAGGGCGAGATCCTGGGTCTGGTGGGGGAGAGCGGCTGTGGGAAATCCACGCTCAGCAAGGCGATCTTAGGGTTTGTCCCTGCGGCGGGCGGGGAGATCATCCATCATACCAGCCGCCCGCAGATGGTCTTCCAGGATCCCTTTAGTTCATTGAACCCGGGAAAGAAGATCGGCTGGATACTTGAGGAGCCGCTGCGGCTGCACAAAGGCGTTATCCCGGCGTCGGAGAGACGGGAGCGGGCCGTGGCGATGGCCCGGCGCGTGGGGCTGGATGAGAGTTTCCTTGAGCGTTATCCCGGGGACTTGAGCGGCGGCCAGAGGCAGCGTGTGAGCATCGCGATCGCCCTGATCCAGGGGGCGGAGCTGATCTTGGCGGATGAGCCGGTGTCGGCGCTGGATGTGACGATCCAGAGGCAGATCATGGAGCTGATGCTGGAACTGCAGGAGGAGATGGGGCTTTCGTATCTGTTCATCTCCCATGACCTGGATGTGATCTACCAGATGTGCGACCGGGTGATGGTGATGCAGAGCGGGCGGATCGTGGAGATGGGGGATGTGGAGAGGGTCTTTGAAAGACCAGAGCATCCGTATACACGGACGCTTTTGGAGGCTTCACAGAGTGTGGATCCGGCGTAGGAGCCTGCATCCTCATGGACAGTCTGATCCCTGTCGGGGGTCAGGCTGTCCATGAGGAGTTTATGACTTTATAGTTTTTTTATATTTTTTTATAATTTATATATAGACAGAATACGGAAAAAAGTATACAATAAGTTCACAATATTTCAAGAAAATCTTTTTTATCCGACCATTTCGGTCAGTCAGTTCAAATGTTCGTTTTTATCAATTTCAACAAGGGGGTGGAGCATGCATGGGCTTTTAGCGCTGTCGGCGGCGGTCCTTGCCACAGGAGCGTTTGTTCTGGATCTGCACCGGCAGAAGGTGCCGAATATCTGGATCTTGATTGGATGGGCCTGGGGTTTATCTTATCATTATGGGGTCAGAGGATGGAGCGGTGTTTTGGGGTTTTTCGCGGGGGCGGCTGTGCCGGTCTTGGGGCTGTTCCCGCTGTTTTTGTTTCGGATGCTGGGGCCGGGGGACATTAAGATCTTGTCCGTCCTGGGCGGCCTTCTGGGCTGTGGGGATGTGGTTCATCTGATCATCATTTCTTTTCTTCTGGGAGGAGTCCTGTCACTGGGACTGCTCGTCAGCTGCGGGATGTTGGCATCCCGTATCAGGCATTTTGCCGATTATCTCAAAACGTATCTAAAAGACAGGAAGCCCAGGCCGTATTATCGGACAGGGGAACAGGCGGAGAACATCCATTTCACCCTGCCTATCTTGCTGGGGGTATTCCTTTATGTGGGAGGGATTTATTGAAAAAAAGTATATTAGCGATCTGTGACGTGGAAAAACCGTATGCCTATAATTTCATGGAATATATCAACCAGAAACGGAGCATCCCCTTCGAGATCCAGGCGTTCACAAATACGGAGTCGCTCCTGGAGTCCGGCTCCCGGGAGGAGATCGATATCCTTCTGATCGCAGACCAGGCCATGTGTGAACGGGTAAAAGAACTGGAGGTGGACAACATCGTGATCCTGTCGGAGGGCGTGCACGACCCGCGGCTGGACCAGTATCCCAGTGTCTACAAATACCAGTCTTCAGAGCAGGTGATCCGGGAAGTGATGGCCTGTTACGGGGAAGAGGTGATGGAAGCGCAGAGCCGCTGTGTGGGCGGCAGGCATGCGGAACTCATAGGAGTCTACTCTCCGCTGGGGAGGGCGCAGAAAACCTCTTTTGCCCTGGCCTTGGGGCAGATCCTGGCCAGGGGGAGGGCTGTGCTCTATGTCAATATGGAGGGATTCTCCGGGTTTGAGGCCCTGTTCCGTAAAAATTTTGCGCATACTTTAAGTGATCTCCTCTATTATATCCGCCAGGAAAACAGTCATGCGATGCACCAGCTTTCGTCCATGGTGGAGACAGTCAATAATCTGGATATCCTGGCCCCGGTGGCGACACCGGTGGATATCTGGGAAACTTCTTTTGAACAGTGGGAACAGCTGCTGGATGGGCTGGCCGCACACAGCACGTACGAGGCCGTGGTGCTGGATATGGGACAGGGTGTGGAGGGATGGCACAAGCTCCTGGAGAGATGTCAGAGGGTCTATATGCCTGTGCTGGGCGACCCCATGTCCCAGGGAAAACTTGAGCAGTTCGAGAAGCTCCTGCGGATGTGGAAGCAGCAAGATCTGTTGGATAAGATCCAGAAAGTGAAGCCGCCGTTCTATATGAGTCCTGGGGAGGGTGTGGAGTATGTAGAGCAGCTGCCCTGGAGCCAGCTGGGAGATTATGTGCGGTCCATTTTGCAAAAGGAGAGAGGATGAACCGGGAAATATCTGCCAGCCTGCGCCGGAGGCTGCTGGAAGAGCTGGATATGTCCAGGGAGCTGGAAGACGGGGAGATATTGGAGCTCATCGATCGGATGATCCTGGGCGAGCCGGGACTGCAGTACAGTGCCCTGCAGGAGAAGATCAGTCTTCGGCAGGAATTGTTTTACTCCATCCGCAGATTGGATGTACTGCAGGAGCTGATCGAGGACAATAGCGTGACGGAGATCATGGTGAACGGGCCAGATCATATCTTTATAGAACGCCAGGGGCGCATACAGCAGTGGGATAAAAGATTTACATCACAGGAGAAACTGGAGGACGTGATCCAGCAGATCGTGGGCAGATGCAATCGGGTCATCAACGAGTCCATACCGATCGTGGATGCCCGGCTGGAAAATGGCGCACGGGTCCACGCGGTGGTGGAGCCTGTGGCCCTGGACGGCCCCATCCTCACGATCCGGCGGTTTCCGGATGAGCCGATCACGATGGAAAAGCTGATCAGTCTGGGGAGCGTCACCAGGGAGTGCGTGGATTTCCTGGCAAAACTGGTCCAGGCCAGGTATTCCATTTTGATCGGGGGCGGGACGGGGAGCGGGAAGACCACATTCCTCAATGCCCTCTCCGCATATATCCCCGCGGATGAGCGGGTGATCACGATCGAAGACAACGCGGAGCTTCAGATACAAGGGGTGGCAAACCTGGTGCGTCTGGAAACGAAGACGGCAAATACAAGGGGAGGAGCGGAAGTTACGATCCGTGATCTGATAAAAGCTGCGCTTCGCATGCGGCCGGATCGTTTGATCGTCGGAGAGGTGAGAGGGGCCGAGGCTGTGGATCTCTTACAGGCCTTGAACACGGGCCATGACGGGAGCCTGTCAACCCTGCATTCCAACAGCAGCAGGGACACGGGGAGCCGTCTGGAGACGATGGCGCTTATGGGTATGGACCTGCCATTGGAGGCCGTGCAGAGGCAGATCGTCTCAGGCGTGGATGTGCTGGTGCATCTGGGGCGCATGCGGGACAAGAGCCGGAAAGTCTTGGAGGTGGCCGAGGTCACAGGCGTGGAGGGCGGGCAGATCTGCCTGCAGCCGCTGTTCGATTACCGTGAAGGTGAGGGGCTTATACAGACAGGGACGTTAAAAGATCAGGAAAGATCAGAAAGGGCAGGGATTATTTTATGAAGACATATTATGATACATATCATTTTCAGTGGAGAGAGTGGCTGAGATTTACGGCGGAATGCGCGGGAATCTGTGTGGGCATCAACTATCTGTTTTATAAGAGTTTGTGGGCGTTCGCAGTTATGATCCCGCTCCCGTTCCTGCTATATAGATGGAAGAAACAGACCTATATCCGTGAGCGGAAAAAACAGCTGGACTATCAATTCAAAGATGTGCTCTATTCCTTGGATGTGGCCTTGCAGGCCGGATATTCAATGGAGACTTCTGTCATCTGCTGTATCCAGGATCTGGAGAAACTCCATCCGAAAAACGCAGACATCCTGCGGGAACTGAGATACATGGAGACACAGATGCGTCTGAGCGTGCCGCTGGAGACGCTGTTCCTGGATCTGGCGGAGCGCAGCCAGCTGGAGGATATAGAGAATTTTGCCGCTGTCCTAGCCACGGCCAAGCGCGCGGGTGGGGATCTGTCCAAGATCGTGCAGAAGACGGCGCGGATGCTCACCGAGAAGATCGAGGTGAGAAAGGAGATCGAGGCGACCGTGGCGGCAAAGAAGATGGAGCAGGTCATCATGAGTATGATGCCCTTCGGGATCATTCTATATATGCAGCTGACTTCCCCGGGATTTCTGCAGATCTTGTACGGAAATCTCTTTGGAATCATCACGATGAGCGTGTGTCTGGGTATCTATTTTTTCGCGTACTGGATGGGCTGCCGTATCGTGGATATTGAGGTGTAGCTTATGTGGCTGCATATCTGCCTGCTGGCGGGGACGCTTGTGCTGGCAGTCTTGGCCGGGATGGGTAGTATACCGCACCAGGATGTGCTGACTGTACGGGAATGGAGGCTTTTGATCTTGCTGCTCGCGGCCGGCAACTGCCTGGGGGCCTGGATGACTTATACACAGAATAAGGGGCGTCAGTGGGAAACGGGGATGTATTTTGAAAAACAGGAAGCCGGGGAAGGCAGCTATGAGGAGGAGATGCATGCGCAGGTGAAGGGGGAGGAAACCGCAGTCACCGTGCGGATACCGGAACAAGAAGGAGAGGGGGAGCCGGATGAGGGGCAGCTGGAAGAGGAGGCGGTACGGGAGAAAGCTCTGGATGAGCGGATCGGACAGGCCGTGGAAGAGTATAACAGCCACGAGCAGGCGGGAGACAGATACTATCTGCCGGCAGAACTCGACGGCGATCCTGTCATTTGGAGCCGGGCCTGGGACAGCTCAGGAAATATCGTAGCGGCGCTGTGTGTGATCGGGGCCTGCTGCATACCCATCCAGAAGCAGAAAGATAAGGGACGGAAACGACAGGAACGCTCCCGGCAGCTGCTGTTGGATTACCCGGATCTGGTCACCCGTCTGACTTTGCTGCTGGAGGCGGGGATGACGGTGCGCAGGGCTTTCGGGAAGATAGCGCTGAGCTATAAACGCAAAAAAGGTGCAGGAGGTGTCCGTTATGCATACGAGGAATTGCTGCGGTCGTATTACGAGATGGAGAGCGGCGTTATGGAAGAGAAGGCGTATGAGGACTTCGGAAAGCGATGTGGGCATCCCAAGTACAGGACCTTGGCTGCGCTGCTGGTCCAGAATTTAAGGAGAGGGGATCAGCGGCTGTTGGCGACGCTGGAGAGGGAAGCGGAAAGCGCATTTGAAGAGCGCAAGCGCAATGCCCGGGTGCAGGGGGAGGAGGCGGCGACAAAACTGCTCATCCCCATGGCGCTGATGCTGCTGATCGTGTTGGTGCTGCTGATCGTACCGGCCTGCATGTCCTTTTACCAGATGTAGTATGGAAAAGAGGTGGAAAGGGGGTGAAAGCCTATGGATGAGCTCTATGCATTCTTCGCGGAGGAGGATGCCATCGGTGTGGTGGAGATCATTTTGATCCTGGTCGTCCTGATCGGGCTGGTGATGATCTTCAAAAAACAGCTGGTCGAGCTGGTGGAAAAGATCTTTGAAAAGATCACCAAAGAAAGTGAACTGATCTAGAAACAACGCACAAACCTTATCTCCAAAAATGAGGAGGTGTACCCTTTGATGAGAAAAGGAAGTATAACTATATTTTTTGCCCTGATCCTATCCATGATCATTGTTTTGATCTGTGCCAGTATGGAGTCGGTAAAGATGATGTGTGCCCGGACACAGATTGCAAACGGTGCAGATGTAGGGATGTATTCATTGTTTGCGCAGTATGATAGATATCTGCTGGATACATATGGCTTGTTTTATGTGGACGCATCCTACGGCACGGATGATCTGCAGATGAGCCGGGCTTACCGGACGGTGGAAAGATATATGATGCCGATCTTAGAGCAGGATCATCTGGATCTCTCCATTGCATCCGGGGGGATCACCAGTTTTGTCCTGGCTACGGATCAAACCGGGCAGCCTTTTCGTGATCAGGCGGTGACGTATATGCGGGATGCTTTTGGGAGTCAGGGGGTGCATTTCCTTGTGGATAAGATCAGGGGAGATGCCGCAGAGATCAGGAAACAGGAGGAGACGGGATGGATGTTGGAAGCCCAAGATCTTATGGCGAGGTATGATGAGGAGATGGCCCGTGCAGGGAATGAGAGTGCTCAGGCAGAGATCGTGCGGCAGGGAGAGGCTTTGGCGGAAACGCCGGGGAAACCTGTGGTGGATCCGATCGATATGATCCGGGAGATCTGGGGGATGGGGATCCTGGATCTGGTGATCGCCGATCAGGCATTGCTGTCAGACAGAGAGATAGACACAGGGCAGCTGGTTTCCCAGCGCAGCCTGGAGGAGGGGATGGGGGCATTGACGCCTGCATCTGTGCCGGACACAGCGGGGGAGAAAGTCTTATTCCAGGAATATATGATGCAGAACTGTGGGACATACTGTAACCCTTCAGAGGCAGGCGGCCTGCGATACCAGGTGGAATATAGTCTCGGGCGGACAGGCAGTGACAGGGGGAATCTGGAGCGGGTAGCCAGCCGTCTGCTGGCGATACGGGAAAGTGATAATTTTGCCCTCCTCTGTGCGGATCCACAGAAGCGGGCGCAGAGCGCAGCCTTGGCGGCAGACATAGCCAGTGGATCTTTGATCCCGCCGTCGGTGGAGGTCGTTGAGATGGCCTTGCTCTGCTGCTGGTCTTTCGGGGAGAGCATACTGGATGTGAAAGCCCTGTTTGACGGTGGCCGTGTGCCTCTGGTAAAGGATCCGGGAAGCTGGGATCTGCCGTTGGAGAGGCTTCCGGATCTGTTGGCCGAGTGTGCGGTGGAACGGCCGCAGGGCGGGAAGGGGCTGGATTATGAAGATTACCTGCGTGCTCTGCTGTTTCTGGGATCAGAGGAGGATAATGTCATGGGGTGCATGGATATGATCGAAGCGGACGTCCGGGGGCAGCGGGGAAGAGAAGGATTCCGTATGGACTGCTGTCTGGAAGCCATGGAAGTGGGCGTGGACGTGGGCGTCGGTCGGGAAAAGATCTATACAGTCATACATCGATATGGATATGATCTGTGAGCGGCGGGAGGTGGCGGAGATGTCAAAAGAAAAAAACTCTCTTCAAAAACGTAAAATGTCCAGAGCGCTGCAAAGAGGCGTGCTGACAGTGGAACTGGCTCTCATTCTCCCGTTATTCCTGTTGGGGACGGGGACTTTGATCTGTCTGATGGATGTGCTGCGGATACAGACGGAGAAGACAAGCGCTTTATGTGAAAAAGCTATGGAAGAGGGGATGGATGCCTATCTGGAAGATGGAGCGCGTCCCGTCATCGATATAGAGGAAACTTATACATACCGTCTGCCGGTGTCCCTTGTGCCGCTCCCAGCTCTTGTTCTCACGGGCCGGGGCCGGGTACACAGCTGGATCGGGGCGGACAACAGGGCAGAAACTGGTATAGCAGAGGAGATGGTGTATATGGCTGCGTCCGGGCGTGTATACCATACAGATCCTCGGTGCAGTCATGTGGATCTGTCTATTTCCCAGGTGATGGGCACAGAGATAAAAAATCTGCGCAACCAGCAGGGCGGCCGGTATGGGCCTTGCAGATCCTGTTCGAAAGGAGATGAGCCGGCCAAAGTCGTATACATCACAGGGAATGGGGACCGATATCATAATGAGATGAGCTGCAGCCGCCTGAAACGGACGGTGCGCCTGGTCCCTATATCGGAGGTTGGTGGACAGCCTTTGTGTTCCCGGTGTAAAAAAAAGATGATCAAGAAGGAGTGAAAAGAAGATGGAACAGATCTGTGTATTGAGTTTTTTAGGGATAAACAGCTGCCTGGATCTGCGCAGGAGGCGGATCTCTTTGATCTTGACAGCGTTCTATGCAGCTTTGGGTATTTTTTATCTGGCATTGGATGGGCAGCGCCTGCCTCTCTTACTGGCGGGGGGAGTGCCGGGATTGTTGTTGCTGTGCGTCGGGAAGGTCAGCGGAGGCTCGCTGGGATTGGGGGACGGCCTGACCGTCCTGGTGGCGGGTTTGTATATGGGGATCTGGAAGGCTTTAGAATGGGTCACGCTGGCAGTGCTGCTGGCGGCTGCATGGGCGGTCGTTGTGATGGTCTGTAAAAAGAAAGGAGGCAAGGAGAGTTTTCCTTTCGTGCCTTTTTTACTGGCGGCTTATGTCATACCTTTGGCGGTACAAGTGGCGGAGGGGGTGGAGAGATAAATAATGAGTACGTGGAACAGAGGGAGCCTGACGGTCGAGACGGCACTGCTGATGCCCGTGGTACTGTTGGTCTGGATGGGGACAGTATCGCTATGCCTGTTCATACATGACCGGGCATATCTGACAGCGGCAGCCTATGAGGCGGCTGTCACGGGGAGCTGGGAGGCAGTCAGCCGGTATGGCAGTCCAAAGGGCAGGGCACGGGAAAAAGCAGGGATCCTCCTGCAGGGACCTTTGTATGGAGCGGGAAAGATCCGCATGTCCGTTGAGGAGAAGGGGGATGTCCTCTCGGTTTCCATGGAAGGTGGATACCACTCTTATGGGGGGCTCCGATGGGGGTTCCATGTCACAGGGAGCCGGAAACTCTGCCGACCTGTTTCTTTTATACGGGGAGTGCAAAGAGCCCGAGAGGAGAATGGTCAGATCGGAGGCGGTCAGTCATGGAGATAAGCTATAAACAGGATATGGCGCACAGCTTTCTGGTGATCGGGCCGGAGGGAGAGGTGGATATGAAGGCGTATCCGCTCCGGATGGTCCTGGGGAACGCGATACCGGGACTGCTGCCCTGCAGGCTGCAGAAGGCAGACGGGAAAGTCCTGTTCTACTATGAGATCACAGCACGGCAGCAGATAGCGGATGTGTATCAGAAGCTGACCTACGGGGATATCAAAAAAATTTTTCTGGGCCTGTTAAAGATATTTGAACAGATGGACATGTATCTTCTGGATACGGGACAGCTTTTTCTGGAACCGGGGTATGTGTATCTGGACAGGGCAGAGGATACACTGTATCTGTGTTATCTGCCGGGCTATGACAGGCCGATACAGGAACAGCTGCGGGGCTTTATGGAATATCTGCTCCCCTGCATTGAACATAAGGACCAAAGAGGCGTCATACTGGGATATGGGCTTTACCGCCTCTTGATGGAAGACGGTTTCCAGATGGAGGCTGTCAGTGAAATGCTCCACAGACCTCAGTGGGAGCCGGAAAAGGAGCCGAAGACATTGACAGAGATCCCGGGAGAGGTGTGTCGAGAAGATTGGGAAAATCAGGAGATGCCGGAAGAAGAAAGGGATGAAAGGGGTGCAGAGCGGGAGCGGGTGCAGAGAGACGAATGGAAAAAAGGATGGAAAAGAGATCTTCTCCTGCTCTTGGCCGGTTTTATTCTTATCGGGGGTTTTGCGGCCGTCCGGCAGATGGGGTATTTGGGGGATGTATCCCTGCCGCTGCTGCTGGTGTTCTTTTTCAGCGGGATACTCTTGGCCGCCCTGACTGTATGGAGGGGCAGGAAGAAAGAAGAAAAGAGAGGAGCGGATGAGGAGAGGACAGGACTGTATGAAGAGGAGATGGAGTGGGAGCCAGAGGAGGAAAGCTATCTGCAGCAGGGAGATGAGACAGTTGTGTTATATAAAGACCCAGGATACGGTTGTCCGATGTTGGTATGTGAGGAGGCGGGACAGGCGCCGCTGATCAGGTTGGAACGGGACATGGCCGTGGTGGGGAAGATGGACGGGGTGTCCGATGTATTATTGGACAGTCCCTCTATCAGCCGCATCCACGCCAGGATCCAGAAAAAAGGAGACGGGTATTGGATCGCAGACCTGGATTCTAAAAATGGGACTTTTGTAAATGGAAAGAAACTGGGGCATGGGGAAGAGTATCTGCTGCAGGAGGATGACCTGGTGGTCTTTGCGGATATCGGATATCGCTTTAATGTTTAGGCGGGCAGGCTTTTCAGCTTTACATTTATCCACGGTTATGATTTAATGATTAAAACGTTTTAGAAGGCGGGGGATGAGATATGGATGATAAAACGCCTGTGAGCGTCACGCTCATATGTCTGAATGTGATCGTTTTTCTGATCGTGGAATTTACCGGAGGGAGCGAGGACCTGGAACATATGATAGCCTGCGGGGCGGCCTATGTGCCGCTGATCCAGCAGGAACATGAATATTACCGCTTGTTTACCTGCATGTTCCTGCATTTTGGGATGGAACACTTGGTGGACAATATGCTGGCATTGTATTTTGTGGGCGGACATCTGGAGCGGGCAGTCGGGAAGGGACGGTTTCTGGTGCTCTACTTGGCGGGGGGCCTGGGAGCCAGCTGTCTGTCCTATTACAGGGATGTCCAGGTGGAGACCCTGCAGGTGTCGGCGGGAGCTTCGGGGGCTGTTTTCGCCGTGATCGGGGCGATGATCAGTGTATTGATCTTGAACCGGGGGCAGCTGGAAGGGCTGACTGTGCGCCAGATGGTCTTTATGGCGGCTTTATCCCTGTACGTTGGGTTCACCAGTGCGGGTGTGGATAATACCGCCCATCTGGGCGGGTTCATCTGCGGTCTTATCCTGGCCCTGCTCATATGCCGCAGGAGGAACATGGATAAGGTCATCCGGACATAGGGAAAGAGAGGGTGAAAACAGAACCTTTGGCGGGACGGGAGGACACGGACACCTCTCCGCCATGGGCATGTATGATCTCACGGACGATGGCGAGCCCCAGTCCGGTCCCGTTCTTTTTGTGCGTGACAAAGGGGTCGAAGAGCGTGGCGAGGTGGGCAGGGTCGATGCCGCAGCCGTCATCAGCGATCTGTATGAGCAGAAAGCCTTTTTCTCTTTTTAAGATGATGTGCACTTCGCCTGCCCCATCGATGGATTCACAGGCATTGCGGATCAGGTTGTAGAGCGTCTGCTGGATCTTGACGATGTCCAGGGATAGGACGGGGTCTGTATCTTTGGTAAGGTCTTCGTAGAGGAGACGGATCCCCAGATATCTGTAAGCAGGCCGGAATCCAGAGACCAGTCTTGCCAGATAGGGAGAGATATGGATGGGTTCAAGGTGGAGTTTTCCGGAATTATTGTAGAGGGATAGCTCATCCAGCAGTTTTTTCAGGAAATCCATCTGGTCCCAGAGGTCTTCCCAGTATTCATAGCCGTCGACTTCCGGGTGCGCCTGTTCGATGAACTGCAGATAGCTGTTGATGAGTGTGACGGGGTTACGGATCTCGTGGGAGATCTTGGAGAGTGTAAACTGATATTCCTGTTTCAACTGCTCGGGGGTTTTATCTTTGAACATGATATGACCTGTACCTTTTGGAGAGTGGATGGATGGTATCTCTGTTTATCATGGCGATTATAACATTAGCCGCTCAAAATAGCAATCATGGTCGTTCGCTTTTGCTGGATCAGGGTGGATATAGGTGGATGTATATCGACGGGGCAGCGCTGTCCCAGAATGTTGATTGCATAATCTAAGGATTTGGGTTATACTGCTAGGTGGACAAATGGAATATGTGTTTAGAAGGAGGAAGTAAAATGGCAAAGGAAAAAGTTGTGCTGGCCTATTCAGGCGGTCTGGATACGACGGCCATCATTCCGTGGCTGAAGGAAAATTTTGACTATGAAGTGATCTGCTGCTGTATCGATTGTGGACAGGGAGAAGAATTGGACGGACTCGAAGAGCGGGCTAAGCTCTCGGGTGCATCAAAGCTGTATATTGAAAATATCATAGATGAGTTTTGCGATGAGTACATCATGCCCTGTGTGAAAGCGGGCGCGGTTTATGAAAACAAATATCTGTTGGGGACATCCATGGCCCGCCCGGTGATCGCCAAGAGGTTGGTGGAGATCGCACGCAAGGAGGGCGCTGCGGCTATCTGCCATGGGGCGACGGGCAAAGGAAATGACCAGATCCGTTTTGAACTGGGTATCAAGGCATTGGCGCCGGACCTGAAGATCATCGCGCCCTGGCGGATGACGGATGTGTGGACGATGCAGTCCAGGGAGGATGAGATCGAATATTGCAGGCAGCATGGGATCGACCTGCCATTTTCTGCGGACTCAAGTTATAGCCGCGACCGCAATCTGTGGCATATCAGTCATGAAGGCTTGGAACTGGAAGACCCTGCCAGTGAGCCGGATTACGAACATCTCCTGGTACTGGGCGTATCGCCGGAGAAAGCGCCGGATGAGCCGGAATATGTGACCATGGCCTTTGAAAAAGGCTGCCCCGTGAGCCTGAATGGCAAAGCGATGAAAGTGTCCGAGATCATCACGGAATTGAACACCCTCGGTGGGAAACACGGCATCGGTATCGTGGATATCGTGGAAAACCGGGTGGTTGGCATGAAGTCCAGGGGTGTTTACGAGACGCCGGGCGGGACGATCCTGATGGAAGCCCATGATCAGTTGGAGGAACTGGTACTGGACCGTGCGACGATGGAAGTGAAGAAGGATATGGGCAATAAACTGGCGCAGATCGTCTACGAAGGAAAGTGGTTCACGCCGCTGCGGGAGGCTGTCCAGGCGTTTGTGGAATCCACCCAGGAGTATGTGACCGGAGAGGTGAGGTTCAAGCTGTACAAAGGAAATATCATCAAAGCCGGCACGTCTTCCCCATACAGTCTTTACAGTGAGAGTCTGGCGTCATTTACCACGGGCGATATGTATGATCATCACGATGCAGATGGGTTCATCACTTTATTTGGCCTGCCCTTGAAAGTGCGCGCCATGAAGATGGCCGAAATGGAAAAGAAGAATTAGATCAAAGGAGAGCTGATCCAGGCAACAGGCAGGGGGTGTCCCTGTCTGTTTTCCTGTTTTGGAACGTTGTCACAAAATGGCTTTTCTCTCTTCCTGGATCATGAGGTGGTTGTACAAGATGTTGATAAATTCGCTGTTGGAGGGCGGCCGGTCTATCTCATGACCGGCCAGCTGGATTAGGAGCCTGCGGTTCCCTTTTCTCCAACAATATGAGACAGCAGTGCGGATGCAGTGTTCCACATTGTTCTGGCTTGAATGGTAATGCTTGGCGATGTCTGAAAAGAGCCATTTGTAGATTAAGAGAAGATATTCATCATTCTGCATACAGAGTTCCAGTCCGTACCGGAGGTAGTGGAACCCTTTAAGTGTAGTGCGTATCCCCAGGGATAATAAAAGTGGCCGGATATCCATGTCTGATGCCCTCCTGTCTTAATAGATAGATAATTGAGAGCATTGTAAGGGGTAAAATGAGAAAATTATGACGCATGGATAATCATCGACAGAAATCGGTAGATTTATTTTGAAAATTTTGGGGAGGGAGCGCCGGCTTTCAGATATGGGGATGTCTGTGAGGGCGGTCGTATACGTTTATCTTGTGATCCGGCAGACGATCTGGCTGCCCAAGAGGCCGATGGCCGTTCCGATGATCACATCTGTGGGGTAATGGACGCCCACATATAAGCGGGAAAAGGCGACCAGGACGGCGAGGATCAACGCTGCGATCCCGTATCTCCTGGGAAGTGTCCGCAGGTAAACGCCCGCCGAGGCGAAAGAGGCGGTCGCATGCCCGGAGGGGAAAGACCAGTCAGAGGGAGGCGGGATGAGCGCAGCCAGTCCGGGGACTTGAGTGTAGGGCCTGGGGCGAGCGACCAAGTTTTTCAGGCAGACATTTGTCACCAAGGCACAGGCGATCATGGCGGCCAGGGCCAGCAGCCCTACCCGGCGCGTCCTGGGGAAGACGGCCAGGAGCAGGGCCAGAGCGATCCAGAACCATCCCTTATCGCCCAGGGAGGTGATCCCTGTCCAGAATGGGGTCCAGAAGTCCTGGCGCAGATTGTCCTGGATCCATAGCAGGCAGTTTCCGTCCAGTCGGATCAAAGCATCCATGGGCACTATCCTTCCCTGCGGGCCAGGGCGGCGCGGATCAGGCCTTTAAAGAGCGGGTGTGGGCGGTTGGGCCTGGATTTCAGTTCAGGGTGGGCCTGGGTCGCGATGAAGAACGGGTGATCCTTCAGCTCGATCATTTCGATGATCCGTCCGTCCGGTGACAGGCCGGAGAGGACCATGCCGTTTTCCTCCAGCACGTTGCGGTAATCGTTGTTGACCTCATATCTGTGCCTGTGCCGTTCATGGATGGTCTCCTCCTGGTATACTTTGTAGGAGAGACTGTCCTTTTTAAGCATGCAGGGATAGGATCCCAGGCGCAGAGTGCCGCCGATGTCCTCGATATCGGCCTGGTCCGGCATCAAGTCGATGACCGGGTGGACAGTCCGGGGGTTCAGTTCGATGCTGTGGGCGTCGGAGTAGCCCACGATGTCCCGGGCAAATTCCACAATGGCGAGCTGCATCCCCAGGCAGAGTCCCAGGTAGGGGATCTTTTGTTCGCGGGCGTACCGGATGGCCTGGATCTTCCCCTCGATGCCTCTGTCGCCGAAGCCGCCGGGTACTAGGATCCCGTCTACATCGGCCAGTTTTTCCGCCACATTCTCTTCGTTCACCTGTTCGGAGTCGACCCAGAGTATGTCAACAGTGGCTTTGCTGGCGATACCGCCGTGCTTCAGGGCCTCGACCACACTGATGTAGGCGTCGTGCAGCTGGATGTATTTTCCCACCAGGGCGATCGTGACTTCGGTGCTGGGGTTGCGCAGGGCTTCTACCATGGCTTTCCAGTCGGTCAGATCCGGTTCCGGGCAATCCAGCTTGAGACATTCACAGGCTACCTGTGCCAGATGCTCCTGTTCCATGGCCAGCGGCGCTTCATAGAGATATTCCACATCCAGATTTTGGAGGACGTGGCTGCTGGGGACGTTACAGAACAGCGCGATCTTGTCCTTGATCTTCTTATCTAAAGGAAGCTCCGAGCGGCAGACGATGATATCCGGCCGGATGCCCATGCCCTGCAGTTCTTTGACGCTGGCCTGGGTGGGCTTGGTCTTCATCTCCTGGGACGCACGCAGGTACGGGATCAGGGTCACGTGGATCAAGATCGCATTTTCATGTCCGATCTCATGCTGGAATTGGCGGATCGCTTCCAGGAAGGGCTGGCTCTCGATATCGCCCACGGTGCCGCCCACCTCGATGATGGCGATGCGGGTGTCGTCACTGGTAAAATTCCGGTAAAAGCGGTTCTTGATCTCATTGGTGATGTGGGGGATGACCTGCACGGTCCCGCCGCCGAAATCCCCGCGCCGCTCTTTGGTCAGTACGGACCAGTATACTTTGCCTGTGGTCACATTGGAATTTTTGTCCAGGCTCTCGTCGATGAAGCGTTCGTAGTGGCCCAGATCCAGGTCGGTCTCCGCGCCGTCGTCTGTGACAAAAACCTCCCCGTGCTGCACCGGGTTCATGGTGCCGGGGTCGATGTTGATGTAGGGGTCGAATTTCTGCATGGTGACTTTGTAGCCTCTCGCCTTGAGCAGGCGGCCGAGGGATGCCGCGGTGATCCCTTTTCCCAGGCCGGATACCACGCCTCCGGTTACAAATACATATTTAACAGCCATATTTTCCTCCGTTCTCAATATTACATTTTCGTGGGCATGAAATCACATAGAACCAGTATACTACATTTTAGGGATTTTCCATATGCCTTTTTATAAAACTTTTAGGATCATTGTGATTTATTTAAGGATCTTCGTATTGATTTATTTTGGGGCTGTATTTATAATAGAGGGATAACAAGAGGAGGAATGACATGGGCAATAAACCAAGCAATGACCAGCGGGGAAATAACAAGGGACCGCTGAACAACGGGCCGAGGAACAGGCAGTCGATCCTGGTGTTCTTATTGTGCCTGATGGTGACCCTGGTGGGTGTCAGCCTTTTTACAAATATGTTTAAAAGTGACACGGAGGAGGTCACATACAGTGAATTTTTGGCGATGCTCGAGGACGATGAGGTAAAAGAGGTCGTCATCCAGAGCGGGACCATAACCATAACCCCGAAAAAGCAGCCGGATAAATACAGGGAGATCAAGTACTATACCCATGCGCTGGAGAGCGGTGATGCGCTGGTGGAGCGGCTGGAAGCGTGTGAGGATGTCAAGTATGAGCTGAAAGTCCCGGACCCCGCGACGGAACTCTTATCAAACCTGGTGACCCTCATGCTCCCGACTCTGGTGCTCTTCGGTCTGCTGATGCTCTTTATGCGGAAGATGGGCAAGGGCGGTATGATGGGCGTGGGCAAGAGCAAAGCAAAAGCTTATGTGCAAAAAGAGACAGGTGTGACGTTCCAGGATGTGGCCGGACAGGACGAGGCCAAGGAGTCCCTGCAGGAAGTGGTGGAATTCCTCCATGATCCGGGGAAATATACGGCTATCGGCGCGAAGCTCCCGAAAGGGGCGCTGCTGGTGGGACCTCCGGGGACAGGAAAGACACTTTTGGCAAAAGCTGTGGCCGGGGAGGCGCATGTGCCGTTCTTCTCCCTGTCCGGCTCGGATTTTGTGGAGATGTTCGTGGGCGTGGGCGCGTCCCGTGTCCGGGATTTGTTTGAGGAGGCGAAGAAGAATGCGCCCTGTATCATCTTTATCGACGAGGTAGATGCTATCGGTAAGAGCAGGGACGGTCACTACGGGGGCGGCAACGACGAGCGGGAACAGACGCTGAACCAGCTTTTGGCAGAGATGGACGGGTTCGAGGCGTCAAAGGGGCTGCTGATCCTGGCAGCGACCAACCGCCCGGAGGTGCTAGATCCTGCGCTGCTGCGTCCGGGGCGTTTTGACCGGCGGGTGATCGTGGACCGGCCGGATCTGAAAGGCCGTGTGGATATCTTAAAGGTGCATGCCAAGAATGTATCGCTGGATGAGACGGTGGATTTCGAGGAGATCGCATTGTCCACATCCGGCGCAGTTGGATCTGATCTGGCAAATATGATCAATGAAGCGGCAATCCTGGCGGTGAAGAACGGCCGTAAGGCGGTGAGCCAGAAAGACCTTTTTGAGGCTGTGGAAGTGGTCCTGGTGGGCAAGGAAAAGAAAGATCGGATACTCAGCGCCGAAGAGAGGCGGATCGTGTCGTACCATGAGGTGGGCCATGCCCTGGTCAGCGCACTGCAAAAAGATGCGGAGCCGGTGCAGAAGATCACGATCGTGCCCCGCACCATGGGGGCGCTGGGGTATGTGATGCAGGTGCCGGAGGAAGAGAAATATCTGAATACAAAGAAAGAGCTGGAAGCTATGCTGGTGGGCTATCTGGGCGGACGTGCGGCGGAGGAGATCGTTTTTGATACAGTGACAACCGGCGCGGCCAATGACATTGAGAAAGCTACGAAGACGGCGCGGGCCATGGTGACCCAGTATGGTATGTCCAAAAAATTTGGTCTGATGGGATTGGCCACTCAGCGGAGCAAATATCTGGACGGCCGGATGGTCTTAGAATGCGGTGATGATACGGCCACAGAGGTGGATCATGAGGTCATGGATCTGCTCCATAAGTCCTATGAGGAGGCGAAACGTCTGCTCACGGAAAATCGGGATGTGATGGATAAGATCGCGGAATTTCTGATCGAAAAGGAGACGATCACCGGGAAAGAGTTCATGAAGATCTTCCGTCGGGTAAAAGGTCTGCCGGAGCCGGAGGATGGGGAGGAGAAAAAGCCCATCCCCCGTATCGCAGAGAAAGTGCAGACGTCATGATACAGAGGTTTGAGAGATGGCATTTGAAGAGGAATTGAAAAAACTCCCCGCCAAGCCGGGCGTGTATCTGATGCACGATGCCAAAGATGAGATCATCTATGTGGGGAAGGCGATCAGCCTGAAGAACCGGGTCCGCCAGTATTTCCAGTCCAGCCGGAACAAGGGCGTGAAGATCGAACAGATGGTGACCCACATCGCCCGGTTTGAGTATATTGTTACGGATTCGGAGCTGGAGGCGCTGGTCCTGGAGTGTAACCTGATCAAAGAGCACCGTCCGAAGTATAATACCATGCTGAAGGATGACAAGAGTTATCCTTTTATCCGGGTGACCATGGAGGAGGATTTCCCGCGGGTGCTGTTCGCCAGGCGGATGAAAAAAGACCGGTCGAAATATTTCGGGCCGTATACCAGCGCCGGGGCGGTGAAAGATGCCATAGAACTGATCCGCAGGATCTACCGGCTGCGGGCCTGTAACCGGAAACTCCCCCAGGACATCGGGAAGGAGAGGCCCTGCCTGTACCACCATATCCACCAGTGTGATGCCCCCTGTCAGGGAAAGGTGAGCGCGGAAGAATACCAGGAAGGGGTCAAGGGCGCGCTGGAATTTTTGGGCGGGCATTACCAGGACACGGTCCGGGAACTGCAGGAAAAGATGCAGCGGGCATCGGAGGAACTGCGCTTCGAGGATGCCATGGAGTATCGGGATTTGATCCAGAGTATTGAGCGGATCGGGGAGCGGCAGAAGATCACCGGGCATGATGGGGATGATAAGGATGTGGTGGCCATGGCCATGGATGAGGAGGATGCCATTGTCCAGGTCTTCTTCATACGGGACGGACGGCTGATCGGGCGGGATCATTTCTATCTGCGTGTGGCAAGGGGCGATACCCGTGGGCAGGTATTGACAAGTTTCCTGAAACAGTTTTACGCGGGAACGCCTTTTATCCCCCATGAGCTGATACTCCAGGAGGAGATTGAGGAAAAAGAAGTGATCGCCAGCTGGTTGACCGGCCGACGAGGGCAGAAGGTCTACATCCGGGTGCCGAAGAAAGGGACGAAGGAGAAGATGGTGGAGATGGCGGCACAGAACGCGGCCCTGCTCCTGAGCCAGGACCGGGAGAAGATCAAACGGGAAGAGGGGCGGACCATCGGCGCGGTCAAAGAGGTGGCCGGGTGGCTGCACCTGGACTTGATCGTGCGTATGGAGGCGTATGATATCTCCAATACCAGCGGTTTCCAGTCCGTGGGATCCATGGTGGTCTACGAGCGGGGAAAACCGAAGAGGAGCGATTACAGGAAGTTTAAGATAAGATCTGTGCAGGGACCGAATGATTATGCCAGCATGGAGGAGGTCCTGACCAGGCGGTTTACACATGACTCGGGGAAAGAATTTGACAGTTTTGCCTGTTATCCGGATCTGATCTTGATGGACGGGGGACGGGGCCAGGTGAATGTGGCTTTAGAAGTCCTGGAAAAACTGCAGATCCAGATCCCGGTGTGCGGGATGGTGAAAGATGACCGCCATCGGACGAGAGGACTGTATTTTAATAATGAAGAGATACCGATCGATCCCTCGTCGGAGGGATTCCGTCTGATCACACGGATCCAGGATGAGGCCCACCGGTTCGCGATCGAGTATCATAAGAGCCTGCGGAGCAAAGGGCAGGTCCATTCGATCCTGGATGATATACCGGGGATAGGCCCGGCCCGCCGTAAAGCCCTGATGAAGCAGTACAGATCCCTGGAGAATATCCAGCAGGCCACCCAGGAGGAACTGCGGCAGGTACCGTCCATGAATGAGCGGGCGGCGGCACAGGTCTATGAGTTTTTTCACAGCGGGGGCAAGAAGAATGACAGCGCATGAGGAGGAGAGAAGATGAAAGGTGTTGCGATCACAAAAATGGCACAGGCGTTGGATCTGAAGAATATGACGCCGGATATGGACCTGGAGGGGAAATATGTGACACTCCCGGACGTGAATCGGCCGGCACTGCAGCTGACCGGGTATCTGGAACATTTTTCGTCCCAGAGGGTGCAGATCATCGGCTATGTGGAATATACGTATCTGGAGCATCTGTCCGAGGAGGAGAGGAATTTTGCCTATGAGCGTTTTATCTCCAGCAAGATCCCCTGTGTGATCTTCAGTACGAAGACAAATCCTTCGGAGAAGATGATCGAGTTTGCGTATAAATATGATGTCCCCACATTCATCACCGAGCGGACGACGTCCAGCCTCATAGCGGAGGCGGTGCGCTGGCTGGGCGTGGAGCTGGCCCCCTGTATCTCCATCCACGGCGTGCTGGTGGATGTGTACGGGGAGGGGATCTTGATCACCGGGGAGAGCGGGATCGGAAAGAGCGAGGCGGCCCTGGAGCTGATCCGGCGCGGCCACCGTCTGGTCAGCGATGATGTGGTGCAGCTGCGCAAAGTCAGCGACGTGACGCTGGTGGGATCCGCACCGGACATCACCCGGCATTTCATCGAACTGCGGGGGATCGGGATCGTCAACGTGAAGACACTGTTCGGTGTGGAGTGTGTGAAAAATACCCAGTCGGTGGATCTGGTGATCAAACTGGAAGAGTGGGACCGGGAAAAAGAATACGACCGGATGGGCCTCAATGAGGAATACATCGAATACCTGGGAAATAAGATCGTCTGCCATTCTCTGCCGATCCGCCCGGGGCGTAACCTGGCGGTGATCGTGGAGACAGCAGCCGCCAACCACCGCCAGAAAAAAATGGGTTACAATGCGGCGGAAGAATTGTACAAACGGGTGCAGGACAATATCGCCAGAAGGGATTAGGTGACCATGAAAGAGTATTGTTTCGGGATTGATGTGGGCGGGACCACCGTAAAATGCGGGCTGTTCCATGTGGACGGGACTCTGGAAGAGAAGTGGGAGATCCCGACCCGCACAGAAAACCGCGGAAAGGAGATCTTGCCGGATATCGCAGCGTCCATCCGGGCAAAGATGCAGGAACGGGGGATCGTTGCGGAGGAAGTGGCCGGTGTGGGCCTGGGCGTGCCCGGGCCGGTAAATGATAAAGGTGAGATCCCCTGCGCGGTGAATCTGAACTGGGGATACAAGCATATATCAAAAGAAATGGAAGACCTCACTGGCCTGCCCGCAAAAGCGGCCAATGACGCCAACGCAGCGGCATTGGGCGAGGCATGGAAGGGAGGCGCAGAGGGCGCGTCTTGGGTGGTCATGGCTACGCTGGGCACCGGCGTGGGCGGCGGGATCATTGTGGATGGGAAGATCGTTTCCGGCGCACACGGGGCGGGAGGCGAGATCGGACATATGAACATGGCTCCGGATGAGGAGGAAGCCTGTAACTGTGGGAATCAGGGCTGTCTGGAACAGATGGCTTCCGCCACAGGCATCGTGCGTCTGGCCAGGCGGGAATTGGAGCGGGACGCACAGGACAGCATCCTGCGGGGCGTAGATGTGACGGCGAAAGCGGTCTTTGATGCCTACAAGCAGGGGGACGGCCTTGCAGGGCGCGTGGTGGATCAGTTTGCCGGATACCTGGGCCGGGGCTTGGCCATGTGTGCCTGTGTGATGGATCCGGAAGTGATCCTCATCGGGGGCGGGGTCACCAAGGCGGGAGAGCCGCTGCTGGAAGCTGTGCAGAGGGAATATCAGAAAGCGGCTTTCGCGCCGTGTAAGGATACGCCGCTGAGGCTGGCTAAGCTGGGGAATGACGCGGGGATCTACGGGGCGGCCAAGCTGGCTTTATATGATATATAAAAAAGAGTCTGGCTCGCCAGACTCTCAGAGTGTCGACAAAGTCGCCACTCTGGTAAAATTCATGGCTTACGCCATAAATTTTAATACTGGAGGATAAAAGCCCGATCTGCTCGCACAAGGGCTAAAGCCCCTACAGATCGGGCTTTTTGCAAGTAGCCGGAAATAAATTCCGTCTACTTGATTCCAGTTCGAGGGCACAGCCCTTCGAGCACCCATGACCAAACGACACTTTATCTACAGTCTGAGAGTCTGGCTCGCCAGACTCTCGCGCTGGAGCGCGGCTGCATCAGCAGCCATGTTTCCTTGGAGCGGAGTGCGCATCTCCCGGAGGGTTTTATCGTATGGGGAACGAAGTTTCCTATACGATAAAAAAATACACCTCCACCTCTTGACAAAAAAAGAGGGGAGGTGTATATTGTTATCAAGATGTTAGCACTCCAAAAGTACGAGTGCTAACAACCTTAAGGATAGAAAGGGAGCATGAGATGGAAGAACTGGATGGGCGTAAGAAAAAGATCCTGAAGGCGATCATCAAAACATATCTGGAAACGGGAGAGCCGGTGGGTTCGAGGACCATTTCAAAGTTTACGGATCTGAATCTCAGCTCCGCCACGATACGCAACGAGATGTCAGACCTGGAGGAGATGGGTTACATCCACCAGCCCCACACGTCTGCTGGGAGGATCCCGTCGGATAAGGGATACCGTCTGTACGTGGATGCGTTGATGGCCGCGAAAGATGAGGAGATCGCGGAGATCAAAGACCTGATGATCGAGAAGACCGACAAGATGGAGAAGGTGTTGAAGCAGGTCGTAAAGACTTTAGCGCGGGACACCAACTATGCAACGCTGATCTCCGCGCCGTCTTTTTCCAATGACCGACTGAAATTCATCCAGCTGTCCCGGCTGAACAGCCTGCAGCTGGTGGTGGTGGTGGTCACCGCCGGGAACCGGATCCGCAACGAGATCATCGATCTGGAAGAGCGGATGAGCGATGACACGATCTTCAAATTGAATTTCTTATTGAACAACACTCTGAACGGCATACCGGCCGCGGAGATCAATCTAGGGATGATCGCTCATCTGAAAGAGCAGGCGGGCGAGTATGGCGAGGTGGTGGGGAGCGTGCTGGATGCAGTCGCGAATGTGATACAGGTGGATGAAGACCTGGAGATCTACACTTCAGGCGCGACAAACATCTTCAAGTATCCGGAGCTCAGCGACAGCGCAAAGGCCAGCGAGTTCATATCCACCTTTGAGGAGAAACAGCAGCTGGCGGATCTGGTCAAGGAGACCATGGCCGACGAGGAGAACACCGGGATCCAGGTGTACATTGGAGACGAGGCCCCGATCAAGACGATGAAGGACTGCAGCGTGGTGACGGCTACCTACGAACTGGGTGAGGGCATCCGGGGGACGATTGGCATCGTGGGGCCGAAAAGGATGGATTACGAGAATGTGGTGGACAGTTTGAAGATGCTGCGCGCACAGCTGGATACCATGTTCAGGAAAACATAGCGAGAGATTTTCTGGAGGATTTTTGAGAAAGGCGGGAAGAGGCATTGTCAGAAGAAAGCAAGAAACCGGAAGAGATGCAGGAAAACGGATCCTGCCAGGAAGTTCTGGAAGAGGGAGAAGAGGCCAGGACAGCAGAGTCTGAGGCAAAAGAAGAGACGGCAGGCAGAGAAAAAGAGACCGAGGGGGCCGACGGGGAAACGGCTGCAGAGACAGACGCTCTGGAAGAAGGCGGGGACACAGAAGAAGGAAAGAAAGAGAAGAAGGACAAAAAGACCGAGCAGATCGAAGAACTGACGGACCGGCTCCAGCGTTCCATGGCGGAGTTTGACAATTACCGCAAGCGGACAGAGAAGGAGAAAGCTGGCATGTACGTGGTCGGGGCCAAAGAAGTGATCGAGAAGATCCTCCCGGTGGTGGACAGTTTTGAGAGAGGACTGGCATCGGCCCAGGAGGGCGACGCTTTTGCGGAAGGGATGCAGATGGTCTACAAGCAGCTGATGACGGCGTTATCGGAGATGGGCGTAGAGCCGATCGAGACGGTAGGCCAGACTTTTGACCCGAACCTGCACAATGCGGTCATGCACGTGGAAGACCCGGAGGCGGGAGAGAACGTGGTCGTAGAAGAACTGCAGAAGGGCTATCGTTACAAAGACTTTGTAGTCCGGTACAGTATGGTGAAAGTAGCAAATTGATCATAAATGAAAAGATCAAGATGACAGAGCAGACCAGTTTTTAATATAGGAGGATAAGGGAATGAGCAAGATCATAGGTATCGACTTAGGAACGACAAATAGCTGTGTGGCAGTCATGGAAGGTGGAAAATCAGAGGTTGTCGCCAATTCCGAGGGCGCAAGGACCACACCTTCAGTTGTAGCGTTTACAAAGAACAATGAGCGTCTTGTGGGCGAGCCGGCAAAACGTCAGGCCGTGACCAACGCAGACCACACCATTTCATCCATCAAGAGGGAGATGGGCAGCGATTACCGCGTGAATATCGATGGTAAGAAATATTCACCCCAGGAGATCTCAGCGATGGTCCTGCAGAAACTGAAAAAAGACGCGGAAGACTATCTGGGTGAGACGGTATCCGAAGCCGTGATCACGGTACCTGCATATTTTAACGATGCGCAGAGACAGGCAACAAAAGATGCAGGAAAAATCGCCGGACTGGAAGTAAAGAGGATCATCAACGAGCCGACAGCCGCAGCGCTGGCTTACGGCCTGGACAATGAGAAAGAACAGAAGATCATGGTCTACGATCTGGGCGGCGGTACATTCGACGTATCCATCATCGAGATCGGTGAAGGTGTCATCGAGGTACTGTCCACAGCGGGAAATAACCGTCTGGGCGGCGATGATTTTGACCAGAAGATCACAGACTACATGCTGGCAGACTTCAATGCAAAAGAGGGCGTGGATCTGTCCAAAGATAAGATGGCTCTGCAGAGACTGAAAGAGGCGGCTGAGAAAGCGAAGAAAGAACTGTCTTCCGCAACGACGACAAACATCAACTTGCCGTTCATCACAGCGACCCAGGAAGGACCGAAACATTTTGATATGAACCTGACCCGGGCAAAATTTGACGAGCTGACCCATGATCTGGTAGAGAAGACAGCAGAACCGGTGCGCCGTGCGCTCTCCGATGCAGGGCTGACAGCTTCCGAGTTGGGCCAGGTGCTCTTAGTCGGCGGTTCCACCCGCATCCCGGCTGTACAGGATAAGGTAAAACAGCTGACAGGCAAAGAGCCCAGCAAGAGCCTGAACCCAGATGAGTGTGTGGCTCTGGGCGCAGCTATCCAGGGCGGTAAACTGGCAGGCGACGCAGGCGCAGGGGATATCCTCCTTCTGGACGTTACGCCGCTGTCCCTGTCCATCGAGACCATGGGCGGTGTTGCCACACGCCTGATCGAGCGCAACACAACGATCCCCACCAAGAAGAGCCAGATCTTCTCCACAGCGGCCGACAACCAGACAGCCGTGGATATCAACGTGGTACAAGGGGAGCGTCAGTTTGCGAAAGATAACAAATCCCTGGGACAGTTCCGTCTGGACGGCATCCCGCCGGCAAGACGCGGTGTTCCGCAGATCGAGGTTACATTTGACATCGATGCCAACGGTATCGTAAATGTCTCCGCAAAAGACTTAGGCACGGGGAAAGAGCAGAAGATCACGATCACGGCAGGGTCCAACATGTCGGATGAAGACATCGAGAAGGCAGTCCGCGAGGCCAGTGAGTACGAGGCACAGGATAAGAAGCGCAAAGAGGCGATCGATGCCAGGAACGATGCGGATTCCATGGTCTTCCAGACAGAGAAGGCACTGGAGGAAGTGGGCGATAAATTAGACGCGTCCGACAAAGCGGCCGTGGAAGCTGACTTAAAAGACTTAAAAGACCTGCTGGAGAAGACGGATCCAGAGGAGATGACCGAGGCTCAGGTTGCGGAATTAAAGGCAGCCCAGGAGAAGATGATGACCGGCGCACAGAAACTCTTTGCCAAGATGTATGAGCAAAACGGCGGCGCACAGGGGGCAGCAGGCCCGGACATGGGCGCGCAGACAGCCGGAGGCGGCGACGAGGCCGGATACGACGACGATGTGATCGATGCAGATTACAAGGAAGTTTAAGAGAAAGTCCGATCATAGACCACGCATGGATGGGAGGTAACCATGGCAGAACAACAGAGAGATCTATATGAAGTCTTAGGCGTGGACAGGAATGCGGATGAGGCGGCAATTAAGAAAGCATACCGGAAACTGGCAAAAAAATATCATCCGGATGCCAATCCAGGAGATAAAGAGGCAGAGCAGAAGTTCAAAGAGGCCACAAATGCGTATGCGATCCTAAGTGATGCGGATAAGAGGCGGCAGTATGACCAGTTTGGTCATGCCGCCTTTGAAAACGGCGGAGGCGGCTTTGGCGGTTTCGGGGGCTTCGATTTCAATTCTGCCGATATGGGAGACATTTTCGGTGATATATTCGGAGATCTGTTCGGCGGAGGCAACAGGAGGCGCGCCAGGAGCGGACCGATGAAGGGCGCGAATCTGAGAGGCAGGATCAACATCACGTTCGAGGAGGCTGTTTTCGGCTGCGAAAAAGAGATCGAGGTCGTGCTCAAGGAGGAGTGCAGTACATGTAAAGGCACCGGCGCGAAGCCGGGCACCTCACCGGAAACCTGTCCAAAATGTAACGGAGAAGGGCAGATCGTCTACACCCAGCAGTCACTGTTCGGCATGACCCGCAATGTGCAGGTATGTCCGGAGTGCGGCGGCACGGGGAAAGTGGTCAAAGAAAAATGTTCCGATTGTAAAGGGACAGGATATATCTCCAAACGCACGAAGATCAAAGTCAGCATCCCGGCCGGGATTGACAACGGGCAGTCCGTGCGTATCCGCGATAAAGGGGAACCCGGCGCCAACGGTGGGCCGAGAGGTGACTTGCTGGTGGAAGTGGTGGTCGCCAGACATCCCATTTTCCAGAGGCGGGGGGATGATATCTACTCCACAGCCCCGATCACATTCGCTCAGGCGGCGCTCGGCGGCGAAGTGCGCATATCCACGGTGGACGGGGATATCATGTATGACGTGAAGCCGGGGACGCAGACCGATACACGTATCCGGCTTAAAGATAAAGGTGTGCCCAGCATCCGCAACAGCAAGATCCGGGGGAGCCACTATGTGACCCTGGTCGTGCAGGTCCCGACCAGATTGAACCGGGAGGCGAAAGAGGCTCTGCGGGCATTCGACAAGGCTTGCAATAAGAAAAAATAAGTGTAAAAGATTCCGGCAGGGAGGGCGTTCATGCGTCCGTCCTGCCGTTTTACGTTGCGCCCGTTTTCTGATCTGTGAAAGCCTGGGATCCGCCTGGTAAAAAGGCGTGGCGGCACAGAACTTCCAAAAGTATGTGAGCTGTTCCATTGTGATATAGGGGATATTTTTCAGTATGTGCCAGATGAAAAAGGTTCTTGAAAACGGATCGCAGATATGCTATATTAGACGTAGAAAAGGGAAAAGCCATAGGAGCGGCTTTATCCCTCCGCTTGATTTTTTACTTTCTGCTGTGCAGATATGAGTAAGCCGTCAGCTATTGGGAGTAGTTGGCGGCTATTTTTTTCTGTCCCTGAAAATCTGATAGACTAAATTCGCAAGGGCAACAATGAAAATACCTATCTGGATCAAATCCGAATATGTAACCATCGCATCGCCCTCCTTTCTTTCGTCTGGAGGGCTGCTTGAACCCTCCGAAAGATTAAGAGGGTAAAGCCGCCTTTGGCCCTATGGTTTTCCCATATGGACAATATAGCACAATTTCTGCTATCGGGCAACATCATTTTCCAAGGTCTATCCATTTGGCTTTAAGTTGGATGATCCACATTCGATACAAGAGGTCCGGATCCGGCAGGGACACGTGCAGAAAAAAATATGTAGATCCGTGCAAGGATCCGTGGCATTGGATCGTATTATATATGTAGGATGAAAAAGAGGATCATGAGAAAGGGGGGATCATGGATGAAGATCGCAGGGCAATGGAAAAAGACAGCGGCGGCGATGATGGCAGCGGTCATGCTCACAGGCAGTCTTACCGCGCCGGTGATGGCGCATGGACATGGCGGTTGCCATGGCGGCGGGTATAGCAGTGGATACAGCAACGGTCACCATACGGGTGTTTATTGTGTCTACCATGATACAACGCACGCGAGCAAGAGCAGCTGTAAAAGATACTGCAAAAAGCATAAGACGATCCATAGAAATGGAAAGCGGCATGCAGTGAGACACCATGCAGTGCATTATAATTGAGAGTAGAGAAAGAGGGCGTCGGAGTTCAATCCTGACGCCCTCAATTAAGATATTGTGCAGATACTATTGACTTACTGCGTAAAATATCCTATGATCAGGAGGATCACATATCAACAGATATTTAAGCTATAGCGCAGAGGTGGAAAAATGAACGGAAATTTAGCGTATCAAGATGCGCCCTGGGACGAGCTGATAAACGGGGAGACCGTTCTGATGTCCCCGCGGCCCTCCGTACAACATAACTGGATCGCGGGGAATATCTTCGTCGCCTTCAGCAATCATCTGAAAGGGAAAAAGTGTATACCTTTTGGTGACGGGACCGATGTATACTTGACGGAGGATGACAGGGTGATCCCGGATGTGATGATCATCTGCAGGACGGATATCATCAAACGAAATGGGATCCACGGTGCACCGGATCTGGTCGTGGAAGTGCTCTCCCCCGGCACAGCCAAGAAAGACCGGGGATACAAAAAAGATTTATATGAAAGGACAGGTGTTCGGGAATACTGGATCGTTGGACCAGAGGCGCGGTCCATAGAAGTCTATCTCCTCACAGACGGAAAATACGTATTGGACGAGGTATACAGTGCCCCGCCGGAGGATACAGATCTGACTGAGGAGGAGAGAGAGCAGCATAAAAAAGAAATAAAGATATCCCTCTGCGACGGTTTTTCCATATCGCTGGATGAGATCTTCAGTCGTTTACCATGAAAGTCCCGGCAAGCGGCAGAGCGGATGGCCATGCTTGTATGGACATGTCCATTTATTTTGAGATCTCCGGAAAGGAAAGGGATGGGAGGACGAGATATTGTCTTCCCATCCCTTTTCTTTATCCATGGTGTCCATGGTAGCGGTGACGATATCGTTTATGGTGTCCTGGAGCTTCGTTCTCATAATCCGTTTCGTCCTCATAGTCCGTTTCGTCTTCATGATCCGTTTCGTCCTCATAGTCCGTTTCGTCTTCATGATCCGTCTCGTCCTCATAGTCCGTTTCGTCTTCATGATCCGTCTCGTCTTCATAGTCCGTTTCGTTCTCGTATTCCATCTCGTATCCGTCTTCGCTTTCATCCCTGGATCCGTCTCCACGCTGATACTGCCAGATCAGCTGATGGATCTCGGCCATGCTCATATCCCGGCACTGGTCGACGGTCACTGTATCGTCATACTGGAGCAGCTGCAGATAGGCCGAATATTTGCCCAGGGAAAGTCCGTTGTCGTGGGCCTGGGAGACCATCTCCATATCCGTGTGGGCACTGTGGCAGTTTTGGCCCATATACCTGGAGGTATCCAACAGCTCTGATTCCAACAGCTCTTCCCGGTCTTTATCCGCAGCCACTGTAAAAACAAGATCTGAGTTCTCTGCCAGGTACGGACCCATGGCGCTGCTGCTCAGGATGTTTTTGACCGCCTCCGTATATCTGCTGCCAATCAGCGACAGACCGTCCAGGATCTCGGCGCCCTCCGTGTTGTAGGCGTATACGGACACGACCCTGTCCAGGGAGTTTAAAGCCAGTTCCATTGAGGGGTTCACATCAATGCTCACATAGGCCACTGGCGTGCGGATCCATGTATATCCCCAAAGTGCGATCACGAGAAAGAGGGCCAGGAAAGAGGGGATGAGTATCAGGATCGTCTTGCGGCGGGCTTTTCTCCTGCGTTTTAGGGCCAGAGACCATTTGGTGGCGTTTTTTAACCGGGTGTCTGCGTGGATATTGTCAAAAGCCTGCTGTATCTTATCATTCAATCCCATCACCTCCCAGTTTCTCTTTTAAAAGTTTCCGCCCCCTGGACAGGAGGGAATAGACTGTGTTTTCTTTTTTACCCAGGATCCGTCCGATCTCGGATGCGGTGTAGCCCTCATAGTAATGCAGGTAAATGGGGTCTTTATACCGGACCGGCAGGGAGAGGACGGCTTCCAGGACGTCTCTGTGATCCTCCGGGGTTGTGGCTGCGATCTCTTCCAGATGTTCCAGAGGGATGGTGTTGCGCCGGAAAAAACTCTTCAGATGGTCTTTGCAGGCGTTGATGGCCACACGGATCAACCATGCCTTTTCATGCTCTTCGTCGAAAAAAGGGGCATCATGCAGCATATATTTTAAGAATACGTTCTGAAATACATCCTCAGTGTCGGTGGGGTTTTTCAGATGATAAAAGCAGATACGCTTTACCATATCGGCGTATTTCTCAATGGCATCGTTTACTTTTTCTTCGCTCAACATCTGCCTGTCACCTCCCGCGGACAAAGATATCTTCTATATATTATAACGCATACGGTGGTGTTTGGGTATAGTGATCTGAGGTGTTTTGGTTTTTTATACGGCTGTTTTTGATAGTGCTGTGGGCTAAAAACCTTATTGCGGGGAGGATCAGCTGCAAACTGTGGCGTGCGGTTGACATAAAATTTTCGAGGCATGTTCTAAAGATGGGATAGCGGATCTCTTATTTTAGGGCGGCGGATCTAAGGCTGATCATAGAGTGGATGAGATGACAGGGCGGTATCGCGTGTTGGACTGGCTGTCTATAGAAGTATCTGGAGACTCATCAAGATAGTATGACTGGAACATAATGTTTACGATTTCGCGGATTACCATAATCTGCGATACAGTTTTCTGTGCGATAAAACGGTATCTTTAACTGTTCTTGACCAATATTGGCTTAATCCATGTAAATTATTATACTTTCAACAGTGGTATTTGTCAATTACCAAAAAAATGCAGTGTATTTTTATGCAGATCTTGCTTATATACAGTTGATCTGGATTTATAAGGGGTCAGGAAAGTGGTCAGAAGAGATGAGATATGTCAAGACGTGGAAAGGACGGCGATATACCGTTTTTTGATCGGATCTTGGATTTTATCCGTTTATAAAATATCATTTTCTATGTGTCAGATCAGATTCTCGATCATGCGGTTTTGCAATATTATTTTCCCGCAATACGATACCCATATTTTAAGCGCATACATATGAGATCATCAGCGGCTATTCATGGTCGATCTGTGGGTCAAAAATATATATAAAATCCCATATTTACAAGGATATCCACCTTTTTTCGCAGATTATGGTAATCCGCGAAATCGTAAACATTATGTTCCAGTCATACTATCTTGATGAGTCTCCAGATACTTCTATAGACAGAGCATAATCAGAGTGCCTATCTATCAGTGAAGGCTATGCTTTCCAGCAAGGGGAAGGCGGCCGTGATCCATCCCACCGGGACGGGCAAATCTTTTATCGGTTTTAAGTTATGTGAGGAGCACCCGGATAAAAAGATATGCTGGCTGTCTCCGTCTAAATATATATTTGCCACCCAGCTTGAGAATCTTGCGAACGCCAGTGAGGGATATCGGCCGGAGAATGTGGAGTTTATCACCTATGCGCGGCTCATGAACATGACCGACATGGAGATGCGGAAGATCGAGCCGGACTATATGATCCTTGACGAGTTCCACCGGTGCGGGGCATTGGCCTGGGGGCAGGGGGTGGGGAGACTCCTCGATATGTATGAGGGTGTGCCCCTCTTAGGGCTTTCAGCTACGGCGGTCCGTTATCTGGATAACCAGAGGGATATGTCGGACGAACTGTTTGACGGGCACATTGCCAGCACGATGACCTTGGGCGAGGCCATCGTGCGAGGGATCTTAGATCCGCCCAAATATGTCCAGTCCGTCTATTCCTACATGGATGATCTGGAAAGATACGGTGAGAAGGTCCGCCGTATCAAGGATCAAAAGCGCAGGGAGCAGGCGGAGGATCATCTGGAGAAGTTAAAGAGGGCTTTGGATAAAGCGGAAGGGCTGGATGTGCTCTTTGACAGGCACATGACGGAGCGGTGCGGCAAATATATCGTCTTCTGCGCGAATCATGGAGCTATGCTGGAAGCGATCGGGAAGGTGGGAGAGTGGTTCCATCTGGTCGATGAGGAGCCTCATATCTATTCCCTGTATACGGAAGACCCTGCCGCCAGCGAGTCTTTTCAGAGATTCAAAGAAGATGGGGATGCAGGTCATCTGAAGCTGCTCTTTTGTATCGATGCCCTGAATGAGGGCGTACATGTGGAAAATGTATCCGGGGTCATACTCCTGCGTCCCACCGTGTCCCCGGTCATCTACAAACAGCAGATAGGGAGGGCTCTGTCCGCATCCAGGCAGACAAGGCCGGTGATCTTTGATGTGGTGAATAATATCGAGAATCTCTACAGCATCGATGCCGTCAAGAAAGAGATGGAGGATGCCCTTATATTTATGAGGGGCAGCGGTTCGGAAAGCGAGATCGCCAATGAGACCTTCGAGGTGACGGGCGAGCTGAAAGACTGTCTGCGGCTTTTCAAGGCCATGGAGGGGACCCTGACTGTTTCCTGGGATACGATGTATCGGGAGGCCGAGAGATATTATGAGGAACACGGCGATCTTCTCCCCCTTTTGGCTTATGAGACGGATACGGGATATGCCCTCGGGAGATGGATCTCCACCCAGCGGACGAACCGTCGGCGGAAGGATCCGTCTATGACCGAGGAGCGGATAGAAGCCCTGGATAAGATCGGGATGGACTGGGATACGGCGCAGGATCGGACCTGGAATACCTTTTATAAAGCGGCTGCAGAGTATTACAAAGAGCATGGGGATCTGGATATCCCGGCCCAATATGTGACAGAGGACGGCGTAAAGCTGGGACGTCTGTACCGCGGGATCCGGAAGAAATATGCGGAAGGGAAGCTCTCGGAGGAGAGGATCGCGCAGCTGGAAGGGATCGGCATCGAGTGGGATCCTGTGCTGGTACGCAAATGGATGCGGTATTATGAGCTTGCTGCAGAGTATTACGAAAAACATGGGGATCTGAATATCCCATATGATCATGTGGCCGATGGCCAGAAGGTGGGTATATGGATCTCGTCCCAGAGGGAGAGTTATGGCGTAGGCAGGCTTTCAGAAGAGCAGGTCAGGCTCCTTGAGGGCATCGGCATGAGCTGGGACCGGTTCGAGAGCAAATGGGAGCGGGGCTTCCAGTATTGCCAGCGTTATGTCAGCGGATATGGGGACATCAACTGTGTCCCGGAGGATTTTCAGATCGATGGTTTCAAGCTGATCGTCTGGCTCCGTACGCAGAGGTATCGGAAGCGGATCGGGAAGCTGTCCCAGGAGCGGATCGAGAGGCTGGAATCCATCGGATTGAAATGGGATAAGAACCAGGCCTTTTGGGAAAAGGGGTATGCCCATGCCATGGAATATGTGAAAGAACATGGGAGTATCCGGATGCCGGTGGGGTATATCTGCGAGGATGGCTTCAAGCTGAAAGGGTGGCTGAATAATCAGCGCACGAGGATGAAGGGCGGGAAACTTTCCAAGGAGCAGGTGGAGAAACTGAGAGGGATCGGGGTTGTGTGAGGAAGATGACAATGGATGTTTTTTTGGCAGATCCGAGATTCAGCGGGATCGAGCCGTTTGAAAATAGATTGTGGCTGTCAAGCCCCACCATGCACGGGGAAGAGATGGCTTTTGTCCAGCATGCCATTGAGACCAACTGGGTCAGTACGGTCGGTGAGAATATCAATGAACTGGAGGATATGGTCGCCGGGTATCTTGGCGTGGGGTACGCGGTGGCTCTATCCTGCGGCACGGCTGCGCTGCATCTGGCTGTCAAGCTGGCTGCGCAGAAGATCTATCCCGGCGGTGTGGAGGGCAATTTCCTTATGGGCAGGAAGGTTTTTTGCAGCGATATGACCTTCGATGCCTCCGTGAATCCGATCCTTTATGAAGGTGGCACGCCGATCTTCATCGATACGGAGCCGGACACTTGGAATATGGATCCTGTGGCGTTGGAGAGAGCATTCGAGATGTATCCGGATGTGAAGCTGGTGGTCCTTGTCCACCTCTATGGTGTACCGGCCAAGATGGATGAGATCAAAAAAATCTGTGATGACCACGGTGCGCTCATTGTGGAAGACGCCGCAGAGGCATTGGGCGCCGGATACCAAGGCTCCTATGTGAGCGGGAAATGCGGCAGTTTTGGGTCGGGAAATGTCATCAGCTATAATGGGAATAAGATCACCACGGGCAGTTCGGGCGGGATGTACATAACGGATAATAAGGCTGATGCGGAGAAGATCCGCAAATGGTCTACACAGAGCCGGGAAGCTGCACCGTGGTATCAGCATGAGGAGCTTGGATATAATTACCGGATGAGCAACATCATCGCAGGGATTGCCCGGGGGAATATGCTCCATATCGAGGAACATATCGAGCAGAAGCGCAGGATCTATGAGAGATACAGAGAGGGATTGAGAGACCTTCCGGTAGTCGTCAATCCGTTTGAGGATAAGGCAGCGCCGAATTATTGGCTGAGCTGTCTGATGATCGACCGGGAGGCCATGTGCAGACAGGTGCGTGGGGATAGGGATCATATGTATCAGTCTGAAGCGGGTAAGTCCTGTCCGCAGGAGATCTTAGATGCACTCAGTTCTTTCAATGCGGAGGGCCGCCCGATCTGGAAACCTATGCATATGCAGCCGCTTTATAGGATGAGTCCATTTGTAGTCTGTGATGGAGACGGTGGGGCTGGGAGTGATGTGTATAAAAGTGGAGAGGGCTTTGATGTCGGGGCGGATATCTTTGAACGCGGTTGTTGCCTGCCATCGGATAATAAGATGACTGCAGGACAGCAGGATGTGGTGATCGATATCATCCATCGGTGCTTTGAGTAAAGGGGCCGGAGGATGTACGCAAGATATATAAAGCGTTTCTTAGACCTTATATTTTCAATCTCCGCGATCATCGTCCTCTCGCCTTTACTCTTGATCCTCTGCATCGTAGGATCTGTAAAAATGGGCGGGAATCCCTTCTTTGTCCAGGAACGTCCTGGTTGGCATGAGAAGATATTTACATTGATCAAATTCAGGACAATGGACAACAGAAAGGATAGCGTTGGGGATCTCCTTCCGGATGCGGTCCGATTGAATCCATATGGCCGTTTCCTCCGGTCAACGTCACTGGATGAGCTGCCGGAACTATTTAATATCTTAAAGGGGGATATGAGCATCATCGGTCCCAGGCCGCTGCTCGTGAGATACCTTCCGAGATATAGTGAGGAGCAGCGCCATCGGCATGATGTGCGCCCCGGTCTTACCGGGTATGCGCAGGCGCATGGCCGCAATGCTGTTTCCTGGGAAGAGAAGTTTGAGATGGATGTATGGTATACGAAGCATGTTACGTTTAAGACGGATGTGGGGATCTTCTTTGCTACGATCAAGTCGGTATTAAAAAGAGAGGGGATCAGTTCAGGGACTTCTGATACGATGGAGGAATTTATGGGGGATGAGGGATGAAGTTGACGATCATAGGTGCATCGGGCCATGGGAGGGTTGTGGCGGATATCGCGGTCTTATGCGGATATGAAGAAGTTGAGTTTTTAGATGATGATCCATCCATAAATAATTGTGGCAGATGGCCTGTGGTTGGGGCATCATCTCTTGCACAGAGTGTAGAAAATGATCTATTTATCGCCATAGGGAATGCTAAGATCAGAAAAAAGATGATGGAAGGATCATCCGATAAAAAATTTCCCGCCCTTATCCATCCGAAAGCAGTGGTCAGTCCTGAGGCTGCGGTTGGATCTGGAACAGTTGTAATGGCCGGAGCAGTTGTGAATCCGGGGGCACGTGTGGGAAAAGGATGTATCATCAATACTTGCGCGTCTGTTGACCACGATTGTATGATCGAAGACTTCGTACATGTTTCGGTTGGGGCGCATATAGCGGGCGCTGTGCGGATAGGTGAAAGAACATGGATCGGCGCAGGGGCAACTGTTAGCAATAGCATTGCCATTAGTCAGGATTGCGTGATCGGGGCAGGTGCGGTTGTGATAAATGATATTGAGATCAAGGGAGTGTATATAGGGATGCCAGCAAGGATCATGGATAAATCTAAAATTTCGTGGGGGGGGGGGGGACTTCTCCGCCCATATAATGTATAATTTCGGACCCTCCAAAGCAGCAGTGCTTTTTCACGGCGAGCAGCGTAGGAGGGGCGCATGATGAAAGATCTGATCATTTTTGGAGCAAGTGGATTTGGCCGTGAGGTTGCATGGCTGGTAGAGCGGATCAACAAGATCTCTCCAACATGGAACTTACAGGGATTCATGGATGACGATGACAGCATCCAAGGGTCTGAAATAAATGGTTATAGAGTACTTGGAAAGTTGGGTGATATAAGAAGATATCCAGATACTTACTTTGTATGTGCAGTGGGCTCATCGAGGATACGAGAAAAGATCATTAACAGAATGGAAGAGGTTGATCCGGATGTAAAATTTGCTACGCTGATCGATCCGTCTGTCGAAGCATCTGATCTCATTGCGATCGGTGAAGGCACGATAATCTGTGCCCATACAGTCCTGACAGTAAATGTCTCCATTGGTAAACATGTAATGGTCAACCTTGATTGCACGATAGGTCATGACGCAGTCTTGAACGATTTTGCTACGCTGTATCCGAGTGTGAATGTATCCGGAATGACGAACATTGGATATGGCAGTGAACTGGGAACAGGAATGCAGATCATCCAAGGAAAGACTGTTGGAGAATATTCGATCGTTGGGGCAGGAGCGGTGGTTGTCAAGGATATACCGGCAAAATGTACAGCTGTGGGAAGTCCGGCTAGACCGATCAAGTTCTTTGCGTGAGGGTACCAGTATGGAAACAAAAACAGTAACTGTTATTGGAGCAACTGGTACAATGGGTTCAAATGTTGCGGGTATTTTTGCTTCTTTTGGTAATGCGAAAGTATATTGTGTCGGACGTGATATTGAGAAAGTAAAAAAAACACTACCACGTATCGTGAAGTCCGTGAGGGCGGACGCCATTGCGGAAAACCTCATCCCTGCCGACCTTTCCATGTTGGAATCCTGTGTTTTTGATTCCGATCTGATCTTTGAAAGCTCCGCGGAAAATATGGAAGTTAAGGCCGGGATTGCGCGGCGGGTGGGACAGGCAATGAAGAAAACGGCAGTTTCCTGCACAGGAACGTCCGGTTTATCCATCACCGATCTTGCCGGATGTTATCCAAAAAAGCTCCGCGAGAGGTTCTTCGGAGTACATATGTTCAATCCTCCGTACAATATGCCGCTGTGCGAGGTTACCCCAACGATATATTCGGATCGTACTGTGCTTGACGAGCTGAAAACTTATCTGAAAGACGTTCTGTTCCGTACTGTGGTGGAGGTCAAAGATTCCCCCGCATTTCTCGGCAATCGGATTGGGTTTCAGTTTATCAATGAGGCGCTCCAATACGCGGATAGATACAAAGACAACGGTGGTATCGACTACATCGATGCCATTCTCGGCTCATTCACAGGCCGCGCCATGGCTCCGCTGACTACATCAGATTTTGTTGGTTTGGACGTTCACAAAGCTATTGTAGACAATATCTATCAGCATACCCAGGATCATGTCCATGAGACTTTTCTGCTGCCGATGTTTTTTCGGAAATTGCTCTCGGAAAAAAAGCTGGGGAGAAAGACAGGTGGCGGATTGTATCAGTTGATCCGTTACGAAAACGGGCTGAAACGGCAGACGGTCTACGACATCAACACGGAGACTTATCGGGATGTCATTCCCTATGTGTTTCCATTTGAGGACAAGATGAAAAAATATCTTGCGGAGGGGGATTATGCTAAAGCTTTTGGCCAATTGGTGAAAAATCGCTCGCAGGAGGCGGAGATCTGTGTCTCTTTCCTGTTAAAATATATCGTTTATGCTTTATATGCCACGAAAGAAGTGGGTTATTCCATCGAAGCGGCGGATGATGTGATGGCTGCTGGATTCAACTGGTGTCCGCCTCTTGCTATGTTCCAGGCTTTCTCAACAGCGACGGACGTCTCCGCGCTGATCAGGGAACGCCTTCCAGATATCTGCGCGAAGGTGGATATCGACAGGCTGCTGATGGATATTGAGCCGTCAAAATATGATTATCGGATCTATTTCAAGTCGGGGAGGTAGGAGAGTGGATCGAAAAGTATATATCCTCGGCGGGGCGCAGACAGATTTTGAACGAAACTGGACGAAGGAAGGCAAGAATATGCTCGCCCTTCTGAAAGAGGTCACAGCGGATGGACTTGATGGTGCGGGATTGTCGTTTGACGACGTACGGGAGCTGAAACGGGAGGACCGTGTAGCTTGTTTCGTCGGAAATTTTATCGCGGAAAAGTACACGGAGCAGGGACATCTGGGCGCACTGCTCACGGAAGTGAATCCCGTTTTTTATGGGGTGCCGTCTGCGAGATATGAGGCAGCATGTGCCTCGGGTTCTGTAGCTATTGACGCCGCCCAGACAAAAATCCAGACCGGGGACTATGACGTGGCTATCGTGATCGGCTGGGAGTTGATGAAAACCGTTGACTCTAAAGTAGGAGGAGACTTTCTGGGGCGGGCTGCGTTTTACGATAAGGAAAGCAAGGGCATCGACCTTCCTTTTCCGAAATTGTTCGGCAGACTGGCGGATGAGACGATCCGAAAATACGGTGTGAACGAAGAGCGCTATATGGATTCTCTGGCGCAGATTGCCGTAACAAACTACGCCAATGCAAAACGGAATCCATTGTCTCAGACGAGAAAGTGGTTTATGAGTTTGGAACAGGCGAAAATGCGCGGAACGGAGACAAATCCTTATATTGGCGGCAGTCTGGCGGTTTCGGACTGCTCACAGGTCACGGACGGCGCAGCGGTAGTGGTCCTGGCATCGGAGCGGTTTTTGAAAGAGAGAGGGATTAAAGAAAAGCCAATCTTAAAGGGATATGGCCATCGTGTGGCGCCGATGTTGTTCGACAAGAAAATGCAGGAGCAACAGAGTTCCAGATACATTCTTCCGTGGACGAGACAGGCGGTGTTGGACGCATATCAAAGAAGTGGTCTGTCGGTGGAGGAGATTGATGTTTTCGAGACACATGACTGTTTTACGTCGAGCGAATACGCGGCGATCTCCGCATTTGGATTGACGGAACCTGGGCGGGAGTATGAAGCCGTGGAAAGCGGTATGATCGCTTTAGGAGGGACAAAGCCTATCAATCCTAGTGGCGGGCTTATCGGATGTGGACATCCTGTGGGCGCATCTGGAGTGAGGATGTTCTTGGATCTGTATAAGCAGGTGATGGGGATTGCGGGAAGATATCAGGTTATGGGGGCGGAGAACGCTATGATGCTCAATATCGGTGGGAGTGCGACGACAAACTATACGTTTATTGTTGGAAGGCTTAAAACTGGGGAAGAGGAGGATATATGATGCGTATTCTTATACTTGCCAACAATGATTTAGGACTTTATAAATTTCGTAAAGAGCTGATTGAAAAGTTGGCTACGGATTATGATGTGTATATTTGTCTTCCCAATGGCGAGTATATCTCCAAACTTAAAAAAATTGGATGTCAGTATCTGGAATGTTCAGTGCTAAATAGACGTGGGATGAATCCTGTTCAAGATATAAAACTCATGGTCTATTACAGAAGGATTATTCGGAAAATAAAACCTTCAATAGTTTTCACATATACGATCAAACCAAACGTATATGGTGGGATGGCTTGTTCAAGGTTAAAAGTTCCTTATGTTGCTAATATTACTGGGTTAGGGACTGCTATAGAAAATGGTGGATTGTTGCAAAAATTAACATTGGAATTATATCGTTTCGGATTGAGAAAATCAAAAAAAGTATTTTTTCAAAATTTGGAAAATCAAGATTATATTTTGGAGCATAGGGTTGTTAAGGATATAAGTATACCAGGTATATATATAGGAGTACCAGCAAAGATGATAGAGTCTAAAAATCATTGGGGGACAATTCCTCCAGAATAAATTAAGAGAGCGTGTTACTCTCTGCGCAGTGGCGTAGGAGGGCAATAAGTCAAGAATTCTATTTACTGCTGTTGGGTGCGTATTGAACTTCTTCAAGCCTTCCGTAATGCCGCATTAGTTTTGAATAAAGACCTAAAAATCTATGGTGCCGATATGTCTGGTACCGCGCCAGCATTGGCTTTCTGTGAGTGTACCCGCAAGGTCGTTGCTATGAAGGGCTTCCAGTTGTAATGGCTGAGGCCCAGTCCACAGACGACCTTCCGATTATAATTTGTGATAAAGTGCCAGGCATCAAAGTGGATGGCTTGGTACAAATTTTAAATTTGGAAAAAGAAGATTCTGTTTGGGCGGATACTATAATTAAATTGGCAAAAGCAAATATTAAAGCAAGAAAGTCACAAAAAGAAGGGATTAGGGAAATAAACTACGATATTGAAATCGAAGCGAAAAAAACTGCAACTATTCTATGAAAGCAAACTTGACAGATAGTAAAAAGCAGAAAGGAAATAACCAGATGAGCAATCAGTATTTTGAGCTTTATGAAATTAATGATGAGACTTTAAAAAAAATGCAAGCCAAAATGCTCGAAATGTTGCTGTATTTTAAGGAGTTCTGCAAAGAGCATAACTTGATGTTTTATCTTTGTGGAGGCGGAGCAATAGGGGCACTACGCGAGCATGGATTTATCCCTTGGGATGATGATATTGATTGCTTTATGCCAAGGGAGGACTACGAAAAATTTCCTGCTTTGTGGGAAAAATATGGCGATAAAGAACGATTTGTTTTTTGCCGATCAAATGTAGAAGTAAATTTTCATCATTCATGTTCATCACTTAGGGATCCTACGACAACATTTATCTGTACATATAATCAGAACTTAGATATTTGCCACGGTGTGGCCTTGGAGTTTGGACCAATTGATGGATGCCCTAATTCTAAGTTAAAAAAATATTTACAACTATTCCATGCTTTTAATTTTGCGCTGTTCAACACACAGAGACTCCCTAATAATAAGGGGAAGTTCTTCAGAACGGTTGCTGGAATAGTATATAAACTGATTCCATGGTCAAATGTCCGTTATAAGATATGGAAGCATGCAGAAAAGGGCATGTCGAAATATAAGTGGGAAGATTGTGACAATGTTCGTGAATGCATTGGTAGTGTTAAAGGGATGATGTGGGTGCATCCTAAAGAGTGGTTTGCATCCCAAAAATGGGTAGACTTTGAAGGATATGAAGTTCCTGTGATGGCTGGAGCAGATGAATATCTAACCAGAATCTTTGGTGATTATATGCAACGTCCCCCTGTGAATCAGAGAAAGCCAAAGCACGAATTGGAATTCGTTGATATGGATTATCCTTATACCTATTACAAGGGCATTAAATATTTTCCGGAAAATGATCCGAGAAATAAAAGGAAGAAGTAAAATGGCAAATATAGCAATAATTTTTGCCGGTGGCACTGGCAAGAGGATGAATACAAAATCCAAACCAAAGCAATTCCTTGAGCTTCATTGCAAACCGATTCTGGTTTATACGTTGGAGGAGTTTAACAATCATTCGAAAATAGATGGAATTGTACTCGTAATACTTGAATCTTGGATCGATTATTGCATGGAATTAATTAAAAAGTTTAGATTGAACAAGGTCAAAGCGGTAGTTGCCGGCGGTGAGTCTGCACTTGAATCCCAGAGAAACGGACTGCTGAAGGCGCAAGAACTTTTTGAACCTGATTCAATTGTCCTTATTCACGATGGGGTGCGTCCGCTGGTTGATGAAGTGACAATCAGTAAGAATATTGATTCAGTGAAAGAACATGGAACAGCGATTACAGTTACTCCGGCTATTGAAACGATTACGGTCATAACAAAGACTGGAGAGATTGGCCAGATTATAGAACGGTCAAAAGTCGAGATGGCACGTGCTCCACAGAGTTTCTATTTAAAGGATATTCTTGAGGCCCACAAACAAGCACAGGAAGAAGGATTGGAGTTCATTGACTCAGCAAGTATGATGCAGCACTTTGGATATTCTCTTTTTGCTGTAGAGGGATTACCAGAGAATATTAAAATAACTACACCTAATGATTTCTATACATTTCGCGCATTGGTGGATGCAAGAGAGAACTCACAGATTTTTGGAATTTAAGGAGAACTGCAATGGATCGAACACAAGCAGATATTCAGGAAATCATTGAGAATAAAGAATTGTTCCTGCTGTTGAAGGGTAAGACTATATTAATCACTGGAGCAACTGGACTTATCGGTTCTATGCTTGTGCGGACTATCCTTGCAGCAAATGAGAAATACGGTTTTGACATTAAAATTGTTGGACAGATTCGCAATTATGAGAAGGCAAGGAAGCTTTTTGGTATCAAGTTCGATGATATTGTATTTGTGACAGATCCGCGCATTAAGTGCGATTACATTATCCATACTGTATCGCCGACAACATCGAAGTTCTTTATTGAACATCCTGTTGAAACTATCAAATGCTCGGTTGAGAGTACAATGGAGATTTTAGAAATCGCCAAAGATAATGATGCTTCAGCTGTATATCTTTCGTCGATGGAACAATATGGTTTACCATATGAGTCCGGCCAGAAGATGGCAGAGGATAAGATTGGTATAATTGACCACTTAAACATTCGCTCATCTTATTCAGAATCTAAACGCCTTTGTGAATGTCTATGTGCTTCTCATGCCAGCGAGTATGGAGTTAAAGTGAAAATTGCCAGATTTGCACAAACATTTGGAGCAGGAGTTTCTTTATCTGATAACCGGATGCCAATGCAGTTTGCCAGGGCGGTTGTAGAAGGTAACGATATCGTCCTTCACACGGAAGGGAAGAGCATTTCCAATTTCGTATATCTTTCAGATGCCATTACAGGTGTCTTAACTATTCTTGATAAAGGCGAACCGGGGCAGGCATATAATGTCTGCAATGATAAAGAAACAAGAAGTGTCAGGGAGATAGCAGAGTTGGTTAGCCGTGATGTAGCAGGTGGAAGGATAGGCGTAAGGATTGAAAAGAAAGATAACATGGGTTATGCGCCAGATGTGGCAATGTATTTGGATAGTGAGAAGTTGAGAAAACTAGGTTGGAGCCCAACCGTAGACATGCAAGATTCATACAATAGATTGGTTGATTATCTTATATCATGTGATAAGCAAGATTTTGTATATTAAGGAAATAAATTATTGCTATAGGTGATCTGGACAGTTAAAAGTTCTCTCAACTAATAAGCCGGTCAATATCCTCTGTTTCAAGGGGGACCTGCTTGCTCGATATTATTTTAGTTATGGTCGCTCCGCTCTGTTTGGCCATAAAACGAAATAAATTTCGTCTCAGATACTCCATCATACTCGCTTCTGACATGACCTGACGGGACGGCGTACGCAGATAACGGAAGTCCGATACCCGGATCTTCCCGTCATACATCAGACACAACATCTGGATGATACCCATAGCTATGCTGCTGAACATCACATAGCCCTCGGTAGCTGTGAGTGTTTTTATTATACGTTTCTGCTTGTGTTTGTCCTTTACTTTGGTGAGTGGATCGTCAGTATCTTTCCTGCGGTAATGGTCCAGCCTGGGGACCGCACTTGTCCAAAAATGATAGAAGAGACCTCCTAGTTGCTGTTTCATCTCCCGGAACATGGCCTCTATCTTAAAACGATAGGCATAAGTTGTTATGATATCCTCAGCAGACATGGACAGATCTGTACACACTAGGATGGCCTGTGTCTGTCCGTACTCTACAAGGACAAACTGCAGGGCATGGTACGATCCCTGTCCCCACAGGTATGTCCTGGATAGGAAACGGACGTCCCTTTCTACCCCATATATCTGCAACCGTGCACTCTGGAAAGATCTGCTCTGTTCCACAAAGAGATCCCGTGGACGGACGGCATCACCACGGACCGGCCGACGGCCCCGTCCTCTGTATGGCCCAGGCCCTTTATAAGCTATGCAGTTCTTTTTGGCACGTGTGACGATATGGAGCAGACCTGGGGCTCCTGCAGCGTATGCCCGCCATTCCAGGAGCATAGGCCTGGTCAGGAAATACCGGTCCAATACAAACAAGGGACTGCCGATGTGCTGTGCGGCACGGAAACCGTCACGCAGCATCTGTACCACATGGGAGACGGACTCATCCCCGAGCCAGTCGCTGATGACGCTGTCCCCATCATGGATCTGGATGGATAATGGGAGACAGAAGGTCTTTGAGGCATTGCCCACCAATACACCGACCGCACCCCAGAGATGTCCATGGATAAAAGTAGGTTTGGAGGAGTCCTCAGACTCCTGTATCATCTTTTTTGTGCAAGGCATATATCTCCCATCAGAGGCACGTTTTACCCCATCCCCGACCAGGACGGCCCGGCCGGATAGCCGTTTTAAGGGCGCATGCCTGGAGACGTTCTGCACCCATGTGGTAAAGATATCCTCCCATTTCCAGGAGCCTGCACGGAAGAAATGCATCATGCTGTTGTAGAGTGCTGGATCCAGGGAGAGGTCACGGATCACAGAAGTGATCCCGAGCATGTCGGAACGGACCATGAGGCCGACTATGATAGTCACAAACCAGCTAAAAGCAGCTTTCCTGGAGAAACAGGAACGGAAACACGACAAGATCATTTCAATAAATGTGAACATAGACACTTCCCATCTGCCGACATCTGTGTTATCCTTATGGATAGGATAACATTGCGGCTTGTGTATATTGGTTTAAGGTTTAGCAACTCAACCATAACACACTTTTGCTTGGGATGTTATCTTTTTTATTGAGAATTTTTAACTGTCTAGTAGGTGATGTATTTATGAATTATGAATCCGTTAGTCATCTCAAGAAGATTTGTGGTAAATATGAAATTATATCTTTTGATATATTTGATACACTTCTCAAAAGAGATGTATATAATTCAACTGATGTATTTAAAATTGTTGGACAAATTGAGGGGATTGAAGATTTTTACAATAAAAGGATTAACGCAGAGAAGGCTGCACGTAAAAAAGAAATTAATGGCGAAGTTACTCTTGAAGATATATATAATGAGATTGAGTATACAAGGGAATTGGCAAATTCATTACAGTGTAGGGAACTCGAAGTAGAAAAAGGATTGTTACACAAAAATTATCCAATATATGAAGTATTCATAGAATGTATTAAATTAAAGAAAAAAGTGTATCTTTGTTCAGATATGTATTTGCCAAAAAGTTTTTTGATTGATATTTTATATGAAAATGACATAATTGGGTTTCGAAAAATATTAATTTCTGGAGAATACAAGGCGAAAAAGAAAACAGGAGAATTATTCAAAAAACTCTGTGAAGAAGAGAATATAGATTATAACAAAGTGCTTCATATTGGAGATAGCAAGTATGCGGATTACGTAGCACCTCGTAAATTAGGCATGCATGCCTATTATATAAAAAAACGTCAGAAGAATACTAATTATATAAACTTAGGGAATAATGTAAAAACGGGGGATAAAGCGTTTTATTCATTTATAAATAATCGAATCCGGCAATTTAAACGGAGAGATCAAATAATCGGGTATGAGATAGTTGGGCCGATTATTTATTCGTACTGTGAATGGCTACAGAAAGAAACTGATAATAGTGATGAAATAATATTGTTTGCTGCTAGAGATATGTATTTTTTCTATAAATCTTTTATTCATATGTATGGAAAAAGAGAAAGAATTAAATATATATATATTTCAAGAAAAAGTTTGAGGCCAGCATACACATATATAGAGAAAAATATATTAAAATCTCAGGAATTGTTCACACACGACAAGTGGTCACTGAGTGAATTGCTACAAAGGCTGGGGTACCCAGAAAACATAATAAGTACCTTGGATGATGAAAAATACGAAAAAAAATACTATGCGGATAAACTCGAGGAATATAAAGAATTAAAAGATATATTACATAATGCTCAGCTACAGGTAGAGGAGAAGGATAGAGCAAAGAAGGTAATAGAATATCTAAACGAATGCGGATTGTTTTCCTCTAACATAATACTTGCTGATGTAGGGTGGCATGGGCGTACACAGTTTGTTTTATCTGAAATCCAAAATGAATACAATTCAGCTTTAAGCATTAAAGGGTATTATATAGGTAATTTAAAAGGTACAAATGAGAGGATAGGAATTAATAATTCAAAAACTTTGTATTTTGATGAAAACGCACCAAGTATGTTTTCTAAAGGTATAATGATATTTGAACGTATGATAGCAGCACCCGAAGGGACAACAATAGGGTATGATTACAAAGAAAATGCCATAATTCCAGTTCTTGCAGAAGCTGAAGAATTGGACGTATGTATAAGGAATATTCAACAGAGTGCGCTAAAATTTATAGAAGATTATAGATTGAGTTACTTACATAACTATATTCAAACGCCTAAGAGATTAATACGAGAATCATTTGAAAATCTGATAAGTAATCCACGAATTGTAGATTTAAGAATGATAGGCGATTTCAGGTACGATACAGGGGATGGCTACTTACAGTTGGCTCATCCTAAAACATTAATGTATTATATTATTCATCCGAGGGTGTTTTATAAAGAGTTAAAATATTCGCCATGGAGAATAGGATTTTTGAAACGTTTATTTAGATTGCCGATTAATTATGGAAAAATATATTCTCTAATAAGAACTCTAGTTGGCAAGGATACATAGATACACAGATGAAGCAGTGTGTTCTGGATAAACATTACAAGATAAAGTATGAACTAAATGTTTACTATGAACAAAGGGATTGGAGAATTGATGAAGATATTATTTATTGCGGGTGCTGATCAGAAATATGGAACTTTTCAAATATCAAAACTTTTGTTGGATACAGTGCGACAAAATGATAATAAGATGGAATATATTGTTCTTACACAGAAATCTGGTCCATTGAATGAGTGGTGCGATGCTAATAGCATACTAAATTATGTTTATCCATATAGATACTGTGTATATTATCCATCAAATAATCTTGTTAAAGGATATCTAAAGCATTTTGCTAAGTACTTGTTAGTCACGGCTTCAAATAGAATAGCACTGCATAAACTTGAGAAATCAGGTGTTTTAAATGGGATTGACATTGTTCATACAAATATAAATAGAGATTTGTTTGGCATCTTAATAGCGAAGAAATATAATTTACCAAACGTTACGCATCTAAGAGAATTTTCAAGAGCACATTTTGGCTTGAAACCAATATATCATAATCAAATCGAACTAATGAACAAATACAGTTCAAGGTTTATTGCGATTTCTAATGTAGTAAAGGATGATTGGATTGATTATGGGATTCGAAGAGACAAGATAGAAGTAATTTATGATGGGGTAGATGTTGATAGATATAAAGTGGCACAAATAAAAGAAGAGAAATCGACACAGTTAAGAATGGTGATGTGCGGTGCAATTTACAAAGGAAAGGGTCAAAAAGAATTAATTGAAGCGGTAGGATGTCTTTTGAAAGAAGGATATTGTATTCGTGTGGATATATATGGTAATGTGGAGAGTAAGGAATATTTTAATGAGCTAAATGGATATATTAAAAGTCAAGATATTCAGACTAATATTAGATTTTTAGGGTATAAAGATAATGTGAATGAGGTATTGAGCGACTACGACGTTGGAGTTGTTTGTTCAAAAGCAGAAGGATTTGGACTGGTTACGGTAGAGTACATGCTAAGTAGGCTTATAATTATTGCTTCTGAAACAGGTGCAAATCCAGAACTTCTCGAACATGGGAAATGGGGGATTTTATATCCACTTGGTGATATAGAACAGCTGAAAAAATCGATTAAAGAGGTCTATTCAAATAAGTTAATGTACAGCAATAAACGGAATCTGGCAATCAAATATGCTAAGGATACTTATTCGATAAAGAAAACTGCTGCTAGAGTTAGAGATATGTATTTGCTTGCTATAGGAGATAAATGATGAAAATTAAGTTGGACTACGCCATTACAGGAGAAAAGTTAGCAAATTATTCAATGTTCTTAATTATCCTGATAATTTGTTTTCCATTAACGATGCTCTTACCCAGTATGATTAGAATGCCAATACAAATTTTAGCGGTTCTCCTATTTGTTCTAGCCCTATTATTGATGAATAGGACTGGTTATATAGTTATGTTATTTTTGTTATTTGGATGTTCTTACTTGTACTATATTGGGACATGGGAAGAAATGATGGAGGGAAGCACATTTCTTTATAATTCGCTTTGTTGTTGGATTATTTCTCTTTATGCAATGCTTTGTATAGATGGCTGTATCAAAAACAATAAAAAAATATTCTGGCTTGTTGTAATACTAACATTATTTACGGCTATAACAACGATCATTGGGCTGAAACAGTTTCCACTTGCAGTCCGGGAGCTTGGTAGAGGTTCTTCATATGCTGGTACAGATGTCAAATTGATTTATCGGTCGAGAAATATAGCGAGTTGGAGTCAGGTTTATGGTATGGTTTTTTTTCAGGGTGTATTTACCTATTATTACAAGGAAACAAAGAATAAACTGGTTCTTTTAACGATTGTGGTTACAGAAATGTGTATATTAAGCTCGCAGCTTACATTTGGGATTCTTCTTTCATTTGTGACTTTGGTACTGATTATTACAAATAGAAGATCAAAGAAGTATTATATAATTGTTTTTACCGTGTTTATCGTGGCGTTAATTGCCTATTTTAACAGAGAAAGCATTATGCTTTGTGCAATCGGCTTCTCCAGACGCTATGAATTTGAAATGTTAACCCCTAAGTTAAGAGATCTATACAATTTATTGATTTATAAAGCTGTTACAGGTGATGCTTCAGCGCGGTTTGATTTATTTACAAAGAGTTTATCGACATTTACAAATTTTCCCTTTGGATTGTTTTGGTATCGAGATATACAAGCAACTAACTATATTGGGTATCATAGTGAATTATTTGACATAATTGGAGGATTAGGGATTCTCGGAATCTTTATAGTTATCGGAGGTTCATACGCATGGCTTCATAAGATTAAAAAAGTAGAAGACGGATATATTTATAGATTTTTGCTTTATATGTTTGCAGTCTTTGGAATGATATTTTTCTTTAACCCAGTATTCTATTCTCCACAGATTTGGGTCAGTGTATTTGCGTTGCCTGCCTTGATAACGTGTAACTGTCCAAACAACAAACGGTGTCTTAAGGTAAGTATTTAGTTGTGACATATTGTTTCTTCAGATTAATGATGGGGACGGTGCCATCAGCAGTTGTCTTGGAGGAGCATCTATTTCCCATGTGGTACAGATGCTCCGTGACGGTTTCCGTGTTGCGCAACATATCGGAAGCGCCCTTTTTGTTATGGACCGTTTTTTGACGAAGCCCATGCTCATAGAACGGAACAGGTATTCTGTGTAGAACCCAGGTTTGCTCCATGTTATCACGCGGGCAAAAAAGAACTGCACGGCTTATGGAGGTCCTGGATTTTACAAGAGACGCGGACGTCGCCCTGTCCATGGACTTTCAATCCATATGCATGTTTTTGTGGTACATAGCCAGTCTTTTCAGAGTGTGCAGTTCTAAATTTATGAATCCGTGAGGGATATCCGTTTTCTTTTCAGGATGTACCTGTGAGGCAGGGGCTGTACCATACTCTGCAGTTTGTCCTTGTAGAGTATGGACAGACACAGGCCATTCTGGCATGTACGAATCTGCCCATGACTGCGGAAGACCTTAGAGAGTGTCTTAAAGATGCTTTATGTCAACTGCATATCACAATTTGCGGGAGATTTTCGCCGAATGAGGGCGGCGTAGCGGGCTACGGCAACCGAATGAGGGGAAAATATACCGCAAAGTGGGGCTTACAGGGGGCGTGAATGATTTTTAAGACACGCTCTAGTACTCTATCCTAGCAGTTTTTAGAGTTTGGATTTCCAGCAAATATTGCTATATTTTATGAAAAAAAGTATTTGGAGGACGTAAGTATGCCGCGTTATGTTGTAACTTTATCAGACAATGAAATACAGGAATTAAAGCAGCTGATACAGAAAGGAGGAAAGGGCTACCGTATGAAACATGCGCAGATATTATTAAAATTGGACCGCAGGCCTGAAAATGCAGGATGGACATATGAATGCATCGAGCAGGCTTACGGTGCCAGCAATGGGACAATTGCAGGTATGCAAAGTGTTTTGTGATGGAAGGCCAGGAAGCTGCCCTTGGACGGAAAAACAGTTAAACAGACACCGGAAAGTAACGGGAGACGTTGGAGCGAAGATCTGTATGGATGTACACGCTGGATTACGCGGGCACCGTGGCTTGTAAGGGAATGGTGCATTCCAAAGGCAGGGGCGGGATCTGTGGCCGCTATGGAGGATATCTTTGAAGTATACCAACGTCCGTATGACCCGCTGTGTCCTGTAGTCTGCATAGATGAGACAAGTAAGCAGCTTATAAAGGAAGAACGCGTTCCATGCATTCCGGGTGGGCCTGAAAAAGTGGATTCCGTTTACATCCGTAACGGAGTTGCGGATGTCTTCATAATCTCAGAGCCCCTTGCCGGCAGGCGTGAAATAGTTGTTACAGAAACACGGAATGCAGTGGATTTTGCACAGATACTGAAATACACATCAGGCGTCCTGTACCCAAGGGCGGAAAAGATTGTCCTGGTAACTGACAATATGAACATCCATGCAGTGGCATCACTGTATAAGGCGTTCAAACCGGAAGAAGCGCGGAGGCTGGCGGAAAGGTTTGAATGGCATTATACACCCAAACATGGAAGCTAGCTGGATATGGCGGAGATTGAGATAGGGATAGGGATAATGAGCCGCCAAGTGCTTGCAAAACCGCTTTCGGACTTGGAGAGCTTCAAAGGAACAGGTTCGAATTTGGACAATTAAAAGGAATGCCAAATGTAGAAAAATAAATTGGCAGTTTACGACAGCGGATGCAAGAATAAAATTGGCCAGATTATACCCAACAACCATATTAAGATTGAGGACATGTTCTGGGAGATGAAACAGTAACTTGGGGGGCTTTTGTTACCATTTCTGCGGTAACTGATTCACTCGCATAGGTAAAGGTCAGTCATCAGCAACAACGGATTATAAAGCCCCTGAAAGCGACAGAAGAGTATGAGATGTTCAGCAGCATCGCCATAGGTATCATCCAACTCCTATGTCTGAAGTATGGGGCTGATATCTGGGTATCAGACTTTCGTATCTGCGCACACCATCCTGTAAAGTTATGTCAGAAGCCAGTATAATGGAGTATCCGAGGCAGAATTTGTTTCGTTTTATGGCTCGGCAGGGTAATCTAACCATAACAAAAATAATATATGACAAGCAGGTTTCCCTTGAAACAGAGGATATTGACCAGCTTATTACTTGAAAGAACTGTTAACTGCCCAGTAATCATGAAAATGATTAAAAACATTCAGAGCTATGTTGGAATCGTAAACAAGATGGTGTGGAGAAAACTATAATGCAAGTTGGAATCATTACAATGTTTCATAATTCATCGAACTATGGAGGCATATTGCAGTCTTACGCATTGGTAAGATTATTAGAGAGAAAAGGGATAAGTGCAGAGCAGATAAGGTATGATCTTTTCTCTGCATTCAACGTCAAAAGACGTTTAAAACAAAAGATACGTCCATATTATAGAATCATCAAAGATTCAGCTAATGCTAAAACTTACCATCAGATATTTAAGCGGAAAAAAATAGTAGTTGATGCCGCAAATAGACTTGTTAAGCATAGCAAAAGGATATATACGGAAAAGTCGATTTCGCAATGCCAAGAGAATTATTCGACATTTGTAACTGGTTCTGACCAGGTTTGGCATGGCGAATGGCCTGCTTATTTTCTTACATTTGTGCCATCTTCAAAAATTAAAATCTCATATGCTGCAAGTACCGGAAAGTCAAATCTATCCGAAGATGAGTTAAAGATGATTTGTGAGTACGCTAAAGACTTTACTGCTATTTCGGTACGCGAGGCAGATACTGCGTTACAATTAAAAGAGAAAATGCTTGGAAAAGATATAGAGCTGGTGCTGGATCCAACTCTCTTACTTGATCGAGAAGAATGGGAAAAGATCACCTCTCAACGCAGAATAAGTGGTGCTTATGTTTTTTGTTATTTCTTGGGATCGGATTTAAGGATGCGAAAATTAGCAAAAGATTATGCCGTTAAGCATGGATATGTAGTGGTTACAATTCCGCATATGCAAGATAAGATTGAGACAAACGATTTATCTTTTGGTGACGTTCAGTCTTTCGATGCCACGCCACAGGATTTCCTTTCTTATATAAAAAATGCAGAGGCTGTATTTACGGATAGTTTCCATGCAAGTGTGTTTTCGCAAATATTTGAAAGGCAATACTATGTGTTCGGCCGACTAGAACATATGGAAATGAATAATCGGATTATCACATTGACTGAAATGTTTGGAACGAGAAATCATTTTATCGAGGAAGTAGACCAGTATCAAGTTGATTACATTGAGGAATTGAAAGACATAAACTATAACATTACAAATGATAAGTATGGGAAGATGAAGAAGAAGTCTATAGGATTCCTTGAGAAAACTCTAAAAAGATAACATCCTCTCTGGAGAGAAAAATATGGATGGAAATAATAAACGCAAACAAATGTCGTTAGGCGTTATATTATCGTATGCACTGATTGCAGTAAAATTAGTTGAAGGTATTCTATACACTCCGATAGTCCTTCGATCGCTAGGTCAGAGCCAATATGGTGTTTATTCTCTTTGTATCTCTTTTATTGGATATCTTACGATTCTGAATGCCGGTGTAAATGCAGCATATATACGCTTTTACGTTCAGGAGAAAACTATTAATGAGAAGAATGTAAAAATGCTTAACGGTATTTTCGCTAAGATTTTTATAATTCTTTCGGCAATAGGACTAGTTGGTGGATTGTTGATAGCTCAGTTCTCCCCGTATTTGTTTGGTTCCAAGATTACACTAGGGGAATATGAACTCGTACGGCGATGCTTTAATCTGTTAGCTTTCACCATCGCGATTGAGATTCTGACATGTTTATTCAAATCATTCATAACCGCCAATGAAGAATTTGTTTTTGGTAAAACAGTAGATATTATTGCATCAATACTGGCACCGGTATTGACAGTTCCTTTCCTTTTGAGGGGTTGTGATTGTACATGTATTATCTCTGTACGACTTGCTGTTTCGCTATTTGCCTTTATACTGGATTTCATTTTTTGCAGTAGAAGACTGAAGATAGCATTTGAGTTTGGCAAATCAGACAAGAAACTTTTGAAGAATATAGGGCAGTTTATAGGTTTTATTGCCCTTCAAAGTGTAATGGACCAGCTCAATTGGCAGATAGATAAGTTTATTCTAGCATGGACGCAAGGAACTACGGAAATATCCATTTATTCAGTTGGAGGGACTTTTAATATATACTTTCTTCAGATAGCGGGGGCTGTATCAGGCGTATTTATTGCAGAAATCAACCGAATAGTTGCCGTGAATGATGAGAAGAAACTGAATGATCTATTCTATAAAACATGCAGGATTTTCATGTACCTTATTGGATTTATTATGGTTGGTTTCTTTATTATCGGCAAACTATTTATTTTACGATGGGCAGGAGCGGATTATGCAAAATCATATACCGTAGGCTGTCTCCTAATGTCCCCTGTGACATTCTCCCTTATTATGGGATTAGGGCAGGATATTGCCAGAGCAAAAAACAAACATCAACTTCAGATTATTATCAATGTTTGTGTGTGTATTACAAATACAATTGTATCCATTCCGTTCGCAATGTATTGGGGAGCGATAGGTAGTGCTTTTGGAACATTCGTTGCAGAGATCATTGTGTGCATTATAGTCCAGCCAATTTACTATAACCGGATGTTGAATCTGGACGTGAGCAGGGTGTTCAAGGATTTCCTTAGATATCTTCCTGGTTTGGTATTGCCCGTTGCATTTGGCATTGCAATTAATTTTCTTGGGATGATTCACAACAGATATGGCTCCATAGCACTGTACGGAGTGTTATATACAATTATTTATGTACTAAGTATTTGGAGCATATCAATGGATAGTAGAGATCGATCTATGATGAAGAGTTTAGCATTAAGCAGAATTCACAAGTAACATGTTCAATGCTATAGTAGAACACAAGACAAAAAATTTCTTTTCTGAACGGAGACAGATAATGAAATCTATCAAGCTTTCCAATGGAGTTGAAATCCCAAAAATTATGATAGGCACTTATAGTATCTTTGGTGATGAAGCGAAAGAGGTCTTTAAGGCAGCTTATGATGCTGGTTATCGTGGTATCGATTGTGGTCGATATTACGGGAATGAAAAAGACTGGGGAGATGCGGTTAAAGCATTAGGAATTTCAAGGAAGGATATCTTTATTCAAACTAAAGTTAGTCATGCGGATGAGAAGAAACAGGAATTTGATGCGATTAAGGATTTTGAAACTACTTTGAAGAACTTTTCAACTGACTATATCGACTGCCTCCTTATACATTGGCCTAACATGGACACATTTGAAGAAACATGGAGAGCACTTGAGAAGTTATACAGGGATGGAAAAATAAGGGCGATTGGCGTAAGTAACTTTAGAAAGGAACATTTTGAGATACTAAAACAGTCAGCTGAAATAACGCCTATGGTAAATCAAATCGAACGTCATCCGTGCAGGAAGCAGCCAGAAACATACGATTATTGTAAAGGCAAGAGTGTTCAGTTGGAAGCATATCAGCCAATTGCGGTCGGAAGGCCTGAGCTAATGCATAATCCAATCCTTGTGGAGATTGCACAACAGCACAACTGTTCTGTTCCACAAGTCGCATTGGCATGGAATATGGCTACAGGGGTGATACCTTTACCGAGATCCAGGAATGCTGGAAGGCTTAAAGAAAATTATGAGTCAGTGAACATAAGGCTCTCAGATGATGAAGTTGAAATGATCACGAATGATAAAACACACTATTTCTGTGCTTTGAGAGAAGGATCTGAGTATCCTGGATATTGGGACACAATCCATGAAGTAGATGTGGCAAATTATCTGTGAGGGATTTGTGATGTTAGGAATTATTATATTGATTGTTGTTCTTCTCGCTATTTTTATTACGTTAGCTGAAAAGGTGTTTGAAGGAACAAACTACTACAAAAACAACTTTACAGAGACAGACAAATTAAAAGGGACAGAAAAAGTTGATTATGTGAATATGGGAAGCACGTTTGCATATTACAGCATAGATTATAGCGTTGTTGGAGAGAAGGGGCTCAATCTTGCTTTATGTCCACAATCGCTTGAATCCGACTTCAAGATGTTAAAGCATTTTGAGGATAGATATAATCAGGAGGCAACGGTTTTTATCATTATTTCAGATCTTGCGTTCGCAAAAAAAAGATACACTGAAGCAAAAACAAATGAGAAATACTACAAGGTGCTGAAAGCCAGTGAGATAGAAGGATATAATATTTTCAAAGCAATTAGAGCAAAGTATTTTCCAGTGCTTTATAGTTGGAAAAATTTCCTGCGGTTTCATTGGGATGTGAAACCGAATAATGAGTTTGAGCTCAGAGTTAATGAGAACGATAGAGAAGCGGTGGAAGCAGACGCGTATACAAGATGTCAATCTTGGATGAAAGAATTCAGGCTTTCCAATTTAACTGATGCGTATCAGGGGGAGCTGTATAAGGATACTTTTTCATATACGGGTGGAATTGTGAGAGACATGATAAAATGGTGCGTTGAGAGAGGATTTAAGCCAGTATTAGTTAATTTACCGGTTTCATCGGAAATGGAGAGCAACTTCTCTAAAGAGTTTCTCGATAGGTTTTACTATGATCATATAAGAGAAGCTGGCAATGTACCTTTTATTGATTTACAATCGAAGTCCCAGCTATCAGATTATCTCCTTTATTTGGATTCCTGTAGGGCAAACAAAGCAGGAAGAGAGATTATCACAAGAGTTTTATTAAGAGAAGCCGGAAAAACTGGGTAAGTTGATGGAGTGTTTCTAAATGAGTGGAAAGATAAAGATTATATTGGGTATCAACCCGTTCAAATTTATCCGATGGAATTTTCTTTCAAGGAATGTAGTCCGTGACAAAGGGAAGTATATGATTACCAACTGGGGTTCTGTGATTGATATTTCAAAAAACGCCAAGGTGACACTAAATTCTCATCTTCTTATAAACACACCGAAATACCACCATTCTAAAGAAGAAGCGTATCTTTTATTACGCGATGGGGCAGAACTGACAATAAACGGGCCTGTAAAAGTTGCATCGAGAAGTACAATTCAAGTCCAGAAGGATGCAAAACTTGTCGTTGGCAAAGCCCATATTAATCATGAATCGGCAATCATTATTGGATGCGATTGTTCAATTGGAGATGGGATTTTGATATCAAGAAATGTGAAGATTTTTGATTCTGATTTCCACAAGGTGCTGGACGAAGAAGGAAACCAGACAAACAATCCTAAACCGATGAGGATAGGTAATCATGTATGGATTGGATTAGGGGCGATTATTCTTCGGGGATCCCAAATTGGTGATGGTGCTGTCATTTCAGCCGGCGCGGTGGTTATGGGGAAGATTAAAGCCGGGACTAACGCCATAGGAAATCCGGCACGAAGCTTTTCAAATATTAGATGGGAAGAATAAGCCAATGATAGATACGATAAAACAGATTGACTGCACGGGCTGCAAGATGTGTAAAGATGTATGTCCGGTGAATGCGATTGCATATGAAACGGATCGTGAGGGATTCTGGTACCCATGGGTTGATTATGATAAATGCATTAAATGTGGAAAATGTGTAAAAACCTGTCCATCTTTATCCGATTGCCATAATCCGAGCGCACAAGAGCCAAAAGTATATGCAGCGTGGGCTTTATCTGATGAGGTTAGGTTAAAAAGTACATCTGGTGGTGTTTTCTATATACTTGCGGAAGCTATGCTGGGCAGGGGCGGGACAATTGCTGCATGCAAGTATACAGATGACTATAAAGCTGCATACCATACGATAGGGGATACTGTAGAGGATTTGGAAGCCTTTAAGGGCTCAAAGTACTTTCAGAGTGATACGGAAGGAATCTATAAAAGGGTTAAAGAAGAACTGAAAAATGGTAGACAGGTGCTGTTTTGTGGGGCACCTTGCCAGGTCGCAGGATTAAACAGGTTTATTGGGACAGATAATCCGGATCTTATTACGGCTGATTTTATATGTCGTGGTATTAACTCGCCGATGGTATTTAAAAAGTATGTTGATCAGTGCGAGAAACATCATGGAAGTCCAGTCAAGAAGGTACATTTAAAGAACAAGAATAAAGGATGGATGCGGCTTGGTACCTACATGGAGTTTCAAAATGGGAAGACATATTATAGAGACCGTATAACTGATCCTTGGGTAAACGGGTATGTTCGCGGCGATTTGTTCATGCGCCTATGTTGCGGTGAATGTAAATACAAGGAAAGAATTCGAGTAACGGATATTAGTATTGGTGATTTCTGGGGGTTGAAAGGAACGGCGGATGACTTGTTTAAAGGTATTTCTGTAATTCTTGTGAACACAGAAAAAGGCGCAGAGTACCTTGAAAGTGTAAAGAATAAGCTATTCATAGAAGAGCATTCATATGATGAGGCATCAAAGGGAAACGGCTGCTTACTTAATTCAGTCAAAATGGGTGCACATCGACAGGAATTTTTCGATAGAATTAACACAACGGAATTTGAAAATCTTGTATGGAGCTTGCTGGGAGAAACGAAAAAGAGCATTTTTATCAAGGAACTAAAATACAATTTAAAAGCAAAACTCGGGAGGTAGTACATGAGCACATTAGAGAAAATTCAACCGATTTTTAGAGATATTTTTGATGATGAAGAACTGGTTGTCACAGAAGAAACTACCGCAGCCGATGTTGATGACTGGGATTCGTTTGCTCAGATGCAAATTGTTATGGGGATTGAATCGATGTTCGGCATAAAGTTTTCAACGGATGAAGTCACGGGATTTAAGAATGTCGGTGATGTGGTACAAGCCATAGATCGACACATTGGGTGAGGCAGCAACATGAACGAGTATCGTTATGATGAGATTGAAATCGGACTTGAGGAGTCATTTTCCGTTCATATTACTGAAAAGATGCTGGAACAGTTTAAGGATATAACGGGAGATGTGAATCCTCTGCACAATGATGCCGATTTCGCGATAGGGGGGGATGAAGGAAAGGTAGTTTATGGATTTCTGGTATCTTCATTCTACTCAACCCTTGCGGGCGTGTACCTGCCGGGTAGGTGGTCATTGATTTATGATGTGCAGATTGGAATGAGCGCACCTGTTTTTATTGAAGATGAGCTTCTTGTATCAGGAACCGTTATTGAAAAAGATGATGCATACAAGATTATTATAATGAAGTTGCGTATCAAAAATCAAATGGGCAAGACAGTCTCAAAAGGGAAAATGAGGGTGGTGGTGCGAGAATGAAAACGATATTGATAACAGGTGCAAACTCGGAAATTGCTGCAGTGTATATCCGAAAATATGGACAAGACTATGATAGGATTATCATGCATTATGGGCATAGAAGGGATCGTATCGATGGACGCAAAAGAGATTATGGTGAGAAGATAACGCCGTTTGAAGCTGACATCTCAAGACGGGATGAGGTTGAAAAGCTTGTTGAAATGATTAGTGAATATGAGATAGATGAATATTTGCATTTGCCCGCGCCGAAGCTTCGTCATTTAAGATTTACAAAAGGGAACATTGATGAGTTTGATCTGGAGATGCAGGTTGTGTATTGGTCTTTCTTAAGGATCAGCCAAGCCATTATCCCGGGAATGAGCGAAAGGGGTAGTGGCCGCATTCTCGCAATCCTTACAGAGTATACGGTTACAGAACAACCAGCATACCTTTCGCATTATATTTCTGCCAAATTTGCTCTTTTAGGGCTGTTGAAAAGTCTGGCAAAAGAATATGGTTCGAAAGGGCTTAGAATCAATGGAATATCCCCAGGCATGATTGAAACGGACTTTATATCAACGCTGCCGCACTATGTCGTTGATGATAGCGCAAAGATGACAATGCGGGGGAGAAACCTGAGCCCGATTGATTTACTCCCAACAATCAGATATCTATTGTCGGAGGATTCGGATGGGATTAACGGGCAGAACATTTTGATAAAGTAGATGATATTTATTATCTATAAGGAAGGATTTAATAATGGACGATTTATTTGCGCCGCCTTATAGTGCGCAGCTTCTGCTGAAGAGGAAGAAGATTAAAAGAGAATTGCTGTCTCAGCAGACAGACTGGCTTGATAAGAAGATTGCTATACTTGGCGGGTCTACAACCCACGATATCAAAGATGTGCTGGAACTATTTCTGTTGCATCATGGCATCAGAGCAGCGTTTTATGAGAGCGAGTACAATCAATATTGGCAGGATGTGATGTTCGATAATGAGGAACTGGAACATTTCAAGCCGGATATTGTTTATATACATACAAGTAACAGGAATATCACAACTTATCCCTTGCTGACGGATTCAAAAGAGGCAGTAGATGGACTGCTTGATGCCACATATAAACATTTCGAAACAATGTGGCTTATGATTGAAAAAAAGTATAGCTGTGTCATAATTCAGAATAATTTTGATTATCCGTTTTGGCGGCTGCAGGGGAATAGGGATACATCAGATTATCATGGCAGGGTTAATTTCATTAGTAGATTGAATCTGCTGTTTGCAGAGTATGCACAGACGCATTCAAATTTCTTCATTCATGATTTAAACTATGTATCTGCATCATATGGATTGGATAAATGGTATGATCCGTTTTGTTGGTATATGTATAAGTACGCCCTTTCGATGGAAGCAATCCCTACGCTATGCGGAAGTTTATCAAATATCATAAAGTCTTTGTACGGCAAAAATAAAAAGGCATTTGCTTTAGATCTCGATAATACATTGTGGGGCGGTATTGTAGGAGATGATGGGCCGGAGAATTTGAAGATTGGGAAAGAAACTCCCACGGGAGAGGCTTATACAGAGTTCCAGGAGTACTTGAAAACACATCGTCAGTTAGGTGTAATTCTTAACGTAATCAGCAAAAACGAAAGTGAGAATGCCCAGGCCGGGTTGAATCACCCGGAAATGATATTGAAACCAGATGACTTTATTATGATTAAAGCCAATTGGGACTCCAAAAGTCAGAACCTTGTGGATATAGCACATACGTTATCCTTGACGCCGGATAGTTTTGTTTTTGTAGATGATAATCCGGCAGAGCAGGAGATTATCAGACAGCAGGTTAAGGATGCCGCGGTTCCAGAAATCGGTGAGAAACCTGAGGGATTTATTCGTGCAATTGATAAGAGGGGGTATTTTGAAGTAACTGTTACTTCAGCAGATGATGCCTCAAGAGAGAAGATGTATCAGGAGAATGCGCAGCGAGCCAAGGCAGAGTTGTCGTTCACAGATTATAACGAATATTTAGTTTCTCTTGAGATGAAAGCAGAGATAAACCATTTCATTCCTACATATTTTGGTCGTCTTGCACAGTTAAGCAATAAGAGTAATCAGTTTAATCTGACAACTAGGAGATATACACAGGCGGAAATAGAAGCGATTTCGGCGGATGATTCCTATATTACACTCTATGGAAAGCTTGAGGATAAGTTTGGAGATAACGGAGTAGTATCCATGGTGATTGGTCATCAGGTTGGAGATACAGTAGATATAGATTTGTGGTTGATGAGCTGTCGAGTTCTTAAAAGGGATATGGAATATGTCATGATAGATAAGCTTGTGGAAGAATGCCTAAACCGTGGCGTGCAGAGGATTATCGGTCATTATTACCCGACTGCTAAAAATGCAATGGTTAGGGAATTTTATGAATTCATGGGATTTGAAAAGGTTGAAGAAGATGAAAAAGGTAATACTTCGTGGAAGATGTACATTGAAAAGTATGAGCCTCAAAATAAAGTGATTGAGGTGGTCTGAGTATATGCTGAATGTTCGTTAATTGGGTATGATGAGGAGAAGAACAAGAGGAATGTAAAGAAGTATAGGATTTCTATACCGGAATTAGCGACGATATTTTATAATCCATTTAATTTGTGGCGGTAATGGAAGAGATTCTTAAAGTGTAACAGCGTCCATATAATCGACAGCGTCCCGTGTGGGCTGAGGGAGGCTGAAAAGGTGGACTTAGTGTATGTACGGAATAGGGGAGTGGATATATCCATGATTTCAGAGCCACTTGTGGGCAGATGCGAGACTGTGGTCACAGAGACACGGACTGCAATGGATTTCAAAAATGTATTAAAATACACTTCGGATATCCTGTATCCAAGGGCGGAAAAGATAATCCTTGGCACAGACAATCTTAATATCCATACGATAGCTCCGCTATATAAAACATTTGATTCGGAGGAAGCACGCAGACTAGAGGAATGGTCTGAATGGCATCACACACCAAAACACGGAAGATGGCTGTGACTGGATATGGTTGAGATTGGCGTCATGAGCCGTCAGGTACTGGCAAAATCGATTCTCAATCAGGAGAGTTTCAAAAAGCAAATGCGTATTTGGACTATTAACATGGAATGCAGTCTGTTTGAGTTTGATGATATTTTCCACAATCTACAGGGCGCATCGGTCAGAAGTATGATTGCAAATGTGCTAGAAAAAAGGTATAGCTTATGTTGCAGATAATCCAACACCTGATAGTACAGTATATTTCTGAAATCCCAAAATTGATCATAGGGAAGCGATGATTAGGCAGTGATTAAGCTGGATGACGTGCTTGAATTATCGCCTCGAACATGATAGACTATAACCCATGAGAAGATTTCAGACCAAAACCTACCAGATACCTTCAAAGAAGACCGGCCCACGCCCCATCCGCCTAGCCTTCCTGAGCGACCTACACAACTCATGTTTCGGCGAGGAAAACAGGCAGCTTTTACAGGCGGTAGAGAGAGGCGCACCAGATTTTGTGCTCATAGGCGGCGACATGATGATCGGCGAGCCTTCCCCGCGCTTGGACGTAGTGGAGGAATTTCTGTGTGTTCTAGTACTGTATCCAGTCAGTTTTTAAACTATCACTGGATACAGTTTGGCTAATTTGATTCTTGCATCTGATGTTTTAAACTGCCAATCTATCTTTTTACATTCTGCATTTCGTTTAACTTTCCAGATATGTATTTGTCCTTTAAAGCTTTCTATATCTGGTTGTGGTCTTGCAAGTGCCTGACGGCTCATAATGCCGATCTCAATCTCTGCCATATCCAGCCAGCTCCCATGTTTGGGGGTATAATGTATCTCCAGCCGGTTAGCGAGTGCTGCAGCCTTAGCGGCTGGGAATGTCTGGTATAGAGAAGACTTTGTATGGGTGTTCAGGTTGTCCATCACCAGGATGACCTTCCCCGTACCTGGATACAGTTCTGTCAGGAGGAACTCTATCTCTTCCGCCCAGTCCTTCTTTGTGCGCTGTTCCCGTACACTGACATGCCGGGACCCGGCCAGGGCTTCTGTAAAGACAAAGATACTGCAGGTACCACAGCGTTTATATTCCGAGTCCAGTTTTTCGATATCTCCAGGCCTGGCTGTGAGAGGGTCCCTTACCTCGCCGAGCAACTGGTATGGTTTTTCATCCATACAGATGACAGGTGTCCCTGGGTCATAGGGCAATGCGTATATATGCAGGATATCTTCCATGCAGGCTACAAACTCTGCATTTTCTTTTGGTGGTATACACCAATACGCACTCTGGTGTGGTCTCAGTTCATTATTTTTTAACAGGAGCCTGACAGTCTCCCTGCTCACCGGCTGGGCCACCCCCCTCTTGTTGGCTTCCTCCGTGAGCAGCTCCAGTGTCCAACGCACACGGCCCCCTGGTGCACTGCCACAGGCCAGCTGTATGACATTAGCTTCCAGTTCCCCATTCACTTTGGGCTTGCGTAGGGACGCAGGGGTATAATGATAAGAGACTGTATAGTCCAGTCCATGGAGAGAATAATCCTTGGCGACAGCACAGATAGTGGTCTTCGAAGTATTGAGTACGGATGCGATCTTTTCATAACTCATCCGCAGGTCATCTTTATCGTCTAATGCTAAAAGGATGTGTACCCTCTTTGATATACGTGCAGAGAGCTGGTTATCCTTACTCATCATTTCAAGTTTCGCCCTCTCCCCCTCAGTGAGTGATACGGCATGCTGGATATTACGACCCATTATCTACTACCTCTTTTGTATGATTTTTGTAATAAATTTATACCATATTTTAGTAAAGAAGTCAACTTGCAAGTACACTAGTGTAACGACCAGTTGATTTCTATAACAAAATATGGTATCCTTTTTTACCATAAAAAATAAGAAAGAGGTAAAAAAATGGGACGCCTAAAATGTACCCATAAAACTGGACACAAAGTTTGTGTAAATCATAGGAAATCCCAAGTAATAGACAGTAGATTTATGGGAATCCTAAATATTAGACAGTGACTTTGTGTTTAGTTAAATGGGAGGGACAACCACCGTGACACGTAACCGCAGCAAGTTTACCAAACAACAGGTAGACGCTTTCCAAGCAAACCCTTACACATACAGAATTTCTGAAAGTACAATCCGTTTTACGCTGGAATTCAAAAAAGAGTTCTGGAAACGGTACCAGGCAGACCAGTCCCCGTCAAGGATCCTTACGGATCTTGGGTACGATGTTGATGCGCTCGGGAAGCGACGCGTACAGGCAATACGGGACCATATCCGGAAAGAGGCAGCATCCCCGGAGGGGCTGCATGAAGGCAATGCGCTCTGCAGGAAGCGCAGGCCTCATTCCACAGATTATTCCGCAGTCCCAAAGGATCAGGCAGTGGAGCTGATGCAGCATGAGCTGCTTTACCTGCGACAGGAGATGGAGTTTGTAAAAAAATTATGAATGCGGGCAATCCTCCAAAGCAGGGGAGGTAGCCATGGGAAAGGCGAGCGTTAGATTTGAGGTCATACAGGAAGTCCTTTCCCAGCATGAAAATGAGCTGAGCGTATCGCTTCTCTGTGAGATTGCCGGGGTGTCCAGGTCAGGGTACTACAGCTGGCTGAAAGCGGAAGGGGCCAGACAGGCGCGTGAGGAAAAGGACAGGGCGGATTTTGCGCTGGTCCTGGAAGCCTATCGTTTCCGCGGCTATCAGAAAGGGGCGAGGAGTATTTATATGCGCCTCCTCCACAGTGACCCGCCCGTACAGATGAACGTGAAGAAGATACGGCGCCTTATGGACAAATACGGGCTGTTCTGCCCGATCAGGAAAGCCAACCCTTACCGCAGGATGGCGAAAGCGCTTGAGACGAATACGGTAGCCGGGAACCTGCTGAACAGGGGATTTGAGGCGCACGGCGTAAGGAAAGTTCTACTGACAGATATCACCTACGTCCCATACCATGGCACATTCTGCTATCTGTCCACCATCCTGGACGCCTTCACGAAGCAGGTCCTTGCCTACAGGGTCAGTGAGTCACTTGAAATAGATTTTGTCCTGGAGACTGTGCGTTCCCTGGTACGGGAGCATGGGATATCACTCAGCGCAGAGACCCTCATCCACAGCGACCAGGGATGCCATTACACAAGCTGCCAGTTCATACAGATCGTCAGGGACGCACAGCTGCGGCAATCTATGTCCAGGAAGGGCAACTGCTGGGACAATGCGCCGCAGGAGAGTTTTTTCGGGCACATGAAAGATGAGGTGGATCTGTCCGGGAGCAGGGATTTCCCTGATGCAAAAGCAGTCATTGATGACTGGATAGATTACTATAACAATGACCGTTACCAGTGGCAGCTTGCCAGGCTGTCACCAAATGAGTATTACACTTATATCATGACAGGTGAATATCCTTTGAAATTAATAGAGGAGCCAGCTTCAGGGCGGCCATCAGACAGCAGTTAAACAACATATCCGTCTGTCGGTGTCAAGGCATCGGCTCTGTCTCACCTGCGGTGGCCTTGACACCGACAGACGGATATTCAAATGGGTAACTAAGAGCTGCAAGCAGCACTATCCATATAAATATGGCAATATTGACCAATACACAAACTTTTTGTACTTGACAAAGGGTACACTTTAATTTCCCCAGGGGCACATTTCGTGCCCAGACCTGCAGACAGGATGTCCTTCCTTGTTGAAAGTGACATCCGCAGGGGTATTTTCGGAGGCTTTTGCCCTGCCGTTGATGTCGATCAGCGCATTCATATCCCAGCGTTCCAGCAATTCATAAGTAGGGATGTTGTCATGGGCAGGATCGAGGCAGATATTTTTTGGAGAAAGTCCGAGGGCATCCCGTCCGAAATCGTCAATTGCGTAGAGGAAATTTTTGCTGTTATGGCGTATGGCATCCGTAAACTTCATGAGCAATGGCAGATCGATCTTCAGGGTATTATTTCTGGTATAGAGCATGTACAAAGTATGTCCGAAATACCATGCTTTTTTGTCGCTGTCCCATCCCCAGCCGGCATCCGGGTCGGGATAATGCCGCCCACAGCCGCCTCTATAAGGGCAGGAATGTCCGCAGGCTGGAAGATGTCGCCCGTAAGGGGAGGAATGAGAAACCACGGCAGTGCCATCGCCGGAGACGGTGCGGTCTTGGGGATTGACCAGCCCAAGGCGCAGGGAAGGGAACACGGCAAGGATGGAAAAGATCTTTTGGAGTGCGGCTTCCGGATCATCGGAGGCAGGTTTTCCGTCCATGATACTGTTGGCGATATCCCTGGTAGTAATTGAGGAAGGATCTTCCGGTTCTATCAGTTTGCCATCAGGCCCGATTTCCTTTTTTGGTTTCTTGCCATTTTTGCCGGCGGGGAGCAGAGAGGATCTGGGATAACTATCCCGTGGCGCCAGCCAGGAGCGGTCCATAAGATCATAATAGGAACCGAGGGACGGCAGTTCTTCTGTGGACGCGCAGCCGATGAGGACGGTAAGAGAAATGGATCCTGGAAGCGCTTTCCTCACCCATAGAGTGAGGCTTGTATGAGCTTTTGTCTCATTAAAAAGCAATACAAAAAGGATCAGGGAACGCAGGATCTGGGCCTGATGTGTTGCGGGACGCCCCCATTGGAGTAAAAGGCCGGGATGAACTGCGCAAGTGGGTCTAGGTTGAGGTTTAGGAGTTTCTGGCATTCCTCTTCGTAAGGATCAAAGGAATATTTGGGATTGTTACGTGAGAGCCTGCGGCCGCACATTTTAGCGTGTATGTCAAGAGTTTTTTGAAAAAATAGAATATTTTTTCAAAAAGAAAGATGCTATGTGGAGGAAAATGTTACAAAATGATAGAGAAAAATAGAGGTAATGAAGTGATTTTGGAAATGGTAGAAGCCTTGAAAAATGAGAACTTTGAGTTTCCGAAAGCACACGGTTAAGATGGCAGGTGTTTTCGGTTATTGCCATCCCGGTTTTTTATAAGTATTTTGTAAGATGCTCTCCGTATAGGATATTGATTTTAGTTGCGATATCTCTGTGTCCATCTCTTTGTTACATTCCGGCTTGTCAGGTATAGTATTTTCTCCAGGGATATATTACTGGAGAGCACGCTGTTTGTCTTTGGCATTTTATGGTATTGACGGTCCAGCCCTTCTATGATGTTCGTAGTGTACATAATCTGACGGATGCCGTCTGGGAACTGGAAGAAGGGGGTGCTGCCTCATTCGGGGCATTGTAGACCGCTTTGAAGTCGGAAGCAAAGTTTTTAGAGTGTGCTTGAAAACCGTCAAAGTAATCAAACAAGGATGAAGGCAATAAAAGTAGTGGTTTGAAAATGGGCTGCTTTCTTCTCATATCTTGTGGCAAACATATGATTGCCTTTGGGTTTGCGGAAGAGCATTTCTATCAGATGGCGTTCTTTATATGTAAATTATCGCTATCATATCCCTTTATCTGCAAGAATTAAACCTACCGGTCAGGTCAAAAGGATTCAGTAATGCCTGCGTCATGCAGATATCATAACAATTACCGCCGGAGCGTTCAGGCAGATTGTGCCAGGGTACCCCAATGTTCAGGAAATATAGGATTGTGTTCAACATCTTAAAGTTGATTTTTGCAGATTGTCGCCCTGTTTTTTCTGGGGGCGGTCTTTTATTCTATTCCATTGATTTTCTTTTATCGCATGTTTTCTTATGATGATATTGTATCATTGGTGTATTTTTACTACAATATAGAGATTTTCGAATACACTCTATTGCTTGTTATTTCCATGTGTTCAGTGTGTAAATGCCAACCAGTTATAATCTGAGCAGCCGACAATAATCCCGTTCCGTTTCAATCACACATTCAGCGATCAGCTTGGAGAAAGGATCCATGTCATTCAGCCGTCGGGATGCGGATAAGGCATTTATATAATCATTTCTCCATACCGGAGGGATGGATACCACGCCATATCCGGTATTTACAAGGATGAGGTTCATCAGGAACCTTGCAGTCCTGCCGTTCCCATCGATAAAAGGGTGGATGTCGACCAGGCGTTTATGAGCCATAGCGGCAAGCTCGATGGGGTGCAGTGTACTCCGGGATGAAAGGATCTGATCAGTCAGGTGCGCCATCAGCCGGGGGATTTCATCTGGAGCCGGGGGGACATACTCTGTTCCAGAAATGTAAACCTGGATGGAACGGTATTGCCCAGCTTGGTCTGCGTCAACTTTTTGGTAAAATAGCCGATGCAGCTTTTTGATAGTGTCCGCTGTGATCTTCATGTCCTGTTGTCGTGCCAGTTCCAGCATAAAGTCATAAGCGGCTCCATGTCCAACGGCCTCATAGCAATCCTTCAGAGGACGCCCGCCGACGGTGATGCCGTTTTCCAGGAGTATCTTTGTTTCAGATATGGTAAGTGTATTTCCTTCTAAAGCGTTACTGCTGTAGGTAAAACCAATGCGGAAATAATCATCCAGAGATTTCAGTTCTTCCTTTGCGAGTGGTCGGGCAGAGGATATTTTTTTTTTATAGGAGTCAGCTTTTTGCAGCAGTTTTTGTAACGTGGGCATAGTGGTATTTCCTTTCATGGTCATTATATGTGACTATATCCATTATACTTATTATAACATACTTTGAAAAAAAGTAAATAAAACTATGGACAGTTAGAAAAACAAAGAAATATTTGGCATTTAAAAAGAATTTTGGATAAATAAAACGTATCGGGGAAGGGTAGATGATGGGGAAGGTAAAGATCCAACAGCGATATCCCCCCTGATCAACATCATGATAAAGTGCGTTTACCGTAAAGAAGAGAGATCTTGTTCTTGATATATGAAAAAATGTATGGTAGAGTAGGGAAAAAGAAAGTGAGCGGCTATGGACATTTATTTTAAAACTGTGATTGCAGGGATTACGGAGAGGACTGTCATCATCTGTCTCATCTTGGCTGTCATGACCGCAGTGGCGGCGTGCCGTCTGTGCAGGAAAGGGTGGCTGACGGTCATTGCGGCAGTTGTGCTGCCGCTCTTTGTCAGCTATCTGTATTTTGTTCTTGCCATTACCATTATTGACCGTATACCGGGGGAAGATTACAAATATGAACTGGAGTTGTTCTGGTCATACAAAGCGGCCATGGCAGGCACAAGCTGGCTCTTGATGGAGGTTTTTTTGAATGTTGTGCTCTTTGTCCCGGCGGGGGTCTGTCTTTCCATCTTAACGAAGAAGCGTCTCTTGGCTGTGGCCTTGATGGCGTTGCTGTTTTCGGCGTCCATTGAGATTACACAGCTCGTCACGAAATGCGGACTGTTTGAGTTTGATGATATTTTCCACAATACACTGGGCGCAGTGGTTGGGAGTATGATCGCAAATGTAATAGAAAGGGCTAAAGTCTATAGCACAGATAATGTAAAGTCTGATGGGACAGTATATTTTTGAGATCCCCAAAATATATGGACTGTACCTTAAAGAAAGCGATCGTTAACATTTGGAGGAACCCTGCCACCGCCTGCACGACTGGGAACGGGAGTGTTGGGGAGCATGTGGGATAAAGGCATGGACTCTGGCATCCTAAATCTGGAATATGGAGCCAGGCAGAAAGCAATCTGGGATCATCTGCGCACTATACCCTGAAATATGGCGCACACTTCGCAGTCTTTCCGGAAAAAAGCCACTCCATAATGATCGACTTTTATGATCTTGGTCTTTACCAGCTTGTCTGCTATGTCTGCCATATAATGTAAAGCGGGTTTATAGTTTCTGTTGACATTGAAGAACTTTCTTACGGATCCATCTCTTTTTCATTTCATCGGACAATATACTGATCATACGATACCTGTGTCGTGAAAACATAAAAATTCCAAATAAATTTTAAGATTAAAGAAAGAATATCCCAGACTGTAGATAAAGTGTCTGTATGGCGTAAGCCATGGATTTTACCAGAATGGCGACGTTGTCGACACTCTGAAGATATCTTTACATAAAGCTTCCATGGCAGTCGAAAATGGAATACATGCATGAAAAAATAGAATGGAAAAATATCCCCCTGGGGAGGTTGTAACAGCACTGCGTCCGTGCTATCATAATCCTTGTTTTTAATATATTTTTTGGATTTTGGGAGAGACTTTGATGAAAAGTTTTTATTATAGAAAAAGCAGGGTTACTCCGATCGCTGCGGTTGCTGCAGTGCTGCTCGGCATCAGTTTTTTTACATTTCTCTTGACATATCTTGCGCCGGGCGATCCGGTCCGCAGCATGTTCCTGGCTTCGGGCAGTATGCCGAGCGATGAAGTGATCGAGGCGACACGGGAGGAGATGGGGCTGGACAGGCCATTTCTGGTACAGTATATCAGTTGGCTGGGCGGCGTGCTCCATGGGGATTTCGGGGTATCGTATTCCATATCAGCCGGGGAGTCTGTGCTGTCCATCCTGTCGTCCAGAGTGTGGCCGACGCTATGGCTGGCATTGCTCTCGCTGATCCTAATGCTGGTGGTCGCCATACCCTTTGGGATGCTGGCGGCGGTGAGACAGAATGGGCTGATCGACTATATCGTGCGTGGATGTACGTTTGCGGGGGTGTCCCTCCCCAGCTTTTGGGTGGGGCTGGTGCTGCTTTATGTGGTCGCATTAAAAATGGGCCTTTTGCCGGTCATCTCCACGGGTACCGGTTTTAAGAAGATGATCCTGCCGGCTGTGACGCTGGCGTTTTCCATGTCCGCAAAATATACACGTCAGGTGCGGGCCGCCGTTCTGGAGGAATTGCATAAGGACTACGTGGTGGGCGCAAGAGCCAGGGGCATGGATAAGAAGACGATTCTGTGGAGACACGTATTTCCAAATGCACTGCTCCCACTGGTCACACTCCTGGGGCTCTCCCTTGGGTCGCTCCTCGGCGGCACGGCCGTGGTCGAGGTGATTTTCTCCTACCCGGGGCTGGGCAGCCTGGCGGTGCAGGCAGTCAAAGCCATGGATTATCCGGTGATCCAGGGGTATGTGCTCTGGATCGCGCTGATCTACATGGTCATCAATCTGTTCGTCGACATTTCATATGGATTTTTAGATCCGCGGATAAAGAGGGGGTAGGGGAGTATGAAAAAAGTAGCGACATTTATCAGACAGCATAGACAATTTACTGTTTTTGCTTTTTTTGCGCTCCTGATCATCCTGGCGGCGGTCTTTGCGCCGCTGATCGTCACTCACGACCCGTATGAGTCGATCCTCTCGGAGGCCACCAAGCCGCCCAGTTCTGAACACTGGTTCGGCACGGACAAACTGGGCCGGGATCAGTTCTCACGGGTCATCTACGGGGCGCGGGTCTCCCTGACTTCGGCACTGTTCCTGGTCTGCTGCATCTTGTCGGTGGGGACGGTCATGGGGATCTTTGCGGGCTATTTCGGCGGCGTTGTGGACATGGTGATCATGCGTCTCTGTGACATGATGATCGCGTTCCCGGGTATGGTGCTGGCGATCGCGGTCGCGGGTATCTTAGGGGCCAGCATGGGCAACGCTGTGATCGCGATCACCGTTGTGAGCTGGAGCAAATACGCCAGGCTGGCGCGCAGCCTTGTACTGAAGATCAAGCACGAGGACTATGTGGCGGCGGCCCGGGTGGGCGGAGCCACGAACTGGCATATCCTGAAAAGATATATGTTCTCCATGACCATCCCCACGCTGATCATCACAGCGGCCACGGACATCGGCACGATGATGCTGGAGATCGCGGCGCTCTCGTTCCTTGGGTTCGGGGCGCAGTCGCCCACGGCGGAGTGGGGATTGATGTTAAATGAGGGACGGACCTATATGCAGACGGCACCCTGGCTGATGATCTATCCGGGCATGGCGATCTTTGTCGTCGTCGTTGTCTTCAACCTGTTGGGAGACAGTCTCAGGGACGTGCTGGATGTGCGGGATGAGTCTTAGAGCGTGTCTTAAAACCTTCTAATGTTCTGTAAATAACTTGAATTTTAAAATTATTTTGATACAGTTCATGGCCACTTAGATTTTTTAAGTGTACTTTTCTGCGAGAAAAGTACCAAAAGCGCCGGGGGATTGCGGATTTCCCCCGGACCCCTTAAAACGCTTTCTGAAAGGCAGGTATTCTAATTGTCTGGAAATTAGGTGGTATTTTAGGTTTTCAAACACGCTCTAGTGAGGAGACAACGATGTTAAAGATACAAGATATCACAGTGGCATACGGAAAGAAAACGAAATCTGTGCTCAGACATTTTTCGCTGGATGTGCAGCCGGGCGAGATCTGCAGTCTGGTGGGTGAGAGCGGCAGCGGGAAGACCACCGTCATCCGTGCCGTTCACGGGACGCTGCCGGAGGGCGGAAAAGTCCTGGAGGGCAGCATCCACTATAAAGGAGAGGACCTCCTTTCTTATGATGAAAATGCTTGGGGCAGGCTGCGCGGCAGGGAGATCTCCATGATCTTCCAGGATTCCGGCGCGATGATGGATCCGATCCGGACGATCGGTTCCCAGTTCTGTGAGTATATCAGGGCCCATGATAAGAAATGCGGCAAAAAAGAAGCCTGGCAGCGGGGTGTCACCATGCTGGAGCAAGTGCGCCTTCCCGATGGGGACAACATCATGAAAAGCTATCCGTTCCAGCTTTCCGGCGGCATGTGTCAGAGGGTGGGGATCGCTTTTGCCATGGCTTTTCAACCGATGCTCTTGCTGGCGGATGAGCCGACTAGCGCGCTGGATGTGACCACCCAGGCCCAGATCGTGCGGCTGATGATGGACCTGCGCAAAGAGGCGGGCACGGCGATCATCCTCATCACCCACAACCTGGCGCTGGCCGCCTACATGTCGGATAAGATCGTGGTCATGAAAAACGGTGAGATCGTAGATCAGGGTGACCGAAAGAAGATCCTAAACGCCCCGGACGATCCCTACACGAAAAAGCTCTTGGACGCAGTCCCGGTCCTGGGAGGAAATTATTATGTATGAGATGGATAAGCTAGTCATAGAAGCGAAACACATCACAAAACGGTTCCCGGCGTCCGGGGGCAGGACACTGACGGCCTGTGATGACGTGAGTTTAAATCTCTATAAAGGGCAGACCCTGGGTGTGGTGGGCGAGAGCGGCTGCGGAAAGAGCACCTTTATGAAAACAGTCGTCTGTCTGGAAAAGCCCACAGAAGGGGAGGTGCTCTTCCATGGAAAAGACCTGATCGCAATGAAGGGTGAGGAACTGCGGAAGAACCGCCGGAACATCCAGATGGTGTTCCAGGATCCGGCCTCGGCTTTTCATCCCAGGATGCGGGTCAGGGAGATCATCTGCGAGCCCCTGTTGAATTTCGGACTGATCAAAAAGCGGGAGATGGGGGCTGTTGCCCAAAAATATCTGGAGATGGTGGAGCTCCCAAAGGAGTTTGCGGACCGCTACCAGCACAACATGAGCGGCGGACAGAGGCAGAGGGTCGGGATCGCGCGGGCGCTGACCCTGGAGCCCGAGGTGATCGTTTGTGACGAGGCCACCTCGGCGCTGGATATGTCTGTACAGCAGACGATCATAGAGCTGCTGGTGAAGCTGCAGAAAGAGAAGGATATCGCCATCGGGTTCATTTGCCATGACATGGCTCTGGTGCAGCAGTTTGCCCATCAGGTTGCGGTGATGTACATGGGGAATATCGTGGAAGTCATCAATGGCCGGGAAGTATATGAAAATGCAAAACATCCCTACACCCAGGCCCTGCTCGGTGCGGTCTTCGACCTGCACATGGATTTTTCAAAAGAGATCGAGAGTATCGACAGCGAGCCGCCCAGCCCTCTGGATGTGCCGCCGGGATGCCCGTTCCAGAACCGCTGCAGTCATTGTAAGGCGGAGTGCGGTACGAAAAAACCGCCGCTCAGAGAGATCGGGCCGCAGCATTTTGTGGCGTGTCATCTTCAGTAGCATATGTCGATCACGATGAGGAGGAAGAGGAAAATGAGGAGAACAATGAGAAGGATGAAAACAAGTCTGGCGATCATCCTCGGCATATTTTTGATGGGGAGTGCGCTGTCCGGATGCGGAGGCGGATCATCCGACACCGGCTCTGATGCGGGGGGCGGCACCGGCAGTCCGTCCGCAGAGGCCGCCAAAGGAGATGATACCGAAAATTCCGGCGGCAGGAGGCTTGTCATCGGGACAGGTCAGACCTGTGGTACATTGGATCCGATGGAAGCTTATGACGGATGGTACGCGGTGCGGTTCGGGTTTGGTCAGACGCTGACGAAGATGAATGAGGACCTGTCTATCTCGGGGTGGCTGGTAAAGGATGATTATGCAGCCACAGATGACAACAAGACCTGGACATTTACCCTCAGAGACGGTGTGGCTTTTTCAAACGGTCATGTCTGTGACGCCGCGGCTGCGAAGGCTGCGATCGAGTATATCTGCGAAAATGCCAAGCGGTCGGCGGATTATTTCACACCTGTGTCCATCGAGGCGGACGGACAGACACTGACGATCACCTGTGAGGAGGCGGAGCCGATCCTTCCGAATAAACTGGCTGACCCGCTCTTTACAATGATCGACACCTCTGCGGATATGAGCGACCTGGCAAATAAAGGGCCGGTGGGGACGGGACCTTTCGTTGTAAAGTCATTTGACAGTGCCACGAAGGAATGTGTGGTGGAGAAAAACGAGGACTATTGGGCTGGGGATGTAAAGTTGGATGAGATCGACTTTATCTACACGGAGGATCAGACCACACTGACCATGGGCCTCCAGAATGGGGACTTTGACGCAGTCTATAATATCTCCATGACGGATATCGGGCTGTTTGAGGATAACGCCGACTACAATATCTCACGGACGGCCAGCGGACGCACTACCCACGGATTCATGAATCAGAACAGGCTTTTGAAAGATGAGATATTGCGCAGGGCGATCCTCCAGGTGATCGATCGGGAAGCCATATGTGAACATCAGTTAAACGGTCAGTATGTGGCCGGTAAGACATTGCTGACCTCCGCATCGGATTACGGCTATGATGAACTGACAGATCCGAACACATTTGACAAGGAGAACGCGGAAAAACTCCTGGACGATGCGGGGTATGAGGATAAAGACGGGGATGGCTTCCGGGAGACGCCGGATGGGGAGACGCTGGATCTGGAATTTCTGTATTATACTGGCCGGCCAGAGCAGCAGGTCATGGTGGAGGCCACACAGGCGGCCTGCCAGGAGATTGGGATCAAGATCACACCTTCTGTACAGGATACACAGACGGTTGTGGACAGGCTTTCTGCAGGCGAGTATGATATGCTGTGCATGTCCATCAACGTGCTCAACTGCGCGGATCCGGAAAACCATATGAACACGTATTTTAAGAGCGATGGATCCAATAATGCTTATGGATGGAAGAACAAGGAGTTTGATTCTGTGATGGATACGCTGCATGTAACGGCAGATCCAAACGAGCGGACAGAACTTGTAAAAGAGGCAGAGCAGATCCTTTTAGATGAGACTGTCTGTATCTATTTCTGTTATCCGGTCATGAACTTTGTCATGAAGAGCAATGTATCCGGCATCACCAGCACACCGGCGGACTATTACTGGGTGAACGAGGATACCGTGATCCAGTAGACAAAAGGACGTTGCGCAAGATCGAGATAAAAACAGCCACTGGTCCTGATACGGCCGATGGCTGTCTTGATCTGTCACAGAAATCTGCTGTATGGGGAAAAACAGTCCAGACATACCTGTTTTCCATCCTGCAGGCGGATCATATTTTCGGAAGTCACTTCTTTGCAGCAGTCACATCTGACGGAGCGGAAGATACGCGCTTTTTCTGGAAATTCCTGTGCGGGTGTTTTGATCTCGAATAATTTTTCGGCGGGCTGTTCTTTGAGGTAGCGGCATTTTTCTTCCTTTTCCATGGGGCCGGTCTCTCTTAAGAGCAGGCGGATCGACTTTCCTGTTTTACGGTCATAGAAATTAAAAGCCTGTTTTCCCCGCAGCTTAAAAAGGAGATTGCCCTTCCCCACACTGCATCCCAAAATGACCTGTATGGCGTCCACGCCGCAGGCATCGTTTTCTGCGATGCAGGTCACTTCCTCATCTGCTGAATAGCCCAGATCCAGCAATTCCATAGCGTACAGGGCGGCGCGGAAACCGATCAGGAGTCCGCCGCATTCGTGTCCGTGGAATCCCACACATTTTTGCCATAATTGTTCTTGGATGTCCATATGTATATCCTCCATAATGATCTGATCTTATATCTGTTAGGATACCATCTCGTTTGATATTTAACAAGTCCCCAGGGGGGGATGCCAGCAGAAGATTTTTTAAAAAAGTCAAAAAATATCCCCCATGGGGGCTTGTGGGACGAAAGATTTTGTATTATCATCATACCAACAACGATGGTTGTTATTAAGAAAACGAACTCACTCAAACTGTATTTTTGGGGATGGAGCTTAAGTCTCCGGAAGTACAAAAATAGCGCTATTACCTCATAGAAAAGGCTGTCATGCAAGTAGATCACTCCGTCTATCTGCAGGGCAGCCTTTTATTTATTAAAAAGTTTTTCCCGGCCATGCTGAAAGAGGAGCAGCCGGCAGTCTTTATCTGTAAAAAAGCAGATCTGGGGGGGACTTGTGGATATCTCAACCCATGCGAACGTGTGTGTTTGGTCCGGCACATGAAAAAAAGGAATGGATAAATACGAAAAATGGGAATGGCCGTATATCCCCCCAGGGGGCTTGCGGGGGAGCGTTTTTTTGATCATACTCATGTCAGTACAAAAAACAGATTAGGAGGACTAGAGATGAAAAAGAAGACAGCAGCCTTTTTATCGATCACCGTTTTGGCAGTCGCCATGCTGGCCGGGTGCGGGCAGAAAGGATCAGGAGAGACATCTGCGGCGCCGGAAGAAATCGGAGCGTCTGAGGGAAATGATACAGATACGACAGCCGCAGTGGATGACGATGAGAAAGACGGTATCGTCTGTTATGTAGGCCATGGGTTCTGGGATGGTTCCCTCGATCCGGTCAAAGGTGCATATGCCTATGGCTATGATCTTACCAATAATGCCCTGCTCTGCGTGGCGCCGGACTCCAGCTATACAGACGATCTGGCCGAGAGATGGGAGGTATCGGACGATGCCCTGACCTACACGTTCCACCTCAAGGACGGGATCAGATTCCAGGACGGATCGGATTTTTCAGCGGAGGATGTGGTGTTTACATATAAGACGGTCATGGAGAACCAGGGGGACAACGAGAACGTGGATCTGACGAAACTGGACTCTGTGGAGGCGCCGGATGGATCGACCGTAGTGTTTACTTTAAAAGAGCCCTATTCACCGTTTTTGGATATCACCGCACGCCTTGGGATCGTGCCCAGTGACGGTTATGACAGCACGGCTTTCGATGAGAAACCGGTGGGCACGGGTCCATGGAAGATCGTTCAATATGATGCAGAACAGCAGCTGATCATGGAGGCGAACGAGGATTATTTTGACGGTGCGCCAAAGATCAAGCGTGTGACTTTCGTGGATATGGACAACGAGGCGGCTTTCTCCAACGCCCAGTCAGGGCAGCTGGATATCGTCATGGTGCAGCCCAATTATGTATCGGAAAAGATCGAGGGTATGCACATCGAAAGACTGGAGACCATGGACGTGCGCAACATCAGCCTCCCCTGCCGGCCCAGGCAGACAATGAAAGACGCGGAGGGCAACGACGTGGAAATAGGCAACGATGTGACCGCAGATGTGAACGTCCGCAAAGCCCTGTCTATGGGCATCAACCGGGAACAGATCATCGAGAATGCGTTCAACGGCGTGGGCAAGCCTGCATACGGATTTACGAAAAATCTGGAATGGGGCAATGCGCCGGGATCAGAAGACGGCCAGGTCGAAGCAGCCCAAAGGCTCCTGGAGGACGCCGGATGGGTGGATGAGGACGGCGACGGCATCCGGGAAAAGGACGGGGTGAAATGTGCGTTTGAAGTCTACACACCGTCGGATGAACAGGACCGGTACAATCTGGCAACAGCCGTGGCGGAGGATGCGAAGGGCCTGGGTATCTCCATCGTTGTGAAACAGACCAGTTGGGATGAGATCTACCAGACCTCCAATACAGGCGGCGTGGTATGGGGCTTCGGACAGTATGATCCGATCGTCATCAAACAGCTCTTTGCATCGGAAGGGATCTTAAAAGGAGCTTTTGACAACAAACCGGCTTATGAAAATGCAAAAGTGGATTCCCTGATCAGCGAGGCCATCCAGACGCCAAGACATGAGGAGGCGGTCGCGAAGTGGAAGGAAGCCCAGGCCGTCTATGCGGAAGAATATCCGTATCTCTACCTTGTGAACATCGAGCACTGCTACTTTGTCAGCGACAGACTGGATATCTCCGTGGACACCCAGATCCCCCATCCCCACGGACACGGCATCCCGATCATCTGTAATATGAAAGATTGGAGTTATAAATGATCCGTTTAAAATACATCGCGGGCGCCGTGTTTCGGATGCTCACCTTACTGGTCGCGGTCAGCATCCTGTCCTTTGTGTTGGTGGCCGCATCGCCCATCGATCCGCTGACGGCTTACATTGGGACAGATTCCACGCTGTCCCAGGAAGCCAAAGATAAGATCGCCGGACACTGGGGGCTGAACGACCCGCCCGCGCAGAGATTTACAGCCTGGGCGGGGAATTTCATAAAAGGCGACTGGGGCACATCCATTTCATTCAAAAAGCCCGTTAAAAAAGTGATCGGGGAGCGTTTCTCCTACTCAGTGGTCCTGATGCTGATCGCCTGGGCCGTCTCCGGGATCTTAGGGTTCCTGGCCGGTATCCTGGCCGCTGTGAAAAAAGGATCCGTCTGGGATAGACTGATCAAGACGTTCTGCCTGGCCTTACAGTCCGCGCCCACATTCTGGGTGGGGCTGCTGGTCTTAAGTCTCTTCGCGGTGCGTCTGGGATGGTTCCCGATCGGCCTGGCGGCGCCCATGGGAAAACTGGCAAAGGATGTGACGCTGACAGACCGGATCTACCACCTGATCCTGCCGGCTCTGACTCTGAGCGTACTCGGTATCAGTAAGATCACACTCTATACCCGTCAGAAACTGATCGAGATCATGAACAGTGATTTTATCCTCTTTGCGAAGGCAAGGGGGGAGAGTACCAGGCAGCTCGTATTGCGGCATGGACTCAGGAACATCGCCCTTCCGGCGGTCACAGTCCAGTTTGCGGCGTTCAGTGAGTTGTTTGGCGGCATCGCTCTGGCGGAATCCGTCTTTTCCTACCCGGGGATCGGGAGCGCGCTGACCACGGCGGGCCTGTCCGGCGATGTACCGCTGCTGTTGGGGATCGCGGTGTTCAGTGCGATATTTGTATTTGCGGGGAACCTGATCGCCAATCTTTTATATGGTATGTTGGATCCAAGGATAAAGGAGGGCCGGGAAATTGGATAAATCGGATATAAGAATGATACAATGGAATACACGGACGAAGATCATACTCTACATCATCCTGGCCTTTATCTATCTAGGCGGCGTCTTTATCTGGGGGCTTTTGATGGATTCGGAGGCGTATGCTGTGGATTACAGCGTAAAATTTTTACCGCCCTGCGCAGGGCATCTCTTTGGGACTGACTTCATGGGACGGGATATGCTGCTGCGCTGTGTGAAAGGACTCTCCACCAGTATCGTGATCGGTGTGCTGGCTTCAGCCGTCAGTTCCCTGATCGCGCTGGCGGCTGGGGTGGCGGCGGCTGTGATCGGCGGGAGGCTGGATAGTTTTGTAAACTGGTGCATCGACCTGTGCATGGGTATGCCCCATCTGGTCCTGTTGATCCTGATCTCTTTTATGCTGGGGCGGGGGCTGAAAGGCGTGATGGTCGCTGTGGCGCTGACTCATTGGCCGGAGCTTACCCGGATCGTCCGGGCGGAGGTCCTGCAGATCCGTTCGGAACAGTATGTGCAGGCGGCTTACAGGCTGGGGAAGACAAAGCTCCAAGTCGCAAAGGAACATATCCTCCCCCATGTGCTGCCTGTGTATCTGATCGGAGTGATCTTATTGTTTCCCCATGCGATCATGCACGAGGCGTCGGTCACATTCCTGGGCTTTGGCCTGTCGGCGGAGGAGCCGGCTATCGGCGTGATCCTCTCGGAGTCGATGAAGCACATCGCCACGGGAAAATGGTGGCTGGCCCTGTTTCCGGGGATCATGCTGCTGGCGGCGATCATGCTCTTTGACGTGGTCGGAGAGAATTTAAAAAGACTGTTGAATCCGGGCAGCGGGAATGAATAGGGAGGATAGGAGCTCATGATGAAAGAAAAACAGGAAAAAGAGCCTCTTTTGGAGGTGTGTGACCTCAGCGTGTCTTTTAGTATGTACGGCAGAGGGCTGCAAAAAAGAAATCTGGAGGTCCTCCATAAGTTGAGCCTGTGTGTCCATCCGGGTGAGATCTTGGCTGTGGTGGGTTCCAGCGGTTCGGGAAAGAGCATCCTGGCCCATGCGGTCATGGGGATCTTGCCGGGAAATGCCCGCATGGAGGGAGAGATCTTCTACCGGGGGGAAAGGCTTGACGGAAAGCGGCAGGCTGCCCTGCGGGGAAAGGAGATCGCCTTTATCCCTCAGTCTGTGGACTATCTGGATCCATTGATGCGCGTAGACAGACAGGTGATCGGGAGCCGGGGTACGAAGCGCAGACAGGAGGCGGCTTTCGGCCGTTACCATCTGGGCCGGGAAGTGGAGGCCATGTATCCCTTCCAGTTATCCGGCGGTATGGCGCGGCGCGTCCTGATATCCACGGCAGTCATGGAGAGGGCCCGGCTGATCGTGGCCGATGAACCCACACCGGGGCTGGATGTGGAGATGGCCATGGAGACACTGCAGAATTTCCGTGAGCTGGCGGACGAGGGATGTGCTGTGCTGCTGATCACCCATGACATAGACCTGGCTTTTGATGTGGCGGACACGATCGCGGTCTTCTATGCAGGCACAACGGTGGAGAACGCGCCGGTGGCGGATTTCCTCGCGGGAAAAGAGGCGCTGCGCCATCCGTACAGTAAAGCTTTTATCGATGCCCTGCCACAGAATGGTTTTAAACCGATCGGGGGATCCCAGCCTTATGCGGGCAGTCTGCCCAAAGGATGTCTGTTTGCCGGGCGATGCTCTCTGCGCAGCAGCGACTGTGCAAAAGAGATCGCGATGGAGAAAATACGGGATGGGGAGGTGCGCTGTATCCATGCAACTTGAACCAAGACTTGAAGCAAAACACGTCAGCTTCCGATATCAGAAGAACAGCCCATGGATCCTCCGGGATGTGGATCTGAGCGTCCGGGCCGGGGAGAGGGTGGCGTTGGTCGGCCCTTCCGGATATGGCAAGAGCACACTGGCGAAGATCCTGGCCGGATATGCTGAGCCTGTGGAAGGGGAGGTGCTCTGGGATGGGGAGCCGCTGCCGAAAAAAGGGTTCTGCCCTGTGCAGATGATCGGCCAGCATCCGGAAAGAGCCGTCAATCCCCGGTGGAAGATGGCGCGGATCGTCAATGAAGGCGGACCGGTGGACGGACAGGTCCTGCGGGATATGGGGATCGAGCAGGAGTGGATGAAGCGATGGCCGTCGGAACTTTCAGGCGGCGAGCTGCAGAGGTTCTGCATCGCCAGGGCGCTGGGACCCAGACTAAAATTCCTGATCTGCGATGAGATCAGCACCATGCTCGATGTGGTGACCCAGGCGCAGATCTGGCAGAAAGTACTGGAGGCGGCTGAAAAAGGCCATCTGGGGATGATCGTGGTCACCCACAATATGGCATTGGCCGAGCGGGTCTGTGAGCGGATCATAGAACTGCCGCGACTGGATCATCGATGAGCCGAAAATGAGAACGGCCGCAGCGGATAGGGTGGATGGATAAAGACAGACAGGACATGGTCTGTATAAAAGGTTTTTTCAGGAGAGCACGGACGGGGATGAGAGCCGGGCTCTCTTTATGTATGTATAAATTGAATGAGATTGGCGGGGTTCCTTCCCAGAAAAGGAAAATATAAATAGATCTCTCCCTTCAGATCCATCAACCTGCACAAGATCATAAAAAATCCTTGACACTTTTTGTAAACACGTTTACAATACAGATAAAAATAAACATGTTTACATTTTTCAAAGGATCATAGATCAAGGAGGATGAAAGGATGAGAGACAAAAACAGACCGCTGCGGCTGGGTATGCATACTTATACGCTCCATTTCTTCGGGCTGGGGGAGAGCTGGGGATTTGGCAAAGATCATTTTTTTGAGCAGACCATGTCTTTGTATGAACTGATGGACAGAGCGGAAAAATGGGAGCTGGACGGCCTTCAGATCACAAAAGTAGACCTTTTGACAACGGCGGAGAGAGATCATTTCTTTGCAGACAATCTGAAAAAAGTCGCGCAGGCGGCGAAAGACCACGGTCTTTTCCTGGAATTTAACTCTTCATTCCAGGCGGGCAGCGATTCGCGTGTAAACTGCACGGTCAAGGAAGCGCTGCAGATCGGGCATGACCTGGATGCCGAACTGGTAAAATTCAGCCTGGATATCATCCGGCCCCGGGAGCTCTACGGCTCCTGCATGCATCCGGATGTCATGCGCCAGATGGCTGACAGATACGACGAGTTCAAGGGAGCGATCCCCATGATCGAGGAGTTCGGGATGCAGATCGCCATTGAAAATCACACCGATACTTTCGCGGATGAGATCCTATGGATCGTGGAGAAGTTGGGCCATCCGCTGATCGGTACATGCGTGGATACTATGAATCCTCTGCAGGTGATCGAAAACCCATATTACGCCATGGAACGCATGCTGCCGCAGGCATACTGCTGCCATTTCAGCGATGACATCATCGTTGTGGATCCCCTTGGCGTACATGATATCGGCGCGGCACACGGACAGGGATCCATGGACTGCCCGAAAATGGTAGCGCAGATCCGTGAAAAATCTCCCATGGATAAGATCATCTTTGAAAATGAGATCGCATTCAAGAGCCTGGATGAACCGATCGAGGAGGCCAGGGCCAGGGAACTTGAGGCATGTGAAGAGAGCGTGCGCTATCTGCGCGATGTATTGAAACTGGGTGTGAGGAACAGATAAACATTGAACGATCAGGAGGTTAGATATGACAAGAGAACAGATGATCCATCAGGCTGCTATGGAGATCATGCAGGAAGTGGGCGTACGGATCCATAACGAGAAAGCGACCGGTATCTTAAAGGAAAACGGTATAAAGGTCGAAGGCAACATCGCGTATTTTACAGAAGAGCAGGTGATGCACTGGGTAAAAAAGGCACCGGAGTCTTTTACCATCTACGCCAGGGATCCCAAATACGATACCGTGATCGGCGGGGACCACATCAATCCGGCGCCCACCTACGGATGTGCGTTCATTGACGACTGGGACGGGAACCGCCGCACCGGGACGATGGACGATTATATCAAATGCCTAAAGCTGGTCCACGCGGAGGAGAGCTATACCTTAAACGGCGGCATCATGATCCAGCCCTCGGATGTACCGGAGGACAGCGCGGCACTCAATATGTTCTATGCCACCCTGCGTTATTCCGATAAAGCGATCCTGCTCCCCACCGGTATGAAAGAAGAGATGGAGCTGATCTTGGAAGCGGGCTGTGAGTTTTTCGGCGGCAAGGAAGCCATGATCGAAAAACCGCGGATGATCGCGCTGATCAACACAGTCTCCCCGCTGGCACTGGATGAGCGTATGCTGGACTGTCTGATGCTGCTGGCCGAATATGGGCAGCCCGCGATCCTCTGCCCGGCCGCGATGCTGGGCGCCACAGGCTCTCTCTCCATGGCCGGGACCCTCGCCAGCGGTGCAGCCGAGAGTTTGGCAGGTATCGTTTTGGCCCAGATGATCCGCCCCGGGACGCCTGTTGTCTTCGGCGTACAGTCCACAGCCGCAGACATGCGCGGCGGGATCGCATTTGCCTGTGCCGCGCCGGAAGGGACCCTCATGCAGGGATTCGGAAATGATCTGGCCAGATCCTACGGCCTGCCCTCCAGAGGCGGCGGATGCCAGACAGACGCGCCGGTCATCAACTGCCAGGCAGGCTATGAATCCATGCTGACCTTCTCCAGCGCCTACCGCCATGGGATCAACCTGATCTTAGAGGCCGGAGGCGTGATGGACAGTGTAAACGCCACGTCATTTGAAAAAATGATCATTGATTTCGAGATCATCCGTCAGGTAAGAGCATCTTTTACCCCCATTGAAGTCAATGAAGAGACATTGAACCTGGAAGAGATAAAAGAGATCGGACATGACGGCAGCTTCGTGACAGCAGATTACACGCTGGAAAATTTCAGCGATCTGTACGCACCTCGTGTGGGCGCCCGCAACGCCTCGGATCCTTCTTATTTTAAAGCCAGCATAGACAGGGAAATGGAACGGCTCCTGGAAAGATATGAAGAGGCACAGCCGATATTAGATGAGGAGGCGTTCGGCCGGGTGAGATCCATATTGGAAAGATCTGGCGCAAAGATTGTGGAGTGATCCTTTGTCTTGACGGGCAGTTTTAAATAAGGTAGTATTTCTTTGAAAAGTTAATGTGTCTACATATCAAATGACCGTGCCTGCAAGCATTGAATGAGTATGTAGTATATGGCTGCCTATGAAAAAGGAAATGAGACAAAACGACGCTTGATCATGTCGATGTATAATAAATTAAAGGTACAGGATGCTTCAGCGATCACCGTGCGGGGACTGGCAAAGGAAACGGGCTGTTCCCCGGCGGCCCTGTACCGTCATTTTGAAAGTTTTGAATATCTGATCGTCCTTGGCGCGATGAAATTTTTCATCGACTACATGACCGAATATGGTCAGTTGATGGATTCCGAGAGCGACCGGATGGAATTTTATATCAAGGGATGGGAATTATTTAACCGCTATGCGTTTGAACGGCCGGACCTGTATTACCGGCTCTTATGGGGATCTTATAATAAGCGGTTTTCGGATGCACTGGAAGAATATTTTGAGCTGTTTCCGATCACGGGGTCGGAGCGGCATCCGGCATATTTTTATATCCTGTTATTTACGGAGAACATCCAGGAGAGGGATCTTTTGATGCTGAAACGGGCGGTGGACCACAACCTGTTATCGTATGACGATGCGGTCTATTTCAGTATCTCAAATACCCTGATCGTCAAGGGGATGCTCGAGACATATATGGACCGTGACCTGGAGAGCAGGAAACGCGGTGAGCAGGAGTGCAACCGACTGCTTTTGAAAAATCTTGAAAAAGTCTATGTTCGGGAAGAGTAAAGGCTTTAAAGATAAGGAGGGAAAAAGATCATTTGATCCAGATTGCAGGCCAGCGGACACATTAGCTGGCTTTTGCCCAAAAAGTGAACGTGTTAGCGAAAAATCATAGGTTTTTGGGATAAAAGAGGAGGTTTTCTATGGTCATCACAGGCAAAAAACGATGGGTGGTGCTGATCATGGTATCTATACTGGCAGGGGTCATGGTGTATGTGCCTTTCCTGCGTTATAGTTATTATGATCAGATGGTCCTGCTGTTTTCTGAATATAAACAGGTCGCATCTGCGTCCAATGTAAATGAGTTTATCGGTGATTTTAGTTTCTGGTTCGGTCTGATCTGTACGATCGGGTATCCGATCGGCGGCGTCATGGTGGACCGGTTTGGTGAAAAATGGCTGCTGATCATCGGCGCTGTCATGATGGGGGCCTGTTCCTTCTGGTTTGGTCTGGTCCCGGGGCGGATGTCCATCATCATCATCCATGCCCTGTACGGCATCGGCACCAGTTTCTTTATCTGGAATGCTTTTCTGAAAACGACCCGTAAGATGGGGACGGCTTCGGAACAGGGATCCATGTTCTCAAGCTCTGAGTTTGTGCGTGCGATCGTGGGTATGCTCCTCGGTTTTCTCGGCGTAGCATTGTTAGACCGCGCGATCATGCCCGGCAATACCACAGACCTGCAGACTCTGGGCGCGCAGTGGAGGAATATGCTGTTTTTTAACGGCGCGTTGTTCATGATACTGGCTGTGGCTGTATTCTTCGTGATCCCTAACAACATTATCGGGGCCGAAGAAGCGGAGCTTGCGGCATCCGGGAGCGCTGCGCCTTCACAGGAGAAGCTGTCTGCCGCTTCTGTACTCAAAGTGCTGAAAATGCCCGGCACGTGGCTTTTGTCCCTGCTGATCTTCTTCTGCTTCTCCTTTACATCGGCGGCGAATGGATATCTGGGGCCTTATACCGTGAATGTCCTTGGGATTTCCCAGACACAGGCGAGTACATTTGCCGTCATCCGTAATTACATCATCGCCGGGCTTGCCACACTGGCGATCGGCTTCATCGCAGATAAGATCGGATCCAAGGTAAAGACATTGGGATATTATCTCGCGGTGGCAACTGTATTGACGGTCGCTGTCATATTTACAAAAAATGCCATGCTCCTCTGCGCTGCCATAACTTTTGTATTTGCGGTCGTCTATACAGGTATGCGGGGGATCTATTTCGCGACCCTGGGCGAGGTGGGCATCCCGCTCTCCCTGACAGGTGTCGCCACCGGTGTGATCTCCCTGATCTGTTATCTGCCGGATGTCTATTTTGCAAAACTGGCCGGGATCTGGCTGGATAGATATGGGGACCACGGCTATGACCTGATCTGGTACTGGGTGATCGGCTGCGGGATCTTAGGGATCCTGGTGGCGTTTATCACGGTCCGTTACTCGAAGAAGCTGCAGGAAGAAGTGTGATCGCGGATGGGTACTGTACATATTTTTTTCGCAGGGGCGCTGATCGTAGCGGATCTGGTGGTCTGTACGCTGATCGGCCTAAAAACAAAAGGTACGGCCAAGGATGCCGAAGATTATTTCATCGGCGGAAAAAAGACAGGGACCTTCCTTCTCTTCCTCACCGCCTGGGCAAGCTTCAGCGGAGCGGGCAATTTCATCGGGCAGGCGGGGCGCGGTGCGTTGGAGGGGATCAGCGCTTACTGGCTCTGGCTTGGGGAGGGCCTGGTGGGCGGGATCGTCATGGGGTATATCCTGGCTCCGTATCTGGCCCGGTTCAAATATCTGTCCATGCCCCATTTTGTATCCGGCCATCTCTTTGGCGGGGACCGTTACATCCGGCGGATCGGGGGCCTGGCGGCCCTCATGCCGAATGTGGTCTGGCCCGGCGCGCAGATCATGGGCGTTTCCTATGTGCTGGAACAGGTATTTGGGATCGACTACCGGATCGCGGTGATCGTCTGCGGGACTGTTTTTATCTTCTATACAGTGAGCGGCGGCCTGACAGCCGTGATCTATGCCGATGCCCTCCACGGGACCATCCAGATGATCTTTTCCGCTGTCGTGATCTTCTTTGGACTGGGGCTGTTCCATTTTGATCCCGGGTTTCTCAAGGACCAGATCATGCAGATCGATCCCACAAAATGGGATCTGTTCGTGGAAGGACCCACCGTCATCCTGACAGGATTCCTCACCGGTCTGGTGGGCGCCATCTCCAATCCCATCTTCTGGAACCGGGCATTTGCGGCAAAAGATGTGAAGACGGCGAAACGTTCTTACGGTGTCACGTTCTTCATGAACATCATATTGGTCTTTATCATGATCACGATCGGGATCGCTTCCCTCATGTTCACCAACGCGGGGGACCAGGCGCTGGTCTGGGTGATCTTAAATAAGATGCCGCCTATCTGCGGCATCATATTGGCTGAGAGCGTTCTGGCCGCCTGTATGTCTTGTGCGGATACCCATCTGAACTGTGCTGCGGCAAACGTCGTATCGGATATCCTGGATCCGGATTCCAGGCTGGACAGCAAGACCAGCATCCGCTACGCGAAACTGGCTACACTGGCAGCCGGTGTCATAGCGATCATATCTGGTCTGTATGCGCCGTTTATCTACGCCCTGGGTACTTATGGATATACCGTGTGCGGCGGCGTGCTGATCCCTATGTTCGTGATGGGTGTGATCTTCCGGGGAGATGACGCGGAGACTTCCTGTTCCCGGCTCAGTATAAAGGCGGCCCGGATCGGGGTGACGCTGGGGATCGTCTCTGCGGTCGCTTTTGAGATGATACCGGCCCTCCATGCGGTGTTTGGCGGCGGTGTGATCCCTGCTGTCGCGGCGACCGTGCTGGGGACATTGCTCCCGGATCTGTTTTTGAAAGATTAGATCTTGGAAATAGGATATCAGGAAAGTCGTTGATGGACGATCTTGCAGCTTATTGCGGGGGCGTCCATTTTTAGAATGGATCTTTTACGAAACAACAGTAAAAAAGTGATTGACATAAAGTCCCTACATATGATATATTTAAAATTACACTATTATGGAAAGATATGCCTACTTTTACAATAGGGCAGGCATACGCAAAATGTAGTCATATTATAAGAAAACAGGGGTGAAACGTCAATGGAAAAAAACAGGATACGTTCTGTAACTACTGGGAAGAGCATGCGGATGAGTTACCAGCGGCAGAAAGAAGTTCTGGAGATGCCGGACTTGATCGAAGTACAGAAGAATTCTTACCAATGGTTTCTCAGGGAAGGCCTGAAGGAGGTATTCAACGATATATCTCCCATAGCAGATTACGGCGGTAAGTTGAGCCTGGAGTTTATTGATTTTACTTTATGTGAAGACGATGTAAAATATTCCATCGATGAATGTAAAGAACGGGACGTAACCTATGCAGCCCCGCTTAAGGTGCGTGTACGTCTGATCAACAGGGAGAATGACGAGATCAATGAGCATGAGATCTTCATGGGCGACCTGCCTTTGATGACAGCCACCGGGACATTTGTGATCAATGGGGCGGAGCGTGTGATCGTGAGTCAGTTGGTGCGTTCGCCCGGGATCTACTATTCCATTGCCCATGACAAGATCGGAAAGACCCTGTATTCCGCGACGGTCATCCCCAACAGAGGGGCCTGGCTGGAATACGAGACAGATTCCAATGACGTGTTCTATGTGCGTGTGGACCGGACCAGGAAGGTGCCGATCACGGTCCTGATCCGGGCTCTCGGCATCGGGACGAACGAGGAGATCGTACAGCTCTTCGGCGAAGAGCCGAAGATCCTGGCCAGCTTCGGTAAGGATACGGCGGAGAGTTACCAGGAGGGCCTTCTGGAGTTATATAAGAAGATCAGGCCCGGGGAGCCGCTGGCGGTGGAGAGCGCAGAGAGCTTGATCATGTCCATGTTCTTCGACCCGCGCAGATACGACCTGGCGAAAGTGGGCCGGTATAAATTTAATAAGAAGCTTTCCCTGAAAAACCGTATCTCTGGACAGGAGCTGGCAGAGGATGTGGTAGACGTTTCCACAGGGGAGATCCTGGCCGAGGAGGGTACGCGGGTTGACCGGGAGCTTGCGGATAAGATCCAGAACGCTGCGATCCCCTATGTGTGGATCTATGCGGAGGAGCGCAAGGTCAAAGTCCTGTCAAATATGATGGTGGACCTGGCCAGTTTCGTGGACGCAGATCCGTTGGAGCTGGGCATCAAGGAACAGGTGTATTATCCCTGCCTGGAGAAGATCCTGGAGGAATATGAGGATCTGGAGGACATCAAGGCCGCGATCCGGCGGGATATCCATGACCTGATCCCGAAACACATCACCAAGGAAGATATCCTGGCCTCCATCAATTATAATATGCATCTGGAGTACGGATTGGGCAATGATGACGACATCGATCATCTGGGGAACCGCCGGATCCGCGCTGTGGGAGAACTTTTGCAGAACCAGTACCGGATCGGGCTCTCCCGTCTGGAGAGGGTGGTCAGGGAGCGTATGACGACCCAGGACATCGAGGGGATCTCGCCCCAGTCCCTGATCAACATCAAGCCGGTGACTGCGTCGGTGAAGGAGTTCTTCGGCTCCTCCCAGCTGTCCCAGTTCATGGATCAGAACAATCCCTTAGGCGAGCTGACCCACAAACGCCGTCTCTCCGCGCTGGGTCCGGGCGGTCTGTCCAGGGACCGTGCAGGGTTCGAGGTGCGGGACGTGCACTATTCCCATTACGGCAGGATGTGCCCCATAGAGACTCCTGAAGGCCCGAACATCGGCCTGATCAACTCGTTGGCCTCTTATGCCCAGATCAACGAGTATGGATTTGTGGAAGCCCCGTATCGTATTATTGACAAATCCGACCCGAAAAATCCCCGGGTCACAGATGAAGTGATCTACATGACCGCGGATGAGGAGGATAATTACCACGTGGCGCAGGCCAACGAGCCGCTGGACGAGGACGGATATTTTGTGCGTAAAAATGTATCCGGCCGCTACAAAGACGAGACGCAGGAATATGAGAAGCAGATGTTCGACTACATGGACGTTTCGCCGAAGATGGTGTTCTCCGTGGCGACGGCCCTGATCCCGTTCCTGCAGAATGACGATGCCAACCGGGCGCTGATGGGTTCCAACATGCAGCGGCAGGCTGTGCCTCTGCTGATCTCGGAGGCCCCCGTGGTGGGGACCGGTATGGAGACGAAAGTGGCTGTGGATTCCGGCGTGTGCATCCTGGCCCGCCAGGCAGGTGTGGTGGAGCGTTCCACCTCCAAGCAGATCGTGATAAAAAATGACGACGGCACCCGGGACGAATACCGTCTCACGAAATTTATGCGCAGCAACCAGAGCAACTGCTACAACCAGCGGCCCATCGTGTTCCAGGGAGAGCGCGTGGAGGCGGGGCAGGTCATCGCGGACGGCCCGTCCACGTCCAACGGGGAACTGGCCCTGGGTAAGAACCCGCTGATCGGATTCATGACCTGGGAGGGCTACAACTACGAGGATGCGGTGCTCCTCAGCGAGCGTTTGGTGCAGGACGATGTGTATACATCTGTGCATATCGAGGAGTACGAGGCAGAATCCCGGGATACCAAGCTGGGCCCGGAAGAGATCACCCGGGACGTGCCCGGCGTGGGCGATGATGCCTTAAAAGACCTGGATGAGCGTGGGATCATCCGCATCGGGGCGGAAGTCCGTGCAGGGGACATCCTGGTGGGTAAAGTGACGCCGAAAGGGGAGACGGAGCTGACCGCTGAGGAACGGCTGCTGCGTGCGATCTTCGGCGAGAAAGCCCGTGAAGTGCGCGACACGTCCCTGAAAGTGCCCCACGGTGAGTACGGCATCGTGGTGGATGCCAAAGTATTTACAAGGGAGAACGGTGACGAGCTCTCCCCCGGGGTCAACCAGTCCGTGCGGATCTACATTGCCCAGAAGAGGAAGATCTCTGTGGGCGATAAGATGGCCGGCCGTCACGGCAACAAGGGTGTGGTCTCCCGTGTGCTGCCGGTGGAGGATATGCCGTTTTTGCCGAACGGAAGGCCTCTCGATATCGTGCTGAACCCGTTGGGCGTGCCGTCGCGTATGAACATCGGCCAGGTGCTGGAGATCCATCTCTCCCTGGCGGCAAAGGCGCTGGGCTTCAACATTGCCACCCCTGTATTTGACGGTGCAAATGAAGACGACATCATGGACACGCTGGAGATCGCCAACGACTATGTAAATACGGAAGACTTTGAGCAGTTCCGTGAGAAATATAAAGACATCCTCGCCGAGGACGTGATGGACTACCTGGATAAAAATAAAGACCACCGGAAACTCTGGAAAGGGGTTCCCCTGTCCAGGGATGGGAAAGTGCGTTTGAGAGACGGGCGCACCGGGGAATATTTTGACAGTCCGGTCACGATCGGGCACATGCATTACCTCAAGCTGCATCATTTGGTGGACGACAAGATCCACGCCCGTTCCACCGGCCCCTATTCCCTGGTCACACAGCAGCCCCTGGGCGGAAAAGCACAGTTCGGCGGCCAGCGTTTCGGGGAGATGGAAGTGTGGGCCCTGGAAGCCTACGGCGCGTCCTACACGCTCCAGGAGATCCTCACGGTCAAATCAGATGATGTGGTGGGCCGTGTGAAGACCTATGAGGCGATCATCAAAGGGGATAACATCCCGGAGGCGGGCGTGCCGGAATCGTTCAAGGTATTATTAAAAGAACTCCAGTCCCTGGGCCTGGATATGAAAGTCTTGCGGGAGGACAACACGGAAGTGGAGATCATGGAAGCCATCGATTACGGAGAGACGGACCTGCATTCGATCATCGAGGGCGACCGCAGGAGGGACATGGAGGAATCCTACGATCAAATGGGCTATACACAGCAGGAGTTTGCAGGCGGAGAACTGGTCGACGTGGAAGAAGCAGAGGAGAATGAGGAGGAGCCGGAAGATTTTGACAGCGCGGAGGACGCGTTTACAGCGGGGATCGAAGAAGATATGCACATGACTCTGTTGGAAGAGTAGGAAAGGGGTATATTTGATGACGGAGACTACGAACAAACAAGAGGTGGCTTATCAGCCAATGACCTTTGATGCGATCAAGATCGGACTTGCGTCTCCCGAGAAGATCCGGGAGTGGTCGAGGGGCGAAGTCCTGAAGCCGGAGACGATCAATTATAGGACCTTGAAACCGGAAAAAGACGGGCTGTTCTGCGAAAAGATATTCGGACCCAGCAAAGACTGGGAGTGCCATTGTGGGAAATATAAGAAGATCCGTTATAAAGGCGTGGTCTGCGACCGCTGCGGCGTGGAGGTCACCAAGTCCACGGTCCGCAGGGAACGGATGGGACACATCGAGCTGGCGGCTCCCGTATCGCATATCTGGTATTTCAAAGGCATCCCTTCCCGGATGGGTCTGGTGCTGGACTTAAGTCCCCGGACCCTGGAGAAAGTCTTGTATTTTGCAAATTATATCGTGCTGGATCCGGTGGACTCCGGCCTGCAGTACAAGCAGGTGCTCACGGAGAAAGAATATCAGGATGCCAGGGAGACTTATGGATACGATTTCCGCGTGGGGATGGGCGCGGAGGCTGTCCAGGAACTCCTGGAGAACATCGATCTGGAAAAAGAAGCCGAGGAGCTTAAGAAAGGTCTGAAGGAATCAACAGGGCAGAAACGAGCCAGGATCGTGAAGCGTCTTGAAGTGGTGGAAGCGTTCCGTGAATCCGGGAACCGTCCGGAGTGGATGATCATGTCGGTGATCCCGGTGATCCCGCCGGATCTGCGCCCCATGGTCCAGCTGGACGGCGGCCGTTTTGCCACCTCAGACTTAAATGACCTGTACCGGAGGATCATCAACCGGAACAACCGCCTGAAACGTCTGCTGGAGCTGGGCGCACCGGACATCATCGTGCGCAATGAGAAGCGTATGCTCCAGGAGGCTGTGGATGCGCTGATCGACAACGGCCGCAGGGGCCGTCCGGTGACAGGACCGGGAAACCGTGCGCTGAAATCCCTCTCCGACATGTTAAAGGGAAAATCAGGCCGTTTCCGCCAGAACCTGCTTGGAAAACGTGTGGATTATTCCGGCCGTTCCGTTATCGTGGTAGGCCCGGAGCTCAAGATCTACCAGTGCGGCCTTCCCAAAGAGATGGCGATCGAGCTGTTCAAACCTTTCGTGATGAAGGAACTGGTGGCAAACGGGACTTCCCACAACATCAAGAATGCCAAGAAGATGGTGGAGAAACTCCAGCCGGAAGTCTGGGATATCTTAGAAGAGGTGATCAAAGAGCATCCGGTCATGTTAAACCGTGCGCCTACCCTGCACAGGCTGGGGATCCAGGCGTTCGAGCCGATCTTAGTGGAAGGTAAAGCGATCAAACTGCATCCGCTTGTATGTACCGCGTTCAATGCCGATTTTGACGGGGATCAGATGGCTGTCCACCTCCCGCTGTCCGTGGAGGCGCAGGCAGAGTGCCGTTTCCTGCTCTTATCACCCAACAACCTGCTGAAACCTTCAGACGGTGGTCCGGTGGCCGTTCCCTCCCAGGATATGGTGCTTGGGATCTATTATCTGACCCAGGAGAGGCCGGGAAGTCTAGGTGAGGGCAAGATATTCCGGAACGTGAACGAGGCGATCTTGGCCTATGAGAACGGGGCCATCACACTGCAGACGAAGATCACCGTGCGCTGTACGAAAAAGAGGCCGGACGGAACGGAAGTCTGCGGACAGGTGGACTCCACGCTGGGACGTTTTTTATTCAACGAGATCTTGCCCCAGGACTTAGGGTTCGTGGACAGGAGTATCCCGGAAAATGAGCTGGCCTTGGAAGTGGATTTCCACGTGGGCAAGAAGAATCTAAAACAGATCCTGGAGAAAGTCATCAACACCCACGGAGCCACAAAGACAGCCGAGGTGCTGGATGATATCAAATCCATGGGCTACAAATACTCCACCCGCGCAGCCATGACCGTGTCCATCTCCGATATGACCGTGCCGCCGGAGAAACCGGAGCTGATCCAGAAAGCCCAGGATACCGTGGACCTGATCACGAAGAACTACAAGCGCGGTCTCATCACAGAGGAAGAGCGGTACAAAGAGGTTGTGGAGACCTGGAAGAAGACCGACGATACGCTGACCCATGCGCTGCTGACCGGTCTGGATAAATACAACAACATCTATATGATGGCCGACTCCGGTGCCCGTGGTTCTGACAAGCAGATCAAGCAGCTGGCCGGCATGCGCGGGCTGATGGCGGATACCACAGGACACACCATCGAGCTGCCGATCAAATCCAATTTCCGTGAGGGGCTGGACGTTCTGGAATATTTCATGTCTGCCCACGGCGCCCGCAAAGGGCTGTCGGATACGGCGCTGCGTACAGCCGACTCCGGTTATCTGACCAGACGTCTGGTGGATGTATCCCAGGAGCTGATCGTGCGTGAGCTGGACTGCTGCGAGGGACAGGACACCGTACCCGGCATGTATGTGAAAGCCTTCGCGGACGGAAAAGAAGAGATCGAGAGCTTACAGGAACGCATCACCGGGAGATTTTCCTGCAATACGATCAAAGACAGGGAAGGCAACGTACTGGTGAAAGCGAACCATATGATCACGCCGAAACGTGCCGCAAAGATCATGAGCCAGGGTGTGGACGAAAACGGCGAAGCTTTAGAACAAGTGAAGATCCGTACGATCCTGACATGCAAATGCCATGTGGGTATCTGTGCGAAATGTTACGGGGCCAACATGGCCACAGGCGAGCCGGTGCAGGTGGGAGAATCCGTTGGCATCATCGCGGCTCAGTCCATCGGCGAGCCGGGCACACAGCTGACCATGCGTACGTTCCATACCGGAGGCGTGGCCGGTGGTGACATCACACAGGGTCTTCCACGTGTGGAGGAGCTCTTTGAAGCCAGAAAACCGAAAGGTCTTGCGATCATCACAGAGATCGCAGGACGGGCGATGATCAGCGATACTAAGAAAAAACGTGAGATCACCGTCACAAATGAGGACACCGGGGATTCCAAGACCTACCTGATCCCCTACGGCTCCCGCATCAAGATCATGGACGGGGATGTGCTGGAGGCCGGGGATGAGCTCACAGAAGGCAGTGTCAATCCCCATGACATCCTGAAGATCAAAGGGGTCCGGGCCGTGCAGGATTATATGATCCAGGAAGTGCAGCGTGTATACCGGCTCCAGGGTGTGGATATCAACGACAAGCATATAGAGGTCATCGTGCGTCAGATGCTGAAAAAAGTCAGCATAGAGACAAACGGTGACACAGATTTCCTGCCGGGCACGCTGGTGGATGTGCTGGAATACGAGGACGTCAACGAACAGATGATCCAGGACGGCTTGGAACCGGCCACGGGCAGCCAGGTGATGCTGGGTATCACGAAGGCTTCCCTGGCCACAAATTCCTTCTTGTCTGCGGCCTCCTTCCAGGAGACGACGAAAGTGCTCACAGAGGCGGCCATCAAAGGAAAAGTCGATCCACTGATCGGTTTGAAAGAAAACGTGCTCATCGGAAAATTGATCCCGGCAGGCACGGGCCTGAAATGTTACAGCGACGTGCGGCTGGATACTGAGAAAGAGTACAACGACTACATCGATTTCAGTGAAGATTTCGGTACGGACCTGGAAGAGGATACGGACGCGGCCATGGTGGAGGAGCAGGTCTACCTCTCTGAGATGGAAAAAGCCGAGGAAGCCGAGGAAGCCGAGGAGATCCAGGCGTTGGAGACAGAGGGAGAAGAGCCGGGCGAGCTGGCAGTGGCGGAAGATGAGGCGGAAACAATATTTACCCCTTGACAGACCATTTCCAAAAGGCTATAATACATGGAAGCGTGTTCAGATATTGGAAGATATTACGCGCTTTTAAGATGGATAGCAGCCGCAGACAAGATACAAGCTCCCGGATATCCCAGGGACGGCAAAAGGGATATCCAGGAGTTTTCAAGAGAATATCGGGAGGTGAAGGAAATGCCAACATTTAACCAGTTAGTCAGAAAAGGAAGAAAGACAGCCGTAAAGAAATCCACAGCGCCGGCTCTGCAGAAGAATTTCAATTCCCTGAAAAAGAAGAGCACTGACCTGTCTTCCCCGCAGAAGAGGGGTGTCTGCACAGCGGTAAAGACCGCTACGCCGAAGAAGCCGAATTCTGCTCTTCGGAAGATCGCCAGGGTGCGTCTCTCAAACGGGATCGAGGTTACCAGCTATATCCCGGGTGAAGGCCATAACCTGCAGGAGCACAGCGTTGTCCTGATCCGTGGCGGTAGGGTAAAAGACCTGCCAGGTACCAGGTATCACATCATCAGGGGTACACTGGATACAGCAGGTGTTGCGAACAGGAAACAGGCTCGCTCCAAATATGGTGCAAAACGGCCGAAGAAATAAGTAAGATATGATCATTGGTGTTATCCCACAGATGGATGTGATCTGTACGGTGATTCCATATTGCCCTCCCGGCTGCGGGTCAAATATAGAACATTACCTGTGCGAACATACGATCCTTGTGTGAGTACCTATGATTTAATCAAAGCGGCTTGGTAAGACAAGCCAACTGACCATGATTAAGGAGGGAAGTAACGTGCCACGGAAAAGACAAGCGCAAAAAAGAGATGTGTTGGCGGATCCATTGTATAACAACAAAGTGGTGACCAAGCTGATCAACAATATCATGTTGGACGGCAAAAAAGGCGTTGCCCAGAAGATTGTATACAATGCATTTGCCAAAGTAGAGGAGAAGGCTGGAAAGCCTGCCCTTGATGTATTTGAAGAGGCTATGAACAATATCATGCCTGTATTGGAAGTAAAAGCAAGACGTATCGGCGGTGCGACATATCAGGTGCCGATCGAGGTGCGCGCTGACAGACGTCAGGCACTGGCTCTTCGCTGGCTGACCCAGTTCTCCCGCAAGAGAGGCGAGAAGAAGATGGAGGACAGACTGGCGAATGAGCTTTTGGATGCCATGAACAACACGGGGGCATCCGTAAAAAGAAAAGAAGATATGCATAAAATGGCAGAAGCTAACAGAGCTTTTGCGCATTATAGATTCTAGGAGGAAGAAGCATTGGCTGGAAGAGAATATCCATTAGAGAGGACCAGGAATATCGGTATCATGGCCCATATCGATGCGGGTAAGACAACGCTCACAGAGCGTATCTTATACTATACCGGTGTTAACTACAAGATTGGGGATACACACGAAGGAACTGCTACCATGGACTGGATGGAGCAGGAACAGGAGAGAGGTATCACCATCACTTCCGCCGCTACGACCTGCCACTGGACTTTACAGGAGAACTGTAAGACAAAGCCAGGCGCACTGGAACACCGTATCAATATCATCGATACACCAGGGCATGTGGATTTTACAGTGGAAGTTGAGCGTTCGCTTCGCGTACTGGATGGGGCAGTGGGTGTCTTTTGTGCAAAAGGCGGCGTGGAGCCTCAGTCAGAGAATGTATGGCGTCAGGCTGACACCTACAATGTACCCCGTATGGCATTTATCAACAAGATGGACATCCTGGGTGCGGATTTCTATAATGCGGTAGACCAGATCCGGACAAGACTGGGCAAGAATGCGATCTGTCTCCAGCTGCCGATCGGGAGCGAGGACAGTTTCCAGGGTATCATCGATCTGTTTGAGATGAAGGCATACATCTACAACGATGAAAAAGGCGAGGACATCTCCATCGTAGATATCCCGGATGATATGAAAGACGATGCAGAACTCTATCACACTGAGTTGGTGGAGAAAATCTGCGAACTGGATGACGATCTGATGCTGGAATACCTGGAAGGTGAGGAGCCATCCGTGGAAGCATTGAAGGCAGCTCTCCGCAAGGGGACCTGCGAGTGCACAGCCGTGCCCGTATGCTGCGGGACTGCTTACAGGAACAAAGGCGTACAGAAACTGCTGGATGCAGTCCTGGAGTACATGCCTGCGCCCACAGACATCCCGGCGATCCAGGGGGAAGACATGGACGGAAATCCGATCGAGAGGCATTCTTCGGATGATGAGCCGTTCTCCGCATTGGCATTTAAGATCATGACAGACCCGTTTGTGGGTAAACTGGCTTATTTCCGCGTATACTCTGGTACCATGAATTCCGGTTCTTACGTGTTAAATGCTACGAAAGGCAAGAAGGAACGTGTGGGCCGTATCCTGCAGATGCACGCGAATAAGCGTGAGGAGTTGGATAAAGTATATTCCGGTGATATCGCGGCTGCGATCGGGTTTAAGATCACCACGACTGGGGATACTATCTGTGACGAGCAGCATCCCGTGATCCTGGAGTCCATGGAATTTCCGGAACCAGTTATCGAGTTGGCGATCGAGCCGAAGACAAAAGCGGGCCAGGGCAAACTGGGCGAATCTCTTGCAAAACTGGCGGAGGAAGATCCCACATTCCGGGCGCACACCAACACAGAGACAGGGCAGACGATCATCGCAGGTATGGGCGAGCTGCATCTGGAGATCATCGTGGACAGGCTGCTGCGTGAATTCAAGGTGGAAGCCAACGTAGGCGCGCCGCAGGTTGCATATAAAGAGACGATCACAAAACCGGCAGACATCGAGAGCAAATACGCAAAACAGTCCGGTGGTCGCGGTCAGTATGGTCACTGTAAAGTTAAATTCGAGCCGATGGATGCCAACGGTGAAGAACTCTACAAGTTTGAATCTACGGTTGTCGGCGGTGCAATCCCGAAGGAATACATCCCGGCTGTAGGCGAAGGTATTGAGGAAGCCATGAAGGCAGGTATCCTGGGCGGTTATCCGGTTGTGGGCATCTACGCCAACGTATACGATGGTTCCTACCATGAGGTCGATTCCTCAGAGATGGCTTTCCACATCGCAGGCTCACTGGCCTTCAAAGAAGCGATGCAGAAATCATCCCCGATCCTGTTGGAGCCGATCATGCGTGTGGAAGTGACCACACCTGAAGACTACATGGGTGATGTGATCGGAGATATCAACTCACGCCGCGGACGTATCGAGGGTATGGATGATATTGGCGGCGGAAAGATGATCCGTGGGTTTGTGCCGCTCTCCGAGATGTTCGGCTACTCCACAGACCTCAGGTCCAGGACACAGGGACGTGGTAACTACTCCATGTTCTTTGAGAAATACGAGCCGGTCCCGAAATCGGTACAGGATAAGATCCTATCCAAAAAAGGTGAATAAAAAATCCCTTGCAAATACCTATATTTTGCAATATAATTAGTAATAGTAAATTTTTTGCCCACAGGGGCGGATTGTTATTAAGGAGGACATTGAAAAATGGCTAAGGCTAAATTTGAGAGGACGAAACCGCATTGTAATATTGGTACCATCGGACACGTAGACCATGGTAAAACAACACTGACAGCTGCTATCACAAAGACTCTGAACCAGAGACTGGGTACTGGTGAGATCGTAGCATTCGAGAACATCGATAAGGCTCCGGAAGAGAGAGAACGTGGTATCACAATCTCCACAGCACACGTAGAGTACGAGACAGAAAACCGTCACTACGCACACGTAGACTGCCCAGGGCATGCTGACTATGTAAAGAACATGATCACAGGTGCTGCTCAGATGGACGGTGCTATCCTTGTCGTTGCTGCTACCGATGGTGTTATGGCTCAGACAAAAGAGCACATCCTTCTGTCCCGTCAGGTAGGCGTTCCTTACATCGTTGTATTCATGAATAAATGTGACATGGTAGACGATGAAGAGCTGCTCGAGCTGGTAGACATGGAGATCCGCGAACTGCTCAGCGAATATGAATTCCCAGGCGATGACACACCGATCATCCAGGGTTCTGCTCTGAAAGCTCTCGAAGATCCCAACAGCGAATGGGGCGACAAGATCCTTGAACTGATGAAAGCTGTTGACGAGTGGGTTCCAGATCCGCAGAGGGATACAGACAAGCCGTTCATCATGCCAGTCGAGGACGTATTCTCCATCACAGGCCGTGGTACAGTTGCTACTGGTAGGGTAGAAGCTGGTACACTGCATGTAGGCGAGGAAGTTGAGATCGTTGGTATCAAAGAAGAAACGATGAAGACTGTTGTAACCGGTATCGAGATGTTCCGTAAACTTCTGGACGAGGCTCAGGCTGGTGATAACATTGGTGCTCTGCTCCGTGGTATCCAGAGGACAGAGATTGAAAGAGGACAGGTTTTGGCTCAGCCAGGGACCATCAAATGCCATACGAAATTTACTGCTCAGGTATACGTATTGACAAAAGATGAAGGTGGCCGTCATACTCCTTTCTTCAACAACTACAGACCACAGTTCTACTTCAGGACAACAGACGTAACAGGCGTTTGCAACTTGCCTGAGAACGTTGAGATGTGCATGCCTGGTGATAATGTAGAGATGACGATTGAATTGATCCATCCAATCGCTATGGATCAGGGTCTGACATTCGCTATCCGTGAGGGCGGACGTACAGTAGGTTCTGGTCGTGTGGCTACGATCATCGAGTAATCAGTAAGAAGCTGGATTTTATTGGGCTTTCCGAGAGATCGGGAAGCCCTTTTTGAAATTTTGTAACAGTGAAAAAGTGGAAAGTGGAAAGTGGTGCTATAAAAGGATCGTATTGTATCCCGATCTATGGACAAACTAAAAGTGCAGCATATATTTATGCGGCTTAAGCTGATCGTTTGCCCAACTGTCTGTTTTGCAGGGATTGTCATGCATGCAAAACAAAAAGTTGGGTAAACAATGTGTAATTTGATAATTTCTGTAAAATAGACAACTGAACATTTTTTAGTTGTCTGTTTTCAGGTTTACAGTTTATAGGATCATAGGAACATATTCTTTTTCTCTCTCTATTTTTTGGATGATCCATGTTTTCATACTGCCTCATCCTCCACCTGTTTTCGACCGAAACGGCTGGATATAAAAGAAATTCCAATATAGCGCCTACAGATTATTCAGAATTTTTATACTGGAAATACTTTTACACAGTAAAGCAAAGCGAAAACCACAAAAAGCTTAAAATAATAAGGATAAGATCATACAGAATGCACAATATCCCCAAGCGTTTGCCGTATAATATTCAAGGATCGAAGTCTGCTGCACTGCCAAAACAGAGAGTAGATCCTTGCCTTTTTTTGAGGTTTCATATATAATAAGATCCATAAAAACACTAAAAATCCTGAACAAGGGGGTAAAGATCCATGTCTTATACAGAAGAAGTCTATGCAAGAGTCGTTGAGAAAAACCCAGGTGAGCCGGAATTCCACCAGGCCGTAAAAGAGGTCCTGGAAAGTCTGAAGAAAGTGATCGATGCCAACGAGGCTGAGTACCGCAAGATGGCAGTCCTGGAGCGTCTGGTGGAGCCGGAGCGCATCGTATCCTTCCGTGTGCCCTGGGTGGATGACAAAGGCCAGGTGCAGGTAAATAAAGGCTACCGTGTACAATTCAACAGTGCGATCGGACCGTACAAAGGCGGCCTGCGCTTCCATCCGTCAGTAAACCAGGGCGTATTAAAATTCCTCGGTTTTGAACAGATCTTCAAGAATTCCCTGACCGGACTGCCGATCGGCGGCGGCAAAGGCGGCTCTGATTTTGATCCGAAAGGAAAATCCGACGGCGAAGTGATGCGTTTTTGCCAGAGCTTCATGACAGAGCTGAGCAAGTACATCGGTTCAGACCGCGACGTACCGGCCGGTGATATCGGCGTGGGCGCGAGGGAGATCGGTTTCCTCTATGGCCAGTACAAACGCATCACAGGCAAGTATGAGGGCGTGCTCACCGGCAAAGGATTGGCCTACGGCGGCTCTCTGATCCGTACACAGGCGACAGGTTACGGTCTGGTCTATCTCCTGGATGAGATGCTGAGACATCACAAAAACACCATCGAGGGCAAGACCGTTCTGGTGTCCGGTTCCGGCAACGTAGCGATCTACGCGGTGGAGAAAGTCCATCAGTTGGGCGGCAAAGTCGTGGCTATGAGTGATTCCAACGGCTATATCCACGACCCCAACGGCATTGATCTGGATGTGGTCAAGGATATCAAGGAAGTGCGCCGTGGCCGCATCAAAGAGTATGTGGAGAAAGTCCCGACGGCTGCGTATACAGAGGGCAAAGGCATCTGGTCGATCCCCTGCGACATTGCACTTCCCTGTGCGACCCAGAACGAACTGAACCTGGACGATGTGAAACAGCTGAAAGCAAACAACTGCTTCTGTGTCGCGGAGGGCGCAAATATGCCGACGACCCTGGAGGCGACTGATTTCATCCTGGAGAATGGCATGCTGTTCCTTCCAGGAAAGGCTGCAAATGCAGGCGGCGTGGCGACTTCTGCCCTGGAGATGAGCCAGAACTCCCTGCGTCTGAGTTGGACGGAAGAGGAAGTGGATCAGAGGCTGCAGCAGATCATGAAGGATATCTTTGCGAAATGTGAAGAGGCTGCGAGACGTTATGGCATGGAAGGCAATTATGTGGCGGGGGCCAACATTGCCGGATTTGAAAAAGTGATCGATGCCATGCAGGCGCAGGGCATCGTGTAAGAGGCGCGGTCAGATATGAAGACGCCGGAAGCTGTTGGGATTGCAGCCTCCGGCGTTTTTTGCTCCATCACACTTGATCGACCCTCTGCAGTTTTGTCATGACCGTGTTGCTGTATATCAGCGGAAATATTTCTCAGAAAAATATTTCCCAATCCTTGTTCCATGTGCTATAATAAGACAATATAGATATGGGGATGCGGGGGAGAGCAGACGGAAGATAGGTGGAAAAAGAGGCTCATGAAAGAAAAGGTTAGATTAAAAGGAAAAATAAGGACCATCATGTTCTGGCCCCTGGCCCTGGCGTCGGTGCTCGTGGTCATGGATCTGGTGGTGTTCTGTATCAGCCGTCGGGCAGGGGCGGCGGTATCTGTGTTCCTGCTTTTTTATCTCGCGCTCTGGTTATCTTTATACCGTTATCAGCGTGGCAAGGTCCTGGCGGAGCTGATCCGTTTCAGCACAGTATTCGCCCATGTGGAGAACATCATGCTGGACAGTCTGGTGCTCCCCTTCGGGATCCTGGATATGAAGGGCGACCTGATCTGGATGAATCGGGCGATGCGGGAATTATTCGGTGAGAAGATGAAGAAAAATCTGGGTGTGTTTTTCCCGTCGGTGACAGGCGAATTGCTGGCAGACCTGCGCAGCAGCAAGATCGAGGAATTTCCAGTGGGTTATGAGGAGCGCAATTACAGGCTCCTTCTGCACCGTGTGGATTTTCAGCAGGCGGCGCAGCAGACGGATATCATCGGCGACCCCTCCCAGTATCAGACCCTGGCGGCGGCCTATCTGTTCGACGAGACGAATCTGAGGGAAGCCATCAAGATCACGGAGGATGAGAAACCTGTGCTGGGCCTGATCTACCTGGACAATTACGAGGAGGCTCTGGGGACAGTGGAGGAGGTGCGCCGTTCCCTGCTGATCGCCCTCGTGGACCGGAAGATCAACAAGTATTTCAGCGGCCTGGACGGCTTGGTGAAAAAGCTGGAGAAAGACCGGTTTTTCCTCGTGATGCCCCACCGTTCGCTGGCCCAGCTCAAGGAGATGAAGTTCAGCATCCTGGAAGAGGTCAAGAACATTAACATCGGAAACGAGATGGCGGTGACCCTGAGCATCGGTCTGGGGTTCAATGGCAATGGCTATAACCAGAATTATGAGCAGTGCCGGATCGCCATCGAGATGGCCCTGGGCCGGGGCGGCGACCAGGCAGTGGTCAAGGATGGGGATTCGATCTCCTATTTCGGCGGGAAATCCCAGCAGCTTGAGAAGGCCACCCGGGTCAAAGCGCGGGTAAAAGCCCAGGCGCTCAAGGAATTTATCACCAACAAGGATCGGGTGGTGGTCATGGGCCATACGATCACGGACGTGGATTCGTTCGGTGCGGCCGTGGGCATCTACCGCGCCGCGAAGACTCTGGGCAAAGAAGTCCATATCGTGATCAGTGACCTGACGACATCCATCCGGCCTTTGCTGACCGGATTTTTGGAAAGCGATGATTATGCGAAGGATATGTTCATAGACAGCGACACGGCGAAAGAGCTGGTGGACCACAACACGGTGATGGTGGTGGTGGACACCAACAAGCCCAGTTATACGGAGTGCCCAGATCTTCTGCGGCGGACGGAGACGATCGTGGTGCTGGATCATCACCGCAGGGGCAGTGAGGTGATCGACAACGCGGTGCTCTCCTACGTGGAACCCTATGCGTCCTCCACCTGTGAGATGGTGGCGGAGATCCTGCAGTATTTTGCAGATGGTATCCGTATCCGGAACATGGAGGCAGACAGCCTGTACGCGGGGATCATCATCGACACGAATAATTTTAAGTCAAAAGCGGGTGTGCGCACTTTCGAGGCGGCAGCCTTCCTGCGTCGGTGCGGCGCGGATGTGGTGCGGGTGCAGAAGCTCCTCAGGGACAATATGGAGGCATATAAAGCGAGGGCCGAGACGATCTGCAACGCCCAGATCTACGAGGGAGCCTACGCCATCGCGATCTGTCCCAGCGCAGGACTGGACAGTCCCACAGTCGTGGCGGCTCAGGCGGCCAACGAGCTGCTGAATATCGTGGGGGTGAAAGCATCCTTCGTGCTGACAGATTTCCACAACATCACATACATCAGCGCCCGCGCGATCGATGAGGTCAATGTGCAGGTGATCATGGAGAAATTGGGCGGCGGCGGCCATATGAACAGCGCCGGGGCCCAGGTCCCGGATAAGCCGCCGGAGGAGATCGTGGATGTTGTAAAGACCATGCTGAGAGACATGATAGAAAAAGGAGAGCTTTAGATGAAAGTTATATTACTGGAAGATGTAAAGAGCCTTGGAAAAAAAGGGGATCAGGTAAAGGTGAGCGACGGGTATGCCAGGAATATGCTGCTCCCCAAGAAATTGGGCGTGGAGGCGACGCCGAAGAATCTAAACGACCTGAAATTAAAGAAAGCCCATGAGCAGAAATTGGCCCAGAATAATCTGGATGCCGCTAAAGATTTTGCAAAGAACTTGGAAGGCAGGGAGGTCGTCCTGTCCCTGAAAGTCGGGGAGGGTGGCAAGACCTTCGGTTCTATTTCCGCAAAAGAAATTTCCGATGCGGCAAAAGAGCAGTTGGGCATGACCCTTGATAAGAAGAAACTGCAGTTGGAGAGTCCGATCAAAACCCTGGGCGTGACGGAAGTGCCGCTGCGGCTCCACCCGGAAGTGACGGCCACGGTGAAAGTTGTCGTGAAAGAGGCTTAAAGTGGAGGAGGCATTGATCAAACGGACACTGCCCCACAGCCCGGAGGCGGAGAAATCTGTCATCGGGTCTATGATCATGGACCGGGAGGCCATTCTGGCGGCGGCGGAGATCCTGCGTGGGGAGGATTTTTACCAGAGCCAATATGGCATCATCTTTGACACCATCGTGGAGCTGTGCAACGAGGGCAGGCCGGTGGATCTGGTCACCCTGCAGGAGCGTCTGCGGGAAAAAGGGCTGCCGGAGGAGATCAGCGACATGGAGTATGCCCGCGACCTGCTGGACGCAGTCCCCACCTCGGCAAATATCCGATATTATGCACAGATCGTCGGTGACAAAGCCCTGCTGCGCCGCCTGATCAAAGCCTGCGGGGAGGTGTCCGATTCCTGTTATCTTCAGCAGGAGGGGACGGATGCGATCTTAGAGACATCCGAGAAGAAGATGTTCGAGCTGTTCCAGAGAAAAGACGTATCCGACTACGTGCCCATCCGGCAGATCGTGCTCAATGTGGTGGACAACATAGAGAAAGCCTCCCGGACACAGGGGAATGTGACCGGGCTTGCCACAGGTTTTGTGGATCTTGACTATAAGACTTCGGGGTTCCAGCCCTCGGATCTGATACTGATAGCCGCCAGGCCCTCCATGGGCAAGACGGCTTTTGCCTTGAATATCGCCAGGCACATGGCGTTCAAGGGCGGGGCCACCGTGGCTATATTCAGCCTGGAGATGTCCAAGGAGCAGCTGGTCAGCCGTATGCTCTCCATGGAATCCCGGGTGGACAGCCAGAGCCTGCGGACAGGGGATCTGCGGGACGAGGATTGGACAAAGCTGGTGGAGGGGGCGGATGTGATCGGACGATCCAACCTGATCATCGACGATACCCCAGGTATCACGGTGGCCGCCCTGCGCTCCAAGTGCCGAAAATATAAACTGGAACATGACCTGGGCATCATATTCATCGACTATCTCCAGCTGATGAGCGGCAGCGGCCGGGGCGGCGATTCCCGCCAGCAGGAGATCTCCGACATTTCCCGTGCCCTAAAAGCCGTGGCCCGTGAGCTGCAGGTCCCGGTGGTGGCCCTCTCCCAGCTCAGCCGCGCGGTGGAACAGCGGCCCAACCACCGTCCGATGCTCTCCGACTTGCGTGAATCCGGGGCCATCGAGCAGGACGCGGATGTGGTGATGTTCATCTACCGGGATGATTACTACAACAAGGACACGGAGAAAAAGAATATCGCGGAGATCCAGATCGCGAAACAGAGGAACGGCCCGATCGGTATGGTGGAGCTGGTGTGGATGCCTCAGTACACACAATTTGTCAATCTGAAAAAATAGGGAGGATCTGTCGACGACTTTTGCTTGTACTTTGAAATCCCTGTGTTTATAATAGACAGGAGGGGCGGACAAGCCCGAAGGTATAGGAGGGGTCGTATGGACGGTAAAGTTTATACCATATCCCAGGCGGCAAAAGAAGTGGGTGAGAGCACATCCGTCCTCCGGTATTGGGAGGAAGTGCTGGAGATCCGCATCAACCGCAATGCGAAGGGATATCGCTGCTACACCGGATATGATATTCAGTTGTTTCTGAATATAAAAGAGCTGAAGAAGAGAGGGCTGAAATTAGACGCGATCCGGGAACTCATCCCGCGCATCTACAAGTATGGGCCGGGCGCGCCGAGGAGCAAGACCAGACTGCTGGAAGATCTCGGGCCGGATCAGGATTGGGAAGAGCTTGAAGAGATAACAGAGATCCCGGAGATGATAGAGGCCGATGAGGTCATAGAGCTGTCGTGTACAGAAGTGGTCTGTGAGGCACAGATCGTGCAGGAGACCGAAGAGATCCAGGGAGGGCTGGAAGTCCAAGAAGTCCCCGAGATACGAGAAAGCCCAAAGATACGGGAAGTCCAGGAGGCACAGGAACATCAGGAGGTTCAGGAGGCGGAAGGATCCTCCGAAAAAGTGAGCCTCGATCAGATACCGCTGGACATAGACCCGGCCGGGGATCTGCGGATCACGGAATTCCAGAACATCCTGGAAAAACTGATCGCCCAGGGTGTCAAGGAGAAAAACCAGGAGGAACTGCGCATCCGCAGATTGGACGAGAAGATACGTTTCCACCAGCAGAGCCTGAAGCAAGTGGCGGCCGCCCAGGAGATGAAACAGTGGCGGGGCCGGGGCAGACGGCGGAAGAAATGAAACGCAAAAAGAGGAGACCACGTGTGAACGTCGGGCCTCCTCTTTTTTTGATCCTGTATACGGAGCTTGAGCTTATTCCCCAGCTACGATTGCTTCGTTTGGACATGCATCAGCACATGTTCCGCAGTCTACACAAGCGTCTGCGTCGATCACATATTTGTCGTCGCCCTGAGAGATAGCCTCAGACGGACATTCTTCCTCGCAAGATCCACAAGATACACATTCGTCAGTGATTACGTATGCCATTTTTTTATCCTCCTTTTTTGTTTATACCCACATTCTAAACTATCTGTTCCATAAATACAAGTGAAATTTAAAAAAACTTCAAGTTATTTTGCAGCCAAAAATTCATTGATCTGCGCTTCCAGTTTATTGACATCCATGCCATGGACGACAGCGGCTTCCGCCAATGTCTCTTCCTGGGCAGACGGACAGCCGATGCAGTGCATGCCGGCCCGCATGAGGATGGGGGCTATATTTGGGTCCACCTTGAGCATTTCTCCGATCTTCATATCTTTAGAAACCTGTGCCATTTCATTTCCTCCTTCTTCTTTGGAATTTTCCCTTGATGGGCACTCCACTATTATAATACCTTTTTGGTACAGAATCAACCAAAATCCGCAGAGTGCGTTTAAAAATAATTTTTGTAAGGAACTGGATATTTTTGCAACGGTGTAGTAAGATTAAAAAAAATTTCGGGAGCATATGTTTGTGGCATGAGATAAGATAACGTATAAAGGGGAAAAATGGCATCAAAACGACGGAATATAACACAGAGAGAATTTTAAGAAGCTTTAAACGCCATTACCATACATATGAAATGATATCAGATGATGAAAAATACGAGAAAGATAAAAGGCTGATATTATTTTATGCTGTGGAATGCGGGCTCAAATATTGGATCATGAAAAATGAAATGCTGAAAGACTATGAAGAACTGGATGCTTATGCAAAGAATAAAGGGATGGGTGATATAGGGCATGATATAAAGAAAATGCTAAAAGACAGAAATATGGATAGGAAATATATGCTAAAAAATCTGAAAACATCCACGGGACAGCGGATAGATGTAAAAAACTCAAACCAATTCTGGAGATATGGGGCGAAGACCCATGATACAGAGACAGAGAGTAAAAATGTAAAAGTGCTGGATAAGATTGTCAGAGATCTGATCAAAAGAGTGTAGGAGTAGATTATGAAAAAAATGTATACATGGCAAGACATAGAGGTTGCGGTTGAGATGGAGCGCGGGCACTGGCCGGATCTGTGGAAAAAAGTGGAGGTTTACAATGATGAGATCATTGTGATGAAAGAGAAGATCATTGATGACATAGAATGCGACAAAAAGTTTTTCACACAGGTTTTTGGCAGTTTTTATGATGCAGAAACACATACGGTCCATATCGATGAATTTGCGGTCAATCTGCCGATCATAGACGAAAAAGATGATCTTGAGAATGCTCCGATGGAGGCGATGCCTTTATTTAAGAGCGTTTACTTTAATAAGCAGATTGAGCTCCCTGAAGAAAAACAGGATCTGCCAGGGAGTCCGGTGATCGCATTCCATTCTTATAAAGGTGGTGTGGGACGCACATTGATATTGACTTCATTGTTAAAGGAGATCAGCTCTCTTTATGGAAATGATAAAAAAGTGTTGGTGATAGATTCCGATCTTGAAGCGCCTGGATTGACTTGGGCTGTTGGGAAGAGCAGTCAATTTCCTGTCAGTTATCTGGATGTTTTATCAATGATCCGTGTGTATGGTGCAGAGAAAACGGTCATCGACAAGATTGCGGAGATGATGGAACAAAATCTGATCCATATCGAGACTGAAAAAGAACGGGTAGTACATTACTTTTTGCCGGCTTATCTGGAAGAGAGCCAGTTGATTACAGCGTATGTACGGCCTGAGCATATTCTGGGTGTTTCAGAAGAGTGCTTTTTGATCTCTGAAACGATTTCGGCGCTGGGGGCAGCCTTGGGGGTGGATCTGGTGTTGGTAGACCTGCGTGCTGGTATTAGTGAGATATCGGCGCCATTGTTATTTGATTCCAGAGTGGATAAATGTTTTGTGTCATCTACCTCGTTACAGTCGATCGTGGGGACCAGGATGATCCAGGAACAAGTTTACCAAAAGACTGGGATGGGATTGTCCCATTCAAAGATTGTAATAAATATGATACCGCAGGAGATGAGCGAAGACATGCGGATACAGAAGGTCGATGAACTGGTCCAGATACCAGAAAGATATCTGGATGATAAGGATGCGACTTTTTTACGAGATGAGTATGTGATAGATATTGATTTTGAATCGCAATTGTTGTATCAGGGCAGATTTGAAGAAATCTGTGATGTTTTGACGGGAACGAGTATGTGCAAAAAGATGCATGAGATGGCGCGTGGGCTTTTTAAGACCAAACCGGATAAAAAGACCGGCGGGGCAGGGTTGAAAGAGCAGGATGTCAGAGAAGGATTGGAGCGGTTAAACGAAAACGCTGAGATCACAGCAGAAGCAGGAAATGCTTCTGAAATGCTCTTGACAGATGCACTAATGGAGATCATCAATGGAAACAGAAAAGAAATTCCGAATATTGTTGTCCTGGGCGCAAAGGGGTCAGGGAAAACTTATCTTTATAGACAGCTGATCCGTAAAAAAACATGGGGGAATTTTGTGCGGACATTGGAAGGGGATAGACAGACTGGTGAGTATATCGACGCAGCTGTTGTTCCAGTATTTGCTACTACAAATGATAAAAATATAATTGTGGATATCATGGAATGCTTCACGGACGTAGACAGGTACCTGGGAGAAGACCTGGTCTCTCGGGAGCGGTTTGGGGAATTTAGGCGTGCGGTCAGCAATGCGTTGTGCGAAAAGAGGACACCGTCAGAATGGGCGGATATTTGGAAGAAACAGATACTGGGGTTGTTTTCAGGCCGTTTTCAGAGCTTTTGGGAATTGAACGCGTGGTTAAGGGAACGTGATAAAAAACTCATCTTTATGATCGATGGATTGGATGACCTGCAGAATTATGAACAGGGCCAGGTGCGCAATTCCCTTGTGGCAGTCCAAACTTTATGTCAAAATGTGATCAAGGAGCTGGACTATATGAATCACCGGCACATAGGTCTGTTGATCTTTGTGCGGAGGGATATCGCTGAAGAGGCGATACGGAATAATTTCCGGCAGTTTAGGGATCAATATGGGAGATACGAGCTGAATTGGTCCCAGACAGAGGCTCTGCGGCTGGCACTTTGGGTTGCAGGCAAGTCGATCCCCAGATTGGTGTCCGAGAAAGAAATCCTGCGCCTGAGCAGAGAGGGGATTGAAAAGAGATTGGAACTGTTATGGGGGAAAAAGCTGGGAAAAGATACATCGAAAGAAGCCAATTCTGCCAGATGGATCTTAGCGGCTCTGTCAGATTTTAACGGGCAGCTCCAGGCGAGGGATATCGTGCGTTTCTTAAAATATGCATCCCAGGATGCCAAGAGTGTTCCGCTCCAGTTCAAAGACCGGTATATCATGCCGAAAAAGATAAGGGAGGCCATAGAACCCTGTGCCAAAGATAAATTAAAAGAGATAGAGCAGGAAATGCCGAAGATATATGAGATTTTGCAAAAGATTACGGATGAGTCATTGCCGGAGAAGATATTGCCGCTGGAGTTGGAAAAGATATCAGTGACAGTGGATGAAGTGGACAGGTTGGAACGGCAGGGATTCATAAAGCTGTCAGAAAAAAAATACTATCTCCCAGAGATCATCAGGCAGGCATTGGGATTTCGGTATAAAGTAGGGGCGAGGCCCAAAGTACTGTCCCTGTTGATCAAATAAGGGGCAAGGCAGAGAAAAAACCGGTCACACACCGGTTTTTTCTTATAAAGTATTGAGTTTCTGTAAAGCAGTCCCTTCGATGATGACTTCCGCCTGCTCCTGCAGATGTGCCTCGCCCGCATGGCTGAAACGCTGGGCCTGCCCGAATTCAGATAAGATATTGCACATTTTGTTAAATTCTTCAGGCGTATAAGAGGATTGATGTACGACGAGCAGATAGTCACTGTTGCGGGATTCCTGATATAAAGTGTTCATGCCTTCGAAATAATCGTTGAGGCCGTGGGCGGCCTTGATCACAGCGTCCAGATCGGGGAATTGGTAGAGGCAGACCAGGTCGAGAGGGGTGTCAGCCTGGGAAACCTCTGCGGCGTTCCCGGTAGACGCATCGTCTGTTTTTTTCTTGGCCGCTTCGCTCTTGACTTTGGCTTCGTAAAGTTTCCGGAAGATATCGATGATGCTGTCAGCGCCATCAATCTGCACCTCGCCCTCATCCTCGTCCGGTGCAGAGGGGGAGAATTTGGAAAAACGTGTATCCAGCTCTTCCGGATCTTCCACCTTGGTGATGATCAGGATGATACTGTCCGCGTTGATCGGGATGGCCTCGATCATAAGAGGGATGTTGTCGGCCTCAAACCCGAACTGGCTGTGGGCCTGGCGCATCATATCGCGGAAGAGGTTCTTCGCCTTTTCCGTACCGTAGGCCAATTCACTCAAATGGATCTGATGGCTGTCCAGATCTTCTCTGGTCAGGGTGCAGCGTATCTGGTTTTCGTTGATCTTTTCTATTTTCATATCATCACATCCTATTCTGGAAGATGAAAGTACATCATCTTCCCTGACGGTTATATTAAGGACTACGTAAGAAGTAGCGGAACACAGAATCTGCTACTATCATATTATATACCACATCCCATAAATATGTAAAGCAATTCATGGAACTTTTCACAGACTTTATTATACACAAAGCCGAGGGAAAACACAAGGAGGCGGATATAAATGGATGAGATATGAGGATCTCATAAAAAGTATAAATATTTTATAAAAACTATTGCAAAAATAAGGCAATGAGCTATAATGATAGCAGAAAGGACGGCTGTTGCGATCAAAGTATACAAAACAGCTGAAGATCCCGCAGATCTTACAGATCGGTCGATCTGTTTATTCTGAAAAAAATCCAGTGGCGTGTCTGCCACACACGATCACCAACAATATGACCAGGACAGCTGTCTTTTCCGAACCTATGGCGTTTTTTTAGAAAGAAGAGAAAGGAGAAGGCAAAACGGGTAGTTCACGAAAGATTCCGAGAAGAAGGAATGATGTAGACCCGTCCGACCTGCGCCAGGAGCTGGAGATGTATAAAAAGAGGGGCGTGACCCTGGACCTGGAAGGATGTCCGAGCAGCCCCTATGAGATCGTCAGGGCTCATCTTGTCGCGGAGAGGGGCGGGTACATGCGGGATTATGTGCAGGATGAGAGGGGGGAGATATGGAAGATAGGATTTGACAAGATAAAGTTTTAAAAGATCAAAAAGATGTCTCCGCAGGCACATCCCAAAATACGCGTATGCTGTAACATTCATTTTCAGCTAAATGGTGCAGTATACTAGGAGTACCAGCTTTTGGCAAATGCCATACATGACCAGGCCTGCGGGGACTCACAAGAGGCCAGGGTCGAAAAAAGTCGGAAAAATCAGATTTTCCTGATGACTGGAAGGTAAAATGTGCTATAATGGAATCCGTTAGGAGGAGAGCATATGCTGTATAAAAAGAAAAAACAGAACATCACGCCGGTCATCGTGGTGGTCCTGCTGATCGTGCTGATCGGTGTCATTGGACTGATCGTACATATGATACAGAAATATACCCCCACGAAAGAACGGATGGATCCGGCCGCATATTATGAGATCACAGATATGGAAGAGCTTCCCCTTGTCTTTGGCACGGAGATCCTGTCTGTGAAGGGGAGACTGATAGACGGGGGAGCCTATGTCCCTGTGGAGGCTGTCAACGGCTATCTGAATAAAAGATTTTACTGGGACGCGAACGAACAGATCCTGCTGTACACAACGCCCACGGAGAAGATGGTCATCGTCCCGGAGGCCGATTCCTATATGGTGGGTGAGGAAAGCCGGGCGGCGGGGGTGGTGATCTGCAGAGTCGTGGGTGGCGCGCTGTACATCCACATTGATTTTGTCAAACAGGTCACGGACATCGACTATGCCCTGCTGACAGATCCGGGCCGTCTTGTGGTACAATACCAGTGGTCGGACGTATCGGTGGTGGAGGTCAAAGAGGATACCCAGGTCCGCTACCGGGGCGGCATAAAGAGTGAGATCTTGACGGATGTGGCCGAAGGGGCTGTCCTCCGGGTGGTGGATGACCTGGACGACTGGAAGTGCGTGGTCACGGAAGACGGTTATATCGGATACATAAGATCCAGCAAACTGGACAGTGAACCCCAGATCCGGAACTTTGAACGTCAATTCCAGGCGCCGGAATATACCAGCATATCCCGGGACTATCCGATCAACCTGACCTGGCATCAGGTGACGAATATGGATGCGAATGATTCCCTCGATGAGATGACGGCGCAGGCGGCCGGCGTGAATGTCATAGCGCCCACTTGGTTTTCACTGATCAGCGACCAGGGTGAGATCAGCAGCCTGGCATCGGCAGATTATGTGGCGAAGGCTCACGCGAAAGGGATGGAAGTGTGGGGACTTGTCAGTAATTTTGAGGAAAATGTCAGCACATTTGAAACACTCTCCCATACCACGTCGCGCACCAGGCTGGAAAACCTTCTGATCCAGGCGGCGCAGCAGTACGGTCTGGATGGGATCAACGTGGACCTGGAAAATCTGAGTGAAGACACCGGGCCTCATTTTATACAGTTCCTGCGTGAACTCTCGATCCTGTGCAGGGTAAATCAGATCGTGCTGTCTGTGGATAACCCGGTCCCCCAGGAGTTTACAAAACATTACGACAGGCAGGAACAGGGCGTGGTGGCAGATTATGTGATCGTCATGGGGTATGATGAGAACTACGCGGATTCCCCAAAGGCAGGGTCGGTGGCGTCTTATCCCTGGGTGCGTCAGGGTGTGGAGGACACGGTGGCCGTGGTGCCTGCGGGCAAAGTGATCAACGCTGTGCCCTTTTACACCAGGATCTGGAAGACTACGGCGGGCATCCTGAGCAGTGAGGCGGTGGGCATGGCCGAGGCTTCCCGGTTCATCAAGCGGAACCAGATCGAGACATACTGGGATAAAGAAAGCTGCCAGAACTACGGCGAATACAATAACGGGGAATCCTTTTATCAGGTATGGCTGGAGGATGCAGAGTCCCTGGAGGTGAAGATGGGGCTGGTAAAAGAGTATGGTCTGGCCGGCGTGGCTTCCTGGAAGCTGGGCTTTGAGCGGAAAAATATCTGGAAAGTCATAGGCGACGGCCTGAAGTAGTGTGTATGCCGATCACCCTTTGCAGCATATATTTAACAGAATATGCGCAAAGGGTGTTTTTTAATGGTGAGATCAAAAAGGGCTTTGGAACTGTGTATGGGGGTCATGCTGCTGGTGGGGGCGTTCGTGCTCTCCAGGGAAGTGGTCCAGGTGGTCAGTCAGAACCGTCTGGCGGCCAGGACGATCGTGGTGGATGCCGGGCACGGCGGCGATGATCCGGGGATGGTGACGGAAACCCTGAAAGAAAAGGATCTGAACCTGGAAGTTGCAAAGAAGCTGCAGGAGTATCTGGAAGGGCAGGGGTATCATGTGGAGATGACCCGGACGGAGGATACGGGGCTGTACCAGGAGGGGACGCGGAACCAGAAAGTACAGGATATGCAGAACCGGGTGGCTTTCATCGGGGAGAAGACCCCTCTGCTCACGGTGAGCATCCATCAGAACAGCTATCCGGATCCTTCGGTGAAGGGGCCGCAGGTGTTTTATTACGAGGATTCTGTGGAGGGGGAGAAGCTGGCGGAGTGTATCCAGGGACAGATGGATGAAAAGCTGGAAGTGGAGCGGCCGCGGGAGGCCAAGGGGAATAGGACGTATTATCTGCTGAAGAAGAGCGCTGGGATCTTGAATATCGTGGAATGTGGGTTCATGACGAATCCGGAGGAAGCGGAGCTCCTGCAGAGGGAGGATTATCAGGAGAAGATCGCGGAGGCGGTCGGGAAAGGGATATTGGAGTATCTGGGGAAATAAAAGCCTGGGGGAGGGAGCGGCAGGTATCCCCCTCCCTGCGGCGGCCCCTCTTACAACAACGAAAAGAAGTCTAGCAAGCAGCCCGATTATGTGATATAGTAGAGGATGCATCCAATGAATGGTAAATATGTACCCATCCAGGGGTACGTAAGATGGTAATGGAGGGCATATGGACAAGCTATATATCATCATACCAGCATACAATGAGCAGGACAATATCCGTTCGACGATCGCGCAGTGGCATCCGCTGGTAGAGGGGATAGGGCCTGAGAGCCGTCTGGTGATCATTGACGACGGGAGCAGGGACGGCACATACCAGATCGCTTCAGATCTGAGGAGCATTTATCCGCAGCTGACGGTCCTTACAAAAGAGAACCAGGGCCACGGGCCGACGGTGCTCAGAGGTTATAAATATGCGATCCGCCATGGGGCGGACTATGTGTTCCAGACGGATTCTGACGGACAGACCCTGCCCTCGGAATTTTCCAAGTTCTGGAGAAACCGGAAGAAATGCGGGCTTTTGATCGGATACCGCAAAGAGCGGCAGGATGGCATCGGCCGGCTGTTTGTCACACGGGTCTTGAAGCTCGTGCTGCTGGCCGTATTCGGGGTCTGGACGAAAGACGCCAATTCGCCTTACCGGCTGATGCGGTGCAGCCAGTTGCAGGAGATCCTGCGGAAAGTGCCGAGGGATTTTTTCCTGAGCAATGTGCTGATCACGGTGCTCTATGAGAAGAGAGGGATGGACGTCTGTTACTACCCCATCACGTTCCTGCAGCGGCAGGGAGGGCAGAATACGATAGATAAGAAGGCGATCATCCGTATCGGACAGAAGGCAGTGCGCCAGTTTTTGGCGCTGCGGAAAAGGATCAGGTGATGGAGATACAAAGGATACAGAAGATAGGAAATGCGTTGGGAGGATCTATACCCGCGAGCCAGATGATCTGCCCGCTGGCTTCCGGTATTTTCAGGGAAAAAGCAGCTCATCTGGCAAATAAGTATGCTCGTGAGTATAAGGTGCGGCGGGAGATCAAGATCTTGCTCGGCATTTTTCTGGCCGGGCTGGCGATCTTCCTGTTGCGGGGGGACAGCAAGGCTTTCTTTGCCTGGTGGCTCGCGCTGTGGACCTTGGGATGTGCGTTCATGCCCCTGACGGGGATCTTGTTCGCGGGCTTTGAGGACCGGGGCTGGCTGTTCTCAAAGGTCATCGCGGTGGCAGTCTCCGGCTATGCGGTCTGGGTGTCCGTCACACTGGGGATCTTGCGGTTTACGTCGCTGACCTGCATAGTCATGACATTTCTGTGCGTGCTGGCAAATCTCCTGCTGGCGCGCTGGCTGGATAAGAGGGGGCGCAATGTGCTCCCGGCGAATGCTGGAGACTTGATCTTTTGGGAGGAAGTGATCTTCTACATCGCATTTCTCCTGTGGACCTATGTGGCTGGTTTCCATCCCCAGGCCCATGGGGTGGAGAAATTCATGGATTATGGATTCATGGAAGCCATGATGCGCAGCACGGAGCTTCCGGCCATAGATATGTGGTATGGACAGGAGCCGATGAATTACTATTACGGGGGTCAGTATTACGCGGTGTTCCTCACCCGTCTGACAGGCACGCAGGTCTCATCCACCTATCATCTGATGCGCACCTTGGTGGCGGGCATGGCTTTTGCGCTGCCGTTTGGTCTCGTGCGGCAGATCGCAGCAGACTTTTATGGGAAAGCACGGCGGTTTTTGCCGGTGTGGTCTGGGCTGCTGGCCGGGACGGCGGTCTCCCTGTGCGGGAATATGCACTATGTGATCTATGCAAAGATCCTGCCCTGGCTGGGAAAGGCAGAGGCGGATTACTGGTTTCCCAATTCCACCCGCTATATCGGCCACGACCCGGATACGATGGACCGGACGATCCATGAGTTTCCGTCCTACTCGTTCATACTGGGGGATCTGCACGCCCATGTGGTCAATGTCTTTTTTGTGCTGACCGTGACCGGGCTTTTGTACGTGTGGATAAAGCGGAGGAAGAGATATACGGATAAAAAGGCGTTTTTCCAGTGGCCCCTTGTGATGTGCGGTGTATTCTTAGGCATTTTCCAGTGGACAAACACCTGGGATCTTGCCATCTATTATGTGGTGGCCTGCGGAACCTGCTTTTTCGGGAATCTGGCGCGGTTTGGGGATTGGAAAAAGGGGATCAGGTCCAGTCTGATCCAGTGGATCGAGATGCTCCTTCTGGCGGTTGTCATCGCCCTGCCGTTCACTTTACAGTTTGACAGCAGCATGGCCCAGGGAGTACGGCTGGCCCAGAACCATTCGGCGTTTTACCAGCTCTGTGTCCTGTGGGCTTTTCCGGTGGTGATGGTGGTGTTTTATCTGGTGAGCCTGTTTCTGGAGAGGGGAAAATGCAAACCTTTGCGGTGGCTGGCACGCACGAGGAGGCCGGATCTTTTTGTGGCGGTCCTGAGCCTGTGTGCGCTGGGCTTGATCATTTTGCCGGAACTGGTGTATGTGCGCGACATTTATGAGGAGACCTCAGCCCGCTCGAATACCATGTTCAAACTGACCTACCAGGCGTTTATCCAGTTTGGCATCTGCCTGGGCTTTATCACTGTGCGTTTCCTGGCGGCGCGGCAGCGGAAATGGATCCGTGCGGTGGGTGTGTTCGGTGTCTGCGGCATACTGGTCACGGCGGGGTATACGGTGACCGCGGTGGGGCAGTGGAACGGTCAGGTCTGGAAGCCCCAGGGTTACAGGGGGCTCAATGCCACGGCCTACCTGGAGGACCAGTATCCCGAGGATGCGCCGGCCATCCGCTGGCTCCAGGCTAATGTGGAAGGCCATCCGGTGGTGCTGGAGGCAAACGGCGACAGTTACAGCGACTACTGCCGGGTATCGGCCATGACCGGACTGCCCACTGTTCTGGGATGGTATACCCACGAATGGCTGTGGCGGGAGGATACAGATGACCTGAATGAAAGATCAGCGCAGATCGAGAGCATCTACACGTCGGTGGACGAGACCCAGGTGCGCGGCCTTTTACAAGAGTACGATGTAGCATATATCTTCATCGGGAAGATGGAGCGGGAAAAGTATCCGGCGCTGAATGAGGAGCTGCTGCGGAGCTTGGGGACGGCGGTCTTTGATGACGAGGCTCTGATCATCCGTGTGGAGAGCTGATGTTGAGAACGGATTTGGAAGCTTACAGCGATGAACAAACGTTTTGCGGTCATCGGATATGGGATCTGATGGAGAGGATGGAAAAATGGAGATAGGGGAAGTTTTGCGATGGAAACAGAACTGATCAGAGTCGATCCGAGAGAACCGGATCAGGGGGTGATCGAGAAGGCGGGGCGGATCCTCCGGGACGGCGGCCTGGTGGCTTTTCCCACGGAGACGGTCTACGGTCTGGGCGGAAATGGCCTGGATGCCGCCTCTTCGGCGAAGATCTACCGGGCAAAAGGGCGTCCCTCGGACAACCCGCTGATCATCCACATTGCCAGGATGCAGGATCTGGATCGGGTGGCGGCGCAGGTGCCGGAAGCGGCCCGGATCCTGGCCCGGGCATTCTGGCCCGGTCCGCTGACGATGATCTTTCCCAAGGCGCGGGAGGTGCCCTATGAGACCACCGGGGGGCTGGAGAGTGTGGCCGTGCGGATGCCGGATCATCCGGTGGCACTGGCATTGATCCGCGCGGCGGGCGGGTTCGTGGCCGCACCCAGCGCGAACCGTTCGGGGCGGCCCAGTCCAACGCTGGCGGCCCATGTGGCGGAAGATCTGGGCGGCGGGATCGACCTGATCCTGGACGGGGGGATGGTGGGAATCGGGCTGGAATCCACGATCGTGGATCTCACGGGCCCCACGCCCATGATCCTGCGGCCGGGGGCGGTCAGCCGCAAGATGCTGCGCGCCCACATCAAAGAGGTGGAGATGGATCCGGGCCTGGAGGAGGGGGAGGAGAGTAAGACTCCGCCGAAGGCCCCGGGCATGCGCTACCGCCACTATGCGCCGCAAGCCCCGCTCATGATCGTGGAGGGTGAGCGGATGGACGTGGCTTCATATATAAACCGGTCTATAAGAGAAAAAGGGCAGCAGGCGGGGATCCTGGCCTGCGCGGAGAATGTGGGCCTGTATCCGGACGGTCTTGTGAAATGCATCGGGAGCCGGGAAAAAGAGGAGACCATCGCCCTGCATCTCTATCAGGCCCTGCGGGAATTTGACCAGGAGGATGTAACTTGTATCTATTCGGAAGCCTTTGACACGCCCCGGATGGGGCACGCGATCATGAACCGTCTGCTGAAAGCGGCGGGACATCAGGTCGTGAAGGTTTCTGAGGGTGGAGATATACCCGCGAATTAGATGATCTGCTGGTCGGCTTCTAAAGCGTGTCTTAAAAATCATTCACGCCACCTGCAAGCCCCACTTTGCGGTATATTTTCGCCTCATTCGGTTGCCGTAGCCCGCTACGCCGCCCTCATTCGACGAAAATCTCCCACAAATTGTGACATGCAGTTGACATAAAGCATTTTTAAGACACGCTCTGGGATTTTCAGGGAAAAAGCAGATCATCTGGCAAAATAAGTATGCTCGTGAGTATAGATCAATGGAGAGAGGAGAAGAAAATGGCTAAGGAGAAGAAATTCGTGGAGGCGATCACGTCCATGGAGGAGGATTTCGCCCAGTGGTATACAGATGTGGTGACGAAGGCCGGATTGGTGGGTTACACCAGTGTCAAGGGCTGCATGGTGATCAAGCCCGCCGGGTATGCGATCTGGGAAAACATACAGGCGGAGCTTGATCGGCGGTTCAAGGAGACCGGTGTGGAGAATGTATCCATGCCCATGTTCATACCGGAGAGCCTTCTGCAGAAAGAAAAAGACCATGTGGAGGGTTTTGCGCCGGAGGTGGCCTGGGTGACCCACGGCGGTCTGGAGCCTCTGCAGGAGCGTCTGTGTGTGCGGCCCACATCGGAGACCTTGTTCTGTGATTTTTATGCAAAAGACATCCAGTCACACAGGGATCTGCCCCGGGTGTACAACCAGTGGTGTTCGGTGGTGCGCTGGGAGAAGACCACCCGGCCATTTTTGCGTTCCCGGGAATTCTTATGGCAGGAGGGGCATACGGCCCATGCCACAGCCGAGGATGCCCAGGAGAGGACGATCCAGATGCTGCATGTCTACGCGGATTTTTGCGAGGAGGTGTTGGCGATCCCGGTGATACGGGGGCAGAAGACGGACAAAGAGAAATTTGCCGGGGCGAACGCCACCTACACCATAGAGGCGCTGATGCACGACGGGAAGGCGCTGCAGTCCGGGACCAGCCATAACTTCGGCGACGGGTTTGCCCAGGCGTTCGGCATCCAGTATACCAATCCGGAAAACAAACTGGAATATGTCCATCAGACTTCCTGGGGGATGTCCACCCGGATCATCGGCGCGCTGATCATGGTCCACGGGGACAACAGCGGTTTGGTGCTGCCGCCCAAGATCGCGCCCACACAGGTGATGGTCATCCCGATCCAGCAGGCGAAGGAAGGCGTCCTCGACAAAGCGCAGGAGATCTGCCAGACGCTTAAGGATGCGGGCCTGCGGGTGAAAGTGGACGATACAGACAAGAGTCCGGGGTGGAAATTCTCCGAGCAGGAGATGCGTGGGATCCCGGTGCGGGTGGAATGCGGACCGAAGGATATCGCAGCCGGACAGGCAGTCGTCGTCCGCAGGGATACCAGGGAGAAGACCATCGTACCGCTGGATCGGATCAGCGAGAATGTCTGCCAGATCCTGGAGACGATGCAGAGAGAGATGCTGGAGAGGGCCCGGGCACACCGGGATGCGCATACCTACACGGTCACAGATTATGAGGAGTTCAAAAAGACCATTGAAGAAAGACCGGGCTTTGTAAAAGCTATGTGGTGCGGTGATGTGGGCTGTGAGGAGAAGATCAAGGAGGATGTGCAGGCCACATCCCGCTGCATCCCCTTTGACGAGGAGCATTTATCGGACACATGTGTCTGCTGCGGCAGGCCGGCGAAGAAGATGGTCTACTGGGGGCGTGCGTATTGATATGTATCTGAAACTCCCAGCGAAAGTCACCCGGATCATCCACACGCTGCAGGCTCACGGCCATGAGGCCTATGCGGTGGGCGGCTGTGTCCGGGATACAGTCCTGGGGCGGATGCCGGATGACTGGGATATCACCACATCGGCAAGGCCCCTGGAGGTAAAAAAGCTGTTCACCCGCACGGTGGATACCGGGCTGGTCCATGGGACGGTCACAGTGCTGCTGGGGGAGGACGGCTATGAGGTGACCACCTATCGGATCGACGGAAAATACGAGGACCACAGGCATCCCAGCCAGGTGCAGTTTTCGGCGGAACTGGCGGAGGACTTGAGAAGGCGGGATTTTACGATCAATGCCATGGCGTACAACCAGGAACAGGGGCTGGTGGATCTCTTCGGCGGCATGGACGATCTGCAGAAGAAGAGGATCTGCTGCGTGGGCGAGGCCCGGGAGCGTTTCCAGGAGGACGCCCTGCGCATCCTGCGGGCTGTGCGGTTTTCGGCCCAGCTGGGTTTCTCCATTGAGGCACGCACAGAGGAGGCCCTGCAAGAGCTGTCCGGAGACCTGGCCTATGTCAGCGCGGAGCGGATCCGGGTGGAACTGGTCAAGCTGTTGGGCTCCGGGCATCCGGAGTATATCCTGCGGCTGTTTGATCTGGGCATCGCACGGGTGGTGCTGCCTGAGATGGAGGAAAACGGCAGCGGCATCAAACGGGAGGTCTTGGAGGATGCGGCGGGACGGCTGGTGCAGGTGCCACAGGAGGAGCCCATTTCCCTGCGCCTTGCACTGTTTTTGCATCCCCTGGGCGAGCAGACCTGCCGGAAGGTCCTGCGCAGGCTGAAATTTGATAACCGTACGATCGACACGGTGCGGCGGCTGGTGCGCTGGTACGGCCATCCTCTGGGGACAACACCGGCGGAAGTACGCCAGACGGCCGCCCAGATAGGAGCGGGACTGTTCCCGATGGTCTTGCAGATCCAGGGGACATACCGGGATGTGGCGGTGGCGCGTGCTCTCTGGGATGAGATCTGCAAAAAAAACGAGTGTATTTCATTAAAAGATATGTGCATCTCCGGGGATGACCTGATCCAACTGGGGATGGAACCCGGGCGGGCCGTCGGCGCGATGCTGGCGGAGCTGTTCCAGGAGGTGCTAAAGGAACCGGCATGTAATACGCGGGCGTATCTGTCTGAAAGTGTAAAAAGAAAATTAGGGCAGTGACATTTTCAATTTATCCCCCTCATAGAATAGAAAGTACGAAGTTACGGGAAAGTGAGGGGGATTTTATTGTATGACCGTGGATTGAGCGTGCTGGAGAAATATGGTTTACAGGCGGGGTCGTCCTGGCGCGGGAGAGGGGCGCTGCTCTGCCAGACACAGGCCGGGCTGGTGATCATCCGGGAGTTTGGGGGATCGGCTAAGAAATTACAGAAACAGCGGGAGCTTTTGGCGCAGCTGGAGGATGGCTGTCCCCATCCTGTGGATCAGATCTTGGAAAACCAGGACGGGGAGCTGGTCACCACGGATAAGGACGGCGTGCCGTATGTGGTGCGCAGATGGTACGAGGGGCGGGAGTGTGACACCAGGTCCCCCGAGGATATCTGCAGAGGGGCTGCCGCACTGGGCGGTATACATAAGTTTATGCATCTGGAGCTGGGGGAGGAGTATGCCCACATCTCCCTGGCGGAGGAATATGAGCGGCATAACCGGGAGCTGCGGAAGATCCGGAAGTTCATACGGACCAAGAGGCGGCACAATCCCTTTGAGCAGCAGTATCTGGAGAGCGTCCAGTGGTTTTTGGAGAGAGGGGAGGAGGCTCTGGAGAGGCTTTACGCCAGCGATTATGAAAAACTGCGGCGGCAGGCCCTAGAGCAGGGCCAGGTCTGCCACGGGGAGTGCAACCAGCACAATGTGCTGCTGTGCGGGGAACAGACGGCGGTGACAAATTTTGACAAATTCTGCCAGGATACCCAGGTGGCGGATCTGTACTGTTTCATGCGCAAGATCCTGGAGAAGAACGGCTGGAGCCGGGAGCTGGCGGATCAGATGGCCGATAGTTATGACAGGGCCTGCGGTCTATCCAGAGAACAGTATGAGAATCTGAAGGTACGCTTTCTCTATCCGGAAAAATACTGGAAATTGGCGAACCATTATTATAACCACAACAAGGCATGGATATCCGAGAAAAATATTGAGAAGATAACAAAGCTGATAAACAGCAAAAAGGCTTGGCATGACCTGGGAAACGGGTTATAATGGAAGAAAATGATCAAAACACGGAGGTGCCAGATATGGACTATCGAGCAATATACGATCAATGGCTGCAGGATCCTTATTTCGACGCGGATACAAAAGCCGAATTAAAAGGGATCGCAGAGGACGACAAGGAGATCAAGGAACGGTTTTACAAAGACCTGGAATTCGGGACAGCCGGACTGCGGGGGATCATCGGCGCGGGAACGAACCGCATGAACATCTATGTAGTGCGCAAGACTACGCAGGGCTTGGCAAATTATATCCGCTCTGTTGGCAAAGAGGGACAGGGGGTGGCGATCGCTTACGATTCCAGGCGCATGTCCCCGGAATTTGCCAACGAAGCGGCACTCTGCCTGGCGGCAAACGGCATCAAAGCGTATATCTTTGAGTCGCTCCGGCCGACGCCGGAGCTCTCCTTCGCCCTGCGCCATTTAAAATGTGCGGCGGGCATCAATATCACGGCCAGCCACAACCCGCCGGAATACAACGGCTATAAAGTCTACTGGGAGGACGGCGCCCAGATCACGCCGCCCCATGACAGCGGCATCATGGAGCAGGTCCAGAAGGTGACCGACTATGCCCAGGTAAAGACCATGGATAAAGAAGCGGCCATCGCACAGGGTGTCTATGAAGTGATCGGAGCGGACGTGGATGATGCCTACATGGCGGAGCTGAAAAAACAGGTGCTCCACATGGACGCGATCCAGGCGGAGAGCAAGAGCCTGAAGATCGTCTACTCTCCTCTGCATGGGACAGGCAACATCCCGGCGCGGCGCATCCTAAAAGAGCTGGGCTTTGAGAATGTCTATGTAGTCCCGGAACAGGAGCTGCCGGACGGTGAGTTCCCCACAGTCAGCTATCCGAACCCGGAAGCGGACGAGGCTTTTGAGCTGGGCCTGAAACTGGCAAAGGAAGTGGATGCAGACCTTGTCCTGGCCACAGACCCGGATGCGGACCGTCTGGGCGTACGGGTAAAAGACAAGGACGGCGTGTACCACACACTCACCGGGAACATGTCCGGATGTCTGCTGGCAGACTACGAGATCGGGCAGCGCAAGGCTCTGCATGGGCTTCCGGAGGATGGCGTGCTCATCAAGACGATCGTGACCACAAACCTAGCTGATGCGATCGCAAAGGGCTATGGGATCGGCCTGACAGAGGTCCTGACCGGTTTCAAATTCATCGGACAGCAGATCTTAGGCTTCGAGCAGGGGGAGAAGGGGAATTATCTCTTTGGCTTCGAGGAGAGCTATGGCTGCCTGATCGGCACCTACGCCCGGGATAAAGACGCGATCGTGGCGACCATGGCGCTGTGCGAGGCGGCTGCCTATTACAAGACCCAGGGCAAGACTCTGTGGGATGCCATGGTGGATCTTTATGAAAAATACGGCTATTACAAGGATGACATCCAGTCCATCACCCTCAAGGGCATCGAGGGCCTGGAGAAGATCCAGAACATCATGGAGCTGCTGCGCAAGGAGCCGCCCGCACAGATCGGGGATTACACGGTGACGGCGGCCAAGGATTACAAGATGGGCATAAACGGCCTGCCCAAGTCCAATGTGCTGTACTATGAGCTGACAGACGATTCCTGGGTATGCGTCCGCCCGTCCGGCACAGAGCCGAAGGTGAAATTTTATTACGGGATCAAAGGCAGCTCCCTGGCCGATGCGGACGAGAAGTCAGCCAGCTTGGGAAAAGCCGTGCTGGCGATGGTCGACGCCATGATGGCGCGGATCTGAATCGGATCTGTGGGATAAAATATGGATATCCGTACAGATGGGATACGGTACAGCCTGGAAGACCTCCGGGGGATCATAGAGACACTGAGGAGCGATACGGGCTGCCCCTGGGACCGGAAACAGACGCATGTAAGCCTGAAAGGGTGTATGATGGAGGAGGCCCGGGAAGTTTTGGAGGGCATCGATCTCTATGAAAAGACCGGGGAGTGGGACAACCTGTGCGAGGAGCTGGGCGATGTGCTTCTGCAGGTGGTGATGCACAGTGCGATCGCCCAGGAAGAAGGGATCTTTACCTTGGATGATGTGATCCAGGGCATAGCAGAAAAAATGGTACGCCGGCATCCCCATGTATTTGGGGACGGGTCGGATGCCGGGTTGAGTTGGGAAGAGATCAAAAGACAGGAGAAGTCAGATCAGAGCAGACCTTAAATATTCTGGAAATTGTCCAGGAAATTCCTTGACAAAGCCGTAAAAACAGTTTATAAGTATATTCTAAGAGCCATATATCCAAAATTTGTGTATCGGTATCAAGAGCATAACGCTGCGCAGTGGAGCGAGGCAGTAGGATTATCATTAGGAGGAAATGTAATGAACAAGACAGAATTGGTGGCTGCAATGGCAAAAGAGGCAGAGCTTCCCAAAAAAGACGTGGAAGCGGCCCTGAAGGCATTCATTGATGTTGTTTCAGAAGAACTAAAGAATGGCGGAAAGATCCAGCTGGTCGGGTTCGGGACTTTTGAAGTGACCGAGAGGGCTGCCCGGGAGGGGCGGAATCCGCAGACTGGCGAGACGATGGTCATAGAGGCTTCCAAGGCGCCGAAGTTCAAAGCCGGAAAAGCATTGAAAGACATTGTAAACAGCTGATCCTCACGGGGGAAGCTGACCGCAGGGACAGCCGGTCAAGATGTTTTTGTTTTGGGCAGGGGGGACATAGGTCTCCCCTGATGATATTTTGGGATCTATATGCATGGGATCTATGTACACGAGTATACTTATCTGCCAGATGATCTGCTGTTCTTTTTGAGAGAGTGATAGCGTGAGGGCAGATCATTTGGCTTGCGGGTATATCTGGATGGAAGAAAGGAAGTGCATCAGTTTTTATGAGACTCGATAAATTTTTGAAAGTATCCCGTCTGATCAAGCGCAGGACCGTGGCCAACGAGGCATGCGACGCGGGGCGGGTGCTGGTCAATGACCGGGCGGCCAAGGCATCGGCCAACGTGAAACCGGGGGATATCATCGAGATCCAGTTCGGCTCCCGCCAGACCAAGGTGGAAGTGCTGGAGATCAAGGAGACCTCCCGCAAGGAAGAGGCGGAGAAGATGTTCCGTTATCTTTAGATCAGGATGCAAAAGAGTCCGGCATATCCCCCGCATCCCGGGCATACACTTAGAAGAGGAAAAATCGAGAGCGGGGGAGTCATTTGGAAGAGAAGAGGACGCCAATGTCCCACAAGCTATCTTTCACCAACCGTCGGCAGGGCATGATCACAGGCGTCCTGGACGTGTTATCTTTTGATGAGAAATTGGTGGTGCTCCGGTCACAGTGCGGCGTGCTCACCTTCAAAGGGGAGGAGATGCACGTCAAGCAGCTGGATCTGGAGAAAGGAGAGCTGGAGATGACAGGCAGGGTGGATCAGGTGACGTATACGGAGGATGGAGCGGCGGGCCGCAAGAAAGGGAAGTCCGTGCTGAAACGTCTGTTACAGTAGCTTATGAGCGCATATATGAACCATGAGCTGCTCTTCTTTTTCCAGTCGGTCCTGTGGGGCGCGGCGCTGCTGTTTTTTTACGATATACTGCGCATCGGGCGCAGGCTGTTCCCGCGGCGGGTGTTCCTCGTGAGCGTGGAGGACCTGCTGTACTGGATCTTTGCCGGGATCCTCCTGTTTGGCAGGATATACCAGGCGAATGAGGGGAGATTGCGGGGGTACTCCATTGTCGCGGTGGTCTTAGGGATGGTCATCTATACATACAGCATCAGCGGCAGATTTGTGTCCGTTGGCGTGAAGATCTTGAATATACCGCTGAAATTCATGAGTATGGTGGAAAAAAGGTTGCTATCTGTGGCCAAAAAGTGTAAAATCCTAATATCAAAGGCATTCGGATCGAAACTGCGGAAGATCGGGCGCAGGGTGAAGGGGAGAATTGAAAGATCACAGGAATCACGGAAATCAAAGAGAGCCGAGAAGGCTCACAAGGGGCGGGCAGTTGAAGAGAAGAGCGGAGATAAGGCGTAGGAGGCGGAACCGGGCGGCGATGCTGTGCATCAGCCTGGTGGCGGTCCTCCTGTTCGGCATCCTGCTGTGGCAGAGCAGGGATCTGGCCGGGGAGCTGGCAGAGTACAAGGAACAAGAGCGGGCGCTCACGAAGAAGGTCGAGGAAGAGAAAGCCAGGACGAAAGAGATCGACGAACGAAAAGAATATATGCAGACCGACGCGTACATGGAGGAGGCGGCCAGGGACCGGCTGGGTCTGGTCAAAGACAACGAGATCATCTTCCGGGAAGAAGAGTAGATCCGATCCATGCAGCCAGGGATCGGGCTGATGGTATAGTATCATAAAGTATTTAAAGAAAATCCTCGGATCCTGTCTGGAAATTTTATCCCCGATCCGCCGGTGTTTGACAAAGATTTTAACGAAGATCCTCTATAATCCTCTGTTAAATGGAAGATCGATCATTTATCAGGGAGGGGACATAAATGCATGTATGGATCATTGCCATGCTCGTGATCAGTGTCTTATTGATCTTACGGGACATGGCAAAAACTATTTTCTCGCTGCGCCAGAGACAGGAGGACGTGCCGGCCGGGCAGATATTCGGACAACCTCAGAGGGAGCGGGTGGAGCGGTATGCACAGGCATTCCGTAAGCTGGCGGACACGTTTTACGGGATGCCTTACCGGCGGGATCATCTCTCCAACGAGCAGGCGGAGGACGTGGTCTGGCAGGCATACGGGCAGGTGTGCGCCAACTGCCACCAGAGGCCGGAATGCTGGGAGGGCGAGGAACGCCTGCGCCTGGGCGAGCGGCTGGTGCGCGCGATGGAGGGCGGCAGGGACGAGAAGCGCAGGGAGCTTACGAAGCAGTGGAAGGGCCAGTGCGTGCATTCGTATCAGTTCACCCAGGAGCTGGGGCATTTTTTCCAGAGGGAGCGGGAGAAGCTGGTGTGGAACAACCGGATGATCGAGAACCGGCTGGCTGCGGCGCAGCAGTTCTCCGAGATCGCGGGGGTGCTGGATCAGGTGGCCTGGGAGCTGTCCGAGATCGTGCAGCCGTCCCGGGCGTTTGCAGACGAACTTAGGTACAGCCTGAAGAAAAAAGGGATCCTGATGCGGTCCGCCTGGATCATGGAGCGGGAGGGCAGCAGGAAGCAGGCGTATCTCACTTTACAGGCGAAGAACGGCCAGTGTGTGTCCACCCTGGAGGCGGCGGAGGTCCTCTCTGAGATCTGGGAGTGTCCCATGGTCCCGGTGAACACCAGCCGCTGTACGATCAACGGTGAGATCCATACGGTGCATTTTACGGAGAAGATGGGTTTCAAGATCCTGCACGGGGTGGCGAAGACGCCCAAGGATAGGGAACGGGTATCCGGGGACAGTTATGCTTGCTGTCAGGAGGAGGAAGGACAGTTCGTGCTGTGCTTATCCGACGGTATGGGCTCCGGCATGGATGCCTGCAAGGAGAGCGGGATGGTGGTGGAGCTTCTGGAACAGTTCCTGGAATCCGGCTTCAGCAATGAGGCGGCGGCAAAACTGGTGAACAGCGCGGTGGTCTTAAAACGCCAGGGCGATATGTTCTCCACCATGGATCTGTGCACCATCGATCTGTACACGGGTATGTGCGCATTTTTGAAGGCGGGGGCCTCGACCACATTCATCAAACGGGACCAGTGGGTGGAGGCGATCACATCCACCAGCATGGCCTTGGGCGTGGTGGACCAGGTGGATTTTGAGGTCACGGAGCGGAAGCTCTACCATGGGGATTTCCTGATCATGGTCACGGACGGTGTCCTGGACGCGCTGCCGCTGGAAAAAGAAGAGGAGACGATGAAGGAGATCATCTTACAGATACATAGCCAGGCCCCCCGGGAGATCGGGCGGGGGATCCTGGACCGGGTGCTGGCTTACTGCGATTACAAGGCCCGGGACGACATGACGGTCCTGGTGGCCGGGATCTGGAAAAAATAAAGAGGGAATGGAAAAAAAGATACATGATCGAAAAAAGGGTACAGGGATATATCCGAAAACATCATATGATCGAAACAGGCGACAGGGTGCTGATCGGTCTGTCCGGCGGGGCAGACTCAGCGGCCCTGTTTCATATATTGCGAAGATCCTGCAGCAAGCTGGGCTTTGAGCTGCTGGCGGTGCATGTGGACCATGGACTGCGCGGGATGGAGGCTCGGCGCGACCGCAAGTTCGTGGAAGATCTGTGCAGGCAGTATCAGATCCCCTGCCAGTGCGAGGAGATGCCTGTGAGGGACATGGCCGCGCAAAAACGGCTCAGCCTGGAGGAGGCGGGCCGGGAGGCGCGCCGGGAGGCATTTTGGAAATGGAGCCGGATCTGGCGCTGCGATAAACTGGCCCTGGCCCATCACAAGAACGACCAGGCGGAGACCATGCTCCATCACCTGGCCCGGGGGACGGGGCTGACCGGACTTGCGGGGCTTTCCCCGGCGGACGGTTTCCGGATCCGGCCGCTGTTGTGTTTAGAACGGAGGGAAATTGAGCATTATCTAGAGGAGGAAGGTTTTGCCCATGTGGAGGACAGCACAAATCAGGAGGATGCATATACCCGGAACCGGATCCGCCACGGGATCATCGGAGAGTTGGAAAGCCTGGTCAATGCGCGGGCGGTGGAGCATATGGCGAGGACCGCGGGATTCCTGCGGCAGGCGGATACCTATCTGAAAGGCCAGGGCCGGGAGCTCCTCGGAAGATATAAGAAGGGGGAGATGTTCCTGGATGAGGCTTTTTTCGACGCGGATCCCATACCGGCCTATTATGGGCTGCGGGGATTTTTAGACGAGGCGTTTTCTGCCGGGAAGGATATCACATCAGAGCATTACGAAAGACTGCTCGGATGGGGCCGGATGTCCGTGGGGAAGGTACTGCAGCTGCCGTATGGGATCCGTGCCCGGAGGGAGTACGGCGGCGTGTCTTTTTATCGGGAAAGGGAAGACGGGGCGGACAGCCGGACGTCTTTGGGGACTCCATGCAGAGCCCCGTTTGAGATCGCGCTGGCGGTCCCGGGGGAGACGGAAGGGCCGGGGTTTGTGCTGCGCTGCCGCGTCCTGCAAAATAATTTTCAGCAGATCCCACAAAAAACATATACGAAATGGTTAAACTATGATAAAATAAAAGATACTGTAAAGGCACGGACCAGGCGTCCGGGGGATTACCTGACGGTCAATGCCTCCGGCGGGAAAAAGAAACTCAAAGAATATTTCATCGACTGCAAAGTGCCGAGGCAGGCCAGGGACCAGACTGTACTGATCGCCCAGGGCCCGGAGGTCTTATGGGTGGTGGGCGGCCGCATCAACGAGGCATATAAAGTACAGCCAGACACGAAAGAGGTTCTGGAATTGGTATACGAAGGAGGATATGGGTATGGAGGAGAAGATCAGCGTATTGATCCCAGAAGAAGAGGTGGATCAGAAGGTCCGGCAGATGGCGGCGCGGATCAGTGCGGACTATAAGGGGAAAACGGTGCATATGGTCAGCATACTCAAAGGGAGCGTATTTTTCACCTGCGAGCTGGCAAAGCGGATCACGGTCCCGGTCACGATGGATTTTATGTCGGTGAGCAGTTACGGGGATGACACCAAGTCCAGCGGGGTGGTGCGGATCGTCAAGGATCTGGACGGGCCCCTGCAGGGAAAAGATGTGCTGCTGGTGGAGGACATCATCGATTCCGGGCGGACCCTGCACTATCTGATCGATATATTGAAGGCCAGGAAGCCTGCAAGCCTGCGGCTGGTCACGCTCCTGGACAAACCGGACCGGCGGGTGGAGCCGGTGGATGTGGATTATACCTGTTTTGAGATCCCCGATGAGTTCGTGGTGGGCTATGGTCTCGACCACGCACAGAGATACCGGAATCTGCCTTTTATCGGAGTCGTGGGACAGGCGTAAGGATGAAGGAGGTAAAGGATCGTGTATAGGCAAACGACGGGCAGGATAGGCATGTATCTGGCGCTGGTCATCGTGCTGATCGCCGGATATCTTTTTTTGAGCCAGCAGATGGAGAATAGCGAGAGCTACTCGAAGGCGGAGCTGGAAGAAGCGGTGGAGGCAGACAGGGTGCTGGATGTGCGGATCTATCCGAATAAAGAATACCCCACCGGGCAGGTGCGGGTGGAGCTGATGGACGGCAGCCAGAAACATTTTTATGTGACGGATATCAAGGAAGTGGAAGAGTATCTGGAGGGTCATGGTATCTCGCCGGAAGTGGCCGATGTGCCCCGGGAGAGTATCTTCGCTACGGTCTTCCCGGTGCTGATCACCTGCGGCCTGGTGGTGTTCATGTTCGTGTTCATGAACAGGCAGATGTCCGGGGGCGGCTCCAATTCCAAGATGATGAACTTCGGGAAGAGCCGCGCGCGGATGTCCACCGAGGAAGACAAGAAGATCAACTTCTCCCATGTGGCGGGGCTGCAGGAGGAGAAAGAGGATCTGGTGGAAGTGGTGGATTTCCTGAAAAATCCCCAGAAATTTACGAAGGTGGGGGCGCGGATACCCAAGGGTGTATTACTTGTAGGACCGCCCGGGACCGGCAAGACCCTCTTGGGAAAAGCGGTGGCCGGAGAGGCGGGTGTGCCGTTTTTTTCGATCTCCGGCTCGGACTTTGTGGAGATGTTCGTAGGCGTGGGCGCGTCCCGTGTCCGCGACCTCTTTGAAGAAGGGAAGAAGAATGCGCCCTGCATCATCTTCATCGATGAGATCGACGCGGTGGCCCGCCAGAGAGGCACCGGCATGGGCGGCGGCCACGACGAGCGCGAGCAGACACTGAACCAGCTCCTGGTGGAGATGGACGGGTTCGGCGTGAACGAGGGCATCATCGTCATGGCAGCGACAAACCGGGTGGATATATTGGATCCCGCGATCTTGCGCCCGGGCCGTTTCGACCGGAAAGTGGCCGTGGGCCGCCCGGATGTGAAGGGCAGGGAGGAGATCTTAAAGGTCCACGCCAAGGGCAAGCCATTGGGTGATGATGTGGATCTGAAACAGATCGCCCAGACAACCGCCGGGTTTACCGGGGCGGATCTGGAAAATCTTCTGAATGAGGCAGCGATCTTAACGGCCAAAGACGACCGCTCCTATGTGACCCAGCAGGACATCAAGAAGTCCTTTATCAAGGTGGGCATCGGGGCGGAGAAGAAGAGCAAGGTGATCTCGGATAAGGAGAAACGGATCACCGCATACCACGAGGCAGGACATGCGATCTTGTTCCATCTCCTGCCCGATGTGGGTCCGGTGTATACGGTGTCGATCATCCCCACGGGGATGGGGGCGGCGGGCTATACCATGCCGCTGCCGGAGAAGGATGAGATGTTCAACACCAGGGGCCGGATGCTGCAGGACATCACAGTCATGCTGGGCGGCCGCGTGGCGGAGGAACTGATCTTCGACGACATCACCACAGGTGCGTCCAGTGACATCAAGCAGGCGACCCAGACGGCGAAAGCCATGGTGACCAAGTACGGCATGTCCGAGAAGATCGGCGTGATTGCATATGGAGAGGACGGCGATGAGGTCTTCATCGGGAGGGACCTGGCCCACACGCGGGGCTACAGCGAGACTGTGGCCAGCACCATCGACGGCGAGATCAAACGTATCATCGACGAATGCCATGAGAAAGCCAGGAAGATGATCCTGGAGCATAAGGACGTGTTGGAACGCTGTGCCCAGCTGCTTTTGGAAAAGGAAAAGATCAATCGGGATGAGTTTGAAAGCTTATTTGTATAATGTGCATAAATTACAAGGAAAAAATCTGTGAAATTCATGCACACTTTTAGGGGAGGCTGTGCTATTATAATACTCGTAAACCCCCATACATTATATAGTTTTTGCTACACCCCATAAGAGAGAAATACCTTCTCCGAAAGAGACAGCCGGCGGCTGTCTCTTTTACTATTACTTTGGCGATATTCAACCACCAAAGTGATATACAGGGAGATATCTGTTGATATCAGACCTTACCAGGAATACAATGGAACATGGGAAGAGAAAAGGAAAGTGAAAAATATGTATGAACATTATCAATCCAGCAGGCAGAAAAAGAGGAGACAGGAATATATCCTCCAGATGATGCCTGTATTCAGTAAAGATGCGCTTTTTAGTGACAGCACGGAAAACTATCAGTCTCCCATGGAGCCAGAGCCGGGTCAGCGTGTGACGATCCGTTTTCGGACCCTCCGGAATAATGTGGATGAAGTCTATCTGGTGGTGCAGGGGTTCAGGATCCCGATGCATGTGGAAGAGCGCGACGGCGGGTTTGACTATTATGAGGCGGAAGTGACGGCAGGCAAAGAGACGATGGGTTATTTCTTTGAGATCGTCGCCGGGCAGATCCGCTGTTATTATTACCGCAACGGGGTGTTCCCGGAGCAGCAGGAGGAGCATCTGTTTAACATCGTGCCGGGTTTTTCCACACCGGAATGGGCAAAAGGGGCTGTGATGTATCAGATCTATGTGGATCGCTTTTTTAACGGGGATCCCGCCAACGATGTGCTGACAGGGGAATATTTTTATATAGGAGAGTCCAGCGTCAGGGTGGAGGATTGGAACAAACCGCCGGCTGTCATGGGCGTGCGGGAATTTTATGGCGGCGATCTGCAGGGGGTGATGGATAAATTGGATTACCTGCAGGATCTGGGCGTGGAGGTGCTGTATCTGAACCCGATCTTTGTATCGCCCAGCAACCACAAGTATGATATCCAGGATTATGACCACGTAGATCCCCATATCGGGGTGATCGTAAAGGATGAAGGGGAACTGCTCCATCCGGAGGATACGGACAACAAACATGCCACCCGCTATATCTGCAGGGTCACGGATAAAGTGAACCTGGAGGCCAGTGACCAGCTCTTCATCCGGCTGGTGGAGGAGATCCATAAGCGGGGGATGCGCGTGATCTTGGACGGGGTATTCAATCATTGCGGTTCTTTTAATAAATGGATGGACCGGGAGTGTATCTACGAGGATCAGGAGGGCTATGAGAAAGGGGCCTTTGTGTCGGAGGACAGTCCATACCGGGATTTTTTTCATTTTGAGGATCGGTACCACTGGCCCTATAATGACAGTTACGACGGGTGGTGGGGGCATGATACCCTGCCGAAATTGAATTACGAACAGTCACCCATTCTGTATCAGTATATCCTGGACATTGCGAAGAAATGGGTGTCCCCGCCGTTTAACGCGGACGGATGGCGGCTGGATGTGGCGGCGGACTTAGGCCGCAGCAATGCGTTCAACCACCAGTTCTGGAAGGATTTCCGAAAGGCGGTGAAGGAGGCCAACCCGGAGGCGCTGATCTTAGCGGAGCATTATGGGAATGCGGAAGGCTGGCTGCAGGGGGATGAGTGGGACAGCATCATGAACTACGATGCGTTCATGGAGCCGGTGACCTGGTTTCTGACGGGGATGGAGAAGCACAGCGATGAGTTCAGGGAAGATCTGTATGGCAATGGGACATATTTTTTTGAGGCCATGTCCTATCATATGGCGGCGTTTCTGATGCCGTCCCAGATGACGGCCATGAATGAACTGTCCAATCATGACCATTCCAGATTCCTGACCCGGACCAACCATAAAGTGGGACGGCTGTCCCACCTGGGCAGTGAGGCGGCGGAAGAAGGGGTCTGTGTGCCTGTGATGCGGGAAGCGGTGGTGATCCAGATGACCTGGCCGGGGGCGCCCACGATCTATTATGGGGATGAAGCCGGGGTCTGCGGGTTTACGGATCCGGACAGCCGCAGGACGTATCCCTGGGGCCGGGAGGACCAGGAGCTGATCCGGTTCCACCGGGATGTGGTCGCGATGCATAAAAAGTATCGAGTGTTCGTATCCGGCTCGATCAAATTCCTGTGCTGCCAGTACCAGGGCATTGCCTATGGGCGGTTTTCCATGAAAGAGCGGGCAGTGGTGGCGGTCAACAACAGCCAGGCGGTGATGCGCATGGAGATCCCTGTATGGCAGGTAGGTGTCAGCCGTTTCCGGGATGTGTCCATGCGGCGGCTCATCCTCACTTATCGGGAGGGTTATACCCAGGAGGAGGCGGCTGAGACGGCAAAAGGCGGCTATCTGGATCTGGAACTGCCGCCCTTGTCGGCGATCGTACTGTATCAGAGTGATGAATGTGATGGATAGAGAAGAGAAATTTAGGACCTCCCAACAGGCTGCGCTGAAGCTGGATATCGCGCTGGAGCGGCTGTTGGATGAGGGGACGGGAGCGGAGCTTTCGCCTGCGTGGGAGCAGACGTATCGGGCCTATTTAAAAAAACGGGCCTATCCGGCCCTGTTGCGCTTGGCCGGGCAGGGAGATGCGATGAGATTGAGGCGGTTTCTCAGGCTGGGACTGGTACAGCAGAGGCAGTGCCGGCAGGCTCTGGAGCAGGCGGGGACGGCCGACCCGGAGATCCGGCTCCTGTTGATGGGGCTGGACGCGCCGCCCAGGACGCCGATCGTCTCGGACAGAGAGGGGGCGGCGCGCCGGGCCTGGGAGGTCACGGGGCAGTCGCTGGCGCAGATGATCCCCTATCTGCATCTGTTTTTTTCGGATCTTCAGGTGGAGACTGTGCCGGATCATCTATATAGCGGTACGGATGGGCTGAGGGTCTGCCTGCAGGTTTCGCATATCCTGCAGTGCTTCGGGGAAGGGACATTGCGGGAACTGTATCTGCATATGATGCTGCATATCCTCTATGGGCATCTGGTCATGCATCTCTGCGGGCATCCCGATGAGCGACCCCGGGGGCAGCTTTTGAGACAGCCGCCGGGGTATGAGCAGCCGTATTCCTGGGAAATGTGGGATATCTCCTGTGATGTGGCGGCATGGGCGCTGCGGGGGAGGGCCTTTGATCTTCCCCTCGGACTGAGAGGCGGGGAGAGCCATGTGGACAGGTTATTGGGGCTGTTCCCGGAGTCTGTCGCCGTGGAGGATCCGTCTGCTGTGTGCCTGTATCTGCAGGGGGATCTAAAGAAACGGGCGGAGGCGGAAGATATCCTGAAATGTCTGCCAGGGGATTTCCATGGGTATTGGTATGGGCGCGATATGTCCGTGGGCGCATCAGCAGCCCTGGCTTTTGGGGAGGACGGGAGTGCAGGGGCTGAATCGGGATCTAGTCCTGGAGCCGACGGCGGGGAGCAGGCAGCGTATCTGCGGCGGATCCGGGCGAAGATGGCCCAGGCGGATGCATACCGGGAACAGCGGCTGCGGATGCCGAGGAGGTATCGTTTCGGCTTTGCGCCGGGAAGCCGCCGGGATCTGCTGGAACTGAGGAAACAGGGGCGGTATGATCTCAGGAAATATCTGAGACGGTTCTCTTCCGTGCGGGAGGAGATCCAGACGGATGAGGATAGTTTTGACTATATCTATTATACCCTGGGACTGGAGCGTTACGGGAATATGCCGCTGATCGAGCCCTTGGAGTATATGGAGGCGCAGCGGGTGGAGGAGCTGGTAATCGCGATCGATACGTCCAGTTCTTGTTCACTGGCCCTGGTGCGCCGTTTTTTGGAGGTGACGCGGGAGCTGCTCACCAGGAGGGAAAATTTTTTCCGCAGGATGAACGTTCATATCATCCAGTGTGATTCCATGATCCAGGATCATCAGACCATCACCTGTGTGGAGGACTGGCAGCGGTATGAGCGGGAGCTGGCCGTGGTCGGGCGGGGCGGGACGGATTTTACGCCGGTGTTCCGTCTCGTGGAGCGGCTGAGACGTGAGAAGGTCCTGAAAAAACTGAAGGGCCTGTTGTATTTTACAGACGGTGACGGTATCTATCCCAGGCAGCCCACGGATTACGAGACAGCGTTCGTGTTTGCGGGGCGGGAGTTCCTCGAGGGGGAGCAGGCCGGGCAGGTACCGGATTGGATCATAAGACTCTGTTTGGATCGAGTGGAGGAGTGAAGATGGATATACAGGAAGCGAAAGAAGAGATCAAGCGGACATTGCGTGCCTACACCCAGAAAGAGCCGGACGGCAGCCATTATCGGATCCCGGTACAAAAGCAGCGGCCCATCCTGCTGATCGGGCCTCCGGGCATCGGCAAGACGGCGATCATGACCCAGATCGCCCAGGAGGAGCAGGTGGGGCTGGTGTCCTATACGATGACCCATCACACCAGGCAGAGCGCGATCGGCCTGCCGGTGTTAAAAGAGAAGGAGTACGGGGGGAAGGAGTATTCTGTGACGGAGTACACCATGAGTGAGATCGTGGCCGCCATCTATGATGAGATGGAGGAGACCGGGCAGGAGACGGGGATCTTATTTCTTGATGAGATCAACTGTGTCTCGGAGACGCTGGCCCCGGTGATGCTGCAGCTTTTGCAGAATAAGACGTTCGGCAGCCATCCGATCCCCAGTGGCTGGCTGATCGTGGGGGCGGGGAACCCGCCGGAGTACAACAGATCCGTCCGGGAGATGGATGTGGTGACCTTGGACCGCGTCAGATATATGGATATCCAGGCGGACTTGGATATCTGGCGCACCTATGCGGCCCAGAATGACATCCATCCCAGCATCCCGGCTTTTTTGACTGTGTATCCCCAGTCTTTTTACCAGATCGGGCAGACGGAGCTGGAGAAGACGTTCGTCACGGCCAGGGGATGGGAGGATCTCTCCTGCATCCTGTATGCGTATGAGGAGATGGGGGAGACGGTCACAGAGCATCTGATCTTGCAGTATCTGCATTCTGTCGGTATCGCCCGGGAGTTTTTCCTGTTCTATGGGCTGTTCAGCCATTATGAGCAGGCGTACAGGGAGAATTATCCGGCGGCGACCCGTGAGAATGCGGAAAAGCTGAAAACGGCCGGGGCCGGGGAGTGCATGGCGGTGGCCGCTGTGCTGGCTGCCCAGGTGATCGGGCGTGCCCAGGACTGGGGCGCGTATGGGGATCTGACGCGATATATCACCCAGGTGGTCAAGGATTATCAGGAGGGGAAAAAGCCCTGCCTGGTCAAAGATATCGACGGGGAGATCACCCGGCGAAAAAATGCGCTGCAGGTCAATGTCAAGCATGGGCTGATCACCATGGAAGAGGAAGAGAAGGAAGAGGCCCTGCTGTATTTCCTGGAGGAGTGGCAGCAGGAAGCGGAGATGGAGCACGCGGGGCCTGCGTCCGCGTATATCCTGACGGAGCGGCTTGATATCCGCAGGGAGAAGGAGAGAGAGCTGGTGGAAAAGGCGGCCGTGTGCATGGAGGAAGCTTATGCGCTTTTGGAACATGTGCCGGTGGGAGCGGCGCGGCAATATTTTACGGCGGCGCTGGTCCAAGATCCGGCCTGCGGCCGTTTTCTGGCGGAACATCCCCAGGAGGTGTTCACGCGCCAGAGCGGGGAACTGCTGGTGAGCCGCCAGGAGGAGGAACTGAGGCGGCAGGTGGAGCAGATGGTGTGAGCGGATGAAAGATCAGAGGCTTTTTGAGACGGAGACCAGGAGGGCGGGGAGCGCCGGGGATGATCCGGCGGCGGATCTGATCCAGGGGGAGGTGATCCGGCGGATCTTGGAAGAGATGGCGGAGCCTGACTTCCAAAAGTTTGCCAGTTCCCTGATCCCCAACATCCCCCGGGAGAGCCTTCTGGGTGTCCGTCTGCCCAGATTACGGCGGCTGGCAGCCAAGATCGCGAAGGGGGATTGGCGTATGTACCTGGCCCAGGCGCGGGACGACAGCTATGAGGAGATCATGCTGCAGGGCATGGTGATCGGGAAGATCCAGGCTTCAGTGGACGAGACGCTGGATCGTATCCGGGATTTCCTGCCGAAGATCGACAACTGGTCCACCTGCGACAGTTTTTGCGCGGGGCTGAAGCTGGCCAAAACATACCCGGAAGAGATATGGGCTTTTATACAGCCCTATTTCAGCGCGGGGGAGGAGTACCAGATCCGTTTTGCCGTTGTGATGCTGCTGGACTATTATGTGGAGGAGCGGTACAGGGATGCTGCGCTGCGGATCCTGGAAAATATACATCATGATGCGTATTATGTGAAGATGGCTGTGGCCTGGGCAATCTCGATCTTTTACATCCATTTTCCGGGGGAAGTTCTGGCATTCCTCAAACGTGCATCGCTGGACGATCTTACATATAACAAAGCGCTGCAGAAGATCATAGAGTCCAGGGCTGTGGACGCGGAGGCAAAAGCAAAGATACGCGGGATGAAGAGGCGATGAAAATGCCATACTGTCTTGTCACCTGTCAAGATATATGCTATACTGTCTATACAGTATTTTGAGTGAGAGGATACCTGTCTGACGATCTGATGTGCCGGCGGGGATCCCTGATGCAGATCTTTTCGGAAGACCTGCATGGGGATAGCTGGAAAGGGATATTGGGTCACCAGGCAGGAATAGGAGGAAAATGGATATACGAGAGAAGATTGAACAGTTAAAGCAGGAGAAAGACGCAGTCATCTTGGCTCACTATTACGTCGCGCCGGAAGTCCAGGCGATCGCGGACTATGTGGGGGATTCTTTTTATCTGAGTAAATTAGCGGCCGGGCTGCCGAATAAGATCCTTGTGTTCTGCGGGGTCTCCTTCATGGGGGAGAGCGGGAAGCTCTTAAGCCCGGACAAGACTGTGCTGATGCCGGATAGAGATGCGGACTGCCCCATGGCGCATATGGTGGTGCAGGAGACGGTGCAGGAGGCTCGGAAAGCGTATGAGGATCTGGCTGTCGTCTGCTATGTCAATTCCACGGCTGAGATCAAATCCTGGGCGGACGTGTGCGTCACATCCTCGAATGCGGTCCAGATCGTGAAGAACCTGCCCAACGAGCATATCTTATTTATCCCGGATAAGAATCTGGCCCGCCATGTGGCCCAGCAGGTGCCGGAAAAACACATCATCATCTCGGACGGCTACTGCCCGGTGCATGAAAATATGAAAGCAGCTGAGATCAAAGAACAAAAGGCTCTCCATCCCCAGGCGAAGGTCTTGGCCCACCCGGAGTGTAATCCCCAGGTCCTGGGACTGGCAGATCACATTGGCTCCACCAGCGGTATCATCGGTTATGCGGCCGAGAGCGGAGAGAAGGAGTTCATCATCGCCACGGAGGAGGGCGTGCTGTATGAGCTGCAGAACAAATGTCCGGAGGCAAGTTTTTATTTTGCCGAGACACGGCCTGTCTGCGAGGGGATGAAGAGGATCACGCTGGAAGGCATCGCGCATGTGCTAAAGACCGGTGAGAACGAGGTGTGTGTGGAGGATGTCTATGCCGCACCGGCGGGGGATACATTGAAACGGATGCTGGAACTGGCATCGGAGAAAGGGCGGTCATGAATCGATTGGATCTATATTATGATGTGGTCATTGCCGGGTGCGGGGTGGCGGGGCTTTATACGGCTCTGCACCTGCCCCGGGACAAGCGTATCCTGATGCTCTCGAAGGAGGATCTGAAAAGCTGCGATTCCATGCTGGCGCAGGGCGGGATCTGTGTTCTGCGGGATGCGGCGGACTATGCGCCTTATTTTGAGGACACTATGAAGGCCGGGCATTACGAGAACCGGCGGGAGAGCGTGGATATCATGATCCGGGAGAGCCGTCTGGCGATCGATACGCTGTTGGGATTGGGCGTGCGTTTTGAAAAAAATGAAGACGGGAGCCTGAAATACACCCGGGAGGGCGCCCATTCCCATCCGCGGATCTGTTACCACAAGGATATCACAGGCCAGGAGATCACCACGGTCCTGGCCGCGCAGGTGGAGAAGCTGTCCAATGTGAGGATCATGGAATTTACGGAGATGACGGACATCCTGGTGGCGGAGGGGCAGTGTGTGGGCGTGGCCGCCCGGAAACGTGACGGGGAGATCTTGAAGATCCACGCGGCGGATACGGTCCTGGCCACCGGCGGGATCGGGGGCTTGTACGAGCACTCCACGAATTTCCCGCTGCTCACAGGCGACGGCTGCCGGATCGCCGAGAAACATGGGGTGGCCCTGGAGAACATGGATTACGTCCAGATCCATCCCACCTGCCTGTACAGCGAGAAGCCGGGGCGGAATTTTCTGATCTCGGAGTCGGCCCGGGGCGAGGGGGCGGTCATCTTGAACCATAAAGGCGAGCGGTTCGTGGACGAGCTCCTTCCCAGGGATCTGGTCACCCAGGCGATCCGGGCGGAGATGGAGAAGGAGGGCGTGGAGCATGAATGGCTCTCTTTTGAAAAAGTCCCGCCGGACGTGATCCGGGAACATTTTCCGAATATTTACCAGAAATGTCTGGAGGAGGGCTACGATATCTTAAAGGAATCGATACCGATCGTACCGGCGCAGCATTATTTTATGGGCGGGATCCATGTGGACCGTCATTCGGCCACCACGATGGACCATCTCTATGCCGTGGGCGAGACCAGCTGCAATGGCGTCCACGGCAAGAACCGGCTGGCCAGCAACAGCCTGCTGGAGAGTCTTGTATTTGCCAGGAGGGCGGCTTTACACATAAAGGAGGGAGCATATGGATCCGATCACTATGCAGCTTGTTGCTGATAAATATATACGGCTGGCTCTGGAGGAGGACATCAACAGCGGGGATGTGTCCACCAATGCGGTGATGCCGGGGTACAGAAAAGGTGAAGTCCAGCTGATCTGCAAGGAGGACGGGATATTGGCTGGGATGCCCGTGTTTACGCGGGTGTTCACATTGTTGGACGCGCAGACGGATGTGGAGGTCTATATCCAGGAGGGGCAGGCGGTGAAAGCGGGCCAGCTCCTGGCAAAAGTCACCGGGGATGTGAGGGTGCTGCTCTCCGGGGAGCGGACGGCGCTCAATTACCTGCAGCGGCTCTCCGGCATCGCCACCTACACGCATACGGTGGCGCAGATGCTGGAGGGCACGAAGACGAGACTCCTTGATACCAGGAAGACCACGCCCTGTATGCGGATCTTCGAGAAATACGCGGTCCGTGTGGGCGGCGGGACGAACCACAGGTATAACCTGTCCGACGGGGTGATGCTCAAGGACAACCATATCGACGCGGCTGGGGGCATCCGGCAGGCGGTGGAGATGGCCCGGGCCTATGCGCCTTTTGTGCGGAAGATCGAGGTGGAGGTGGAGGATCTGGACATGGTCCGTGAGGCGGTGGAAGCCGGGGCGGACATCATCATGCTGGATAATATGACACCGGAACAGATGGGAAGAGCGATCGAGATCATCGCGGGCCGGGCGCAGATTGAATGTTCCGGCAACATGACCCGGGAAAATATCCGTATGATCACCCAGCTGGGCGTGGATTTTGTCTCCAGCGGCGCGCTGACCCACTCGGCCCCCATACTGGATATCAGTCTGAAACATTTGAAAGTCTTGGATTAGGAGGTGGATGCATGGCAAAAGAAATGACGGGAGCGGACAGGAGAAAACAGATCTTGACATTGATGCGCCATGCCCGCCATCCGCTGCCGGGAGCCATGCTGGGAGAGAAGACCGGGGTCAGCCGCCAGGTGGTGGTCCAGGATATGGCGCTCCTGCGCACCGAGGGCTATCCGATCATCTCCACATCGAAAGGGTATTATCTGGACGAGCCCAGGCAGGCCGTCCAGCTGGTAAAAGTCTATCACACCAACGAACAGGTGGAGGACGAGCTGACCACGATCGTGGACATGGGCGGCATCGTCCAGGATGTGGTCGTCAACCACCGCACCTACGGCAGACTCTCCGCGCCGATGAACATCAAGAACCAGAGGGACATCCGGCTGTTCATGGAGGATCTGCGCTCCGGCAAATCTTATCCCCTCATGAATGTCACGTCCGGCTATCATTTCCACCATATAGCCGCCGAGCGGGAGGAGATCCTGGGTGAGATCACTGCCGAGCTGGGGCGCAAAGGCTACATGGTGGAATGGCTTCCCTATGAGAGGGGCTTGTGACGGATCAGACAGTCACGCTTCGGGAGTGGCCGAGTCCCACAGTTCTTTGAGGGGATGGAAGGTGTAGCCCATATCCTCCCATTTGCTGAGGAGTTCATCCAGGATCTGTCCGTTGGTGGATGAAGTGTTGTGCAGCAGCACGATGGCCCCTGGGTGGATTCGGCCCAGGAGTTTTTCGAAGGCCTCCTCCTTGCTGGGTTGTTGATCCTGGTACCAGTCCACATAGGCCAGGCTCCAGAAAAAAGTCTTATATCCCATATCTTTGGCCATCTGCAGATTGGCTTCGTTGTATTTTCCCTGGGGCGGACGGTAGTATTTCTCCATTTCAGTCCCAGTGGCTTCTTTGAAAAGTTCCTCCACCTGAGAGAGTTCTTTGGCAAAAGCCTCCTGGGTGGAGATCTTGGACATGTCCGGGTGGCTGAACGTATGATTGCCCACGGCATGGCCCTCATCCACCATCCGTTTGAGCAGGTCCCCGCTGGTGGAGACAAAATTCCCTACAACAAAAAAAGTGGCAGGAGCTTTGTGTTTTTTCAGGGCATCTAAGATCAGCGGCGTGTTCCCGTTCTCGTAGCCGCAGTCGAAAGTCAGGTAGATCCGTTTGTCCTCGGTGTCCTGGGCGTAGTATGTGTCAAACGCGGCCAGTTCCTCCATGGAGGCGTTGGCCACGGGCGGCTGTCCCTCCTCGGGAAAGCTAAGGCCCCAGTTGCCGTCTGCTTCCATCTCGATGGATATAGAGCGGGTGTTTTCGCTGCGGATCTGGGCGGTGATCCGGCCGGCACAGAAGGCGGCGATCAGGAACAGGCAGGTCGCGGCGATCTTTTTCCAATTCTGATCTTTCATGACATTCCTATTTAGAGATTTTTTTCAAATATATGAGGAGGGAAGTGGACACATGCCTGGAAAAGTCCCATATTGACGTAAAAATTTATCAGTGTTGAAATAATCCGTATTTTTTTGTGTACAGATCAGCGATTCAGTGTTAAAATAAAAATCAAATGGCAAAAAATATGAAGGAGCGTATGTAGATGTCCGGATTTTTGAAGTTTATTGTACACTTGATCGTGTTCTTGTCGATCATCAGCGTTCTGGCGCTGGCGGTGCCGCCCTTTGTGGGGATCTCCACCGTTGTGATCGACGATGCGGATAAAGAGACCAATCTCCCCTTGGGTTCAGTGACGTATGGAAAAGAGATATCCGGCAGTGAAGTCCTGATCGGAGATTCGATCGTTGTCCAGGAGGGGCGCCAGGCGTACCGCTACCGTGTCCAGGAGATCGATCTGGATAACAGCATGTTCACCGTCCTGGATACCAGCAGGTCCGGCGCGGAGCCGAAGGCCCTGACCATCCGGGGAAATGTGACCAGGGTGACGGTCACGATCGGCTACCTGGGCTATCTGCTGATAGCGATCCAGTCCACAGAAGGACTGATCGTGATCGGACTGGCGATCGTGTTCCTGATCATCCTCTTTACACTGGCGGAGATCTGGGGCCGGAGCAAAGATGGGCCGGAGGAGGCAGAGGCCGGGGAGGAGGTTTCCGAGGAAGCCGCGTACACCCAGGATCTTGCCGAGGATGACGGGGATAAGTCACCGCGCCAGCTGAAAAAAGAGGCCCGCACCCGTCAGAAGGCCGAGGTGGCCCGTCTGAAAGCAGAGGCGAAGGAGCGCAGGCGCGAGGAGAAGGCGAAGCTGAAGGCGGCGAAGAAGATCGCGCGGACAGGCGGGTTTATCGAGGACATGGAGCCTGTGGAGACGATCCTGGGCCTGGATGGCGATTCCCCGGCGGAGCAGGCGGCCGACCAGGCACATGAAGAGCTGAAAAAGGAGATCGAGGCTGCGGCGATCACAGCTCCGGATCCGAAACAGGAGAAGATGCCCACCCAGGAGATCCCCGCACTGGGCAAAGCCTCCGGGAAGGCGGAGGAGGAAAAAGAGGACGAACAGAAAAAAGATCCAGATCAGGGAGCGGGCGTGCAGGATGCCCTAAAGGAGGGCGGTGAGCAGGCGGAGACAGCCCAGTCGGATGAAGAGGAGGCTGTGGCGAAGATCGCGATCCCACTCTACACAGCGGAAGAACTGCTGGAGAAAGCGAAAGCGGCCGGGGAGGCGCCGAGGGTGGTGGAAGACGAGCAGATCGGGGTGACGCTTCTGGATTACTCCTCGATCATCGGCGGTAAAAGTGAAGAGAGCGATGAAGTATGATTGTTTGATCATAGACGATGAAAAACTCCTGGCAGACAGCACGGCAGAGTATTTCAACCTGTTTGGCGTACAGACGGCGGTTGTATACGATGCCGCCGGATGCCGGGATTTTTTAAAAGAAAATACAGCGCGGCTGTTCTTGCTGGATATCAATCTGGGGGAGACCAGCGGATTTAGACTGTGCAGAGAGCTGCGGGAAAAGACGGATATCCCGATCCTGTTCATCTCAGCGCGGACCAGCGATGACGACATGATCCTGGCTTTTCATATCGGAGGCGATGATTACATCCAGAAACCATATTCCCTGGGCGTGCTCCTGGCAAAAGTCCAGGTGGTGTTAAAACGCATGGGACCGGAAAAACTGCCGGATTATGACGACGGATACCTGTGTGTGGATCTTGAGGCAGGGCAGGTGCGGGTGGAGGGCCAAGCGGTGAGACTGACCTCCCTTGGATTTCGACTGTTAGCGTACCTGATCCAAAACAAGGATAAAGTTGTCTCAAAACAGGAGCTGTTCGAGGAAGTCTGGGGGGACCGGTTTACGGGGGATGGCACGCTGAACGTGCATATCCGCAAGATCCGTGAAGCGGTGGAGCAGGACCCGGGGCGGCCGGTCTATATCCATACTGTATGGGGCGAGGGCTATCGGTTCAGCGGAGGCGGGCAATGAGAAAGCGGGCGTTTACGATGATCTTGGGGGTCATTTTTGTGGTGGAGATCACAGTTCTCGTCTTTGTGCTGCGCCAGGATACGGATGCCGCACAGGACGCGGTCCTTGTCAATGAGGCGGTCCAGTCGGTCCAGAGGGGATGGGATGGGATCACAGGATATGAAGACCGGACGGGTCTCCGTTATGCAGTGTTGGATCGAAAGGGGCGCATTCTTTTTAAGACAGATCCCGGAGTGAGCGAAGATCAAAATGCGGCGGTTATCCACAGGGATACCATGTTGGATATCCGGGTGGACGGCCAGGTCGTGGGTAAGATTATCTTTTACAATGAGAGTGGGCAGATATTTAAGATATGGAAACAGAAGATCCTCTTTATCCTGGCCACAGCGCTGGCGATCCAGTGGGGGATCTGCGTTTTGTACAGCTCCTATCTGGATCGTACTGTGATCGGTCCCTTTCACAGGCTGCAGCGGTTTGCAGAGCGGGTCGCGGGCGGGGATTTGGATGTTCCGCTGGGGATGGACAGGCAGAATCTCTTTGGGCCGTTTACCGAGAGTTTTGATATCATGCGCGCTGAATTGAAGAAGGCCAGGCTGGCGGAGGCGAAAGCCAACGCGGACAAAAAAGAGCTTGTGGCAAAACTGTCCCATGACATCAAAACACCGATTGCCAGCATCAAGGCGGCTTCCGAGGTGGGCGCGGCCCTTGCAGAGAGCCAGCGGACCCGAGAGGGTTACATACAGATCACACGCAAAGCGGATCAGATCAACACGCTGGTCACGGATCTGTTTACGGCGGCCCTGGAGGAACTGCAGCAGCTTCCCGTAACGCCGGAGGATATGGCCAGCGGCGTACTGCGGGGGATTCTCACAGATTCCGACCATCTTCACCGGGCGCAGATCCCAGATATCCCGGAATGTCTCTTGTATGCGGACAGGCTGCGGCTGCAGCAGGTGTTTGACAATATCTTCGTCAATTCCTATAAATACGCGGATACCGAGATAGAAGTGACGGCAGGACGGGAGGGCTGCCATCTTCTGGTCTGTGTGGAGGATCATGGCGGCGGTGTCTGTGTGGAGGAGATCCCTTTTTTGAAAGAAAAATTCAGGCGGGGGAGCAATGCGGCCCATGTGGAGGGGGCCGGGCTGGGGCTTTATATAGCGGATCATTTTATGAAGGAGATGGAAGGGGCATTGAGGGTGGAGAATGGAGAGCGGGGACTGCGGGTGTCGGTGCTGATCAGGCTGAGCGGCGCGGCATGATCTGCGGGAATGGATCCTTGGAGCGGTGTGGTATACGGTCCGAGGATCTTTTTGTATTTAAGGAATATTTAAGGATCGCTTAAAGACATTTAAGATTTGGAAAAGTAAAATAGGGCGTGTATAAAGGAGGTTGAGATGAAAAAGATATTATTAAAGACAGAACAGCTGAGCAGGTCCTTTTCAAACGGGGGGAGTATGCAGCACGTCCTGAAAAACATCGACTTACAACTCTATCAGGGTGATTTTACAGTGATCATGGGGGCCAGCGGAGCGGGGAAGTCTACGCTCCTCTATGCCCTGTCCGGAATGGATAAGCCGTCCCTGGGCAAGATCACTTTCGCAGACCGGGTGATCTCAGATCTGGATCCGGACGGTCTGGCGGTGTTTAGGCGCAGCCATTGCGGCTTCGTCTTCCAGCAGATTTACTTGATCGATGGGATGTCCGTCATGGATAACATTTTAGCGGCGGGTCTGTTGGTCAGCAAGGACAAAAAAGCGCTGGCGGCTCGGGCCAGAGAGCTGTTTGCGGCGGTGGATATCCCAAAGGAGACGCAAAAGAAATTTCCCACACAGATATCAGGCGGCGAAGCCCAGCGTGTGGGGATCGTCCGCGCCCTGATCAACAGGCCGGAGGTCTTATTCGCGGATGAGCCCACCGGCGCCCTCAATTCCAAGACCGGGCTAGATGTGTTGGACACACTGACCGGTTTTAACGAGGGGGGACAGAGTGTGGTCATGGTCACCCACGACCTGCGTTCCGCTCGGCGGGGCAATCGGATCTTGTACCTAAAGGACGGTGTGATCTTAGGTGAATGCGACCTGGGGAGATACCGGCACGGGGACAAGGCGCGGCATGAGAAACTGAACGGCTTTCTCGCAGAAATGGGGTGGTGAGATGGGAAAGAGTTTTCTTCTTGTATGCGCGGATCTGCGAAAGGCAAAAGGGCAGACGGCGGCGATCTTCGTGCTTATCGTACTCGCGTCGTTGATGCTCAACCTGTGGCTGATCCTCTCCATGGATTATAAACAAAATTTTGACAGATATCATACACAGTTGAATGAAGGCCATGTCACGTTGGCGGTGGACGATGACAGTGCCGGGATGAGGAGATTTCTGGAAGAGACTCTTGAAAAAGAGGATCTTAAAAGAGAGACAGACGCGTACTCCCTGGATCCGGCTCTGCACGCGATGGGGTCCTTTGGATACAACGACGGGGAAGTAGCGACGGAGTTTGTGTTCCTGGATAAAAAGACAGCTCTGTCCCGCCCGGTGGGGAGGATGGAGATTTTAGAAGAGGGTGGGATGGAGAGCGGGATCTACATGCCCATCTTGTACAGATCAAAGGAGATTGCAGTGGGAAAAACTGTGGAGATCGCCATCGGGAATGAGAAGATGCGTTATACGATATGCGGTTTTTTTAACAGCGCTATGGTGGGGTCTCACAATTGCAGTATGTGCGGCTTTATCTTGACCGGGGATGCATACAGGCATTTAAAAGAAAGTGGCCATGTGTCCAGGGCTGTGTTCTGTTCGATCCGGCTGAAGGATAAAGCGGTGAGCGAAGAGTGCGAGGTCAAACTCAAAAAAGCGGTCTCGGCCTATGCTCCCCATGTGCATATGAGCAGCAATTCCTATGCGCTCATCACCCAGTCCCGCTACATATCCCAGATGGTCTGTGCGGGGATCATGAGTGCGATGGCTTTTTTTGTATTATTGATCGCACTGGTGGTCATAGCTTCCAATATCGTCAACTATATCCAGGAAAATATGAAGACACTGGGCGCACTCAAAGCGATCGGCTACACGGGGCGGCAGCTGGCAGCGTTTTTGTTGCTGGAGTTCTTGAGTGTCTCCATGCTTGCATCCCTTTTGGGTGTGGGCCTCTCTTATGTTCTGTTCCCCGCCGTCAATGAGATGATGATCTCGCAGACAGGTATCCCGTATGAGATCCATTTTCTGCCCGTGCCATTTTTGCTCACGCTGGCGGTCCTGGGCGGGGCTGTCGCACTCGCCGTATGGCTGTCGTCGCGCCAGATCCGCAGGATAGAGCCGATCATCGCGCTGCGCCAGGGTATCCGCACACATAATTTTAAGCGGGATCACATCCCTCTAGAAAAGACAAAGATCCCCCTCCAGGCGGCTCTTGCCTTCAAGACCACGCTGTCGGGGATCAAGCATAACATAACGGTCTGCGTGACGATGCTGGTACTCTCGCTGGTGGTGGTGTTTTTGGGCGTGATGATCGAAAATGTCATCATGGATGCGGGTCCTTTTTTGGAGTTGATCGTAGGCGAGGTGGCGGACAGCGGCATCGATGTGCGTGCGGAGGCGGAGGAGAGTTTTGTGCAGGAAATGGAGGCGGATGCCCGTGTGGAAAAGGTCTATCTGTATAATTCCGTGGAGGTGCAGCATGTGGGCGGTCTGGGGCTTGCAGCCACCGTCTGCGATGATCTTTCAAAGGTAAATAATGAGCGTGTCGTATTTGAAGGACGGTTTCCCAGGTTTGATAATGAGGTGGCGCTGGCTGCTAAATACGCGGAGGAAAAGGGGCTGAAGATCGGACAGGAGATGACCTTAGCGGTCGGTGGGGAGGAGGCCGATTACATCATCACGGGTTTTACCCAGATCAGCAATAACCTGGGCAAAGACTGCATACTCACCAGGGATGGCTATGAACGGCTTTGCGCGATGCAGAATGTCTGTTATTATCTCGATCTGGCAGAGGATTGCGATATCGATCAGTTTAATACGGAGATAGAAGAGCGTTTTGGGGATCAGGTCAATGCTACGATTGATATGGTGGCGTTGATAGAAGGGAGCAGTGCAGTGTATGTGTCTTTGATGAAGATGATCGTGGCGGCGCTCCTTGTATCGAGTATGATTGTGATCACATTTGTGCTGTATCTGATCATACGGGCGCTGCTGAACAGTAAAAAACGGGATTATGGGATCTTAAAGGCGTTGGGGTATACCACCGGTCAGCTTGTTTTCCAGACGGCTCTGTCGTTCATGCCCACGATCATCGGCGCGACGGTGGCTGGGCTGATCTTGTGCAGTGTGATCATCAATCCGCTGATAGGGTTGTTTTTGCATAGTATCGGGATCGTAAAGAGTACGTGGACGGTGCCTGTGGGGCTGATTGTCGGGGAAGGGGCTGGATTGATCGTGTTCGCGTTTGGGGTTGCGTGTGCGTTGTCGCTGCGGATCCGGAAGATCGTGCCGCGGGCGTTGCTGGCTGGGGAGTAGGTATGTAAAAGGATAGCGGTCTTGATCTTCTCAAGACCGCTGTTGGATAAATGGGATGAATGAAAAATACGGCTGCCGATCTGCAGTCAGCTCACGATCCTGCCGTCTTCGATGCGGATGATCTGATCGGTCAACTGCGCGATCTCAGGATTATGTGTGATCATAATAATAGTCTGTTGGAATCTCTGGCTAGTCATTTGCAGCAAATGGACCACATTATCGCTGGTCTTGGAATCCAGATTTCCGGTCGGTTCGTCCGCCAGTATGATGTCAGGTTTGGAGGCAAGGGCGCGGGCGATCGCCACACGCTGCTGCTGGCCGCCGGAAAGAGCATTGGGCAGACTGTGGAGCTTCTGCTCTAATCCCAGCAGGCCGACGATCTCCTCAATAAATCTTTTATCTGGTTTTTGCCCATCCATCGCGATAGGGAAAACAATATTTTCCCATACGTTCAGGGTCGGTATCAGATTATAGTTCTGGAAGATAAAGCCGATACGTCTGCGGCGGAACGTGGTGAGCTGCTCCTCTTTCAATCCGGACAGTTCCGTATTGCCGATCGTGACAGTTCCCGATGTCGGAGTATCAAGACCGCCCAACATATTTAATAAAGTGGATTTACCGGAGCCGGAAGTGCCGATGATGGAAACGAACTTTCCGGCCTCGATCTCTAGGTTTACACCGTCCAGCGCATGAACCTGCGAGCCTCCTTTTCCATAGTATTTTTTCAGGTTTTTTGTTTGTAAAATGATGTTTGCACTCATGGTCAGAACCTCCTTATCCGATCATTCTGCGACACGCAGCTTTTCAACGATACTGCCCTTATTGAACACTTTCAATGCGATCACTGGCAAGACGGCGGCAGCGATCAGGAGCAAGATACACACAGTGACAGCGGGAACAAGCGTAAAGTGGAAAGTGAAATACCAGATGTCGCCGATAAGTGTCTTCACCACGGTAAACGCTAGTATCACAGACAGCAGCAGGCCCACAATACACACGCCAATGGCATAGTAAACACTTTCCCAGATCATCATCCGGGTCAGCTGCTTTGCTGTCATACCAATGCTCTGCATGATCGCAAATTCATGACGCCTTGTCAGGATAGATGTGATGATGGTATTTATTAAGTTCAATACACCAACGGCGCCAAAGATACTGCCGATCAATCCGCCGACAAATTGGAGCATGGTCCGGGTCGTGGCAGCATCCTGCCTGGCTTCTTCGGCGGAAGCATAACCCAGACTGGGGTCTACATTCGTTACATAGTCTTCTAAAAATCCACGCATGGGATCTTGCTGTCCTTCCTCTACATCAAAAGAATATTTGTAAATAACTGGTTCATCGTAAATCTCAGTATAGACACAGGTTGGAAGGTACAGGAACAAGCCATCCCTGCCAACTTCAAAGGGACCGTTGGCAGTATATCTGATCTCCGTATCGTCACCGGTGAGGGCGGCTTTAGCTAACACAGGCAGTTCCATCATCGGTCCACCGTTTTTGAAAACCGTGATGATGTCGCCCACTTCCAGCAGATCTAAGGCTGGTTCCATGATGGATGTCCCCATATCAGACATCACCCCCACCAGCACGCCTTCGCCGTTTACCATCTTCTCATAAAGCTTATGCGCATCTGCCTCTCCTTCCTGGATATCCATACGGGCGAGAGCGGTTTCTTCCATGCCATACACATTACAGAGCGCGTGTCCATCGTCGCCTAGATTGAAGACGATCCCATCCTTGGTGCTCGCATAGTCGATGCCGGTCTCCTCGTCAGTGCCGATGAGATCAAATCCTACCGGAAAGTCATAGGTCACATTCCTGTCATCCAATGTATTTTTATAAATGGCCGAAGCCCCTTTTACGCCCGGCTGCGCGTTGACGGCGTCGATCACTTCCTGCCCCAGCCCATGCTCGCGCCGGGTGAACCCTTTCAGGATGTTTTTGCTCAATGCGTTCACCACAGTGAAATCGGTCCGGATGCTGTAAGATACCTGCTTTTCTATGTCCACGCTGTCAGCGGCGATACCTATACAGTTGAGCAGGATGACGCATAGTGACAAGGAGGCTACGATAAAAGCAAAACGGCGCTTATTACGTCCCAGATCAGCCCACGCCAGCCGGAACAGGCTGGTGCCAGCGGTGCTTTTCCTCGTGGTTTTTCTGCCTCCCGCCGTCTCCACATAACGGAACGCTTCGATCGGCGGGATATCTGCCGCTGCTCGTATTGGTTTCCTGGTAGAGAGAAATACAGTAAAAGCGGCCAATACAGCGGCTCCCACAAAAACGATCGGGGACGGATCCACATGGATCGCTATATTCTCATAGCTGGACGACAAGGTACGCATCATATAAGGCAAGGCCGCCTTTCCGACAAAATAGCCGATCAGTAAACCCAAGGGGATACCAATACAGGAAAGCCACACGGCCTGCAGGTTTATCAATTTCTTTACCTGACGCTTGCTCATGCCCACAGTGCGGTAGAGGCCATAACGGCGGATCTCCTGTATCACCGCGATGTCAAACACATTGTAGATCAATAAGTATCCGCAGAGAACAAACAGTGCGATCATAACAGCCACCAGCAGAAGAGTCGTTGGATCCAGTGCAGGATTGGTCACTGTATTTATTGTTGCAGATAAATGATCGGAGTTGGCCGCGTCCGGGTCGCCGCCCATCTGCCGTACCCAATGATCCAGGTTTTCCTGGAGTCCTGCTGTGCTTGTGGCTATAAAATCAGAATAATAGGTTCCGGCCATATCCCGATCCCGGTCATAGGTGTACTCAAAAATATCGGGATACGCGTCTCGAAACGCCGTGCCCGCCCACATCATACTGATCTGCTCGCTAGTGGCTTCAAACCAGCCGGACACAACCATATCCAGCTGATATTCCCGGCCGTGAGCAGTAAAAGAAATGGTGACGTCAGCGCCCACCTCTGGCTCCACCCCCAGATCCCTGAGCGCCGTGTCAGAGGTAACGATCTCGTTTTCTGCCTTTGGCACACTGCCGTGGACGGGCATACAGAAGGTCAGATCAGCCTGAACAGGATCCAGCACATCAAACTCGATGTTATGGCGGGTCGTATCCTCAAGGAAACCTACCGGCATCCGCAGGCCGTATTCTCGGATAAAATCGGCATCCTCCAAAGCCGCATACTGCTCAGCAGTCATATTGTGGAAGTCACCGTCTGACCGGCTGCCTTTCAACATCTGCATAGTCAAAGTTATGGATCCTGTCGCTCCCATACCGACTGTGGTAACAGTGGTAAACAGGATCGTGGTCAGTATGATCGCTGATGTCGCGATCAGGTTTCGCATCCTGCTGGCCCGAAAACTGCGCCCGGCAAGAACGCTTAACATATTTTTCATTGTATGTTCCTCCTTGCTGTTTCTGAAAATAAGGATATCACAGCCATGTCACAACTCGGGCACATGAATGTCACAGATCCGTGACTAAAAACAGCGGTAAATCTGTATAAGAGGTTTACCGCTGTTTGGTATTATTTTTTATCCCACTGCCGGGCGCATTGATCTTTATCATATGATCTTTCCATCCTGCAGCCGCACTACCCGATCTGCAAGCTGGGCAAGGTCGAGATTATGGGTGATCACGACCAATGTCTGGTGAAATGTGGCGGCAGTCATCTTGAGCAATCCGGCAACATTTTGTGTTGTTTTCATATCAAAGCTGCCGGTGGGTTCATCGGCTAAGACGATCGAAGGCTTTGTGATCAAGGCACGTGCGATCGCTGTACACTGTTGTGCGCCGCCTGAAAGCATATGCGGGTAGGCGTCCAGATGATCATCCAATCCCAGCAGATGGACAAGGTCGGAAAAATACGCCGTATCCGGCCGGGTGTCGTCGAGAGCTAGAGGAAATATTATATTTTCTTTGATCGTCAATTCAGGGATCAGGTTATATCCCTGAAAAACAAATCCGATCTTCCTGCGCCTAAATACCGTAAGCTGTTCCTCTCCCATTTTGGACAGATCCATTCCATCCACGCGCACGGTTCCTTCGGCAGGCTCGTATAGCCCGGCGATCATATTTAACAACGTAGTTTTTCCAGAGCCTGATGCGCCTACAATGACTGTAAATTTCCCTTTTTCTATAGACAGGTCGATCCCATCCAACGCTTTGACGACCTGTGATCCATCCTTGAAATATTTCTTCAGATGTCGTATTTCCACTATATCCATGATCCAACTATCTCCGTCAGCTTAACAGGAAGACTGAAAATGTACTTCCTTCTCCCTTTTTTGATCGTACTGTGATATATCCATTTTGCTGGGCGATGATCCCTCTTGCCAGATACAGACCCAGACCGACACCTTCCTTAGCGGTCACTTCCTCCGCCCGATAAAAGCGTTGGAATATGGCGTTATAATTTTCCTGATCAATTCCTATCCCTGTATCGCTTATGTCGATCCGGGTATAGAATTGCCATGGGCGGACCAAAATGCTGATCGTACCGCCTTCTGGGGTGTACTTCACTGCGTTATCCAAAATGTTGCCGATGGCTTCCGCCGTCCATTTCGGGTCATGCTTCAGGGTCAATCTACTGTCATGATCAGCCAGAAGCTGGATATTTTTCTTTTCCGCGTCTGCCAGTATCATACTCATAGCGCATGCGATCGTATCACTCAATCTCGTCTCTTCCAAGTGCAAAACAAAGATCCCAGTCTCCAGCCGGGACATTTTGATCAGTGACTGCATTAAAAATTCGAGTTTGTCGATCTGGACAGCCATCAAGTCCAGAAATTCTTGCTGCTTGCCGCGAGGCAATTCATGCTGGTTCAAAATGCCAGTTATCATCTGGATGTTCGCTGTCGGTGTCTTGACCTGATGGGAGATATCGCTGACCAGCTCTTGTATCGTCTGCTTGTCCTGTCTGCTCTGCTGCTGTTCTTCTTTCATTTTCTCGTAATATTGCAGCAGCTTATCCTGCACTTTTGAGATGGCTGTTTCCTCATACGGAAAAAAGTTTTTGGGTTCCCGGCCCTCCATCAGAATGTCAACTGTTTCACATATATCATTGGAAAGATCCGAAAGCTGCCGATTTTGCCAAAAAGCCCAAAATACCGTTGTGATGAAAACAGCGCCACAGAAGACAAATAGAAATCCGCGCATGAGCTCTTGGGGGATGTAAGGGAAAAAAAGTCCTGCCATTCCAGCGCAAAAGGCAAGACCCAGGAGTGATCTTCGGCATGATCTTGTCAAGCGCATCTCTTTCATCCCGCTTCCCCCGTCCAAACATATCCTATGCCGCGCACTGTCTTGATATATGTATGGGCATCGTCTTCGATCTTGGCTCTTAACCGATTGATCGTGACCGTCAATGCATGGTCGTCAACAAAATTATCGTCAATATCCCAAAGCCGCTCCAATAGCATCTGACGCGTCAGTATGTTTCCGGCATTTTCTGTCAAGATCCTCAGCAGCTTATATTCATTAGAAGTAACGATGACCTTTTCGTTTCCGCGGACCGCAGTAAGTTTACTGAAGTCAAGTGAAAGAAAGCCATCGCTCCAACAGTCCACCGCTTGCTGTTCTGATAAATGATTTCTTCGGAGCGCAACCTCTATGCGCCGCAGGAGTATTTTCATATTAAACGGTTTTGTGACATAATCCTCTGCGCCCAGATCAAAACCATCCAAAATATCCTGTTCCAGATCGTTCGCTGACAAAAATATGACGGGTATCTGCGGGTGTGTCTTTTTTATGGTGCGGCATAGATCAAAGCCATTTCCGTCCGGCAGATTCACATCAAGTATTGCCAGGTCAAAATGGTCGCTTTGGATAAGCTGATACGCTTTTTTGCAATTATAGGCAGCAACTGTCAAGTAATCATTATAATCTAGTTCAAAACACATCGCTGTACTTAAGGTAAGATCGTCCTCAACAACTAACAATTTCATTTGTTATGTCCTTTCATCTCTCGGATCGCCGCTCTCTCGGATCTTCTGCTCCTTTTGGGATCAGCCAGCGGCTGAAATGTGCTGCGTACTGTCGATAATAGAGGATATTTTGAAATAAATGCTAAAGAAAAATCCCGCATTTGTGCGGTTTTACAAAACCTTTACAAACACGGGATCTTAAACTTAGAGGCGCAGACCGGATTTGAACCGGTGAATCAGGGTGTTGCAGACCCACGCCTTACCACTTGGCTACTGCGCCGTAATCTATATAAAATTAGTTATTGCCGTATGACTCCAAGGGGATTTGAACCCCTGTTACCGCCGTGAAAGGGCGGTGTCTTAACCACTTGACCATGGAGCCATTTCCCTAACGCGAGATTAATAATACCATACCCGCTCCCTTAATGCAAGTGTTTTTTGAAAAAAATTTAATGAAAAATTTCAGCCCGGTCACCCCGGTCCAGGGACTGGCATAACATAGAGTAACGAAAAAAGGATCATTTTGAAGATTATGAAAAAAATATATATAGCTGCGATTTTTATGTTCATGTTACTTTTGAGCCTCCCCGTACAGGTCTCGGCCCTGCCGGCCTCCCCGGGCAGGCAGTACCAGGGGATCGATGTGAGCCAGTGGCAGGGAGACATTGATTTTGAGCAGGTGGCGGCGTCGGGGATAGAGGTGGTCTACATCCGCTCCAGCCTGGGCGGAGGCTTCATAGACCCCTATTTTGAGCAGAATTATCAGAGGGCCCGGGCGGCGGGGCTGAAGATCGGGTTTTATCATTATGTGACGGCGCGCACGGTCTCCCAGGCCAGATTCCAGGCACAGTTCTTTGTCCATGTGATCCAGGGAAAAGATTTTGACTGCCGTCTCGCCATGGATTTTGAGGATCTGACAAATCTATCGGCGGCGGAGGCCAACGAGATCGGTCTGGCGTTCATCCAGGCGGTGGAGAAGAACAGCGGAAAGGAGGCGGTGGTCTACAGCAACACCTATAATGCGGGGGCGGTCTTTGGCGGCGCGCTGACGGCCTATCCCCTGTGGGCGGCTTCCTACGGGGTCTCCCAGCCCTCCTCGGCGGTGAACTGGTCTTCCTGGGCGGGCTGGCAGTATACGGATCAGGGGCGGATCGGGGGGATATCCGGATATGTGGACCGGGATATATTTACAGAGGCCATGTTCTTGGATACTGCCGGGCAGGTCCGGCCATCGCCTAAGCCCTCTCCCTCTTCCGGGGTGGTGGAATACCAGGTGAAAAAAGGGGATACCCTATGGGCCATCGCCCGCCGTTACCGGACCAGCGTGGCGGCCATTGTAAAGGAGAATGGGATTGCCGACCCGGCCCTGATCTACCCGGGGGAAAGCCTGTGCATCACGGTCCATGACGATTCCCCGCATGCAGACAGCCATTCATTTTACACAGTGCGCGCCGGAGATACCCTGACGGCGATCGCGGCCCGGTTCCATACCAGCGTATCCCGGCTTGTGGCTCTCAACGGGATCGCGGATCCAAACCTGATCCACACAGGGGAGCGGCTGAAAGTGCCTGTAGCTGGAAGCGGGGGTGATACCGTCTACACAGTGCGCTCTGGGGATACATTGTGGGAGATTGCCCAGAGATACGGCACGTCGGTGTCCGCCCTGGCGGTGGCGAATAACATCCAAAATCCGGCCCTGATCTATCCGGGGGAGCAGATCCGCATTCCCTGAAGAGCCGGTATCCGTCAAAACGGGGAAAACAGGGGCAGATCCGGCGGCCGGAACGAAAATAGGAAAAAACAAAGACACGTCAGGACCGTCAGCCCCCAGGGCACAAAAGGATCCTCCGCAGACGGTAGCGCATGGAAAGCCTGGCGGCGGACGATCCGGCCCTGCACGTAAAAGCCCAGGAGGATCCCCAGCAAAAATAGGACGATATCCACGGCCAGGATATGCCGCCCCAGGATCCCTGTATAGGTATAAAAGAGCACAGGGATCATAAATGTCCCGGCCAGGATCCCCCGCGCGCTTGCTGCGGATAGAGCCGGGATCTTTTTGCCCAGCCGTATGATCTCGAACAGGAAATAGGCAGTCAGGGGAAAGAAGACCAGCTTCATGTGCTCCCAGACAGATTCGTTGACGGGTGCGAACAGCCCGATCCAGGGGGAGCGGCTGCTCAGATCATACAGATAGTGCAGGATGATACCGGATAGGATTACGGCCAGACAGCCGTATCTTGTGTATTTTTTGGACTTTTTTTCCATTAAAAACCTCCCTAAAATGAGACTTTTTGACAAACTGGTCACTTCTATCGTGGTATATACATTTTTAGCAGATAATCCCTGAAAAATACAGAGAGTTTCGTAAATACTAAAATGTATCACGAAAGGAGGTTTTATCGATGGATATGCAGCATTTAGCGATCGCTTCTATACCCATGCAGCCCTGGGGGCAGCTCTATGACGCCCCGACGGCCCTCAAAAAAGGTACGGTCTTCCAGGATCTGGATATGCCCTTTTTTGCGGCGGACGACGGCGGAAGAGCCGGGTGCTGCTGCGGGACATCCGATACGACGGATCCGGGGCAAAAGGAAAGGGAAGAGCGGATGCTTGAGATCTACCAGATCTGTTTTATTGTGGATGACCTGCGGCTGTATCTGGACACCCATCCCCAGGATGTCCAGGCGCGGGGACTGTTAAAAGAGAATCTGCTCAAACGTAAACAGCTGCTCGCAGATTTTGCCCAGAGGTTTTATCCGCTGACGATGGACTGCATGGCGCAGGCATGCCAGACCAGAGCGGGAGAGGACTGTTACTGTTGGCAGGAAGGGCCGATGCCCTGGGAAGGAGCGTGTGTGTAATGTGGGTGTATGAAAAGAGGCTGCAGTTTCCGGTCAAGATCACGAAGACGTGCCCCAAGACCGCCCAGCTGATCATCAGTCAGTACGGCGGGCCGGACGGGGAACTCTCCGCGTCCATGCGGTATCTGTCTCAGCGTTATACCATGCCGGTCAAGGCGGTGGGCGGGCTTTTGACGGACATCGGAACGGAGGAATTGGCCCATATGGAGATCATCTGCGCGATGGTCTATCAGCTCACGAAGCATCTGACGATCGAGGAGGCGAAGACAGCCGGGTTTGACGCGTATTATATCGACCATACGTCGGCTCTGTGGCCCCAGGCGGCGGCCGGCGTCCCCTTTACCGCGTTGGAATTCCAGTCTAAAGGAGATGCCATCGCCGACCTGACTGAGAACCTGGCGGCAGAGCAGAAGGCCCGTACCGTGTACGACAATTTGCTGCGCATGATCACGGATCCGGAGGTGCGGGAGCCGCTGAAATTTTTGCGCACCAGGGAGATCGTGCACTTCCAGCGTTTTGGCGAGGCGTTGGAGAAGACGAAGGAGAAACTGGATCAGAAAAACTATTATCTCTACAATCCGGAATTTGACAAACAGATGATCGCCAGGGCATAAGAGGAGGGATCATATTGCGGATGCCCCGGCGGCATCTGCATATGATCTGTACATGAGATCCAGAAAATGCTTGATTTCACTTTATTCCTGTAGTATATTAAAAACAATATCTATGGGCAGTATACAGTGGGAGAAAAATGGCATGTCTTTAAAAAAGATCGCGGAGATGGTCGGCACATCGCCCTCCACAGTGTCCAGGGTCTTGAACAACAGCTACACCACCTGCGCGTCGGAGCAGCTGAAGGAAAAGATATGGAAAGCCGCGCATGAGATCCAGTACGTGCCGAACACCTCGGCGCGGGACCTGAAACTGGGTCATGCAGAGAAGAAAAAGGCCCAGCGGATCTTGATCGTCCTGGCGCGGGTGGAGGCGCTGGATGCGGATCCTTTTTTCCGGGAGTTGTACCAGGGCCTCGAATATGAGATCTTAAAAAAAGGGTTTATTTTGGATGGCCTGGTCACAGCCAGTGAAAAAGACAGGCAGGAGCTGCGAAAATGTGACGGGATGATCATCCTGGGGCGATGTTCCTCGAAAATGCTGGGGATGCTCGCGGGATACACATCCCATATGGTGGGGATCTGGCGCAATCCCATGAATTACGAAGTCGATGAGGTGGTCTGTGACGGGCAGAAAGCGGCCCAGACGGCGGTCACCTATCTGATCAAAAAAGGGCACCGCAAGATCGGGTATATCGGAGACTGTTCCTACGAGAGCCGTTATGTGGGGTACAACGAGACGATGATACGCAACCAGCTGTCCATCGACTATTCCTGCATCATATCCACCGGCCAGTCAAAGGAAGAGGGGTATCAGGCCATGGGGCGGCTGATGGAGGATGAGGAACTGACAGCGGTCCTGTGCGCCAACGATGTCACAGCCGTGGGGGCCCTGCAGGCGCTCCGGGAGAGGAAGGGCCGTAGGATCTCCGTGATCTCCATTGATGATATAGAGGAGGCCCAGACCACAGAGCCGCTGCTGACCACGGTGCACATCCCACGGGAGGCCATGGCGCATATGGCGGTGCAGGTGCTGCAGGATCGGATCAGCCATGGGCATACGGAGAAACTGCGGGTGGAATTTCCGTGCCGGATCGTGGAGCGGGAGAGTTGTTTTCAGATATGAGACAGTCATGTTTTTTGTTAGATCCAGAAAGCATGGCTGTCCCCTTTATAAAAAGTTTAGAAAATATCGCTATTATTATAGAAGAAACTATGTTATGATATTTCCATCATCTGATATTCTAAGGAGCGTTCGCTCCATCTATCTCAAGGTGTAAGAGTCATATAGAAGAACATTTATGGAGGGCAGTTATGTTCAGCAGTGTATATTCTGCGGCCATTTTAGGCATGGAGGTCGTGCCCGTCCAGGTGGAGGCAGATGTCAGTGACGGCCTGCCCATGTTTTCCATGGTGGGGTATGTCAATTCCCAGGTAAAGGAAACCCAGGACCGGGTGCGGACAGCCCTGCACAACAAGAAACTGGGCCTGCCGCCAAAGCGGATCACCGTGAACCTGGCTCCGGGCGACGTGCGCAAAGAGGGAACAGGTTATGATCTGCCGGTGGCGCTGGCCATATTGACCGCGTTGGGGCGAATCCCGGAAAAAAATCTGGAAGGGGTCATGGTCGTCGGGGAGTTGGGCCTGGACGGAAAGATAAAAGGTGTATGGGGCATCCTGCCCATCGTACATAAAGCCAGAGAGGCAGGGTATCATACATGTATGGTGCCCAGGGAAAATGAACAGGAGGGACAGCTGATCGGGGGGATCCGTGTGGTGGGAGTGGATGACCTGCAAAAAGCCGTGGAATGGCTGCGCCAGGATCATCCCAGGCAGGAAGGGATGCAGGAGGAGCTGGCAGAGGATATTTCGTCTGTCTCAGATACAGATCATGGAGAGTTGGATTTTCGGGATATCCGGGGACAGGAGGGTGCGGTGCGGGCGACGCTGATCGCGGCGGCGGGCATGCACAACCTGCTGTACATCGGCAGCCCGGGTTCGGGAAAATCCATGCTGGCCCAGCGGCTCCCTGGTATCCTGCCGCCCCTGACCAGAGAGGAACGTTTGGAGATCACAAAGATATACAGCATCGCCGGATCATTATCCAAAGAGCGCCCGGTGATCAGCCAGAGGCCTTTTCGCAGCCCCCACCACACGATCTCGGCCCAGGCGTTGGCCGGAGGGGGACGGAGTCCGCGTCCGGGCGAGATCACCCTGGCGCACAGGGGCGTGTTGTTCATGGATGAATTTCCGGAATTTTCCAGGAGGAGCCTGGAGATCCTGCGCCAGCCCCTGGAGGAGAGATGCATCCATATATCCAGGGTACAGGGGGTCTACACATTTCCCGCAGACTGTGTGCTGGTGGCGGCCATGAACCCCTGTGCCTGCGGTCATTACCCGGATCTGGACCGCTGCCGCTGTACGCCTGCGCAGGTGCAGCGGTATCTGGGCAAGATCAGCGGCCCCTTATTAGACAGGCTGGATCTGTGTGTGGAGACGCGGGAACCCACGTATGAGCAGATCACAGGAGGCGGGGAGTCGATCTCTTCGGCCCGGCTGCGCGGGGAGGTCATGAGGGTGCAGAAGATCCAGCAGGAGCGTTACAGGGAAACGAAGATCCAGTTTAACAGCCAGCTGGAGGGCAGTGACGTGGATATTTACTGTCCGATGACCCGGGGTGCACGGCAGTGGATGGAACGGATCTACACGGGACAGCATCTAAGCCCCCGTTCCTATCATAAGATGCTGAAAGTATCCCGGACCATTGCCGATCTGGATGGGGCGGAGACGATCACGGATGCCCATATCCTGGAGGCGTTCGGCTACCGGGTCATGGAACGGAAATATCTGTAGATTTTATAATAGAAGGGGTGTGTATGAAAGCTTATGGGAAAGAGTCTGCAGGAACAAGAAGAGAGATGTATTTCGGTGAGCCAGCCGGAGTATCCGCACCGGCTGCGGGAACTGCCGGATATGCCCGCCTGTCTGTATGTGCGCGGGAGACTGCCCGCGGAGGATAAGCCCACGGTGGGCATCGTGGGCGCGCGCAGCTGCAGCGGCTACGGGCGGCATGTGGCCTGGGAGTATGCCAAAGTTTTTAGCAGCTGCGGTGTCCAGGTCGTCAGCGGCATGGCGCTGGGGATCGACGGGGAATCCCACCGGGGAGCCCTGCAGGGGCATACGCCCACATTTGCCGTGCTGGGCTGCGGCACAGATATATGTTATCCCAGGGGCAACAGGGATCTTTTTGAAAAAATCCCGCTGACGGGCGGCCTGGTCAGTGAATATCCCCAGGGCGCACCGCCCGCGGGCTGGCATTTTCCGGCCCGGAACAGGCTCATCAGCGGTCTTGCGGATGCACTGCTGGTGGTGGAGGCCAAGAAAAAGAGCGGATCTTTGATCACGGTGGACTGCGCCCTGGAGCAGGGGAAGACTGTGTTCGCCGTCCCGGGGCGGGTAACAGATACTCTGAGCGAGGGCTGCAACGGGCTGATCGCCCAGGGCGCGTCGATCGCTTTATCACCGGAAAAGGTTCTAAATGAGCTGGGGGTGGATACATATAGTAAAAAGGGAGACGGCAAAAAAAAGAACTTGGGACTTGCAAGAGATTTGGATTTGGTGTATAGTTGTGTAGGTTTCAAAGCGACAGATTACGAGACACTGATCCGCGGGAGCGGATATCCGCCGGGGCAGGTGCTGTCCATACTGACAGAGCTGCAGCTGATGGGCCTGGTGGAGGAAGTGGGAAAGAATCATTATATCAGGTTATAGTACATTTTAGATAATGTATGCATATACAGGAGACAGGACATGGCAAAGTATCTAGTGATCGTGGAATCACCGGCAAAGGTGAAGACAATCAAAAAATTTCTGGGAAAAAATTATGAGGTCGCCGCCTCCCAGGGACACGTAAGAGATTTGCCTAAGAGTCAGCTTGGCATTGATGTGGAACACGATTTTGAACCGAAGTACATCACTATACGGGGTAAAGGGGAACTTTTGGCAAAGCTGCGCAGATCTGCGAAGAAAGCAGACAGGATCTATCTGGCGACCGACCCGGACCGGGAGGGGGAGGCCATCTCGTGGCATTTAAAGACGGCGCTCCACGCGGACGAGGCGAAGATGCATCGGATCACGTTCAACGAGATCACGAAGAATGCGGTGAAGACCTCGCTCAAGGAGGCCCGGGACATAGACATGAACCTGGTGGACGCCCAGCAGGCCAGGCGCATCCTGGACAGGCTGGTGGGTTACCAGATCAGCCCGGTCTTGTGGGCGAAGGTGAAGCGGGGGCTGAGTGCGGGCCGGGTGCAGTCGGTGGCTCTGCGCCTGATCGGGGACCGGGAGGACGAGATCAACGCGTTCATCCCGGAGGAATACTGGTCTTTGGAGGCGGTGTTCGGCATCCCCGGTGAGAAGAAGCCTCTGACGGCGAAATTTTACGGCTCAAAGGATGAGAAGATCCCGATCCATGGCAAGGACGAGATGGATGCCATCATAAAAAATCTTGAGGGCGCATCCTATCATGTGGACGAGATCAAGAAAGGCGAGCGGGTGAAGAAGGCCCCCCTGCCGTTCACCACGAGCACCCTCCAGCAGGAGGCCGCAAAGACACTGAATTTTTCCACCCAGAAGACCATGCGCCTGGCGCAGCAGCTTTACGAGGGCGTGGATATCAAAGGGGCTGGAACGGTGGCGCTGATCAGCTATCTGCGTACGGATTCCACCCGGGTGTCGGAGGAGGCGAAGGAGAGCGCCAGGGATTATATCATGCAGACTTACGGGGAGGAGTACACAGCTGCGGGAAAGAAAGGCCCGGATAAAGGAAAGAAGATCCAGGATGCCCACGAGGCCATCCGCCCCACGGACATCTCCCGGCTCCCGGCCAGCATCAAGGAATCCCTGGCCAGGGATCAGTACCGGCTCTACCAGCTGATCTGGAAGCGTTTCACGGCCAGCCAGATGCGGGACGCCCGGTATGAGACAACTTCTGTGAAGATCGCGGGAGGAGACTATATTTTTACAGTGGCAGCGTCAAAGATCATATTTGACGGCTTCCTGTCTGTCTATTCACAAGATGAGGACAAGAAAGGCGGCGTGGTCCTGGCAAAGAGCCTGGACGAGGACACAGAGCTTTCCGTACAGGAACTGGTCCCGGAACAGCATTTTACCCAGCCTCCGGCCCACTATACAGAGGCTTCCCTGGTGCGGGCGCTGGAAGAACTGGGGATCGGACGGCCCAGCACCTATGCGCCTACGATCACCACGCTGATCAGCAGGCACTATGTGGCAAAGGAGAAGAAGAATCTGTACATCACGGAGCTGGGAGAAGTGGTCAATGGGATCATGCTCCAGGCATTCCCCTCGATCATGGATGTGCATTTTACCGCGTCCATGGAAGAGCTGCTGGACAAGGTGGAAGAGGGCGAGGTGGAGTGGAGGTCGATCCTCCGGGATTTTTATCCAGGGTTAAAGGAGGCCATCGATGCGGCCCAGGAGGAATTGGAGCAGGTGAAGATCGAGGACGAGGTCACGGACGTGATCTGCGAGCAGTGCGGCCGCAACATGGTGGTCAAATACGGACCCCACGGCAGGTTCCTGGCCTGTCCCGGCTTCCCGGACTGCCGCAACACCAAGCCCTATTACGAGAAGATCGGGGTCCCCTGCCCCCTGTGCGGCAAAGAGGTAGTCTTAAAGAAGACGAAAAAAGGCCGGAAGTATTACGGCTGTGAGGACAACCCGGACTGCGGTTTCATGTCCTGGCAGAAACCCTCCAAGGAGAAATGTCCCCAGTGCGGCGGCTATCTCCTGGAAAAAGGCAGTAAATTAGTATGCGCCAGCGAGTCTTGTGGGTTCGTCAAAGTGCAAGAGAAAGAAAAAGAAGGATAAAAGAGAGAGAGGCATTGGAAACGTATGTACAATGTCTCTTTTTTTTATAATGATCTAAACTTTCTTATTATCTGAAAATAAAGAAAATAAACAAATAATAAGTGTAGATTATTGTTGATTTCGTTTTCATTGTGTGGTAACATAAGACCGTAGCTTTTTATGTCTGCCCAGGCATAGAAGTATCATATCTAAGATGGTCTACAGTATATTATTCATGGCAGTGTGAGAATTGACACAGCGTTTTGTAAATTTAAGGTCTTTGAAGCTGTGTAACCGAATATTTCTTTGAAAAAAGAGGAGGACGGCTATATGAGTGTTCAATTATTAGACAAAACAAGGAAAATTAATAAATTACTGCATAATAATAATTCTAAAAAAGTAGTTTTCAATGATATTTGTCAGGTATTGATGGAAACCTTAGATTCCAATATACTGGTCATCAGCAGAAAAGGAAAAGTATTAGGGGTCGGCCAGAGTCCCGGCGTCAATGAGCTCACGGAGCTGATCGAGGGACAGGTGGGCAGCCATGTAGACCCACTATTGAATGAAAGGTTTTTGGGCGTACTGTCCACCAAGGAGAATGTGAATCTGCAGACTCTGGGGTTTGAAGGGGATGAGATGCGCAAATACCAGGGTATCATCAACCCTATTGACATTGCGGGGGAACGCCTGGGCACTGTGTTCATGTATCGGGATGACAGTCCATATGAGATTGAGGACATCATCGTGAGTGAGTATGGCACCACGGTGGTGGGGCTGGAGATGCTGCGTTCTGTACATGAGGAGAATGCGGAAGAAGATCGGAAGAAACAGGTGGTCAAATCGGCTTTCAGTACATTATCTTTCACAGAGTTAGAAGCTATCATCCATATCTTTCAGGAACTTGACGGTAATGAGGGGATCCTTGTAGCCAGTAAGATCGCGGACCGGGTGGGCATTACCCGTTCTGTGATCGTAAACGCCCTGCGTAAGTTTGAGAGCGCCGGGGTGATCGAATCCCGTTCCTCTGGGATGAAGGGGACATACATCAAAGTCCTGAATGAAGTAATCTTTGATGAATTAAAAGAAATAAAAGAAACCCGCATGAAAAAGGGGTAGATAAGGGGTGGGGTCCGGTCAGACGGATCCCATTCTTTTTTGTAAATATGAGAAAATATGAGTATGATGGAGAAAAATGGATATAATAGCAGTTAAACAGGGATCAATCCATTTTTTTACGGTTGCACAAACCCAGCAATTCGAATAATATATATGCAACGATCAGCACTCAAAAAAAAAGAGTGCTAGCAAAGAAAAAATAGATCAAGGAGGAAATGGAGAATGAAATTAGTACCTTTAGGTGACAGGGTTGTATTAAAACAGTTAGAAGCAGAAGAGACGACAAAATCCGGGATCGTGCTGCCAGGCCAGGCGCAGGAAAAACCCCAGCAGGCAGAAGTCATCGCAGTAGGCCCAGGCGGATGTGTAGATGGAAAAGAAGTGAAGATGGAAGTAAAAGTAGGAGATCAGGTGATCTACTCCAAATATGCCGGAACGGATGTGAAGATGCACGAAGACGAATACATCATCGTAAAACAGAGCGATATCTTAGCGATCGTAGAATAGTCGACTGGAATTTATCATAAAATAGATGGAGGTAAAATAAAATGGCAAAAGAAATCAAATTTGGCGCAGACGCCAGGGCAGCGCTGGAGAGCGGTGTAAATCAGTTAGCAAATACAGTACGTGTGACATTAGGCCCCAAAGGCAGGAACGTAGTCTTAGATAAATCTTATGGTTCTCCGCTGATCACCAACGACGGTGTGACCATCGCAAAAGAGATCGAGCTGGAAGACGGATTTGAGAACATGGGCGCACAGCTGATCAAAGAAGTGGCTTCCAAGACCAACGACGTAGCCGGTGACGGGACCACAACAGCGACTGTACTGGCCCAGGCAATGGTAAACGAGGGCATGAAGAACCTGGCAGCAGGCGCAAATCCGATCGTACTGCGCAAAGGTATGAAGAAAGCGACGGATGTAGCTGTCGAAGCGATCACAGCCATGAGCAAAGAGATCAAAGGCAAAGATCAGATCGCAAACGTAGCCGCTATCTCTGCCAGCAATGATGAAGTGGGGAAACTGGTGGCAGATGCCATGGAAAAAGTTTCCAACGACGGCGTGATCACAGTGGAAGAGTCCAAGACCATGCACACAGAGCTGGACCTGGTGGAAGGTATGCAGTTTGACAGGGGTTATATCTCCGCTTATATGTCAACAGACATGGAAAAAATGGAAGCCACATTGGACGATCCATACATCCTGATCACAGACAAGAAGATCAGCAACATCCAGGAGATCCTCCCGCTGCTTGAGAAAGTAGTCCAGGCAGGCGCCAAATTACTGATCATCGCAGAAGACGTGGAAGGCGAAGCGCTGACCACATTGATCGTGAACAAACTGCGCGGCACATTCCAGGTTGTCGCAGTCAAAGCTCCAGGCTACGGTGACAGGAGAAAAGCAATGCTGGAGGACATCGCCATCCTGACAGGCGGACAGGTGATCTCCGACGAACTGGGTCTGGATCTCAAAGAGGTCGACATGGATCAGCTCGGTCGTGCGAAATCCATCAAAGTAAAGAAAGAAGAGACTGTGATCGTAGACGGCGCAGGCGACAAAGCAGCCATCGACGGAAGGATCGCACAGTTGAGGGATCAGATCGCAGAGACGTCCTCCGACTTTGACCGTGAGAAATTACAGGAAAGGCTTGCAAAACTGGCAGGCGGCGTAGCAGTCATCCGTGTAGGCGCAGCCACAGAGACAGAGATGAAAGAAGCAAAACTGCGTCTGGAAGATGCACTGGCAGCCACCAGGGCAGCTGTAGAAGAAGGCATCATCGCAGGCGGCGGCTCCGCATATATCCATGCTTCTAAAGAAGTAGCCAAGATGGCAGAGACATTAGAAGGCGACGAAAAGACAGGTGCAAATATCCTGCTCAAAGCGCTGGAATCTCCACTGTATCACATCGCATGCAATGCCGGACTGGAAGGTTCCGTGATCGTGAACAAAGTAAAAGAGATGGAAGCGGGCAAAGGCTTCGACGCTTACAAAGAAGAGTATGTGGACATGGTGGAAGCAGGTATCCTGGATCCGGCGAAGGTGACAAGGAGTGCGCTGCAGAATGCGACGAGTGTGGCTTCTACGCTGTTGACAACTGAATCCGTGGTATCCATCATCAAAGAAGATGTACCGCCGATGCCAGCAGGCGGCGGTGGAATGGGGATGATGTAATACCCCAGTCCAGCCAGTCGGGGGATGTCATGGGAAAACCGGGCTTGCACGAGTTTTCCCATGGCTCACCTGACTGAGGGAGCGCCTGCTTATGAGCAAAAAGAGCAGCGCAGCAGCGGAAGCTGGACACAAGCAACACACGTATCATAAATCGAGGACTGACATTTACAAGGATGTTGGTCCTCTTTTGTCATAATCAAAAGAAAAAAGGGGGCAGACAATGGGTGATTCCTATTCAGAAGTATTAGTAAAAAAACAGATCACGCTCACAGACAGGCTCAAGAAAGGCACACTGATCCTCCTGTTCATCCTGGCAGCCTTCGCAGGCCTGTTCATCCATGTATACTTTTTCCTGGCGGCGATCCTCCTGGGCGCAGCGGCATTTTTCCTCTTACCCACCTTCGACATGGAATACGAATACCTGCTGGTCAACAGGGAGCTGGACATAGACAAGATCTACTCCAAGAGTAAGCGAAAAAAAGCGGCACAGTTCCACTTGGACGAGATGGAACTCTTTGCCCCGTTAGATTCCCAGCGGATGGAGTACCACAACAGCAACACCCGCCTGCGTATCAAAGACTATTCTTCCGGTCTCAAGGACGCGAAGATCTACGGGATGATCATCCGTGACGACAGAGAACTGTGCAAAGTCCTCTTAGAGCCGGACGGACAGATGATCGAGACCTTGCGCAAAACCTATCCCAACAAAGTGTTTGTGGATTGACACTCTTGTTGATTTTTGTTACACTATGGAACAATAAGAATCAAATTGTTATAAAATCTCAAAAGACGAGGGAGGTACACCATGGGCAAAGTTATAGGCGAAGGGATCACGTTTGATGATGTGCTGTTGGTGCCGGCATATTCGCAAGTGACTCCGGACCAGATCGATCTGGAAACCTGGCTTACAAAAACAGTAAAATTGAATATACCGATGATGAGCGCAGGGATGGACACCGTGACAGAACATCGGATGGCGATCGCGATGGCCAGGCAGGGCGGCATCGGCATTGTCCATAAGAATATGTCCATCGAGGCGCAGGCGGCCGAGGTGGATATGGTCAAACGTTCAGAAAACGGGGTCATCACGGATCCTTTTTACCTATCTCCGGAACACACCCTGGAGGACGCCAATGAGCTGATGGCAAAATTCAGGATCTCCGGCGTACCCATCACAGAAGGGGGCAAGTTAGTCGGGATCATCACCAACCGCGATCTGAAATTCGAGGAAGATTTCACAAAGAAGATCAAAGAATCCATGACATCCGAGGGCCTGATCACCGCCCGGGAAGGCATCTCCCTGGAGGAGGCGAAGAAGATTCTGGCCCGGTCCAGAAAAGAAAAACTGCCGATCGTGGATGCGGATTTCAACCTGAAGGGCCTGATCACGATCAAAGACATCGAAAAGCAGATCCGCTACCCGCTCTCCGCTAAAGACGCCCAGGGACGGCTGCTCTGCGGCGCGGCTGTGGGGATCACATCCAATCTGCTGGAGCGTGTCGACGCACTGGTAAAAGTAAAAGTGGACGTGATCGTGCTGGATTCAGCCCATGGCCATTCGGAAAATGTGCTGCGGGCCGTGCGTGACATCAAAGCGTCCTATCCGGATGCTCAGGTGATTGCGGGGAATGTGGCCACGGAGGCCGCCACGGAGGCCCTGATCGAGGCTGGAGCGGATGCAGTCAAAGTGGGGATCGGTCCGGGATCCATCTGTACCACCCGGGTCATTGCGGGGATCGGTGTGCCGCAGATCACGGCGGTCATGGACTGCTACAGGGCGGCGTCCAAACATGGGATCCCGATCATCGCCGACGGCGGTATCAAATATTCCGGGGACATGACAAAAGCGATCGCCGCCGGAGCGAATGTGTGTATGATGGGCAGCATCTTTGCGGGCTGTGACGAGAGCCCGGGGCTCTTTGAACTGTATCAGGGGAGAAAATACAAGGTGTACCGCGGCATGGGATCCATCGCCGCCATGGAAAACGGCAGCAAAGACCGCTATTTCCAGTCCGATGCGAAAAAATTAGTGCCGGAGGGCGTGGAAGGCCGGGTTGCCTACAAAGGACACATCGAGGACACGGTATTCCAGCTCATCGGCGGACTGCGCTCCGGCATGGGTTACTGCGGTGCACCCGACATCGAAACGCTGAAACGGACCGGACAGTTTGTCAAGATCTCTGCCGCGTCCCTGAAGGAATCCCATCCCCATGATATCCATATCACAAAGGAAGCGCCCAATTACAGTGTAGATGAGTAACCAGAAAAAAAACAGCCGTAAAGCAAAACGGATCAGGGAGCGCAGGAGGAATGTGATCATTGCCTCTCTGTGCATCCTATCGCTTTTGCTTTTGGGCCTGGGCGGCCGTGCTCTCTGGACCCAGGCAAAGAAAAAGGAAGTCGAGAAAAAGGCGCGCCTCCTGGAGACATCCTGGGAAGGCGCGCCGCCTCTGGACGTACAGCTGCTGACAGTCAATGAGTACTCCAGGCCCGGGATCGCTCTGGAGCAGATCAACGGGGTGGCGATCCACTACACAGCCAATCCCGGGGCGACGGCCCAGCAGAACCGGGATTATTTTGAAAATCTAAAAGACAGCCATATCACCCAGGCCAGCAGCCATTTCATCGTGGGCCTGGAGGGCGAGATCATACAGTGCATCCCCAGCAGCGAGATGTCCTACGCCACCAACGAGCGCAATGTGGACACGCTGTCCATCGAATGCTGCCATCCCGACGAGAGCGGGGAATTTACCCCGGCCACATATGAAGCGGTGACAGATCTGACAGCCTGGCTCTGCAGCCGGTTCATGTTGTCTGCGGATGACATCATCCGGCACTACGATGTGACGGGGAAAAACTGTCCGAAATATTTTGTGGAACATCCCGAGCTGTGGGACCAGTTCAAAGAAGACGTACATACAAAAATGCAAGAGCAGAAGGGGGAAACATCATGAAGAAGATCACACTGGAGCAGGAGTTAAAAGGCAATCCATACCCGGGGCGGGGCATTGTGATCGGGAAGAGCCCGGACGGAACGAAAGCGATGACCGCCTATTTCATCATGGGCCGGAGTGAGAACAGCCGGAACCGGATCTTCGTGGAAGATGGGCAGGGTATCCGCACCCAGGCTTTTGACCCGGCCAAGATGACCGACCCCAGCCTGGTGATCTATGCCCCGGTACGGGTCTTGGGGAATAAGACCATCGTCACAAACGGCGACCAGACAGATACGATCTACGAGGGTATGGATAAGCAGATGACCTTTGAACAGGCGCTGCGCAGCCGGGAATTTGAACCGGACGCGCCCAATTATACGCCGCGTATCTCCGGCATCCTCCATGTGGAAAATGGATCCTTCAACTACGCCATGTCCATATTAAAGTCAGACAACGGCAGCCCGGAGTCTTGCAACCGTTTTACATTTGCCTATGAAAATCCTGCACCCGGGGAGGGACATTTTATCCATACCTACCAGAGTGACGGCGATCCGCTGCCCAGTTATGAGGGAGAGCCGAAGCTGGTGGCCATCCCTGACAGTTTGGAAGAGTTTGCCGAGATGCTCTGGGGGAGCTTAAACGAGGACAATAAGGTATCCCTGTTCGTGCGCTCGATCCACATTGCCACAGGTGAGTCTGTATCCAAGATCATCAACAAGAACCAGTAGGGAGGTCCGGTGTACTGTGTATCTATTTTCGGCGGAGTCTGATGCCAGTACATGGGCGATATTTCATAAAAGGAGCGGACATTATGAAAGAATTACAGTTGAAATACGGATGCAACCCTAACCAGAAACCTTCCAGGATCTATATGGGCGACGGCGGGGATCTGCCGATCCAGGTCTTGTCCGGGCGGCCGGGGTATATCAATTTTCTGGACGCCTTCAATGCCTGGCAGCTGGTCAGGGAACTGGACGCGGCCACAGGGCTTCCGGCGGCTGCGTCATTTAAGCACGTCTCCCCGGCGGGGGCGGCGGTGGGCCTGCCGCTTGACGATACTTTGGCGAAGATCTACTGGGTGGACGATCTGATCGGGGAAAAACCTCTCTCCCCGCTGGCCTGCGCCTATGCCAGAGCGAGAGGTGCGGACCGGATGTCGTCTTTTGGGGATTTTATCGCTTTATCCCGGATCTGCGATGGGGATACGGCACGGCTGATCAAGCGGGAAGTCTCCGACGGCGTGATCGCGCCCGGCTACACACCTGAGGCGCTCAAGATCTTGCAGGCAAAGAAGAAGGGGAATTACAATGTGATCTTGATGGATGAGGCGTACAAGCCCGCGCCGCTGGAACACAAGGAAGTGTACGGCGTGACTTTTGAACAGGGACGGCAGGAGCTTTCGATCGATGAGGAACTGCTCTCAAACGTGGTGACCGAGGCGCGGACATTATCGGAGGAGGACCTCCGGGATCTGAAGATTGCGCTGATCACACTGAAATACACCCAGTCCAATTCTGTGTGTTATGTGAAAGACGGACAGGCGATCGGCATCGGGGCCGGGCAGCAGTCCCGGGTACACTGCACCCGCCTGGCCGGGCAGAAAGCGGATAACTGGATGCTGCGTCAGAGTCCCCAGGTGCTGGGCCTTGCGTTCGCGGACGGCATCAGCCGGGCGGAGCGGGACAATGCGATCGACGTCTATATCGGGGATGAATATATGGATGTGTTAAAAGAGGGCGCATGGCAGAGGATCTTCAAGGAGAAGCCGCCTGTATTTACCCGGGAAGAGAAGAGGGCCTGGCTGGACCAGATGGACGGGGTGACCCTGGGATCGGATGCGTTCTTCCCATTCAGCGACAACATCGAGCGGGCGAAAAAGAGCGGCGTGCGGGTGATCGCCCAGCCCGGCGGATCCGTGCGTGACCAGGATGTGATCGCTACGTGCGATAAGTATGGGATGGTCATGGTGTTTACGGGGATCCGGCTGTTCCATCATTGATATACCAGAAGCCAGATGACCTGGCAGATAAGTGTGCGCGTGCGTATGAGAGGAGGCTGAGTTGGTTATGATCAAAAATAGAAAACATGGACACATCGGCATCGCCACCAATGATCTGGCGGCTGATGCGAAATGGTACCAGGATGTATTAGGGTTTGAGGTGACCGGGGAGTTTCAGGCTCCGGATGGGACTTTGGCTAAATTCATGAAAAACCAGGATGTGGTGATCGAGATGTACCAGCCGGTGGAACCGATCCCCAAGGATGCGGCTGGCAAGATCGACCACTACGCATTCGATTCCCAGGATATAGAGGCGGATTACGCTTACTGTGTAGAGCAGGGGTGTAAGATGACCACAGATGGGATCCAGGAGGTCCCGACGTTTTGGGAAAAGGGTGTGCGTTACTTTAAGTTTGCAAGTCCTACTGGGAAAGAGATAGAATTTTGCCAGATCTTATAGGAGAGTGCGCGGACCCTCTTGGGATCTTTCTGATCGGAAGATCCCAGGGGGTCTTTATGTTCAGCGGGATCGGTCAAAGCAGATCTTCAGCCAGACAGAAAAAAGATAGAGGTGCAGTATGCAGATATCGAGCAGATTTACGATCGCCGTCCATGTCCTTCTATGTATCGGGGCATTTAAGGATGACTATAAGATCACGAGCGATTTCCTTGCGTCAAGTGTGAATGTGAATCCCGTCGTCATAAGACGACTGCTGCAGCAGTTGAAAAAGGCAGGGCTGGTGAATGTCAAGCGGGGGAGCGGAGGAGCGGATACAGAAAGACCTCTGGATCAGATCACATTACTGGATGTATACAATGCAGTGGAGTGTGTGGAGGAGGGAAAACTTTTTCATTTCCACGAGGATCCGAATCCGTGCTGTCCTGTTGGGAAAAATATCCATGCACTTTTGGATGTCAGGCTTGAGGAGATCCAGGAGGCCATGGAGAGAGAGATGAGGTCCGTGTCGATCCAGAATATCATGGATGATGCAGAAAAGTTCATACAGGTATGAGGTATCCCGCAGTTTTGTCCGATAAAGAGCTGCGGGATATTTTTATAAATGATTTTGTTGTAACAATTGACAGCACAATGAAAAGATGATAAGATTGATGTATCAAGAATGATTACAACAAAAGCTTGGAGGTAAAAAGATATGGCAAATTTTAGCAAAGTAAGCGTAGGACAGGATGCAAGGACGGAACTCCATGACAAGCTCTCCCTGACAGGAGCGGAGATCAGTATCAATGATCTGCCTGCGGGAGGCAGCGTGCCGTTTGTCCATGCGCATAAGGACAATGAGGAGATCTATGGGGTCCTTGCGGGAAAAGGGAGATTTGTGATCGATGGAGAGGATGTGGAGGCTACGGCCGGTGATTGGATCCGTGTGGCTCCGGCCGGGAAGAGGCAGGTTTTTGCGGCTGAGGATGCGGGGATCAGATATGTGTGTATCCAGGTGAAAAAGGATTCCCTCGACGGTTACACGGCGGATGATGCTGTGATCGAGGCTTAGAGCGTGCCTTAAAACCCATTCACGCCACCTGCAAGCCCCACTTTGCGGAAGATCTGGCCCGCTTTCGGTCAGCGTAGCCCGCTACGCCTTCCTCATTTGGGCCAGATTTTCCACAAATCGTGACTTACAGTTGACATAAAGCGGTTTTCAGACACACTCTAGTACTACAGCGAACATTTAAGTTTTATTCGATGCCTTCGAAATATATAGGGGTATTTTCTGCTGATTTATTGATTACAACAAAATATTCTGATATAATCAAGAAAAAAGGGGTTGATGATCATGATGTACCCTACAATGTTCGATCCTATCGCATTAGAAACCTGGTGTTCTGATAAAGAA
>CAJTFD010000009.1:0-155018 GCA_910575625.1 Clostridia bacterium
TGGCATCAGTCCTGTTCTGGCAAATATTTATCTGCATGAACTGGATATGTACGTGGAGGAATACAAGGCAGGCTTTATAAAAGGAAACCGGATAAACCGCAAAGTGAACCCGGAATACGCCAGACGGAACCGTGAGGTGCAGAGGTTTATGCGCCAGAACAGGGAAGTATGGGACAGCCTTAGTGAAGCCGAAAAGAAAGAACGTGCCGGGGAATTACGCAGACTGCGGGAGAAGCAGAGGGAAATCCCGTCCAAGCAGTTCCGCGATGAAACTTACAAAAACCTGCAATACGTCCGTTATGCGGATGATTTTATCATAAGCATTATCGGGAGCAAAAAGGATGCAGAAGCCTTAAAAGCAGATTTAGCCGTGTTCCTCAAAGAAAAACTGAACCTTACACTGTCAGTGGAGAAAACCAAAATTACCCACGCAACTGGCCGGGCAAGGTTTCTTGGCTACGATATTTCAATTTCAAAAAGTCAGGAAGTCACAAAACGTCAGGGTAGGAAAGTGAAGGGATACAGCGGCGCAGTAAAACTATATATGCCGCATGAGAAATGGGAATCGAAACTATTGGAGTACGGTGCAATCCGTATCAAGAAAGACAAAGTTACACACAAAGAGCATTGGAAAGCCATTCACAGGTCACAGCTCATTAACCGCAAAGATATTGAAATTCTGTCAAAGTACAACTCTGAAATCAGAGGTTTGTACAACTATTACTCACTGGCATGTAATGTATGCGCAATGAGCAAGTTTGCGAGTCTGATGCATTACAGTATGCTGAAAACATTCGCAAATAAATACCGCACAAAGACCAGAAAGATTAAGAAGAAATATTTTAGAGATGGACGGTTTACAGTCATTTACAAGACAAAGAGCGGTATGAAAGAGAGCGTATTTTACAGGGGGCCTTTTATCCGCAAGGATAAGCCCAATGTGCCGCAGGCAGATATTCTTCCAGCTTACAAGCGGTATGACAGACCAAACCGCATAGCGGCGAAACTGCGCTCGAAAACCTGTGAACTCTGCGGACAGTATACAAATGATGTGGAGATTCATCAGGTAAAACGGCTGAAAAGCCTCAGCGGTGAATATGAGTGGGAAAAAGTTATGCTAAAGAACCGCAGGAAAACGCTGGCAGTATGCCCGGCGTGCCACCGTGAGATACACGGAAAAGACTGATTTTGTTAGTTGACGGCATATGGAGAGCCGTGTGCATCGAGAGGTGCCCGCACGGTTCGGGAGGGAGCGTCCACGAGGCGCTTACCTCATGATTTATACAACACTTCCGAGAACCGGGGAAAGGAAAAGACCTACGGGCTGAATTATCAGAAATTGGGAAAGGAACTTATGAGCCAAGATGAAATAGCCGTCATGGACGGCGGCAAATGTATCTTGCAGGTAAGGGGCGCACGCCCCTTTTTCAGTGACAAATTTGATATAACCAAGCACCCAAGATATAAATTCCTTTCCGACTTTGACAAGAAGAATGAATTTGACATTGAGAAGTATCTAAAACGCCGCACGGCAGCTATCAAGCCGGAAGAACCCTTTGACCTCTACGAGATTGACGGGGCAGATTTGCAGGAGGAAACAGACCATGAGCAGACGTAACGCAAAGACAAAAGAAAATGACATTGAAAGATTTCTGATGAATGTTGCGGAAACCGCAGAAAACGCATTGCGGGAATACTGGGAGGAACGGGACGCAGAAAACCGCATTTATGCAACGGAGTATGTCACACGCCGGGGGCTTATCCCGCAACAGTGACGGCAGGAAAGCCGCCCTTTTGCGTAGCAGCCGGAGGATATGGGGCGCAGGGAAAAAGGCGCAGGAGAAAGGGCTTTGCGTCATGGAAATGTGCATAACAGCCTATTCCGTCATGGAAAACGCCGTTCACAGCACATGGAAAAGCAAAGTGCAGCTTTCCCACGTCCTGCAAACAGCGTTTCCCACAACTCCATGAGCAAGGCAGTTATACACATTCCCACAACGCCGGGCGGCTGCTGAAACTCCCCCTCTCCCCCATTCATTTATTTATAAAAAACGGAGGTACATATCATCAAAAACGTAAACACCGGGTACATGGTTCGTGCGCCCACCAGAGGGCGCACCACCCTTTACAACTGAATACCGCCACGCCGCAGAACCTACGCAGCGTGGGGACAGCCGCCAAGACTGGCGGCTTTTTTCATACCCAAAAACCATTTTCCAAGCCGCAGGGAGCGGCAGAAAGCGAGGGCTATATGGCATTTTTTAATTCGGCAGTAGGCGTTTTGCAGACACTTGTTATCGCATTGGGCGCAGGTTTGGGCGTATGGGGCGTTATCAATCTTTTAGAGGGTTACGGCAACGACAACCCCGGCGCAAATGCTCATGTACGGTAAAGAAGCAAGCAACCGAAAACAAGAGATAGACCGCCAGCACCAAACTATTCCGAACCAAAGAAACCAAAGACCAAAAGACAAGCATTGTGGAAATGTGCATAACAGGCTATGGAATCATGGATAACTCTATTCACAGCACGTGGAAAAGCTAAAGAGCAGCTTTCCCACGTCCTGCAAACAGAGTTACCCACAATTCCATGAGATAGCCAGTTATACATATTCCCACAATGCCGACTACTACGGAATCCCACACTATCTTTCATATCTTTTTATAAATTCTTAAATTTCGTTTAGGGTATTGCATTATCACCTACAAAGTGTTAAGATGTTTATACACCCACAAAATGTTAAGATAAAAGGAGGACAACATGGCACAGCAGATTTCTGAATCCGAACTGGTACTAATGAAAATCATTTGGAAGAATGGAGGGGCAGCTTTATACTCTCTCATCATGGAGGAATTGGAAAAAGACAAAAACGAATGGAAGAACAACACCGTACTCACGTTGCTTTCCCGATTAGGCGAAAAAAAGTTCTTGAAAGTCAAAAAAATCGGCAGAAAGAATGAGTATGTGGCAACGGTAACAGAAGCAGAATACCAGACCATGCAGACCCACAGCTTTCTTGATAAAGTCTACGGCGGGAATGTGAAAAACTTAGTGTCAACCCTGTTGCGGCAGGATATTCTTTCGGCAGACGAATTGAAAGAGATTGAAATATTTTGGAGAAAAGAAAATGAATGAATTTATGAAAATATTATTGTCGCTGTCTGTTTCCGGCGCACTGTTACTGCTTCTTATTTTGGGATTGAAGCCGCTGTATAAAAACAGGTTCAGCAAGCGTTGGCAGTATTATATTTGGATAATTGTTGCGCTGCGGTTTCTGCTTCCATTTACTCCCAATACTACGATTGTTGGAAGCCTGTTTGAAAAATTCGACACAGCAGCAATAACAAATGAAATCCCTACAATCCCCAATGTACCCGTTCAGGTAAGTCCGGGTAACAACGAAGCAGAGCCGATACAGACAAACAGGGATATGACCGCCGCTGCTGCGCTTGAACCATTTAACAAATATGTCTGCCTGTTTTTTATCTGGTCAGCATTGGCACTGGTTCTATTTGTCCGTAGGATAACGGTTTATCAAGGATTTATCCAATACATCAAAGCAGGCAACACAGAGGTATCGGATATAAAGATTTTAAATCTGCTATCTGATTGTGAAGAAAAATTAAATATTAAGACGAGGGTTGAATTATCCTATAATTCGTTGATTGCTTCCCCTATTATGATTGGATTCTTTCGACCAAGAATTGTTTTGCCTGTTCATGAATTGGAAGATAAGGAGCTGTCTTATATCTTTGTGCATGAGCTAACCCACTACAAGCAGAGGGATATGTTTTACAAATGGCTGATACAGATTGTTGTGTGCGCCCATTGGTTCAATCCTTTTGTATATCTGCTGGAAAAGGAAGTGAATAAATCTTGTGAATTGTCATGTGATGAAAAAGTCATAGCGGTACTTGATGATAAAGCAAGGCGTGACTATGGGGACACATTGATTTCATTTTTGAAGTCAAACAATCTCTACAAAAGTTCTTTAGCTTCCGTCACTTTGACAGAAGGAGCAGAACAACTAAAAGAAAGGTTAGGTGCTATTATGAATTTTAAGAAAAAGAATAAACCCGTTGTTATTTTGACAAGCATATTGACACTGTTTTTTGTTATAAGTGCTATTGTTATTGGTGTCTATACAACAGGCTCAGGTGCTGCAAATGCTCATGCAGCTCCTCTCTCAAATCCACAGTTAGACACGGAGGGAAAACCCTCATTGACATTAGATGTGAGCAGTTGTGCAGTAAATGTGCTGCCAGCAACAGATAATAAAATTTCTGCTGAATACAACAGCAATGTTTATGATGTGAAGATTGACGAATCAGATGATAGCCGAAAAGTATCTATTTCCTGCAAAACAAGCACGAATACAAATGATGAAACCATAAAACTTTATATCCCAGATATTGATTATGGGGAAGTGAGTTTAACAGCAGATAGCGCCCATTTAACTTATGATTTTATAAGGTCTGGTAACATTGCGGGCAACTTCAATATGGCGTCTGTCTTTTTGACTTTGCCGGAGGGCTTTAATGGTTCATTAAACGCAGTAGCAAACAGCGGATATTTCCAGTTGATTTCCAAAGATGATTTTGAAAATACCACCACAACCATTACCGATAGCGGAGATTGGGGAGAAATATATACGCCTAAAAATTTCACAGAAAGCAACGGGAACTATACGTTTACGAATGGCACAGGGAACAATGTTATCAATGTGACAAGAAAAGGCTCTGGTGTCATGGGAATATACAGTTCGGACGCATTTGATTCCTCAAATTTCCCGGAGGAATGGAAAGATTTATGGTCTGATACATGGCAAGGTACACCGTGGGAAGATGACTGGTGGCAGAACAGTTGGAAAGAGGAAGATTAAAAGTAGGTTATAAAGTATGGGCGACAGTCTAAGTGCTATCGCCCCTTGCTTTATTAGAATGTATTTATAAATCATGCACTGCCTTATAAGTAGAGAGGGGGAATTTCTATGACTTGCACGGAGGCATACAAGGAGCATATCGAATACACATTTAATGCCTTTTGCAGAGTAGTTATACGCTATGCCGCTATCAACGCATGGCGTGACAGGGATAAGCGGCGGCAAAGGGAAATATCTTTTGAATACCTCACAGAAGAAAAGTTTTATCCATTCTGTACGTCAGACGCATATTTCATAGACCCCTACAAACAATACCCAGTTATGATATGCGGTCAGAGGGTTATCCTCACAAATGGGAATCTTGCCGAAGCCCTGTCTGCCTTGCCAGAGAAAAAAAGGGAAATCATTTACCTTTACTTTTTCGGGCGTTACACACAACAGGAAATCGGGGAACTATACGGACGCTGCCGGAGTACGGCGTGGCATCACATACACAGTGCCTTGCAAATGCTGCATGAAGAAATGGAGGTGCTTTTCCGTGAGGAATCCTAAACTTGTGCCATATGAAACGATTATCCGAGCAACCAGCGGAGAACCGGAAGCCATTGACGAGGTTTTACGGCATTATGGCAAAAGAATCCGGCTTGCTTCCCTTGAAAACGGACAGGTCAACAAGGACACAGAGGACAACATTAAACGGCGGCTTATCGCTGCCCTGTTCCAGTTCCGCTTTGATGAACAGCCATACCCCAAAACTGAATAACCGCCGCCACATAGAACGGCACACCAAGACAGGAAATCATAAAAAGGTTTCCTGTTTTTTTGCGTTTATTTTTGGCGTTTTTGAAAAACCGCCGTATTGCCACACGAAAAGGGAAACATGACATACTCTTTGTTTGGCAGTTTTCAATTTTCGGTGGTGTGGGGAATGAAAGGAAAATGAAGAAATTTTTCAAAATTCCCGCCTATCCGGGCTTGTGCGGTTTTGTAAGGAATGAGGGGAAATTTCCGCAAATCACCGTCATTTTTGCTTTGCGTGGTGTTGTAGGTAGTAGGGGGAGAAATACCGCCGCAGAGTTGGCAAAATTCCCGCCCCGTCCGTCGAGGGTATCAGAAAATTCCATGAGATATTTTCGCCGGAACGCAACAAACCAGCCACTAATAGCCGGATAGTAAGCAAACAGACCACACAGCGCAGTTTCTTAGAGCAAGATTCTACCACAGTACCAAATTTCGCCTTTCGGCTCATTTTGTCCTGCGGGAATCTTGTTGGGGTTGCCACCCCAAGCCCGCCTTTTTGCGGCTTGCGCCGCTTGAAAAAATCCACCCACGAAAGGAGGTTTACAGCCATGAAGAAATACAACACACCCCACCGCCACCGGGTAATCAAAACACGCTTGACCGAGGAAGAATACGCCGAGTTTTCCGAGCGTGTCACCCTCTGCAAAATGAGCCAAGCCGAGTTTATTCGGCAAGCACTTATCAAGTCAAGCATACGCCCGGTCATTACCGTTTCCCCGGTCAATGATGAATTACTCTCTGCCGTGGGAAAACTCACAGCCGAATATGGAAAGATAGGCGGCAACTTGAACCAGATTGCCCGCTGTCTGAATGAGTACGGCGCACCTTATAACGCCCTCTCCCAAGAGGTACGAGCCGCCACAGCGGGGCTTGCCGCCTTGAAGTTTGAAGTCTTGCAGAAAGTAGGTGAAGCCGTTGGCAACGTTCAAACATATCAGCTCTAAAAATGCCGACTATGGAGCTGCCGAGCAGTACCTAACTTTCGAGCATGACGAGTTTACCATGAAGCCCACACTGGACGGGAACGGGCGGCTTCTCCCCCGTGATGATTACCGCATAGCTTCCCTTAATTGCGGCGGGGAGGATTTCGCCATAGCGTGTATGCGCTCCAATCTGAAATATGGCAAGAACCAAAAGCGGGAGGACGTGAAAAGCCACCATTACATTATCAGTTTTGACCCCCGTGACGCACAGGACAACGGCTTGACCGTAGACCGGGCGCAACAGTTGGGCGAGCAGTTTTGTAAAGAGCATTTCCCCGGACACCAAGCCCTTGTATGCACCCACCCGGACGGGCATAACCACAGCGGCAATATCCATGTGCATATCGTAATCAATTCCCTACGGATTGCGGAAGTGCCGCTGCTTCCCTACATGGAAAGACCAGCGGACACAAGGGAGGGCTGCAAACACCGCTGTACGGACGCAGCTATGGAATATTTCAAAGCGGAAGTCATGGAGATGTGCCACCGGGAAAACCTCTATCAGATTGACTTGCTGAACGGGAGCAAGAACCGCATTACCGAGCGTGAGTATTGGGCGAAACGGAAAGGACAAGCCGCACTGGATAAAGAGAACGCTTCCCAAGCCGCCACGGGAGAGCCGCCCAAGCAGACCAAGTTTGAAACCGACAAGGAGAAGCTGCGGCGCACAATCCGCACCGCCCTGTCCTCTGCCGTTTCCTTTGAGGATTTTTCCGGGAAGCTGCTGCAACAGGGCGTGACCGTCAAGGAGAGCCGGGGGAGATTATCGTATCTCACGCCGGACAGGACGAAGCCCATCACCGCCCGGAAGCTGGGTGATGATTTTGACCGTGCCAACCTACTGGAAGCACTCACCATAAACGCACAGAACGCCGCCAGAGCCGCCGAAACGCCCCTACCCCAACGGGAATACCCCCGCAACATAAAAGACCGCTTACAGCGCAACAAAGCCGTTGTAAACGCCCCGAAACAGGACAGCGTACAGCGCATGGTAGACATAGCCGCCAAGAAAGCCGAGGGCAAGGGGAAAGGCTATGAGAAATGGGCGACCTTGCACAACTTGAAGCAAATGGCGGCGACCATGAGCATTTACGAGGAATCCGGCTTTTCTTCCCCGGAGGAACTGGAAACCGCCCTTGCCGACGCCAGTGCCGGACTGCATGAAGTAACCGGGAAACTGAAAGCCGTGGAAAGCACTTTGCGGGAGAAAAAAGACCTGCAAAAACAGCTATTAGCCTACATCAAGACCAAGCCAGCCCGTGACGGATTGCGGGCGCAGAAAACGGAGAAAGCCCGGAGAGCCTACCGGGAGCAGCACGAAAGCGAGTTTATCATTTCCGAATCTGCCGCCCGGTATTTCAAGGCACAGGGAATCTCCAAACTGCCAGCGTCCAAAGCCCTACAAGCGGAGATTGAGCAGCTTATGAGGGAGAAGAACAGCCTTTACAACGAGTACCGGGAAAAGAGGGAGAAAACAAAGGAATTGCAGACCGTCAAGGGCAATATTGAGCAAATCCTACGGCGGGAGCCGGAACGGGGAAAGGGGCGGGAGAATGAACGGTAAACGCCCCTACATGGACTACCGCCAGTACCGGGCGGCGTGCCGGCTTGTGCATGAGTGCTGTAACTACGATAACGGCAACTGTATCTTGCTGGATAACGGCGAGCCTTGCGTGTGTGTGCAGAGTATCAGCTATTCGCTTCTCTGCCGCTGGTTCATTGCCGCCGTGCTGCCGCTGGACGGGAAACTGGAAGCCGCCCTTCTGCACCGGGCAGACAGGAAACGCTGTACCGAGTGCGGCGGGTATTTTCTCCCCAAGTCAAACCGGGGGAAATACTGCCCGGATTGTGCCGCAAAAGTGCGCCGCCGGAAAGAAGCCGAGCGACAGCGGAAAAGATACCACCTTTCTACGCATTTAGGCTATGAAAGAAGCCCGTAAATCAAGGCTTTTTTGACCGCCCTCAACGGGTAGGCGGTACATTTATCCTTTACCCCTACAAAAGCCGCTTTAACTGCGTAACAGAAGCCACAGAACAGACCAAAGGAGGAACGAATGGCAGACAACCGCAAATATTACTACCTAAAGCTGAAAGAGAGCTATTTTGACGAGGACGCTATCGTGCTGCTGGAAAGTATGCAGGACGGTATGCTCTACTCAAACATTCTCTTGAAGCTGTACCTAAAATCACTGAAAAACGGTGGAAAGCTCCAGCTTGCCGAAAATATCCCCTACACCGCACAGATGATAGCCACAATCACCCGCCAGCAAGTCGGCACAGTGGAGAGGGCTTTGCAGATTTTTATGAAACTGGGGCTTGTAGAACCCTTGCAGAACGGGGCTTTATACATGAGCAACATTGAACTCTTAATCGGTCAGTCCTCTACCGAGGGGGAGCGCAAACGCCGGGCAAGGCGGGCTTTGCAGGAACAGAAAGCCTTGCCGGAAGCTGTGGCGGACAAACGTCCACCATATGGGGCGGACATTTGTCCACCAGAGATAGAGATAGAGAAAGAGATAGATATAGAGTTAGAGATAAAGAGAGAGGGAGAGATAAAGACAGGACAGACAGCCCCCGCCCCTTTTGGCAGATATGAAAATGTATTCCTGTCAGAAAGAGAGCTTGCAGAGCTGCAAGAGGAACTTCCCGGCAAATGGGAGTATTACATAGACCGCTTATCCGGCTATATCGCTTCCAGCGGGAAGAAATACAAGAACCATGCCGCCACTATCCGGCGTTGGGCGGCTGATGACAGGGCAAAGGGGAAGCCGAAAAAGGGAATCCCCGATTATTCCTACAAAGAGGGCGAGAGCCTTTGACAACAGCATAGACACAACGCCCTGTAAACAGGGCGTAAAAGACCACGAACAAGGAGGAACGATTTTATGTGTGATTACGATAACGCTATTTTCCGGCTTGCCACGGCACAGGAAACAGAGCCGGAGGACTACATAGGCGAGGACGGGCTTTTATACTGCGGGAAATGCCGCCAGCCCAAAGAAGCCTACTTCCCTGAGGGTAAGACGCTTTTCGGGCGTGACCGTCACCCCAAAGAATGTGACTGCCAGCGGAAACGCCGGAAAATGCTGGAAGCCGCAGACCGGGAACACAAGCACCGGGAGGAAGTGGAACGGCTGAAAAGAAAGGGCTTCACAGACCCGGCTATGCGGGAATGGACGTTTGGGAATGACAACGGCAAATGCCCCCAAATGGTGAAAGCCCGTGCCTATGTGGAACAATGGGAGCAGATAAAGGACGGAAACCACGGAATGATTTTGTGGGGAGAAGTCGGCACAGGCAAGAGCTATTTTGCCGGGTGTATCGCCAACGCCCTCATGGAGAAAGAGGTTTCCGTGTGCATGACGAACTTTGCCCTTATCCTCAATGACCTTGCCGCCAGCTACAAGGACAGGAACGAATACATATCCCGCCTTTGCAGCTTCCCCCTGCTTATCCTTGACGATTTCGGCATGGAGCGTGGCACGGAATACGGGCTTGAACAGGTTTACAACGTGGTTGACAGCCGATACCGCAGCAGAAAGCCGCTGATAGTCACCACAAATTTGACGCTGGAAGAATTGCAGAACCCGGAGGACACGCCCCACGCCCGGATTTATGACCGCCTTATTGAAATGTGTTCCCCTGTCTGTATTACCGGGGAGAATTTCTGGAAAGCCAAAGCAAGGGAAAAAATGGAACAGCTTAAAACGTTGCTGAACAGAAAGGAGAGCCTATGACCGACACCCCCAACAGAAGCACCGCCACTGCCGCCCGCCGCCCGGATTGCGTGACCGAGGTACGCCGGGGGAACACCGTCCTTGTGGTTTCCGGCTACTTCAAACAGGACACCACCGCCACCGCAGCCGACAAGATGATGAAAGTGCTGGAAGCCGAAAGCGCAGCCGGGGAAAGAGCCGCCCACGCCATATAAAGTGACATTCCTTGATTAAAAATATTCGACATTATATCCCATAAAGTAGCAAAAAGGACTGTACAGCCAGCCCCAACCTATGGTATAATAGACCTACGGAATAGTGGGCTGGCTGTCGGAAACGGAGGAATCTATGTCAAGACAGACCACCCAAACACTTATCACCGCCCTTTATCCGAGATTATCCCATGAGGACGAGCTTGCCGGGGAATCCAATTCCATAAGCAACCAGAAGCGAATCCTTGAAAACTACGCAAAACAGAACGGCTTCGGTAATCTGAAATGGTACACGGACGACGGTTATTCCGGGGCAAATTTCCAAAGACCCGGCTTCCAGTCCATGCTTGCCGACATTGAAGCGGGGCTTGTAGGAACGGTCATAGTCAAGGATATGTCACGGTTAGGGCGAAATTACTTACAAGTGGGAATGTACACAGAAATGATTTTCCCACAGAAAAACGTCCGTTTCATTGCCATCAATGACGGCGTTGACAGCGCACAGGGCGACAACGATTTTGCCCCCTTGCGTAACATTTTTAACGAATGGCTGGTGAGGGATACGAGCAAGAAAATCAGAGCCGTGAAGCGGTCAAAAGGCATGAGTGGGAAGCCTGTCACAAGCAAGCCCGTGTACGGCTACCTCATGGACGAGGACGAAAATTTCATCATTGACGAAGAAGCCGCCCCCGTGGTGAAGCAGATATACAGCCTTTGCCTTGCCGGGAACGGACCGACCAAGATAGCCCGTATGCTCACGGAGCAGCAGACACCCACGCCGGGAACGCTGGAATACCGCCGGACGGGAAGCACACGCCGCTACCACCCCGGCTATGAGTGCAAGTGGGCGACTAACACCGTGGCGCATATCCTTGAAAACCGGGAGTACACGGGCTGCCTTGTGAACTTCAAGACCGAGAAAGTGTCCTACAAGGTAAAGCACAGTGTAGAAAATCCCGTGGAGAAACAGGCGGTATTTGAGAACCACCACGAACCAATCATAGACCGTGACACATGGGAGCGTGTGCAGGAGCTACGCAAGCAGCGCAAACGCCCCAACCGCTATGACGAAGTGGGCTTGTTCTCCGGCATACTCTTTTGTGCGGATTGCGGCAGCGTCATGTACCAGCAGAGGTATCAGACGGACAAACGGCGGCAGGACTGCTACATATGCGGCAGCTACAAGAAGCGCACGGCAGACTGTACGGCGCACTTTATCCGCACCGACCTGTTGACCGAGGGAGTGACCGAGAACCTACGGAAAGTCACCAGCTACGCCGCAAAGCACGAAGCCCGGTTTATGAAGCTGTTGACCGAGCAGACCGAGGACGGGAGCAAACGCCGGAACGCCGCCAGGAAGAAAGAACTGGAAGCGGCAGAAAAACGGATTGCGGAACTCTCCGCTATCTTCAAGCGGCTGTATGAGGACAGCGTGGCGGGGCGCATATCGGACGAGCGTTTCACGGAGCTTTCGGCAGACTATGAAGCCGAGCAAAAGGAACTGAAAGAACGTGCCGCCGTTCTGCAGGGCGAGCTTTCAAGGACGCTGGAAGCCACGGCAAACGCTGAAAAGTTTATGAAAGTGGTACGCAAGTACACCAGCTTTGAGGAACTCACCCCTACCCTGTTGCGGGAGTTTGTGGAGAAAATCGTAATCCACGAATCGGAAGCCCTTGACGGGAAACGCCGGGGGAAGCTCCGCAGACAGGAAATCGAAATCTATTACTCTTTTGTCGGCAAGGTAGAATTGCCCGACTAAAGCCCGACCCGTCCGGCAGTCAGCCGGACAGGGAACGGCAAAATTTTTTACACTTCTTTTACTTCTTTATCTCACATGAGCAAAGTCACAGGGCATGAAACAGGTCATGGCTAATTAGAGGTAATCAAAAGAGGAAAGGAAAAGCACAATCCAGACGGAACCGGCGATACCGTCAAGAAATATTTGTGAGTTAGCAAGAAACCTGATATAATGGGGGCAAGCGCCCATCCGGGGCAGAAAGGCAGGGGGAAAAATGCACATCAGCTACAAACCGCTCTGGCACACGCTGATAGAGCGCAACATGAGGAAAGAAGATTTAAGGCTTGCCGCTGGCCTGACCACAAATATGATTGCCAATATGGGCAAAGAGGGAAAACACATCAGTATGGACACGCTGGCACGAATCTGCGAAACACTGGATTGTGGCATTATGGACGTGATTGAGCTGGCCAGTGACGAGCCTTCCACCACAGGAAGGAACGATAATGGAAAAACTGAAAGAAAGAATCACAGAAAACGGCATTGATTATATTCTGGTAGGCGATTACTATATCCCGGACTTGAAGCTGCCGGAAGAAGACCGTCCCATTGGACGCTTTGGGCGGCTGCACCGGGAATATCTGAAACAGGAGCATCCGGCACGGTACAGTTCCCTTATCCTGACAGGGAAATTGTGGACGTATCTTGCCGACCTGAACGAGCAGGCGGAGGAACGGCTTGACTTAATCATAGAGCAGATGAAAGCCGCCGAGGGAGTGACCGAGGAACTGAAAGCCCGGAACCAGCTTGAATGGGTGGGGCGAATGAATAATATCCGCAACCGGGCGGAGGAAATCATAAATAGCGAGTTGATTTATATTTGATTTGGATATAGAAAGGCCAGCCGATTACCGGCTGGTTTTTCTAATCTTCCCTGCGTTCCAATACTGCCCGAATCATGGCAACGGCAATCTCCTGTTGGCTGGGCGATGTGCTTTCCCACAATTCTGCCAGTTCCCGTATTTCACTGACCTCATTATCTTCCAGCGCATCCCGCAGCAGATAATCCGGGGAGATTTTCAGTGCGTTGCAGATATTGATAAAGACAGGCAAGCTGGGAACCTTTGCCCCGCCCTCAATCTGCCGGAGATAGGTTGCGTTGATATTGCACAGTTCCGAGAGCCTGTCCGCCGTGAATCCCCGGTCTTTCCTCACCATGTTGATACGTTTGCCCAATCCTTTTGTTTCCATATTGCCCACCCATTTCATAAGCTATTAGCATTTATTTTATTCACTTTTAGACTACATCACACATAGGGATTGCAATAGATTCTAAAAGACTATATAATATTAGCTAATAGACTATAAACTATGAAAGGGGAATAATAGAATGGAACTGAACTATTTTAGGGACAAACTTTTTGATTTACTGAACGACAACGAGGGGATGGGGATTGCCGACCTGTACGCAGACGAGCGGAACAGTCTGCTTACTGTCAGGACAGAGGACGGGGATGTATTTGAAATCGTATGCCAGCAGGCAGTGGGGAAGGAGGACGGATGGACGACCGTAAGCTGACCGTTTATAATGGGCGAGGTGCTTTCAAGAAATCGCCGCCGCAGATTCTTTTACAGGGAAACTGGCTGGAACAGGCCGGATTCTCCGCAGGGGACAAAATCACCGTGAAATGCCAGCAGGGGCAGCTTATTATCACCAAAGACGGAACAAGGGAAAACTCACGGGAATAACACTTTATTGCAACTAAATGAATTTTTTGTAAAGTCTATTCCATCAGGAAAGTTATTGCGGTATAATGGAGCCATTGACAAATCTGCAGTTGCTCATTTTGGCGGCAGAGCAAACGATAGGAGGGATATATCATAAGCGAATTGATGAAATTTGCCAGCAGAAAAGAATTCCGTGAATGGCTTTACGAGCATTGTCTGTCAAATGAAGGTATTTGGCTTTTATTTGGTAAGGCTGGTGGGCCAAAAACTATAAAAGCAGGAGAAGCTTTGGAGGAAGCCCTCTGTTTTGGCTGGATTGACGGACAGATGGAAAAGATTGATGATAAAACCTATAAGAAGTATTTTTCTCTGCGCAGAGAAAATAGCAAATGGTCAGAGAAAAATAAGGCATTGGTGAAAAGGCTTGACGAACAAGGGCTTATGACTGACTTTGGCAGGAAGAAAATAGACGAAGCCAAGAAGAATGGCCAATGGGACGCTCAAAATCCTCTGGCAATCATTACAGAGGAACAGATTGCCTGCCTATCCGCACTGTTGGAAGGGTACGAACCTGCTTATACAAATTTTCAAGCCATGCCCCCATCCGTAAAGAAAACTTATACACGGGCATACCTTGATGCTAAGACAGACGCTGGACGGGAAAAGCGAATCGCATGGATGGTGGATAGGCTCAATAGAAACCTAAAACCCATGTAATCAATTTGAAAGGAGTAACACCATGGAAGAATTAAAATTTATTATGGAGAAATTCGTTGCGTCTGGTTGGGATTTAATATCTATTCCCGCACAACAATGGTTAGAGGGAAAAGCTGATAAAGACACTTTAGTATCAGCAATCAAGCAAGCAGACAAAGAATGTGGAAGCTGTGGTTGCGAATTAGACCCGTTATATAAAAGAGCTTTGGAATTGATTTAATATCGCCAGCAATTCCAGTTTATCAAGCCATGTTATCAATTAAATATTGCCAGCATAAAACCGCTGCTACATGGAAACATACATAACCATGCAACAGCGGTTTTCTTATTTCCGTTTCTTTCTCTGGCCGACATAGCTTTTGAAGTATTTGGACTTTTCAAGGATATGTACAAGCTGCCGGAACTCCGCATCAGACAGCTTGTTATAATTGATACCCAGCCGCTTGCAGTAAAGCGCAGCCTGTTTTTCAAGAGGGCTTCCTTTGAAAGTTGCAACATCCTCTAAATCCTGCTTCAGTTCTTCGGCAATGGTAGTCGGCGGCGCACTCTCACTGTCAGATTTATGGGTGGCACGAATATCCCGGACGATTGCGCTTATATCATCCTGTATCATGTGGCTGAAATATTCGTCATCCTCAATGTGTGCAGCCTGTAAAATCCGGAGGTACGGGTCATCTTCTCCGGGGCGGTAGCGTTCTATAATTTCATGCCGGACGGTATCGACAAGGGAGTTGAGGTTCTGAATCTGCATGGAAGCAATCCCATCCACATAAACCTCAATATCAGCCAAAAACTTTATAAAGTCCTTGTGGGTGGCAAGTTCGCACAGCAGACGGTTGTTAATCCGACCGCTTTTCAGAAGCGCAACCATTTCGTCATTCAAATGCAATTCTGTTAAAGGCGTGTTGGCCTGCTCCCTGTTTTCTGTCCGGCATAACAGATAATCAATGGACACCCCATAAAAATCTGCCAGCGTGATAAGGTTGCCATGATTGATTTCTTTATTGTCCTTAGATTCATAGCTGGCAAGGGCAGATTTTGAAATCTTTGTCAGTTGTGCCAGTTCTTCCAGATTTAATCCTTTTTCCTTGCGTAAATCCCAAAGGCGTTCCTGTATGGTAGTCGCTCCTTTCATGGGCGCACGCTCCTTTCCGGCGGCTGCTTCCCTGCCGCTTAACTGGATTATACCATACTTTCCGCAATCGTGGAAATTTCCGATATTTGCCCTTAATTCCTTTTTTGTGGACATACGGCACAAGGCTCAAAAATGTTCTATGATACAGGTAGTTCATCGATGGATTATTCCAATCGAATGACCGGCCTGTATGGGATATGCTCCCCGGCGATGTAGCGCAACGACTTCCGGCAGGGAAACGGAGGAACCCTGACCGGAACGAGCGTACCAAGGAGAGCGAAACGCCGCCAAAGACGGGGGCAGGAACGACAGCAGAGGGAACCGGCAAAATGAACACCGAAACGATACCGAAACACAACAATTTCACGGGGCATAGTCTGCCCTGTCCGTAATATCAGGGGGGATTTTGGGGCGGCTCTAAGGCTGTATTTCCCTTGAAAATCACCCCGAAACGCTACACCAAAAACACTGTCCGCCCATTCCGGCTGTTACTGCTGAAACGGGCGGTTTTTCTATGAAGGAGGCACCATGCCGAGAATGTCAAAGAAGTTGAAGAAAGAACTTGCTTTCTTCCTGAACGACCGGGGCGCAGAAGCTATAACGGACTCTGCCGGAAATGCCAGCATGAATGTAAGCAGAGTTTCCGGGCTGCCATTATCGACTGCCCCCGCTATCTATCCAAACGAGCCAAAAGGAGGACACCACCAAATGAATTATGAATTTATGATAACCGGAACACCCCTGCCGCCCTGTATGCCGCTCCCAAGAGCAACGCTCCGCCTGCCGGTCAGCAGCACGGCAAAAGTCATGTACGCCCGCCTGCTGGATGAAATCCTGACAAGGGGAATCGAGGACAGCAACGGGATTTTGTTTATCCGCTTCCCTATTATGAAACTTGCGGCGGCACTCTCCCGAAGCCCCCAGACCTGCAAGCGTTCCCTGAACGAGCTGGAACAGGCCGGGATGATTATGCGTGTCCGTCAGGGAATCGGGGAGGTCAGCCACATCTACATCCTGCTCCCAAAGGAGGACGCCGCCCATGAATGAGAAGCTGGAAAAACTGAATCAGGAGATTGCAAAGACCGAAGCGAAACTGCGGCGGGCGAAGCATAAGGAAAAAATGCTGGAACACCAGATAAAGACGCTGAACCGGAAGGAACGGACACACCGGCTCTGCACCAGAGGGGCAATGCTGGAAAGCCATCTCCCCCACCCGGAATCCGTGACGGACGAACAGGTCAGCACCATCTTAAAAGTGCTGTTCTGCCGGAGCGACACCAAACGTCTTGTGGCACAGGTTCTTACAGAAAACCGGAAGGAGGACACGGAATGAAATTTTCAAAAAGTGAACTGGACATTATCTATCAGTATGCCGCACCGACCAAGGCGGAAACACTTGCGGGCATGAAGGAAATCGTGCCGGTGATAAAGGACTTATTGACAAAGGCAATCGTGGAGAACGCCATCCGAAAACTGGAAAAGATACCGGAACCGGAGTGCAGCCAGTTTGTTGCCGCAACAAAAGCACGGTTCCTTGCGGAGCGTGACAATTCCATCCGCCAGCGGCTTGCGGCGGCAAAGATACAGGAGCCAATCATGCAGGGGCATGACCTGTCAGGAAAAGAACGGTTCCGACCGGAAACCCGCCACATGATTACACTGGAAGTACAGAAGGATTGCTTTGTCGGCTTTAAGGGGGAGCGGTTTCGTTTCTATCTTTCCGATGAAGGCTACCGGAACGCAAAACACAGCGAGCAGGAAGGGGAAATCAGGATAAAGAGCCATGCCGCCGTTGTCGCTGGGAAGCTTTATCCTGACAAGAAGCCCCGACAGCAGGAACGGTAAAAATGACAGAAAAACGGAAACCCGAAAATCCCCCTCTGAAAGAGGGCGCATTATCCGAGATAAAAACTTATCCGAGGTAAATTGATTAAATCCGATGAATACAGCATTTGAAAACGATTATCTCGGATAATTAACCCCGCTTTCAATTGTGGGTGATTTGTACTTATCCGAGATAATTGGGTAAATCACACCTTTGCCTCTGATAATTTTTGAAATGGCAGTTGCTCTTTTCATAAATAATTATCCGAGGTAATTTCTTTGAAAGCCTTTCATATCGGCAGCTTTGAGAGTTACTTCGGATAATTGGAAATCTCGGATAATGCGCCCTATCCGAGTTCTTGGATAGGGCGCAATTATACACCACTTGGGGAAGTGGTGCATTGCGCCCTGCCGGGAGCGTCCTGCGGACAGCGGATGATTTCCGTAGATTTCCAATCTGTTCCAATCATCACAGGGGAAGCTACCCTTCCCCTGCGCTGGCTCCGCCAGCTACCCCTTTGTGAACTTGCCACCCGAAAATCTTTCAGAAAGTCTATTCCATTTGGCAAGTCAAAGCTGTATAATAGAGCCAGCGACAAATCGCAAATTGTAGAGGTGAATGTAATGTGGTTTTGGTGGTTTATGCTTTGCTGTGATTTAATGATTCCGTTGCTGATGATAGTTATTGGACGGCTTATGTGGAAGCGTCCGCCGCAAAAGATAAATTCTCTGATTGGATATAGAACCTCTCGTTCTATGAAGAATATGGATACATGGCATTTTGCTCATCATTACTGTGGAAAACTTTGGTGGCGAATTGGCTGGATTATTTTAGTTCCGTCACTTATTATTCATCTTCCATTTTATGGAGCTTCAGATGATGCTATTGGAATTGTCGGCTTGATTTTGACATTTATTCAAATTGCTGTTTTGATAGGCTCTATATTCCCGACAGAGAAGGCATTAAAAAGAACTTTTACAGAAGAAGGGCTTCGTAGATAAATTCCTGTTTGATGAATCAAAAAATCGAAATTTGCAGATGTGTAAAAATATAATTCGATTTTTTTTATAATGATAAAGTCGAGCAATGGTTTCCTAAAGCTACTATAATTTGTGGCAAGGAGGTAAGGAAATGCTTAAGCAATTGAACGACACCATCAATTATATTGAAGAACATTTATTGGATGAAAAAGTGATTGACGAAGCAATGAAAAGAGTCAGCGTTTCGGAACTACATTTTAAAAATGTTTTTTTCTTTCTAACAGGTATGTCTATCAATGAATATGTTAAAAACCGAAGATTGTCTGAGGCAAACTATGATTTGCTTCATGGCAAAAAAGTGACGGATATTGCTTTTAAGTATGGCTATCAATCGATGGATGGGTTTACACGAGCATTTAAAAACTGGTGTGGTTTCTTACCCTCCGAGATTTCAAAGAGGGGGGAACATAAAGTGTTTCCCAAATTTAATTTCATAGTAAAAGTAAGCGGAGGAAACAGCATGGAATGCAGAATTATTGAAAAATCGGCATTCAATTTTGTCGGTGTAAGTAAACGAGTACCGATGCAGTTTGAAGGAGTTAATAACGCAATTGTGGATCTTGCAAACAGCATCACGCAGGAACAAAGAGAAGAAATGCATCGTCTGCAAAATATGGAACCGTTTGAAGTTGTCAATGTTTCCTATAATTCAGACACAGAGTTTAAGAAAGAAGAAGGTTATCTGACACATTTGATTGGTGTTTTGACAACAGAAAAAGAAATCGGTGCAGGCTTAGAAACTTTGCCAATGAAAGCAGGAACATGGGCGGTATTTCCAAATGAAGGAGAGTTTCCGTCCACACTTCAAAATACAATGGCAAGAATTTATGCAGAATGGTTTATGACAGCGGATTATGAGCTGGCAGAATCCCTTTCGTTTTCGTTTGCAAAAATGAATCCTGATAGACAAGGACATGCGTATAGCGAGATATGGATTCCTGTAGTGAAAAAAGAACGATAAGAAACGGACAATCCTATGAAAAAAGAAATATTATTTCAGTTAGATATCGCGTGGCAGTTGTTTGAATATCATTGCCATAACCTAAGCGAAGAAGAACGGAGATAAATAATTTTTTAAACGAGGGGAATTCAGATGAAAGAAAACAAATATGATGATAATATATTTTTTCAAAAATACAGTCAAATGAGTCGCTCACAGCAGGGACTAGCCGGTGCAGGAGAATGGGAAACATTGAGAAAGCTGCTGCCGGATTTTAAAGATAAGCGTGTGCTTGATTTAGGATGCGGCTATGGATGGCACTGTATTTATGCGATGGAACACGGAGCGTCTTCTGTTGTAGGTGTTGATATTTCTCATAAAATGCTCGAGGTAGCCAAAGAAAAAACACATTTTCCACAGGTTGAATATAAATGCTGTGCTATAGAAGATGTGGAATTCCCAGAGGAGAGTTTTGATGTAATATTAAGCTCACTTGCGTTTCACTATGTAGCAGATTATGAGATTTTAGTAAAAAAGATATATAGAATACTGAAGTCTGGTGGTAAGCTAGTTTTTACGGTTGAACATCCTGTTTTTACTGCCTATGGAACACAAGACTGGCATTATAACGAAAAAGGAGAAATACTGCATTTTCCGGTGGATAATTATTATTATGAGGGCAAACGGACAGCTGTGTTTTTGGGAGAAAAGGTTACAAAATATCATAGAACACTGACCACATATCTAAATACACTGCTTTCAAATGGTTTTATAATAAATCATATTGTGGAGCCGCAGCCGCCAGAAAACATGATGGATATTCCGGGAATGCAGGATGAAATGCGTCGTCCCATGATGCTGATTGTATCGGCGAACAAAAAAGTGGATAGATAGAACTAAAACACCTATAAGGTATAAATGGAGGTAATTTATGTTTAAAGAAAAAATTATTATAGAGATGAAAGAAGTATTCAAAGAAATTCCTTTTGGCATAGAGCATACTCTCAAAGTTTTGAAAAATGCAGAAGATATAATGAAAGGAGAAAATATCGGAGAGGAAGAAAAAGAATTCATCAGTATTATTGCTATACTACATGATATTGGTGCGGTTGAAGCACAAAAAAAATACGGTTCTATTGATGGTGTTTATCAAGAAAAGGAAGGACCAGAAGTAGCGAAAGAAATATTAAAAAAGGTAGGCTATAACAAAAATATTGATAGAATATGCTTTATAATAGGCAACCATCATACTCCATCTAAAATTGATGGACTTGATTTTCAAATACAATGGGAAGCTGATTTGCTTGAAAATTTAACGGTTATGGATAAAGAAAAAGAACAGGAAAAGATAAAAAAGTGTATAGATGAAAACTTTAAAACAAACACAGGAAAAAGGATAGCTTATAATCGCTTTATTTTAGATTAGTAGTAGATTATTACAGTCAAGGAGAATAAACTTATTATCTGTTAAACACTCTAAAATTCCAGTTTGTCGAACTGACAGCCTATCAAAAAACTAAATAATCCGCCGTCCACCAGCGGCACAACCAAGCAGGAAATCTAAAAAGGTATCCTGCTATTTTTTTGCCCGGAATCCGGGAGAAAGGAGGGCGCACTCTTGCCATGCCCGCACTGTAAAATCACCATCATCAAACGGAGTAATAACGAATCCGCCGTTTCCGCCGCTGCCTACCAGAGCGGCGAGAAGCTGTTCTCTGAATACGACCAAGAGCAGAAATACTATCCTTACAAGAACGAAGTCACCCACAAGGAAATCATGCTCCCGCCCCATGCACCGCCGGAGTTTGCAGACCGCAACACCTTATGGAACTCCGCCGAAGCGCAGGAAAAACAATGGAACTCCCAGCTTGCCCGGAGGTTCGTGCTTGCCATCCCAAGGGAAATCCCGCCGGAACAGTACGCAGACCTTCTCCGTGACTACTGCCGGGAGTTTTTTGTTTCCAAAGGCATGATTGCCGACTTCGCAATCCACGACAAAGGGGACGGGAACCCCCACGCCCATATCCTGCTCACCATGCGGGCGATGGACGAAAATGGCAAATGGCTCCCCAAGAGCCGCAAGATATACGACCTTGACGGGAACGGCGAAAGAGTCCGGCTCCCGTCCGGCAGATGGAAAAGCCACAAGGAGAACACTGTAGACTGGAACGACCGGAAGTACGCCGAAATCTGGCGGCAGGGATGGGCGGACACGGCCAACCGCTATCTGGAAGCCAACGACCGCCCGGAACGGCTTGACCTGCGCTCCTATGCCCGACAGGGGATTGACAAAATCCCCACCGTCCACATGGGGCCAGCCGCCTGCCAGATGGAGAAGAAAGGAATCCAGACCAACATCGGCAACCTGAACCGGGACATCAGAGCAGCCAACTCCCTCATGCAGTCCATTCGCCAGATGGTGCGCCACTTAAAAGGCTGGATTGCCGATTTAAAGGAGAAAAAGGCCGTGCTGCTGGAAGCATTGGAGCAGGCCAAGGAGCCGACACTCCCGGAGCTGCTTTTCCAGTATCTGGAACTGCGGAGCGGGGAACGTTCCGACTGGACTTCCAGAGGGAAGCTGAAAGGAACCGTTGCCGACTACAATAAAGTGCAGGCGGCGATGGACTTCCTGCGGAAAAAAGGAATCTCCACCGTGGGGAGCCTTGACACCCGGCTGGATGAAATCAGCAATGCCGCCGTTTCCGTCATGGGGAGCATGAAAAAAAGCGAGAAGCGCATCAAAGCCATCAATACCATGCTGTCCTACATTGACAAATACGAAGCGAACAAGCCAGTCCATGCGGAGTACGCCGCCATCGGCTGGAAGAAGAAAAAGGAGAAGTTTGCGGAGAGCCACCGGGGGGAACTGGACGCTTACAATGCCGCCATCCGGTATTTGAAAGCCAACCTGAAAGGCAATTCCTACTCCCGTAAAGATTTAGAATCCGAACGGGAACAGCTTACCGCCGCCCTGCCCGGACAGCGGAAGGAGCTGGAAGCGGTTCAGGCAGACGTAAAAATACTCCGTGACGTGCGCCATTGGCTCAATCAGGTATTGCCATCCGAGCAATACCGCCAGACCGCCGATCCGGGGAGGAAACCGTCCGTTCAGGAGAGCCTGAAAGGGCGGCAGGAACGCATCCGGCAGGAGCAGGCAGCAAAAAGCCAGCCGAGCCGGACAGAGAAACAACAGAATATGGAACTTTAAACAGGCACTTGTTTTGTGATTGGAAACCGCAGACAAGCGCCTTTTTCTTTTGAACAGAATTTATTGACAACGTGAGCGACATTGTGTCGCCCACGTTGGGATTATCAGGAGGGAACGCCTATTGAACGTATTTGAAGCCGTGAAGCAGTCCGTCACCACAAGGCAGACTGCGGAGCGTTATGGAATTAAGGTAAACCGGAACGGGATGTGCGTCTGCCCGTTCCACAACGACAAAAACCCAAGCATGAAGGTTGACCGCCGCTTTTACTGTTTCGGCTGCGGAGCCACCGGGGACGTGATTGACTTTGTTTCCCGGCTCCACGGTATCGGGAGCCGGGAAGCCGCCCTCATGCTGGCGCAGGACTTCTCCATCCCTTATGAGGACGGAAGGAACACCGGGAGGGAACCTATCCGGCCACGACTGCGGAAGGAAACAGAGGAACAGAAATTTAAGCGCATGGAGCGGCACTGTTTCCGGGTGCTGTCCGATTATTACCATCTCCTGGGCCGCTGGAAGGAGGAATACGCCCCACGCCAGCCGGATGAAGCATGGAACCCCCGGTTTGTGGAAGCCCTGCAGAACATGAGCCGGGTGGAATACCTGATGGACGTGCTTCTCTCCGGGGACATCCGGGAGCGGGCAGAACTTATCACAGGACACGGAAAGGAAGTGAGGAACCTTGAAAGACGAATGGCAGAATTTACCGCTCCAGATACGGCAGGAAATAGCGAACATGGCAGACAGCGCCGAGCCGCCCCGGAGCGTTGAGGAAGTCAAAGCCATGCTGGAAACCACCGAGAAAGGCGGCTTCCGCAACAGCATGAGCAACTGCCTGACCGTGTTCCAGTGCGACCCGCTCCTGTCCGGGGCGGTTGCCTACAACCTGCTGACCGACCGCACCGATATTTTAAAGCCAATCGGCTACAAAAGAACCGCCGGAAGCCCCATGACCGACACGGACATGAAATATATCCGGCTGTATCTGGAAAAGACCTATGGCCTGACAAGCGAGAAAAAGATACAGGACGCCGCCGACCTTGCCGCCAATGAGAACAGCTACCACCCTGTCCGGGATTATTTAAACGGCCTGACATGGGACGGAACCGGGCGGATACGCTCCTGCCTGCGGCACTTTCTGGGAGCCGGTGAGGATGATTACACTTACCAATCCCTGCGCCTGTTTTTGCTGGGAGCCATCCACCGGGCATTTTCCCCCGGCTGCAAGTTTGAAGTCATGCTCTGTCTGGTAGGCGGGCAGGGAGCCGGGAAGTCCACCTTCTTCCGCCTGCTGGCAGTCAAAGACGAGTGGTTCTCCGATGATTTGCGGAAGCTGGACGATGACAACGTGTACCGGAAGCTGCAAGGCCACTGGATAATCGAGATGTCGGAGATGATTCCACCGCAAACGCCAGGAGCATAGAGGAAATCAAGTCATTTTTGAGCCGCCAGAAGGAGGTCTACAAGATACCCTATGAAACCCACCCGGCAGACCGCCCAAGGCAGTGCGTGTTCGGCGGCACGTCCAACGCCCTTGACTTCCTGCCCCTTGACCGCTCCGGCAACCGCCGCTTCATCCCCATACAGGTATGTCCGGAACAGGCTGAAACACACATCTTAGAGGACGAAGCCGCTTCCAGAGCCTATCTGAATCAGGTATGGGCGGAAGCGATGGAGATTTACCGGAGCGGCAGATGGAAGCTGACATTCAGCCCGGAAATGGTGCGCCATTTAAAGGAACACCAGCGGGACTTCATGCCGGAGGACACCAAGGCCGGGATGATACAGGCTTTCCTTGACAGCTACCCCGGCGATACCGTCTGCTCCAAGCAGCTTTACAGAGAAGCCCTGAACCATGATTATGACGAGCCGAAACAATGGGAGATACGGGAAATCAACGAGATAATGAACCAGTGCGTCATCGGCTGGAAATATTTCTCCAACCCCCGGATGTTCGCCGGGTACGGCAGGCAGAAAGGATGGGAACGGGAGCAATCGGCAACGGACACCGGCAACGGGGCGGGAAAAACCCCGGAGGGATTTACGCCAGTGCCGGAGCAGATGGAGCTTCCCTTCTGAAAAAATCCGGTCAGGGACAGCCCGTTGCTATCCCGTTGCCGAGCTGGTTGCCGGGGGAAATCCCGTAACTGCGGGCTTTTCTCCCCTTTAACAACCAAAGCAACAGAAAAATAGAAGAAAAAGTATAAAATAACCCAACCGCCAGACAAGGATTAGTTCCAAGGTTTTTTGAAGCCCGTTGCCGGACTTCGTTGCCGCTTCCCTGTCTGGCCTTTTCATATATGGAGGACAACTGCCTATGGCGAAAAATAAAACAGAGATTCATGTCATCACAGTATTTGACGGCGAGCTGGACGCTACAGACGTTTTCGTGAGCCTTATCGCACAGAAACACAGCAGAAAAATGGATAAAGAATATCTTGCTAAAACACAAGAAATGAGATATAATAAAGACGAGGTTCACAGTGACCGTGTTCCGTCTGGATTGTGCGGGTAAACGGTTATGATGAACACTTTTGGATATACAGGAATGGACGCACTCCTTGCCGGGAGCTTCCGGGCAGCTATCTATTGCAGGCTGTCCAAGGACGACGACCTTGACGGGACGAGTGCCAGTATCGAGAACCAGCGGGATATGCTGGAAAAGTTCTGCGAGAAGCAGGGATGGGAGGTTACGGCAGTCTATCAGGACGACGGCTTCACCGGCCTGAACATGGAACGCCCCGACCTGAAACGGATGTTGAAAGCCATTGAGCGGAAGCAGATAAACCTTGTCATTACGAAGGATTTATCAAGGTTAGGCCGGAACTACTTGCAGACCGGGCAGCTTATCGAGGACTTCTTCCCAAGGAACGGCGTGCGCTACATCGCCATGAATGACGGGATAGACACCATGCGGGACAACAACGACATTGCGCCCTTCAAAAATATCCTGAACGAGATGTACAGCAAGGATATTTCCAAGAAAGTCCATTCTTCCTATGTGCTGAAGGCGCAGAAAGGCCAGTTCACCGGCTGCCTTGCCCCCTTCGGCTACCGGAAAGACCCGGAGGATAAAAACCGCCTGCTGGTGGACGAGGAAACCGCCCCGGTTGTCCGGCTGATTTTCGGGTATGCGCTGGACGGGCACGGCCCCAACTACATCCGGCGCAGGCTGGAGGAAGGGAAGCACCCCTGCCCCACATGGTGGAACCGGAAGCGGGGACACCGGAACATCCGCACCAAATGGGAAAAGAAAGACCCGGAGAACGGGCGGTACGTCTGGGACTTCTCCGTGATTAAGGAAATCCTGATGAACCCCGTCTACACCGGCGCAATCGCATCCCAAAAGACCGAGTACCGCTTTAAAATCGGCACGATCCGGGACAAGAAGCCGGAGGACTGGATTGTGGTGGAGGGGACGCATGAGCCGCTGATAGACAAAAAGAGTTTTGCCATTGTGCAGGAGAAGCTGAAATCCCGCCAGCGGCCGGGGCAGTCCGGGGAAATCAACCTCTTTGCAGGGCTGATAAAATGCGGGGAGTGCGGGAAATCCCTCACCATCCGCACCACACATGAGAAGTTCCCGAAGCGGATTTTCTCCTGCAAGACCTACAATGCCTATGGAAAACAGCACTGCACCCAGCACCGGATTGAATTTGACACGCTCTATTCCCTTGTCCTGAACAAAATCCGGGAGTGCGCCGCCGCTGCCCTGACCGACAGTGAAGCGGTGGCCGGGCGGCTGACCGACACCTGCGAAGCCGAACAGAAAGGCCAGCGGGAAGCGATGGAGCGCACCCTTGCCAAAGACGAGGAACGGATTGAAGTGCTGGAAAAAATGGTGTTGCGGCTCTATGAGGACATGGTTGCCGGGCGAATCACAGACGCAAACTTCAATCTCCTGCTGGAAAAGACACAGAAGGAACAGGCGGAATTAAAGGCAAAAGTCGAGAAAGGCAGGAAACGCCTTGCCGATGAAATCCGGCTTGCCGTGGACGCAAGGCAGTGGGTGGAATCCATTCAGGAATACCGGGACATCACCGAACTGGACGCTCCCACCCTGAACCGCCTGATTAAAGAAATCGTTGTCCATGAAACCATAGACAGCGACAAAACAAGACACATTTCTATCGAAATTCATTTTAATCTCAAACCCATACCGGAAGTGGAGCAGGTCACAGGCTGACCGCTCCCCCGCTCCGGGGGGATTCTTAAAAACTCCATATATATTTCTTGACGTGCCGCCGCCCGCCAGAAAGCTGTATTGTTCCTACTAATTGGGGATAACACAGCTTATGGCGGGCGGCGGCGTTGCCCTTATCGGCACAACCTTAATCCCGCTGCTTTCCGGGCTGTTCGGATAATCCGGGGAGGTAGCCGCTTATGGAGAGCATATTTGAAGCCATTAACGAATGGCTAAAGGAGCTTTTAATCGGGGCGATTAACGGAAACCTGTCAAATATGTTCGGGGACGTGAACGAGAAAGTCGGCACGATAGCGGCGCAGGCAGGGCAGACCCCGCAGGGGTGGAATGGCGGCGTGTTTTCCATGATACAGAACCTTTCACAGACCGTCATTCTCCCCATTGCGGGGCTTGTCATTACTTATGTGCTATGCGTGGAACTAATCAGCATGGTTACGGACAAGAACAGCCTGCATGACATTGACACTTTCATGTTCTTCAAATATGTGTTCAAAGCGTGGGTAGCCGTCTACCTTGTTACCCACGTCTTTGACATCACTATGGCAGTCTTTGACGTGGGGCAGCATTTAGTCAACAGTGCGGCGGGTGTGATAAGCTCCGACACCGCTATTGACGTGGAAAGCACCCTTGCCGCAATGACCGCCAACATGGAAACAATGGAAGTCCCCGAACTGCTTTTGCTTGTAATGGAAACCGCCCTTGTTAGTATGTGCATGAAGATTATGTCCGTACTGATTACGGTTATCCTCTACGGAAGAATGATTGAGATATATTTAACCTGCTCCGTTGCCCCTATCCCCTTTGCCACCATGACTAACAGGGAATGGGGAAGCATTGGGAACAACTACCTCAAAGGCTTGTTCGCATTGGGCGTACAGGGCTTTTTCATCATGGTATGCGTGGGGATTTACGCCGTGCTTGTGAATGAAATGGTAATCGCTTCCAACCTGCACAGTGCCATTTTCAGCATAGCCGCCTACACCGTGATACTCTGCTTTTCCCTCTTTAAGACGGGAAGCCTTGCAAAAAGCATTTTCCACGCACATTAGATTTCAGACAACGCCCCATGCGGGCAGAAAGGAGGTTATCAATGGCGTATGTCACAGTACCCAAAGACCTTACAAAAGTAAAGACCAAAGTTGCGCTGAACCTTACCAAGCGGCAGCTTGTGTGTTTCAGCATGGCGGCAGCCGTGGGTGTCCCCCTGTTCTTTCTCATAAAGGGCAGCGTCCCGCAGACCGCAGCGACCTTTATCATGGTTCTTGCCATGCTCCCGTTTTTCCTGTTCGCCATGTACGAGAAGCACGGGCAGCCGCTTGAAGCCGTCTTAGGAAACATCATCAAAGTTTTTTTCCTCACGCCAAAGGAACGACCCTACCAGACGGAAAACTATTACGCCGTCTTAGCGAAGCAACGGAAACTGGAAAAGGAGGTAACAGCCATTGCGAAAAAAAGCTATCAGCGACAGACCGCAAAAACAGCAGGCAAAAGAGAAAATAAAGCTCACACGGGCAGAAAAAAAGCAGATAGCCGCCCTTATGCGGCAGGCAAAGGGGGACGGCAGAAAGCACACCGCACAGCAGACAATCCCCTACTTGCAGATGTACCCGGACGGGATATGCCGGGTAAAGGACAACCTTTTCTCAAAAAGCGTTGAGTTTTCCGACATCAACTATCAGCTTGCACAGCCGGACGACAAGACCGCCACCTTTGAAGCCCTCTGCGACTTCTATAACTCCCTTGACAGCTCCGTAGGCTTGCAGCTTACCTTTGTGAACCGTGTCGCCGGGCAGGGGGACTTCTCAAAGAGTATCGCCATACCGCCGCAGCAGGACGGTTTTGATGATGTGCGGGAGGAATACGCCGCCATGCTCCAAAAACAGCTTGCAAAGGGCAATAACGGGCTTGTGAAGCACAAATACCTCACGTTCACACTGGAAGCCGACAGCCTTAAAAATGCCAAGTCCCGGCTGAACCGACTGGAAACGGACATATTAAACCACCTCAAAATCTTAGGGGCGGCGAACCGACCCCTTGACGGGAAAGAACGGCTTGAAGTGCTGCACGGCATTTTCCACCCGGACGGGGACAGGAAATTTTTATTCAACTGGAAATGGCTTGTACCGTCCGGGCTTTCCACGAAAGATTTCATTGCGCCGCCCTCATTCGCTTTCAAGAATGGGCGTATGTTCGGCATGGGCGACAAGACCGGGGCGGTATCGTTCTTGCAGATACTTGCGCCGGAACTCAATGACCGCCTGCTTGCCGACCTCTTGAACGTAGACGGGCATTTATTAGTCAACCTGCATATCCGCAGTATCGACCAGAGCGAAGCCATAAAGACCATTAAACGCAAGATAACCGACCTTGACGCAATGAAGATAGCCGAGCAGAAAAAGGCGGTACGTTCCGGCTACGATATGGATATAATCCCGTCCGACCTTGCCACCTACGGCGGGGACGCAAAAGACCTCTTGCGGGACTTGCAGAGCCGCAACGAGCGAATGTTTCTCCTTACCCTGCTTGTGGTAAACCTTGCGGACAATAAGCAGCAGCTTGACAACCAGATATTCCAGACGGCGGGCGTGGCGCAGAAAGCGAACTGCTCCCTTGTGCGCCTTGACTATCAGCAGGAAGCCGGGCTTGTGTCGTCCCTGCCTTTGGGACTGAACGAAATCCCCATACAGCGGGGGCTTACCACGTCAAGCACGGCTATTTTCGTGCCGTTTACCACGCAGGAGCTTTTCCAGAACGGGGAAGCCCTTTATTACGGCTTGAACGCACTTTCTAACAACATGATACTTGCGGACAGGAAGAAGCTCAAAAACCCTAACGGCTTGATTTTGGGAACGCCGGGAAGCGGCAAGAGCTTTTCCGCAAAGCGTGAAATCACAAACGTATTCCTTGTTGCGGACAAAAAGGACTGTATCTTGATATGCGACCCCGAAGCCGAGTACGCACCCCTTGTCAACCGTTTAGGCGGGCAGGTAGTGAAAATCTCCCCCACAAGCCGGGACTTTGTGAACCCTATGGACTTGAACCTCAATTATTCCGAGGACGAAAGCCCCCTGTCACTGAAAAGCGATTTTATCCTCTCCCTTTGTGAGCTTGTCGTTGGCGGCAAAAGCGGCTTAGAGCCTATCGAAAAGACCGTGATTGACCGTGCCGTGCGGGAGGTTTACCGTGAGTACCTTGCCGACCCCGACCCGGCGAAAATGCCGATACTGGAAGATTTATACAACGCACTAAAGAAGCAGCCGGAAGCGGAAGCCGCACGGGTAGCCGCAGCCCTTGAACTGTATGTGCATGGAAGCCTTAACGTGTTCAACCACCGCACCAACATAGACATACATAACCGCCTTGTCTGCTTTGAAATTAAGGAGTTGGGGAAGCAGCTCAAAAAGTTAGGTATGCTCATCATACAAGACCAAGTTTGGGGGCGTGTGACCGAGAACCGGGAACGCCACGCTAACACATGGTACTATTCAGATGAATTTCATTTGCTGCTGAAAGAGGAACAGACCGCCGCCTACTCCGTGGAAATCTGGAAGCGTTTCAGAAAATGGGGCGGCATACCCACAGGCATAACGCAGAACGTCAAAGATTTGCTTGCAAGCCGGGAAATCGAAAACATTTTTGAAAACAGCGATTTTATTTATATGCTGAACCAAGCGGGCGGCGACAGGCAGATTTTGGCGAAGCAGTTAGGCATTTCCAATAAGCAGCTTTCCTATGTGACCCACTCCGAAGCCGGGCAGGGGCTTATCTTCTACGGTAACGTGATACTCCCCTTTGTAGACCGCTTCCCGGCAGACACCGAGCTTTACCGCATAATGACGACCCGCCCGGAGGAACTTGCACAGCCATAACCCGCAGGAATACGGGGACAGAAAGGAGGATTGAAGCATGGGCGCAAAAACCGCAAAACAGCAGGACGCATTGACGGAACTCCTTGACCTGCTGACACAGAACGGGAAGAAGCAGGAAGCCGCCGAGCTTTCCGCTTTGTTCTCACAATTCGCAGCTATGGAAACACAGTACGGGAAAGTGCTTTCCGAGCTTGCCGCCGTCCGTGAACAGCTTGCCACGCTCCATGACGGGGGAAACAGAGCCGCCGCCATGCAGGAAACCAAGCAGACGCAGGCGCACATCACGCAGGCAAAAGAAACCCTCTCCACCCTAAAGGGGAACATGACCGACAAAATCAGAAAGACTCTTGCCGCCGTCAAGCAGCATGGCATTTCAGCACTGAACAAGGCGGCTGACTTCTTAGGCGTGAAAAAGGCGCTTGCGGAGATGAAAGGAAATGTACAGGACGCTATCGCTTCCACGCAAAGCAGCATTGACCGTATCAACGCCATAGGCAGCGAACTCCACGCCCTTAATGAACACGCCAAGAACTTAGGGCGTGCGTTGACGGGAAAGGAACGCCGGGAGCTGACACAGCGCAACGAGGACAAAGGCGTGCTTGCCGCCGTTGCCAAGCCCTTAAAACGGCATAAAGCCACGTTGGAGGGCATGGAAAAGAACATTGACCGGGCAATGGCACGGGTGGAACGCTTAGAGCAGGCAGCCGCCAAAGGAAAGGAAAAAGAAAAGCCCCGCAGAAAGCGCAGGAAGCGAGCATATAAGGGGGGGATAACCATTCATGCAGGAATTTAAGGCAAAGGCAAAGACCACGCAGAAAATGACCCGTGACGGCGTTGTGGAAACCAACCAAGCCACCGGGGAGCAGACCCGCAAGAGCCAAAGGGAAACAGACGATTTTTCCGGGGACGCAGCGGAAAACATGACCGGGAAAGCCCTAAACCATGCCGCCACCGAAAGGCGGCGTCACAAGGCGAAGAAACGCCGGAGAAAGGCAAAAAAGGACGCAAAGCAGGCGGCAAAGGCGGCAGCACAGCCGCAGGCTTCCCGCCTGCAATTCAAGGAGGAAGAACGCACCGACCCGGAACTTGCAAAGTATGTGAAGAAATCTGAAAAAGCCGCTGACCGACTGGAAGCGGCAAGGGAAAAGATACCCAAGCAGAAACGTATTAAGGCGGCAAGGAAATTTGACGAGGAAACGGGGCGGGCAAAGACCCGCCTTTACTTTGAAAAGACCGACAAGCCGCCAAACGGGAAGCTGCACCACAACCCGGCTGACCGCCCCGTGCGGGAAATCAAGAACTATGTGCATGGGAAAGTAAGCGAGGTTGAGAAAGACAATTCCGGCGTTGAGGGGGCGCACAAATCGGAGAAAGCCGCAGAACGGGCGGGCAGCTACGCAAGCCGGAAGCTGAAAGAGGGCTACCGAAGCCACAAGCTGAAACCCTACCGGGCAGCCGCCAAAGCGGAAGCAGCGTCACAGAAAGCAGATACAAACTATCTCTACCACAAGACGTTAAAGGAGAACCCGGAGCTTGCAGGCAACCCCCTCTCCCGTTTCCACCAGAAACAGCAGATAAAGCGGCAGTACGCAAAGGATTTACGGGCGGCGCAGAAAGCCGGGAAAACAGCCGGAAAGACCGCCGGCGCAGCAAAGAACACCCGCAAAACGGCGCAGAAAGCCGGGGAAGCCACGAAAAAGACAACGGACTTTATCGCCCGCCACTGGAAAGGCATACTGACCGTGGGCGTGTTCCTGCTCCTTATCGTGATGATATTTACCGGGCTATCTTCCTGCGCTGCAATCATACAGGGCGGCGTTTCCTCAATCGTTGGCACTTCCTACACCGCCGAGGACGAAGCAATCCGGCAGGTGGAAGCCGACTACAAGGAACTGGAAAGCGGCTTGCGGGAGGAAATCGCTGACATAGAAACGGGCTACCCGGACTATGACGAATACCAGTACCATTTAGACGAAATCGGACACAACCCCTTTGCCCTTGCGTCCTACCTTACCGCCAAGCTCTACGACTACACAAGGGAGGAAGCGCAGGCAGAAATACAGGCATTGTTTGAAAAGCAGTACACCCTTACCCTGCGGGAAGAAATACAGACACGCTACCGCACGGAAACCACCACCGACCCGGAAACCGGGGAAACCACCACCGAAGAAATCCCCTACGATTATTACATTCTTCATGTGACGCTGACAAACAAAAACATTGAAACCCTTGCCGGGGAACTCCTTACCCCGGAACAGAAAGAAATGTTTGACGTTTACATGGAAACCAAAGGCAACAAGCCGGACGTGTTCGGGGACGACTACGCAACAGGAACGCCGGGCAGCGGGGAATACACAGACTATGAGATACCCCCGGAAGCCCTCTCTGATGAACGCTTTGCCGCCATGATTGCGGAAGCGGAAAAATACTTAGGCTACCCCTATGTATGGGGCGGCAGCTCCCCGTCAACGTCCTTTGACTGTTCGGGCTTTGTGTGTTGGGTAATCAACCAATCCGGCGTTGGGAGTGTCGGCAGGACAACGGCGCAGGGCATTTTCAACCACACCACGCCCATTGCGCCAAGCGAAGCCAAGCCGGGGGACATTATCTTTTTCACGGGGACTTATGACAGCGGTTCGGCGGTTAGCCATGTGGGGATTTATGCAGGAAACGGCATGATGATACATTGCGGCAACCCTATCTCCTACGCTTCCGTCAACACCCCTTACTGGCAGTCGCATTTTTATTCCTACGGCAGACTTCCATAAAAAATATTGTTGAGTGACAATTATAACTGATAAAGTTGCAAAAAAGATTGATAATTTACAATTAAAAATGATAAAAGCTGTTCTGACAAAAAAGTGACAAATAGCTTGATAAAAACAGTATGAAAATGACAATTATGATTGATAATGCGGGGCTGTTTCTAAAACGCATATCTACTCGCAAAAAATATTTTAGTGTGATTGCGTCTAAGTGCAGCCTTGCTTTTATGCCGGATGAAACCAAAAGGTATTTTATCAAACATAATTGTAAAAATCGTGCTGGAAATTATCAGTTTTAATTGTAAACAGACAAATATTTAGTGACAATTAAGTTTGATAATTCTGCAAACAGGAGGGATATTTTTCTATGATGAAACTGGAACGTATCATTGCGGAGATTGAGAAAACAAAAGACACAATCTCCAAACAGCAGGCAAAACTTAGGGAACTGGAAGCACAGAAAACCGAGGTTGAAAACCTGCAAATCGTACAAATGGTTCGGGCGTTACGCATGACCCCGGCAGAGCTTTCCACCTTTTTACAGGGCAAGCCGGACAACGCCCCGGCAGCAACCGCAGGCACGCTTTTTTCAAGACAGGAGGACACCGAGAATGAGTAAAAAAATCTTACATACCTTTATCGCACTTGCCGCCGCCCTTATCCTTACGGGCGGCTTTTCCATGACCGCCTACGCAGGCGGCGGGGAGGAATACGAAACCGAAGAACCCACGCCCGCACCAGAGCCGGAGAAAACGGCAGAACCGAGCGACCCGCTGACCCCGGAGGGGAACGCTACCCTTGTTGATGATATTTGGGGAGAGAACAAGCAGCTCATCACAGTAACCACCAAGAACGGCAATTATTTTTATATCCTCATAGACCGTGCCGCCGAGGGGGAAAACACCGTGCATTTCCTTAACATGGTGGACGAAGCCGACCTCATGGCACTGATTGAGGACGGGGAGAAAGAGGAAACAACCGTCATGCCGCAGACCTGCACCTGCAAGGAGAAATGCGAAGCCGGGGCGGTCAACGAAAGCTGCCCCGTGTGCCTTAACAACCGTAATTCCTGCACTGGCATAGAGAAAGAAACCGAAGCCGAGCCGGAACAGCCAAAGGACAATAAAGGCACAAAGAGCCTGCTCCTGCTCTTTCTGCTGACGCTCTTTGCAGGCGGCGGGGCGTTCTATTATTTCAAGTTTATCAAGCCAAAGGACACCGCAAAGGGCAGCCCGGATTTTTCCGATTTTGACTTTGACGAGGACGAAGAAAGCGGCTACGAGGACGACACCGACCTTGACGACTACGGGGACGATACGGAGGACACAGAGTACGGCGCAGACGACACCGAAGCGGACGGGGAAACAGAGCTTGAAGATGATACGGAGGGCGGCTTATGACGTGGTTCACAGACAGCCCTTTTGAAAAGATGATGACACAGAAACCGGGACACGGGCGGCATGGGGGCGACACACCGCCCGTCCCCCGTTCCCCGGCTTGTACTGGCTGCCCTTATAACAAGGGGCTATCCCCTTGTATCGGGTACTGTATCAAGAAGTTGCAATCTGATATAAAAAAGAAATAAAATAATGTTCCAATTCTTATTTCTGTTCGTATGGTTTTCCGATAAAAAATATGATAAAATAAATATCTATTATATATCGGGAGGGATAAAATGAGTATTCTTAATACTTTCGTTGCTGACATTAAAAATAGAAAGTCCTTTAAGGAACTTGATAAAAGAAAAAACGTAACAGATGAATACACTAACTCCGAATATCCTCATTTAACATTCAAAATAAATAATATTGCTGACTATATGGAGATTATAAGTGTTTTAAGCAAAGTTAAAGCAGAAGATTTTGTAAATGGGGAAATTATCTATCGGGGAATGTCTGATAAAGACTGGAAACTCATACCCACGCTAGGACGTTATAATGATTTAAGTGAGGGGCAAGAATATAATCTTGTTCACAATTTACTTTCATTACGTCCAGAAGCGTTTGTAAACCTCAATTCAAACTTTGAAATTTTGTCTAAAATGCAACATTATGAGTTACCTACAAGATTACTTGATTTTACTACTAACCCGTTAATTGCTTTATTTTTTGCTTGTAATGATTTAATCAATAAAAAAGACGCTAGAATTGTATGTCATAGGGCTTGCGTTGATATTTCAAACAATCCAATAATAGAAGCGATTTGTGGATTTTATAATTATTTTACACAAGATGATATTCTCTTAGATGATTTGAAAATATCGCCACAGAAATACATACGCAGCTTATACCGCCAAAAAGACGAACGGATTTTAGTCGCACGTCCTTTATATTGGAATGAGCGAATACAACGCCAAAATGCCATTTTTATGATTTTTCCTAACCGTTTATTTGACCAGTATGGGCTATGGGCTTATGGTGGAAGAATTGATTACGAACGCCATTGGAACAACAACAAAAACTATACATCTCTTGAAATGATAGAAAAAGAGCCATTAAAGAAAATGTATAAGTTTGCAGACCAAAGAGATTTTTATATCACACATTCATCAGTTTCTAAAATGTTTGATTTTTATGAAGCTGATGATACCATTAAACAAGCACTTACTGAATGGAAAGAGCCATTTAAAAAACGCTTTTCATTTAGGAGTGAAATTGAACCTATTGAACCAGACACCTTAAAAAAAGAGTTTTGCAGCATTATCATTGACAAAAAGATAAAAGAAACTATTTTACATGAATTGAGGACATTAGGAATTGACGAAGCCTATGTTTATCCAGAATTACAATATACTGCAAGAAAATTAAAAAATATATATTTAGTATAAACAGTATTGAGAGCAGTTGACACTTTTTAACTGCTCTTTTTTCATGCCAAAAGGAGGAAATCTATATGCAATTAGTAATCGCAGAAAAACCAAGCGTTGCAATGTCAATCGCCGCCGTAATCGGCGCAGGTGAAAGAAAGGACGGCTACATGGAGGGCGCAGGTTTTCTTGTTAGCTGGTGTGTGGGACACCTTGCGGGACTGGCAGACGCTACCCATTACGGGGATTTTAAGAAATGGCGTTATGAGGACTTGCCAATCCTGCCCCGGACGTGGGAAACCGTCATATTCCCGGACAAGGAGGAACAGTTTGAAACCTTGAAAAACCTCATGCACAGAAAAGACGTGGAAGCCCTTATATGCGCCACGGACGCAGGACGTGAGGGGGAACTGATTTTCCGCTTTGTCTACGAAAAAGCCGGATGTAAAAAGCCATTCTACCGCCTATGGATAAGCAGCATGGAGGAAAGCGCAATCAGAAAGGGCTTTGAAGATTTACGGGACGGACACGACTACGACCCGTTATATCACTCCGCATTATGCCGGGCAAAGGCTGACTGGCTAATCGGTATCAATGCGACCCGGCTTTTCTCCGTCCTCTACAACCACACCTTGAACGTGGGGCGGGTACAGACACCGACCCTCTCCCTGCTTGTGGAACGGGACAACGCCATATCGGATTTTCAGAAGAAAAAATATTATGTGGTACATATCGGCAACGGCACGTTTGAAGCGGCAAGCCCGCCCTACACAGAGAAAGCCGAAGCCGAAAAGCTCCGCAAGGATTGTGACGGAGAAAACGCCGTCTGCACTTCCCTTGTCCGGGAGGAAAAGACCGAGAACCCGCCCCGCCTTTACGACTTAACGACCTTGCAGCGGGAAGCAAACAGGCTTTACGGCTACACCGCCAAACAGACCCTTGACTACACCCAATCGCTCTATGAAAAGAAGCTATGCACCTACCCCCGGACGGACAGCCAATATCTCACGGACGATATGCTCCCCACGGCTGAAAATATTGTGTCCGGGCTTTTCGGCACACTGGACTTTGCAAAAGGCGTTGACCTTGCCCCGGACTACTCCCGGATATTAAACAGCAAGAAAGTAACCGACCACCACGCAATCATTCCCACCGCCGAAGCGGTAAAGACGGATAAGGACAGCCTGCCCGAAAGCGAAAGAAATATCCTGCTTTTACTTTCCATGAAACTGTTATCCGCAACGGCGCAGCCCTACCGATACGAAGCCGTGACCGCTTCCCTCTCCTGCGGCGGCGTGACCTTTACAGCAAAAGGAAAGACCGTCAAATGCGAGGGCTTTAAGGAACTGGAACGCCGCTTCCGTGCCACCTTAAAAACCAAGCCGGAGGACGGGAAAACAGCAAAAGAAAACCCCTTGCCGGAGCTGACCGAGGGACAGGAAATCAAGGCAAAAGCAGCCATGACCGAGCATGACACAACGCCCCCGAAAGCCTATACGGAAGATACTTTACTGTCCGCAATGGAACGGGCAGGAAGCGGGGACATTACCGAGGACGCAGAGCGAAAAGGGTTAGGCACTCCCGCCACCCGTGCGGCGGTACTGGAAAAACTTGTGCAGGCGGGATTTGTGGAGAGGAAGAAAAAGCAGCTTATCCCCACCAAAGACGGCAAGAACCTTGTCGCCGTCCTGCCCGACACCCTCACAAGCCCGAAGCTGACCGCTGAATGGGAAAACGCTCTGGCGGAGATTGCAAAAGGAGAAGCCGACCCGGACAGCTTCATGCGTGGCATTGAAGCAATGGCGGCGGGGCTTGTGAAAGAATATGCCGCCGTCCCGGAGGAAAAGAAAAAGCTGTTTGCGCCGGAGCGAAAGGAAATCGGCAAGTGTCCCCGGTGTGGCTCTCCCGTCTATGAGGGGAAGAAAAATTTTTATTGCAGCAGCAAAGACTGTCAATTCTCCATGTGGAAAAATGACCGCTTTTTTACAGGCAAGAAAAAGGAGCTGACCGCTTCCATTGCCGCCGCTTTACTTAGCAAAGGCAGGGCAGCCATGAAAGGCTTGTATTCCGAGAAAACGGGCAAGACCTATGACGCTGACGTGCTGCTTGCGGACACGGGAGAAAAGTATGTCAATTACAAAATCGAGTTGAAGCAGACCAAGAAGCCAAAACCGAAGAAGTAACCCACAGAAGAATAGCAAGCATAGGGATTGAGTACCCAATCCCGTAAAAACCCCACTTTTCCGTCCTGCGGACTTGTGGGGTTTTTGCTTGTTGGGAAGTGTCCCAAACCCTCTGTTTCATTATTGAAATTCCCAAGATATATGCTATAATTTTTATGTGTTTCAAGATTATGAAATGGGGGCTAAATATGCAAAAAAATGACCTAGCAACTGAATTAAGAAACTCTCTCCTGCGTTTAACAAACATAAATGACTGCTTTTTACTTTATAAAAAATTGCTGACCTATCAAAATGAAATGAATAGTGAAATGAATATTGCACCTGCCTTTTTTCAGATGGTTATGTATTCATTAGAACATACTTATATAATTGACCTCTTTAAATTTTATGATAGGGATAGAAATTCTAAAGGATTAAGGAAAGCAATCAATTTATGCGAACAACATAGTGCATTATTTCCTAAAGAACGTATTATTGGTAAAGATATTAAAACTAATAAAGATAAGATAGTCAAAATCAACGTTATTAAAGACATAAGAGAAGCAAGAGAAAAATTAACAAATATAGAACCTGTTGTAGATTACCTAAAAGGACGCAGAGATAGTTACTACGCCCATACTGATAAAAATTATATTGACGATATACCGAAACTATCTTCCGACTATCCCTTGTCATATAAACAAATTGCAGACTTAATTCATTTAGCTAATAACATTCTGAATACATTACTGCAAGACCTATGTGGAGAGGTAGTCGCACAACGAAGTACAAATTATGATGATGTGACAAAATTATTCAGCATACTTAAAGCACATCAAAACAACTAAATAATCGTTCTAGCAGTAAATTCACATGAGTTTACTGCTATTTTTTTACCCAATTTTAGAAAGGAGCTATGCCAATGAAAGATGATTTTTCCGTGCTGATACAGAACCGCACCGAGTTTGAAAAGGGCAACCCGGCGACCGTGTTCCTCTCCCTGCCCGCCACAAAAGAAGAACTCCACGAAGCCATGAAAGCACTGAACATCACAGCCGATAACCCGCAGGATTTTTTCTTGAACGGCTATTCCACCGCCGAGGGCAGACGGATTGAGATACCCTCTGACTGGATAAGGAACGGCGACATTGACAAGATAAATTTCCTTGCCGCAAGACTGAAAGAAATGACCCCGGAGCAGCTTGAAAGACTGGACGCAGTAATGCACAGCGGTTTCAAGCCGGAAAGCCTTGACAAGCTGATAGACCACACCTATAACACAGACTTCTACTCCTACGTTCCGGGGATTTTGAGCTATAAGGAATTAGGCGATTACTTCCTCAATGACAGCGGCAAAGTGCAAATGCCGGAGGAATGGAAAGCCGGGATTGACAAGGAAAGTTTCGGCTTTAACGCCGCACTCCATGAGGACGGGAAGCTGACCGACTACGGCTATATCGCAAGAAGCGGGACGGACTGGAAAGAGGTTTACGCCGGGCAGGAAACGCCGGAGAGATACCGCATAATGAGTTATCCCGAAGCGGGGCGCACCGACCCGGCACAGGAGGAAAAGGAAGCAGGCGCAACGCCGCAGGACATAGCCGCCGCCAACCCCTCACGCCCTATTGAATTAACGGCGCAGAAGCCCGCCGAGAAGATGAAAGAGATTACGGACAGACTGGAACAGGGCATAAAGGATTTATTTGAGAGTGACCGCTTCAAAGAGTATTTGCAGGTAATGTCAAAGTTCCACAATTACAGCTTTAACAATACCCTCTTAATCGCCATGCAGAAGCCGGACGCAACCTTGATAGCAGGCTACAACTCATGGAAAAACTTATTCGGGCGGCAGGTATCACGGGGCGCAAAAGGTATCAAAGTGATTGCACCGTCCCCCTACAAAGTGAAAAAGGAAATTGACAAAATCGACCCCAAGACCCAAAAGCCCGTGACCGACAAGAACGGGAAGCCCGTCAAAGAGGAAACGGAAGTAACCGTCCCGGCGTTCAAAGTTGTTTCCGTCTTTGACGTGTCCCAGACCGAGGGAAAGGAGCTTCCTTCTATCGGCGTTTACGAGCTGACCGGGGACGTGGAACAGTACACCGACTTCTTCAAAGCAACCGAGCAGGCAAGCCCCGCCCCCGTAGGTTTTGAAAAGATAGAAAGCGGCGCAAAGGGTTACTACTCACAGACCGAAAAACGCATTGCCATTAACGAGGGCATGAGCGAATTACAGAACCTTAAAACGCTGATACATGAGATTGCACACGCCAAGCTGCACGACATAGACTTGAACGCCCCCGCAAAGGAGCAGGCAGACCGACCAGACCGCCGCACCCGTGAAGTACAGGCGGAAAGCATTGCCTACGCCGTATGCCAACACTACGGGCTTGACACTTCCGACTACTCCTTTTCCTATGTGGCGCAATGGAGCAGCGGGCGGGAACTTGCAGAACTGAAAGCGTCCCTTGAAACAATCCGCAGCACCGCTTCCGAGCTGATTAAGGACATAGATAAAAACTTTGCGGAGCTGACAAAGGATAAGGAGCAGACGCAGGCACAGGAAGCGCAGGCAGAAGAACCCACGCCGGAGGAAAAGCAGCCGGAGCAGGACACCCCACAGGAAGAAAAAATAGAACCCACGGCAGAGCCGCCGCAGGAGGAAAAAGCAGGCGCAGACAGCCCCGCCGCCGAAACCCCAAAAGCAGAAAAGGCAGCCACGGGAGAACCTGCCAAAAACGAAGCGCAGACGGAGCAGCCGGAAGATACTTTCCCCACGCCCGACTTAGGCGCAGAGCCGATTGTCACAATCCTTTGGAGCGAACACAGCCGCTTCCATGACGGCGAAACCATGAACCTTTCCGAAGCAAACGCCCTTATCGGAAATCTTGACGAAGCCACCGTTTCCGAGGACGGCTACTATAAAACCAAGTTCCGCATTGACTTTGTAATGGACGGACAGCCCGACTATTACGTTGGGCGGCAGGACTTAGGGGACGGGGACGGCACACTCATAGACCATATCGAAAGCTACCATGCCTATTATGAGAATAACGAGCAATGGGATAACCACGTTTTAAAATACGGCGGCACGGAAGCACTGGAAGCGGACAAGGCACAGCGGGAAATGCTCTTGCATGAGTTTGTCCCTTATCTGAAACTGCACAATAACCTCTCCAAAATGGAACAGATTGCAGCAAAGGCACTGGAAGAAAACAGCGGCATGACCGCCACCGAAACCGCCTACCACACCGCCATGAAAGAGTATGTTTCCAAATGCCGGGAAATGGTAAACAGCGGGGATTACAGCCTGCCGCCCGTCCCGCAGCTTAAAGACTTTGACACGGAGCTTGAAGCCTACAAGGAACACGTCAAGGAGGAAATCGCACAGGAAGCCGCAGCCGCAGGAATGACCGTAGAGGAATACGCCGCCAATGGCTACGAGCCATACAATACAGAACTGCCCGACCCGTCTATCAGTGTAAAAGATATGCAGGAATACGGCTACTCATGGGACGGTATGCTGCCCCTAAAGGAAGAAGCCGCCCTGTACCTCTACACCAAAGAGGATATGCAGATTTTCCTACTCCATGAGGACGGCAGCGAAAGCATACCCGGCAGCCCGGAGGACATAAAAAACCATGCGGAGAAAGGCGGCATTTTCGGCGTACACAAGGAGGACTGGAACGCCCTCACGGAGTACCGTGCCATGAAAGAGGAATTGGCGGCAAGTGCGCCGGAAAAAGAAATGCGCCTGCTTTACGGGAAAGGGGACGCTTTCGGCATTTACCAGTTAAAGGACGGGGACGGTATGCGTGATTACCGTTTTGAGCCTTACGACCGCCTGCAAGCGGCGGGGCTTTCCGTGGAAGCAACGAATTATAACCTTGTCTATACCGCAGAACTCACGCCGGGGACTTCCCTTGAAGATATTTATACCCGCTTCAATACCAACCACCCCGAAGATTTTAAGGGACACAGCCTTTCCGTGTCGGATATAGTGGTGCTTCATCAGAACGGGGAGAACACGGCGCATTATGTTGACCGTATCGGCTACCGGGACGTGCCGGAGTTTTTGCGGGGACAGGTACAGCAGCTTACCCCGGACGGGTTAATGACCGGGGAACAGATTACCACACCGAGGGGGAGCTTCTCTGTAACCGCCATGAGCCGGGAGCAGATGAAAGCAGCCGGATATGGCGTACACCACCAATCAGAGGACGGAAAATATCTGATTATGGGGAACGGGACACGGGCTTTTGCCGTTGCAGCAGAACCGCCCGAAAATTACCTAAAGGCAGCCGAGCAGACCACCGAGCAGAACGGAAACATGATTGACGGTATCATCAACAACACCCCCGCCGCTGACGGACTGGAAGCAGCCACCGGGGAGCAGATTTCCCTTGAACAGTACGCCAAGACAAAACAGCAGGAAGAAACAGCCGCCGAGCCGGACATTGCCCGTATCACAGCCGCTTCAAAAAGCCGCTATGACGGCATGGTAGCACTCTTTACCATAGACGACAAAATCCATATCGGAAAAAGTGAAAACTACGACAACAAAGGGCATTATGACAACAGCGACAATTCCCTGCTCTACGTTTCCGACTGCCAACACGCCTTTACATTCCTTACAAGCGAGGGCTGCATACACCCGCAGGACGAAGCATTGAAACAGGGCATTTACACACAGGAGGCCTACAAGGAATTTGCACGGATAACGGACTTCTTAGCACAGGCAGGCTTTACCCCGGAAAAGGAATTTTGTTTTGACGGGAAGCCCTTTTCCCTGCAAGCAGATACGCCGGAGCAGGCAGCCCCGGAAGCGAAAACCATTTATTACGCAATCAATGAGGGAGCTGCCCGCCGTGCAAATGACGTAAACAGCTTTTACGACTATAAGCCCGGCAGCGCAACCGCAGAATACAGACAAATGGTAGACAAAGCCGTGGAGATTGCGGAACACCAGAAAAAGCGTGTAGACCCCATGTACCATGAAAAGATTGACAGCCTTGTTGACACCTACGCCCGGAAACTTGCCGAGAACATGAACAGCAGTTTTTCCATTGAAGCCCGTGTACCCTCTATCCTCATTGCGGGCGGCTCAAATTTCCCGGTACGCAAAAAGGAAAAGCAGAACGCCGCCCGTGACAGGAACATGGAGGACTGGAACGAGATACAGGGCTTGCTTGACAAGATACGCAGCACGGGCATGGGCGGTATCAGCGCAGACGACCCGCAGGCAATCCAGAAATTAGAAGCCAAACTGGAAAAGCTGCAAGCGGCGCAGGACACCATGAAAGCGGTAAACGCCTACTACCGAAAGCACAAGACCCTTGACGGCTGCCCCAACCTTTCCGCTGAACGTATCGAAGCCATGAAAGCGGAAATGTCGTCACAGTGGCACATACAGGATAAGCCCTACCCCTCATGGGCTTTATCCAACAACAACGCAGAGATACGCCGGATAAAGGGGCGCATTGCGGAACTGACAAGGAAGCAGGAAACCGCCTACGCCGGGTGGGAGTTTGACGGCGGCACAGTGGAAATGAACCGGGAAGATAACCGCCTGCAAATCTTCTTTGAGGAAAAGCCGGACGAACAGACCCGTGAAACCTTAAAGGAAAACGGCTTCCGTTGGTCGCCCAAAGCCGGGGCGTGGCAAAGGCAGCTCAACGACAACGCTATCTATGCCGCTGACCGTTTATCCTGCATAAAACCTTTATCCGGGAAAAGCCCCGTGGAGATACAGAAAGAAGCCCGCACAGCCGCCAAGACCGAGAAAAAGCCCTCTATCCGGGCGCAGCTTGCACAGGACAAGGAAGTGCTGAAAAACGCCCCGAAAAAGGCAGCGGAGAAAAGCAAAAAGCAGGACTTAGAAAGGAGCTGAACTATGCAGAAATTTGAAAACGTGGATATATTGAAATCCCTCAAAGCAATCATGCAGAGCCACACGGAACACTTTCAGTCTGATTTTGACATAGACGTAAAAGTTTTGAAGCAGGCGGCGAAAAGCCCGAACCCGGAGGACAAAAAATATTTGTGGCTATGCCGCCCCGCCGGGACGTGGTGCTTGCGGGAACGTGACACGTTCATCAAGGACACACGGGAGCATAACACGTTCTGTTTCTACGCCGAACAGACGAGGGACAAAATACTTGCCTACGCCGTGGAACTGACGGGCATAGAGAAAGGCAGGGTAACAGGCAACCTCTACGAACTGGACTACCAGAAGCACTACAAGCACGTCAAAGACGTTTCCGTAACCCCCGGAGATACCAAGCTGATATATGAGAACGGGGAACGGACGCAGGAAGCCGGGAAGCGCATTACCGGGGACACTGACCCCAACTTAGGAAAATTCCTTAACTTCGAGGAACAGCCCAAAGACCCCGCCGCCCTGCATGGCGTTCTACTGGAAGAAAAATATAACCAACACCGCTTAAATTGTGGTAACATTAAGGAGCATATCGAAACACTGTCCGGCAAGGGGAAAGAGAAAAAGCCGTCCCTGCGGACGCAGCTTGCACAGGACAAAAAGACCGTAAACGCCGCCCCGAAGAAGCAGGCGGCAAAGAGCAAGAACAAGGGATTGGAGGTATAGGCGCATGGGACAATTCAACTTTGAGGAAACAAACCTTATCTGCTGTTACAGGAAGAAAACAAGGGCTGATACGGTGGCGGCAATGACCGCCGCCCTGCCCTACATGGAAGCGGAGATACGGGAGCTTGCGGAGCGCACAGCGGAAAAGCTGAAGAAGCTGACCGAGGAAGAATTTGCAGAGCTTGTGTTTCTGCCTGCTGAAGATATGGAGTAATGGAACGCCGGGGAATGGCAGCTTATACAGTGCCATTCTCCGGTATTTTAAAATTATTCCCACAAAGAACGCATTTTTAATTTTTTTTCGCTACTTGTTCCCTTTAGGTATTCTTTTAAAACAGACATCATTTGTTCAAACTCTATATTATTTTCCAAAAACTGTGCTAACTCTTTATCAAACCCTTTTTCTTTTTCAATAATTTGCGGGATAATCTCTTTTCCCTCTTTTGTCAAATATAAAACAGAATATCGGGCGTCTGATTGTGATGTTCCTTTATATATCAATCCTTTCTCTACAAGTCCTTGCACTAAACGGCTAGGGCTTTTTTGTTCACAAATCAATAATTCCCCCAACTCTTTCAAAGAAATAGGCTCATTCTCATATAATACAAGCAATACTTCACTCTGATTGGGTGTCACGTTTAAGGAACTAAGGGCAACCGCAAATTTTTTCATTGCTTCTTTTTCAACACTCCTAAAAATATATCGAAATCTTGTACCATTATCCATTTTGTTCTCCTTTCATGTATATTACATATCATTTATTTTACTATTTTGACTTGCTTTTTGTCAATATTACGCTTGACAATCACTAATAGATGACATATCATCTATTATGAAAGGAGCATTGAAAATGAATATAAAAAGACGTTTAGGACAATCGGATATTATGCTTTCCCCATTAGGAGTTGGTACATGGCAATTTAGCAACAAGGGTGGTACATGGAATACCGTCACAGATAAAACGGTATATGAAATTTTGAAATATTCTCTGACAAACGGTATGAATTGGATTGATACTGCGGAAATATACGGAAATGGTATTTCTGAAACGCTAATCGGACAAGCCTTGAAGCAACTGGAAGCAGAAAAGGCATTGACAGATATTCCTTACATTGCAGACAAATGGTTTCCGCTTTTAAGGACAGCAGATACAATTACAAAAACGATAAATCAGCGTTTGGATTGTCTACAAAAACCTGTAATAGACTTATATCAGATACATCAGCCAACCTCTTTCTCTTCCTTGAAAGAACAGATACAGCATATGGCTAAACTGGCTGATAAAGGTATTATTAAAAATGTCGGGATAAGCAACTTTACTGCAAAAGGAATGAGAAAAGCAGACAAGTTACTTAGGGAGCATGGATTAAGGCTTGCTTCCAATCAAGTCAAATATAATCTCCTACACAGAAAACCCGAAAAGAATGGTGTGATAGAAACAGCAAAGGAATTAGGAATATCCATTATAGCATATTCTCCATTACAACAAGGTATGCTGACAGGAAGATTTCACACTGACCTCGCTGCAATAGATAACATCAGTCTGTTACGCCGTTTTCACTCTGGTATCAGCCGGAAAAATATTGAACGGACAAGACCGTTAATTGATACCTTAAACAAACTGGGAGAAAAATACAAAAAAACACCTGCCCAAGTGTCGTTGAACTGGCTTATTTATTCCCAAGGCGAATTGGTATTTGCTATTCCCGGCGCAACAAAATTAGAACAGGCACAGAGCAACATAAAAGCACAAAGTTTTAGACTGTCCCAAGATGATATAGAACTGCTGAATAAAGTATCTGAAAATATTTGAAAGGGGCGGTTAAATGAAAGGAAAAAATAGATATGCAAAAAATATTTGTATTTTGGTCTTAGGTATCTTTTCCTTTGTGCTTTTATGTTTGTTAGCAAAAAATTACAGCCTGCCTTTCCTGCAAGAAATTGATGCCAAGATTTTACAGTTTATGGTAGGACACACAAATAGACATATGACGGCGGTAATGAATATCATTACATTTTTCGGCACGATTGGCGGCGTTACCCTAATCTTAATACTGATGATTTTGATTAGCCGTTTTCAGAAAGAAATGCTGCTATACAGTGTTTTGGTATTATTTACCTATCTGATAAATGGTTTTATAAAAAACATTGTTATGCGCCCTCGTCCTAATGTTACTCATTTAACATTTGCGGATGGATATAGCTTTGTAAGCGGACATAGTTCAATTTCCATTGTACTTTCCGTTACGCTGATTGCTTTTTTTGTTCCGAAAATAAAAAAGGATGTTTTAAGGAACTATGTTACTGTTTTTTTATGTATTCTGCCTTTTTGTATAGCAATTAGTCGTATGTATCTAAGAGTACATTATTTTACGGACATTTTGGGCGGTTGGTTTGTTGCTGTTACATACCTTTGTATCCTTTATTTTGGTTTTTATTTTATAACAGATAGAAAGCGAGGGAAAACACATGATAAATAATATCCATGTTTTACAGTTGCAGAGCGTAGGGAATATCCGTGATTTAGGCGGTTTTCAAGCAGGAAACGGAAAGCAGATAAAGTACGGAAAAATTTTTCGTTCTGCACATTTACATCATTTATCTGAAACAGACCAAATTACATTACAGGAATTGGGAGTTAATAAAGTGATTGATTTTAGGGGCGTGGAAGAACAGGAGAACGAGCCGGATAAACCAATGCCGGACACAAAATATTTCCTGTTCCCTGTTTTTTCCTCTACAAGAATACCTGTAATCAACGAGGAATTTATTAAAGATATGCTCCATAATAAAGACAGTCTGATTGAACTGCTATTCAGACAAAAAGAACAAATGCAGGAAGTTTATCGGGATTTTGTATTGGAAGAAAGCGCACGAAAAGCATACCATGAATTTTTCCAAATACTGTTAGAAAGCGACAAGCCAAAAGATACTGTCTTGTTCCATTGTACCGCAGGGAAAGACCGTACAGGATTTGCCGCTGCCTTATTTTTAAGGTGTATGGGTGTTGACATGGACTGCATTATCAATGATTATCTGATAACAAATGAATACTTAAAGAAACGGATAGAGGAAACGATTGTAAAATTTCAGTCATTGCATATTGATGAAGCTATCATACAGGAAACAAAAAAATATTTTTTGGCGGAGGAAAATCATCTGAAACTATCTTTCCAAACAATTTCAGATAATTATGGTAATTTTGAAATTTATCTGAAAAAGATAGGAATAGATGAAAATGCAACAGCAAAACTATTTCATATTTATACCGAGTAAAATTAAAAAGGTGGTGTCATGGGAAAATTATTACTGCTGACACTTAACGAGCAGGAAGAAAAAGCGATTGACAAAATCATAGCGGCACTATCTAACTATATAGAACTTGACAACGTGCAAATTGCCCCCGTTTCTATATTGTCTTTTCCGGGACTGGAAATAAGGCAGCACCAACGTAGCGTATTTCAAGACGGGGAGGAAGTCAACCTTACCCGTCTTGAATATAATACCCTCATACTTCTTGCTTCTAATCCCGGCATTGTCCTTACACGGACACAGATTTTTGAAGCCGTCTGGAACATGGATAGTGATAGCTGCCATTCGAGCGTTGGAAACGTGATTTGCAACCTGCGGAAAAAGATAGAGCCGGACAGCAAAAACCCGACCTACATAAAAACCGTGTTAGGTGTCGGCTATAAATTTGACGGATAAACACCGGGAATAATGATTGATACGCTGTCATTCCCCGGTGTCTTTTTCTACCCTTGCGGACGCTTAGAAGCCCTTTTCCGGGTTATATATGGTATTCTCTGTCTGCAATACAAAAGCCCCGGAAATGCCCTTAAAACGCCTTATACGCCCACCCTAACTGTCTGCATTACCTCTCTGTCTGTTTCTCCCGTTCCGGCTGCTTCGCTTGCCGCAAGATACTGTCTACATTCTGCTTGATTGTGTCGTACTGCTTCACTTTCTTTTTCAGCTTCCCGTACTCTTGATATAACTTGTCTTTCTTCTCCGTTAGCTCCTTATATTCTGTATGCAGCTTTTTGAAATCGGACAGCTTCTCGCCGTTCCTTGCCGCCTGCAACGTCTTAGCGGCGGCTTCGTGAATGATAATGCTGCTCTCATTGCCCCGCAGGAACTTTTCTTTGTCCTTTGCCTTTTTGTACTGCATATAGACCGCCTTTGTCTGTTGGTATGCGGATATGTTTTTCATCAAAAGGGATATGTCGGACAATCTCTTTTCCAAGCCTTTCAGTGTGGCGGCGGTATTTTCGCTTTCCGTATGCACTTCATCAAGAACCGCCTGCAACTGTTCATACTCTGAAATGTCATGCTCTGTTAGGAAATTCAAAGTTTTTGCCGCCTGCTTCAAGTTGTATATCTTCGCCCATTGTTCATAGCCTTTGCTTTCCGCTGCCTTGATACTGTTCTGAATGTCTATGAGCATGGAAACGCCCGTCTTTTCCTGCCTTAACGCTTTCGGCTTCGCCCGGTACGTCCCGGCAATCCTCTCCGTTATGGCTTCCACGGTGTAGGCTTCCCCAAGCGTCTTAGAACGGGTAAAGCGTTCCTGCCCCGGCGCACGGAACGAAATGAACTTGCCCCGCTTTATCTCATAGCCCGCCGCTTCCATGAGCCGCAGGAAATCATCAAAATCTTTCGCTTTGGGAATGGTAGCGTCAATCAAGGCTTTCAGCTTTGCTTTCCAACTTGTCCCTTTGCGTTCAGCGTCCCATTCCGCATACTTCTTTCCCTTTTCCTGCCCCGGCGTAACGACTGACAATCCGTGTTCTTTGCACAGCCTGTCACTCTCACCCCGTATCTGATAATAGCTTTTCTTGTTGGAAATATACTTGCGGTGTGTCGTGAAATCAACCGCACAAAATATGATGTGGTTATGGATATGTCCCTTGTCTATATGGGTAGTCAATACATACTCATATCTGCCGCCTAGAACCTTATCCGCAAGCTCCTTTCCTATGCGGTGGGCTTCCTCATAGCCAACCTCTCCCGGCGCAAAAGACTGAATTAAATGGTGTCCGAGGTTGTCCCCCTTATCCCTTGCCTTTGACAGCGTAAAACCAAACTCTATATCTGCCGTTTGATACGAGCAGCCATAAGAGGAAATCAAAATCTGATTGTCCGTCTTGTCGGGATTACAGATATAATCAACCGCCTTATTCAGCGTAGTTTTGATAGGGTGTATCTTTGTAACTGCCATATCTTTTCCAATGCCCCCTTTATTTCCTCTAAGTCCTCTTTGTAGGCGTTCCCGGTAGAGTTGACCCGCTTCGCTATCTGGTTGACGTTTACGCCGACTTTCTGTATCTCTGCCGTCTGCTCCTTGACCGCCGTATAGTCCAACTGGATAATGTAACCGTCAATCGCCATTTTCCGCAGGTACGCCCCCAAGTTGTCCGTTTGCAGCAGCTTCATTTTTTCCTCAATCAATATGCGCTCCTGCTCCGTCACATAAAATTTTAACTGGATAGCCCTTTTCCTCTCTGCCATAGCCCCGCTTCCTTTCCGTTTCTCTTAGAGGGTAAAACCCTCAAAATACAGAGGGTTTGGGACACTTCCCAACAAGCAAAATTCCAACAAGTCCGCAGGGCGGCAAGTGGGAATTTGCCGGGATTGGGTACTCAATCCCTATGCTTGCTATTCTTCCCCCTATAACTTACTACGGGAAAAAATCAAAAAATGGCAATCTTTTAGGAAAGTTTTTGAAAATAATCAAAAGAAAAGAGGGGAAGCCGATTTTTTTATGGCTTTCCCTCTTAGCTGACCCATAAGCAGGAACGGGCGGCGGGTGCAAGGGCGGGCGTTTTCTGCCCGTGCATTTTACCCTTGCGGCTGCCGTCTGTTTCTGCTACACGCTGCCGTCTGACAGCTTCCCCATGACAACAATTTTTCCATTTCCTCTATGCGGAAAATGTCTTTCTTTGCAGAAATCCTTAATGCAATCGTGATAGAAAACTGATAGAAACGTGATATTGCAACTGTAACATTTTTTACTGGAAAGGGACAAGCCACAGAAAGAATTTTCCCGCCCAATACGCCGACCGCCACGGCGGGAGAACACGCAGAACACCAACGAAAAAAGAACCCAATGCACACCCGACTGAACACAGACCACAGCCGGGCTTTTTTATGCCTTGAAAAAAATTTTTTAAAGTTTTTTTCAAAAACATTGCCAAAATTTTTATTTTTCCCGTAGTTAGTAATAGAGGGGTAAAATTTCCCGGCTCTGGCAAGGGCAAGAGGGAGGTGGAAACATGAAGCCCCATTCACAGGACGAACACAAGCAGCAAACATTTGAATATTTCTGCAAGCAGATATTGAAGAATGAAAAGAACGACTACCACAGGGAGCTGAACCAACAGGGGGAGCGTGAAGTTTTATTTTGCGAACTGCCGCCGCACACCGTAGAACGGTTCGCCATGTGGGATAAATATTTCCAAGATACATACCTTTTTGAGATTATGGGCTTTGAGATTGCCGTTGCTGATGAACTGTTAGCCGAAGCACTGAAAGCCTTGCCGCAGGACAGGCTTGAAATTATCCTGTTATCTTATTTTGCGGATATGACCGACAAGGAGATAGCGGGGCATTTGAACCTTATCCGCAGGACGGTAGCACACCGCAGGAAAAACGCCCTGCGGAAACTGAAAAAAATCATGGAGGGCTTTGCTGATGAATAAGAGCAGGAAAAAAACGCCGGGCGGCTTGCTGCCCTATCCCGTCATTGTGTCGGCTGTTTCCGGCAACGTGGACGCTATCAACGTGGTACTGGAACACTTTGCAGGCTTTATCTCCGCACTGTCAACCAGAACCATGTATGACGAGCAGGGAAAGCCCGTTGTCTACATTGACGAAGAATTGCGCCGCCGACTGGAAACCAAGCTGATAGCAAAAATCCCGACCTTTAAGGTAGCGTAACCGCCCCCTTCCCACTGGAAGCATGAAAGCACGGGCGGGCTGACCGCCCGCCGCTTCTTGCCATTCCGCAAAAGCGCATCTGCATGGTGTGTCTTTGCGGGCTGACAAGCCCCCGGAACTTTGACAAAGAAAGCGCAAGGCGCAGCATAGGGCAAACGGACACGTTCAATGTGCGGCGAGCCTGCGGGCTGATACGCCAAGACCCCCGGCAAGGGGCGAGCGGTACTATCAGTGAACCGCAGGCGGCAAAGTGGAAACTGCCGCCGCCATGACCCGCACATTGGCATAATGATACACCCGTATGACACGGCTACTCATAGGAATGAGAGGGGTGCAAGTCCCGTGGAGCTGCCAAGCCGTCCGTTTCGCCCATTTTACTCAACTTTTTTGAAAAATAATAAAATTTAACGAGCATTTTTGCCAAAAATCTGTTATCATGGTAGACAAGATATTGAGGTTTCATTATCTGGTCTAGGAAAGGAGGGCTATGATAACCGTAACCAAAAAAGATTTAATTGCTCTGGGTTATGGTACTTCTTTTGCGGCTGACATTATAAGGGAAGCGAAGAAACTTATGATTTCCAAAGGACATACATACTACCAGTCCCGGAAATTAGACCGTGTACCGAGGGAAGCCGTGGAGGAATTGTTGGGTATCAGATTTCAAGACGGGCAGGCTGAATGTACTTCTTGCACACCAATGTAAGGAGTGATATTATGGCGAAAGACCCAATCAAGAAAGCAGATAACGGAACTTATTATTTTAGAGCAAACTTAGGCTACAATCCGATAACAGGCAAACAAATCCAGAAATACCGAAGCGGCTTTAAGACAAAAAAGGAAGCACGGGAGGAATATTCAAAACTTGTCCTCACTTCCACCGAAGAACTGACCGCCAAAAAAGAAACGATTTCTTTTCAGACGTTCATTGAAGAAACCTACCTGCCGTGGTACAAGACGCAGGTAAAGGAAAGCACCTATTTAAACCGCCGTTCCACCATTCAGAAACATTTCGCATACTTCTACAAAATGGCAACGGACGAGATAGAGCCTATCAACGTGCAGAACTGGCAACTGGAACTTGCAAAGGAGTTCAGCCCTAACTATATCCGTATCGTACAGGGTATGCTCTCTATCGCATTTGACCGGGCTATCGTTTTAGGGATTGCAAAGAAAAACCCGTCACGCATGATAGGGAACATCAAGAGCAAAAAGACAAAGGTTGACTTCTGGACGTTGGAGGAATTTCAGAAAGTGATTTCCCTGCTCTACAAAGGCGATTATTACGAACACTACCTTTTCATTTCCTTTTGGCTGCTGTTTATGACGGGCATGAGGATAGGCGAAGCCGCCGCCCTGCAATGGTCTGACATTGATTTTGAAACGGGGCTTTTAAGCATTACAAAAACCCTGTACTATAAATCAATGGACGATTACAAGTTTGTTGAGCCAAAGACGCAGGCAAGCGTCCGCACAATCTATATCGACACGGACACCATAAGAGAGTTGCAGGCGTGGCGTGAGGTTCAGCAAAAGGTACTGAAAGGCTGCAATCTGGTGTTGAGCTACAACAGTATTCCGACCAGTAAGCACACGCTTCCAAGAGCCTTAGAGAAACTTGCCGGGCTTGCAGGCGTACACCGTATCAAAATCCATGCGTTAAGACATTCCCACGCTTCCCTCTTAATCAGCATGGGAGAAAACCCGCTTTTGATTAAAGAGCGTCTAGGGCATGAGAAGATACAGACCACTTTAGGAACATACGGGCATTTGTACCCGAACAGCAATCTTGAAGTTGCCAATAAATTAACGGGCGTGCTGACATACACACCCGCTTCACACAGCATTGCAGATTACACTAGCAATCAGCACACCGCAATCTATCACAGAGAGGTTGAATAGAAAAATGCAATCGTAATGCAATGAGAAAGAGAAAAAGCAGCCAAACCCTAGTGTTTACGGGCTTTGCGGCTTAGCTCCGACTATTCGAACTCAATCGTCCCCGGCGGCTTACTAGTAATATCATAAACCACCCGGTTCACATGTCCCACCTCATTCACGATCCGCCCAGACACCTTTTGCAGAACCTCCCAAGGGATTTCCGCCACCTCCGCCGTCATAAAATCCACCGTATTTACCGCCCGCAGCGCGATCGCATAGTCATACGTCCGTTCATCCCCCATAACGCCAACGCTCTTCATATTCGTAAGGGCCGCGAAATACTGCCCGATATCCCTATCCAGCCCAGCATTTGCTATCTCCTCCCGATAAATAGCATCTGCATCCTGTACAATCCTCACTTTCTCCGCATTCACCTCCCCGATGATGCGGATCCCCAGTCCCGGCCCTGGGAAAGGCTGACGGTACACCAGATTTTCAGGGATTCCCAATTCCACCCCAGCTTTCCGTACTTCATCCTTAAAAAGATCCCGCAAAGGTTCGATGATCTCCTTAAAATCCACATGATCCGGCAGCCCGCCCACATTATGATGGGATTTGATCACCGCAGATTCTCCCCCCAGGCCGCTCTCCACCACATCCGGGTAGATGGTCCCCTGGACCAGGAAATCCACCGCCCCGATCTTTTTGGCCTCCTCTTCAAAGACACGGATAAACTCTTCGCCGATGATCTTCCTTTTTTGTTCCGGATCCTCCACGCCTTTTAATCTCGCATAAAATCTTTCCTGAGCGTTTACGCGGACAAAATTTAAACTATATGGACCAGAAGGGCCAAAGACCTGCTCCACTTCATCCCCCTCATCTTTTCGGAGGAGGCCATGGTCTACGAAAACGCATGTCAGCTGATCTCCCACTGCCTTTGACAACAGCACTGCGGCCACAGAAGAATCCACCCCGCCGGAAAGAGCGCAGAGAACTTTCCCGCTGCCCACTTTTTCACGGATCGCGCGGTTCGATTCCTCCACAAAAGAATCCATCCGCCAATCCCCCGCGCAGCCACACACAGTGTGCACAAAATTGGAGATCATTTTTGTGCCTTCCGGCGTGTGCAGCACTTCCGGATGGAATTGGATCGCATATAAACTTTCTGCTTTATTTTCAGCAGCCGCCACCGGACAGTCCGCCGTATGCGCGGTTATCTCAAATCCAGGTGCGGTCTTGGCGATATAGTCAAAATGGCTCATCCAGCAGATCGTCTTTGGAGACACATCCCTAAATAGTGGCGAAGCCGTGTCCACCATGACCTCCGTCTTACCATATTCCCGGACTTTAGCCCGTGTCACTTCCCCACCTAAGATATGCTGCATGAGCTGTGCACCGTAACACAGCCCCAATATCGGTATCCCTAAGTAAAACAGATCTTTAGGATAGGTCGGCGCATCGTCACCATAACAGCTATTCGGGCCCCCCGTCAGGATGATGCCCTTTGGAGCCATGGCTTTGATCTTCTCTATTGGTGTTTTATAGGAATAGATCTCACAATAAACATTGCACTCCCGTACACGCCTTGCCACCAGCTGGTTATACTGCCCGCCGAAATCCAAGACGATCACAGTTTCTCTCTTCACATTACCCCTCCCTTTATCGTTGCTCATGTGTCTACAGTATATGTAATTTTTCGTGGAAAATCAATAGATTTCAGCAAATTCCCATCAAGCCTAAAATGAAATTTTAAACCCCACACCTATATGACTCAGTGGGATCTGCCTTTACAAACCCAGGGATCCCACAAAGCAGAGCTTTTCATGGGACGCCTGCTCATCCAATGCACCGCAGGCGCGGCAAAAACCGCCGTCAACAGGACAAAACGCGAGCACCGTGGAGATCATCTGTATGACCAAGATCCCCCAGGACATCTGATCCTTATCGGACGTGAACATTGCCAATACAAAGATGGCTGGATCTGCCGATGTTACAAAAAAGCGATCGGCAACACGATTGCGGGCAAAGACAGGATGAGGCCCATTTTATGAAGCTGTTTTGTTCTCTGCATAAACATGATCGGATTAAAAAAGGGATAGCCAACGCTACCCTTTTTTATCCCATTTTCTCCTTTTTACATCCCCCACACTGTGAAGTAAGATCCCCCAGGGCCGGCCGCAGGGAGCAGACCGCCTGGGCCGAGATACCCTCCCCCCGTCCGGTAAATCCCAGCCGTTCTTCCGTGGTCGCCTTGATATTGACCTGTTCTTCTCTGAGGCACAAGATATCCGCCACATTTTTCTTCATCCGGGGGATGTGGGGGGCCATCTTCGGCTGCTGCGCGATGATCGTCGCGTCGATGTTCTCGATCAGATAGAGTTTCTTTTCCAACAGTTCCCCCACCCGCCGGAGGAGTTCCAAGCTGGATATCCCCCTATATTCTTCCTGAGTATCTGGAAAATGCACGCCGATATCCCCCAGGGCCGCCGCTCCCAACAGCGCGTCCATGACCGCATGGAGCAGCACATCCGCGTCCGAATGTCCCAACAATCCTTTTTCATACGGGATCTTCACGCCCCCTAAGATCAGATCCCGCCCTTCCACCAGGCGGTGTACATCATAACCGATCCCTGCTCGCATACAGCCTCCTATCTCTGCCCATAATAGGCATTCGCCCCATGTTTACGGAAATAATGCTTATCCTGCAGTTCCTGGGGTGCGGGCTGCACCTGGGGATCTAGCATCTCACAGCGTGCCGCCATCTTCGCCACCTCTTCCAAGACCACCGCGTTGTGCACAGCCTCATGGGCATCCTTGCCCCAGGTAAACGGCCCATGGTTTTTGCAGAGGACACAGGGGACCGCCTCCACGTCGGCTTTCTTGAAATGCTCCACGATCAGCCGGCCCGTGTTGGCCTCATAATCCTTTAGTTCCTCTTTCGTCAGATTGCGCACACAGGGCACTTCCCCGTAAATGTAATCCGCGTGGGTCGTCCCGTAGCAGGGGATCCCCCTCCCCGCCTGCGCCCAACTGGTGGCCCAGGCGGAGTGGGTGTGGACCACGCCGCCGATGGAGGGAAATGCCTTGTACAGCTCACAGTGGGTAGCCGTATCAGAGGAGGGGTTCATCGCCCCCTCGATCTTGTTCATATCAAGATCCATGATCACAATATCCTCCGGGCGCAGTTCTTCATAGGCCACGCCGCTGGGCTTTATGGCAAAATACCCGGTCTCCCTGTCGATCGCGCTCACATTTCCCCAGGTAAAGGTCACCAGACCGTATTTCGGCAGATCCATATTTGCCTCGTATACTTTTTGCTTCAATGTTTCTAACATATCTTCCTCTCCTACTGCAATAGATGGTCCACCGCCGCCCGCTCGATCGCAAGCCCTTCCGTGTATCTCTCCATGAATTTCTCGTATCCGGCCACGTCTGCCGGATCTGGCTCCTCCTCTGTGCCTGCGTCCCCGGTGAACACGTTTTTATCCAGGTACTCTTCCAGGTTTTCCCCTTCTGCGCGGTTTTTCATATAGGAAGCCAGAAGTGCGATCCCCCAGGCGCCGCCCTCGCCTGCCGTCTCCATGACGGACACCGGCGCCTGCACGGCTGCGGCTAAGATCTTCTGGGCCACACCCTTGGTCTTGAAGATGCCGCCATGGCCTGTGATCCGATCGATCTTTACATTTTCATTGTTCAGGATCTTCATACCTGTGTTCAGCGCGCCGAAGGTGGTAAAAAGATGCGCCCGCATGAAATTCGCCAGGTTGAACTTGCTCTCTGGCGAACGGACGAAGAGCGGCCGTCCTTCCTCGAAGTTCGTGATATGCTCCCCGGAGAAATAACAGTAAGGCAGCAGTCCCCCGCAGTCTGCATCCCCCTCCATGGCTTTCCGATAGAGCGTCCCGAATAATCTATCCATATCCACCTTCATGTCGAAAGTCTCTGCAAATTCTCTGAACAGTCCCACCCAGGCATTCAAGTCGGATGTACAGTTCTGACAGTGGACCATGGCCACCGGATCTCCGGAGGGAGTGGTCACCAGATCGATCTCCGGGTAATGTTTGGAGAGATCGTTTTCCAGCACGATCATGGCAAATACGGAGGTCCCCGCCGACACGTTGCCGGTACGCACCGCCACGCTGTTGGTGGCTGCCATGCCCGTTCCAGCGTCTCCCTCCGGCGGGCACAGCGGGATCCCGGCCTGGAGCTTTCCGCTCACGTCCAAACGTTTCGCTCCTTCTTCGGTCAGTCTGCCCGCGTCGTCGCCGGCCACCAGGACCTCAGGGAAGATATCCAGCATCTTCCAGGGATAGCCGTGCTCCGCCACCAGCTCGTCAAACTGCTGGACCATCACCGCATGATAAGTCTTGGTGTTGGAGTCGATGGGGAACATGCCGGACGCCTGCCCCACGCCCAGGACTTTCTTCCCGGTGAGCTGCCAGTGTACATAGCCGTCCAGCGTGGTCATGAAGTCGATGTCTTTTACGTGCTCCTCCCCGTTTAGGATTGCCTGGTAGAGATGCGCGATGCTCCACCTCTGGGGGATGTGGGGGCCGAAGAGGGCCGAGAGTTTTTCACAGGCAGGCTCTGTGATGTTGTTGCGCCAGGTCCGAAATGGGACCAGAAGATCGCCTTTTTTGTCAAAGGGCATATAGCCGTGCATCATCGCGCTGAAGCCGATGGATCCGATCGTCTCCAGGGTGACCCCATATCTTTCCTGTACATCCTGTGCCATCTTCTGGTAACTGTCCTGCAGGCCTTTCCAGACATCCTCCAACGCATACGTCCAGATGCCATTTTCCAGACGGTTCTCCCAGTCATGGGCCCCGGAAGCGATGGGTATGTTGTCCTCCCCCACCAGCACTGCTTTGATCCGAGTGGAACCAAATTCAATCCCCAATGCGGTGCTGCCATCCACGATCTGTTTTTTCACATCTTTGTTTTCCATACTCATATGAAGGTCCCTCCCTAAAATCGTTTACCTACACTTTGTTCTTATGATCTTTCTATCTTGGGATCTTGCCGCTCCGTTACGATATATCCGAAAAGGTGATGTCTATCCCATTCTTTCTCATAAATAACAGACCGAAGGAGCCTGGGCCACAGTTGCTGGCGATCGCGGAAGACGCTTTTTGCAGATAGATCCTCTCAAAAAAGCCGTACTGATGCACCAGATCCCGGATATATTGGACTTTCTCCACCTCCATCCCGGCATATGTGATAAATAGGATGCGCCGGTCGATATTTCTCATGTTTAAGAGTTCCTTTCGGACGTAACGTCTGGCCACACGCGCAAAGTCACCCATTTCCATGCCGCCGACGACCATCCGGCTTTTCCGCAGTATGATGATCGGATGCAGGAGCAGCGCGTCGCAGAGGACCCGCACCCGTTTGTGTATCTGCCCTGCCTGGCACATCATATGCGTGTTGTCGATAATGAAAGATGATGAGATATAAGACCGCAGCTTTTTCACGTTCTCTATGACCTTTGCTTTTGGCACATGCTGTTCCGCCATGTGCGCGGCATACAGGACCACCAAGCCCATCCCGCTGGAGAGGTGGCCCGAATCCAGCACGGTCACATTTTCAAAAGACTTGGCCGCTTCCACTGCGTTGTTATATCCCCGGCTGACATGTTTCGCCATCGTGATGTGGATCACGTTCTGGGCTTCTGTGAGCTTTTCGGCAAAAAATCCTTCATAATCCACCACATCCGGCGGCTGGGACGCACCTTCTTTCCCCGCTGCCATGTACGGCAGCAGCTCATCCGCTTTCAGCTCATCTTCGTCCAGGAACCTCCCCTGATCTGTGCAGACATAGTAGGGGCAGACCGAAATGTTAAATTCTTTTCTCAACGATTCCGGAAGGTCGCATACGCTGTCTGTCGTGACTATGAGGGACCGCTTCTGGGTCTGCTCGAAGATCAGGATATCTTTTCCGATCTCTGTCAGATTGGTGTCCTCACTCAGTTTGATCAGTTCTTTTGGCAGGACGCTCAAGACAGCCGCTTCCAGCAGGGCGCCGTTGACTGGTTTTGCCAAGTAGCCGCTGAAACCTTCTTTTCGATAGATGAGCTGATCCTCGCTCCCCGCGTTGGCAGTCAGTGCGATCACCGGCACGTCCTGGCACAGTCCAGCCGGCTGTGTGCGCAGGGCGCGAAAACATTGGATCCCATCCATTTCCGGCATCAGATGATCCATCAAGATCGCGTCGTAACGCTGTTTCTGCGTCAGTTTCAGACATTCCGCACCGCTGGAGACCAGGTCGGTCTGCACTTTTGTATCCGCCAGGAGTTTCCGGACCACCATCAGGTTCATGTCGTTGTCATCCACGACGAGTATGTGCGCCTCCGGCGCCTCGAAGGTCTGCCGGTACTGCTCCCTGTCCGATCTGCGCGCCCGGGAGGACAATGTGAACATACCCAGCTCTTTATCGTCTATGATCCCCTGCTCCAGGGTGACGAGGAACGTGGATCCTTTCGTATAGACGCTGTTGACGCTGATCTCCCCGTCCATCATCTCCACCAGCTGCTGGACGATGCTCAGCCCAAGCCCGGTCCCCTCGATATGGCGGTTCTTCTCTTCATTGACTCGCTTGAACGCATTGAAGACATAGGGGATGTTCTCTTTTTTGACCCCTTGTCCGGTGTCTTCTACGGAGTACCAGATGCGCACTTTATCCGATGTCTGGCGTTCGCACCGGACGGACAGGCTGACCGATCCCTCGCTGGTGTATTTCACGGCGTTGTTTAGAAGGTTGATGAGGATCTGCTTGATGCGCACTTCATCGCCGCAGAGCATGCAGGGGATCGAGGGGTCTACGTGGAGCTTGAACTCCAGCCCTTTTTCCCTGGCTTTTATCCAGATCATATTGATGACTTCTGAGAGGAGCGCGCTCGTCTCGTATGTGACATCTACAATCTCCATCTTCCCAGACTTGATCTTGGAGAGATCGAGTATGTCATTGATGAGGGTGAGGAGCATCTTGCTGGCGCCCTGTATATTTTTTGCATTCTCGGCCACGTCGTCTGGTATATCGCCCCGCAGGATGATCTCATTTAACCCGATGATCGTATTGATGGGCGTGCGGATCTCATGACTCATACTGGAAAAAAAGTGATTCTCCGCCTCGTTCAATTCCTCGATCTCTTTTTTCTGCTGCTTGGTGATCTTGTTCTCTTTTTCATAAAGCCTGTTCAGGAACATGAGCAGCACGCTGGCCAGCACGCCGACCAGGACCACGGAAGCGGCGGAGTCAAAGAACGAACGGCCCTGTGTGTTGTTGGCGACACTCGCCGGAAAATAGTACGCCGTCCAGTAGCAGAACATGGTCTCTGCCGTACAGAACAGGAAAAAACCAATCTTGCGTCTTCCCTCCAATGTGATGCTGACATAGATAAAACAGAGCACGAACCATTCGGGCATCCCGCTGTAAAACCCACCCGCCGAGAAAAAACTCAGCGGGAAGAGTATGAGGAGCAAGATCGTGATGATCGTAGCTCCCGTATTGATACATTCTTTCTGGATCGAAATCTTTACAGTCATCACCATACAGATGAGACTCACCGCCAGGACCAGCAGATTGAAGATGCTCCTGCCCATAGGCAGGATGATCACCAGCGCAACGATGCAGACCCCTGTAGCCAGTCGGAACATGCGCTCCCGCAGGCTGACCTTATGATCATAGATTATCTCGAACCATTTCTTCAACACACAGACTTTCCTCCTGTCTCTCTTTTATGATCCGCTGATCGTCTCGCAGATCTCGTCATACAGCTGCAGCAATATGGGATGGAACCGCCGGATATATTCGATGTTTTCTTTTTTTCCGGCCTGTTCCAGCAGTTTTGCCTGTTTCGCGAGACGTTCTGCACCGATCGTCATCGATGTACTCTTGAGCGCATGTACTTTGACCGTGTAGTCTGCCCAGTTGCCCGCCTCGTACAAGGAGATGAGTTCTCCTTTCTTTTCTGCCGCCTGTGAGTAGAACATCTGGAGCATTTCCATATAAAATTCTTCCTCCCCGCAGCAGTAATCCAGCCCCAACTGTACGTTGACACCGATATGGGACAGTGCGCGCAGAGGGGATGACTGTTTCGCCGATCCGCCGTCCTGCATGTCGGACTCTTCCTGGGTCCTTCTTTTCGCTGCGCCCTCCTCTGGATCGTCTCTCTCTGGCAGCGGGCTTTTGGGCTGTTCCTCCTGTGCGGTGACGTCTCCTCTAAGTATATCTGTATCTGTCTGCGATACACCCGTTTTCGGCATATCCTTTTCCGGGCGATCGGTCTTTGGAGACTCCGTTTTCGGATGCCTCGTCTTTGGATCTTCTGATCCTGGGATCTCTATCTCTGGATCTTCTGATCGTAAAATTTCTGTCTCTGGGATCTTTGTTTCTAGATCTTCTGATCCTAAGATCTCTGTCTCTGGGATCTTTGTTTCTAGATCTTCTGATCCTAAGATCTCTGTCTCTGGGATCTTTGTTTCTAGATCTTCTGATCCTAAGATCTCTGTCTCCGGGATCTCTCTCTCCGGGATCTCTCTCTCTGAAATCTTCTCTCTGATGCCAGACCTCCCCGAGGGTCCTGCTCCTGAAAGGACTGTCTGCGCACGGGTCTTCTCTGAAACGGATATTTTGCCCGCAGAGGCGTCTGAAAGCGGCCGCCTCTGCGGATGACCGGCCACCGTATCGGACGATCTCTCCGTCCCCTCCGACATGTCATACTGTACATTGTCCTTGGGCAGCACTTTTCGCAGTACACGCTCCAGGACTGTCCGCTCGATCGGCTTCGGTATGAATTCCGTAAATCCCTCATTCCGGAACATCTCCCTCGCCCCGCTGATCGTGTTCGCGGTCAGGGCGATCACCGGTTTTTCCTGATAAGCCCCGTCGTTGATCTTCTGGAGCTGTTTCAGCGTCTCCACGCCGTCAAAGCCCGGCATCATGTGATCCAGAAAGACGATGTCATACGGGATGGCAGCGCAACGCTCCACAGCTTCTTTCCCGCTGAGACAGGTATCTACCTGCATCCCATAACTGCCCAGGACCCCTTTTGCCACCATCAGATTCATCTCCTCATCGTCGACGGCCAGGGCCCGGACTCCCGAGCAGGAGAACGGTCGGCGGCCTGCGGCCTGGGCTTCGCCAAATTCGTTTGCACCTACCTCGCCATTCAGCAGATTTATGACAGACAGGGCTGAGAACGGCTTGCGGATGATCAGCAGGTCGCTCTTGCTGTCCTGTACAAATTCCTGGTCGACGATCGCCACAACCTGGATTCTGCCCGCCAGATCTTCATAATAAAATCTGTTCTCCTCGTATTCCGGCTGCGCGATGAACACATGGGTCAGTTCATGGCTGCGCTGCAGCTTGAGCAGCCCCTCAAAATTATGGGCCTGATATCCCTCAACGCCAACCCCTTCCACCATATGCAAGATCATCTCGTCGTAATAGCGTCTGACCTCATCACTGTCAAATCTCTCCGGCCGGAAATAGCAGGCAATGCACAATCTCTCCGGTTCGGAGACGACCATGGCCGGTGAGTTGTCCGCCACCCCTTGTGGCACAGTGATATGGACTTGCAGACCTTTCTGCCCCTTGCTGTCAAAATGGATAAAACCGCCCATCGCATGGAGCAGTCCCCGTGCGATCGGGATCCCAATCCCCAAGCCTCCTGCAAAACGGCTGCTCCCGGTATCCGCCTGGTAAAAATCATCACATATCTGCGCGAGCTGAGACTCTGTCATCCCGATCCCTGTGTCACAGATATCGATGAGCAGGTTGATCCCGTAGCTCTCCCACCGATACCCGATGCGGACATTGATCCCGCCCTCTTCTGTAAATTTGATCGAATTTTCCAACAGGATCTTCAGGACATGGGAGAGCTTCTCCACATCCCCGATCAGGACCGCCGGTATGTTCGAATCGATATCAAATACGATCTCCAACTGCTGCCTGTTGCTCTGCATAGCGGTCATCGTGATGACGTCATTGACCACCGAAGTGATCATATAGGAACTCTGGGCGGGGACCAGCGTCCCCTCCACGATCTCCGTATAGTCCAGCATATTATTGATCTGGTTGGACAGACGCTTGCCCGCCATCTGTATGGACTGCACCTCTGACTGGATCTCCGGCGAGACGTCTTTTTCCAGTATGACCTCACTGATCCCCATGACCATATTGATCGGCGTCCGCAGTTCGTGGGACACATTCGAGAGGAAATCAGCATTCTGCCGTCCGGCTTTTTCCAGGTTCGCAAAGGTACTATCGTACCTTTTCCTCGCCTCCCCCCGCAGTTTGATCCGATATTTTGCGATCAGCAGCGCTCCCACCACCACCGAGGCGCCGATACCCAGACGCAGGATGTTCTGCAGCCCCATATGGCTGTTGATCGTACGCAGGACCAAAAAATGATACAGCAAGACCAGCATATACAATCCGACGACCATATACAGCAGCCGCTTCTTGTCAAACATGGAAAGGACCAGGAGCATCATGCAGGCTATCGCCGGCACGTCAAAAAGGGTGATCTGATGCACCCCGAAGAAAAAGAATCCGACCATCAGCAATCCGGAACACAGGTTTTCATAAAAAGTGTCCGTGCTGCTCTTTCCGATATGGAGACACCACACTAATGTATTGCCCACCAAGATGACCGGGATCATCCACATCTCCCAGACCATAGCCACGATGACCACGATCAGCAGCACGCCAAAGATCGTGACGATGCTGGCTAAGAGCAGATGTGTGCTGGTCTCCCTTTTCCCTCTCATCTACCCTCCAGCCCGATCGCGACACGTTTGAGCAGTTCCTGTGGGAAGAAGGGTTTTTTGAGATAATTGACCGCCCCCAGGTCGATTGCAGTCCGCACATCGTCCTCATACCCTGACGCCGTCAGAAAGATGACCGGCGCTTCCACCGCCTCCTCTTTCATACGTTTAAAAGTCTCGATGCCGTTCATTTCCGGCATCGCTATGTCGAGCAGGATCAGGTCGACCTTCTCGGTCTTGGCCTTTTCGATCGCTTCACGCCCAGATCCCGCAAGGAGTATGTCATACTCTTTCTTCAATATCATTTCCGCTCTTTTCAGATTCATTTCGTCATCATCTACTATCAAGATACATTTTTTCATATATCCGCCTCCTTATCCATTCTTGATCGGGGAAGACTCCTACAGACTCTCCCAGATAATATTTTAAAGCAAGGATCCGATAAAATCAAGTCTAAGAAAATGCTAAAATAACATTGTCTGTACGACAAAAAGATACTGCCGCATGTATTTTTGCGACAGTATCTCCCCCACTCTCGTTACCGTATGACTTTACCCTTTTTTGCGCCCCGGCGGAATAGATCTGCTCCGCTGGGAAAGGACGGATGCGTCCTCCCAGACACCGCCGCCCTCCTTTTGTTCTCTTTATCATTACCCTTGATGTATATCCGACTTTTAGAAGATCACGTTGCGCGGACATTCTTCTTTACATTTGCCGCAGTTTGTACACTTACTGTAGTCGATATGCGCTACGAAATCGGTCACTGTGATGGCGCCGGCCTCACAGTTCTTTTCACATTTCTTACAGCCGATGCAGCCGATATCACAGCTGCTGGTGACTACTTTACCTTTGTCTTTGGAGCTGCAGTGTACGAATGTTGTCTGGTCGTACGGCACCAGCTCGATCAGGTGTTTCGGACATTTCGCGATACATTTACCACAGGCTTTACATGCCTCTTTGTCTACGACAGCCACCCCGTCTATGATATGTATGGCATCAAAGGGGCAGGCTTTCACACAGGAGCCGTAACCCAGACAGCCGTAATTACATGTTTTCGCACCGCCGGAGGGCACGAACGGCATCATCTCGCAGTCCTGTACGCCTGTATATTTATAATTATCTTTCGCGATCTCGCAATTGCCGCCGCATTTTACGAATGCTACCTCACGGACGCTCTCGCCCACTTCCTGGCCCATGATCGCCGCGATCTCATTTGCCGCAGGCTCACCGCCCACCGGACAGGCATTTACAGGAGCCTCGCCCTTTGCGATCGCAGCCGCCAGGCCATCACATCCAGGGAAACCGCAACCACCGCAGTTATTTCCCGGCAGCGCTTCACGGACAGCTACTTCCTTCTCATCTACTTCCACGGCGAACTTGATACCGGCAACTCCCAGGAATACGCCGATGAAGAGCCCGGTCCCGCCTACTATTAAAGCCGCTATTACAAATCCCATCTCGCCCGCCTCCTTATATCATTCCTGAGAATCCGAAAAATGCGATCGCCATCAGACAAGCTGTCAGCAACACATGGGGGAATCCCTGAAATGCTTTTGGTATATCGTTAGTTTCCATTTTCTCCCTCAATCCGGCCAGGATTATGATCGCAACGCCAAAGCCCAATGCTGTCGCCAAGCCGTTGATGGTACTGGTCAAAACGCCGTATTCTTTCTGTACGTTTGTGAGCGCCACACCCAACACCGCACAGTTGGTGGTGATCAGCGGCAGGTACACGCCCAGACTCTGGTAGAGGGGCGGCATTGCCTTCTTTAAGAACATCTCCACAAACTGCACCAGGGCGGCGATGACCAGGATGAATACGATGGTCTGCAGGTATGTAACATCCGCCGGTACTAAGATGAACTTATAGATCAGGCTGGCCACGAAGGAGGACAGCGTGATAACGAAGATGACCGCTGCGCTCATGCCCGATGCCGTATCGATCTTCTTGGAAACACCGAAGAACGGACACAGACCCAAAAACTGGCTCAGGACTACATTGTTCACCATGGCAGAGCCAATAGCTATGATCAATAATTCTTTCATGATTATTTTCCGCTCCTTCCTTTACACATAATGTTTCCGCAGCTGGAACAGCCTTCGCCGCAGGTGGTCGGATTACTGGGATCGATGCCCCTCTTAGCCGCCCCAAGGTTAAACTTGTTCAGAAAAGCCGCCAAAAATGCCAGTACCAGGAACGCCCCAGGAGCCAGGATGAAGATGGATACAGGCTCGTATCCGACCCCGCCGAGGATATCCACGTTGAATAAAGTCCCTGCACCGATAAACTCACGGATAAGCCCTAAGATCGTGATGGACACGGTAAAGCCGAGGCCCATGCCGATACCGTCGAAGATGGACGGGATGACTTTGTTCTTAGACGCATAGGATTCCGCACGCCCCAGGATGATACAGTTTACCACGATCAGAGGGATGTAGATACCCAGCGCCGCGTTCAGGCTGGGGATAAAACCTTCCAGCAAAAATTGTACGATCGTAACGAAAGAAGCCACGACTACGATAAAGGCCGGCACACGCACTTTGTCCGGGATCACTTTACGCAGCATAGAGATCAGCATATTTGACGCAGTCAGGATGACCGTCGTCGTCAGGCCCATCCCGATGCCGTTGATGCCGGATGTGGTGACCGCAAGCGTCGGACACATACCCAGCATCAGGCTGAATGTGGGGTTCTCCGCAATGATACCATTATATAACCGTTCAGCAGGAGTATTTTTCTGCATGATCAATTTCCCCCTTTCTCATAGGTAAATGCGCACAGTCCGGCATTTACCCCGTTCACCATCGCGTTGGTGGTGATGGTCGCGCCGCTTAGGGCATCGATCTGGCTGTCCTCAGTCGCGCCGTTCTTTGTATACTCAAATTTCTCCACGTTCTTATCCGCGAACTGGCTCTTGAACTCGTCCGTATCGGCTTTCATACCAAGACCTGCTGTCTCGGCGATGGTCAGGATCGAGATGCCGTTCATCGTATTGTCGTCTTTTACGCCCATGGCAAACTGGATGTCACCGCCATAGCCTTCGGATGTGGTCACGGTAAATGCGTAGCCGATCGGACTGCCGCTGGCATCCAGCGCCTGCACCACCTCGTTGATCGTCTGGGACGGATATCCGCTCTCATCCAGATACGCTTCGATCTCGGGATCCTCCGCTTCCACGATCGTCTCAAAACTGTCTGCATCTGAAAATACCGCTTTATATGCCTCTTCCTTTGCCAGCTGTCTCTGCTGTGCGATCGGCTCTGCCGTGATGCCCTGGATGCCGCCCAGCGCCAGCCCGGCGACCAGCGTGATCAGAGTGATGGCAAGGGTGTCTTTTACAATTGTATTTTTCATTACTTCTGCCCTCCTTTTCCCAACGCTGTTGGAATGGTGACACGCTCGATGAGCGGGATCAGCAGGTTACAGAAAATGATCGCATAGGACACACCCTCTGCGGAACCGCCGAAGATACGGAATACAGCCGTCACGATACCCAGCAGACAGCCGTAGACCAGCTGGCCCTTCTTCGTGATCGGCGTTGTCACATAATCAGTCGCCATGAACCATGCACCCAGCATCAGACCGCCGCCACACAGATGCGCCGCGATATAGTTGATGTCCAGACCGCCCTTTGCCGCCATGGAATAGATCGCCACAAATACTGTGAAGCTTCCAATATATGTAAGCGGGATCCGAAGGTCGATGACTTTCATGAACAGCAGGAATGCTGCGCCGATCAAGATCGCGATCACGGAAGTCTCACCGATCGTTCCCTGGATGTTCCCTACGAACATGCTCATCACATCCACCGTGCCCTCGCCGGATTTTACATTTGCGAGAGGTGTGGCCGCTGTGACGGCATCTACGAAAACTTTACTGTTGGCCCCTGACGGGAGCGTGAAATCCGTCATCTTTCCTGTAAAGGAGATCATCAGGAAACACCTTCCAGCCAGCGCCGGGTTCATGAAGTTCTGGCCCAGACCGCCGAAGAGCTGTTTTACCACCAAGATCGCGAAAACACCGCCCAGAGCCGGTATCCACAGAGCGATCGCCGGGGGCATGTTGAGGGCCAGTAAGATACCTGTTACAACTGCACTGTAATCCCCGATGGTCTGTGTCTTCTTCATGCCTTTATTGTAAAGCCACTCAGTCAGCACACAGGCCGCCACAGATACAAGGATGACCAACAGTGCATGGATCCCAAAATTATAAACACCAAATATGCTGGCCGGCAGCAGAGCAATGACTACCATCAGCATCAGGTTGCTCGTGTTCACCTTAGACCGGACATGCGGCGAAGATGATACATTCAATAAATCACTCATGTCTTATCCTCCTCCTCTACGCGTTCTTCTTCCGATTGTTCAAGACTATGGCACGCATAGACTTAATGGACTGAGTCAGGTGCCGTTTGGCCGGGCAGGTGAAACTGCAGCATCCGCAGGCCACGCACTCCATGCCTTCCCATTTTACAAAAGCCTCTTCGTTCTGATGGTCGGCAAATGTAGCCAGCCTGGAAGGCACAAGGCGTGCCGGACAGACGGATACGCATCTTCCGCAGTTGATACATGCAGTTTCTCTATTTGCCGATACCTCATCTTTCGTCAGGCACAACAGCGCGGAGGAACTCTTTGTCACCGGCACCTGCATGGAGAACAGGCCCTGACCCATCATCGGACCGCCAGATATGATCTTTTCCGGCTCCTGTTTGAAACCGCCGGCTTCCTCCACCAGCTCCTCGTAGATCGTCCCTGTGCAGACTGCGAAGTTCTGCGGATCTGCGATCGCATCCCCTGTCACTGTGATGATCTTATGCATCAGCGGCCGTCCAAGGACTACGGCTTTGTAGGCAGCCACTGCTGTCTCCACATTATCCACCACGCACCCTGCGTCTGCGGGAAGCATACCGGAGTTGACCTCCCGTCCGGTGGTGGCATAGATCAGTGAACGCTCTGCCCCCTGGGGGTATTTCGTCTGGAGCGCTTTCACCTCGATACGCGGTTCACTCTTTACCAGCTCTTCCATCTTCTTGATACAGTCCGGCTTGTTATCCTCGATACATATGTAGCCTTTCGCATTGTCGAACAGGTACAGGATCGTCTTGAGCCCTGCGATCACAAGCTGCGGTTCGTCCATCATCCTCTTGTAATCCGATGTAATGTAAGGCTCACACTCCGCGCCGTTGATCAGCACATATTCGATCTTATCCGGATCTTTCGGCGACAATTTTACATGGGTGGGGAATCCGGCACCGCCCATACCGACCACGCCGCCTTCCTGGATGCGCTTGATCACTTCATCTTTCGACAAGTCCTCCACTTTCTCCACGCCGGAAAATTCCACTTCCTCGTACTTCTGGTCATTTTCCACGATGATGGCTGGTACCATCGCGCCTGTCACTGTAAGACGCGGCTCAATGGCTTTTACTGTCCCAGATACCGACGCATGGACTGGTGAGGACACGAAGCCGCCAGGCTCTGCGATTTTTTGTCCTGCCAGTACATGGTCCCCTTTGGCCACGATCGGCTTGGCGGGGGCGCCGATATGCTGGGATAACAGATAGACTAGATCTCCCTTGGGCGAAACTGACTTGATTGGCTTGTCCTTCGATAACTCTTTACCATCGTAAGGATGAACGCCGCCTTTAAACGTCAAAAGTCCCATTGTTACTCCTCCTTCTCTTTGCCATACACTAACTCACTCCTCTATCATACTAAAAAATCAGAAAAAAATCACTATTTTCTTTGTTTTTTTTGCTATAATTATTAAAAAAATTTTCAAAAAGGAGAAAATCCCCTATGATATCCAGGGTAAATTACATGGATCTCTCTTTGACAGACGAAAAGATCTTAGAGATCTTCTCCAAAATATCGGCGGAAAGATTGATTTTTTTTGACATTGAAACCACCGGTCTCTCCTGGAAAAATGCTATGGTCTTTTTGATCGGCGTACTTTATAAGAGGGATGGACGGTGGAAGATGGAACAGTGGTTCCTGGACGACCCGTCCGCTGAAAAAGAACTGCTGGTAAGATCTTGCTCCGCTCTGGCGGAAGGATCCTGCCTCATACATTATAACGGGAAACAGTTTGACCTGCCCTTCCTGAAAGGACGCTGCCAGGTGCTGGGCGTCCCCTGTGCATGGGAAGCCTGCAGCCAGATGGATCTTTACCAGATACTGCGTCCTTATCAGAAACTCTTCGGACTGGAACATCTGCGGCTGGCCGATCTGGAAGGATATCTGGGATTTCCCAGGTCTTCAGGACTTTCCGGCAGGAAATGCGCTTCTGTCTATCGGAAATATGTGCTTGAAAAACAATCGGCCCAGGCGGGACTGCTCTTTGACCATAATAGAGAAGATCTGACAGGACTTTTGCATGGGATCCGGGCGTTGGCTTATCCGGCGCTTTTTTCCGGACATTTCCATTTGGAGGCGTGCCAGGTGGTGCAGGATACTTTATCTTGCACACTGCGGCCGGATATCCCTCTGCCGAAGCCTTTTTCCCTGGACTGCCATCCCAGACCCTGGGTGATCAGCGGTTCCGGGCAGCAGGTCCGGGCGGACTTCGCTCTGGAAAACGGACGGCTCAAGATGTACCATCCAGATCATAAGGATCATTATTATCTTCCAAAAGAGGATATGGCAGTGCATAAAAGTGTGGGTGCGTACGTGGACCGGGCGCACCGGGTGCAGGCCACCGCTCTGACTTGTTATACGTGGTTTCCCTGTTCTTTAGAGTTTATGCGCGATCTGGAACGGGTAGAAGTCTATGTGCGGCATTGCCTGGCGCTCCATCCTTGACATTTGGACGTTTTTTTGCTATCAGCAGCGCCTGAAAAATGATCCGCCAGTCTTATGACTGGCGGACTTTCTATCAGACCAGACCCCGATCATCCGATCAGGATATTCTCCTCCGCCAGATGCACATTCTGGTTTGCTCTGCGCGAACGCATGACGATGGCCGTCGCCAATGTGATCGGCCCAATCCGCCCCAGATACATATCCAGTATGATGATGACCTTTCCGACCAACGTCAGATCCCCGGTGATCCCTCTGGTCAGTCCTGCCGTCCCCAGAGCGGAGACCGCCTCAAATATCATATCTATAAAAGACGCATCCATCGTAAGCGACAGAGCCGCCGCACTGATCAGCAGGACCGTAAACCCCAGGATGATCACCACGATCCCTGTCCGGATATTCTCCTCCCGGATCTTCCTGTTGAACACTTCCGTATCACTTTTCCCTTTCAGGTAAGCCGCCACGGTGAGGATCAAGATCGCCAACGTGGTGGTCTTGACCCCGCCCGCTGTCCCCATCGGGGAACCGCCCGTGAACATCAAAAATAAAGTCAGTACCATGGACGCATCGCCAAAACAGCTCTGATCTATGGTAAAGAACCCCGCCGTCCGGGTGGTCACCGACTGGAACAGAGCCGCCTGGATCTTATCTGTCAGGGACAGGCCGCCCAGCGTCTCTGGATTTCCATATTCAAACACCAGGAAAAGGATCCCGCCTCCCAGGACCAAGATCCCCGTGGCCGTCACCGCCAATTTGGAATGGACCTTGAGCCGCCGCCAGCCCAGCCGCCCCTTTGCCACCCGGTACAGATCCCACCAGACCAGAAATCCCAGTCCGCCGGATATGATCAGAGCCATAGTCGTCCCGTTTACCAGCAGGTTTCCCACATAAGGAGCCAGACTGTCCTCCCCCAGGATATCGATCCCCGCGTTGCAGAAAGCGGAGACGGATGTGAACACAGACTGCCAGATCCCCTGTGCCCAGCCAAATCTCGGCACAAACGCAAATGCATAGCAGACAGCCCCCAGCGCCTCCGCACCCAGCGTACAGGCCACGATCTTTTTCACCACGTCGGCCATACCTGAGAGAGTATCCAGGTTATACGCCTCCTGGATCAGCCGCCGGCCTTTCAATGTGATCCGCCGTCCAACCAGCAAAAAGATCGACATGGAGACCGCGATCACCCCCAGACCGCCCAGTTGGATGAGGATCAAGATCACACATTTTCCCAAAAGCGACCAGTGGGCGGCCGTGGTGACTGTCACAAGGCCGGTCACGCAGACCGACGTGGCCGCTGTAAACAATGCGTCGATAAAAGTCGTCTGCTCCCCGGGCGCAGCGCACACAGGGAGCCACAAAAGGCATCCGCCCAGAAGGATCACCCCTGCAAACCCCAGGGCGATGATCTGGGCGGAATTTAATCTATGAAAGTCCATATCTATTTTTTCATGTAATTGTGAGACAGGGAATTACATACCTCAAACTGGTACTCGGACAACTGTTTTTTCATGGAGAGGGCTTCGTTGATGTCAAAATCCACGTACGCCCCGTTCTTATAGCCCACCACCCGCTGGCTCTTGCCCTCGATCAAAAGGTCCACCGCCTTTGCGCCCATGATGGAGGCGTACACACGGTCTTTACAGGTGGGACTCCCGCCCCGCTGCATGTGGCCTAAGATCGTCGCCCGGGTCTCGATGCCTGTGGCCGCCTCGATCCGCTTGGCCATGGCCTCGGAGTGCCCGATGCCCTCCGCGTTGATGATGATGTGATGTTTCTTCCCTCTCTTCCGGTTCTCGATGATGTTGTTGATAATCTTCTGTTCATCGTAATCATATTTTTCCGGAAGGAGCACATCCTCTGCGCCGTTGGCGATCCCGCACCACAGGGCGATGTAGCCCGCCCCCCGGCCCATGACCTCGATGATGCTGCACCGCTCATGGGAGGTGGATGTATCCCGCACCTTGTCGATCGCCTGCATGGCCGTATTCACAGCCGTGTCAAATCCGATCGTATATTCAGTACAGCCGATATCTAAGTCGATGGTCCCCGGAACACCGATGGTGTTGATCCCTAAGTTGGCCAACTTCTGCGCCCCTGCAAAAGATCCGTCGCCTCCGATCACCACCAGGCCCTCGATCCCATGTTTCCTGCACACCTGCGCGCCCCATTTCTGACCTTCCTCTGTCCTGAATTCCGCACAGCGCGCCGTATAAAGAATAGTCCCGCCCCGCTCTATGGTGTCCGACACATCCTGGGCCTGCATGTCCACGATCTCCTCGTTGAGCAGGCCATTGTAACCTTTGTAGATCCCTTTTACCTTCAGGCCGTTGCTCAAGCCTCTGCGGACCACCGCACGGATAGCGGCATTCATCCCCGGGGCATCCCCTCCGCTCGTCAATACTCCGATCACTTTGATCTTCTTGTTCGTATCAGCCATCGTATCCTCCTTGTGTTCCTTTTCCTTCAACCGTCTTACTTAGATTTTAAAACATTTTCCGGATAAATGCAATAAAGGTCTGTCATTCTTTTATCTTATCAATATCTGTCAGGCTGACGCCTGCCACATTTAAGATGGCTTTCAATAAAAGATACCTGTTCTTCAATTCCGCATATGTCTTCACTGCATTCTCCTCTCTCGCCAGGAGCATATAGCGTTGGATCATCTCAAATTCATCCAGCGCTGCTTTTGCGGCCTCGATCCCACTCGGCATAAGCGCACCTCACTTTCCCATATTCTTTTCCAGTATCCGGATGTTCCCCTCCCCGAACCGCCCTTTCAGGCCCTCCATGTCCAGGGAGTCGATCGCGGTCCTCTGCCCTGGGGGGAGTCTCTTCATGGCCCTCTCTTTTTTCAGATAGATCACCACCACGTCCTTCCTCTCTCTGCCGCCGATCAGCTCCAGGAGTTCTCCCTCCCGCTGCCTGTATTCCTCCTTGGACGGGAACTGGATCCACAATTCCCGGGGGATGTCTGTAAAAAGATAGATCTTCTCGCAGATCAGCTTGCTGGCCTTGTCATCCTCCGCGGCCACACGCCCCTGGACGAACACTTTATTTTCCTCCTCCAGAACGCTGACGCTGCGCTCATAGGTCTTTGGGAACACGATCACTTCCACCGTCCCCACCAGATCCTCCACAGTGATGAACGCCATGACCTGGTTGGTCTTGGTGTATTTGATGGTCCTGTTGGTGATCATGCCGCCCACGGTCACCTTTGATCCGTCCGCCAAACGGGGCAGACCGGTGTCCTCATCGGGCAGAAAATCGGTGGTGACAGCGGTGGCGTTGCGGGCCAGCATCTGGGTGTATTTCTCCAGGGGATGGCCGCTGATGTAGATGCCCAGCACCTCTTTTTCAAAGGCGAGGAGCGCTTCTTTTTCGTATTCCTCCACGGGGGGCAGTTGGATCACATAGTCTTTCTTCTCCTCCTCGCCCACGATATCCAGCAGGGAGAGCTGCCCGGCCATGGAATTTTTCTTCTCCTGCTGCACACTGTCCATCACCCGCTGATAGACCAGCAGCTTCTGCTTCCTGTTGCCCTCCAGGCAGTCCATCGCCCCTGATCTTATCAGGTTCTCCACCACTCGTTTATTGACTTCCTTGCCGGACATCCGGGAGAGGAAATTGTTGAGCGTGGTGTACGGCCCGCCCAGTTCCCGTTCTTTTACGATATCATCGATCACCGATCTGCCCACGCTCTTGATCGCGGAGAGCCCGTAACGGATGCCATTTCCATCCACGGAAAAACGGCTGTCTCCCCGGTTGATATCCGGCGGCAGGATGTCGATGCCGATCTGCCGACAGTGCAGGATATAGCCGGATACTTTCGTCGGAAAATCAATGACCGAGGTCATGAGCGCCGCCATATACTGCACCGGATAGTAGTATTTCAGGTAGGCTGTCTGGTAAGCCACCACCGCGTAGGCGGCCGCATGGGATTTGTTGAACGCGTATTTTGCAAAATCGATCATCTCGTCGTAGATCCTGTGGGCGGTCTTCTCGTCGATGCCTTTTTTGATACAGCCGGGTATGCCCTCGTCCTCATTCCCATAGACAAAATTCTGCCGTTCCTTCTCCATCACGGAGATCTTCTTCTTGGACATGGCCCGGCGCAGAAGATCGCTGCGCCCCATGGTATACCCGCCCAGATCCCGCACGATCTGCATGACCTGCTCCTGGTACACGATGCACCCGTAGGTGGATTCCAGGATCGGCCGCAGCTGGGGGCAGTCGTAGGTGACCATGGCCGCATTGTTTTTCCCCCGGATGTACTGGGGGATAAAATCCATGGGGCCGGGCCGGTAGAGAGCCACACCGGCGATGATGTCTTCCAGGCTCTGGGGCTTTAGCTCTTTCATAAAATTCTTCATGCCCGCGCTCTCCAACTGGAACACGCCCTCGGTCTTCCCCGTGCCTATGGAGGCGAGGACCTGGGCATCGTTGTAGTCGATCCGGTCCATATCCAGAAAAACACCGGTGTTCTTTTCCACCAGACGGACCGTATCCTGGATCACCGTCAATGTGCGCAGCCCCAGAAAATCCATCTTCAAAAGTCCCAGTTCTTCCAGGGTCGTCATGGTAAACTGGGTGGTGATGGAACCGTCGGAGGCTTTCGAGAGGGGGACGAACTCGTCCACTTCCTTCTGGCTGATCACCACGCCGGCCGCGTGCATGGACGTGTGGCGTGGCAGGCCCTCCAGCCTTTTCGCCATGTCCACCAGGTTGCGTATCTCCGGGTCATCCTCATAGATCCTTGAAAATTCCGGGTTCCTCTTTAATGCCTGTTCGATGGTCAAAGGCTTATTCTGCTCCACAGGGATCATCTTGGCCACCGCATCCACCTGGGAGTAGGGCATCCCCAGCACACGGCCCACATCCCGGAGTACGTTGCGGGCGGCCATGGTCCCGAATGTGACGATCTGCACCACCCGGTCCTTCCCGTATTTTTCCACCACGTAGTCAATGACTTCCTGCCGCCGTTCAAAACAGAAATCGATGTCGATATCCGGCATGGACACCCTCTCCGGATTCAGGAAACGCTCAAACAGCAGGCTGTATTTGATCGGATCCAATTGGGTGATCCCCAATGTGTAGGATACCAGGCTCCCAGCCGCCGATCCCCGGCCCGGCCCCACCATGATGTCATGATCCCGGGCGTACCGGATAAAATCCCACACGATCAGGAAGTAATCCACATATCCCATATTGGCGATCGTATCCAGCTCGTATCTGAGACGCTCTTTAAGTTCCGGTGTCACCGGCTGGTATAACCGCTCTAAGCCCTCTTTGCAGAGTTTATTCAGATATTCCCATGATGTGTAGCCCTCGGGCACATCGAATTTCGGGAGTTTGGTCACGCCGAATTCGATCTCCACGTTGCAGCGCATGGCGATCTTATGGGTGTTCTCCAGGGCCTCCAGCGCATACGGGAAAAGCCGGGCCATCTCCTCCGGGGATTTCACATAATACTGGCCGCCCTCGTAGCGCATCCGATCCTCGTCCTCTAATTTCTTCGCCGTCTGGATACAGAGCAGGATATCGTGGGCCGTGGCGTCCTCGGCGTAGGTATAGTGGACATCGTTCGTGGCCACCAGATCGATCCCCGTCTCCTGGTGCAGGCGCATGAGCTGCTGGTTCACCAACTGCTGCTCGGAGATCCCGTGATCTTGCAGCTCCAGGAAATAATTGCCTTTTCCAAAGATCTTTTCATGGCGCAGGGCCGCTGCTTTCGCGTCCTCATACATGCCCCGCACCAGATACCGGGGGACCTCTCCGGCCAGGCAGGCGCTCAGCGCGATCAGCCCTTCGTGGTATTCTTCCAAAAGCTCCATGTCCACCCTCGGCTTATAATAGAACCCCTCCACAAATCCCCGTGAGACCACCTTCATCAGGTTGGCGTAGCCCGTGTTGTTCTCCGCCAGCAGCACCAGATGGTAATATTTATCCTCCTGGTCCCCCACATCCCGGTCAAACCTTGATCCCGGCGCGACATAGACTTCACAGCCCAGGATCGGACGGATCCCCGCCGCCTTGGCCGCTTTGTAAAAATCGATGCATCCATACATCGCACCGTGGTCTGTGATGGCCGCGCTGTCCATCCCCAGTTCTTTTACCCTGGAAACGTACTCTTCTATCTTGTTCGAGCCGTCCAAGAGACTGTACTCCGTATGCACATGCAGATGTGTAAAATCCATGGGACACCTCCGCTCACTCTTCTTTTTGTATCACGATCTCTCCCGGTCGCTGGAGGATCTTCCCTTCCTTCATCAGATGGCCCACCGCCCGCTTAAAAGCCGCTTTGCTCAAGCCCAGCCGCGCTTTGATCTGAGCCGGGTCTGACTTGTCATCCAGGGGCAGCGTGCCGCCGGAACGCTCCAGCACCTGAAAGATCTTCTGGGCGTCCTCCTCCAATTGCAGATACACCTGCTTCCGTGCGCTCACGTTGAGTTTGCCATCCGGTTTTACCTTGGTCACACGCAATCGCAGGATGTCATTGACTTTGTAGCTGCCCTGGGCCTCGCTCTTCGGGATCAGCGCGGAGTACCGGTCGTCCACCGCCACGAACACACCAAAATTTTTGCTGAGTTCGTAGACCCGTCCGTCCACCATGTCGCCCGTCTTGTACGGCGTCTGGGTGGACAGATAATGATAGACCTTCATGGTGGCGCACAGCCTGTGGCTCTTATCCTCGTAGAGGGCCACCAGGCATTTATCCCCCTTTTGCACCGGCATGGTCTGCTCCCTAAAAGGCAGGAGAAGATCCTTTTCCAGCCCCCAATCCAGAAATGCCCCGATCCGGCCCGTATCCACCACCTCCAGGACGGCCGTCTGCTCCTTTTCAAGCCGTGGCTCGTGGACCGTGGCGATCAGCCGGTCCTTGGAATCCCGGTAGATGAATACCTCGATCTCATCCCCCTCTTTTGCGCCCTCGGGTACCTGCCGTCCGGGAAGGAGGACTTTCTCCTCCGGCGGTTCCTGCGGGTCACGCTCCTGCGCAGGGTCCGCTAAATAGACACCGAAATCTACGGTCTGTACGATGGTCAGCTTCTGTCTTTTTCCTAATATGATCATGATCCTCTCCATTTTCTGTGATGTTTGCTTTTTTACTGTGAAAGTGTCGGAGGCACGGAGCAGCCGACTTTCATCCACGGCGATGTCTGTGTCGGCAGACATCGCCGTTTAAAAAGAAAAGGCTGCTGCATGGTTTCTGCAACAGCCTTTGGGAGCTGGGCTACAAGGATTCGAACCTTGAAATGACGGAGTCAGAGTCCGTTGCCTTACCGTTTGGCGATAGCCCAATTTCTTGACAAAAAGGATTATATAATATTTCGTTTTGAAATGCAAGTGTTTTTTTATTTTTTTTTGGATTTTTTTGAGTGTGTTTGAAAACCCCTCTGAGCTTGTAAAAAAGACTTTTTCTATCCTTTGGCATGATCTGCGGCCGCTCCAGGGTTTCTATGTACTCTTATGCGGAAAAAGTACCAAAAGCGCCGGGGGATCGCGTATTTCCCCCGGACCCCTTTAAAACGCTTTTTTTGGAAGACGGGTGTTTTATTGTCTGTTAATTTATGGGGATCTGGTAATGGTCCAGGTTTTAAGACATGTCCTGATACTGCAACAAACTTTCCACAGATCTTCCCGGCGTCCCCATTTTATTTTTTTACACGGCCTCCACCCGCTCGAACTGGCTGTTATACAGCCCCGCATAGAACCCGCCAGCCTTCATCAGTTCCCCGTGGCTGCCCTGCTCGATGATATCCCCGTCCTTCATCACCAAGATCAGGTCCGCGTCCCATATGGTGGAGAGCCGATGGGCGATCACAAAACTGGTCCGCCCTTCCATCAGGTTATCCATAGCCTTCTGGATCTGCACCTCCGTCCGGGTATCCACAGACGACGTGGCCTCATCCAAGATCAAGATCTTATTATCCGCCAGGATCGCCCGGGCGATGGTGAGCAGCTGCTTCTGCCCCTGGGACACATTGCTGGTCTCCTCATTTAAGACCATCTGATACCCGCCCGGCTGGGTCATGATGTAATTGTGGATATGGGCCGCTTTTGCCGCCGCGATCACCTCCGCATCTGTGGCGTCCAGTCTGCCGTAACGGATATTTTCCATGATCGTGCCGTTGAAGAGCCAGGTATCCTGCAGGACCATGCCGAACATCTCCCGGAGCTGCCCTCTGCCAAAATCCTGCACATCATGCCCGTCGATCTTCACAGCGCCCTTATTTACATCGTAAAAACGCATCAGCAATTTGACCATCGTGGTCTTCCCCGCGCCGGTGGGCCCAACGATGGCCACCTTCTGCCCGTCTCTTACCTTTGTGGAAAAATCATGGATGATCATATTTTCCGGGTCGTAGCCAAATCCCACATGGTCGAACTCCACATTGCCCTTCAACCCCGAAATATCCACCGCTCCCTCCGCCAGCTGTTCCTCTTCCTCCTCATCCAGGAACTCGAACACCCGCTCCGCAGCGGCCGCCGTGGACTGGAGCATATTGGTCACCTGGGCCATCTGGGTGATCGGCTGGGTGAAGTTGCGGATATATTGGAAAAAGGACTGGATATCCCCCACCTCGATCGTTTTCTTGATCGCAAAATAGCCGCCCAGGAGGGCCACCATCACATAGCCCACATTTCCCACGAACTGCATGACCGGCATCATGATCCCGGAGAAAAACTGGGATTTCCAGGCGGACTCATACAGCTTCTGGTTGGTCTCCTCGAAGGTGTCGATCACATCCTCTTCCTTATTAAACGCCTTTACGATATTCTGCCCCGCGTAGACCTCCTCGATCTGCCCGTTGACCTCTCCCAGATATTTCTGCTGCCCGCGGAAATATTTCTGGGAACGTTTCATCACCGCGCCGATGATGCCCATGGCGACCGGCAAGATCAAAAGCGCGCACAGTGTCATCCATATATTGATACTCAGCATCATGAACAACACACCGATCAGCGTAGTCACCGAGGTGATCAGCTGGGTCACACTTTGATTCAGGCTCTGCTGCAGGGTATCCACATCGTTGGTCACCCTTGAGAGGGTTTCCCCGTGGGTCCTGCTCTCAAAATATTTCATCGGCATCCGATGGATCTTCGCCGATATATCTTGGCGCATGGTGTACGTCACATCATTGGAGATGCCCGTCATCACGAACCCCTGTATAAATGTAAAGCAGGCGCTGACCAGATAAAGCCCCAGTACCCCCAGCAAGATCTCTGTGATCTTAGAAAAATCGATCCCACCAGTCCCGCTGATCTTGGCCACCAGTCCGTTAAACAGCTCCGTGGTCGCCTGCCCTAAGATCTTCGGCCCCACGATATTGAACACGGTCCCTGCCACCGCAAAGAGCAGCATAAACAGAAAACGTATCTTATATTTATCCATGTACCGGAACAATTTTTTCAGCGTCCCCTTAAAGTCCCTGGCTTTCTCGCCGCTCATCCCCCGGCCGTGGCCCATAGGCCCTCTGGGCCCGACACTTCTTCTCTCTCCACTCATCCTGCCAACTCCTCCTCTGATAACTGTGACATGGCAATCTGACGATAGACCTCGCAGTTTTCCATCAATTCCGGGTGGGTCCCCTGTCCGACCACACGTCCCCGCTCCAGGACGAGGATCTGATCCGCATGGATGATCGTGCTGATCCGCTGCGCCACGATCAAGGTGGTCGTATCCGCGGTGGCTCTCTTTAAAGCCCTGCGCAGCGCCGCATCGGTCTTAAGATCCAGCGCGGAAAAACTGTCGTCAAACAAAAAGATCTCCGGTCTCTTCGCGATCGCCCGGGCGATGGACAGCCGCTGCTTCTGCCCGCCGGATACATTCGACCCGCCCTGAGAGATCGGCGCTCCGTATTTCTCCGGTTTCTCCCGGATAAAATCTTCTGCCTGGGCGATGGCCGCAGCCTGCTCTACCTGCTCGTGGGGCGCATCCGGACAACCATACGCGATGTTGGAACGGATCGTCCCGGAGAACAGCACACTTTTTTGCGGCACATAGCCCAGCCGGCTCCGCAGATCCTTCTGGCTCATTTTGCGCACATCCACCCCATCCACTTTCACCGCACCTTCCGTCACATCATAAAAACGGGGGATCAGATTGAGCAGCGTGCTCTTCCCACTCCCGGTGCTGCCGATAAACGCCACCGTCTCACCCTTTTTCGCCGTGAAGGTCACATCCCGCAGGACCCGCTCATCCGCATCCGGATAGGAAAAAGATACATGTTCAAATGACACCGTCCCCTCCATCCCCGGATGGATGCCCTCCGGCTCATCCGGATCGCAGATCATAGGCTCTGTATCCAAAACCTCCGCGATACGCCCGGCCGACACACTGGCCCTGGGCAGCATGATCGAGAGCATGGTCAGCATCAAAAAGGACATGATGATCTGCATGGCGTACTGGATGAACGCCATCATATCCCCCACCTGCATCGTCCCGTTGTCCACCGCATGGCCGCCGTTGTACACGATCAGGATAGACACGCCGTTCATGATCAGCATCATCGTCGGCATCATAAACGTCATACATCTGTTTACAAAAAGGTTCGTCCTGGTCAGGTTCCGGTTCGCCTCCTCGAAACGCTCCTTCTCATGCTCCTCCCGGCTGAACGCCCGGATCACAGAAAGCCCCGTGAGGATCTCCCGGGTGACTAGATTCAGACGGTCGATCAGGACCTGGAGCTTTTTGAACCGGGGCATGGCCACAGCAAACAGCACAAGGACCAGCCCGACGATCAGCGCCACCGCCAGCGCGATGATCCAGCTCATGGACGCGTCCGTCTTCAAGACCTTCAGGATACCCCCGATCCCCATGATCGGCGCATACATGGCGATCCGGAACACCATGGCCATCAGGAGCTGGATCTGCTGGATGTCGTTGGTACTCCGGGTGATCAGGGAAGCCGTAGAGAAACGGTTGTACTCCCCGCTGGAAAACCCGATGACTTTCCGGTAGACACTGTTTCGCAGGTCGTGCCCGGTCACCGCCGCCACCCGCGCCGACAAAAACGTGACCAAAACAGCCGCCGCCATACTCAAGAACGCCACGCCCAGCATCATCAGCCCGATCTTCAATATATACCGGATCTGGATCCGATCCACATCACGGCCCATCTGTCCATATTCCTGCTGGACATAGGCCACCGCCGTCTGGGTGATCAAAGAGTCCGGCATCTGATCGATCTGCTCACTGGAACTTTCCAGCATCTTCTCCACAGTTTCAGAAGGCAGCTGCCTGATAGCATCCAGAAGATCGGCCTTTGGCGGCAGGCCCATCTGTTCTTTCACGGCCTGCGCCCGCTCTTCATCCTGGGTCAGGGAATACAGTAAGAGGATCGGCTTGCCTAAGATCTCATTTAATCTTTCCCGCTCCGTCTTGGAAAGGTCCTCCTTCAGGATACACTGCTCCCCCTCCCTGTCGTAGCAGCTTTCCACAGTCTTTCGGTCCTCCCCATCCATAAACAGTTCCAGATCTTCCAAAGAAGAAGACCGGATCTCCTCCGGCACGCCATCCAAGATCCCTTTCTGCTGGATCCCCACATTGACGATATCCGACGTATACGTAGGGAGCGACAGTTCGCAGGACGCCTGTAAAAATAAAAGCGCCAGGATACACAAGATAGAACCCGCAGAACGCTTTAGATATTTCATGATCTTTCCCATCGGTCACATCTCTCCTTTCTCTGTAGTCCCATCGACCTGGATGGACTCCATGTTTACGATCATCTGCTTCAAAAAACGGGTCAGCAGACAGATCTCCGCCTCCGTAAAGCCCTGGGTCATGCGGCTGTTGCTGTCTTTCATCATCTCACCGATCTGCTCTGCCAGCTGCCGCCCTTTTTCCGTTAAGTATATACGGGAGACCCTCTGGTCTTTCTCATCCTGCCTGCGGCAGATATAGTCCGCTTTCTCCATCCGCTGCAGAGACACATTCACCGTCGGGGGCTTTACTTTCAGACGGCTGGCTAATTCCTTCTGGCTGAGCCCTTCATCCTTGAAAATATGCCAGAGCATGGGCGGCTGTCCCGGATGTAATCCTATACTGTTTAATTGTTGGAAACTTTTCTGAAAATATACATGTGTCATCCGCATGAGCAGGCTCAACACTGTATCTTCCCATTCCTCTCCCTCCATCTTCTCACCTCATTTCCCATGGCCCGGGTCTTACACTGGAAGGCCATTTGATTAGTCGAATAATCTTATTATATGTTCATATCACATTATATGCAATATTTTTTGGTAATTTTATACTTTATTTAGAATTATAAATTGGCTGTTTTCCCTAATAATAGATTAGTCGGATAATATGATCCCTCTATATATTTCAAATAAAATGAGCAAAATCCCGCTAATATCCGTACAAAAATCATTCTTGTATCCGGCCTCCCCAGCGTATATAATAAAAAATATAAAATGTACCGCAGCAAGAAAAAAGTAAAGACCGAAGATATCCTATATAAAAACTTCAATAATGATATATCTTGCCAAGTAGGGTCTGGCGTGTTCATCAATACCGTGAGAGATCACACCAACGAGGATGATCCTATAAAAAAGGCGATAGAGGAATGTATCGATAAAGGTATATGAGCAGAATATCTCAAACGAAAAAGGAGCGAGGTGCGCAATATGTTAGTCGCTGAATATAGTTGTGAAGAAGATATAAAGGTCAAACAGGACGAGGCAATGCTAGCATACCACTATGGATCCGATCTCCCAGTTGGATATGATATCACAAGAATCTGTCGATCCGGATGCCCTTCCTGTTCCCAAGATTTACTCGCAAAGAGCGGGTCTTTGATCTTCCCGATCTTGTATACGCCGTATGCGACTTGTTCAAGACATATGATTTTTCTTTTGACCCTGCGCGCATATGATGTTAAAATGGTCTCAGGAAGAAAAAGACAGGAGGGCAGACCCCAAAATGAAACGGTTGGTATGCAAAAAAGAATCTGAAGACAAGGATATCGTCGTCTACCGGTATACGGACCTGCTGCGGGCGGAGAAGTTGGAAGGAAGCTTCCAGATCGCCAAAACAGACCGCAGTGTATCCACGGTAAAACTCCCTTCTTATACCAAGGAACGGATCGATGAGATGCAGCTGGCGGGCAAACTGATCATCGCATCCCTGGATGGCGGCACATGGCTGGAAAAGGCCACTTTGTCGATCCCGTAAAAAACGGACAAGCGCACAGGCTCGCACATCAGAGCCTGTGTACTTGTCCATTCTGTTTTATTTCCGCAATCAACGAGCCGAGCCGCCGTGCCCGCACGGATATCTGGCGACTGCCTTGAGGGGCCGATACCCTGTTGTTTGCAGCGGTGTATCTTACTTATGCCACTCTGCATAGGAGTTTCCCGTCCTCCAGATCGAGCAGGAGCGTATCCCCCGCGCGTACATTTCCCGCTAAGATACTCTTGGCCGCCAGTGTCTCCACAGTTTTTTGCAGATAGCGTTTCAGCGGCCGTGCGCCGTAGACCGGGTCATATCCATTCTCCACCACATGCGCCTTGGCCTCTTCTGTCAGTTCCAGCCGCAGTTCCTGATCGGCCAGGCGACGGTTGAGATCCACCACCAGAAGGTCCACGATCCGCCCGATATGCGCCTTGGTCAGCGGCTTAAATAAGATCACTTCGTCTAAACGGTTCAGAAATTCCGGTCGGAAATGGCCGCGCAGCTCCTGCATCACCAGATCCTCCGCCTCTTTTTGGATCTCACCCTCCTCGTTGATCCCGTCTAACAGATGGGCTGCCCCGATATTCGAGGTCATGATCAGTATGGTGTTCTTAAAATCCACCGTCCGCCCCTGGGAGTCCGTGATCCTGCCATCATCCAGCACCTGCAAAAGTACATTGAACACATCCGGATGGGCTTTCTCGATCTCGTCGAAAAGGATGACACTGTATGGTTTCCGCCGGACGGCCTCTGTGAGCTGTCCGCCCTCCTCATAGCCCACATATCCTGGAGGCGCGCCGATCAGCCGGGATACGGAATGTTTCTCCATGTACTCACTCATGTCGATCCGCACCATATTGTTTTCATCGTCAAAAAGGCGCTCTGCCAAGGTTTTCGCCAACTCCGTCTTGCCCACGCCCGTCGGCCCCAAAAACAGGAACGATCCGATCGGTTTGGTGGGGTCTTTGATACCGGCTTTGGAACGTAAGATCGCATCTGTGACTTTCTGCACGCCCTCATCCTGGCCCACCACCCGCTCATGGAGCTGATCTTCCAGACCCAAGATCTTGCTGCGCTCGCCCTCGGTCAATTTTGCCACTGGGATCCCTGTCCATCTGGAGATGATCCGCGCGATCTCCTCATCGGTCACTCGCTCGTGGAGCAGGCTGTGCTCCGACTGGGCCATCTGTTCTTCCGCCAGCTCCAGGTCGTGCTGCAGCCGGGGAAGTTCACCGTACTGCAATTGACTGACTTTTTCCAGGTCATAATGCTGGGTAGCTTTCTCGATCTGCCGGTTTACGTCCTCGATCCGCTCCCGGATCTTCTGGACTTTTTCCACAGATACTTTTTCGTTGTCCCACTGGGCTTTTTTGGCGTTGAACGCATCCCGGTGGTCGGCCAGCTCTTTCTGCAGAGCGACCAGGCGGTCCTGGCTCAATCTGTCGTTTTCCTTCTTTAAAGCCGCCTCCTCGATCTCCATCTGCATGATCTTTCGGGACATCTCATCCAGCTCTGTGGGCATGGAATCCAGTTCCGTCTTGATCAGGGCACATGCCTCATCCACCAGGTCGATCGCTTTATCCGGCAGGAAACGGTCGCTGATGTAACGCTGGGACAGGGCCGCGGCCGCCACCAGTGCGCCGTCTGTGATCTTTACCCCGTGGTAGACTTCGTAGCGTTCTTTTAAGCCCCGGAGGATGGAAATGGTGTCCTCCACGGACGGCTCATCCACCAGGACCGGCTGGAACCGCCGCTCAAGGGCCGGGTCTTTCTCGATGTACTGCCGGTATTCATCTAAAGTTGTGGCGCCGATGCAGTGCAGTTCTCCACGTGCCAGCATGGGCTTTAACATATTGCCCGCATCCATGGCGCCGTCTGTCTTGCCTGCGCCCACGATCAGATGGAGTTCATCGATGAAGAGGATGATCTCCCCCTCGCTCTTTCGCACTTCTTCCAGGACAGCTTTTAACCGCTCCTCAAATTCACCCCGGTATTTCGCCCCGGCCACCAGTGCGCCCATGTCCAGTGAAAAGATCCGCTTATCTTTCAGTCCTTCCGGCACATCCCCCCGGACGATCCGCTGCGCCAGACCCTCCACCGCCGCCGTCTTGCCCACACCGGGCTCCCCGATCAGCACCGGATTATTTTTCGTCTTCCTGGACAAGATCCGGATGATGTTGCGGATCTCCGCATCCCGCCCGATCACCGGGTCCAACTTCTGATCCCGGGCCCGCTCCACCAAGTCCTGGCCATATTTATTCAGTGTATCGTAGGTCGCCTCCGGGTTGTCGCTGACCACCCGCTGGTTTCCCCGCACGGTGGATAATGCCTTGAGGAAACGTTCCCTGGTGATGCCGTATTCCTGGAACAGTTTTTTCACCGATGGGCTTGCATGGCGGATCAGGGAGAGGAACAGATGCTCCACGGAGATGTATTCATCCCCCATCTGTGTGGCCTCATCCTCCGCCTCCACAAGGGCTTTGTTCAGATATTGCCCGTAGTGCAGGCTGCCGCCGGATACTTTGACACGGGCCTCCAGAGCCCGCTCAATGCTCGCCTCAAAAGCCTGGGGCTGGATCTCCATCTTCTCCAGCAGCTTTTTGATCAGGCTGTCCTCCTGGTGGTACAGCGTGTGGAGCAGATGCTCCTGCTCAATCTCCTGGTTTCCATATTCATAAGCAGCTTTCTCCAAGTCCTGGACAGCTTGTATTGATTTTTGTGTAAATTTTGCGATATTCATAACAACACCTCCATGCCTGCATGGTCTCTTTGTTCTATTAGAACTATAACATGTGTTGTTAGCACTGTCAAGGCCTGAGTGCTAATATTTTCAGCTAATTTTTTTAGATCGCCGATCGCACAGCCCTATCTGTCTGTATGCAAAATGTCTATTTAGCCATGGGCGCCCGAACGGGGCTCAGCACTGAAGGCATGCGCCTCCACTATCTCACAGCTCTGCGATAGACCAAAAACGCAATGACCGACGCAGCCGTCTCCGCGATCCAGAAAGCATTCCACACACCAACAGGCCCAAAGATCCTGCTGAGCAAAAATGCCGCCGGGATGATGATGACAATGTACCGGCACAGGGAGATGATCAGAGACGGACCGCCTTTACCCAGCCCCTCCAAAGCCCCCGATGAAGTCACAGAGACAGAGGATACAAGAAACCCCGCACTGATGATGCGCAGCGCGCGCTCCCCGGCGCTGATCGTTCCCGGCGCACTGGTGAACAGACTCATGAGCCAGCCTGGGGCCAACAGGCAGATCAATGTCCCCATCGTCATGATGACCGCGCACATATATAAAACAACCTTGTAGATCCGATCCACCCGTTTGTATTCGCCAGCTCCATAATTGTATCCGATCAACGGCCGCATCCCCTGGATGATCCCATTTGCCGGCAGATAAAGAAATGTCTGCAATTTATAATAGATCCCCAGGACCAAGATATAAACTCCCGCGTACGCCGCCAAGATCCCATTCAGCGCAGAGATCAAAAACGACGGCAATGCAAGGTTCAATGCAGCCGGTATACCGACAGAGTACAGCCTCCGGACGATCTTTTTATCCAGGGAAAGATACCGCCTGCTCATATGTACGCAGATCGGGCGCACAAGATAGACTGCGAGATAGATCGCCAACGCGAGCGTCTGTCCGATCCCGGTCGCCCAGGCCGCGCCCTCTATCCCCATCTCAGGAAACGGCCCAAGTCCAAAGATCAGTACAGGATCTAAAAGGATGTTCGCGATACATCCGCACATCATGCTGATCATGGAAACTTTCATCTTCCCCACAGCCTGGAAGATCTTCTCAAAAGTCACGCCCACAACGTTGATCAGATTAAAAGAAAACGCAATGACAGAATACCGCATACCCAGATCCATGACACTCTCTGCGGATGTAAACATCCCTAGAAAAAACGGCATAGCGGCGATACATCCGATCGTCATGATGATACCATGGATCACCGCCAGCAGCACTCCCTGTGTGGCCGCCGTATCTGCCGCCGCCTGGTCTTTTGCGCCCAGGCCAAAGGCGATGACCGCATTGATGCCGATCCCAAAACCAACGCCTGCAGCGATGACGAGATTTTGGATCGGATAGACAAGGGACAGCGCCGTCATGGCCTCCTCGCTGATCTGCGCCACAAAAAGACTGTCCACGATGTTGTACAGGGAATTGACCAGCATGGACAGCACCATCGGGAGAGCCATCGTCAGCACCAACCCGAAAACCGGCTTTTCCTTCATAAAATCCTCGCTCATAGTTCCTCCTATCCGCAGATATCTTCCATAACACCGCTCACACATTAAAAAAGCCACACAACCATCTCACGATAGCTGTGTGGCGAAAAGAGGACAGCAGTCACTGCCTGGAAATATCCACTCAAAATTTCATAGAGGTATTATAGCACGAGCCTGCTCCCGTTGTCAAGTATCCGCACTTGTTTTACCGATCCGACGGACCTTTTGGCTTCCGGTAGGACTGATAATAATTCGCATACAGCCAGCGGCGTGCGCGGCTGAGCCTCATCCACATCCCCAGTTCGCTCAGGCCATATTCCCGCGCCACCTCACTGGCGGGCTCATTTTCCACCACGACCCGGACCATCAGATCATGCCATAGGGGATTTTTCTCCTTCAGCTCGTCGAGCAGGAAATTGCGGAATTCTTTCCGGCGGCACTCCGTCTCCTTCTCCACCAGATACTCGCTGACCAAAGCCCCCTCTATGTTCTCCCCGACAACCGGTATCTCCCTCTTCCGATAGGACTTCCTCCAGAAATCAATGCTCTTCCTGTGCGTATTCCGCAGTATCCAACCTTTGATCAGATTCTCGTCCAGCCTTTCGATCTTCTGATGGAGTTTGATAAAAACTTCCTGGCAGACATCCTGTGCCAGGTTGTGGTCCTGCAGGATGTCGAAGGCTACATGCTGTACCAATTTATGATATTCCATATAGATCCGGTCAAAATCCTCTTTCTTCATCTTTTGTACACCTCTCTATTTATCGGTTGTCAGCTTTTTTCTACTTTCTCTATCATGCATCTGTGCGGCTTATTGGGATCTTCCCTGTCGTAAGCCACTGCGACGAGCAGGATATCACCCTCATAACGTTCGAGCGCCTGTGTATAATGCCTGTCCTAAAACCCATATTCCTTGGATCCAGATAAATCCCCATAGCTCATACCTCCCTTTATATCTTATTATACAGAAGGGCCCGCAGATCACAAGGGAAACATACAAAAAAGACGCCCCAGCAGCAGGACGCCCTCTCAATCTGACTTTATTCGCTCTCTTCCGGCCAAGTCGGCTCGTCTCTATCATCTTCCCATCTGCTGACTGTATCCAGCGCACTGTCCACCAATTTCAACATCTCCCACATGGAACGGAAATATACGGTCTTATCCTGATCCATCCAGGTGATCCGTCCCTGCCAGCTGCTGTTCTGCCGATGCTGGACGCGGATGATAAAGGTCCCCAGATCCCCATGCCTACCCAGCAATTCTTCATCGCTCATGACTTTCTCCTTTCCTGCCCTATGGCCTATGTGCGGTATCTCTCCCTGGAATGTCCGGTTGTTGGTCGAAGGATGCGGAAAATCGATCGAATCATAAAAATGCTCCAGCTCAAACAAGAGCTGCTCCATGTTGGCGATCTTTAGCCCCTCCCTGCTATAAGCGTGATAGAGCCTTCCTCTGATCTGCCACCTGGACGCGTGGTCTACGCACAACACCACGCCGTTGGGCGAGCCGATATACCATTGTGACTTACCCATATCTCATCCTCTCCTTCAGATCGATGTCTGCCCGTCTGCCGTACAGATCACACTGTTGACATGATACTGGATCCCTGTGCGCTGCCGCCCCACCAGAAAATGGTAATTGATCCGCCGCTGCAGGATACTGCAATTCTCCCGGGTGATATTCACGAGCAAGACCAGATACTGCCCTTTCCCATACCGATTTACAGCATCGCCGTGCCGTACGGAATGTTGGATCGCATCCCCCAGACGTTGGGAGAGATCTTCCAACATAGGCCCCGCCTTCATAGGATTCCCCTTGCTGTCCACCACGGTACAGAGCATCAGGTAGACAGACTGGCCGCCCCTCTCGATCAACCGGGTGATCATCCGATAGATACCCTGAAAGACCGGATAGGAGCACACATAGCCTCCCTGCCTCATGCTGTCCGCCTCGGCCAATTCCATCTGTATGTCATCCAGGACAGCGTACTGACGCCCCATCTGTCCGCCCAATTTATTCAAGAGTTCCATCAGACGGGGGGAAGGCCGCAGACCTTGTTCCTGCAGATACAGATCCACCGTGTCTTCATAAAGTTTCTCCGCATCCGCATACCGTCCCGTGGAGATCAGGGCCTCCATCGTCACGATCTCCCAATCCGCCAGCGGGTTGACTTTCGCCGCGTAGATACCCAGCTCTTCCATCCGAAAATAGTCATGCCTTCTGCGCATGGACTGGACGGCCTGTTCCACACAATCGCAGAACAGGACTCTGTACCGTCTGGCCTCCTGCGCCGCCCACACGGCCGTCTGTGTACCCAGGAACTCCCCTGTATATTGATGGCAGGCATCCAAGTAAAGCTGGAGTTTTTTCTCCGGATCCTCCTCGCTTTTTGCCTCCGAACTGAGCCGTTCCATCTCCACAGTGTCTATCACTACAGGGATCTGATCTGTCCAGTAATAGACATCCTTACGGCGTTCAATGTAATTTACATCCGGCAGCCCTGCCTTTTTTAACTTCTTTTTAGCGTTGTAGATAACGCTCCTTGCTGCATGATGCAGATCGTTGATATCCCTTCCCTCGAAAAGGACCTGTTCCAGATTTACGCGGCGCACGCCGTCCTCTCGGTGATGCAGTAAGAGCTGCATCAAATATGCAAACTGGGTCTCGCTTGATCTGGAATCACCTGTGACCAATCTACCATTCCAAGACATGGAAAAGCCCCCAAACATCCGCACATGCAATACATTTTCTCCATCGTTGCTTCCCATCATCACCCATCCCCATCCTACTATTGTTTCCCGGTCAGTAACAATATGCATCCATATAATTCCCACCGTCCCCGATAAAACTGCTGTCCGCGCCGTTTGCGGCAAACGTCAGATCCAGCCGGGTCCACTCTTTCTTCTTCGCCTTGAACCCAACTGTAACCCATCCGGTCCTCTCTGTGTAAAACATGTTCCAGGCATGGTACAGGCCGTCCGGCGACACGTACCCGAAGATGACCTTGGTCGGGATCCCCTGGCTGCGCAGCATGGCCGCCGTCAGAGAGGCATAATCAAAACAGATCCCGATCCCCGTCTCCATCGTCTCATCCGGATCGGGCAGATAGCCTGACTGGACATTCGCCGCTTTCGCGTAGTCATACTCTATCGCCTTGCAGATATATCCGTAGACCTGAGATACCACTTCCAGGTCGTTTGACGCTTTCTTCGCCAGCTTTGCCGCTTTTTTCACGCAGTTGGAGTCTTTGTCATAATCGACGTATGCGCTTGGACGCAGGAACGGCTGGAACTCATCCGCGAGCGCGACTTCCGCCTCCGCGATGTAGAGCTGGGCATAGTCACTGCCTGTCACATTTTCCATCACGCGGAACGTGTACAGCCCGTTCCCGCTCTGGAGCGGGAATACAGACGGCGTGCCGTCGGAATAGATGTCGTATGTATACGTACTGTCCTCTTTGATGACCTGGAACTTCAGCCTGGCCGGTGACCAGGCCGCCACCGCCACATAGCCCTGGGCCGCGCCGGACAGATCCAGGAGCACATTGCCGTCTCCCTGGGCGTTTTCAGCATGGAAAGAAGACCCGGCAAATTTTGGCGCCTTGTAGTGCCCCTTCCCTGCGCTGGCGTTTTTGGCCGCCGGTCCCGCCGCGATCGTTCCCTTTTTATCTTGGCCCGTCTTTGCCTCGACATCACTGGTCTGCCAGAGCAGGCACAGTGTGAGTGTGAGCAAAAGCCATTGGATCTTTTTTTTCATACCTCTCATCGCATCATACTGTCGCTGTCAGCTCTCTTTTCAAGGTTTGAACGTCATTGACATACGACCTGCTCCTTCTTATGATCCTTTGAAATATCTTACCCTGTCTGCTGATACCCATCTGTAAAACATTTTCATCACTATTAAGATAAAGAATACCCCCGAAAGTACACTGCTACTATCGGGGGGTCATATTTTATCCCATGGATGAACTTATTGCCTCTATTTTGCCTGCTGATAGTATATCATATGTGGTTTAAGGATGCAATATACATTTTCTATATTTCTGACCATATCATATGCCAGCGGCCCATGACCGCCAATATCCTATTGGAACCTGTTGAAAAGGCCACTCACCCCGACACCTTCCTCCGCGCCCGCAGCCGCCCCGCCAGGACGTTGAACATCGCTCCACAGGCGGCGAAAGCGATGACGTAAGCTTTTCCAACTTTACTGGAATACACACGCATCAGCTCGCCCAGCATGGGGTAATGGCGGGCCACCCGCCCGATCAGATCCGCGTATTCCACAGCCTGCATATCCTCCTCGGCGTTGGCGTCGCCTTTGGTGGTAAAATGTCCTTCCACGACCTGATTTTCCACCACCCGGTGGGCGATGACAGAATCCCCGCTCTCAAAAGCGATGATGTCTCCGGCCTGTATATCTTCCGGCGCACTCTGCTCCACATAGATCGCGCTCCCCACGGGGATCTCCGGTTCCATGCTGCCGCTGACGATCTCATAGATCTCGTAACCCATCAGCCGCGGTGCGGTGATCGCCAGGCTTGCCGCAATGACGGCCAATAATATCCCTGTCCCGATAATATTGCAGAGGGCGGGAGTGGATCTCCCGCCTTTTGCTTTCGGACGCTGCCCCGAGGACAGCCCCTTATCATTCAATTTCCGCCTTCTTTCTGCGGCCTAACAGGAAATATCCTGCTACGCCCAGAGCCAGCAGCACTGCCGAACAGATGCCAATCTTTGCCGCAAATGGAAGATCCCCTATGCGCGTTGCAAAATCATCTGTAAGCCCGGCGAGCCCGGAATCGCTGCCCATGTCGGCCAACGGCACTTCCTCGTCTCCGATCTGCTCAAGCTCTTCAGGCCCGCTGCCTTCCTCGCCCGCCGTCTCACCGGCGTCTTCCCCGGCTGCCGCGTCATCCGCCGCATCTCCTCCGCCTTCGTCTCCCACATCCTCACCAGTCTCATCACCTGTAGTGTCGCTGGTGATGCCCGGTGCCGGGGCTGTTGTGCCCTGGGGTGCGGGAATCTGTGTCGGTGCGGTTGTCGGCTGCGTCCCCGGCTGCTGTGTGCCGGCGGTGATCGGTGTATATACAAAGCTAAACACATTTTTTGATGCATCACGGTCCAGCACACCGGTCATGTTATAAGCCTGCGGCTGATAACCGTCGATATAAAGGTAGGCAATGACCGGCGCGTCGCCCACATTCCCATAATATGTCTCGCTGGGCGCCAGCTCATTTCCGCCGGCATCCAGGTAATTGACCGTGTAGGACACCGCGTCGCCCAGGAGGCCGTAGACCACCACATAATCCCTGTCTTCTTCGACTTCAAAGGACGTCCTGGTCTGCTCCACCTGGCCGTCTTTGCCGACCCGGTTGTTGTCCTTTCCGCTCTCGCGGATGCCTTTGACATAGTATTTGCTGTTGTCATTGAGGGTCACGTCCCGCTGGTTGAATGTCACGCGCTCCCCAGGCTCCAGATCCTTGTGGACGATCATTTCTCCTCCGTTGAAAGTCCCCTGTGCACCGGAGAAGAAACGCACCGTATACGTATAGTGTTCAGCCGCCGCAAGGACGGGGTGGCCTGTATGGACAAATACTCCGAGAGAAAGCAGACCTGCGGCTATCTTCACGGTCATTTTTTTGCAAAAGCTTTTCATACTCATGCGTCCCCCTCCCCCTTTCTCCTCTTGCGCACGACCTGCCCGCAGATGGATAATATGAGCAATGCGGCCCCGCTGATACAGGCGGCGAGGATATATCCTTCCATCTCCGTATCATCACCGGTCTGCACTGTCGCCGTAGGCGTGCCGATATCGGGGATCCTCTCCGTCGTCGGACGCGCCGGATTGCCCGGTGTCGTCGTGGGCCTGGCCGGTGTCTCCTTACTCAGTTCTACCGCAAAATTCATCTGCAGGTCTGCCAGTGTATCCTGGTAATCGTTGCCCTGCGTCTCACCGTCCAGGGCCACCTCCAGGGAGATATGCCCTCCCTGGCCCTTGGCCAGCGTATCCAGGTACATATATTCTTCCGTGGCGTTGGTCGCCTGATGGAGACCCTCTCCGGCCCCGCTCTCACCTTCACCGCCTACCGTGTCGCTGTCAAAGAGGGATTTTGTCCGCCCGTCTTTGTCCGTGTACTGCAGCCGGTATGTGTATGCACCGCCGCCCGTCTCTTTATTTTCCGTGCTCTCCTCCAGGGACTGCAGGACTTTATTTGTCATATACCAGTCTGTGACAGAGCTGTTCTCGTTCCTCAATGCCAGCTCAATGACCACATTGTCCCCGGGCTGCATCCCATAGATCACTTCGTCCAGATCTGAGGTCTTGAAATTGCTCTCCATCTTGTCGCCTTCTATGAAGGAGACTTTCCAATCCGAGCTGCCGTAGGATGTCTCCCCATGGACGGCCAGGGGCATGGAGACCGCCAGGCTGGCTGTAAGGGCCAGGCTCAATATCTTCTTTTTCATGCTTCCTCCTCCCCTTCCTACTCTGACGCTACCAGACGCAGCACGCCGTTGTCATTCACCCTGACCCTCCGGCCCCATGCGCTCCAGATCGCATCCTGCGCATTGTGATCCTGCACCGCGTCCACTTTTGCTTCCAGGCAGAACTGTACGCCGTTGTAATCGTAATTCGTCGTGATCGTGGTAAATCCGTCCTTCGTCTCGGAAGTCTGGGTCACCTTCGATGCCACCATGCCGTCGATGGCGATGCTGTCCGCAAAGAGCGGGCTGGTCTCGTCTGACGCCAGCAGCCGGGAATAATAGAGGACCGTCCTCTCCGGCGTGGAAGCCTCTTCATCCTCCAGCCAGCCGCCCCCGCCGATGTTCGTCAGGTGCAGGTCGATCAGATCCGGTGAAAGGTCGCGCATCTTATTCCCCTCTGCGTCCAGCCAGTATTTATAAATGCTCACGCGGACGTACTGACCGATCGTGCCGCTGTTGTGCACGGCCAGCTCTTCCGGATATCTGGCCCCTACTTTCAGTTTCTCATCCTTTTTCAGCATCTTCGAGAGCAGCGGGCCGATGTTCTCATCCCAGCTGCCGTCCCGATCATTGGTATCATAATCCCGCCAGGACACATTCGCCCCGTTTTCCACCAGGGTCACACCGATGTCCTGCATCTGTACCTGGGTGCGGTATGTCTCTGAGTAATAAGCCAACGCCGCCCGCGCGCCTCCCACGGAGGAGAAGAGCAGCAGGGCCACCGCCAGGACGAAGGCTGTCAGTGTGGCTGCAGGGGATGTGATGAAATCTCTGATCTTCTTCATATCCTACTTGCCCTCCTTCCACTGGCCGGTCCACAGATCGGCCTCCCAGTCTGCGTATGGCGTCCCGTCCTCATGGTAGCGGACCGGGGTCGTCTCGTAGACGATCACCACGTTGAAACTGGCCGGATCGTCCACATCATCCGGGACATTCTCAATCCTCACATCCAATGCATCGGTGGACATGCCGCCAGTTACGATGTCACTGTAATAGTAATAGCCGTCCGCCCCCGGGGTCCATTTCCCGCTGCCGGAGTAGACTAAGTTGTACACGCTGCCGCTGATGGCCCGCACCCGCACATAGACCGGCTGGGAATCCGGGCTGCTGGTAATGACCACGTGTTTCGTCCAATCTGAAAATTCCTCTTCCACAGTGGTCCTGTCGCCCAACTCGATCGGATAGCCGCCCCGGGCCTGGGTATAGGTGGTAAAATAAGCCCACGCGCTGCCGATGCCCGTCGACAAGGTCAGGGAGACAGCCGCTGCCGCTAACAGGATATTCTTTTTTCTCATAGCTTTGCCCCCTCTTTACTCTCCGTCTGTGACCTTCGTCCAGCCCCAGCCGCTGTCCGCGTTGTAGTCAAACTGATTGATCACTACGCCGCCGTCCCGGTCTGTGTTGTCGTATCCATTTGTAAACGCGACCGATACCACGTCGTTTGCCGGGATCACGGCTGTCTGCGTGTCCGCCGTGACGACTGTGTATACGGCTCCCGTGTAGACCTCTTTGACTGTGACCTCGGCCCCCACCGGGAGATCCTCGATCACCACGGACTTCTGTCCCGCCTCGGTAAAGGATATGGTCACCACATTGCTGTAAACATTCTGACCGTTCAGGACTGCCTCCACCTGGAATACGAATGTGGCCGGATCATCCGTCTCGTAACTCTGGAGCGTCTTGACGATCTCCAGATCCCCATAGCGCACATCCCGCTCCGGCTTCAAGGTGACGGACACGTCGTAAAGCCAGTCGCCCGGGTTTGCCGTGTTGATCTCGCCATCCACCGCCTCCTTGCTGGGCAATGAGACCAGGGATGGTGCAAATGTATAGGTGTACTCGCCGGAACGGGCAATGGTCACAAGTTCCTTCTCACCGTCCGCCCCGGTAACTTCTTTTATGTAATCTGTGATATCCGCCCCTCTGGCCACCACCAGATAGAGCCCGCAGCCCGGGATGCTGAGCGCAGAGCCTGCATCGCCGCTGACATCCGGCGTACCGCCGTTTAAAGCGATCCGGGCCGCCTGCTGGGCCAGCCTCTGCCACTGGGCATTATCCGGCTTGTCGGAAACCTTCAGCTCCGTGTAGCCCGCCGCAAAACCATAGGAATATGTGTCGCCGTCACTGTCCGGGATGGCATCCGCCACTTTGTACAGGTCGACGACCACATGCGCTTTCGCCAGGTCCTCGGAAAAATCCGCGCCCCCCGGCGCGACTGTCAGCGTACAGGCTTTGCCTATGTCCACGGCCTGCGCCTTTCCATCCATGGCCGGTGTGGCTGCTACGACCCCGGCTGCCAGGACGAACGCCGCCAGCGGGCCAGCCAACCAGCCTTTCCATTTCTTTTTCATGGCCTCTCCTCCTTTAAGAACAAAACATTGTTTTGCTGCAAGATCTATTCTTTAATCTCCTTTTGAACTCTTTCTGATCTCTTCTAAGAGTTCTGCCTCCGTGCGGATCGGACCCCTCCTGCGGTAGTAGATCAGCATGATCACCAGCATTATGAACAGGATCGGGACGCCTACGGCTGGAACTACGATGTAGGTCGGGATCCGGGTGGCCTCTGCCGTTATGGCGATGTCGCCGTTGATGTTCTTGATCCGATGGCCTCGGAGCAGGATCCGGTGGGTGTTGATGCCGTAGGGGGTGCAGGTACTCAAGGTGCAATAATCTTTCCCATCCACAATGGCTAACTCGTCTGTCTCCTCCGGCAGCACGATACGGATCTGATCCGCCTGGTAGGTCACGACTCTGTCTAGGACAGTGACTGTGAATATATCGCCTTCTTTCAGCTCATCCAAGTCCGAAAACAATTTGGCGCTGGGAAGGCCACGATGACCAGATAAGACTGCGTGGGTCCGTTTACCGCCAATGGGCAGAGAGGATCCGGGAATATGCCCGACCGCGATCTGCAAGATCGTCTCTTCCACTGTATGATAAATCGGGAGATTCACCCCAATGGACGGGATCTGTATATACCCCATGATCCCTGTGCCTGTGATATCCAGGATGCTCTTATACTCCTCGATCTGTTCCGGTGTCAGATTGAAATTAGTGCCATTGGGAAGAGAATCGTTATATTGCTTCGCTGCCTTCAGCATATCTTTCTTTTCCTGTTCTGACAATCCCTCGACTGCTTCCACATAACTAGCGATCGCTTGCGTGGCATGCATAGAATTCCACCAGTCGCTGACTGTGGGATAGAGCAAAATCCCCAAACCTATCAGAAGGATCAAAACCAACAATAGTGTTGAGATCGAGAACCGCTTTTTTTTCTTCTTTCTTTTTCCTGTTTTCTCTGCTTCCGCCTCTGCAGGCGGTTTCTCTTTTGTATGCGCTCTTTTTTTCATTTCATAGGTTTCCCCACAGTCCATATTGATCTCAGATGTTTTGTCTGCTATCTCTAGTCAAGATCTAAAGCGAATCACTCCGCCTGCTGACGTCGGCCGGATCAAGATCCGTTGCTCACCGCACACCACGGGAAGGTGTCAGCTTGTGCGGCAAAACCTGGGGTAGGGATTCCCTGACCCCAGGAATGTATTTTCAGAAAATTCTTATGTAACCGTTTTTTGCCTTATCTGCAGATTAAGCTTCTTTACTCATGCGTTTCTTGGTCACTAACAGAATCGCTGCGCCAACAACCAAGATACCGCCGATGATGTAGAAGATCGTAGTACCGATACCACCTGTGCTTGGCAGTGTGGAACCAGATTTATTGATAACACCCATAGCGGCTGATGCGATATTCACAGTATCACCACTAAATACAGTCTCGCTTAAGTATTGGTTGTCATCAGTGATCTGGGTAAATGTCCAGCTACACTGAGTTTCATCACTTTCTACTTTCTCAGGCGCATTGAATGTTATTGTGAATTTGATCGGTTTAATCGTGTTATATCCAGCCGGTGTAACTGTCTCAGTCAGAACATATTCGCCTTCGCCAAGTCCTACGAAGTCAATAAATCCGTCAGCGCCAGTTGTCTTCTGGATAGAAACTTCTTTGGCAATCCTTTCTGGTACAGATGCTCTCTTCTCTACATATTTTGTGTTTACATCTTCATACTGTGATGCAGTGCCATTTGAAAGTTTGTAGATTGTCTTGCCGTTATATTCTGATTTGTTATCAGGAATATAGTAGCGATCGCCATCTTTCAGGTAACCTGTTGTGGTGTCTGCATTGCCGACGCCGATTTCCTTGTATACTGTACCTGTAGGCGCAGTTGTTGTATATGTGCCATCCAAGAGTTTCCAGTAAGTTCCACCTTCAGAAACTTTTTCATAATATGTTACATTATTCATTACCACTTCATAAGAAGTACCTGTCAGGGTAAATTCAGCGCCCTCTAATTTTGTGTCCGTATTATTTGCATATTTTGTCAGATTCAGTTTTGTCAGGTATGTCAGAGTCTTCTGCTCTGGAGTGCCGCCTATAACATTGCTGTTCTCATCCTGCGGCAGGCCGGGTGTTGGATTCTCAGGATTTCTGCCATACTCATCGCTGGTATTTGGATCCCGTGAATATTTCAGTGTCCATGTATTGGCATTTCCGCTCACACCAATCTTAGCAGCGTCGTTGATCGTTGCTGAATAAGTGATCAGGATCGGTTGGCCGATAGCCGCTTCACCCAATGTCATGATGTCTTTAAATGCAATCCTAAAGTGACGGGGATTTTGTGCATCTACATGTACGTAATAGTCACCCTCTCCATACTGACCAGCCTGATCCTTTACGCACTGTGTTTTTTCTACACCGTTTACCGTAACTTTTACAGAACTTGGTCCATCAAAATCCAGACCATCTGACAATGTATCATCTGCGTAGAAGTAGTAGTAATCATATCCTCTGAAGTTCGGCACATTGCTGCTGATCTGATAGGATACATGCTCACCGATGCCTGCGCCGGAGTTGGAATCACTCAGGCTGTTAGCGCTGGTGAATACTTCTTTCTTTCCAGTGGGAACATCTGATTTAACATTAACTGTCTGTGGTCCTACCACTTCCAGCAATAAACGTGTATAAGCGGCATCATTCTGACCCGACAGGCTGCCGTCCTGGTCTTTTACCAGATAGTAACCTGGCTGGTTAACAGTGATGGTGTATTTGCCATTTCCATCTTCTACGCTGGATGTCTTTGCGTTTGCCATGAGGTTAGCGCCTACGATAGAAGCAAAAGTGTCTGTAGCAGTTGTTGAATCTTTGCTGCTCTCACCAAACACTAAAGTACCGTCATCCTTCTTTGCAGTTGCCAGTACGTCAGCAACTTGACTTGCAGTTGTACACTTTTCAAAATAAACTTTGAGAGCAGAATCCTCTGCCTTTAACGCATTCAGAATCGCATCTCCATTTACTCCAGTGCCCCAGTCAATGTTAGATAATTTTCCATCACCGCCACCTAAGTCACCACTGAAAACTTGATAAGCTTCATACGTATGCATACCCTTATCTGCTGCATTCGTGTTTACAGTGATCACATAGCTGTTATCTTGCGCTGCCATTGCCGGAAGTGCCATTGCCAATGTCATTGCTGCCGCCAGCATTATACTGACAAATTTTTTAAAACGCTTCATACTCATTCTCCTCTCTTTTCATTTCCTTTTTGAAGCTTTTTTAGTTACTCAAATCTTATACTAAATCTAAGCTTTAGCTGGGTCAGATCCCTCCTTTCCTGAATCTTCTTCTATACATAAAGCCTGCGCCGAGCAAAGTGAATAAAACGCCTGCTATTGTATATAACATCGTGCCGAAACCGCCGGTGTGCGGAAGTTCATAGATATGGAGTTTGTTCTTGTATTTAACAACGACTTCCTTTCCTGCTTGTGTGATCGTTCCTGATGCTATCCTCTCCTCTGCCGCATCCACTGTCTGAGATGTACCATCAATCGCTATGTCTGTACGATAATCACCCTGATCAGGATTCTTTTCCATTATCTCATATCCCATGCCTACTGGAAGATATTTTATGATCATATAATCACCCGGCTTTAGTGAAAAATCTGTATCATTACTCATATTTCCCTCGCCCCACATGATCACATCCTTGTCTTCAGTACCATTTTTTCTATAAATAGTATATGCGTAATTATCATGTAATCCCGAATCATTCGCCGTCAATTTTATGTTAAAATTGAACGTCATTTTTTCTATTTCATCTTGCGTAAAGGCTTCTTCTTTGTCGCCATCCATCTTAAAGGCTTCCTTCTTGATCTGCAGATTTCCAGTTGTCTGATCTGGTGTTGCTTTAGAAACAGAAGGCAAAGTAAACTGCATGAAACATGTTGAACCGGACAGGCCACGTTCTGTATAAAAGAATGTCAGCCTGTATTTTCCTTTTTTAGTGGTATTCTTTTTTTGGTCTTTTTCAATGTAATCCCAGAGATCCACATATTCGCCTACGGAACTATGTATCCCACCAAGGTCACAGACCAGTTTGCCATTGTAAGTTGGATCATTCGCAACTGAACCGTCAGCATTCAATCTGTCTAGGAATACCCACATATCATCATCGCCAAAGAATAGATAATCCAAAGGACCGATATAGTCTTCGGTCAATTCAAAATCAACTGCAAAATGCATGCCAAACATATTATTATGGGCTATTCCGTCATCGCTTGACGGATATCCCTGACTATCTGTATACTCTCCCACCGCATTCGGTTCTGTAGGATTTTTCACCTGTTTATATCCTTTTGCACTCTTGACATCCCCGCCTGTTTTGGGATCCTTCCTATCAGCATCAGGCACATCATCCATGGGCCAATAATTATTTGTCCAGATTCCTGGATATATTGCCTGCGGATGTTTGAAAACTTCTAAATCTGTTAATGCTCTTGCTGTTGAAAGCGTATATTCATCTCCCGACTGCCTAAATCCCAACGTACTCTTATAAAGGGTTTTTCCTTCTGTAGCTCCTTCATTAAACAACTTCGGCACACAGATATTTTTATTGTATACTATATTTCCATCCGCATCTAAATGGTCAACAATCTTAAATGTACACCCGGCATATGAAACATCTGCTCGGCCACCTGGGATATTCTCTCGATTTCTTTTGTTTATATAATTTGTTACTCCATTATCCTCAAAAGTCTGTGTCCAAAGCCCTGTACCCGTGTTTCCATTTCCAAATGCAAGAATAGGTTTAGCCGTTCCATCAACATAATTGGACGGGCTGTTGATGCCTCTCCCCCGCTTTCGTACATCGCCAGTCTGCTCTGTGCCTATACCACCAATCTTAGTTGCAGTCACGCCATCTCCATTTGTAATATCATAATCATAGAAATTAGCATCATTTGTATAGTCTCTTTTTTTAGGATCATATACAAGGCGGAGTACTGTTTTATCTGTGATTGTTACAATTTTTCTAGTATCACCAGGCTCCGCTGTCTGTCCTGGACGATTCGTAAAACGGACTTTATCTTTTTCTATGATCTCCCAATCCGTTTTCATCGTGCTCGTTTTGTCTTTCCCTTCTTTTAGGATCCAGATTTCTTTTAAAACATAATTGGGATTTTCATAAAGCTTATTAAAGTACATCAGGCTGGGGGCCTCTTTGTATCGATATGTTTCTGATTCATACACTTCTTCTAATTTAGTCTCAGTTACCAATGCCCCCTGTTTTGCAATAATGTTCCCCTTTTCGTCCTTGACATCTTGTGTTTGAACGGTCAGCTTTTTTAACGACGGGGTTACACCATTTTGTGGAAGGCCATTCCCACTTGTAGTATCAATAACTGCAAGCTCTCCATTATTCCCATTAAATGAATAATTTGGATCCACCGCTTCTTTCTTTATGCGATCCAGATTTGCATAATACTGCACAGTAAACTTAGGATCTGGCGTTTCATTTACCTGCATCACTAAATTATCTTCATCTGAGACGACCGTCATTCTTGCATTGCCTTTGTTCATAACTGCCATGCCGAGTTCATTTATTTCAGAATCCTCCAACACTTCCGTAGCCTTAATCTTAATCTCTATATTTTCCGGATCGTCATCAGATGATCGCTCTTTAAACTTTTTTAGATCTTCTTCGTCTACTGATATGTCCGCTGTCACTTTACAGTCCGAAAGGTCTAATGCTATGCCATCATATGTCATTGAATAGGATAATATCTGAAGCAAAAGATAGTCATCCGTATTTCCTTGTGTTTCGATATGATCCATAATAGCCGCATGCTCTTTGGAGCCTTCGCCAAGACCTTTTATTCTGAACTCCAATTTTTCGTTTGTAGTATCCTGAATAACGGTTTCTGCTTGTTCGCCTGTCGTTCCAAAATTTTCATCGGTCGTACCACTTGCTGACTCATCGTCCATACCAGGATCTTCTGTTATCGCTCCACTGTCAGACTCTTCGCCTGAAGATGTTTCCCCATCTGTTCCATCCATACCTTCCTCATCGGAATCCAACGCTAGATTGTTACCTTCTGAAACATCTCCTTCTATTCCCTCATTGCCTGTTCTCAGTTCGTTATCTGATGTCTCATCACCTGGGATTGTCTCATCCGGAACATCCGTCCCTTCGGACGGAGAGTTAGCGTCTGCTACAGGTGTCTCTTGTATATCATCTGAGGATACATTTTCTGATACGGTCGCCCTGCCTTCCACGTGGAAGGTGACGTCATATCCATTTCCTTTATAGTCATAATTCCCAGAAATGATTACACGTTGGGGCTGTGCCATCTCTTTTTCTATCTCATCTGTCTGCTCTTCTGTTCCTTCTGCCTGATGGCGTATGACCGCATATACATTTTTGAGATTATTAGAACTGGAAGTATTGGGGCTGATAACGTTCTTATGGTCGCTGACAGCGTTCTCAGAGTCGCTACTGTTGATCGTCGCTTCTCCCTCTTCTTCTGTCTCATCTGCCATCTTATCATCTGTACCATCTACATCTATCTGTCCTGGTTCCGCCTTGACTGCTGTCAGAATGTTGTGGAAGATGGCTGCAAAATCCGAGAACCTGTTCGTCTTAAAGGTCGTACTCCTGTTTTTTGCATGACTCCCGCCCAGGATCTCATTCCCCTCCTCCCCAAAATGTATGATAGTCATCGGGGTGCCATCTGTCAGGCCGTTTTCATTGAGGAATCGTACAGTGACTGTTACGTCACTCTCTGGTTCGACTTCCTCGCCGTCTACATAAAATCCAATCTTGAACAGGGCATCCATCGTGATGTCTTCGTCGTTTAATGTCTCCCTTATCTCTGCTTCGCGTTCAGCATAATACTCTTCGTTGCCCTCTGCAGTAATCATCTCTGCTCTCAACTCTGCATCTTTCGGGATATTGGCATCTTTATGATAAGCGGCTGTAACGGTATATCTTTTTTCCTCATCTGTATATGTCTGTGTGATCGGAGGTTCCTCATCATATCCGCACATCAATCCGCCTGCCGCGTCATAGCAAGTCTCATCATGTTCGTGTACATCCGCATCGTTGTCAGAAACAATATCTGCCTTGTCTCCTGATACGCTGTTCCCTGATATTTTATCCCCGGATACACTATCCCCAGACACAGTCCCGGCCTCGTCGCTGGATACGCTGTCATCAGATACAGTCCCCGCACCATCTTCAGCCGCACTGTCCGTTCCGTCTTCTGGCGCATTCTCAGGATCCTCTTCCATCTCCTGCTGCTCCAGCTTCACTGCCACTTCCTCATCAGTCAGCTCCACTGTCTCGAAACATTCTTCCTGGTGCGTATGTTCCTTCAGTTCCAGCAGCTCGCAGATCAGCTCGCCATTCTCATCATAGCAGCTCCCGCCGTGTGTATGGAGTTCCAACTGTCCGCATGTGGGGACCTTCCTCTTCTCATAACATGCATCCGTATGGATATGCCCCGCCGGACCTTCTTCCAGTTGGCAGATCAGCACATCTTCCCATGCATAACATGTATCTTCATGAGTATGTTCTTCCATCTGACAGATCAGCGCACCGTTCTCGTCGTAGCAGGCATCGTCGTGGGTATGTTCCTCAATCTGGCACTGCAGTCCGCCCTGCTCCTTGATGTAGCAGTCTGCGCTGTGCTGGTGTCCCCCTGCGGTGCATGTCAGGACCTCGTTCCATACATAGCAGTTGTCATCGTGCTGATGCTCTTCCAACTGACAGACCAACTCACCCGTCTCGCTGTCAAAGCAGCCTTCATCGTGGGCATGCTCCTCTGTCTGGCATTGGAGGTCGCCCCTCTCCGGTGTGTAGCAGTCATCCGTGTGCTGATGCGCCTGCTCCTCTTCCGTGCAGACGAGGACTTCCTCTTCCGTGTAGCACTCATCCGTATGTGTATGTACTGCAATCTCCGCCAGATGACAGACCAGGCTGCCGTCCGCGCCGTAGCAGTCGTCGTTATGGGTATGTACCAGGTAGTCGGCCTGCCCGCATACCAGCTTATCTCCGTCATAGCAGTCGTCCGTGTGCTGATGCGCCTCCGCTTGGCAGATCAGACGTTTTTCCTTATGCGACATTGCCTGCCCGTACATCCTCAGCGCAGTAACTGTTCCCAGAGCCACTAAAGCAGCCAGGCACAGGAAAACTGCCAGCCGGCGTTTACTCTTTTTCTGTTCTTGCAAGACCTTTGCGGCCTGTGTGATAAATTTCATTGTGCTGCCCCCTTCCTTGTACCTATACTACCTTAAAATAGTCCAGTTATTTGATAAGACCAATCTCCGACAACGGCCATGCCCGCACCAGGATCTTGCCCACGACCATGTCGTTGCCCACGCAGCCTACCGCCGTGTTCCGGCTGTCTATGCTGGTGGCCCGGTGGTCGCCCATCACGAAACATTTCCCCTCCGGCACCTGGTATGGCAGGTCGATATTGCAGTCCCCCAGAGATTTCTCTGTGATATATGGCTCGTCGAGCGGCTTTTCGTTCACGTAAACATTGCCATCCTTGTCGATATCCACCCAGTCGCCCGCGGCTGCGATCACCCGTTTGACCAGGATATTATTGTTGTAATAGAATGCAATGACATCGCCTGTCTTGTATTTGGAACTGCTGACCGCTACTACGATGTCCTCATTCTTGAGCGTCTCCGTCATGGACGTCCCATTGATCTGCAGCACCGGGAGCAGCAAAACTGCCACCAGGACCGCCACCGCCGCGACTACCAGGAGGGAGAAGATCGTGCTCCTGAGCACTCGTCCGTAGCTCTTCTTATACTGTTCCTTTTTCAGTTCCGCCTCAAGCAGTTCAAGGCTAGGAACTTCAAGCTTTTTCTCACTCATAGCTTCCCTCTCCTGAACGTTGATCTTCCGATCTGCCATCTTCCAACTGCTTTGATCCCTTCTTTCCCCGTACGCGGCTCTTCAGCTTGATATTGTACAGGTACTGGTCCGCTGCCTGCTGCGCCACCTCGAAGATGCCGTTGAGCCGCAGCGCCGCCTCCGCGATGGATCCGGCTTCCTCCAGCTCGATACGCTTGCTGGATCGCCACTCCTCTATCCGTCTGCGCAGCGTCTTGATCTGTGCGTCTTTATGATCCAGACGGCCTTTCAATTTCTCGATCAGGGCGTCTTTTTCGTCCAACTTCGCTTTCAGATGTTCCGTCGTCTCGTGGATCTGGATGTCCTTCTCGTCCAGCTTCGCCTTCAGACGTCCGCTCGTCTCTTCCATCTGGGCATCTTTCTCGTCCAGCTTCGCCTTCAGATGTTTGCTCGTCTCTTCCATCTGGGCATCTTTCTCATTCAACCTCGCCTTCAGACGTTCGTTGACCTCCTGGGCCTGGGCCAGCTCTTCGCTCGTCTTATTTAATTCTTCTTGTATCTGGATATTTTCTTTGCCCTGTGCCACAAGCAGCTCAAGGAGATCCCTCCGCCGAAGTTTATGAAACTCTTTTTCAGTCATCTTGATGTGCCCCATTTCTGAAGGTCCTAACGTTCACTCCATAATATATATGATATAAAACTTCAAAGGATTTCCTTCATTTATAGTTTATAGGATTATACTACATGAGGTTCCACACTGCAACACATAAATTGACCAGAATCCGAAACGCTCTTTAGCTTACAGTTAAAGTATAACAGATGAGATGTCAAAAGATACGTCAAAAGTCCATATAAAAAGGGGTTGTTTTAAAATTTTTTTGACATTCTTACAGATGGAGACCCTTTTTTTACATTAGGGTGCGTCTGAAAACCATTTTATGTCAACTGTATGGCATGCGGTTGGCATAAATGGGTTTTAAAACACACTCTAAAGGAGTTGCAGGAAAACAACTGATCAGACTGCGCAAGTTCATTTTTCCAAAGCGCGTGCCATAAAACATAGCTTCAGCGGCTGCATCAAGGTTTCTGGACTTGTGCAGTGGAGAAATAGATGATCCAAGATATGTCAGTTCTTTTCCTGTAACTCCTAAAATATGTTCTTATAGATTAATTTCGTCCATTTTAGCTAAAGATTAATACCATATTGAGAAAAAATTTCAAAAGCAGTCTATGTGTGTGAATGGACCGTCTTTTTACAAGATTTTTTAGTCTGTGGCTGTGAGCGGATGTGGTATGTCGAAGATAAAAGAAGGGTATCTGCCCACAACAGATACCCTTCAGAGTGTGTTTCAAAAAACGTCTTATGTCAACTGTGCGCCACTGTTTGTGGGAAGTCCGCAATTTCGTCTCGTCTTCCTGCCGTTCCACATATCCCGTCCCTTTCACTCATCCATTTACAATCTGGAGCATCTGACCTACCCGTATCTCAAATGTATGTTCCCGGGTCATCTTCTCCAGTGCCGACCGGCGGATCTTCTCCCTCTCCTCATCATGGGCGAGATAATACCCCGCTTTATCCAGCATTTCCTCAAAACTGGTATAATAGACAAAATCCACATCCGGTTCAAAATGGCGGAAAAAGTCCTCCTGGAAATTCGTCAGCAGAAACCCGCCGCACCCCATGATGTCCATGGCCCGCAGCGGTATCCCCGTATGGATGCTCTTTCCTGTGACATTCATGTTGATCTTACTCAAGCGGAAGATCTTCGGCATATCGATCATGTAATCCGCGATCCCTCTGTTCACGGCCCGGCCGATCTTTACATTCTCATCCAAGGTATACAGATCCATCTGAAATCTCTCAGAGATCAGTTCCACCATCAGCATCCGTTCTGTCTCAGTGACCTTCCTGGCCAGATAATAATTTGAGTAGATATGCGATGCAGGCGCAAGAAAACCCTCTGGCGTTGAATATGGCATGCACTCCTCGATCTTGGCTATGATATCTTTCGTCAGACATCTCTCCATAACATCACAGCCGTATATATCTGTCTGTGCCATGATCAGCGCCTCCAGATACCCGATCGTATAAGGATCCAGTTTGCTGCAGAGCCTCTCAAAGAAATGATGCTTTTCATTATACAATGCACCGACAAATGAGATATCCACGCCAAAACGTTTCTCATCTTCTACCGTGATCGGAACAGAACACATCCTCTGTGGATTGACTGCAAGAGGCGCGTAGTAGATCGTCTCGGCGCCTTTGCTCCGCAGATGATCGCACATATAAGAATCAAATGTAAAAACATAATTTGTCTCATAGAGCACATCCGGGTAGAGCATCTTGCTGTAAGGGCTGTCATAGATCCAGGAGATGTATTTATAACCTTTATCCTTGCATGCCTGGGCAATGATCGGAAAGAAATTAAAGGTAAATACGAAATCCGGCCTCACACTATCCAAGCCCTGTTTAAGTTCTGCCAGATACTGCTCGTCCATACGTTTATGCCCTTCCTCCGGCAGCGGGAGGGTGGATACTTTATGTCCGAGATGATGGAATGCCTGGTAGATATCGTCCTGTCCGAAACATGCCCACGTGATCATCAATATATGATACATTTCGCTGTCTTCTCCTGTCGTTTTTTATTTATACTCATGAACATACTTACCTGCCAGACGATCTGCTTTTTCCCTGAAAATATCGGTAGCCGGCTGGCAGATCATCTGGCTCAAAAGTATACGATATCATGCTATCCTTGATCTGTAAGATATGTCCACAGTTCCTGCCGTAAACGCAGCACATCCAGATCTTTAGGCAGCAGCGTCGACAACTGCTGGATCAACGGCACCGCTTCCATATATTGTCCTTCTTGGATCAGATCCCTGATCATTTTTTTTACCTGCGCCCCCAATGATCTAAATTCTCCATCCGCCCGTCCAGGGCTGTCCAATTTTTCTATAATGATCGGGAGCATACGTCTGACAGCACTGCATAATGGCGGATAGATATTGATCGCCTGATGCAGTTCTCTCATGATCTTTTGATGATCAGATCCTTGCAGCGCATGAAATACCTGCCCCATCTGCACTGCAAACTGATGCTCCTTTGGCATGAGATGCAGATTTTCCGGCTGCAGCATATATCCACTATATATCAGAGCAGAATATCTCTGCACCCAGCTGCAGTATTGTTCCATTTTACAATACAATTCTTGGTCGTCAAATTCAAGGATACCTTCTGCCAATAAACGTTCCTGAAATGCGATCTGCATGGCAAGTGCCTGTGCCGGAAATTTTGGCTGATATTTTTTTGCCGTTCCTATCCACTGGGCTAATCCATTCAGCTTTGCTCTGCCCGCCACATACCTTGAAGCATCTTCCCATTGCTGTATATCCATACGATGCATCCAGGTTTTCAATGATATCGTTCCTTCTGACTGTAGAGATAACAATACGGCCTCTTGGAACACCACCATATTCCGGCTATCTGATGCAGATATATTGTATTTTTGCGCCGCCTCGACATCCCCTGTCTCCCATGCTCTCCTTGCTCTGACAATATCGACAAATGGATCCTCCACTTCCAAGCCCACAAACGAATCCCAGAGAAATCCCTTGTTTTCTTTCTTCTGGAGCATCGTATAAAAAGGAAGATAAAAATTCTCAATCTCACTGCTCTCCCAGGAGAAACGCTGCAAAAAAAACAGCGCAGATCCCTGATCCCGGATGTGGACAGCAGCTTTAAGCCCAGATAGATATACTTTATATTTTAAATTTTTTATCTGCTGTTCTTCCAAGCCTCCGATCGACTGGAGAAACCATTGTTCCGGGCGTTCATCCAACCGATCCATGCCATGACAATAACTTTTCCCATAGATGATGATATCTTTTTCATGTCCCCCTAATCCCTCGCACGCTGCCATCATATCCGTATAGATGAGGAGAGCGGCGATCTCCGTGCAGTAAGAACGCCGCAGCATCTGTTTTCCGACTTCGATCGTCCGCTGGAAATCCCCCTGCAGGCGTACGATTCGAGGCAGGTAAGCCAGACACCAGCTTTTCTCTTTCTCCATATCCTCCTCTTCTAATTCCAGGCATTTGGATCCATACTCCTCCGCTTTTTCATATTGGAATGCAGATCTGTATTCCTGGCATAACTGGAGATAGTTGTGGACGGTGGGTTTTCGTTCCTGCACTTCTTTTTCCAACAGCGGGATGTTCCTGTCCGTCTTGGAGTCCGCAGAATCGCCTGCGTATCCATAATGATGAGCATATAGGGAGAATCTCTTGACCGGCCCTTGATAAGGGATGATATACTCGTGGACGGTATTGACAAACCTGGTCTCCGGCATACGGCGGACCATGCGCGCTACATAGGCATGTATATAATTCACCCCCGTCCATTCCGTATAGTTCCTCTGTCTGTATGTGGCGCTATTATAAAACATGTATTCCCCGCTGACAAAGAAATCAACAATCTCATCCGTATCCTCCAGCCACTCATCATCATCGATGAACATGAACCATTCCCCCCGCGCTTTCCGCAGGCCCGCATTCCTCGCTTTGGAAAAATCGTTGCACCAATGGAAAGGTATCACATGGTCCGTATACTGTGATACCAACGCTCTGACCCGCGGGTCTTCACTCGTATCGACAATGATCAGTTCACTGGGTATCCGCATCAGGATCGGTACCAGGGAATCCAGACATCTGCGGATGGCAGGGATCTTATTGGACGTTAGCAAAGAAATCGTTAATTGCAGCTGCTGCATGAAATCCTCCTTCTATGTGCCATATAGAAAAATCCCCGGCCAAGGGAGAATGTCCCTCAACCGGAGATTGTTCCTTCTTACATCTTCCGCACTAAAAATTACTGTAACAACTGAAGTACGCTCTGCGGTACCTGATTTGCCTGTGCCAACATAGCCTGAGCAGACTGTACAAGAATGTTGTTCTTCGTGTAAGCCATCATCTCTTTTGCCATGTCTACGTCGCGGATACGGCTCTCAGAAGCAGTGATGTTCTCTGTACTAACAGCCAGGTTATTGATCGTATGCTCTAAACGGTTCTGAATCGCACCAAATGTACCTCTCAGTTTAGATACTTTATCGATCGCGGCATTAATCGTACTGATTGTCTGTCTAGCTGTAGTCTGAGCCGCTGGATCTTTGACAGACGTTTCCTGACCAATCGTGAGATCTTTTACACCCAATTTGTCTGTGTTCATTTCTTCCAACTGAACACCAATCTGAGCGCTCCCTACTCCTGATTCACTTACCTGGAATGTTATCTTTCCACCGCTTGCTGCATCCGCTGTAAATAATTCTTTACCGTTGAAGTTTGTAGTTGACAGAATCCTGTCAATCTCCTCTTTCAACTGCGTCACTTCTTCGTTCATAGAATTACGGTTTGTAGAATTGTATGTGCCATTTGCAGACTGGGTAGCCAACGCAACCATACGATTCAGCATGCTATGGACTTCTGTCAGAGCACCTTCTGCTGTCTGTACAAGAGATACAGCATCCTCAGCATTCTTGGAAGCTGTCTCCAGACCTGTAATCTGCGCTCTCATCTTCTCAGAAATAGCAAGACCAGCGGCATCATCGCCTGCACGGTTAATCTTATAACCAGAAGATAATTTTTCCAGGTTTTTAGCAACTGCACTGTTGTTTGTGCTCAATTTGTTGTAAGAATTTAATGCGGTAATATTATGTTGGATCCTCATAAAGTTTTCCTCCTTGAATTTAAATTATCGGGAATTCCTTTTCCCGCTGGTATCCACCATTGTTACTTTAACTCTCTGGAATCCGGCGCCTAGGATCCAGAGATGCCGTTCTTGTAACCGGCTTATTTTACTTTACAACTATATTATCGTGAGATTTCCCGATTACTTAAGGGCAGATCAAGATTTTTTTTATTTTTCTATCTGTTTAATCGTAATCTCATTGCATAACTGGACAAATCCAGCTTTCAGAGCGCATTCTATAAGAAATTCCCGCTCTTCATCCTTATCAAGATCATACATCTGGGAGAGCAGGCCATAGACTTTCTCTCCCCGGCCGTCCTCTTCCATTTCCTCCATAAACAATTCCAACAATGCAGTCAGTGCATCCTTTGAATATGGAGCATAATGCAACGCCATCATAAAATGGTCCACCGCTTCTGACGTCTCTTTCCTCAACAGGCTGCTGTAACCCATGAAAATACCCACGGCTTCCAGACAATTGATGATTTCCTGGTTATCCAGGCCCTCCGCCTGCAGTTCCTCTAATGTATAGGTATTCTCCAGATATATGCTCTTTTCTTCGAGGAGCCTCTTATCCTCCTCCGCAACCTCCCGCTCCGTGCTGTCGTATCTTAACAGCACCTGCTGTATCTCCCGCAGGTCATCCTGCAGATGTACGATAATGTCTGACATGATTTTCCCTTTCTATGAATCTGATCTTATTTTCCGATCACTCAAGTTTACCACCTATTACTTTTCTATATCAGGCAGAACCACCATTTCAAACGAATTTTTATAGGCTTGAATATCTTCTGTAATGCTCCTCTGCCTGTTCCAGATCCAGGGAAAACCTCCTCTGCAGTTTCTCCAGGATCCGTTCCTTTGGTACACCTTCTTCCAGATTATCCTGCACCAGAACCTCTATCCCAGCTTCCTCTTGTTTTACCCGTATATCTTCTTCATAGCTATACTCAGCGACCAGCATATTCCTCACCTCACTGCCTTTCCGCTCCAGGTACCTTGCCAGTATACCCCTTTCTATGCATTCCCCCACCGCCCTTTTTATCGGATCCGCTTCATCCGCATAGGACCTCACTGTATCGATGAACTGACTATATTCTTTCAACACCCTACATTTGTCCAATATCTCATGTCCTTTATCAATATTGATGTTTATGACTGTCACTTTTAATCCCATCGTATTCGGGCCGGGTAAACTCATAAACGCATCTGATAACGACAGATCCTGCTGTACCGGATACTCCTCTCTTCCATTATAAAATACGTAGAACTCCGGTGCCGGTATCTTTACCAGACGTGTCCGATACCTGTCCCGTTTGTCCAGCACCTGTTCATAGGCCCTGCCCGCGTACATGGCATACCTCACAGGGATATTGGGATTGACGGTACTCTGGTGTTCCCCAAAAACGAACACTCCGTCGCCCACACGGCATGATATGTCATTGTTAAAATTTTTATACAGGATATCCTCGATCCGCACCTTCTTTATCAAACCCTCGTCTGTTAAGTCCGTATCATGCAACGCATTATACAGGCTCAATAGATTCCCTTTTGCAGTCTCATCACTGTAAAATAGGTCAACAAATACACTGTCTTTATATCCACGGTTCTCTTTTGACAACATAGACCGCCTTTCCCTTCGTTATCCCCTATACTGTAAAATGTGTCCCCTCCACAGCCTCCAGCCTCTCCTGTGCCTTCCAATACCCCATTTCAGCCGCCTGTTGGTAATACATTTCAGCTTTTACCATATCCCCACTCACCTCATACCAAGTCCCCAGGTTATAAGCCGCCTTATAAGACCCCGCACCTATATCCTCCTCATCCCGCACCTCCGCCCCGATCTTAAGGCAGCGCAGGTAGGACCGCTCGATTTTCGGCAGATATCCTATATATCGGACTGTATCCGTTAAAATTAACTTCATATAAAAAACCCCGCAGAAAAAATGATACGACGCATACCCATCCAGGCGCTCCGCTTCTTTCTCCACAAACTCCAGGGCCTCCTCAAACTGCCCGCATTCCATAAGACTGTACAAAAAGCCCACCACCCCTTTCGCCCGATAAGCCTCCTGCGGAGAAACTTCCTTATAAAATATCCTGAAAAACCCCAGTGCCCTCTCCTCGTCGCCCAGCGTCTGATACGAACCCGCGATCTTATAGAGCAGATATGGATCCCCTGGCCGCTCTTCAAGTTCTGCCAACAGATAGGGCAGGTTCCTCTTTTCCTTGACCCCAGTCTGCATATATCCGTCATGTTCCACTTTCAAGGGCACCAAAACAGACGGCAGGTCCGTATCCGGCTGCTCATGGATCTTCCCTTTAAAATAAACACCTCTGGGCAGTATACGGCTGGCGCAAAACCGGACACAGGACTCCTCCCCGTCTTCCTGATAACGGTTATAGATATAGACATCCCCCAGGCAGTCCCCCGCCCTCAAAAACATATCCATGTCCCCGCGTGTCCCCTCTGTGATATACTCATCCGCATCCAGGATCAGATTCCAATCCGCATCCGAAAGAGAGAGCGCATAGTTCCTCGCCTCTGCAAAATCATTTTTCCAAGTATGATCATAGACCTCCGCCCCTGCCCTGCAGGCGATCTCCCGCGTCCCATCCTGCGACCCTGTATCGACCACGATCATCCGGTCCACCAGTCCCCGCACGCTGTCCAGGCAGCGTTTCAGACAGCGCTCCTCATCCTTCACGATCATGACCAAAGCTATCGTTCCCATCAGATCCTGTCACCTCCCGCCGTTCATCCTCCGCCTATCCGAAAAGTTATCCATAAATACAACACGCCCGCCCACAGTCTTCATAATATATCAAATTTTCCATCTTTACATATCTCCTGCCCCATGCTATAATGTAGGATATCATTCTTTATACATCTCTGATCTGTGATCATCTCAAGCTCGCATACCTGCAGCAGTGCCTCGTCCACTGACATACCACCCCATAGATACTGTAATCCTTAAAACCTTGAAAAATACACGCCAATGTGCTACTATATCTACAATTTAATATAGCATACTTGCTTACAAGATTCAATAGACTTAAGAAACGGAGGTGAACATATGGATAACGAGACAAGAGAGATGTTTTCGTTGATATTAAGCAGGTTCGACAGTATCGACACACGTCTGGATAAGATGGATGAACGCCTGGATAGCATGGACAACCGTCTGAACATCCTTGAATACAAGCAGAACGTCACAGCCAGAAAACTGGATGACCTACAGTTAGATGTCCAAAATCTAGGAAGAGATATCCGGCGTGATATACACCATTTAAACGACACAACAGAGACGATCGTCGAGATACTGAAACAACACGAAATGATCCCTTTATGACAGACAGGGCAGACACCAAGCCATGGATAAACAGACAAACGCAACCTCCTTCTTAAATATATTAGCCGAGATCCGCCCACAGTTCTTCCAGCAAAAAGAACGAGCGGTCCATCTGGCCGAGCAGATGTTAAAACACCAGGACACCTCCTACATCCCGCAGATCCTATCCTGTTTCCCAGTGGACAGATACTATCTGCACCTATTAGATGCTGATATGCGCAGACTGCGGATCATATGCGAGATCACTGCTGCCGAGGAGATACTCCCCGGAACAAGATCCCTTTTTCTGGAAAATGTGGACTCTTTTGACGGCCTGATACAGAAATACATATACATCACATTCTTACTGCGCAGGCTGGAACTGCCGCTGCCAGAAGAAGCCCTGGAAGAGGCATCCGCCGTTTTAAAGAGCGGCCGCATATCCGTCTGTGCCCTCCGCAAGATCACTGAATGTGAAACTTTCGCCGATCCGGAATATGTATACCAGCAAGCGCTCGGACATCTATCTCTCTGATACGACAGGAGGCCGCCCCATCATGGACCTAAATGACAAAAAGATCTGTTTTATCATCTGTTATAACCAGGAGATTTATCTGCAGGAATGCCTGCTGTATCTGCAGCAGCTGCACGTCCCGGATGGATTTTCCACCGACCTTCTGACCATCGCGGACGCCCCCTCCATGACAGAAGGATACCAAGCCGCTATGGAGGCGAGCGATGCCAGATACAAGATCTATATGCACCAGGATGTCTTTATCGTATATCCATATTTTCTGGACAGTTTGATCGAGATCTTCCAGTCTTCCCCTCAGATCGGCATGGCCGGCATGGTGGGAAGTCCTGTTTTTCCCTCCGATCACATGATGTGGAGCGAAAAACTCACCGGAAACTTATATCACAGGGATATGCCGCCCTGTGACTATCACGATTACCGTTACAGTTTAGAGCACGGTCTCTCTTACGTAGATTCCATCGACGGCCTCCTGATGGCCACCGCCTACGACATCCCCTGGCGCACAGACCTCCTCCACGGCTGGAATTTCTACGACGTATCCCAGAGCTTTGAATTCCGCCGCCGCGGATACAAGATCGTCGTCCCAGAACAACGCCACCCCTGGTGCCTCCACGATGACGGCCAGATCCTAAACCTGTGGGACTACGACCGGGACCGCCGCATCTGTATGGAAGAATATCCCCTTTCCCTCTTGCGCCCGGGTACACATTAATGGTATAGTTGTGTATAGAGTATGTGTGATGTATGAGAAGGAGGTTGTGCACCCGTGCCCCAGATTAACAAATGGAGAAAAGCAAGTATATATGGTTTGGAAAAAACCTACATCTGTGATGTACAAGTTGAAATGATCAGCGATACGATCACCCTGGTCTTTCCCGAGGAGATCCAAAACGGCGCCTGGGAGAACGTGAACATCGTTTTTTATGATGACAAAAAAGGCCTGGTCACCTATAAATGCAAATTGCATGATTATAAACTCCGTTCCGAACGCCTCACCGCGCAGTGCATCTTAGGCGAGGAGGAGAGCGTCGTCCAGAGGCGGAACGACCTGAAGATCCGCCAGATCATCCCGATCTCCATACAAGCCTTCAACAGTACGACCGGCGAGAAGATGAACGTGAACGGTACGATCCAGGATATCAGTGCAGGCGGTATCTTTTTCATATCGGAGACGCTCTTTGATGAGGGGGAGCGATTCTCGTTCCTGTTCCGGCGGACGGCTGAACCGATGCGCCTGGAATGCGAAGTCCTGCGCAAGCAGCCCTACACCGGACGGGGCAATTACGTCCCAGGCACGATGATGGGCTACGGATGCCGTTTTGTCAATATGAATGACCACAAAGAATCCGCCGTCCGGTCGTACGTTTTCAAAGAAGACCTGCTGGCCCGCAAAAGAGAACGCGAGATGGAAGCAATGTTCGGCCGATGATAATGACCTTTGGATCTTTCAAAAAAAATATTTTACAGTTGAAGAATGAACATGGAATGCCACTCCGCAGCTTTATCAAAGTTCAGGAGTGGTTTTTTGCGTAAACACAGAAAGGAGGAGGAACTGCGGGAAAATAACTGATACATATACACAGGATATATTTTTCTACAATTCCCACGATGGATGATGCAAAAAAAATGGATGAAATTCCTACTGACAGCTGTCTTAACGCTCTCCGTGACCGCCCTGACCGGATGCGGAGGAACACAAAAAGGCAGCTCTTCCCCACAGGAAACCACAGCGGCCGCTGAAAAAGAGACCGCCCAAGATGAGAGCACCGATACTAAAGACACAAAAGATGCCGAAAATAAAGGCTCAGCCACAGAAGGGACCGGCAGGCAGAACGGGACCGTTTACCCGCTCACGGTCACGGACGGCCTGGGCGATGAGGTGACGATCGAAGCCGAGCCGGAGCGCGTGATCTCCCTGTCCCCCGCCAACACGGAGATCCTGTTCGCCCTGGATGCCGGTACGATGATAAAGGGACGGACCGACTACTGTTCCTACCCGGCGGAGGCGGCCGACGTCCCGTCGATCGGCACATACACATCCCCGAACACCGAACTGATCATCTCCATGGAACCGGATGTGATCTTCGCCTCGGATTACATGGACGACAGCATCCGGGAGCAAGTGGAGGCCGCCGGTGCGAAGGTGGTGGTCTTCTCCGCCAACAGCGTGGAGAGCGTGCTGGATGCGATCTTGCAGGCCGGAAAGATCCTGAACCTGAATGAGAACGCCCAGGCATTGGTGGATTCCATGAACGCCGATCTGGAAGATCTGCAAACGGACATCGCCGATAAAAAAGGTACACGATCCGTATTTGTAGACATCGGTTCCTATTACAGCGCCGGCCCCGGCTCCCTGCTCGCCGACATGCTGGACAAGATCGGTGCGACCAACATCGCCGCCGATCCCGGCGAGGCGTACCCGCAGCTCTCCGTGGAATCGATCATCGAGAAAGATCCGGACGTCTACATCTCCCTGTACACCACAGCGGAGGAACTCAAAGAGACATCCGGTCTGAATGACCTGGACTGCATCAAAAACGACAAGATCACCTACTACGAAGCCCTCTCCAACGAGGCCGATATGATCCAGCGGCCCGGTCCCCGTGTCGTGGAGGGGATGGAACTTTTAGCCGAACAGATCTATGAAAAATAAAACAGATGGGAAAATAGACAGAAAATGGGCGATCCCCCTCTCCATCCTGGCCTGCCTCGCGATCATGTACGTGTGCACAGTGACCGGGATCGCCTCCATACCTTTTAGGGACGCGAACCGGATCCTGCTCCACGAATTCCTGCACCTGGATGTGGACATGGAGGGGATCACCGACGGCAGCATCACGATCATACGCAGCGTCCGCCTCCCCCGGGTGGTGCTGGGCTTTCTCGCCGGCGCCTCCCTGGCCGTATGCGGCGCGGGTTTCCAGGGGATCTTCAAGAATCCCATGGCAGATCCCTTTGTCCTGGGCGTATCCTCCGGCGCGGCTCTGGGGGCCGCTATCGGCATCGTCCTCCACTTCGGGACCACACTCCTGGCATTTGTCGGAGCCTTCCTGACGATCACACTGGTCTATAATATCTCAAAAATCGGGAAAAAAGTCCCCGTAGCCATCCTGCTATTATCTGGTATCGCTGTGAGCCAGACACTATCCGCCACCATGTCGATCATCATGATCCTCAACAAACAGAGCATGGACCAGATCATGTTCTGGACCATGGGCAGCTTAAACGGCAAGGGCTGGGGCCAGATCATCACAGTGCTGCCCTACAGCCTCCTGGGTATCGCGCTGCTCTTGACCACCTGCCGGGAACTGGATATCATGCTCACCGGCGAGGAGACCGCGATCCAGCTGGGCGTAAATGTGGAATCCCTGAAAAAGAGAGTCCTCTTCGCTTCCACGGTCATCACCGCCGCCGTGATCTCCGTCACAGGGATCATCGGTTTTGTCGGGCTTGTGGTCCCCCATGTGGTGCGCATGATCACCGGACCGAAACACCGGGTCTTGATGCCCCTGTCCCTGCTCTTTGGCGGCACCTTTTTGATCATCTGCGATACGGCCGCGCGGAGCATGGCCGTGTGGGAAATCCCGGTGGGCATCATCACCTCCCTGTGCGGCGGACCCTTTTTCATCTATCTGCTCCGGCGGATGAAGAGAGGAGGCGGACTCTAGATGAAGGAAAATATACTGGAATTTCACCAGATCGCCGCCGGATACGGAGACCGCCAGATCCTAAAAGACGTGACCCTGGCCATCCGGGAGGGGGATTTCGCCGGCCTGATCGGATCCAACGGCACTGGAAAATCCACACTGATCAAATGTGTTTCCGGTCTCCTTCCGCTCAAGCGCGGCAAGATCATGATCTGCGGCAGAGAAAATACATCTTTAAAAAGCCGGGAGCGGGCACAGATGGTGGCCGTCGTCCCCCAATCCTACCATGTGGAATACGATTTCACCGTGGAGGATATCGTGATGATGGGCCGGAACCCCTACCTGAGCTTTCGCAAAAAAGAAAGCCAGACAGACCGGGACATTGTGGAAGAGGCCATGCGGATGACCAACACGGCCGTCTTCCGCGACCGTCTCTACAACGAACTCAGCGGCGGCGAGCGGCAGCGGGTCATCCTGGCACGGGCCATCGCCCAGAAGCCGCGGATCATCCTCCTGGATGAGCCCACCTCCGCCCTGGACGTCCATCACCAGATCGAGGTGATGGAACTGATCACAAGATTAAATCGCGAAGAACACATGACTGTCCTGGCGGTGCTCCACGACATCAACATGGCCTCCCGGTTCTGCCAGCGGATGATCATGCTCCAGGAAGGCGTTGTCACTGCAGACGGCACACCCCGGGAAGTGATCAACCGCCAGAACATGGAATCTCTGTACAAGATGAAACTGATGATCCGGGAAAGCCCCCTGTTCCACAAACCGGAGATCATCCCCATCCGCGTCATGCCGGAGGAGAAGATCACCGCCCCCTGCCACATCCATGTGATCTGCGGCGCGACGGAAGCCGTACACTTGTTGGAGGAACTGGACGCAAAAGGCTACACACTCTCAGCCGGCGTGCTCAATAAACTGAGTGAAGACTGGAACATCTGCCAGGAACTGAAGATCCCCTGTGTGGACATCGAACCCTTCACCCCCGTGACCGAGGAAAAACAGGCCGAGAACCTGGAGTTTATGGAAAACGCGGATATCATCCTTGTCGCCGGTGTGCCCTTCGGCGAGAGCAACATCATGAACCTGCACGGCCTGGATCAGACCCGGGGCGAACTCTATATCCACCGGAACGCGCTGAGCCACGACTACACCGACGGCAAACTCGCAAAACAGATCCAGCTCCTGGAAAGAGCAAAAGATATCACATACATCGAGACAAACAGCGCATTCCTGGAAATCCTGAAACAGAAAGAATACCTGGATAAAAATGAGGAATAAGATGAAGATCTGTCAACTGGCGTGCGGCGACGAGCTGCACCGTTATAAAAAATCCCTCGTCCTCACCTTTAGCGGCCCCCGCAAAGTACTGAGCACCGGCCTCAACAACGGCGGATGCCGGACGGATCTGGCGGCCGTATTCAACAACGACGGGAATCCCGGACCCGGGATGCAATTTGCGATGCGGGCTGATACCTACCAGGAGCACCTGGACGTGGTCGCACGGGATGACCTTGGTCTGGATCCGGACATGTGTACCGGCTTCTGCACTGCGGCCAGCATGGACAACGTGTCTATCCAGACCATGACCCACGAAGATTTTTCCGTGACCGCCGTCGTGACTGGCGGCATCGAGAACAACGGATGTCGGATCGGGGACCCCGCCTCCTACACAGAAAAACCCGGAACGATCAATATCCTTTTACACATCGACGCGGATCTCTCAGACGGCGTCCTGGTGAAAGCCCTCGCCTCCTGCGCCGAGGCAAAAACCGCAGCCATCCAGGAGCTGATGGCCGCCAGCCGCGCTTCCAACGGCCTGGCGACAGGCTCCGGCACGGACGGCATCATCGCCGTCTGCAATCCCACTTCCGGGAGGACGCTGACGGATGCCGGACATCACAGCAAGCTGGGGGAATACATCGGCAGGACCGTGATGAAGGCAGTCAAGGAGGCCCTGTTCCTCCAGACCGGCTTGAACCCCCGATCCCAGCACGATGTCCTCCGGCGCATGGATCGGTTTGGCGTTACTGCAGATGCCCTTTGGGACGCCTATAAGAAAAAGGGAGAGCTGCCCAGATATGCATTTGAGGACCGATCGGATAGGCTAAAGACCATGGATAACTTAGTGACCTGCACTTCCCTGTATGCCCATCTCCTAGATCAGATCGGGTGGGGATTGTTGACGCCAGGGGAGGCTTGGCAGGTCGGACGGCAGCTCCTCGAGATGGCCGGTATGCCAAGATCCGACGATGGCGAGATACCGGAGGACAGCGCAGCTGCAGTCCCATGGATGACAGAGAGATTTATGGAGGGTCTGCTGCACCTTTTGGGATAAATGACAGATGGCCGGTCCCCTTTTTACCACCAAAAGGATGACCGGCCATCTGTTTTTGCACCAAACCTATTTATCTCGATCATGCGATCCGTATCGGACAACCTTCCCACGCCCCATCCGATCACTCTTTAAACATCCACATCCACCGCTCTCACCCCACGCGGATACTCCGTATGATCCCCACGCGCTGGTTCTCGATATGTCTGTAAATGATATTTTTTGCCTTCTCGGCATCGCGTTCCCGGATCGCATCCACTATCTGCCCGTGCTCTTCCACCAGTATCTTGCGGACATTCTCCTCTTTCAGATATTCCATGCGGTAGCGATAGACCTGTTCCCGGAGGTTCGCCTGCATCTCGATCAGACATTTATTCCCGGAAACGCTGTATATGATCTCGTGGAAATTCTTATCGGCCTCGGCCATCTCCGTCAGGTCGCCGCCCTGTATGGCCTCCTCAAAACCTTTCGCCGCCTGCTCCAGCAGATCCAATTGCTCACGTCCGATCATCTGGCAGGCCTTGTCGATAGCCATGCGCTCCAGTCCGATACGGACTTCCAGCACGTCTGTCAGGTCTTTCTCTGTGATATTCGCTACCTGCGCCCCTTTCCTGTGGATCATCCGCACGAGCCCGTCCTGTTCCAATTTCCGTATCGCATCCCGGATGGGTGTCCGGCTGACGCCCAGCTCCTCTGCCAGGGCGATCTCCATCAGACGCTCCCCAGGTTTCAGCTCGCCCCGCAGGATCGCCTGCCGGAGTGTTTTGTAGACCGCATCCCGAAGCGGCAGATACTCATCCATCTCCATGGAAAAACGGTTTTTCATCTATCTTTTCCCCTTATTATTAAAAAAGCGGGTCGCGAAAACGGTACGGGCCATCTGGCTCTCACGCAGTGCATTTGCTGCTCTCTGGATGGCCGCCCAGGAATCAAAAAGGCCGAACACCGTCGGGCCGCTCCCGCTCATCATGGCATGTAAAGCGCCTTTCTCCAACATCAGTTCCCTGATCTGTCCGATCACAGGATCCTCCCGCGTGATCCCCGGCTCAAACACGTTCTCCATATGAGGGATCATCGCCGCCAGGTCTTGTGCCTGGATCCCCTGTACCAGGCTGTGGATATCAGGATGGCGCGCGATCTTCTCCAGATGCAGGGACTCATATGCCTGTTTGGTGGATACGTTCACCGCCGGTTTGCCCACCAGCACGAAACAGCCCGGGGCCGGCGGCAGGGGCGTGAGCTTTTCTCCGATCCCCTCCGCCAGGGCTGTCCCCCGCATCACACAGTAGGGCACATCCGCACCGATGGAAAGCCCTCTCTTCATCAACTCTTTTTTTGAAAGGTGCAGGTGGAACATCCGGTTGACCGCCACAAGAGTTGCGGCCGCATCGGAGCTCCCTCCGGCTAGACCTGCGGACACCGGGATGAATTTCTGCAGGTCGATCCGCAGCCCACCCCGGATATGGAACTCCCTCATCAGAAGTTCCGCCGCTTTGTAGACAAGGTTGCGCTCATCCGTGGGTATATAAGGGAGGTTTGTCCGCAGCCAGATCCCTGGCCTGGAGGTCTTATAGAGGTTGATCACATCGTACATCTGTATGGTCTGCATGACCATACGCACTTCGTGATACCCGTCTTCTCGTTTTCTGAGCACATCCAGGCCCAGATTGATCTTCGCCAATGCCCGTACTCTCATCGCCACTCCTGTTTATCCTATGCTCATCATGCTCTCCTGTTGTAATTGATCAGGCAGCCCTGGAGGATGATCTCACGCTCATCATCTGTCAGATCCCCCAGAGCCACTGTGAAGGGTGTCAAGCCCTCACCTACGCAAAATACCTGGATGCTGTCCGCATTCTCTGCGACTGCGCGGCGCACATCCGGCAGGAACAGGTAATCCCCGTTCGCAAACGGCAGCTCCCCCTCCCCGATCAGCAGGGGCAGCATCCCCCAGTTGATCAGATTAGAGCGGTAACGTTTCGTCGCATACTCCCGGGCGATATTCGCCCAGCCGCCCAGGACTTTCTGACAGGAGGCCGCCTGTTCCCGAGCCGAACCATCTCCCGGCTTTTCGGCAAAGATCGTGCTCCCCACACCCAGGCTCTCACTGTCTGCCGCTTTTACCTGCGGATAGTCTTTCTGGATGACCTCTAACACAGCTTTCAGCTCCGGAAGCGCCTCTGTGGGCTCCCCGCCCTGGCGGATTGCATCCTCGGCTTTTTGCACCTCTTTGGCCCGTCCCACATAAGCCGGGTCTTTCCGCGACAGGGTAAATTCTGCCAGTCCCAGCGGATTGGAACGATAGGAGGATGTCTCCCCGGAGGGGATCAGCTCATCCGTCGTGGTCACCGGGTCGTGGATCTCGGATACCACCTTCAAGATCAGGTGCTGCGGCAGGGCGGCCATGGAGGGCCAGTCCTTGATGTTCGGCCCAAACTGGATCTCGGTGGACGGATCCGCCTGGCCCTTGCTGTCAAATACCCGGTTCTCATAGATCGTCTTGTCAAAGAAATACTTGGGCCTGCTGTATGTGCCGGTGTACTCTGTGGCCGGGGTCAGGAAGCCCTTGCTGGCCGCTGTGGCCGCTATGGAGCGGGCATCCATCAGGGCCACTGAGGAGATCTGACCGTTCTGGATCTTGGATCCCTCCCGATTGGGGAAGTTCCGGGTGGAGTGGCGGATACTCAGGCCATTGTTGGACGGTGTGTCCCCGGCTCCGAAACACGGCCCGCAGAAAGCCGTCTTCACCACGGCCCCTGTGCGCATCAGGTCCGCCAGGACTCCGTTTCTCGCCAGTTCCGTGTAGATCGGGGTGCTGGCCGGATACACGCTCAATGTAAATTTATCCGCACCGATGCTCGCCCCCCGCAGGATGTCCGCGGCATCGCAGATATTTTCATACCCGCCTCCGGCGCACCCGGCGATGATCCCCTGCTCCACATAGAGCCGCCCGCCGACGACTTTATCCTGTAAAGAAAATTCCACCTGGCCGTCCAGGCTGACCTGCGCCCGCTTTTCCACATCTGCCAGCACGTCTTTTAAGTTGGCGTTCACCTCCTCGATCGTATAGGTGTTGCTGGGGTGGAACGGCATCGCGATCATCGGACGGATCTCACTTAAGTCGATCTCGATCATCCCGTCGTAGTAGGCGACCGGCCCGGGAGAGAGTTCCCTATACTCCCCGCTGCGCCCGTGGATCTCGTAAAACTCCCGGATCTTCTCATCGGTCCTCCAGATGGAAGACAGACAGGTGGTCTCCGTCGTCATCACGTCCACGCCGATGCGGAAATCTGCTGAGAGGTTCGACACGCCGGGGCCGACGAACTCCATGACCTTATTCTTCACATAACCGCTGTCAAAGACTTCCCCGATGATCGCCAGAGCCACGTCCTGGGGCCCCACGCCGGGAATCGGCTCGCCTTTCAGATAGACACCCACCACTTCCGGCATGGGGATATCATACGTCTGCTCCAGGAGCTGCTTCACCAGTTCCGGCCCGCCCTCGCCCATGGCCATGGCGCCCAGCGCCCCGTAGCGGGTGTGGCTGTCCGAGCCCAGGATCATCCCGCCGCTGACCGCCAGCATCTCCCGGGCATACTGATGGATGACCGCCTGGTGAGGGGGCACATAGACACCACCGTACCTTTTTGCACAGGTCAGTCCGAACATGTGATCGTCCTCGTTGATCGTCCCGCCCACCGCGCACAGGGAATTGTGGCAGTTGGTCAGCACATAGGGGACCGGGAATTTCTCCAGTCCGGAAGCCCTGGCTGTCTGGATGATCCCCACGAAGGTGATGTCGTGGGATGTGAGCTTGTCGAACCTGATCTGCAGCCGCTCCATGGAATCCGATGTGTTGTGCGCCTCCAAGATCCCATAGGCGATGGTGTTCCTGGCCGCTTCCTCTCTTGAGATGTCCTGGCCCGGATCCTCGGTGATCTTCTGTCCATCGACCAGATATACGCCTTTTTCATATAACTTCATGTGTCTTGTTCCCTCCTAAGTCAGATTAAGTAGTCTCCCTGCCTGTACCTGGCCATCTGCCGGGCGTCCTCCACGGCCAGTCCGTTCTCCCCGGCCAGGGATTCCAGATGATGACGGAACTCGTGGATGACCGTGTGGCGGACTTTTTTTTGCAGTGCCTCTTTATCCAGATCCCCGTGCAGTTTTTCAAAAGAGCCGTAATAGATACAGATCGAACGTCCCAGCGTGGGACTTATCCTGTATTCCCCCATGATCCATAAGAGCTTCCGGGGGTCACTATCCGGGTGTATCTTCGCCTCCGGCATGAGCAGGATGCCGCTGTTGAGTTCCTGAAAAAATTCCCGCGGCATCTCGTCCGCGATCTTCTCCAGCATTTCCAAAAATTCTTCCTGTGACACCATATGACCGCCCCCTGACCAGATCCTCATCTGTTCTGATTATAGTCGATTCTCCCTAAAGTTACAACTTAAACCTTCATGCGCCCGGCATCGATCGATCACTCGATCGGACGCATCCCTCGCATAAAGATCTGGCGGGTGCATTGTCAACCCTGGATACATGTCTCCTATCCGGCGGCAATTTACAGATCGATCTTTGAAAGAGCATCGGCAAAGGATGTATTTACCGGCTCGTTTTTCTGTTTTCCCAGGTATCGCTGCACGTCTTTCTTGGTCACACCCGCACCCTCTTTTTCCCGGCGCGCCTTGAAGGCGGAGAGTTTTTCCTTGCGCCCACAGGCACATACGAACATCTCCTCGTCGCCTTTTTTGATCAGCTCCATCTTCTTGTGGCAATTCGGGCAGCGGGCATTTGACAGGCGCGCCACCGTCTCCCTATGGCCGCAGGAGCGGTCCTGGCAGACCAGCAGGCGGGCGTTCTTGCCGTTGACCGCCAGCATCCGTTTGCCGCAGACAGGACATTTGGTGTTGGTCAGATTGTCGTGGCGGAATGTGCCCTCCCCGGCCCGGATCTCTCCGATCAGCTCCTGGGTGTAGCCGCGGATATCCCCCATGAACTTTTCTTTCTTCAGGCCTCCCTTGGCGATGCTCCCCAGACGCATCTCCCAGTCCGCCGTGAGCTCCGGCTTCTTCAGATCCTCCGGCACCAGCTCCAGGAGCTGCCTGGCTTTGGACGTAAGGTGGATCTCCTGGCCTCTCTTTTCCATCATAAATGAGTTGAACAGCTTCTCAATGATGTCCGCCCGGGTGGCCACTGTCCCCAGACCGCCGGTCTCTCCCAGTGTCTTTCTGGCCTTTGCGTCCTTGGATTCCATATATTTTACGGGATTTTCCATGGCGGATAACAGTGTGGCTTCATTAAAATAGGCCGGGGGCTTTGTCTTGCCGGTGGTGATCCGCACGGCCTCGGCTTTTAGGACTTTACCCTTCTCCATCGGGGGCAGGTTCTGTTCGGCCGGTTCATCCGGCCCATCCTGCTCGCCGTCCGCGTCCTGATCCGCCGTCTGGTTGTCGTAGACCGCTTTCCACCCGGCGCTGGTCACCTCTTTTCCCCGGGCTGTAAAAGCGCAGCCGCCGCATTTTGCCACCAGCGTACTCTGCTGATACTCGAAAGGCGGATAAAGGACGCTCAGGAACCGGCGCACCACCAGGTCGTAGATCTTACGCTCCTCCGCCGTCATGTGATCCAGCTGGACAAACTGCTCCGTGGGGATGATCGCGTGGTGGTCGCTGACCTTGCTGTCGTCCACGAAGGATGCGTTTGTCTTCAGCGGCTTCATGGACAGGGGGCCTGCCAGGTTCCGGTACGGGCCGATGCTGACCGCTTTCAGCCGTTCCTTTAACGTCCCCACCACGTCCTTGCCGATGTACCTGGAATCGGTGCGGGGGTAGGTCAGGACTTTGTGGTTCTCGTAGAGCCGCTGCATGATGTTCAGAGTCTCTTTTGCCGAGTAGCCGAACCGTCTGTTGGCGTCCCGCTGCAATTCCGTAAGGTCGTACAGACCCGGGGCGAATGTCTTCTTCGCCTTCTTCTCTGCGGACACGACTTTCAGGCTCTGGCCTGTGACGGCTTTCTGGATCTCCTCCGCCTTCTCCTTGGAGAACGTACGGCTGCCCTTGCTCTTCTCATCCTGCCAGGTCCAGCTGATGCCGCCCGCCTGGACGGTCACTCCATAGTATTCCTGGGGACGGAACTTCCGGATCTCCTCCTCCCGCTTGGCGATCATGGCCAATGTGGGCGTCTGGACCCGCCCGCAGGAGAGCTGGGCATTGTATTTGCAGGTGAGGGCGCGGGTAGCGTTGATGCCCACCAGCCAGTCGGCCTGGGCCCGGCAGACGGCCGCAGCGTACAGATCCTGATACGCCCTGCCGTCTTTGAGATGGGCAAATCCCTCCCGGATGGCCTTGTCCGTCACCGAGGAGATCCACAGACGCTTCACCGGCTTGCGGCACCCGGACCGCTCCAGGATCCACCGCGCCACCAGCTCTCCCTCACGTCCCGCGTCCGTGGCGATGATGACCCCTCCCACATCGCCGCGGAAGAGTTGGGATCTTACAGCCTGATACTGCTTGGCCGTCTGCTTGATGACCACCAGTTCCATCTTCTTCGGGAGCATGGGCAGGTCTTCCATCTTCCATTCCTTGTATTTCTTATCATACCCTTCCGGGTCGGCCAGCGTGACCAGATGGCCCAAGGCCCAGGTCACCACATAGTCTTTCCCCTCGATAGCGCCGTTTAACTTCTTCTGGCATTTCAGCACCCGGGCGATGTCCCGCGCCACCGAGGGCTTCTCCGCCAATACCAACTGTTTCATCTCATACCCTCCAGTAAAATGGCACGGATGGGCGAACCGTCCAGTCCGCGTGCTTTCAAAGGCTGCGCCGCCAGGAAATATTCCCCGCAGGCCACCTGGCTTAAGTCCAGCGACTCCAGGATGACCACCTGCGCGCTCAGAAGCTCCAGGTGGACTTCCCGCGTATCTCCCGCGCCTCCCACGTCGACCCCTTCCACGCCCAGGCAGTACAGGCCGCAGCGCACCGCCGCCCGGGCGCATTCCCGCGAGATCACATTGCCTTCCCCCTTGATCAGCAGCCGCTTCGTACCGTCTTCTAAAAACCCTTCTATCTCCTTCGGGGAAATCTTCTCTTTTCCCTGTACCACTTTACAAAGACCTACACAACGGTGCAGATCCACCTGTGATACATCCAGGCCGTTTCTGTGAAAATGCCGCGGCGCGTCCAAGTGCGTCCCGCTGTGACTGCCCATTGTGAGTCTGGAGAGTTGGAATGGATCCGGGTCCGGCTTCTTCAGAGACCGGAGCAGTTCCATGGACGGCACCGGGTCGCCGGGGTAGACCTGGGCTGAAAAAAGTTCTCTGGAAATATCATAGATCTTCATATCCTTTTGATCCCCCTTTCGTATACTTTCTCAATTTACATAAAATAATCATACTATTAAGTCTGAGAAAATACAAGGGATTAGTCGGGAAAATATAGAAATAAGGATCCTACAGGCCCGGCTCACGCACGGCTCCTTCGGCGGAAACAGATTCCCGGCAGTCGGGATCTTCTTCTATCCCTTTTAACATCATAAGATCGGTCTCGTCCGGTTCCACCTCCTATTTTTTATAAACCTGTCCGCGTCTCTCGATCATCTCTATATAAGGAACTGTTCAAAAATAACTTTTAATATTGCTTGTCTTTTTCTCCGATAGCCCCGGTCAAAGATCAGTTACATAGCCCGCTATGCGCCTGATCTTTAACCGGCACTCTCAAAGAAAAATCCGGCGCACTATTTAAAAGTTATTTATTAACAGTTCCTAAACGACATTCCAGTCTGTGTCAAAGAGCATCCGGTCATCCCGTATACAGTATATCAAGATCTGTACCCACGCGCCACCCATCATTTCCTTATACAAAAATAAAACTGCTGTGCAAAAAAGTGTCCAACCTTTCCGCACAGCAGTTTTTATATTATTTTTTATCGCACATATGCAAATGGAAGACTTCCATAGGACACGTTAAAGAGATAATAACCATTCGCATACGAGATCTCAGGGTCAAAGACCCGCCCGCCGTACTCACACCAGGAATGAGGCGTGAGCCCTCCGCTGGCGGACGCGCACTGCCCGCGGATACAAATCATCCCCTCATAGCCCACAGCTTTTGCCAGATAACAGAAGGCTGCTGCAAAATCATAGCAGTTCCCCCGCCGTATGGTGAGCATCTTGTACGCGTGGTACGGTTCCCATCCCTGCGGCGGCCACACCGTGCCGCCCGCATATCTGCAGTTCCTTATCACATAGTTAAAACAGGTCTGGAGCTTCGCGCCGCTGCTCATAGCCGCCGTCACGCCCACGCCGTTTAAGATATTCGCCCCCCGCGTTCCCTGGGGTGTGACAAAATAGTAATCTTTTCCCTGTTTTGCGATCGTACTGCGGTCAAGGGTCCCTGCGCCGGTGAAATAATAATAGGTCTTGTCCACCTTAGTCCAGCCAGCGGCCATCTGGCCGTTCTTTTTGAAATAATAACGCTTTCCTCCGATGGACGCCCATTTTTTTGCATACATCTTGCCCTTCGGGCCGAAATAGTAACGCTTGCCGCTGATGGTCTGCCAGCCGGATTTTACCACCACGTAGTGTTTATTGTTAAAATAATATTTTTTCTCGTTGACCGTCTTCCAGCCGGTGTAGGACGCGCGTTTGCCTGACGCTTTGTAATAATATCTCCTCTTGTTGACCGTTCTGAAGCATTTTTTATATGGGATCCCGTTCTTTTTGAGATAATAGTGGTCGTTCCCGATCTTCTGAGAACCTGTCTTCGCACTGTTGTATTTCCCGTTCTTGCCAAAATACCACCAGGCCCCGTCGCTCTTCTTTACCCATTTGTCGGTGGAGGGGACTCCCCCGCTGTTGAGATGATAGTAAGCGTCGCTGATCTTCTGCAGGCCGGTCTTGCCCACGGCCCTCTGACCCGCGTTGTTAAAATAATACCAGCTCTTATCCACTTTCACCCAGCAGCTCCTCACGGCCATCCCGATCGTGGTGCCGTCCGCAGCGACCGCCGCGTCCGTCCTTGCCGCTTTCTCCCTGGGGGTAAAATAGTACCGTATCCCGTTTATGCTCCTGCTGCCGGTGACCATATCGCCCTTGGCGTCAAACGCATAGTAATATCCGGCGGTGCGCCCCAACTGCAGGACGCCGTCGGACAGTGTGTAATACGTGGGCGTGCCCTGCGGGTCTTTGCTCTTTACGAGACGGTACCCCCTGCCGGCCTCATTGTACTCCCAGAGCGGATCGAGGATGATCTTCTGGCCCTGGGCGTTGGTCCCCGCCTCCGTGGCCTGATAAGACTTGTCTTCCGTCTCCTCCCCGCCAATGTCCCCGGTCTCCTCCTGTAAAATGATCCCGCCGGGAGCCGTCTGCCCGCCTGCCAGGACCGCGGTCGGCGCCGCCAGGCATATTGCAGTCCATAGAACTGTAAGTATGCTCCATTTTTTTATCATGTAATCCCCCTCCTTGATATTTGATCAGAATACATCCACTACTTCTGTGGAACCGTCTGCAAACTGATAGACATAGACCTTCACTTCACCATCTGAACAGTTGTACGTCAATGTCACATCGTACGACCCTGGGCCATTGCAGCCAGGTGCACTCGCCTCATTAGACGGCGCTCCGATCGCCCCGATCAGTTCATCCTGTGTCCTCCCCACGTATCCCTGCGCGTTCGCTTTCACCTCTGCTGCCGTAGGCGCAGTCGGCTCCTGGGGGATATCCTGGTCTGTGATCGCCTGTTCTGCGGCCTGTTGTTCCGCCGCAATGCGCTGTGCCTCCTGTTCGGCGGCTATCCTGGCTGCTTCCTCGGCACGGGCCGCTTCCTCGGCTCTGGCTGCCTCCTCAGCGGCTTCCGCCTGGGCCTCCGCTTCAGCTTTGGCACGCGCTTCTTCTATTTCCGCTTCTTCTATTGCCGCTTCCTCTGCCGCCGCGGCTACTGTGGTCTCTGCCGCTTTCTTTTTCTTCTTCTGTTTCTCCTTCTGTTTCTTCTTCTCTTTTTTCGCAGCTTTTTCCTCGGAAGCCTCGTCCGTCTCATCCTCGGAGACCGTTTTATCCGCCGCCCCCGTCTCTTCCGCCGGTGTCTCCGTGGCCGTCGGTGTGGCTGTGGCTTTCGCCGCCTCCTTGTCATTGCCTCCGCAGCCGCTCACCGTCAGCACGATCGCCGCGGCTGTCAGCCAGACTACAGCTTTCTTCTTCATATCTTCTCCTCCCTCTTACAGATAAAAAAACATTTTAACATCAAAAACGCTACAGCCCAACGCGCACTGGATCCATTATCCCAACTCCTCGATCCCTACGCCCAATGCCTTTGCCAAAGCTCTCACAGCTTTTCATGGCAAATCCGCCAGTCCCTCCTGGCGTTCATACGGCCGCACTTTTCCAACTATATCATATTGTGATCGACTGGAGATACCCGGATGTCACCCATGCGCCCTCCTTCTTATAGAGCGTCTCCATGATATACGTCCCCGGCTCCAGTCCTTCCCCCGGGATATACAGGCCATAGCCATACATCCCCGGCTCCTGCGGATCTTCATTTAACGGCGCGGCCTCATAGACCACGGTCTCCTCCGTGGACACACAGCGGATATAAATTTCCGAATCCACATCCAGATCCTCCCCGGGGATCGCCCCCGTCACCTTCGTGTACGGATCCGCATCCTCCACTTCCATAGTCACACCGGCTATCTCCTCCTGGCCCCATTCCTGGTAATCCCGCACGGGCGCGGGCATCCGCGGCGCCTCTTTGGCCAGGATATCCAGATGCCGCTCCACGATCTCGAAGATCAGTGCATCCGCATCCTCCTTGGTGAGCGCATCCACCGGATAGGGCACCGTCCGGTCAAAATACCCCCGGCCGTATTCCTCCGCCACAAAGGGCGTGAGAGAATTGCCGAAAGAATCCCGGAACATGACTACACCGCCCTCTCTGTCTGGATTTGTGGTCTGGATCTGCACATCCTCAGTATCCTTAAAACCTTCCCCGTAGGAAAAGGCATCCTCTTTTTCATAGTAGACATTCTCGTCCTTCCCATGTCCCAGCGGGAAGACCATGTCGTAGAGATCCCCGTCAAAGTCGCGCCGGATCTCATAGGGGATCTTTCCATACTCCGTATGCTCCCGCCCCAGGGCATCCAGGATCGTGCTCATCGCCAGCGCAGCCCCTTTGTTATTCCAATGGGAGTCCAGACGATGATAGAGCACTTCCTCCTCCTGATCAAACGCATTTTTCAGATCCACGTAAGCCACACCGGCCCTCTCCAGCTGCTCCACGATGCGTTCCAGGTTCCCCTCCTCCTGTATCTTCCTATGATAATAGGGCATATATTGGGGATACAGCGTGCTCTTATTCGGAGCCACCGTGAACACAAACGAGCCGCCCTGATCTTCCACATACTCCTGGATCAGGGCCAGCACCCGGGCCGTCCCGTACAGCTCCCGTTCATCCATGGAGGTTTTTCCCAGATAGTCATCCAGAGATTCCGTATAAAAATAATACCCGTCCCGCCCCTGGATCACACCGTCATCCCCGGACATGCCGAAGACTTTTCCCTTTATCCAGGAATCCGCCTCGATGATCTCCCAGCGCAGCGCAAAATGATCCGCAAAATAATCCCCCAGCTGCGGCAAAAACTCCACATTCCAGGAACCGTCCGCCATCCGCGCCTGCGGAAACGATGCCTCAGCCGCCTTCTTGTTCACTTCCCGGTCCCGGTAAAAAAACATCCCCAGCAGAGGGATCCACAACAGGACAAAAAACAACACGCAATAGACCCGAAGACCTGTCTTCTTCTCTGTCTTTTTCTCCATCTCCCCCTCCTGATCAGAACCTGAAATAGATAAACGGGTTATAGGCGTCCGCCGCGAGCCTGCATATGCAGAGCAGCAGCAATGCCACGCTCACCACATACGAACCGGCCTGCATCCAGGCAGCTTCTTTTTCTTCCAGCCATCTTTTCACAGGCATGGCCCCGATCAGGGCTGCCGCGAGGGTGGCCAGGTACAGCGGGTCCAAAATACTCATACAGTTGCTCACATTCTCCGGCGTCATCCCTAAGCCCGTAAACATCATGCCGAACATCAACCCCGCCTGGCCCATATCCTCCGCCCGGAAGATCACGAAGGCCAGCACAGCCACCAGGACCGTGTAAAACTGCCGCAGCCAACGGACCCGGCATTTTTTCACAGGCAGGATCGTATCCTCCAGGATCAGGAATGCCCCGTGTATCAGACCCCAGAGCACGAATGTCCACTGGGCTCCATGCCAGAGGCCCGTGCAGAAGAACACGATGATCTTATTGATATACGTGCGCACCTTGCCTTTGCGGTTGCCGCCCAGCGGGATGTACAGATACTCCTTGAACCAGGTGGACAGGGATATGTGCCATCTGCGCCAGAAATCCTGCACACTGTCCCCGTAATAGGGATACTGGAAATTTTCCCGAAAGTGGAAACCAAACATCTCCCCCAACCCGATCGCCATGTCGCTGTAACCGCTGAAATCATAATAGATCTGCAGGGCATAGGAAAGGGCCCCGATCCACGCGCTGGCTATGTTGAGCCCCGCAGCCGGCAGGCCGAATACGTAGTCCGCCGCCAGGCCCATGGTATTTGAGACCAGCACCTTCTTCGACAGCCCGATGATAAAACGGCGTATGCCCCGGGCCACGCCCTCGCTGGTCTGCTGCCGCTCCTCGATCTCCCGTTCGATGTCGTGGTATTTCACGATCGGCCCCGCGATCAGCTGCGGGAAAAAGGATATGTACAACAGCACTTTCCCGTAATCCTTCTGAGGCCGCACATCCCCCCGGTACACATCGATCACATACGATAACGCCTGAAAAGTAAAGAAAGAGATCCCGATGGGCATGACGATAGCCGGGAGCGGCAGAGATATGTCTAAAAGAGCATTCACATTTTCTAAGATAAACCCTGTATACTTGAACACACACAGGAAACTCAAGTTCAGGACAACGGCCAGGGACAGGGCGGCCTTACGCCACCTGCCGTCCTCCGCCGCAAAAAGCCCCAGCGCATAGTTCATCGCTGAAGAAAATAACATCAAGAGCACATACACCGGTTCGCCGTAGGCGTAAAACACAAGGCTCGCCGCCACCAGGAAGAGGTTCTTCCACTTAAGCGTCGGCAAGAGCCTGTACACCAGGAACACCACCGGCAAAAATGCAAACAAAAAAACTACGCTGCTAAATACCATGACCGCTCAGCCCTACTGCTGTGCATACTTCACTTCGCCGGTATCCCCGTACGACTTGCCGTACAGATCCACTTTCAACCCACTGTTCTTTTGGAGGGTCTGCTGTGTCTGGGGATCGTAGACTTTTCCTCCGATCTCCACCCATGCATGTGCGATCAGTCCCTCACCAGGTTTCTGGATAGACCCTACGACCAATTTCGCATCATAGCCGCATCCTCTCGCCAGCATGGCAAACCCGGCGGCATAGCTGTAACAATTGCCCCCTTTATCTCTCAGCATTTCATAGGCGTATTTCACTTCCCATTTGGAGGGCTTGCCTGATGGGGTCTCCCTGGGTCTGTAACTGCATTTATTGACCATGTGATCGTAGCATGCTCTCAATCTTTTCTCCTTAGCCTGGGCGCTGTTCGCCCCCGTGCCCGTTACGTTCTGTACCAGGAGCAGCATCTGCACCCGCTGTGTCAGGGATGCCTGCCCTTTGCTGTTCAATCTCACCTTGTCCACGGTCTTATTTTTGGCCATGACGCCTTTGGTGTTGAAATAATAAGCCTTGTTCTGGATCTTCGTCCAGCCGATGGCAGCCGCCCCATTGCCCTTGAAATAATATCTCTTCCCTTTGACGGTCTGCCAGGAGTTCTTGACTTTCTTTCCTTTTACATAGAAATAAAACTTGCCGTTTTCCTGCTTTAACCCTTTTTTCACAGCTTTCGCCGATACTTCCACCGGGGTCAGCGCCACATATGCGGCCGGTGCACCGGCCGCCAACGTCAGCGCCAGCGCCAGCGCCACCCCTCTTGCTCTCAAACTTTTTCTTATCCTCATCTGTTTTTCCTCCTAGATCCAATCACCTAAATCTATGATCTTGCGCACACCGCTCTCTTCATATGTATAGATCTGGAAATTGTCATATGTATAGATCCCATCCCGGCCCGGGCCGTTACAACTGGGCGTGGTCTGGCTCTTCTTCGGCTTCCCGGCTTTTTGTATGAATGTGTCGAAATTTTTGCCGATCTTTGCATCAGCAGTGATATCCTTCAAAAGCCTTCCGCCTGCAGTGACCTTCCAAACCTTCTTGTTGCTGAGCCGCACGGCTGTCTTCGCCGCTTTGCCGTTCTTCAGGAAATAATATTTCTTCCCCTTGATCTTCACAGTCTTGTCCTTGACCATCCGGCAGTCACTGTCAAAATAATACCTGTCCGCGCCGACCTTCTTATAACCTTTATAGGCCGCGCCGTCTTTGCCGAAGTAGTAACGGTTTTTCTGGACCGTTTTCCACGTGTTCCTGACCTTCCTGCCTTTTGCATCGTAGTAGCAGATCTTGCCATTTGCTTTCTGCAGCCCACTCTTTGCCGCCGCTGAAACAGGCGTCGCGGCAAGGGGTACGGTGAAGATCTGCATGAGCAGCAAGAACAGCAAGGTCAGGGATACCACCCTTTTCCTATCCATCTCCCTATCCTCCTTTTTAAGATACCTCCGACCTCTTTTCACAGTCAGATGTAAAATGATGGTTATTTCATTATTTATTTTAACACCAAAGATATCTTGGTTCAATGATCATTTCTAAAATCTGTAAAAATATGTAAAAAAATCTACTCTGCCGGATCGCTGCCTGCAAAAGCTGTTCCTATACCGACTCCTTCTTTCTATATTTCATTTGACAGCAGCTTAAAATGATCGTACTTTCAAACAATAAAAAGGGATAACCCTTTATCCTGAGTTATCCGTAACTTATTTCGCACATATAAATTTTTAGCCTTGAAATGAACATGAGATATCCATATAAAAATGTAAGCGCTCAAAATAAAACCACCTACATACAAAGTCAGCTTGGATAATCTACTCGCAAAATAAGTACAACAAAAAACATCATAATGATCAGTAACTGATCCCTCATCAAAATACTCTATCTTGCAAATCTTTCCATATATACTTCTCATAGTCATTTCAGTTTTTTCTCTTTACACCCAGATGCCCTTATAATACTGCTTTCACCAACGCTCCCGCCCATTCCTCCGCAGGATCATTCGTCCCCAGTCCACCGCAAAACGCTCGAGCTAAAATCGCTTTTTTCATGGTGTCGATCTGGGATAGGACAGCTTTGGCGGCGGATTGGGCTTGTTGCTCTTTTCTAAAAAGCTTGTCCAGGATAAAAACAATCTCTCTTTGTTCTTCGCTTGTCGGAAGCGATATAGGTATCGTCTTAATATTTGTGATAGACAATTTCCCTAATGTCGCAGAAGCAATTAAATTTTTTATTCTTTGTTGAACACCATTAGATGACAAATACCATGCTAAGAATTGGCTATTACATTTCAAGTTAGTCATTTTTACAGCGTTTTCCGTGAGATTTGCACCATCGTATTTATCAGGAATTATACCACAATCACCTATACAAGCCCCAACATTAGTAATATAAACATCGCCCGCATTCACGGTGTAATTTTTGATGTACTGCCAAACATCGTCAGGAACAAACATGATCCCCTCATCTAAAACTGTCCCCAGCTTTAAATTTCCAGCTTTTAAATATGGATGACCTGTATCATCCGTTGTTAATGACATTCCCTTAGGAACACGTTTTCCGCCCTTAACATCTGATATAGAATCAATATTTGTTTCCTGCCAGCCCTTCAACTCAACTCCATGCTCTTTTCTCCACCGCTCCGTCAGTTCACCTGAAAACGCCTTATGCAGGATCGCGGATTTCCGCAGTTCAAAACCGTCCACAACCGCCTGTGCCTTTTCTTTCGCCTCATCCAGCTTAGCAAACAGGCTTTCAATGCGGTCAACGATGCGCTGTTGTTCAGCCAAAGGGGGGACGGGAACATAGTACCCTTTTACAAAATCCATACTGATTCGCTGTTGTCCAACAGTCCCACTATAAGTAGCACTACCACGAGATATAAAATCTTCTGTTGAGACAAGCAGAAAAGTATACTTCTGATTCATAAGGGGCTGCCGCAAAATAATCAACTCTGTTGTACCGCCGCCAATACCATTTGTCAGCCCTTGGATCACCATTGATTTTTGATTTTCAAAGCAAGGACTGATTTTTGCAAATGCAACATCTCCATCTGCAAATTGAGTATGGTTTTTTCTAGCTTTTCCCCATGGTCGTATTTCAAATGTAAATCGACCTGTCATGCCAGCTTCAATCCGCTCCATGGGTACAAATGACGCTAGAACAGTATCATCAGCAGTGACCTTTGGATTTATTTTGTAAAGTTTACCAAGTTTGACCCAACACCAATTCTCAGGAATCGGATATGGCTGTTCCTCTGTTGGTACAAGTGCTTGTTGTAACTTCTCTTCTGGCGACAACGCACTCGCCGCCTTTTTCCCTCTCGCCATATCACACCTCCGAGCCTTGCAGTGCCTTCAACTCATTTACCACGCTCTGCAAGAGGTCAACCGCTCCTTCAAGCTGCACTATAGCCTCCTCACCGCTCTCGATCGGGTCGGGCAGATCGGCATAGTCAACAATAGAATCATCCCGGATCAGACCAAGGTCAAGACTGTTGCCCTTTTCTGCGATCTGCTCACGGGTAAATACGCTCCATCGCTCATCCTGTACAGCGTGACGGTCTGCCGCTCCATACGCCGCCTCAAAGTCTGCAAAATGCTCTGTTTTCAGTGGGTTCGTTTTGCCGAAGGAGGGCATATTGGTACGCAGATCATAGAACCAGACTTCCTGCGTATTGCCCTTGTCCTCTTTGCCACGGATAAAGAACAGCACATTGGTCTTGACCCCCTGTGCGTAGAAAATGCCAGTAGGCAAGCGCAGAACCGTATGAAGATCGCACTTGTCCATCAGATCAATACGGATCTTCTCTCCTTCACCATCCGCAAAGAGAACGTTATCAGGCAGCACCACAGCGGCGCGGGCTTTCCCATCCGCTTTCAGACTACGGTAAATATGCTGCAGAAAATTCAACTGCTTGTTGCTGGTGGTGTAGGTGAGATCGTCACGGGTGGCACGTTCGCCGCCCTTCTTGGTTCCGAACGGTGGATTTGTGAGGACCACATCATAGCCCCTCATGCCCTTGCCCAGATTGGACAGGGTATCACCCAGCGTGATCTCTCCCTCGATATCATGCAGCATGGCATTCATCAGGGCGAGACGGTGGGTATCGTGTACCAGCTCCGTACCTGTAAAAGCCTCCGTCCGCTCAAAGGCAGCCGTATCAGCGTCAAGGTCAAAGAAATCATCGGTCTGAGCCGCAACGTATTGATGGGCTGCGATCATAAAGCCAAATGTACCGCAAGCAGGGTCGTTGCAGCGTTCTTTTGGCTGCGGCTCCACCAAGCGTGTCATGACATCGATCAGCACACGCGGAGTAAAATACTGCCCTGCGCCTGACTTCTTCTCGTTGGCGTTCTTCTCCAAAAGCCCTTCGTACAGATTGCCAAGCCCTTCCTCACGGGCAGAAAACCAGTCCAATCCATCAATGGTCGTAATGATCTTTTCAAGATTTTTTGGCTCGTCAATGTTGGTGGTCGCGCCCTGGTATATCTCACGCACACGGCCTGTGCAGTTCTCGCCCAGATGGTCCAGCAGCTCCTTATAGAACTTCTTCAATCCAATGCCGCTCTTTGCAGCCAACTTGTCCCAGCGGTAAGCCTCTGGTATCTGGCCCTCTGCGCCTGTCTCCTTCGCCATTTTCAGGAACAGGATATAGGTCAGCTCCGTCACATATTGGTGATATGTGATGCCATCATCACGGAGAACATTGCAGAGGTTCCAAAGCTTAGAAACAATTTCCTGGGTCGTCATCAAAAGCTGCCTCCATTCCGCTGTTGGTCGATCGCGGCTTGCCTTGAGATCTCAATCAAATGGGCCGCTATGGCCTCTTTCATCTGTTGCAGATAGGTTGGATCCACACAGGTGGGATCGTAAATACTGTATGGGTATTGGTTGTAGATCATGCAATTTTTCCTCCGTCATCGTACAAATACTCATTGAGTTCCAAGATAATGCTTTCCAGTTTGTTGCCAAACACTTTGTTGATCTTCACAAAGCCGCCCTGCGCCTTGAATCGTCCGTCCTCATCAAATACGGTCACATTCAGGACAGATTCTTCCATCAGGTATTTTTCCATCCTGGCGATCCAGTTCATTTCTTGCTTGGAAAATCCATGTGCTTTTTTCAGCTTGTCCACTGCCCGCCTGATCCGGGCTTCATGGGAGATCAGAGCAGAACCGATGGCGTATCTGCGTATCAAGCTGATAATATCGGCGGCAATCTCCTCGTTCGTCATTTGAGAAATAGCCGTATTGAGCTGCTGGGTGGTAAAGCCCTCCCTATCCAGTGTCAAGCGGAGAGATCGTAAACCTTCTCGGGTCAGTTCTTTTGGCTTTGTACAGACAATATTCAGTGCAGCGATCTCATTCAGGTTGCTCCTGACATAATCTGCAAATGCATCGAGATAATCTTCAGGTTTACTGCCGTTCCCATAGCCTCTGCTGTGTTCCAACAGTTCATCTTCATGGTCAGAGATCACAACAGGGCGGCCCCCATTGGGCTTGCACTGCCCCAGCATCCCTAATAACTCCGCATAGGCAAGCAGACGTTTCTTTGCATCCTCTGGCTTACACTGCTGGATATCGGCAATGAACTGGGTGGGGTCTTTCCCGCCTGTCATGCTGATAAAATGCTCCTTGATCCTGCTGTCCATATGCCGCTTTTTCCGCTGCAGTTTTGCAATGATCTGTTCTATCTGGTGCTGCACCTGCTTTTGATCATCTAACACTTCCAGCCCGTCCAAAAGCTGCTCAAATGTGGTGGCAGGATTGGCAGCAACGGGCTTCATGGTGTTGACTGGATCCAGAGAATCATAAACACCAACAGGGTCATAGATCTCAAAATGGGTCTTATGGATCTCAGGACAGAGACGGGTGGCACGGCCCATCATCTGCTCAAATAGGATCCGGGATCTGACACGGCGCATGAATACCAATGTTGTGATCTCCGGAATGTCAATACCCGTAGTCAACAGGTCAACAGTAACAACAACGCTTGGGAAGCGTTCGTTCTTAAAACGTTTAATGGCATCCAGCACCTGTTTCTTATTACCACCGCCTACGGAGCCAGTGATCTTCATGATGCTATCATTATCCACACCTTTTTCCGTATAAATGTCCTTTAGGACTTTCACGATCAGATCAGCGTGGTCATCGTTGACGGCATAGATCAGCGTCTTACCCTGTTCGGGGCTTTCAGGGTCAATATCACGGGCAATCTCGGCCAGAACTGCCCGATTGAACGGCTCCGTTATGACTTGGCGGTTGAAGGATCCTACATCAAAGCTCAATTCGTCATCCAGAAGCTCAGAATTTGTGATCTCACCAGTCACTGGATCATACCGCACAACAGTATCACCCTTTTTGTAATGGATGCCCTCTTTGCTCAATTTAGTGGTCAGCTCATGGGGCGCATCATGGTCAACCAAATACCCTTCGATCACAGCTTCACGGTATGTATATTTGAATACAGGCTGTCCAAAAATTTCTGTTGTCTGCAGTGCTGGCGTTGCAGTCAGCGCAATCTTCACAGCGTCAAAGTATTCCACTACACTGCGGTATTTACTCTGGTAATCTATCTGGTCACGGTAAAGGATCTCACCCTCGCCCATCTCTTTATCTAGGATATAACCTCTATGCGCTTCATCAATGATGACCAAGTCAAAGTCAGACACGGCGGGCATAGTATCTTCGTTATTGTACAGGATCCGCTTTACCATGCTCTGGACCGTAGCGATCTGGATACGGGTCTCGCGGTCTATATCCTTATCTTCCAGGCCCTTGATGTTATAAATATCATCAAGGGTCATCAGATCTTCCAGCTTAACTTCTTTGAACACGTCTGATGCTTGGTCACCCAGAGCAGTCCTGTCCACAAGAAAAAGGATCCTGCGAAAGAACCCTGTTTTCAGAAAACGGTAGATCATACCCAAAATGGTGCGGGTCTTACCTGTACCTGTTGCCATTGCGAGCAGGATGCTGCTTTGTCCATCGGTGATCGCTTTCTCGGCTTTCTCGATCGCCCTGATCTGATACTCTCGGAGATTTAGGCCGTCTCGGTCACGCAGCAGGTCATAGGACATTTCCCGCAATTCCTGATCCCGTGCAGAAATATCCTTTTCAAGCAGCTCTAACATTCCCATTGGACTCATCCAGCCTCTCAAAGCCTTGGGATCGTTATCAGGTTGCCGTAAATCCAGAAACCATATACCGCTTTTGGTATCGTATTGTTTTAAATACGGTCTGCCATTGGTGGCAAAGGTGAACGGCACTTTGTAGCTGCCCCATGTTCCGATCTGGTAGGCTTTATCGGCGCTGCGGATGTTTCTTGAATAATCCTTGCACTGGTGATCAATGACAGAGGGAATATCCTTATAGACAGCTTTTGCTTCAATCGTGGCTACCATCTGTGTATCAACGAACAGGGCATAATCGACATAGCCCCTATTACCAACGGCGGAATCTGTAGGCCATTCAGCGATCGCAATATAACGGCCCTTTGCAGGGCGTGTTCCTTTGGAATAGCGCAGCTGCTCTGTATCGGCCTCCCAGCCTACTTTACGCAGCTGTTCATCTATCAAATAGCGCGTCTCTGCCTCGGATCTGATCCTCTGGCTTGCAGCTTCACTGGATCGTTTTTTTCTGGTTTCCTTCTGAACAACGGGGGCTGCCGCCGCTGCCTTTTCGGCCTCCGCTATCAACCGTTCTTCTTTGGTCTGTTCTCCCTGCTTATCGCTGCTGATAGGTCCGGATGTTTCAGACGGCATAACAAAGGGCTGATCTTGATAGTTCCAGTCCCCATAGGTCTGCATAAACCATTCACACAGGCCATATGCCATTTGGAGCAACGCCTTTCCATCTGTTACAGAAGCATAGTTTTCGTGCACCGCTTTATTGCGGGTCTTGCATAAGGCGTGGAGGATGTCTGCCAAGTCACGGGTGAGCATCCCCTCACGGAACAGACTGTCGATCTTATTTACTGCTGTGTGATCGCTAGGCAGGGGGATCTTATCATAGGAGAAACACAGATTAACAATCGTTTCGCCGATCATCCCCAGCTTTATCAGACAGGAATTGGGATCACTGTATAGATATTTTTCTGCCAGCTCTCCAAAATTTGCCAGCACGGGGAAATGGCTGTCCAAGAATCCAAAGTTAGATTTCATGCTGATATCTCCTTGCTGGTCACTCATAAAATAAAATCCTCGTTTTTAGATCCATGTTTTTTGGATCTCTCATCCGAAAGCCTCTTAAGATCCGCTGGGATAAGCCAGGTCTTTGCTTTTTTGACCGCGCCTCTGCCTGGCCATCTGCGCATAGAACGCTGATCCTGCGCGGTGTGATCCCCCTTTGCTCAGATGCTCCTGCCGTTGTTAAATATTCCATAACCATTCCCCTTTCCATATCTCAATCGGGGCATTCCATAGATTTTTTTAATTATACATCATATAGCGGAACAAAACAACAAAAAAACGGAGTCCTGTATGAGATCGACCTCTGTTCCCACCCCTTGCAAAAGAGGGATGGTCGTCTTCAGATGATCAGCATCTGGGGTTCCATAAAGATCCTGTAAGGGGTCAGCGGGAACAACCTCATTATGATATGAATAGGATCTCAAGACCTTTGAAATAATGACCAAAGCGGTGCAGACGGATGTTTTTATAATTTATCCATATTACAATCCATTGATCGTTGCTATAATCGACATATTTTTGATCCGTTTAGCAGGTGCATATACTGCTGCCGCAGCAGAAACTATATCGAATACAACAATAATAGCGATCAAAACGACCGGCAGGCTCCACTGGCTCCCAAAATACCGTGTAACCAGTTTCACATACAAAAAACGGCTTAGAACAATCCCTATACCACTGCCAACGATAAGACCGGAGACGGCGTAAGTAAAGGCTTCCGCAGCAATCATCTGGGTAAGCTGTTCCCCATCCATACCAACCGCCCTCATCGCTCCATACTGCTTTATCCGGGCAGTTACGCTCATAGAAATGCTGTTAATGATGTTAAACAGCGTAATCATCGCAATGATCGCCATAAAACTATACAGCAGAAATTTTACAGCCAGCCAGGTATTGGCATCTTCCTGATTACGCTGACGCTCATCCGTAAAAATAACATTGCTTCCCGCAAGACTGTTTATTTGTTTTACCGTTTCATCCGTAGCCTGTCTGCTTAATTGTATCCCTATCATACTGTAATTTTCTTCCCCTGTCAGCCGTGCAAAGGTTTCCTGTGAGCAGATGATGCTGTATTCGCCGGGATACAGCCCGCTGGATATGCCGCATACCACCTCGATCTCCTGTCCCGCTACCTGAATGATGTCTCCCACTTTTATCGGATTATCTTTATTCAAAACTGTCATAGCCTTGCCGCTGTCCCCATACACTTCCGATAAATTTCCCTGTACAAGACTCTCCTCTGCACAGTCCAGCATATACTCGCTGTATGACGTTATATTGACATGATCGATCTCCTGCCGCGAAGAAGCAGCCGGAACATGCTCTGTATAGGAACTGCCCCAAACATGCTCTACACCGGTAATCCCGCTGATTTCATCACTTAAACCCTGAGCCAGTACACGCTCATTTGCATAGCCTGTAAGGGTAATATCCGTATCTGCCTGCCATGACCGCGTTACGGAAAACAGCTCATGCGCAAAATCCAACCCTACGGAAATACAGAGAAACAGTATAATACTGAGTGAAAAGCTGGCTGTCAATAAAAACCAGTTTTTCTTAGATGCTGTTGCATGGTGGATACCCAGTGTCCTTTCAACCTTTCTGATCTTCCGTTTTGTTGTATGTCGTACCGAAAGCGCCGTATCCGAATTTCCGGAAACCGCTGCCATCGGGGGAACTTTAGACGCACATTTTGCAGGAGACTGCGCCGCCAGCAGGACAGTTACAATGCCAACCATCGCCCCGCTGAGCAGCCCGACGGGGCTTAAGGCAAATACCGGCATAGCGGCAAATTCACCGCCAATCCCATAACGAAGAAATGCACAGATCCCCCATTCGATTGCCGTACCTGTGATTAACCCAACAGGCACAGCCGTTTTGCACCAGTTTAACGCTTCCAGCCGTACATACCGAATGATCTGCTGGCGGCTTGCGCCAATACAGCGCATCATTCCAAAAAATTTTGTCCGCTGCGCTACATTGCTGTTCATACTGCCGGAGATCATCAATACGCCGGCCAATAATACTATAACGAACAAGATTGCCGCTATTCCGTAAATATTCTTCATAGATTCATTGCTGCTTTGCCCGGTAAGACCCATAATTGCTGTATTTTCCGAAATATCTTCCTCCGGCAGATCATACTGCTGCCTGATTTCCGAGGTGATACCGGATGCCTTTGACACATCCTGAAATTGAATATAACAACTCGGGTTGATCGGAAGATGGTTCTGCTCCATGATCGAGATATACGCATCCCGCATCATATATACAGCAACCATATAGGTCTGCCCCTGATAATATTCCGCGTCATCCGACCCAAAGCCGCATACCGTAAAATCCGTATCCCCCGAAGGTGTCTTCACCGTCACATGATCACCAATCTTTACATCTAACGCAAGGCGCGCATTGGAACTAAGCATAACGTCATTGTCACTCTGCGGCAGACTGCCTTCTTCAAGGGCATTCACAAGCTCTGCCAGATAAATACTGTCAGCGCCGTATAAGGCAGCTTTCTTTTCTCCGATATAGTAAGGCTGGTCTGCGTCTGTGTTAAATGTTTCTGACCAGCCAATGGCTGCAACATCCGGACGTCGACTGATTTCTTCTGCTGTGTCCTGAGAGATATTTTCCAACCGGATATGCCAGTTTCCATGTTTCTGCTGCAGCCCTTCACTTTGTGTCCGAATAAACATATCTGCCACACTGAAAATCGTAGTCACAAGCAGCACGGAAATAATAACACAGAAAATCGTCATGCGGTTCTGCCGTTTCCGCACCTTTCCCGAAACAGACACAAGACTTAAATAACTTTTCATTCCCCGCACCTCCCTAGATCAGTAAGTTCTCCGTCTGACACCTGCAGGATACGGTCTGTCGTCTGTGCAACACTGCGGCTGTCCGCCGGACAACTGACTGGGCTTTTGAAATTCCATTCACTTCCAATCAAATTCATGTTATGCCTCCTATTACTTTTTTGATCTGATAAAGTCATGGGTGTTATCCCTCCTTCAGCAAAGAAGTATAACACCCAATCCTTACTCTGATATTTCTCTAAACCGACAATTCTGTAATGTTCTCCTCCAAAACACTGTCTCCTTTAATATTGCCGCCATGCAGTTCATCGATCGTCTTTGACAGAGGCAGTCCAAGTCCAATCCCCTATGTATCTTTAGAAAATCTGTTTCCATCCAGCACAGATACGCTTTCCTGCATCCATATAGTCAAAAGCATTTTTTGCTTCCATCATCCATTCACGGTCACAAAAAAAGCGTAGTATCATCATCGTTCCAGCATCTGATCTGGTAATTTTTACATAGGGGAAATTTGCGTTTTTTGGCTGCCCGGAAAGTTTTGGATCCCGCTAATATCACGCAATGATATACAAATGCGGCACACCAAAGCCCATTCGCCTTTTCAACAGACCATTGGGGGAATAGGGCAACGATATCTTGTATATTCGACGCACAATTATCCGATTTCCCATTATATGGCCTTTGTGCTCCTTCTCTCACTACAACTGCCAACTTATTCCTATCGCACATATTTTTTTATCCCTAACTTTTAAGCAAACGAAGGCAATCACAAGAGAATGAACCACCGGGTTGACCTGCGCCTTTGCAAGCATCCCGTCAAGCAGGGCGATCACTGTATCAATCCCCATACCCATCAGGTCAGAAAGCGCTGCACCAATAAAGCTAAACGTCATAACAAATACGAGTGCTATAATCCCGATAAAGCAAGGAATCGGCACTACCGGAATGCCAAGAATTTCTTCCAGTTCATTTACCCGGACAGAGCCGCCGTTTGCCCCTGTAAGCTGATTGAATAAAGTGGTCTTTCCACAGTTCTGATTTCCTACCAGCGCAAAAGTAATCTTTGCACCTTCTGAAATCTCATTCGCTGCATTATGAACATGGTAGCTGTTCGCCCTTCCAAGTTCACCGACTCCCGGATGTTCCACTGCCATTGTCTTTTGTGTGGCATGATTTTTTCCGCTTTGGTATGGACTTTCTCCACTGTGATCTTTTGCGCTTCATCAAGCCGCAAAGTCAATTCATATCCCCTTAGCTCAATCTGCACATGTTCATCCACTAAAGTATAAAAGATCATTTTTCCATCCCTCCTCCGCCTCACCAGCTTATTTAACTTTAAAAGGTTTAGCTGGCGGGACACCGCAGACTGTGTGATCCCAAGCTGCTCTGCCAGATCACCAAGACATGAATCCTGCTCCATTAAAAGGAGCAGGATTCAGCAGACTGTAGACAAAGAGAGGTGCCGGAGTCAGACTCCAACACCTCTCTTTTATCTTGAGGCATATCTTCTTAAAAGTATGTGGAGGATCCTGGAACGGCAGCCCTCCGTTTTCCTTCCTGGCGAGGATCCTCGCCAGCTTCTTTAAGTTCATGCACGCAAAAGTGAGCCCGGCTCTCATCTCCATCCGTGCCCTTCCTATGTATTGTGTATAACGGGATCCATGCTGCTCTTTCGCAGTCCCGAAGATCCTCTCGATGGTCTCCTTCCTCTGGGCATAGATCTCCCTATTCCCGCGGGTATGGCGGATGTCCTCCACCATCTCCATATACTCTTCCCATACATGTCTGGTGACTGTCTTGACATGGCTCTTGCTGTGGGTGCATCTCCCAAGGCTCGGGCAGTGGGCACAGTGGGTCCCACAACTCTTATACTCCCTATACCCCGCCCTGTCGTTGTCCGGTATGTCAGGATGTGCTCCTCCGGGCAGATATAACAGTCGTAGTACTCATCATATACATACTCATATTTTTTAAAAAATCCGTCTCTCGTCATCGGTCGTTTGTAAGGCAGCAGCGGCTGGATACCGTCTGTGAGCAGCTCATGCGCGATCGCCGGCGTCCATGATGACCATCTCTGGCGCGTATCCTTTTATCTTATCATATAACGATTTAAAAATGCGGCTGTCATGCTCATTCCCGGGATGGACGGTGTACCCCATGACCCATCCGTTCCTGTCACAAGCAGTCTGCACGGCATAGGCAGAGACGTGCTTGTGCTCCCCTTTCCTAAACCAGCCACTCTCCGGGTCTGTCGTGCTGCACTTACGGGTCGCTGCCCTATCCACACCAGCGCTCCCGCCGGATGGTGGGTCATTGCGGTCTTTATCTTTTGCAAGAAATGCAGCACCATCACTCAAGTTCTCCATTATCCTCTTAACCAATGCAGATTTTCCAGAACCCGCTTCCCCATCTACTAGCAAAATCTGATTATCCGAAACAAGAAAACTATCAATATTTAACATATTATGGTCTAAAACAATCTCATTTTCTTTGTAAACTATACTTGATTGATACCAGATAAGGATAGATTTTTTATAAAAAACGTATCTTGCAATTAAAATTTGCATATGCTATAATGCTATTAGGCAAAGAAATGTGGAGAATTCCATGTAGGCAAAGAACGAATCCCCCGACTGTAATGGCGTACAGTCGAGGGATTCTTCTTTTCTTTTTTTATAGTGGCAAAGCGTCCACTAGGCTATTTGTTGCCTTTGTCGTGCCTGTCTAGCCATTTGCTGATGAGGTGGCAAACCACACCTGCCGCGACAGTCACAAGAAATGTGAAGAATAACTCCATGCAAACACCCCCTCCCGTTGCCGGGTGTAGGTTGGACAACACAGGCATTATAACATATCGGTAGATAATCTTCTATCACATTTTGGAAGAACTTTACAATTCGGATTGTGGTTGGCACAATCCGATGCTCGATATCATTGTGGACGCTGTTGCAAAGTGATTTCCTCGTGTAGCTGATATTTTTGATTTCTGCTTTTACCATCCGAGCAAAAAATCCTACCACTTTTCTCCTCGGCTTTGTATCATCTGCTTTAAATATATTTTTTATCCTTATCTGGTTTCATTCTTGTGTTAATATTCTCAAATAAATCTATCTTATGCTTATCAAGACTTTCACAACATGCTTGCACAGCAGAATCTGTTTGAAAAAATACATTCCTACAAATAGTAAGCCGACTATCCTGCATAAGCTGCGCTTTAATATTACTAAGTCCGCGCCACTCAATTCTTATATTAAGATTTTTAGCTATGTTTTCTACATTAATTTTATAAGATGGTTCTACCATATCTTTTTTTGAACTTGGAGAAAACTCTCTGCTTATATAAAAATATAATGTCGTAATTCCAGGATAAGATCTTGCAGCCCCCTCTACAGCTTCTATTAAATCTTTTTCTTTACCAGACATGGGAACACTATCTGCATAATATTTTGCCTGAAAACCAATAAGTTTATCGCACACTTGAATTGGGATTGTTTCTATGTGAGGCTGATTAAAATAACGAAAAATTCCATTTTTCCTATTAAACTCATAACAAAACAAATAGTATGAAAGATCCTCAAATGCCCTTTGTGGATTATTCGAGTATTTATATTCAAAAGCTTTCCAATCTACAGACGTTTCTGGTATCATAAAATTGCCCCCTGGTACTTAAATAAATTCCCCGCTACGGGCAACAAAACATCCATTTTTTTGCTTAATTTGATGTTACACATTGCGGGGAATTAAGCTTAAAAATATATTATATTATTCCTTTGTATCCCCACCACACATTCTGTATGAGTATCAAATTAGAACATATCCCCACAAAAACACAGAAATATGGGCAATATTTATACAGTACTAATACCGTTCGTGCATCCCTTTTCCCACAAAATGTAACTGATGTAAATCTTGCACCACCCTGATGCAAAATTTATTCTTCTTTCATACCGCCGATATTCTCCTCCCCCATCTTACCGGCTTCCAACGCTTGATACTCCTGATTTAATTCTCTTAATAATTCTTCCTCGCTTGATAAATACAACTTGTATTTTGAAGCAAAAATCTGTGTTTCATTTTCAGGCAACGTATACTTAACCACAGATTCACTTTTATCTGCACATAATACAATACCAATTGGTGGATCATCTCCTTCATTCATAAGCTCTCGTTCATAATAATGAACATACATCTGCATTTGTCCTAAATCCTGATTTGAAAATATAATTATAAAATAAAAGATCAATCCTAATTTGTCACTGTGAAACCTTTACCGAAATCCTGTATACACCCCGTTTCTAAAAAATAAAAAAGCCACCATTCTTAGGCTACCATCAAATCATGTGAAAATGTTCCAACGCATCTCTTATCGTCTTTTCTTTCTCTGGCGGGCATTTCGGCTGTCTAGAATTTTCCGATTTCGGCAGGTTATAGTTTTCTCTTTCAATAATACCGCATTTCTGCTTTACCTGTGCGATATACAAACTACTTACTTTCAATCCACTATGCTCCAACACATAATCCCTAATCTCTTCATAAGTTGCTTTACTCTCCGCCGCCGTCAAATCAAGTTCATCCATCTCTAATTCCACATTGATATGCTTCAACTTATTTGATTTAAGTTTAGAAAGCAAGGCGATACTTTCAACGGTATTACCCCTTTCCCACAAAACTTTCCTTACTTCCTTGCCGTCAATATAAATCGGGAAGTTAAACTCTATCGACTTCAACGGCATTTTCGATTCTCCATTCGGATATATCTGAATTTCTTTAATGAGGTATGTGATAAGGTTTTTCTTCTCCTCATCACTCATTATAGCATATAACTTTCCAAAGTTCTGCATGATTTTGTAAACATTATCAAGCGTGATTGCTTCCATCTCAATGGAGCTTTTTCTTAATTTGGCATCTTCAATGCGTTCCTCCAACTCCACCATCGTATCATACAAAGCATCAAGCCTTAATGTCATATCATGGATTTTTCTTTCACGGAATCGGGCATCGACAGGAAGATTGTCAATCTCATTTTCCAGACGTGCCTTATTCAAATCCACCTCTTTCAGCTTGTTTTCATAATTGGCAAGTTCTTTATCTACCACGCTTGTATCTGTCTGCACTCCAATCCGCTTTTCAATCTCTTTTGCAAAATAGGCATCGCTTACAAGCTCTCTTACCGCTTCTACTACAAGCGGCTCAATGTCTATTTTCCTTAAAGAAGCTTTGTAGTCACAATGACGCCCCCGCTCCTGCTTATTTCTTCCGCATATATAATAGTAGACTTCCTTATATGTGCCGTCTTTATTTGTCCATGCGTGTTTATTCGTATACATCGAACTACCGCAAAGGGGGCATTTCAAAACACCCGTCAGAAGATGCGACCTTTCTTTGCCAATTCTTGACGGCTGCTTGATTCCTGTTGCCAGACGTTTTGCATGGACTTTCTGCCAGAGTTCTTCACTGACAATTCCCTCATGCTGTCCGTCCTCTAAAATAAAATCATCGGTATGAACCTGCTTATATTCGTTTTTTGTTCCTTTGACTTTTTCCCGTGTTCTTCTGCCATATGCAATTTTTCCGCAGTAAACAGGGTTGTCTAATATCTGCCGTATTAAATGACTGCTCCATGTTTCTAACTTTCCATTCTGGCGGGGTATCTTCTTTATCCCTTGCAGATTAAGGTATTTTGCAACACCGCCAAGCCCTATGTCTGAATTTCCAAACTTATCAAATATAATTCGGATTGCTTCGGCTTCTTTTTCCTCTATTAAGAGATGGTTGTCTTTCAGATAATACCCATATGGGGCAAAACCGCCATTCCATCCGCCCTGCCTTGCTTTTTCCCTGCGTCCGTTCATGGTCTGCTCAATGATATTTTCCCTCTCAATCTCTGCAACCGCTGACAGGACAGATATGAGCAGCTTTCCGCTTGTCTGGGATGAGTCAATCCCCTCCTCTATGCAGATAAGGTTTATCCCATAAGACTGGACAAACTCCAATGAATTTAGAATGTCTGCCGCATTTCTCCCAAAACGTGAAAGTTTATAGACAAGGATATACTCTATTTCCAACCCGTTTTTTATGTCGGACAGCATTTTCTTAAATGCGGGTCGCCCCTCGATTGACTTCCCCGATTTTTCTGCATCTTCATAGATGCCGACAACTTCCATTTCCTCACGGTCTGCAAACCGTTTCAAACTATTTTTCTGCCCCTCAAGGCTATATCCGTCAACCTGCATCTCGGTACTTACTCTTGGATACAGAACGCATTTCTTTCCTTCCCTGTTCATTCTAACACCTCCGATAATTTTGGAAAATGCGGTATGTAAGGTTGCGTAAGCCTACGCAACACAATCCAGTTCCTGCAAAACAAATCTTCCGTATTTTTCAACTGCCTGCACCATAGCTTTTATAAAGACATCAAAGTTTTCCGCTTCGTCAGTTTTATTCTTTTGCTGTTCTGCATTATGAATTTCTTTGACATTTTCCATCTATATACCTCCGCAAAGCTAAACGGCTGTATGCCATAAATTATATGGATACAGCCGTCATTTGACTAATGTGCAAATCCTCCCATTTCCACTAATTCGCACAATTATTTTCCGAACCATTTTTAAGTGAAATGCTAATGGCAAGAGCCTTATCAACCCTTGCCATCGTTTCAGTCGGCATCATTCCCATATACTGTTTCAGCCTTTTCTTATCTACTGTACGGATTTGCTCAAGCAGTACAACGGAATCCTTATCAAGTCCCTCAAAATCATTTACTGCGGTATGCGTCGGCAGTTTGAATTTTGTCTGCACTCGGCTCGTAATGGCTGCGATAATGACTGTCGGGCTGTGCCTGTTGCCCATATTGTTAGAAATGATAAGTACGGGTCGTGTGCCGCCCTGCTCCGAACCGACAACGGGATTAAGCTCTGCGTAGTAGATGTCGCCACGCCTGATTGTTCTTTCCATATTCTTTATAACCTCCATCTGGATTTAGGCAGGAATACCCTGCCTATGTAACAGCCAGACGCAAGGAAATATTTAAGGTCGGGAGAACATAAAACAAGCCCTGTTTTCATTGACCGCCCTGCATCTGGCTTTATGATAAAAGGCATTTTCTATTTGTCCCCGACACCCCGAAAATGCTGATGCGTTACAACGCAAGGGAAGTCACCAAACGGTCAGCAGCGAACTGACGCCACGGGAGTTGCACCCCAACTGTCGGTCTGACAGAGCCGCCCCCATTGCCTGCGGCGGACTGATTACCGCTCGGACTGTGGCTGGACGGGAGTATCATTGTCCTCTTTGTGGGTCTTGGCGAAATCGGGAGCTGCCCGATATTTTGAGTCGGTAATTATCCGCTCACCACCTTTCATCGCTGCTGCTTTTTCGGCAGGTCATGGCGTACCGCTGCACACGCTTATGCTCATTACAGTCACAAAGAGAATGTATTTGGTGAATGACTATTCGGTTGTCAAAGAACTGCGGGAAGCCTGTAAAAAAGCCCCTCACTTTTCCAAAGGAAAAAGTGAGGGGCTTGAGCGGAACAAATTTTTTATTTTTCCAAAATTTTTTTGAGCTTGGCTAATATTCTCCGTTTTCGGTCATTGATTGTCTTTTGCGGAATACCCGAAATGCTTGACCATTCTCTTTCTGACAGTTCTTGAAAAAAGATAGCATTTACCAACTTTTGCTCATCTTCTGATAACATGGCAAGGGCAGAACGCAGCTTGTCCAACATCATCCTATGGACAACAGCTTCCGCAACATTTACCGCTTCATCAGCAATGAAATCAATACTATTGTCATCATCTCTCTCAAATGCCTCTAAGGATAACAGGCTGTTATCTGCATCGAGTTTTTTCAGATAACGCCAACGCTCCTTGTCACGATAAAACTCAATATAATGTGCCTGTTCCGTTTCAATCAGACAGCCCTGCACGGGAATAAAGAGCTTGTCCGCATAAGCCCTGTCCGTTTCTCTGCGGTTGCAAAATTCCTTATAGGATAACTCTGTGTAGCTGCCATTTTCTTTGATATATACCTTTCTTGGTGCGTATTTCACCGTAAGTACCTCCAATCTGAATTTTTTTGAAAATCCAGATTGGCAGGCGGTGAACGGCATCCAACGCCAGAAACTGCCTTACGACGTATTCCTGCAAAAATCGACAAAAGAAAAACCGCAAAGGTTGTTATACCTTTACGGTTTATAGATATTTTAGTTCTAATATGTAGATATTTGACTTCTACTTGTTGGGTGCAAAGCCCCCTTGTACTGAAATAGATTTTTTTAACAGGTTATCCACCCATTCTTTATTTGATATATGTAAATAGAAGTCATTGCTTACAGGCAATA
>CAJTFD010000009.1:155103-180962 GCA_910575625.1 Clostridia bacterium
TGGCATAAAAATCCCTCCAAACTTCAAAAAGCGAAGTCGGAGAGATTTCAAAGCATGGCAAATCAGCCCACCGAAACATCGTTTTTTTTATTCGGTGGGCTTGTCCTACCTGTGGTTATATAAAACAAAGCCGATAAACTGTGATTTCTCACAAGTTCATCGGCTCTGCATCTAATGTGTCTGGCTCTTTGATGACTATTACTTGTAAATTTGTTACTTCTATCAATGTTTCCTGCTTACATTTTGGACAATACAGTGGAAAATTCTTGAGTTCTGTATCTTCCCGTATTTTTAATCTTGTTTTATTTCCGCAGGCAGGGCATAACAGCCATTCTGCGTTACCTGCTACTCCCATTTAAAAAAGCGAAGGGACACTCCAATACAAATGGCAGCAAGTACTACCATAACAATAATTGGAACAAAGACATTTTCTATCGGAAGTCCTAATGAAGCAGCTTTCAATAGTTTTATCCCCTGTGTCAATGGCAGAATATCCGCTGCCTTTTGCAATGCACTTGGCATTACCTCATACGGCAGCGTTGCTCCAGAAAAAATAAGCATCGGGAAGTAAAGCAGGCTTGCTATCACGCTCGCCGTCTGGGAGTTCGGGGAAATCCCGCCTACCATCATGCCGATGCTGAATATCGACAGCATGACTAACAGATAGCTACCGAGAAAAGCAATCATAGAGCCGCCCATATGAAATCCAAAAAAGAGTGCTGAAACGATATAAAGCAGTATAAGCGATGCCACGGAATAAATTGTGTAAATCGCAACCTGCACCGCTAAAATCATCGCAGGACTGACAGGGGTAACTTTAAAACGCTTCAATATCTTTCTACTTCGATAATCAGACACCACAAGGGGCAGTCCCATAACACCGCCTGCACAAATCGCAATCGTTGTCAAAGCTCCAAAGGACTGTTCCAGAAACGTGTATGCCGCACCTGGGGAAGCAGGCTTATTACCATAAATAACGCCTAGTATAATCAAAACTACAAGGGGAATGCAGATTGCAAATATTACCATGTTCATATCACGCAGGGAAAGTTTCATCTCATTTTTCAGCATTGTTTTAAATGTTTTCATTATTGCTTGCCTCCTCATCAGAATACCACAAATACGCATCTTCAAATTTGTCATACGGACTTCCTGCAATGGCTTCTTCTACCGTTCCATAAAAAACAGCTTTTCCTTTTTTAAGTATGCAGACCCAGTCGCACAACGCTACTACCTCGTCCATAAAATGTGAAGTCAGAAAAATTGTCATTCCTTTTTCTTTGAGGTCAGATAAGATTTTCCATACCTCCCGTCTGGCTTTTGCATCAAGCCCTGTCGTCAGCTCATCCAGAAAAACAACTTTAGGCTGTGGTATCAGAGCTAAAACAATAAACAGCTTTTGCCGCTGTCCTCCAGAAAGCTCCTTGACCATGCTTTTTGCTTTATCGAAAATACCAAATTGTTTCAGAAGCTCCCCATAGTCTGCGGCGTTCCGATAGAGTGACTGCGTTACCTCGCATAATTCAGCAACCGTCACTTTGTCTTGGTAATTCGCTTCTTGTAATTGGACGCCGACATTTTCAAAAAGCCGTTTCCTTTGCAGGAGCGGATTCATCCCTAAAATAGAAACCGTGCCTGCATCAAATTTCCTTGTGCCTAACATACATTCAATCGTAGTGCTTTTTCCTGCACCGTTCGCTCCAAGCAGCCCGAAAACCGTCCCCTGCGTGACTGACAAATCCAGCCCCTGCACGGCAGTCAGTCCGCCATATGATTTTGAGAGCTGCTTTACGCTGATGATTTCATTCATCTGTCTTATCCTCCTTTTGCTGTTGTGGCTCTTATCTTAACAGCGAAAAAAAGGTTGGTGTTAAAATGTAGGGTTAAGAAAATTTCTTTTTCATATCGGTAAGAATCTCTATCATCTTTTCTGCATTTTTTTCGGCTGCCTGCAATGATACAATCAGCCTGTCGCAAACGGAAATAATATCGGTGTCCTCTTTCGGCGTGTTCAGCACCTGTTCAATATTTGCCTGCGGATTATGCTCAAGGGCATTCAGCATCCGCAGGATTGCTTCTAATGAGTAATTTGCACAACGGAGCGAGAACGCAAATCACGTTCTATAGGGCTTTCAATAACAGTCAGCTTTTTTTGACTGCAATCTATCTGTGCCATTACACCATAGGGCAAAATGCTGACAGGTGATGTATGACCAAAATTAACATTATACAGAATAGGAAGATTCGGCTGATTAGCTTCGTTACAAATCACTGTTTTATATATTTGTTTATACTCATCATAATAACGCTCATCTAGCGGTTTTCCTACTATAATTCCATTCAACTTGTCTATGATTCCTTGAGCAGCTAGATTTCTTAAAAAATAACAGACTTCATTTGGAACAGGGTAATCCTCCCCCGTTTCTAAAAAAAGTATTTTCCCCTCCCATTCTGACAGTTCTAGCCATAGCTCTGTCCCAATAATCATTTTAAAAACGCCCAAACAACCCCCTATTAGTTCCCCTGTTGCGATTCCTGTGCCTTGCAATACCTCAAAGCCATGATTGTCATGCTGCATTTTCCGCCGCACATTTTGATTTTTCATGTTCGACCAATCTAAAAATTCAGACGTCCATTTGGGACTTGGTGCAATATCTATGCTTTGCGAAACATGAAATAAAGTTCTTCTTATACTGTCTATTGTATATTCGTGCATTTGTTTATTCTCTGCAAACTCTACTAATACGCACGGACCGTAAAAAGACACTAATCCTGCTTTATACATCATAAAATGATTGATCGTCGAATCTGAATACCCCATAAAGATTTTAGGATTTTTTCGGATAGTATCATAGTTGATATAGGGCAACAAACGGATACTGTCATCTCCGCCAATCATGCAGATAATCCCCTTTATTTTAGGGTCTTGAAAAGCCTGCATTAAGTCCTCCGCTCTTTTTTCTGGATGATTTTTTAGAAATTCACTTCCTTTGAGTGCATTTGGCATCGTAATTACCTTTAATCCGAATATCTTTTCCAATCTCTCTTTACCCAGTAAATACCGATAATAAAACATATCATCTCCGCCCATCCCTGAAGAAAGTGAAACGATTGCAACAGTATCTCCATATTTTAATGCTTTAGGCTTAATCATAAAATCCTCCCTTAACCAGATTGTCTTGACAGCAGTATATCATATTGCTATTCTCTATATAAAGGTCAGTTGACCCAACCAGAAAGGATACGCCAATGAAAACCACTCTATTCTCATGTATGCCTAACAACATAAAATCAAGGCTATTGGAGCGTCAATATGATTCCGGCAGTTCAATATTGTTAGCAGATAATGAAAATAATTATGTTTATTTTCTATGTGAAGGTTTTGCCGAAGCATATATACAGAATCTTCAAGGCTCAATAGCAACGATTTATACCTATACGCCTGATAGTGTATTCGGAGAAGTAGAGCCATTTTATCAAGGATTAAAACCTGTGAGCATAATCGCCATTACAACTTGCAAAGTCTTAATGTTACACAAAAGTGATTACATTGAATGGCTAAAAAGCGACTTTAAAGCGGTTTCTGTCCTTATTTCCATTTTGGCTGAAAAACTCGCAACAAACAGTATGCGGATAGAGGAAATATCACTTATGAATGTACAGGAGCGAGTTTTAAGGCGAATTGCCATTCACGCATATGGTAACCGACTTCATCTACTTACTAAACAACAAATTTCTTTAGAAGCCAATACCCCGATTAGGAGCGTCAATAGAGCCATAAAAAAATGTGAAGATGCAGGCTTATTTATATACAAAAATGGCTATTTTGAAATCTTAAACGAAAAAGCTGTTATGCAGTTTTTACCGCCACTACTTCAAAAATAAAAAGAGCCGATGATCTGTGAGGTCACACGTTCATCGGCTCTGCATCTAAAGTGTCTGGCTCTTTGATGACTGCTATTTGTAAATTTTTTGCTTCAATCAATGTTTCCTGCTTGCACTTCGGACAATAGAGAGGATAATTCTTTAAAACTGTATCATCCCTAATTTTATCACGGGTTTTATTTCGACAAACAGGGCAGAGTATCCATTCTGTTCTTATCATAATGATACTTACCTTTCCTGTGAAATTACCTTTTTACAGCCTATTTCTTTTCTAACCCAATCCCGCATGACGTTCAACTGATGCTCGGTGTGAAACCAATGCTCACAATTCTCAGCAACAGTAAGATTACAGCTAAATTTTTGCGTAAACTGTTCTACAAGGCAACGGTCAATCAGATTATCATTTTCTCCATATAATATTTTAGTCGGAAAATCCCATTGCCTGATTGGATGCTCTAACACATAATTCCAATATTCCCATGAAAGCGTCTGCCCGAAGTCTGTTGGAATCAGACGCTGTTTTTCTAACTGAGCTTGTGATACGCCCGCCCATCCCATCATCTTTAACATAAGTTCTTTCATATCCAGAACAGGAGAAACAAATAAACAGTTTTTTAATGGCTAATTTCCAAAACTTAACATGCTGAACCATGCACCGATACTGCTCGCATATAAAGAAATATGCTTCCATCTGTCTTTAACGAAATCCATAATCCCAGATAACTCTGGCACAACGCTCCACGGCTCAAATTCCACCGTTCCATTTATCCGCTGCCCATGTTTCGGCAAATCCACACTAAGAACCTGCCAACCCAAATTACAAACCACATCCGCAAATACGGCTACTTCCTCTTTACATCCTCCCTGACCGTGTACATAAAAATAAAGTTTTCTTGATGGAACACCCCAAAGAACAGCGGGTATTTCATTTATTTCAAGTTCTTTTTTTATCTGTTTCATATTTTTCCTCACCTCCTACAATGTTACTATAAATAGTATTTTAACTAATAATATTAGTATTTTATTCGATAACAATCCGATTGTCAATAACTAATGACAAAAATTCTAATATTATTATTGACTTTGCTAATTATATTAGCTAAAATAATAAAAAATATCGTTGTGAGAGGTAGCCTTATGAAAACAACAAAAGCTGATGTTATACAAACTGCTGCGGATATAGCAGACAAAAACGGTTTAAACAATGTTTCTTTAAAAGTCGTTGCTGAAAGCCTTAATATCCGCACTCCATCATTATATAACCACATAGACAGCCTTGAATCCCTGCTTAGGGAAATCGCCCATAATGGCATGAAAACCATGAATGAGCGAATGATGCAGGCAGCTATCGGTAAAATTGGAGACGATGCAGTAAAAAGCGTAGGCATTACATACCTTGACTACATGATTGAACATCCTGGAATTTACGAAACAATACAGTGGGCAACTTGGCATGGCACTGAAGAAACAGGAAAAATATTTGATAATTATCTTTCCCTTTTAAAAACGCTTGCCCTTTCATGCAATTTTAATCCAACAAATATTGATGAAATATTAAATTTACTGACAGGCGTTCTTCACGGATATACGACCTTACAGTTACGATATGCGTTAAGCAGACCAGATGAAGTCAGGGCAGCTTTATCCACTGCTCTTGATACCGTACTGACAGGATTGCATCAAAAATATGACCAACACAAAAAGGAACATTTATGATGGCAAATAATATACGTTACTTATATCATGCTCAAACAGGTATTGAGCTGATTTTCTGCAAGAACTCAACTATATCCTACCCACTACATAATCATGTTTCCGTGCTGACAATCGGTATCATACTGGATGGCTCCGTTGTCCTTACCACAAATAAGGAAACAAGGGTTTATAAGCAAAATGAAACATTTGCTGTATTCCCATATGTACCGCATAGCATTTCAGCACATAACAGTTATACCCTGCTTAGCCTGTGCATTGATAAGAATGCTATAAATGACGTAGAAGTTGCCACCATACAAAAACATATCGGGCTTCTTCTGATGCAGGCTATGAATATGGGAAAAATCAACCAATACCAAATATTACAGCTATTAAACTGTCTGGATGAAATTGCAAATTCTCCCGACTGGCATCTTAAAGACCATAACCCATATATCCACGACTTAAAAAGGCAGTTGGAATTATACCCAGAATGCAAACTTTCTGTCGAGGAAATGGCACAAAACGCTTTCCTCAGCAAATACCACTTTATCAGAAGCTTCAAGGCAGAGGTCGGGCTTACGCCGCACCAGTTCCAAATCCAGAACCGTATCCGCAAAGCACAACGCCTAATCCATGAAGCCGACACAATAACCGAAGTAGCTTTGACCACGGGTTTCTGCGACCAAAGCCACTTCATAAAACAATTTGAGAAATATGTAGGCTTGCCGCCATTGACACATAAATCATCCTCTGGAACTATTTAACCAAAGGAATTTGATTAACAAAGGGCAGGCATAAACTTTACAAACAGATAAAGTCCATCATCTCCTGCAATGACCTCATGCGGTACTCCTACGGGGAAAATAGATATTACGCCTACTTCATAAGGTAACTTAACACCATCGTTTACACATACTCCCACACCAGAGATTACCTCATGTGTTTCCAGTTGCTTCTCGTGAATGTGATTGCCAATTTTTTTATTAGGAGCAATCTTCACAAGATGGTAACTGAATTGTCCGTCTGTCTTTTCGGATGTGATAATATGCTTTAGCTCCACACCCGGGGAAGCAGGATGCTTAGACCACGGAATCACAGCAAATGAAATCTCTGCATCTGGCAAAAGCAGCTTACCTCCTCCATCAAATTTTTCAAACAGATTTTTATAATCCATTTTTAGCACTTCCTTTCAAATTTATTTGGCAATGTCCTTGCCTGCCTACATCATATCAATAAGCCTAAAATTTGAATTGTAAAAAATTGCGGAGTATAAAAACAGAGTCGATGATTTGTGAGTTTTCTCACACGTTCATCGGCTCTGCGTCTTTGCGTCTGGCTCTTTTATAAGTGTAACAGTATTTTGTCTTACATTTATTAAACTTTCATTTTTACACTTAGGACAATATAATGGGAAATTTTTCAGTTCTGTATCTTTTCTCATTTTTAATCTTGTTTTATTATGGCAGATAGGACAATACAACCAATTCGCCTTTTCCATAAATACCTCTCATTTCCTTAAAAAGTAATCCCACATTCCAAAGCTATTGTCATATACTTATCACTAAAACTCAAACCATAATCTGTTAAATCCCTTATTTCCCATTTATCAGAATCTAGGTTGTCCGCCCCATAAAAGAACTGAATAATCGGTATATTTCTAAATTTTGCAACAGCTAAAGATGCTGAACATTCCATTTCAACTGCAATACACCCCTGTTTTTTGCGTTCTTCAATAATTTCTGGTGTTTCTCTGTAAATTGCATCCGTTGTCCAGACTTTTCCTACCACATATGGAATCCCGTGCAGCTGTAAACACCGTACTGCTATATTGGTCGAAGAATCCTCTGCACTTATTTCTTCACTTCCCGAACAGTAATGATAACTTGTTCCCTCATCCCGAACAGCTGACGATGGGACAATTATTTTGCCATCTGCAACAGATTGATTTAATATACCACAACACCCGAACAGTATAACTTTCTTTGCCCCTAGAGCTATAATTTCCTCTAAACCAGCTACACAAGCAGGTGCTCCTACCCTAGAAAGGAATAGCCCCATCTTTTTATCCGCATATTTTATTTCATATACAGGTATTGTTCCATTGGCAGAATACAAATTTGCAATTACTTTCGTCGTATTGTTTTCCACATAATCTTTTATAATGCTTTCTGAAAATGTAGTGATGCATACCTCTGGAAAACCAGAAATCTTTTCTATGACATCACAAGGATTCAGAAATGCGTTTTTATTCTCATAAAAATGATTAAAAATTGTTGCCATCGCAATCACTCCTTACTAAAATTTTTTTGATTTCTTTTATGATTCTGGAAGGGATTTCTTTGTCAATAGGCATCAGCTTACTATACATCCTTACCCCTTGATAAGAAAATACAATCAAATCAAAAACAGCGGCAATATCTACCTCCTTAAACTCCTGCCTATCTGTTCCATATTGCATCAGCTTTTTCCATGTATTTGCAGATACTAAATATTGCTCATATAATTTATTCTTTTGACACGCAATATCATGAATACTAAAATACTCATATATCGCCACACTTAATGATGATTGGCTATCAACCATTTCATTTTCATATTTGTATAAAATATCATCTAATATCGTTACAGCCGATTGATTCTGTTTTATTTTTAAATCAATTTCATTATCTTGCTGACCTGTCATATCATCAATAATTTCTTGGAAGATTTGGCGTGTACTTTCGTAATGGCAATATAAACCACCTCGGCTTAGTTTTGTGACCTCACAAATATCTTTCATTGTTACTTGTTTAAATCCCTTTTCGGCAAATAAAGAACATGCACATTTTTTTATATGTTTCCTCGTTTCCTGTCCTCTTTTATTCATAATCAGTCCAACTTTCCGACACTTGTGTCTGTAAGTATTATACGACACTTATGTCGGAAAGTCAAGATGATATTACTTTATCTATATTCATTAAAACAGAGCCGATGTATTGTGATTTCTATACCTCACAAATTCATCGGCTCTGCCCGTGTCAAGTAAAGGACAAAAAATTTTTCAACTTTTTTCTTTACATCAAAACTACCTTATGCAATTTTCAATACTTCATAGATTGCTTCTAAACAATCTTCTATTGTAAGTGCTTTACCGTTTTCAAAAAACACTGATGTGACAGCCCGATTTTTGCAACTCTCCTGAGTGGATAAAACATCATCAAAAATATTCCTAACCTCATCCAAATCTGCTCTGGAAATATCTAATGCATTTTTCCAATACCTAACAAAATGTTTCTTAAAAGATTCATAGTCCGAATAAAGCCCCATTGGATTATCTTGCAGGCCATATCGCATCGGCTGAAAAAGAGACGCTATATCCCTTACATATTCATATACCAACTTTTCTTTACCTCTGACATTTGACATATTTACTGATGCCGAAGTGATGTCAAGGTCAAACTTCGTCCACATATGTCTTTGAAACTGATTTCCTGTGATAAAATATTGCTGCATATTCCAACCCTCTTTCTAATATTTTTCATTAACTAATTATTGCTAACAACTCTCCACAATCCCCATACCGGTCCTCCAAATTTCCCGCCAGACACTTCATCACAATATTAATCTGCTTATCTAATAAATCCGGAGCGGCATTGCTCAAATATGTCCTCATGTCGCTCCCATGGGGCGCTCTCCCACAAAGTAGCCAGTACCAGATTGCACCTATGGAATATATATCACTCCTGCAATCTCTCAATTTCGGATTTTCCTGCAATAAGGGATCAATAAAAGCACCGCCCGCCACAGCTTCGCCCGTCTTGGTTAGTTTTGTATTATTTTCCGTATCTAAAAAAGCGCTAACTCCAAAATCAATAATCTTAAATATCTTCTCCCTCGTTGAAAACACCACATTGCTCGGTTTTAAGTCCCTATGTATAATCCCCTTTCCATGGGCATATCTTAATCCGTTCAAAATAGGCTTTATTACTTTTACACTATATTCAAAACTTAACATACCATACTTTTTCTGCAGTCCATTCAAATCATACCCCTCAATATACTCCATTCTTATAAACGGTCCTTCTGAAATCCTCCCCGCATCATATATTTTAACAATATTCATATGATTTAACTGAAACAGCATTTTAGCCTCTCTGAAAAAGCGCCTCTCCCCCTCTCTCTGCTCATCCGATGATACAAAAATAGGCGAATATACCTTCACAGCAAAATCCATATCCAAACAAGCATTGTGATATTTAAAAACAGAGCCAAAGCCCCCATATCCTATCTGTTCAACTCTTTTATACTGCTTTATCTGTGAAAACGGATCTGCTTCTTCATCAGAATGTTCCTCTATATATTCAATCAGACGATTTATGGAATCCGTAATCAACGTCCTTCTTCCCGCATAATTGCCGGACTCATTCTGCATATATCTTCTAAATTCATCTGCTGTCCTGCAGCTTCTTATAAATTTAGGAATCTGTTCTTTAATACTTACGTTTTCCAGCAAAGCGTTTCTCGTCTGGATATAATATTTATCGTCAATCGTCCCATCTGTCGCTTTTGACAATAACCCCATCTTATATTCGTCCAGCATATCTATCAATTCTGTTTTTGTCACTGTCTCACCTCTCTCCTTAATCCAGCTTCTTTTCAGACAAAAACAATTACATTTTTCGCATCCACAGCTATTATACCCCAAAACCAACAAAGCCACAAGCACCCCGCTCATGGCTCCGTCAATCTTCCTAACAATTTTTACAAATCTCCCCCGCCAAACATATCCCCACCCTTCCAAACCACCTCAATCCGCCCTTCTCCAAACACCCTGATCCTCTCAATCCCCTTCCGCAGCACCCCCTTATCAAACTCCCGCAGAGCCGCTATCCCTTCCAGCACAGTCTCCCCGTCCCGGGAACCGCACCCTTTCAGTCTCTCAATCCCATCCTCTGCTTCTCCCATCTCCTTCCCAATTTCCTCAACCCGCACACCCATACTCCCCGTCCTTGCCTTAAACTGCTCCCGTGTCATACCCCCGGACCGATACTTATCATACAAAAACATCTTCTCCGCCGAAAGCCGCTCCTTCTCCTTCCGCAAAGCATCCAACTTCTTCTCCAGCGTCTCCCGCTCCGCTTCCACGTCCTTCCTCCCGGAATTGCCCAGCATCACCTCCGCCGTCTTCCGCACATACTCCATAACGCTCCCTTCCAGCGTTTCCATATCCTCCACCGCCCTCCTGCACTCCGTATCAGAGCCGCATGTCCGGTAACGGCAGCAATACTTATGGTTCTTCTTCACCATGGACCGCCCGCAATACCCGCATACAAACAGCACCTCCCGCTTAAAGCCGCTCATATCCACGCCGCTCCTGTCCCGCTTCTTCGGCTTCGCCCTCTCATTCGCTAGGGCAAACAGTTCCTCCGACACCAGCGGCTCATGCTGCCCGTCCACAACCACCCACTCCGAACGGTCATGCCACAGCATCTTCTTCCCCGTAGTAATAGACTTCTCCGAACGGTTCCACACCACCTTCCCGATATAAGTCTCATCCGACAGTATGGAACGCACCGACTGGGTCCCCCACAGCTTCTTCACCCCGCCGCCCGGATGCTGATACCTGCTGTCCTTCCTCTGCTTATACTCCACACAGGTAAGCACACCATTATCATTCAGATACCGCACAATCCCGGAAATCGTAATCCCTTCCGCCGCCATGGTAAATATCTTCCGTACCACCTCCGCCGCTTCCGGGTCAACCACCAGCCGGTGCTTGTCCTCCAGGGACTTCTCATACCCATACCTTGCAAAGCCGCCCAGATACTCCCCTTTCCGCGCCCTCGCCATCTGCGCAGACCGTATCTTCTTAGACAGGTCCCTGCTGTACAGCATATTGATCAGATTTTTAAAAGCCACATTCAGTCCGCCCGCAGTCCCCAGCACACCCTCACTGTCATAACGGTCATTCACAGAAATACACCGCACCTCCATCAACGGAAATATCTGTTCCAGATAACTCCCAACCTCAATATAATCCCTCCCCAGCCTGGAAAAGTCCTTCACAATGATACAGCCCACCTCGCCCTGCTTCACCGCCTCCATCATACCCGCAAAACCGGGACGCCGGAAATCAGTCCCGCTGAACCCGTCATCACAAAATTCAATGATCCGGCACTTCCTAAGCTCCCCATCCCCATCAATAAACCCGTCCAGAAGTCGCCTCTGGGACACAACACTGTCGCTCTCCTGCTTCACGCCCCTGCCAGTATCCACATCCTCATCCGACAACCGAATATATTTAGCCACCACATCAACCTTCACCGTTCTCCGCCTCCCTTTCCCTCACGGCCTCCAAAAGCTCCGCAAGCATGTCATCATAGGCCAGGACCACCTCACAGTCCCCGTCCTTATCCACCGAAACCCTCGTCACAAATGCGTCCACCATCCCCTGGGTCAGCTCCCTCTCCCCCAGGAACCCACGCACCGTCTTCTCCCAGCCTTCCTCTATATGGAAATCCCGTGCGTACCTCTCCCGCTCTTCCAGCAGTTTCTCCAGCTCCGCAGAAAGCGCCTCCGCCTCCTTCGTATACCGCTCCGATAGCGCCGCATATTCCTCCCCGTCGATCAGCCGCTCCGCAAAATCCGCATACAGCCCCGCCTTCTTCCCTGCGTCCTGCCGAATCCGCTCCCTGATACGGTCCGCCTGCCTGGACATCAGCCTGTATCGCTCCGTCCCCTGCCTCCCGGCATTCAGCTTCCGGACCAGCCGCTCCGTATCCAGGCAGGCATCCATATGGCTCCTGATAACCCCGAACACCGCAGCCTCCAGATCCTCCAGCATGACCTTATGCCGGTACGGGCACACCTTCCGGCTCCTGTTATGGGAACTGCAGCCATAAAAAAACCTATCCCCCTCCTGCGATACCGCCCGGAACAGATACATGGTCTTCCCACAATCACTGCACACCACCTTCTTTTTAAACTTATTCCTCCCTGCCGCACAGCGCCTGCCCTCCGCACGTTTCCCGTTGTAAACCCGCGCCTGCTCCGCCTTCATCTCCTGCACCCTGTCAAAATCAGCCCTGGAGACCAGCGCCTCATGGGTATCCCTGACCACATATCCGGCAGAATCCTCCGCCCCGCCGGAACCGCCCGCAAACAGCTTCCCGCCGGTCTTCCCATGGACAGAATCCCCCGTATAATACTCATTCGACAGCAGCCGCTTCACCACGATCCCGGTCCATTCCACACACCCCTTATGCCCCGTCACCGGAAGCCCCTTTGACTTCCGGTAAACCTCCGGGCATGGGATGCCCTCCCCGTTCAGGATTCCCGCGATCCTCCCATAGCCGTTCCCCTCCAGGAACAGCCGGAAGATACGCTTCACAACCCCCGCCGTCTCCCCGTCCACCACCAGGCTCTGCTTATCCTCCGGAAATTTCAAATAACCGTAAGGAGCCAGCTTAATCACAAACTTCCCCTCCGCCCGCGCCGTATTCAAGGCAGAAGTCACCTTCCGGGAAATATCCTTCGCATAATACTCATTTACGATATTCTTCAAAGGCATGGACAAGTCCGTCCCGCTCCGGAAAGAATCAAACCCGTCATTGACCGAAATAAACCGCACGTCCAGAAACGGGAACACCCGCTCAATATAATTGCCGGCCTCCACATAATTCCTCCCAAGCCTGGACAGATCCTTCACAATGACACAGTTGATCTTCCCGTCCCGGATATCCCCCATCATACGCTCGAAGCCCGGACGCTCAAACGTGGTCCCCGTAAAAGAAGCGTCCGAATACGTCTCCTGCACCACGATATCCTCCGCACCCTCCACAAAGATCCTCATAAGCTCCATCTGCGTCTCAATAGTCCCCCGCTCCCGGTTCACCCCGGACTCATAAGAAAGCCTCGCATACAGCCCTGCCCGGAACAGCACAGCCTTCTCCGCTTTCCCGGCCGCCCCGTTCACAGGCACAGCCCCATTCAGTCTCTTCCTGCTCTTCCTTGCCATATCAGACCGCCTCCCTTCCGGTGGCCATTCCCTCCAGGCCTGGACACTCCCTGCCTTTCAGATATTCCAACGCCTGACGGTACTGGTCCGCAAAATCGAACACAACCTCAATATTCTCCCTGTCATACACCCGTACTTCCGAAATCAGCGCCACCACCACATTCCTGGTCAGCTCCCCGATATCCTTATACTCCTTAAAATAAGAGATCCACCGGTACTTGTCCTCTTCCCCTTCCAAGACAGCTCTGATCTCTCTTTCCGCCTTCCCGGCCGCCTCCTGCGCCTCCTTCCCCCTGGCCTCATACGCGGCATGGAGCTCCACATAATCCTCCTTCGTGATTACCCCGTCCTTCATATCCTCATAAAGCATCAGGCGCAGCTCCCGGCATCTCTCCGCTTCTCCCGACAGCTTCTCCCGCCGTTCCTCCAGCTTCCGTACATCCAAGTTCCTAAGCGGCACTGTCCCCGCATAATCCAGAACCCTCTCCAAGTCCAGGACACACCCGATCTGCCTCTTCAACAGGACAAACACCGCATCTTCCAGCGCCTGCACCGGAATCCGGTGGGGACTGCAATTCCCGCCCGCCTTATGCCCGGAGCAGATATAATAACAATACCTCTTCCCATTCACCGAAGACACCTTCCGCACCATCGGGGCCCCGCAGTCCCCGCAAACGGCAACTCCTGACAGCAGGTACACGCTCTCCCTGTCCGGCGCCATCCTCGTATCCATCCCCAGCAGTTTCTGGACAACCGCAAAATCCCTCTCGCTGACCACCGGCTCATGGTTCTTCTCAACCCTCACCCAGTCCTCTTTGTCCTTCCGTATAGATTTCTTCACCTTATGGTTCGGCGTGGACTGCCGCCCCTGCACTAGATTCCCGATATAGACCTCATTTTCCAGGATACGCCTCACCGCCACCGGGCTCCACCCGGATGCCGCCTTCGCCCTAAACACCGTCCGGAAATTGATTCCCATGCTGTTCTTATACTCCATCGGAGAAAGAATGCCGTCCCTGTTCAGCTTTCCGGCAATGGCATCCTGGCTCATGCCGTGCAGCTTCATACGGAAAATATCCTGCACCACCCCCGCCGCATAAGTATCAACCATAAGCCTGTGATGGTCCTCCCCGTCCTTCTGATAGCCATAAGGCGCAAAAGCGCCGATAAACTCCCCGTTCTTCCGCTTCACTTCCAGATGGCTCCGAATCTTCACCGAAATATCCCGACAGTAAGCGTCATTGATCAAGTTCTTAAAAGGAACCAGGATCTCGTCACCCTGGTCGTCCCCTTTCAAACTGTCGTAATGGTCATTCACCGCAATAAAGCGCACTCCCATAGCCGGAAACAGCCGCTCAATATATCTGCCGGAATCAATATACTCCCGCCCGAACCTGGACAGATCCTTGACCACTACGCAGTCCACAACGCCCTTCTTGATATCCTCCATCATCAGCTTGAAAGAAGGCCGCTCAAAACTGGAACCGCTGTACCCGTCGTCCACCCGTTCCGACACCACCACAATATCCTTTTTGTCTTTCAGGAAATCTCTGATTAACTCTCTCTGATTAGAAATGCTGTTGCTCTCCGCCTTAGACGCGCCCGCAACATCGCCATCCTCCTTTGATAACCGGACATAGATGGCGGCATGATAGATCTTCTTGAATTGTTTGTTTTTCATGTGCTCCCGCTCCTTTCGTTTTCTGCCAGAATCACCTGCAAAATCAAAAAGGCGGATGCACTAACTTGTCCCTAAGACAATCATAGCGCCTCCGCCTAAAAAAATCCACTGTTATTTTAAACATTCCGCAGCATATTTTCAAAAGCCTCTTCAAAAGAGGCCCCGTCCTCCGCAAACCGTACCTTCACCTTCATATCCCCCACACGCACCGCATAAGGATTCCCCACCGCCTCCAGATAAGCCCTCTTCCGTTCCTCCAGCGGCAGGCTCCGGTCAATCTCCACCTCCCGGATATCCACAAGCCCCTCCTTCTCCACAGTCCTCACATCCACGTCTTTCAGCGCGTCCAGCTCCATCACCGTCATAACCAATTCCCTTACCTTTCCAAAATTCATACCAACGGCATGGTATGTACCGCCGGGGAATCCCCCGGCCGACGCGCTGCTCAGACCCCAACAGCCCTCCGGCAGCATATAGCAAGACAAAAAAATAAGGCATCCCTGCCCTCAACAAAAACGCCCTTACAGCCTCGTAACAAAATCCAGCGAAATCCACCCGTTCCGCTCCCGCTTATACGACTTCAAAAGCCCCCACTTCCCGGCTCCTTTCCCGTCCGCTTCCTCCACAATGGTAAACGTGCCCACACCCGTAAACAGCCCCGTCCGGGCAAAATCCGTCCCCGGCCCCTTACGGATATTCAGGTCCGGGATATCCACCCGCACCAGATAGGAAGACTTCCCTGGCATCTTCTCCATGAACATCACATACTCCGCATCCGCCGTGATAAACAGCCCCGATTTCAGCCTGTACCACCGCTTATCCAGGCTGATGCCCGTCACCGTGTAAATCCCCTCATACACCACCCGGTCCACGTTGTCCCCCATGCAAGGAGCAGTCCGCACATTCACGCCGTCCCTGCCCTTATAGAACACCTTCACATACCCGGACATGGGCTGTACCGGATTGTCCGGGCTGTCCGCACCGTCCCCGGCGCTCCCGGCCTCCCCGGTAATCTCCTTCAAGATAGACAGAATCTTCTCCCCATACCCGGCCCCCGCAGCCCAGCCTTTCCCCTGGGGATTCTCCCGGATACCCAGCCACTCCACATAAGGCGCACAGCCCCTTACAACATACTTGAAGCGCGGGTCTATATTTTCATTCACCAGAGCCTCCGTACAGGCATAGGCTTTCAGGTGCTGCACCTGGCACCATATCCCAAGCTGTGCCGTATCAAAGGACAGCCCCTTCACCCCGTTCTGCGTCACGCCCATACCGGCAAAATTATTCTGTTCCAGCGTCACCGCAGAACCGGAAAACGTAAAATTCCCCGTCTCCAGGCAGGACTGGGCAAAAGCCACGTCACCCCTCACGCCTTCCGTCTCCCCCTCAGACAGATACAGAGGCACCATATCCAGGACCGACTGCGCCACAGACGGATTCTTCCGCTTCACATACTCCCGCATCCGCTCCGCCGTCGCCGCAGCCTTCCCTATAATCCCCGTAAGCCCGAAAATACCGTCACTGGAACCGCCATTCCCGCCGCTGCCGCTCCCGGTTTCAGAACCGTCCATAGCCGCCCGAATGTCTTCCCTGAACTGCCCCATGGACAGCCCAAACCGCTTCCAGATATGCTCCACGTCCCCGTGGTTGCTGGCAATCCCCCTCTTATACCCTTCGGAATGGGAGATTACCACCCCGTCCGCCAGAGGGTCCAGCCCATACATCCGGCACAGATAAGCAAACAGCTCCACAGCATATTTATAAGCGGCAAGCACATGGCTCTCCGTATTCCTCCCGTCCCCGGTCTCCACCCAGTCCGAACCGCCCGTATACCGGATCGTGGCAGGCTCCGTCATCTCCACGCCTATATGCGTCCCGTTTGCGTCACCTCCGCAGTGCCATCCCCGGTAATCCCAGGGCAGGAGCTGGTACACGTCCCCTCCCGGCTCCACAATGGCATGGACGCAGGCCCCCGCATCCGCCTTATCCCAGTTACTGATAAAAGCAGAAGCCCTCGGCTGTGGACACCCCACCGAATGAATCATCAGCCCCTTCACCGCAATCTTCCTCCCCGCCCGGTAACACCCGGACTTCGTTAAATATTTTTGAATCAGCTTCATACAAAACCACTCTCCTTCTCCCGTTCCCTGCCCGGAAACATTCTCCAAATTCCACGCATGAAAAAAGGCACCAGCTTTTCACACTGATGCCCTCTCATAAAAAAACAAAATCATATCCCCTGCCACACTTTACTGCACTTAACCGTATTTATCCTCCGTACTGTCTCCTACTCCTTCCCCTTTTCCTCCCGTAACTGCGCCAGAACCCCTTTCAGCTTCTCCGGCACCGGAAGCCCGATCCTGGCCGCATTCTCCAGAATCGAAATCCCCTCATTGGACAGATAGAAAAATATCACCGCCGTCCGCACCGCGCTCCCGTTCCGGATGATATGCGTATCTAGGATATGCCCCAGAGCCACCAGGCAGAAAACCACAATCTTCTTAAAAATCCCCCTAAATCCCACGCCGCTGGACAGCTTCTTCTCCACCGCCGCGGCCATCAGCCCCGTCACATAATCCACCGCCACAAACACCACCAGGGCATACAGAAAACCGTCAAACCCTCCCATGGCCCAGCCCAGGTATCCGCCCATGGCCGCAAACCCGCACTCTATCACACTCACAAACTCCTTCATCTAAAATCCCTCGCTTTCTCTGCTTTTCTATATGGAAAAAGCGGCCCGCTCCTAAAAGCCGCCGCCCTGTTCCCAATCCCACTATCTGCACATCATTCCCTGACACTTCATGCCACTACCACACATCTCAAACCATTCCCCAGCACCTCATATCACTCTCATGCCGTCACTCACGCCCTGGCATCCTCAACCTCCGTCAGCGTATAAGTGATCTTCATGGTCTTATTAGCGTCCTTCACCACCGACGAAGAAAGATTGTTGACCGTAGCCAGATACGGCGTTAGCAGATACATATGCCGGTACTCATTCCCGTAACTGCCTCCCCACCCCACCAGAAACTGCTTATACTGGAACAGAGGCGTGGCAGCACTCCCCAGCCTCGCACTCCCCTGGGTATGGACCACCGCGTCCTCCGCCGTCACCTGAAAATCTCCGCCCACGATCAAATCCCCAACCAGCGTCAGGTACAGCTCACAAGTCCCCGTATCACACAAAGGCTTCATCTTGGACGTGAACCCAAACTCAATCAGCGATACGTCCGCCGTATTCGCCACATTGATCTTATAGATCCCTTTCTTGTCATAGGCCGGCACATACAGATACCCGTCCCGCATACAACACCGGCACTTCCGCTCCGGATAGCTCCCGGTCATGTCCCGCTCTCCCACAGCCATCAGCTTCGCATTGGAAAGCGTCCACTCCCCCTCCGTCATGGAATAGTCTGTTTTGGAAACCCTCACCCACAGCACCCTGGCATTCCCCGAAGAATTGCCCTCATTGGAAAACCCGTACCAGTATCCGTCCTGCCCGTCCAGGAACTCTCCGTACTTCGTATAGCTCCCCAAAAACAGAAAAGTCTGTACAGGCACCGCACGGTCCTCCAGCACCGTATAAGTGGAATCGTCCAGCCTCTCATTCAGCCCGATACTGAAAACCGGAATCCTCACCTTCCGCACCCGCACACTGGAATCCTCAAACGTAATAGAATACAGCAGGTCCCTCTCAAAATCCATCTCCGCCGCCTCAAACAACACAGCCTGCTTCACCTTCCCCAAGTCCCCGATATCCAGCTTCTTAATCTGCAGAAAGGTGCTGGCATCCCCCACCAGGCTCCCGTACCCGTTCTGCCCGCCCTGGGCGCTGGTCAGCGCCACCGCCGCAATGGTCCCGTTCCCCTGACTCGGCGTAAACTCCCAGACGAACTTATACCCGTTCTCCAAAACCTTGCTCTCCGTCTGGTTCAGGCTCCCCCTGGCCGCATTCGCCGTAGTATTCACATTGTTGGAAGCATAAGCCACCGGCAGGTTGTCCGACATCTCATAGATATGCCCCGCGTCCTCTTCCAGCGTCTTCGGGAACAGCAGAATCCCCCCTATCATGTTGGGGCAGACCGGCAGCATGGTATCATTCCACGACATCACATCCGCCAGCCGTTCCTCGGAATAGAACACCCCCATAGGATTCATCCCCAGGATATTGTTCACCGCCTCCGTCACCATGTTTTCCTCCGTAATCGTCTCCACGTCCCCCGTGGCCCCATCCGTCAGTTCCAGAACCATTGTCCCTTTCAGCTTCATACGCTTCCGCTCCTTCCTATGCCAAATCAAAGGGCTTCCCAAACGCCCCAATCAACGTCTTCCCGATACTGTCCGCATAACTCTTCCGCACCAGCTCCATGGTCTCAATCCCCATCTCCCCGACAAACCCCTTCATATTCATACCCAGGCCGCCGCCAAAAGCAAAACGGGAGACATATTCCTCCATCGTAACCGTGCCGTCCCATGCGGCCGCCGCGGCCATGCCCTGCCCGCTGATGGAAGCAATGCACCCTCCCGTCTCAATCTCCCCCGTACCGTTCTCTATCCGCAGATACACATTGAACGTATTGGTAATATTCGGCACAAGATTGTCAATGGGATAATACAGAGACAAAATGTGCTTCCCGCTCCCCCAGGTCTCCGCCGGACAGTGCGCCAGAATCTCCGAATCATTAAACTCATAAGTAACATAAGCCACGGCCTTCCCGTCCTCCGTCCAAGTGACCGGAAGCTCCACCTCTACAGTAACATCTTCCGTACTTCCCCCGGTTCCGGAACCGTCCCCTGCGCTCCCCTCATTTTCTCCGGCACTGTCCCCGTTTCCGCCGGTTCCGGTCTTCTCCCCGGCCATGCTGCCGTCTGCACCGCTTCCGCTAAAACCCGCTTCCCCGCCGTCACCGGTCCCAACGGCCTCCCCGCTGCCCGCTTCCTCTTCCGCCGCCGGAAACGGGACCACGATACTCCCGGACGCACTGGCCGTCCTCTCCGTCTGCACCGCCCTCACGTCCACAACCGCCTGCCCGAAAAACTGCACATGGGTCTCTTCCTTCGCCGCAAACTCGATACTGATGATCCGCACATTGTCCTCCGCCACCGTATAAGCAGAAGCATTGGTGAACGTATGAATCCCCACCTTCCCGGCCTCAATCTGGTTCAAAAGCCCGGAAATATTCTTATCATTCTTAGACTTCGCCTGGGCCAGCCGCGGGTTCTTCCCCACACATTTCAGGCTCTGCCTCCCTCCAATCCTGCACTGAAAAGACGTGATACAGGTCACCTGCTCCCCGTCCGCCTGCCCTCCCGAAAAAGTCAGCACGTCCCCAAGGTCCAGAGCCGGGTTCCCTATGGTACTGGAATCAAAAGGCACATAACTCACCACGGACAAATCATTCAGGATATTCTCACACAACTGCCTCCTGGTCTCTTCCAGCCCAAACTGCAGGAGCGGGTTCACCCCCAGGTTCATGGTCAGCCCGTCGTCTGTATCCAGCGCATAATACTCCGCCGTCTGCGTCCGCAGGTTCGTGGAGCTCACCGCCGTATACCTGGTAATAAAATCCGAAAAACTGCTGGAAAACCTGTGCCTCCCCTGCACCTCCATCACCGGCTCCGCCCCATACTTCCGAAGCTCCAGCCTTCCCCTCCGGTTGATACAGAAGAACCCGCCCAGCACCTGCCCCACAAAAAACAGCACGTCCCGGTACGTCCCAATATCATTTTCCGGATAAATAGAAAGCAGCTCCCTCCCGTTGGGCATACCCTCAATCTCCGCCCTCGTGTTCTCCATCTCCACGCCGCAGGCCTTACAGCACAGCTCCAGAAAAGCCCAGGCATTCCCTACAGACTCAAACCCGTTAAAACTCTTCTCAAACCGCAGCATATAGTCATAGGCTTTCAGTTCCAGGCAGTGCAACCTGCGGTTCGCCTCGCTCACCTCAAAAATGCCCATGGGCACTTCCTCAAAACTGCCGTCCGCCACCCGCAGATGGTAAGACAGCTCCACCCTCGCCCCGTCCAGCGTATACCGGTCAATCTGCGAAAACAGCGTAACGCCCATCTCCGCCGCATACACCGTCCCCAGCTCGATCTCCGCGCTCCCGCAGCACTGGGCGGAAACATACCCGCTCCCCTTCACAATATCCTCATACCCGAACGGATACACCGCCCCGCCCTTTGTGGTGATCTTCCCCGTCCAGTAATACCTCCGGGTATTCTCCTGCACCGCCCGCAGGAAAGCCTCGCTCACCGGATACATGAAAACACCCCTTTCCACACAAAAAGCACCAGCCATTCCTGACTGATGCCCATTGATACTGCTGTTCCCGAAACACAGAAAGCCTATCTGCCCCTGTGCTTCTCCTTCCGCTTCTGCTGTTTCAGCTCAAACAGCCGCTCCTTCCTGGCCTCCCTCTGCTCCCTGCCGGCCTGCCTGCGCTCCGTCTTCCTCTCTTCCCTCTGCAGCTGCAACGCCTGTTGGGACTTTGTGCCTATCCCCGCCTGCATAGTCTGCCTCCCGGCCTCCCTCTGCCTCCGCTTCGGGTTCACCTTTCCGTCTTTCACAGCCGCCTCAACAGCCGGACTGAATCTCAGGCCATAATAATTTTTGAGGACAAAATCCCATACCTCACAGTCCCTGGGTTCACTCCCGAAGACCACTCGGCATACCGAAAGTCTCCCGTCTTCAACCCTCTCAAATACGCCGACCCAGAACGGCCCCTCAAAAAATACCGTCAGACCTGCCTTTCCTCTGTCCATAACGAAACCCTCCTTAAATGTGTTATGAACAAAGAACGGACAACCCAGGAGGGCAGGTTACTTACCCTGATACCATCAGGACGGCCGGGCTACCTACCGGCTCTGGCACATCCAAAAGATGCACGTTGCGTTTTTATCTTTGCTTTTTCTATTTCCAGCAGGATCTACTCCCGCTAAAAACCAAATCTGTATCTGCCTATAACTTCTGTATCTCTTTCAACGCCTTTTGGATGTCCTTATAAACTAACGGCCGCATACTGTCCTCATAAAAAGATACATCCGCCCTGCGCAGTGCTGAAAGAATATCCTCTTTCAGTTCGGGCTTATCCTTCGCAATCACAGGCAACAGCTTTATACACTGTCTTGCCGTAATCGGCTTAACATCTGTTATATGTTTCAAATATCCATCAATGATCTCATCTATCTTATTATCCCTGTCCCACCTTGCATTATAGGCAAGCAGCGTAAGCCCCCTGGTACGGATATAAGAATTATCACTTTCAAGCATGTCACTCAATCTGTCCATATAAGGGTAGACATGATCCGTTTCCTCACTCTCTTTCTGCAATTCCTGTAATGCCTTGTACGCCGTCTTATTATCTTTATCAAATAGCAATTCAAATGCTTCTGCTGTATTCATTGACATAACCACCCCCCTTGCCTTTCACTGCTGTGTTTGTTTTATTCATACCCATACGGGAATTTATCTATTTTTCCATAATCAATTCTTTGCACTTCCATTCTTCACCCAGAATACAATATTTTTCTGTTGCATCAAGAATTGCATCGCTAAAACCGACTGCTCTATAACAATAATAAGCCGGAAGATTATTCTCAAAAACGCCCAATGAAACTTTTTTTGCCCCATATATTTCAAATACAAATTTTAGACCTAATCGGAGCATAGCTTTTCCATAACCTTTTCCCCTCTTGTGTGGATCAACAATAACAAATCCAAAGCGCAATTCATCCAATGATTCATTCGGGTTCCTTAGTGTAAAAAAACCAACAATTCCCGTTTCGTCAAATGCAGTAAACGGCATTAGAGATTCAACAAAACAAAATTCATTTTGCGTTATAGGATATTTACCAAGTATACCTGCTGTCCATTGATAAAATGCTTTTTCATCTTGACACCACGATAATATCGTATCTGCATCCGAAGCTTTATATGGTCTTATTCTAATCATACACTTTCCCTCACCAAATTCTGATCCATGCTTCCCATTATACAGGATATCCCGCTAAAAATCACTCTCTATTTCCTTAAAATTCTTTCAACGTAAAGGACACCTTCCACAGCCCCTTATAGGACGTATCCTTCACCAGCACCGCCTTATACCCCTCAACAAACATCTCCGTCTTTTTCATTTCCAAAGTCTCCGTATCAAAATACTCCACCACTATCTTCTCCCTCTGCTTAAACCCCGTCAATACTTTCAGCCACTTCGGGGAAACCGAAAAACTCACCGGGATGGACACCACCCCCAGCCTTACCACGTCCCTCTGGGTAGTCCCGGCCTCCGTCTCCCCGCCGGAATCCGCTTCCACGTCATCCATCTGCACCTCATAAGAATCCGGCAGAGGGAGCGCAACACCGTCAAACACCAGATACTGTACAAACGCCATCCCTATCTCCCTCCTGACCTCAGATTCTGCCTCGCCTGCGCGTCCACCACCACTTCGTCCAGCAGCGTGCCGCCCACATACACCGGAATACAGATCGTCCCTATTCCGTCTCCGCCCTGCATCCCCGCAAACATCTCCTGCAGGCCGGAAACCATCTGCCGCACAGCCTCCACGGAAGCCCCCTGCGCCTGGACCGCCTGCATATCCGCCAGTTTCGGGCTGACCACCATATCCCCGGCCACGCCCTCCACAGCCTTTCTCACCAGCCCCCGGCTCTTCTCAATCCCTCTCGCCAGACCGCCCATAAAATCCGGCATCCAGCTCTCATAATCCGTCAGAGGTCCCACGTCCGGCACAGAGAAATGCAGATAAGACCGGATGGCATCCGCCACATCAGAAACCGCACTCACCACGTTCCCGATGGCCCTGCGGACACCCTCCGCAATCCCGTCGATAAAATCCATCCCCCACTGCAAAGCCCTCCCCGGCAGGGACGTGATAAAACTGATGGCAGACTGGAACCCGTCCTGCACCACGCTCCCCAGAGAAGCCAGCGCCGAACCAATCCCCGACACCATCGCCCGGAAAGCCTCCACAGCCGACTGCTTCAAATCCGACGCCGTGGACACCACCAGATTTTTCAGCCCGTTCCAGGCCGAAGCCGCCGCAGAGGACACCGCAGACCACAGGTTCCCCATGAAATCCCGCAGCCCCGACAGCAGGATAGAAACATGGTTCACCAGCCCCTGCACCGCAGAACCCACAATCTGCTGAATGCCGGACCAGATCGTGGAAGCCGCCTGCTGAATGTTCGTCCAGATATGCAGCGCGTCCTCTTTCAGCTTCGTAAAATTCCCCGTCACCAAGTCAATCAGCAGAAGCACCGGCCCCAGAATCACATTCTTGATCAACTCCCAGGCACCCGAAGCAGCCGTCTGAATCCCCTGCCAGATGCCCTGCAGGGCAGCAGAAAGATTCTCCCAAAGAGACCGTATCATATCCACAATCCCGGACAGCACCGGATTCTCCATCATGCCCGTCCAGACATTGTTAAAAAAGTCACCCACCGACTGCCACAGCCCGGACCACCAGGCCGGAATCCCCTGGAAAAATGAAACCAGGGATTCCCACGCCGCCGGTATCGCCTCCGTGAAAAACGAACAGATGACCTCCCAGGCAGAGACAAAAAAGTCCCTCACCTGCGCCCAGACCGCATTCACCGCGTCCCGGAACCACTCACACTTATTATAAAGCAGCACAACAACCCCGATCACCGCGGCAATGGCAATGGGAACCCACCCGATAGCCGCCACAACCGCCGACAGCGCCGGGATCACCGTCCCCGACACAAACCCGACCACGCCGGAAACCGCCCCCGCAATCTTCGGAACCACCGTCAGGATCGTCCCCACGGCGCCTACCACTTTACCAATCACAATCAGCACCGGCCCCAGAGCCGCAGCCACCAGAGCCACCGTGACAATGACCTTCTTCGTCCCCTCGTCCAGCCCGTTCAGCCAGTCCACAAGCCCCTGAATCCACCCCACAATCTGCCGGATGGACGGCATCAGAATCTCCCCGATAGAGATCGCCAGTTCCTCCAACTGGCTCTTCAAAATCGTAAGCTGCCCCGCCAGATTGTCCTGCATGGTCTCGGCCATCCGCTCCGCCGTGCCGTCACAGTTGTTGATGGCGCTGTTCAGCTTCTCAATATCCCCCGGAGCCGCATTCATGACCGCAAGGAACCCGCTCATGGCGTTCTTCCCCACCAATGCCTCCGCATTGGCCGCCCGCTCCGACTCCGACATCTGCGCGAACGCCGCCCGGCAGTCCGTCAGGATATCCCCCAGGCTCCGCATACTCCCGTCCGCATTGGTAGTCTGCACCGTCAGCTCCCCGAACGCATCCCCAACGAAAGTCACTTCCCCCGTCAGGCTGGTCAGCATGGTCCTCATGGCCGTACCGGCCTGGGAAGACTTAATCCCCGCATTCGCCATCAGCCCGATGGCTTCCGCCGTATCCTCCGCAGTGAACCCCAAAGCCCCGGCAACCGGCGCACAATACTTGAACGTCTCCCCCATCATAGATACATTGCTCAGCGGGATAAAAAAATGAATATTATTTTTAAAACCCTATTGACATACCACTCATTGAGTGGTATACTTGTATCATCAAATGAACGGAGGACAACGGAATGAAAAA
>CAJTFD010000010.1 GCA_910575625.1 Clostridia bacterium
CCCAGCTTTGCAGTGCCCTGAAATTTCCAAGGAGTACCTATTACAAAGCTCTGGTTTGTGTACCCTCAAACCGGAAGAAGGAATATGAGGAATTCAGCCAGAAGGTAAAGGAAGCTTATGAAGATTCAAAGCAGCGGTATGGGGCAGTTAAAATATGCCGTACCCTCAATGGCAGCGGGATTCCCTGCAGCATAAAACGGGTTCAGCGGCATATGGCAAAGCAGGGACTGCGCTCTGTTGTAGTAAAGAAATACAACCATCATGCCAATCACGGAACCGTTCCAGATTATAAAGAAAATATTCTGAAACGTGATTTCGAGACGGAAACCATCAACCAGAAATGGTGTACCGATATTACCTATATCCATGTACAAAAAGAGGGATGGACCTATCTGGCATCAGTAATGGACTTGTGCAGCCGTAAGATCATCGGATATGCGTATGGAACATCCATGACAGCGGAATTGGCGGTAGAAGCTGTTAAGAACGCCTGTCTGAATGTCAGGGAGACTAGAGGGATCATTCTTCACAGCGACTTGGGAAGCCAGTATACAAGCCGATCATTTGAGAAGTTCCTGAACAGCAGGGAGATACGGCATTCATTTAGCCGAAAGGGAAATCCTTATGACAATGCTTGTATCGAATCGTTCCATTCTGTACTGAAAAAGGAAGAAATCTATCTTCATACTTATCAAGATTCGCAAGAGGCCCGCAGGGCAATCTTTGAATATATAGAGGGCTGGTATAACCGCAAACGAATCCATAGTGCAATTGGTTATATGACACCTCAGCAAAAGGAGGATGAGGAACTCAAAAAAGCAGCATAATCTTTCGACTTTTTTTGTCCAAAGTATTGACATAGATCCACAGGTTCAGGTAGAAATATTCGGCGGACATGTGGCACAAGCATGGAAAGCTGGCCATATGAACCGCTGGCTGGCGGCAAACTGCTTTGGGGATTATTATACCCGGACGGGGCTTAACCTGGCGCAGCGGGAAATGATCACATTCTGTTTTCTGATGGCGCAGGGAGGATGTGAGCAACAGCTTGCTGCACATGTGGAGGGAAACATAAATCTTGGGAATGATAAGGAATTTCTGCTCCGTGTTGTTTCACAATGCCTGCCTTATATCGGTTATCCGAGAAGCCTGAATGCAATTTCTTGTATCAATAAGGCCAAATAGCGAGAAAGAAGAAAACAGTGTTTGCTTCCTTCAAGCCAATTTTTTTTGTTAACGGATTGACACGGTGTCAGAGCGCGTCTATTTGTGGAGATATAGAGTTATGTCAATAAAAAATAAGAAGGAGAATCAATCGTGAAAAAAATATTGGATCACAATTAGCATTATACCCGGCTCCGGTTACTGTTATTGGAGCTATGAATGGGAATAAGCCTACATGGACGCTTGTTGCGCATGTTGGTATCATAGGTCATGACCGTATACTTATAAGTCTTTCATCATCGCATTTTATAAATGACATTATTAAAAAGAACCAAAAATTGTCTGTCAATATTGTAGATGAGGGTATTTTGCCGCAGGCAGATTATGCAGGTTCCGTCAGTGGGGAAAAAGAGGATAAAGGAAACCTGTTTGCATATGAGCTTGGAGAGGGCGGAACGCCCCTGATTGAAAAATCACCGCTTGTTATGGAGTGTACGGTTGATGATATTTATAACACGCCGAATTTTGAGAGTTTTATATGTACGATTGATAACACATATGCAGAGGAAGGATGTCTTAACGAAGAGGGGAACATTGATTAGCAGGTGTTAAAACCGGTGTTGTTTGAGTTCCCGACATACGAATATTTAAGGACGGGTGAACTGCTTGGAAAATGCCTGGCATTGAAAGACAGGAAAACAGTGTAGGGGGTACGTGATGCCGAATGAATCAAGAGGATTAGCGGAGGCAAGAAGGGAGGAGATTATTGCAGCATGTGAAAAGTTATATAAAACTGTAAGCTTTAAAAATATTACGCTAAAGGATATCGGGAAAGCGACTACTTTTACCAGGACCTCTATTTATAATTATTTTCAAACAAAAGAAGAGATATTTCTCGCTTTGCTGCAGAAAGAGTATGAAATGTGGATTGGCAGGCTAAGGCAGATCCGGGAAGGGAATGAGCAGATGGAACCATTAGAGTTTGCGGATGCTTTGGCGCATTCACTGGAAGAACGGGAAACTCTGCTTAAGATTATGTCGATGAATCACTATGATATGGAAGAAAACAGCCGCATGGAACGGCTGATAGATTTTAAAGTGGTTTATGGACGGTCATTGACAGAGGTTAAAAGCTGCCTGGATAAATTTTTTGTGAAAATGACGCTTCAGGATAAGCAAGATTTTATTTATTCTTTTTTTCCATTTATGTTTGGTATATATCCTTATACCGTGGTAACAGAAAAACAAAAGCAAGCAATGGAGCGGGCAAATGTAAATTATGTATATATGTCAGTTTATGAGATCGTATATGCGGAAGTAAAAAAATTATTAAGGGCTTAAAGAAATGCGAAGGGTGATTGAAAGGAGAAAAATCATGAAAAAAATAGTTACAATTTTTATGGCTGTTGCACTGGTGCTTTGCTTTGCCGCTTGCGGCACTGGCGCAGATAAACCATCAAGTGAAACGGCTTCGGATTCTTCGGAACAAACAACAGGGCAGGATCATGAAAATCAGCATCCAGAACGGGCAGAAGAGAATCGTGAAGAACAGCAGGCAGATCCAAGTGAAGAACAGGATGTGGTTTTAGAAGAAACTGTTCATGATGGCGAAGATACAGAAAATGCATCAAAAGCATTGGTCGTATATTTTTCGGCAACAGGTAATACAAAGGCAGTAGCGGAAACAATTGCTAGGCTGCAGGAAGCTGATATTTATGAAATCGTGCCGGAACAGCCGTACACGGAGGAAGACCTGGATTATAATGATGGGAGTACCCGTGCAACGGCAGAACAAAATGACCCAGAGGCACGTCCCGTTATTTCTGGAAGCATAGAGGATATGGACAGGTATGATGTTATTTACGTGGGCTATCCAATCTGGTGGGGAGATATGCCCAGAATTTTATATACATTTTTTGATACTTACGATTTGACGGGAAAGACAATCGTTCCATTCTGCACAAGCGGAGGCAGCGGACTTTCGGGAACGCCTGGAACAATCGGCGGTTTAGAAGAGGGTGCAGAGGTGCTTGAAGGGCTGCATATCAGTGATTCTTCCGTGGATAGTGCAGAGGATACAGTGTCAGAATGGCTTAACCGTATCGGACAGGTAAAATAGGAGGAAATATGAAACGGCGATGGATGATAGTAATGTTAGCATTCGTAATTTTGACCATGCTGGCTGCCTGCGGGCAGCCGGAGACAGATAAACAGAATGGATCTCAAACAGAATTCCTTGCTGGAGAGACAGAGAAGGCAGAGGGTGATGCAACAGATCAGCAGGAAAATACGAACACCAATACAGAGCAGGTTCAGGAGGTAATTATACAAGATGGATTTATCCATATTACAGGTGGTACATTCCAAATGGGCAGCCCAGAAGATGAGGCATGGCGGAGCGATGATGAAACACAGCATATAGTTTCCGTCAGTGATTTTTTCATGTCCCCCTATGAAGTGACACAGGCGGAATATGAAACTGTTACCGGAAATAATCCAAGTAATTTTTCCGGTAAGGATCTTCCGGTAGAAAATGTTTCATGGCTGGATGCAGCGACTTTTTGTAATGCATACAGCAAACAGAATGGATTTACTCCGGTATATTCCGTTGAGGGAGAAAGCGTAAGCTGGGATCGCAGTGCGGATGGATACCGTCTTCCTACAGAAGCTGAGTGGGAATTTGCCTGCCGTGCCGGAACAACGACTCCATTTTATATGGAAAATTCCCCAAGCGCCGAGGAGGCGAATTATTATAGACATTACCCATATATGATTGAAGGGAATTATTTTTCGCAGGAGAATCTTTCTGTAAAACCTGGAGAATACCGGCAGACAACGGTTGCCGTAGGCAGCTTTTCCCCGAATCCGTTTGGGCTGTATGATATGCATGGGAATGTAAGTGAATGGACATGGGATATTTACGGGGATTATCTGGAGGGAGAAAAGTCTGACCCGGTTGGTGTAGATTTCGGAACACGCCGTGTTTATCGCGGCGGCGGATGGAATGATTTTGCAAAAAATATGCGTTGTGCTTATCGTGCCATGATGGATCAGGATAAAGGCAGTTTTAATATTGGCATCCGTCTTGTACGGAACGCTGTTTATGGTTCTGGCAATGTGGCCGGGCAGATTCAGCAGGGAGGAAATGAGGAAAGCGGCAGCCATATTTTAATCGCATATTTTTCATGGGGCGGAAATACGAGGGTGATTGCAGAGGAAATTGAAGAGCAGACGGGAGCGGACCTGTTTGAGATTACTCTGGTGAAGCCATATTCAGATGATTATAATACTGTTTTGGATGAAGCGCAGCGGGATCAAAATGAACAGGCGAGACCGGAACTTTCCTCCCATGTTGAGAACATGGAAGACTATGATGTGATCATTCTTGGATATTCAAACTGGTGGGCGTCTATCCCTATGCCGATCGCCTCTTTTTTGGAGGAATACGAATTTGAAGGCAAAACGATCATTCCATTCTGTTCCCACGGAGGGGGCAGGTTTGGACAAAGTCTGACAGCGATTGCAAAGCTGGCTCCTGAATCGAAAATGGGGGAAGCTCTATCTATACATTATTCAGGGGATTCCACGCTTGAGGATGACATTAGCGAGTGGCTTAGAACAAATGGTATCGAACAATAGCAGGGAGGTGGTACAGTATGAAAGGAAAACTGAGAAGAACCGTTGACATTTTGATGACGGCAGTCCTGCTTTTTTTGATGGGGTATCAGTTCTGGGGTGAAAAAGCCCATGAATGGGTGGGGATGGGCATTTTTATTTTGTTCATTGCTCATCATATATTGAATTTTGGATGGTATAAAAACCTGCTGAAAGGAAAATATCCGCCGTTTCGTATTTTTCAGATTGGCATTGATGTACTGGTGTTGATTTCTATGCTTTTTTTGATGTATAGCAGTGTTATCCTGTCGAGGTATGTATTTTCATTCCTGCCGATTGAAAGCGGACTGGCATTGGCGAGACGTCTGCACATATTAGGATCCCATTGGGGATTTCTGCTGATGAGCTTTCATATGGGGCTGCATTGGAATATGGTTCTTAGCAGAATGAAAAGAAAAAATGCGGAGAGTTCCTGTGGACGTAAAACGATTTTGTTTTTTGCAGGATTAACTGTGGCATTCTATGGAGGATGGGTTTTTGTGAAGAGGAATTTTATCACGTACCTGTTTCTGCGCAGTGAATTTGTGTTTTTGGATCATGAAGAACCTAAAATCCTGTTTTATTTGGAATATCTGTCGTTAATGGGGACATGTATTTTTGTTTCACATTATTTGGGGAAACTCTTATGTCTGCTCACACAGAAAAGAACCAATAAAATAAAGTTTTGATAATAGATGAAAATAGTTAAGGCATAGAGCCTGGAAAGGAGGAAACATGAGAGCGATCAGACAACGGATTTTTGCGTGTATTTTCGCAGTTCTGTTTATAACAGTAATGGCGTCAGGAGGGAAAAAGGAAGTCAAAGCTGCAGAACGGGCAGGGGATGCAGGAACAAATACATTGGTAGTTTATTTTTCATGCACGGAAAATACAAAGACAGTGGCAGAACATGCGGCGAATATTTTAAATGCAGATATTTATGAAATTGTGCCTGCAATCCCCTATACATCGGAGGATTTAAACTATAGTAATTCTGCTTCCAGGACTTCCATAGAGCAGAATGATCCGAATGCAAGACCACAGATTTCAGGAAATGTGGAGAATCTGGAAGGATATGAAACGATATTGATTGGCTACCCGATTTGGTGGGGGCAGGCACCCAAAATCATTTATACATTTTTGGAAAGCTATGATTTTTCAGGGAAAACCATACTGCCATTCTGCACCTCAGCCAGCAGCCCTCTTGGCACAAGTGCAGATAATCTCCATGCCGTCTGCCCTTCTTCCGTCAGATGGCTGGATGGGAGAAGGTTTGGCGCAGGAACTTCAAGGGAAACGGTGGAAGGCTGGCTTTCAGATATGGGGTTTTCATCACCCGGTGAAGGAGAGTGTAAACATAATTATATTGAGGAGGTTACGGTGGAAGCGGGCTGTACTATGGATGGGGAAAAGACATACACCTGCAGCCTATGCGGTAATTCTTATGCGGTTCCCATTCCGGCAGCGCATCATCCGGTAACAGATCCCGCCATAGCGGCAGGATGTGAGACAGAAGGAAAAACGGAGGGAAGCCATTGCTCCGTCTGTAACACAGTGATTATTGAGCAGAAAGACGTACCGGCATCCGGGCATCATTATAAAGTGGATATTGTCCCTGCAACAACGAAAAAGGATGGAAGCATTACAAGGATATGCACTGTTTGCAGAACGGCCGAAGATAGGAAAGTGATTTCTCAGGCAAAATCCATGAAGATTTCCCGGTTGTCTTTTATTTATAATGGGAAAAGTAAAAAACCTGGCATTACAATAGAGGATAATCAGGGCAAAATGCTGAATGAAGGGGTAGACTATACGATAATTTATCCTGAGAATGCAAAAGAACCGGGAATTTATAAAGTTACTGTCCAATTCAGGGGCAATTACAGCGGAACGATGTCAGGCAACTTTACGCTCAGGCCGCAAAACGTTTTCATATCAAAATTGATGCCGAAAAAAAGCGGCTTTTCCGTAAAGTGGAAAAAGCAGAAGCAGAAATTGTCGGGATATGAAATTTCTTATTCCACCAGCAGGAAATTTACAAAGAAAACAACACATTTCTTAACGATAAGGAAAGGCGCTGGGACATCGAAATCTGTTTCAAAATTGAAAGATAAACAGAAATATTATGTGCGGCTTCGTTCTTTCCGAACCGTAAAGGAAAATGGAAGATCCAGAAAACTTTATTCTGAATGGTCAAAAGCAAAAACAGTTAGGGTAAAGAATAGAAGTTAAAAATTGGTCGTCAATAGATTGCGATAGGCATTTAGTAAAGCTGGGAAAAATATGGGTGTTACATTGCAAAACACAAGAAAACTGGCTTTGAGGAATTATGATAATGATATAAATGCCAGCTCCCATAGCCGATTGTAATAGATTGGATATGGGAGTTTTTGCTGTCGTGTTTTTAAATGAATGTTTTTATCAATAGGGCACTACAGTTGTTTGAAAAAAAAAGGAACAGACACGATGTGGATTTACTTCTTATAAAACTAGAAAGAGTAGATAATGATTTTTACGAAAGTCTGATAAAGTTCATATCGGATCATGGTTATAAGCCGAAGGTTATTGTCCATAATACAGACAGTCTTTCCATCAATGGGCTGGAGATTGTTTCTTCAAAGCGCCAGTTATTCCGACATAAGGAAGAAATTTCCATGACGAATAAAGAATTTGACATTTTGGAACTGTTAGCGAGGGATAAGGGGCAGGTATTCAGTAAAGAGCAGATATATGACCAGGTTTGGGGAGAAAACTATTTTTCTGACAGCAGGAATATTATTGCTTATATAAACAAAATCCGCAAAAAAATAGAACCTGATCCGGCTGATCTGATTTATATTCTGACTGTTTGGGAGATTGGATATAAATTTAATGAACAGATAGAATAGGCAGTAATGCATACTTATTTGGTCATCTAATCCCAATAAGTTGTACCTAAAGGGCATATTATAATGCAGATTCCTGTGGAGCAGGCAGTTTATGTCCTATGGCAGATGTTCTTTAGAAACGGGCAGAAGTGGAAGGCGAGTAAACCTGTTAAAAAACTCTCTTTAAATACTGTTTCCAAAGACACTCTTGAAAGTAGTGTATCAGAGTATATTTGCGTAGTTAAAAAGAATATTGTTACGATAAGAAACGTCCAGCAGAGCCATATCTGTCCGGGCGTTTTTTGTATATTTGAATTTTTTTAAAAATTTTTGGAAAGATCCGTCAAAACGGGCCTTCCCATTTGGGAGAAAGAATGAAGGGAAGTTTATGCCTTCTTTTTCTGCCAGTTGGAATGGGAAGGAGGTGAAACCGAATGGAACAATCTCCTTCCCAGGATGAATTGACGGTCATGCATCAGTTTGACCGTCTGTGCCAGTTAACATTGGACGGCGAAGCAACAAATTATTACCGGCATATGGAATACCGGAGGAACCACGAAGTTAATTTTTCTGAAATGACAGAAAAGGATTTATATAGCATTTTTGTGGTGGATGAATACAATCTGGACAGTTCGCACTTCCAAGTCCTAGGGTATGACATTGAGGTAAAGGACACATTGCTTGTAGAGGCGCTTCAGGCTTTAGGACGTATGGAACAGCGGAGCCATTTAATGAATACGCCATGACTATCTGTATCTGCACTTTACGACACCGTGTCGCAAAGTTTCGGGTATTAGGAAACGATGGAATGTCATTTTGGGCATTGAAGTAAAGGTACGAGAGATAGATATTTGATTACAGGCAGAGAGATAGGGACTTTGCGGCGATGATGCTGTTTCTGACAATGATACTTCCGGAGCTAAGCTGCTCCGGTCTGAAAAGACGGTGAAATTCCAATGGCGCTGTTTCCTGACAGCCGCCTGCAGGATTATACAATATCATATCAGTATGAAAACGGGAAGAAAACGATGAAGCTGACATCACCCAAAACAGAAAATTCTGTGAGGAAAATCCCATTTTTCGGTGAAACAAGAGAAATCCTTGAAAGGCAGTTTGAGAAGGTCAAGAGAAAGCGTGTGGATTTAGGGGAACGCTGGAGACAGCCGGAGGGATCCCTAAGAAATTTGAGAGAGTCCATCCACATGCATTAAGACACACGTTTGCTACCCGATGCTTTGAAAAATGCATAGAAATTTGTCGAAATAAGGCGAATTGAGATAAAGATGAGAACCCCTGTAGATGGTGTGTGAATGCCATTTGCAGGGGTTTTTGATATTATGTATTAGATTTTCATTTGGGATTGATGAGCTTGTTAAAGGAAAGGCAGCTTTCTGTTTATCAGTGTGCTAAGGAAATCCATGTACCATATACTACATTGTCAGATATTGTGAAAGGAAAAACCAGGATTGAAAAATGTACAGTAGAAACGATATATAAATTAGCGAGGACGCTTCATGTGACAATGGAAGAACTTTTAACAGATTTTTTTAATGAAGATGAAAATGCGCCAAATTTAAGAGATTTTGAAATATATAAAAGTGATATCTGTCATTTAGTGAAAGATAAAGGGGATATAGACTTTATCATTGATATTTTAAAAGAAAATCAAATAAGGACTTATTGGGAACGGCAATGGTATCGGGAAAGTTTTTATCTTTTGGCTATGGTAGCTTACTTAAGCAGGGAAAATGAACTTCCATTGTGTAATGAGTATGAAGACATAAGGAACTGTAAGCTGTCGGAGCCGTTATATTCAAAGGATATCATTCTTGCTACAAAACTGGATGATCCCCTTGATAAGAAAGAACAATGTCTGAAAGAAGCGATCCCTGAATTTCTGAGATTTAATATTATAGAAAGCGAGATAAGGAATGTCTGTTGAGAAAGGTTTTACCAAAGAAAATCTGGACTATTATTTGAAAGAATTGGCAAAAGAGTTTCGAAAGAGAAATGGAAAAAATACGCCTGCTGAGATCGTGTTAGTTGGAGGTGCGGCAATTCTTGCCAATTAAGGGTTTCGTGAAATGACCTATGATATAGATGCGGTCATAACAGCATCATCGGCCATGAAGGAGATGTACAACTATGATCGCCGGGTCCGCTGCCACAAAGCGTTTTATTCTCTGGACGCTTTTGAATGGACGGAGAAGTACGCACTGGAACACAGCCCGTCAGCGGAAGAAATTATCCTGATGAAAGAGGAACAGGCCACCCATGAAAAGCTGCTTGCCATGCTGGACGAGGCGTTTTCCGTTATCATTCCCATGCAGGCAAGGCGTATCCATGCCCGCTACATACTTGGCAAAAAACTGATTGAGATTGCCGCAGAGGAAGGCGTGAGCGTATCGGTGGTACAGCAGGCTGTTAAGAGCGGATCAAAGCGAATGCGGAACTATTTTGAGAAAAAGAAGTAGAGGGAATGAGGCAAATGAACTTTACCAAAAGCGAACTGGAAACGCTCTGCCAGTATGCCGCGCCAACGAAGGAAGAAACCCTTGCCGGGCCAAAAGAGATTGTGCTGGTTCTGGAAAAGAAAGACGATTCATTGTCAAAAGTGATTGCCTGGAATACCATACGGAAGCTGGAAAAACTGGCGGAGCCGGAGTGCAGCCGGTTTATTGCGGATAACCGGGCCGCCTTTATTGAAAAGCGGGATCATTCCTATCCGCCAGAGGCTTGCCGACGCCAAAGCCGGGAAAGGAGAGCCGGTTCTGCAGGGGCATGACCTGGCAGGCATGGAACGGTTCCTGCCGGAAACAAGGCATATGGTAACGGTGGATATTCTGAACGGTGACAGACAACAGGATCAAATCACAGTGAAAAACCAGCAGGAAAAAGTAAAGACGGAAATCCGCCAGTTGGAGAACCGCCATATGACTGCAGCTCATTTGTGGTGGATTGAAAAGCAGTTATAGGAAAGGAGTCAAAAAAGCCTTATAACCGCCGAAAATGAGGAACAACAGCCGATAGGCATATGGGGACAGCGGCATCTGGACTATCTGAAGCAGTACCGCAGGGCTACATACACCGATCTTCTCACAAGCGGCAGGCTGAACGCTTACCTTGCCGACATCGACAAGCAGGCTCAGGAACGCTTTGAAAGGCTCATAGAGGGTATGAAACAGGCACAGGGCATAACGGAACGCTTAAAGGAAGAAAACGCCTTAGAATGGACAGGGCGGCTAGGTAACATAAGGGCTTGTGCGAGGGAGATTGTGAACGAGGAGCTTATTTTTCTAAGTGAAAACAGCAGATTTGGGATTTGACTTTTGATAAAAATATGTTATAATAAATATGCTTGTCAGAGGACTTGCAATCAAATAAGATTGTTGAAGTGGGATAAGACCTATTGGGCTTTATCCCACTTTTTGTTTATTTAGATGGGATGAAGCATAAACGTGCTTTGTCCCATTTCCTGTATGGAGGTATTTTATGAATGCAAAAGTAAAATCTTTATGCGGTTACATTTTCCCTGCTATGGGAGGCTTATTTGTAACCTATCTTTACAATGTTGTTGATGGGATTTTTGTCGGTCAAGGTGTTGGTTCGGCGGCTTTAGGTGCAGTAAATATTGCAGTGCCGTTTATCACTTTTGTTGTAGCCATTGCCGCTATGTTTCCAATGGGTGGTGCAACTGTAGTTGCAATACGAATGGGGAGAGAGGATAAAAAGGGGGCAGATCAAGCGTTTATGACAGCAATTACATTAACACTTGCTATGTCTGTTTTATTAATGATTGTTGGTATGGTGTTCTCACAACAAATTGTGGATATAAGTGGAGCAAGCAAGTTACGTGATGAAATGAGAAAAATGGCGGCGGACTATCTGCTTTATTATTCAGCATTTTCTATTCCGATGCTCATGAGTACCTGTCTATCTGTATTTGTGAGGAATGACGGTTCTCCGACTCTCTCTTTCATTGGGATGTGTGTTGGTGCGATTGCAAACATATTTTTAGATTGGCTTTTTATTTTCCCGTTTGGAATGGGAATAATTGGTGCAGCAGTTGCATCGGGATTAGGACAGGTATTTTCTGTACTTGTTCTGCTGTCACATTTTTGGAACAAAAAAGGACGCTTGAAACTGAATTTAATAAAATTGGAGATAACACTTGTTAAGAAAATTTGTAAGCGTGGTGTTCCTGAAGCAATTTCACAACTTACAACTCCCGTAACGGCATTATGCTACAACATTATGTTAGCAAGCCTTGTTGGAGATATTGGCGTATCAACTTTCAGTGTATTGAGTTTTATTTATTCCCTTGCGAATGCAATTCTTTCGGGTGTTGCACAAGGCTTACAGCCGCTTTGGGGGAACAGCTATGGTAAAAAGGATACTGGAGAAATAAATTGGCTTTTCCGTTGTGGGATTATCATCAACTTAGTTTTGTCTGCCCTAATTTACAGTGTGTTGTTTTTCTTTGATAAACCTGTTATCTGTATTTTCAACAGCGACACAGAACTTGTGCAGACTGCATCTAAAGCATTGCCTTTGTTCAGTTTGTCATTTATTCCAATGGCGTTAAACATTATTTATACATCGTTTCTTTATTCGACAAAAAGAACAAAGCAATCAAATGTTATTGCAGTAAGTAGGGGGATTATTATAAAAGCGATGGCAATATGCAGTATTCCAATGCTATTTGGAAAAGAAATGATCTGGGTTGCTCCATTTATAGCTGAAACAATAACTCTTATAATTGCAATTACAATTACCAAACATACAAAATTGTTTTTTCAATAGTTTATCGGGTTTATTCTTTTATACAGAATAGTAAGGACAGGCCCACCGAATAAAAAAACGATGTATCGGTGGGTTGATTCTCTATACTTTAAACACCCTCCGACTTCGCTTTTTGAAGTTTGGAGGGATTTTTTTATGTCCTTTTTTCGGGCAGTTATCCATCTGCTCACGCAACGCAGAGTTTATCCATACATAGCATATTGGGGATTGGCAGGAAGCCAGTTAAAAAATCCCTGCCCATGCAACGCTACTTCTCACCATGAAACCAGAAGTAAAATCTCCACTTAACAGAATATGTATTTCCTATGACCGTAGAGGTCACAAAGCTTTTGCGGTTTTTCTTTTGTCGTTTTTTATCAGATCATGCCACAGGGCGTTATGCGGTATTCATTGCCGTTCGCCCCCTCTCCATCTGGATCAGTTTTACGGCTGTTAAACAGCAATCTGGATTGTCAACACTTTTCTAGGATCTTTTTGTGGTCTGAACTGTGCGGTTGTGTAGTCCGATACCAGACCCTTCTGCCTCATGATCCTCCCTATCCTGCGTCTGGATACCTGCTCCCCTTTTTCTCCAGTTCTTTTTTGATCTTACGTGCCCCATAATTGTTCCGGCTGGCCTTGAAGATATCCGTGATATCGGATACCAGGGCAGACTCATCCCGTTTTTGTCTTGCCTCATAATAATAGGTACTCCTATTCACTTGTAGGACGCGGCACATTGCTGATACAGGGTATCTGTAGGCGTTTGCCCTGATCACAGCTACCCGCGTCCTAAGATCAGCGCCGCTTGTTTTAAAATATCGTTCTCCATCTTGAGCTGCTGCAGTTCCTTACGGAGCTTTATCAGTTCTTCCTGCTCTGGCGTACGGTTGTCTTTTTCATGGAAAGAACCGGAATTATCAGCTTGTCTTACCCATTTATCAAACAATGAATGTGCAATATCATATTCACGCCAGATATCACACTTGCGTTTTCCAGAACGATACAGGTCAACTAACTGCTGTTTGAACTCATCCGTATATCTATGGGGTTTCCTTCTTTGCTTTTGTTCGGTCATATCATCTACTCCTTCTTTATTAGTCTTATATTATACGACCTTAAAAAATCTGTCCAATTTATTATAGCCTATCCAAAATAAGATGAAAGCTAAAGATATGTAGCGGCGGCAAAGAGAAATATCTCTTGGATATCTTACCGAGGAAAAGTTTTACCCGTTCAGCAATCAGACACTTATTTTACAGACCCCTACAAGCAATACCCTGTTACGATATACGGTCAGAGGGTTATCCTCACAAATGGGGAGCTTGCCGAAGCCCTGTCCTCTCTGCCGGAGAAAAAGAGAGAAATCATCTACCTTTACTTTTTTGGGCGTTATACACAACAGGAGATCGGGGAACTATACGGACGCTGCCGAAGTACGGCGTGAGCGGATCCGGCTTGCCTCTCTTGAAAGCGGACATGTCAACAAAGACACAGATGTTTGGCAGTTTTCGCCTTTTTGGTGGTGTGGGGAATGAAAGGAAAATGAAGAAATTTTTCAAAATCCCCGCCTATTTGGGTTTGTGTGGTGTTGTAAGGAATAAGGGGAGATTTCAACAGATCAACGTCCATTTTGTATTTTACGGGTTTGTAGGTATTAGGGGAGAAGTGTTTCCGCAGTTTCTTAGGATTATACCGAAAAGTATCTTATTGGAGGATCGGGCATTGCGGATAAGGAGCCGTAATGTTTCCACAAGCGCCTTTCGCTATATTTTCTCTATGGGAATTTCAATCTGGACAACGGCGTCCTCCGTCCGGTCGATCACATTTTCATTGATGATGGTCTCATAGGAGAACCCGGATAATGCGAATCCTGTTTCACTGGCAAGATCAAAGATTTTCTGGTAGCATGCGACCGCGTTTTCGGGGGACTCCTGATAGAACGCTCTTATATATCTTCCGGCGGGCTGTATATGCAGCCCCTTTTTCTTTATGGGAAAAGGGATCTCGATAAAAAGTCTGGAATAATCTTCATAATTTCCTCCGCGCAGACTTTCCACAGCGATCATGGTCCCATAAGAGGCGTCATGCAGCCGGCGGAGCTGATATTTCTTTGTTTCATCAATGATCATTTCCACCAGTTTGTCAAACGGGGTGTCTTTCTCAATATCTACCGTGACCAGGCAGCGTTCTTTTTTTTCGATCAGGCTGATCTGGGATAAATCCATGGTCTGCAGTGTCTGCATATTCTGGCAGTGGAAGGACATGGTTTTCCTGACTGCTTTCAGATGTGCGATCTCACGGTCCAGATCTTCTATTTTTTCCCGCAGGAGCTGTTCCATACTAGCAGCGGAACGGTTTTGCATAAATATCCGTATTTCCTCCGTCGAGACATTTAATTCCCGCAAAAGCAGGATGGTCTCCAATATGGAGCTCTGGTGATAACTATAATACCGGTATCCATTTTCGGGATCGATCGCCGCCGGGTGGAAGAGCCCGATCTCATCATACCACATCAGGGTCTTTTTGTTGATGCCATGCAATGCCGCAAATTGGCCGATAGTAAGCAGCTTGCTCATTTTATCCATTTTTTGTTCCTCCTATTGACCGTACAGTTACTGTATGGATTATTATAGGGCATATATCAAGGAAAAGCAAGAAGATCAGGAGGGATCTTATGGAGCACCAAAATGCTTACAGCAAGCCGGTCACATTGTCAAATATCATGAAGTTTGCCGTCCCGACCATCGCCATGTCAGTCTTTATGGCATTTTATACGATGGTGGACGGCCTGTTTGTATCGAAGCTGATCGGAACGGGCGCATTGTCTGCGATCAACCTGACAGCTCCGGTCATCCAGCTGGTGACGGCGGTTTCAACGATGCTGGCAACTGGCGGCAGCGCGGTTGTCATGAAAAAGATGGGAGAGCAAAAGACCAGGGAAGCCAGGGAGGATTTTACTTTCCTGATCCTGGTGAATATTCTGGCAGGAGCTGCTATGTGTGTGCTGGGATATGCTCTGATGGGATCCGTTTTCAGCAGGATGGGGCTTTCGGCAGAGGTCATGGATTATTGTATTTCCTATCTCAGCCGTTATCTGTTGTTTGCAGTTCCCATTCTGCTGATGAATAATTTTACCCTCTATATGATCGCGGCTGAAAAAGCAGATCTTTCCCTGATCTGTTCCGTGGCGGGCGGGGTATTGAATATGATCCTTGATTATGTTTTTATCGCCCTTTTTGATATGGGGATTGGCGGCGCGGCCCTGGCGACGGGGCTAGGATATTCGGTAACGGCAGTCGCAGGGCTGTTCGTGTTCGCACGGAAAAAAAGCCTGCTCCATTTTACGAAGCCTGCCTTCCGGTTCCGGATGCTTGCAAATGCAGCCGCCAATGGATGCTCGGAAATGGCGACTGCCCTTGTTAGCGGGATGATCACGATGATGTTTAACTGGACGATGCTGCATTACGTCGGAGAGGACGGCGTTGCGGCTGTGACGATCATCATGTATGTGCTGACTTTCGCAAGTTCCCTCTATTCCGGCTATTCCTACGGTGTAGCGCCTATGATCAGTTACTATTATGGAAAGAAAGATCATGAAAAGTTAAATAAGCTCGTTTCCTTTAGCCTGAGAATGATCGCGGTTATTTCTATTGTGACATCGTCGGTATCTTTTGCGGTAACAAAGCCGCTGGTATCCATATTTACTAGCCCAGATCATCCTGTGTACGGACTGGCGGTGACCGGGAACCGGATCTGTGTCACGGCGCTTCTTTTTATCGGCTTTAATATTTTTGCCAGCGGGCTGTTCACGGCTTTGTCCAATGGGGGTGTTTCTGCCGTCCTTGCTTTTTCGCGCTCTTTTGTATTTATGATGATCGCCATGCTCATATTACCTGCGTTGCTGGGGGTAAACGGCATCTGGCTGGCCACACCGGCAGCGGAGCTTATGGCGGTTGCCCTGTCTGCTTTCATGTTTTTAAAATATCGAAAGCGGTATCAATATTAAACTGTGATCATTCCGGGACTGCCTTGACAACTTTATGAGCGGAATACCGCTTGATAAATTGACCAGCTTATCAACATTATTGTACGAGGAGGATTAGTGATGACAAATGCTTTCATGGTATCAGGCCTTACCAAAACTTATCAGGATTTTGTTTTGGATCATGTCTCGTTTACCGTTCCCAGTGGATCCATTGTCGGACTGATTGGAGAAAACGGCGCAGGAAAGAGCACAACGATCAATGCAGCTTTAGGGCTGATCCAAAAGGAAGACGGTGTTGTATCCATTTTGGACAGCGAGGAACTGGACGGGGATGTCAAAGAACAGATCGGTGTCGTGTTCGATGGCAGCAATTATCCGGAAATCCTTTTTCCCCGGAAATTGAACCGGGTTATGAAAAATATTTACAGGACATGGGACGAACAGGCTTATCTGCGCCTGCTGAAACAGTTTTCCTTGCCGGCCGATAAGCAGATCAGACAGTTTTCAAAGGGAATGAAGATGAAGCTGGCGATCTCCGTTGCATTTTCCCATCATTCCAGGCTGTTGCTCCTGGACGAAGCCACCAGTGGCTTGGATCCGGTTGTCCGGGATGATATTCTGGATATGCTGCTGGATTTCGTGCAGGATGAGGAGCACTCTATCTTGATCTCCTCCCACATTACCAGTGACTTAGAAAAGATTGCCGATCATATCGTGTTTATCCATGAAGGGAAAGTGGTTTTTGAGAAACCCAAAGACGAACTGATCCAGCGGTATGGCATCCTTAAGTGCAGTGCGGCGCAGTTTGATGCGCTGGATAGATCCGATATCATTTCGTATCGTAAAATGGACTATGAATGGCAGATACTGGTTTCAGACCGGGAGAGGATGCAGAAAAAATATCCGAAGGCCCTGGTTGTCCCGGCAACGATTGATGAAATTATGCTTCTTTATGTAAAGGGGGAAAAGTGATGAAAGATCTCTATATTGCAAGGAGCAATATCCTCGTAACTATCGTCAGCTTGGTTGTCCTGGGCTTTGGGCTGTCTTTTTTGCTGGAAACCAGTGCGCTTCTGGTTCTGGCTCCGGTTGCTGCTACAACAGCAGTATTTATCAGCATTACCAGTGACGCGGCTTCCAAATGGAACAAAAATGTCATTACCATGCCGGTATCAAGGAACCAGATCATTGGTGAGAAGTTTTTATTTTATATCCTGCTTGCCATATTAGGGATGCTGACAGCGCTGGTTCCCTGTGTCGTGCTTGCCTGTTTTGGTATGGATATCACGCTTCACTCGCTATTATTATATGGCTCTGTCGGAATGAGCGCTACCCTGTTAGCAGGCGGCATCAGTCTGCCGTGCGCGTATTTGTTTGACCCGGAGAGATCGCAGATTGTCTTTATGATGTCATTTATGGCGTCAACAGGGATCATTACGGGGCTTGTTCTTCTTATCAGTTTGGTTTTTCCTGTAAAGGAGAATATCCTTCTGGCTTTCCATATTGTACTTATCATTTCTCTCATCTGGTTTTTTATCTCATACCGGATCGCAGTAAAGGTATATCAGAAACGTGATATTAGCTGATGGATATAGGATGAAAGAGGCGGGGTGCAGACAGCCGACGGATGACTGTCTGCACTCCAAAAAGATTTATCCTGAAATCAAAAGCTTTGACTATTCATGGAGCATTGTTAATGATCCCCAAAAAGCAGAGCCTGTGGAAAGCAGGATCAAGGAGCTGGTATCCGGCCGCAGCAATCTTGGAATGGATACCATAGCCACACATATCGAATATGAGAAAATGCAGAGCAGCATTATTTTTGGAAGCCGGCCGGCTCTTTCCTGGCTGATCTTCCTGTTTGGCGTTGTCAATCTGATCAATACGACGCTTTCCATGGCAGTCTGTGCGGAGGTCAGTAAGAAATCCTTTGCCGGCGCAGTTGTCCCTTATCAGTTCCCGTTCCTGCAGATGGGGTTGTTCCTCCTTGTGCTGTTTGGTATGGAGGCAGTCCTGTCAGTCTGGATGGTGCGCAGGCAGAAAAAGCAATCCCTGGCAGAACAGATACGGGCATAAAGTTAAATTTAACTTGGTGAAATATTCTGAGAGATAGATCGGATCTTATACAGCATTTCGCGGCAACAGATCAACATTTCACAGCAATTAAATTGTTTTGATCTATTTAGCAGGCTATAATAAAATATCAGTCTGCGGCAGCGGCAAAAGTTTTTCTTTTGCCGCTGCCAAATAATGGCGAGGAGGTGGCACATTGATCCGTATTGCGATCTGTGATGATGAAAAACATATGTCCGATCATATAAGGGCAATGGCCTCCGATTTTTTTCGTAAAAAGAACAGGGAGATCCATTTTCGGACATTTTTAAGCGGCGAAGAGCTGCTAAGCTGCGACGGGCAGATTGACATCCTGTTTCTGGATATCCAGATGAAGGGCATGGACGGCATGGAAACGGCAAGGAAGCTCCGGGCTGATGAGTTCCGGGGGTTTCTGATCTTCATCACGGTACTGAAAGAGATGGTGTTTCAGTCTTTCGAGGTGCAGGCCTACGATTATCTGGTCAAGCCGGTGGAGGAAAAACAGTTTGAAAAGACGATGGAGCGCCTTTACACTTCCATGCAAAATGCAAGCGAAGACAGCCTGCTGGTGCAAAAGGGATATGAGGGGCGCATTATCCGGGAGGAGGAGATTGTTTTCTGCGAGATCATAGACCGGAAAATATATCTGAACCTGGCTTCCGGCGAGGTTGTTGATTATTATGAGCGGATCGAAAATCTGGAAACGAAGCTGGGCAGCCATTTTTTCCGGTGCCACAGGAGCTATCTCATCAACCTGAAGCATTTAAAAGGATATAAAAACGGGACTGCATATATGGATAACGGCAAAGAAGTTCCCGTATCGCGGCTGCGGAGTAGGGAGTTTTCAGGTGTTGTTCTGCAGTATATGAAGAATATGTAAGGGCTTTTACATATGGGGGCAGGTAACATGGCTGGGTATTTAGATTTTTTTAATGTATATATTATGGGCGTGATCGAAACGTCTTTCCAGATTTATTTTCTGGCAAAAATTTTGAAAAAGAAAATGTGGCTTCCTTTTTATTTCCTGTTTGCAGCAGGTGCAGTGATCGTGGGCGAGTTTATTCCAGGCGGCACGATTGTTGGTTTTGTAGAGTTTGTCTTATTGATTTCGATATGTGGGGCTTTTGTCTGCCATGCGGATTTTAAGGCGTCCCTTCTGTATGCGGCTCTGACAACGGAAATCATGTTGCTCTGCAGCGGGATCGTGAGCGCACTGATGAGCCTTCCATACCCATGGCTGCCTGCTTTTTTCCATGAGACAGGCAATATTGCGGCCATGCTGATCTGCGAGGCGGCGTCCTTTTTGCTGAGTGGGTTTTGCTATTATATCGTATACCGCTATTTTTCCATGGATGCCCTGTGTCCTGCAGATGCTCCTGAACCCACAATGGGAATGCAGCAGATGTTTCTGATTTTTGTTCCGATCCTGATGATATTTATTATGAGTAACTATATCAATGCGATTGAATATGACTTCCAGTTTGAGATCCTGGCGGATAAAGGGCCTGCGGGACACTTTTTCAGTCATGGGCAGATGCTGGCCATGTATTTTCTGGGACTTGCCAGCCTGTTCTGCATCTTGTTTTCCTATAAGAAACTGCAGCAGAGTTTTCGTCTAGGCGCTGAAATTTCACTGCTGGAGCAGCAGGAACATTCCCTGGACCAGTATGTGGAGGAAGCGAAAACCCGTTACGATGAAACAAAGTCCTTCCGCCATGACATCAGAAACCACATCGCAGTGGTAAAAAAGCTCCTGCAGAATGGGAAACTGGAGGAAGCCGTAACCTATATGGAGGATCTGGACGATATGGCGGAAAAAATGTCCTTCCCCTGCAGCACTAACAATCCGGTGGTGGATATTCTGGTGGGGAACAAACTGGGGATCGCAAAAAGTATGGGGATAGATGTAGACTGTTCCCTCCTTCTGCCATATCCTTGTGGCGTCAGAGATATTGATATCTGTATTGTCCTGTCAAATGCACTGGATAATGCGATCCATGCAGTAAAAAGCCTGAGTGCCGGTATGGAAAAGTATATCCGTGTGTCCGGGCGGATCCATGGGGATTTCCTTATGATGGAGATCCAGAACAGCTTTCATGGGGAAGGCGCGTTCAAAAAAGGGACAGGCCTGTCGAATGTAAAAAAAGTGGCTGAAAAATATAGCGGCGCCATGAGTATAGAGACACAGGAGAATGTATTTGTCCTCCATGTGCTGCTGATCATTCCACAGCATCCAGAAAGCAGCACACAGCAAATGGATTAAAATGCTGCTTACTACAGCCGAAAAAAGAAAAAGGAAGCTGTCTGCGGCGGGGAGCGGCTGCAAAGCAGCTTAAAGCGACTGAAAAGAAGTCGCTTGACAATATCAATTTGAAGGAGGAACACGCTTATGGCAATGCAGATTCAAGGAAATTATAATCATTCCGGCGCCGACTACGCAGAGCGGGTGAAGGAAAAACTGGCCGCCGAGAAGGCGGAAAAGGCAAAGGAGGCAGAGAAAGCTGCAGAGGAGAAAAACTCCGGCAGGCTGTCCGAACCAAAGGACGAGTACATCAGCAGTGAAAAATCGGGGAATCAGCCTACGGGATTGTACCGGGTAGGCCAGGATGAGAACGGCAACCGGAAAATCTTTTTTGATGACCCGAAAGCTGGCCATGCAAAGGAACAGGATGACCGTTCCGAGAAAAACGAAGATGGCAAAGCACCGAAGGTAGGCGGAGACAGCCAGGGAAAACCGGTGGAGAAATGTGTCGCAAATACGGATAAGGTTGAAAGGGAGATCAGGAAGCTGAAAGAGAAAAAGCAGCAGCTGGAACAGCAGATCCAGTCGGCTTCCGGAGATGAAAAGAAAATCCGGGAGCTGGAGAAAAAGTTGGCACAGGTAGAAAACGAGTTAAGCCAGAAGGACAATGATACATACAGGAGACAGAATGCTTCTGTATCAAAAGTAGCAGAATAAAAGAGATTTAAGTTTTTAGTGTAGTATCAATACCGGGAAATGGTGGCAAATGCGCACTGTTTTCCGGTATTTTTGGAATGGCGGCATCATTCATGACAATACATTACAATAAAACCTTCTTTTAGATTTTATTGTAGAAGATTCGCAAAGCGTGGATTCTATTGTATGGGTTTCTTAGAAATGATTATGTCAGGAAAAATTCAAAGGAGGGACAATTATGCATACGAAAACAATGGAAGGCCTTGCAGGGGCAAGTATGAATATGAAGTTACTGAATACACCCTTCCGTGTCTATAAAGACGCAGAGCGGAGAGGTGATACAGCCGTTATGGAGCGGGCGATGGGGTATGTCGGGGACTTTGCAGAGAAGGCAGAGGATTATCAAAAGAAAGCAGAAAAAGGAATGAAGGAGGACGCAAAGGAAGCGAAGGAAAAAGCGAAGATGGAGCAGGAAAATGCCATCAGGAAGCGCAAGGAAAAGCGCGAGGAGCAGGAAAAGAGGATAGCGGAAAGCCGGAATGAGGATACAGATACCGTAAGCATCAGTGAAAGTGGAAAGGCCGCATTGGACGAGAAGACGGATTCGGTTCAGACTGGTGCAGACAATGGCGTATCTATCGAAGAAACAGCGGATGCTGTTAAAACAGAGCCTGTAATCTATACGAAAACCGGAGAAGCATTGAAACCGGAATCCGGTACGAACCTTTCTGTTTCGGTATAGGGATCAATGCGTTAGGCTGCAGCCTTGGAAAGGAAATAAAATGAATAAGAAAAAATTAATTCGTATGGTGTCGATTTATTCGGTGATATATACAGCAATTACATTATTGAGCAGCGTCTTGTATCTTTGTAACGGCGTCTATGAAGACCCAAGCGGTAACTGACACGAATTAGACAGGGCTATCATTCTCCTGATCGGGATAGCGGCATTTGAACTATGCACGAATCTGCCTGTTAAGCCTTTGGCTCTCAGATATTTGATTGTATATATTCCCTCTCAGCTGTTGGCGTTTGCCTATGTCTGGTTCAGCGGATTGCGGGAACCTTTGGCGAAAACAGCGTACAGGGATATTTGGATTAACTTTACAGGTCTTTTTGTGTTGTTATGCATCATCAATACTGTTCATTTATATTTTAAAAAAAAAGAGAGGGCAGAAAGGGGAAAGGTAATGAGTAAATACGACGCGTTATGGGAATATGTTCAGAAAAGCGAAAAGGAATCATTTCAGCTGACCTTTGAGGAGATTCAGGAGATCGCAGGGATACCGATTGACCATTCGTTTCTGAAATATAAGAAAGAGCTTGCAGAATATGGCTGGCAGGTCGGGAAAATATCCATGAAAGAGCAGACAGTGAGTTTTCATAAGGTTGATTGATAATTTCCGTGTTGTTAAGGAACGTGAGCATAAAAAAGGAATAATAGGAGAAACGCAAAATGGACTTATGGGAAAAATTCGGAATGAGTGAAGGGATTGCCGAACTGTGGCAGGAACTGGGTATTAGCGCAGGAACGGCCATTGTTGTTTTGGCAGCATTGTATTTTGTAATCAAATGGGCGGTTAAAAATGGAATGATGGAAGCCTATAAGAAGATAGAAGAAAAAAGTGCACGGGATAATTTGAAAGCAGATAAAACAGTCAGTGATTTAAGGACTAAGGACGAAGATATAAATGGGAAGGCTTGATGGCTGTAAAGGATTGCGGGAATCTCATGGGGGGTTGTTCTATGTTAAAGAAGCTGAACGGAGTTTTAAATATACTGATCATTTCGTTGATTGGAGCTTTTGCAGGGCATGCAATCTATGTATGTCTGGATTACAGGACATATCCCCAGGTTTATGCTATGCAGTCGGCGCCATGGTATACAGGTATTTTGTATTATGGCATATATACGATTGTCCCTTTGATGATAGCCATTATCATAAAGCTGATTCTTTTGCGAAAGTTAAAACAGCAAAAATGAAAAATTAGAATCGGAATTTACAACGGAGGGATATGGCATGAACGAAATGAATGAAAAAATGTTAGACACTATCATAAAAAAGGCGGAAGCTCTGTGCCCTGATTCCCTGGCACTGATTGGTGTGTATGGTTCGGTGATTACCGGAGATGAGTACGAAAAATCCGATCTTGATTTGATGATCCTGATCAATGACGAAAACGGACAGGTTTTGTCGGATGGTTTTATTATAGATGATGTCGGTATAGGATATGACCTTTACTGTACCAGCTGGGATATGCTTGAAAAAGATGCACAGTGTGACCACGCACATTTATCCAAACTGTTCGACTCGATGATTGTTTATTGCAGAGATAAAAGCGCATTGAAAAGGCTGGACGAGATCAGAAGAAAGGCGGCAGAACTGCTTGCATCGGACAGGCGGTATGAGAAGGCAGACCAGGCGTACAGCAATGCAAAAAAGATGCTTGCAGAGGTATATCTCGCACAGTCTTTGTCAAAAGCCAGAAGCTGTGCAGGGGTGGCTATTGAGTTGATAGAAAATGCTGTTATGCTGCATAACGGACGGTATTTCAGAAAAGGAACGAAAAGAGCTTTGGATGAGCTGAAGCAGCTTGGACTTCCTTTTAATCTTGAAACCGGGATTCTTGCCGTCATTCAGGCAGAAACAGTGGAAAAGATACGGGCAGAGCTGACAAAAATTTTCGTTTTGACAGACGGGTATCTGCAGGTTCCGAAGAAAAAGGAACTCCCTTCTGCCGAAAATCTGCGTGGAACGTATGAGGAAATGTATTCAAACTGGAAAAACAAAATGGCTGAGGCGGCAGACAGAGATGATGTATATTCTTCCTTTATGAATTTATTGTCTTTACAATGGATGTTCTATGAGATTGCAGAATGTATCGCAGTGGATGGCTTTGAAATTATGGATAAATTTAGCCCCAAAAGCCTGGAAGAGAATGTGGGTGTCTTCGATCAGGCTCTAAATAAGCATCTTGCAGAGTATGGAAAAGTAGGAATTCGTCCAAAGCATTTTGAGAGCATGACAGAATTTATTGAAAGTTACAACAAAGAAATTTCTGAAGAAATATAAAGAAAAGCGAGATTTAGGGAGAGAAACAATAATGGTAATTGAAACGGAAAACCTACTGTTAAGAGAATTTACTCATGAGGATTTTCCCGCATTATTTGAAATCTTTTCAGATCCAGAAACCATGCGACACTATCCCCAACCTTTTGATGAGAACCGTACAAAGGATTGGATTGAATGGAATTTCCAAAACTACAAGGTATATGGATTTGGTCTGTGGGCTGTTGTTTTAAAAGAAACGGGTGAATTTATCGGCGACTGTGGGCTGACATTACAGAATATTGATGGAGAATTCCTGCCTGAAATAGGGTATCACATTCATAAAAATCATTGGAGAAAAGGTTTTGGAAGTGAGGCCGCAAGCGCGGTTAGAGATTGGGCATTTATGAATACAGAATACGATTGTCTATATTCTTACATGAAATATACAAATATTGGTTCATATTCTACTGCCATTGCAATCGGTATGAAGAAAGTAAAAGAATATCCAGATGAAAAGAATGGGATATCATATGCATATGCCATAAAGCGTGAAGAATGGGAAAAATTAAAATGGTAAAATTCCTGTTTATCGAAATTTGGAGGTATAAACAATGAGAAAATGTGAAAAGTGTGGAGCAAGCATGAAATCAGATTTAAGACTTAAAGTTAATGGTGGTGGCTATGGGATTGTTGTTCATATAGATGAAAAACAAAAGGCGACAACTATAGATGATGTTAGAGTTGCAGTCTGCCCAGAATGTGGCTATACAGAAATGTATTTAGAGGATTTAACTAAATTGAAGGATTAAGAGATAACTTCCTGTTTGTCAAGAAGTCACATATAAAAAGAAATCGAGATTTTTAGGAAATTTAATAAAGCTAAGAAGGAGGCAATAGAATATGGAACTTGTAAAACTGACACACGAAAATCTTGATAGGGAGCATATCTGCTGTGCGATTTCCAATAACAAGGATATTCAGGTCATGTCCAAAAAGAACTGGCTGAAAGACAGGCTGGACGAGGGGCTTGTATTCCTAAAAGGCAATGTCCGGGGAAAATGTTTCATTGAGTATATCCCTGCGGAATACGCATGGGCGCCCATCGAGGCGGAGGGCTATATGTACATCGACTGCCTGTGGGTATCCGGGCAGTTCAAGGGGCATGGATACTCGAACCTGCTGCTGGAAACGTGCATCAAGGACAGTAAAGAGAAAGGAAAAAAGGGGCTTGTGATCCTGTCCTCCAGGAAAAAGATGGGATTCCTCTCTGACCCGAAATATATGGGCTATAAGGGCTTTCTGACAGCGGATACGGCAGAGCCTTATTTTGAGCTGATGGTCCTGCCTTTTGAGGAGGGCGCACATCTTCCCTGCTTCCGGGACAGCGTGGGCAGGCAGGAAGATATGCCAGAGGGATTTGTGCTGTATTACACAAATCAATGCCCTTTTACGGCAAAGTATGTACCGATACTGGAGGAGATGGCAAAGGCTAGGAATGCTGTGTTCCGATCCGTACATATTCAGACCAGAGAGGATGCGCAGAATGCCCCTTCGCCCTTTACCACCTTTTCCCTTTTCTATGACAGGCAGCTCGTGACCCATGAAATCCTGTCGGAGAAGAAATTTGATAAAATCTTAGCAGATAAAGGAGTGTGAGAAATGATTCAATTAGTCAGACCAACAGAAGCGATGAAAGAACAGGCCATAGAGTTCAGACAGGAATTTTTTGAACATGGAGAATTTGTCATCAACGGAAGTGAATTATTTGATAAAGCGGATGATTACGCAGAATGGTGCAAATCCATAGACGCAAACACGAAAGAGGAAACGGTGAATCCGAATTGGGTTATAACGGACACATTCTTTGCTGTCGATGATGATAGAATTGTGGGAATCATTGATTTCAGGCATACGCTGAACGACTTTCTGAAGAATCTCGGCCATTGCGGTTACAGCGTCCGACCATCAGAAAGAAGAAAAGGCTTTGCTACGGAAATGCTGCGACAGTTATTGGAAGTTGCCCAAAAGACTGGGCTGAACGAACTGTATCTTTCTGTGGAAAGGAAAAATGAACCTTCGGTTAAAACAATCACCCGGAATGGCGGAGTTTATGAGCGCAGCTTTGAAATTGATGGAGAACAGGCGGATATTTACAGGATCGCTCTGTCGGAATAACCATACTGGTACAACGGATACGGTAGAGCCGCAAGTTGCCTGGGGAGAAAAATGATAGGATTAAAAAGAGGAAGTGTAAAGCTTATGTCCCATCAGGAGGAATGGGATAAAAATGCTGAAAACGTAATTTTGGAATTGAAGCAGCTTTTCGGAAATGTTGCTGTTGATATCCAGCATGTGGGAAGCACTGCGATTCGTTCCATTTATGCAAAACCAATTATTGACATTGTGATTGGCCTCCGTGATCTGAATGACATTTCACCTTATATGCAACTGTTGGCAGAACACGGTTTTATTTTTCGCGGGGAAGATGTTGCCGGGCAAATGCTGTTTGTAATGGGTGATTTTGAAAAAGATACGCGCACACATCATATTCATGCAGTCAAATGGAATGGGACAGAATGGAAAAACTATATCAATTTTCGGGATTATCTGAATTGCCATCCTGATAAAGCAATGATATACGATGCCTGTAAGAAAAAACTGGCACTACAATTTCCAGACGACCGAAAAAGCTATACAGAGGGCAAGCAGGAATGCATAGAATGTCTGCTGAAAGAAGCATATATATGGAGACAGCGGCAGGATACATAGCGAAACAAAGAGACGATGAAGGAGGTAAAAATAATGCGTCATATTTATATTCGTGGAATCATTGGATTGATCTGGCTGGTTGCAGCCATTGCATGCGGGGTATCCGGTAACTTCCCAATGATGGGGCTTTATCTGGTATTGGCAGGTGTGTTCCTGTACTCCGCATATGCGGCATGGAAAAAAGAGAAGGACGGCAAAGGGGGAAAGTAAGATGGGAGAAACGCTCCTGACTGTTCAGAACTTGAGTGCGTGGTACAGTGAAGAGAAAATGATACTTTCGGAATTTTCTTTTTCGCTGGTGGAGCATGAAGTGGCAGGCCTGATCGGGCTGAACGGGGCCGGGAAAACCACGTTTCTGAAGGTGCTTTCCGGCCTACTCCCGACCTTTCGTTCAGACGGTATTTGCTTTTGTGGCGCTCCTGTGGATTTCCGGAAGCAGGATTTTAAGCTCTGCCGCTATACGGTGTTTGCCGAGGACAATTCTTTTTCGTATTTTACTTTCCGGGAATACCTGGCTTATGTGTGCGCCGCCTATGGGAAAGAGGTTCTCGATGTGTCGGAGCTGGTACAGGGCTTTCACTTTGAAGAATATACAGATACCCTGTTACGGGAGCTGTCAACCGGGAACCGGAAAAAAGCATTTCTGATCACGGCTTTTGCATTGAAACCCAGACTGCTCCTTTTGGACGAACCGGTCAATGGCCTGGATTTCCAGAGTACGGAATATCTGTATGAGCTGATCTCGGGGTATAAGGAGCATGGAACTGTGTTGTTTTCCTCCCACATTCTGGAGAGCATCACGCTGACCTCTGACCGGGTATTTGTCCTGGAGGATGGTAAGATCCGACAGACATTTGAAGGCGGACAGATCAATGCCGCGGATATCCGGGAGGCTCTGCATGATGAAAATGACAGGTAAAGCTTTTGCAAAAAAACTGTTTGGGGCAAGATACGAGCGGCTACTCCAGACGATCTTGCTTGATGTGATCATATTTTGGGGGCTGCATATCGCAGGTTTTCAGGTGCAGATTGCAGCTTCTGTACGGATATTGATGCTCAGCGCCTTTACCGCAGGCGTAATGTGGCAGGCCCTTTCTTCCAAAGATAACGCAGTGGAACTGAAACATATGCTGATGCTGCCGTATCAGCCCCAAAAGTTTGTCTTCTCCTATGTGGCGGCGCTGGGAGGCTATACGGTCCTTACAAAGACAGGACTGCTTCTGGCGGTTCTGCTGGCTGTTTCTGCATGGAAGTCCATAGAGATGATAGGAATGGCCATCAGTATGCTTCATGCGGTCCTTATGGCTGCCGCAGCCTATTCCTTGAGAAAATACTGGTATACGGGTGGGCTCTGGGCTGCTGCCATAGTGTCCGCAATTTTATTTTGTGGAAGTAGGACATGGTTTGGACTGTTGCTGCTTGCGGATAGTTTAGTTGCTGTTCTGATCTTGTGGAAGGCAGACGGATACGCTTTTTATCAGGGAGAAAGTGAGAAAAGCCATGCTATCCGGCAGAGGAAGAGGGGTTCCCTATGGCGGTATTTTTTCCGGTATCTGAGTGACCATAAGAATTATCTGCTCAATACTGTGGTGATGTGGTGCGCAGCCATTGTAATGCCGTATTTCTTAAGAGAAATGGCCGGGCTGTCCGTTGTCCCGGTGGGTTTTGCAGTTTTATCCCTGAATACGCCCATCTGTATCCTGCTGTCCTGTGACTGTGACCTGGAGCAGGCGGTCCGTTTCCTGCCTGGACAGAAACAGCGCTTTTGCATCCCATACTGCATATTTATCTTTTCCTGTAATATGGCGGCGGACGTGATATTCCTCTTAAGCTGGCAGATACAAAACGGCGGTGTCACTGCTCCCATGATTGCCGGGGCTGTTTTCTTTGCCCTGCAGAGTGCTGTGCTGTCTGTGCTCCTGGAATGGTTTTATCCCATCCGTGGCTGGAAGATTGAAAGCGACCTGTGGCATCATCCCCGGAAATATGTGGTTCCGGTGGTCCTGCTGCTGCTTGCGGGAGGCGCTTGCGTATGGCCGGTACTGCTGTATGTCCTGCTGGCTCTGTTGGCTGTGGAAATTGCAATTTTACTTTTTATATGTCGGAGGCATCCGGAGTGATGGATGAAAAATAAATGAAAAAAAGATATTATATGCAGAAAATGATCTAAGCCTGATCGAAAGCCTGAAATACACACTTGATACGCTGCCGGATGGGACAGGCTTTGATATCTGTAAAGAAGTAAGAAAGACCTCTGCTGTCCCGGTCATATTCCTGACAGCTTCAGGATGAAGAGATCAGCATTGTAAAAGGGCTGGACGCAGGCGCAGGCACGGTCAGGATGGAAAAGGCGGAGGAAAACATGGAAATGCTCCTTTAAGGACGTGACGGAACGCTTTGAGACACTGGCAGCCCAGGAAGCGAAAAAATCATGTTATCCGGGAGCAGCGATCTTTCGCTTTAATGCGATGCCCTCTGGATGTCGGAAGCTTTTGGGAATGTGGTAAAAAATACGCTGGAGCATACCAAAAGAGGAGGGAGAGTAGTGATCAGCTGGGAGAGGACGCCTCTTCTTACAAACCCATCAGGGGACGATTTCCGTAACCAGCAGGGCTGGCCAGGGCAGCAGGTTTGTCTTAAGTTTTTTCCATCTTACAAAAGAGTAAGATGGGATCCATGTGAGAGCAAGACCCATCGGGTAAGATAATGCTCGAAAGGCAGGTAATGAATATGAATATTCTTGAAGTACAGAATCTATACAAGACCTATGGAAAGGGGGAAGCGGAAGTCCGGGCGCTTGACCATGTGCTTCTGGACTACCAGAAGCCGGACCAGAAGTATGCGGAGGAGCTGCTGGAGATTCTGGGATCAAAGGAACGCAGGAAGCGCCTCCCCAGTGAGCTGAGCGGAGGCCAGCAGCAGAGGGTGGCGATCGGGAGGGCGCTGGCGGCCCGTCCTGCCATCATCATGGCGGATGAGCCCACCGGGAACCTGGATCCTAAGAACAGCCAGGAGGCCATCACCCTTTTAAAATCCATGTCGGCCAAATACAGGCAGACGATCCTGATGATCACCCACAATGAGGACCATGCGGATGCAACAGATTGGGTACTGCGCATGACGGACGGAAGGATGAAGGATATGGGGGTGGCGGCGAGATGAGAAGTTATCTTGGGCTGATACCCCAGTATGAAAAGGTCCACCGCAAAAACAACCGGATCTCAGTACTGTGCATTATGCTTTCGGTATGCCTTGTAATGGCGATTTTCAGTATGGCGGACATGGCGATGCGTTCCCAGAAAAATTATTTTATTAAATCCAATGGCGAATACCATGCGGCGCTCCATGATGTGGAGGCGGAGACGGCAGAACTGGTATCGGCAAGGGTTGATGTGGCTTTATCAGGATGGGTCTACCAGGGCAGTACGGGAATGTTATCCGGCAAAGCCGTCAGTTTTGTGGGGGCAAATGAAGAAACAATGGGATCCCTGACTGAAATGGATATGACGGCCGGAGCATACCCTTCCCTGCCAGATGAGGCGTTACTGAATGAAAACGCCATGGGGCAGCTGGGTCTGTCCATTGGCGATCATGTGACGGTTACGGTTCCGGACGGCTCGCAAAAACAGTACCGGATCACCGGAACCCTTGCGGATATGGGTTCCATGCTGAAAGCGGATATCTGTGGGATGGCACTCTGCGAAGAGGGCTTCCTTGCCATTGCAGATGAAAATGCGGCAGACAGCACTACCTACCGCATCCAGTTTAAGAGCGGCGCCCATATTCAGGAGGCCATAAAGGAGATCAAGAGCCAGTTTGGCCTTTCTGATGGCCAGATCTCAGAAAATACTGCTTTATTGGGCCTGATGGGACAAAGCGAGAGCAATATCATGCAGGCACTCTATCTGATCGCTGCAATCCTGGTTTTCCTTGTTTTGATCGCGGGAACGGTAATGATCTCCGCAAGCTTTAACACCAATGTATTGGAGAGGACACAGTTTTATGGACTGCTGCGCTGTCTGGGGGCATCCAGGAAACAGGTAAAGCATTTTGTGATCCTGCAGGGGCTTAAGAAAAGCGCAAAGGGCGTCCCCATTGGCCTGCTGGCGGGCCAGGCTGTGACATGGGCCGCCTGCCTGCTGCTTAGATCCATCAGTGGAGACCGGTTTTCTGAGGTCCCGTTATTTGGATCCAGTATCGTCGGTATATTGGCAGGGATTGTGGTGGGCTTCCTGATCGTCCTCCTTGCTTCCCTTTCCCCGGCGAAAAAAGCTTCCAGGGTTTCGCCTGTCACGGCGATCAGCGGAGGCTCCCAGCTGACGCAGAATAAGCGTGCGGTGAATACAAAGCTGTTCCATGTGGAAACAGGCATGGGTATGTTCCATGCGTTGTCCGGAAAAAAGAATTTATTCCTGATGACCTGTTCCTTTGCTATCAGCATCATGCTTTTCCTTGCTTTCCAAGTGATGGTCGTCTTCCTGGGCCAGGGTATGCCTGCATTAGCCCCGTGGGCGGGGGATGTATCTGTGACAGCCGCTGCAGGGCTGGAAACTTCTGTGATAGAAGAGATCGAAGCTGTCAATGGTGTGGAGCGTGCTTTTGGCAGAATGGAATACGGCGGCTTATCTATTTCTTCCGATACCGAGAGCGGAACGGCTACACTGGTTTCCTATGAAAAAAATCAGTTCAAATGGGCAAAAAAGGAACTGAACGGGGGAAATATCGATGCGGTTTCAGGAGAAACCGGGGATATCTTAGTATCCTACCGGGATGGCATGCAATGGAAAGTTGGGGACACCGTGACGCTCCATACGCCTTTGGGGGAGAAACAGGTGAGGATTGCGGGTATTCTTTCTTCTACAAATGCGTCAAGTGAAGCCGGAAGCCTTGGATACATCATATGCTCAGAACAGCTGTTTATGGAGAGCATCGGTGCGACAGGCTATACGGCTGTGGATATACAGCTTGCAGGCAGCAGTACGGATGAGACAGTATCGGCAATACGGGGCCTGCTTCCATCGGACATTTCCATTGCAGATAAACGGCTGTCAAATTCGGAATCCCAGAGTTCCTATTATACAGGTGCGGTGTTTATTTATGGGTTTCTGCTCATCATTGCGCTGATCACCGTATTCAATATCTTTAACAGTATGAATGCCAGCGTGGCGGCAAGGACCAGACAGTATGGCGTGATGCGCTCCATTGGGATGGGAGCCGGGCAGCTCTACAAGATGATCGCTACAGAGGCAGCCACCTATGCGGTATTAGGATGTGTCACCGGATGTGTCCTGGGCTTACCATTGAATAAGATGATGTTCCAGTTCCTGATTGCAGATAAATGGGGAACGACTTGGCAGCTTCCGGTTGCCTCCCTGCTGCTGATCGTCATGTTATGTTTTGGATCTGCGGCGTTGGCGATCCGGCAGCCGATCAAAAGGATCGGGCAGCTGTCCATTGTGGATACCATAAAGCTGCAGCAGTAACACATGGATACTGACTAAAAATTTTGAAATGTCCGAGCTTTGTAACAATTCAGGCCGTTTTTGATCTGACCGGATGGTAGGCTCGGACAGAAAAGAAGCGGAACCTAGTTCGGCTGTCCTATTTCCTGGAAATGAGCGACGCCGAGATAGCAAGGGAAATGAAGCTGGTACACAGCACCATACGGGAGTATCGGATACGCTCTCTTGAGTTGCTTGATTTTTTGTACCTTGATAATTTCATATTGAGGATCCTGCAGGACGTATGGAACAGTGGAGCCATTTAATGAATACGCCATGATTATCTGTATCTGCACTTTACGACACCGTGTCGCAAAGTTCCAGGTATTGGAAACCATGGAATGCTGGTTTGGGCATTGAAGTAAAGGTACGAGCGATAGATATTTGATCACTGGCAAAGGGACAGGGACTTTGCGGCGATGATACTGCTTCTGACAATGATACTTCCGGAGGTAAGCTGCTCCGGTCTGAAAAGATTGCAATTCTTACATAAAAACTGTTATTGGCAGTTTTCGTATTCTATGGCAAATGGCGCTGTTCCCCGACAGCCGCCTGCAGGATTTAAAATAAAGAACATAATGGACGATCAAAGGGTAATATAGTGAAGAAAGGAAAGTCGAGGACTTTAGGATGGAGCGGACAGAATTAGAGGAATTGAAAAAGGTGGATGTCCGCACAGTGGATGTTTCTGCTTTGGAAGATATAGAGAAAATAGAAATTGACAGTTCCCTTTCGGTCAGGGAAAGATGGATGGATTTTGCGGAGAAGATCAAGAACCCGTTTTGTTTTATATGTAACGGCATGAACGTAAAGATTTCCTACTCTGAAGCAAAAGAGAGCCTTGAAAACAAAATGGTTCAGCTATGCATGAGTATGGAAGGGCAGAGTTTTTGGTAGGGCTTTCTATGGACATTTGAATATTGATGTATATGATGCCGACGTTTATCTGCGCCTGTCAAAAGAAGATGGGGATAAGGAGGAAAGCGACAGCATTACGGATCAAAGAGAGCTTATCTTAGAGTTTCTAAAATCCAGGGAGGATATCAGGATCCATGCCGTCAGGGAGGATGATGACTATTCCGGGGTGGATCTTGACAGCCCGGATTTTCTTTGAGGTGTCGCGGGCGTAAAACTCGTTGAACCAGTTCCGCAGAGGGGTAAACTCGTTATCTTCCCTTGCTGTGTCTACACCGTCGTTAATGGAAATGTAGATCACTTCGTATTCGGGAAAGACAATCTCTATCAGCTCCCCGGTTTTCAGATGATTACGTCCCAGACGGGAAAGGTCTTTTGTTATGACGGTCGCCACGTTCCCGGCTTCAATTTTGTGCAGCATGGCTTGAAGCCCCTCACGCTCAAAGCTCACGCCGGAAAATCCGTCGTCTACAAAAAAATGCGTGTTGAAAAAGCGGTGACCTTGTCTGTCTGTAACGTTTTGTCCTCCTTTCCGACGACAGACAAGCATGGTATTTGTACAGTCTATGAATAGCAGAAAGTCTACTATCCAAGAAAACAAAGGCTTTGATCGGACGGTTTCAAGGTTCAAAATGGCTTTGCTGCCGCGTCAGCAGCGGAACGGAAAAAGGGGGAGAGGAAGCGTCCCGCCGCCGCTGCGGTCTATTCCTACCAAATTTCTAATATGGAATTTTTATAATGACCTGTGCGCCCTTTGTCTTTTCAGAATTTTTTAATATGAGCTGTCCGTTATGCTGCTTAATAATGCTGCTCGTAATATATAGTCCCATACCGAAGTGCATATTTGAGGTTCGGCTCTTATTCCCCATGAAGAATTGTTCCTGTGCATGATGTAGGGCTTCCGGCGTGAAGCCGCTTCCCTCATCTATTATAGAGATTTGTAGAAAGTCGTCCGGCTTTTGCACCTCTACATAGACTGTCCCTTTTGGTGGAGAATAATCTAACGCATTGCCTATCACATTCATAATTGCCCGTTCCAGTAGTAATTTATCCGCTTTGAAAGTTCTTAAATTTTCCCCTATTTCCATGTGTAAACAAATTTCTTTTGTAAGGCTTAATGAATTTGCCTGCGCTTCAATCTGTTCCATATAATCAGCTATATCAAATTCTTCCAAATTGAGATGATACCCGGCTACTGTCCGGGATATATCAATCAGCGTCCTAATATAAACGCCCATCTGCTCGGAACTTTCTATAATATACCCGGCATATAACCGCTGTTCGTCGTCAAGCTCTGTTTCGCTTATCAAGTCGATATTTCCTTGAATGACAGTTAAAGGCGTTTTCAAATCGTGGGCAAGTGCCGCTATCTGCTCCTTTTGTAATTGTTCCGCACTCCATTGTTTCTCTAAAGATGATTTCAAATTATTTTTCATATCAGAGAAAGAACATAACACATCTTCAAATTCTTTAATTTTTGAGTGTCCCACCTCAAAATCAAGATTTTGTTCTGCCACTTTTTCTGTTGCTTCAAAAAGGGGGGAGAGCTGCGCCCTCATATTTTTTGCAAACTTCGCTGTTAATATCACGCAGACCGCGATACAGTTTATCCCCATGAGGATATATAGCAGAATTTCCGGTGAGGGAAAATGATGATAGAACCATTCATTTATAAACTGTGAGCCAATGTGATATTGAAGCACCACATATTCATTTTCGCGGGTAACGAATAGATACTGCTTGTTGAGGTTTTCGTTTATCTTTCCAGATAGGGCATACTCCATAGCCCTGTCTAAATCTTCGCCCTCTAAAGACGTTTCCCGCATTTGATAATTCTTATCCAGTACGAGGTATTTGCACCCCATAGGAAGCTGTACATCTGTTAAATCCGGCGTTGCGGCAATAATGGGAACAAGATTTTTTGCGCTGCGTTCTGAATAATCCGCATAAGTAATAAAGCCCATTCTGGTTCCGGCAAGGATAAGACTAAATGGAATAGTTACCGAAACCATTAGCCCAATCAGCAGCATACATAAAAATTTCCAAAAAGACGCTTTCAATGATGTTGGCTTTTTTATTCCCATTTGTACCCTATCCCCCAAACTGTCGCTATCGGCTGAATATCCAATTTGCTTAATTTCGCCCGGATATTTTTGATATGAGTGGAAATAGTAGAATTATCGCTGTCGCCCTCCAAGCTGAAAACAGCTTCATAAATCTGTTCTTTTGAAAATACCTGTCCTTTATTTCTTGCAAGGTATTCACAGATCAGATATTCACTTTTGGTTAGGGGGACAGGTGTATCATCTACCCGTAGCTCCTTTGCGGACAGATTGATTTTTATCCGTTCAAAGGTAAGGGCGATATGCCGTTCCCTGTGTTCCCGGCGTAAGTGGGCATTTACCCTTGCCCGCAGCTCCGCAATGCGGAATGGTTTTGTCAGATAGTCGTCTGCTCCCAAGCCAAGCCCGAATGTAATATCATTTTCCATTGTCTTAGCTGTCAAAAAGAGAATAGGGCAGTCCACCAATGAACGGATTTTATTGCAATAAGAAAATCCGTCCATATCCGGCATCATAATATCCAGTATGATCAGATCGTATCTGTTCAGCTTATCAAGCGGAACCTGTGCGGCAGACGTATAGGCAGTAATGAAATGTCCGTCTTTTTGCAGCCCATTTTTCACAAGCTCTAAAATAGGTCGTTCATCATCAACCATAAGGATTGCTGCCATAGTGTCGCCTCCTTTCGTTGCTCTTTTCGTATTATAGCATGATTCGCAAGGGCAGAAAAGCGGTCATTTCTGCTCTGCAATATAGTAGCGGTTATTTATTTTTACCGCAACCGCTTCTGTTTTATCCGTACCGTAAATCTCGTAAACATCTACGTAAAACCATTGTTCCCGCCCATGTCCGGCGTTTTTTCCGTTCCAGTCAATCTTGTTCAAATCCTCTTTGGACAAAGGGCGTTTCGTTTCTGTATCGAATGTAACGCTTTCCGCAAGAATATCAATCCAGTTTCCTAATCCATCATTTGATATGGTATCAGAGGTTACTTGATAAATAATCCCGTCACAAAGAAGCTGCGTTGCATTTTCGGGATTGATTTCAAACTTTCCACTCATAGACTGCTCTGTGTCCTTGAAGTCAAAGACCGTATCTGTGTCTTTGATATTTTCTTTTCCAACAGCTTTGTGATACCCTCCGTTTACATCTACGATCAGATGATCGTCAGCGTTGGGGGCTGCGTACACATTCAAGAATGGGATAATATAAGCAGCCTCCGGGGCTTTATCCGCTAAATCTGTCAACGTCCGAAAGGTAGTGGTTTCTATGTTTTCTTGAAGCAATACTTTTCCTGTTTCGTCTACCGCTACAAGCTGCCGGATATATCCAGTCCATTCCCCAAGCCCACCATTAGAAACGGTATCCTCCAAAATCGTGTAGTCGTTTCCCTTAAAGGAAAATTGCGTCACATTCTCTGCGTTCAAATAGCATTGCTCTTTATCACTGGAATATTCCTTGATCTTTTCCTGTAAAGAGCAGCCCGCAAGAGAAAAGCATACAACAAAAGCAAACAGCACGACTATAAACATTTTTCTGTTTTTATTCATAATTTTTCCGTCCTTCCCAATGAGAAAACCATAATAAGGTCAGCAACAAGCCACCTGTCGTTAATGCTGCAATCCATATTTTTTCCGTTCCATAGTTGAAAATTTGTCGGCTCAAAATATCCTTTACCCAATTCATAGACCATGAAAAGGGAATATACCTCGCTATGCCTTTTAGTTCGATATTGCTATATAAGATACATTGCAGACTTTCAAACACGCCCCCAAACAGGGATAACCCTAATCCAAATTTGAAGCTAAGGAACAGGTGAAAGATGTATATTATCAAGTTACAAAAGGCCATCCCAGTGGCGGCTCCAATCAGCATTCCGAGCTGCACTGTATCAGCCATTCCCAAAAGATGTATGCCAATCACAAATAGCACGAACAGAAAGAACAATGCAAATACCCCCGAACCATAAAGATAAGTTAATTTTGCAAGCATATTTTTGTGTCGGTCCGGTACAGCAAGCAGCGTTTGGAAGTGTGAAGCCTTTTCTTCCAGCGCAACATTCAGACCGACAATAACGCTTATCAACAATGGAAAAAACGTTGTCGTAATTTCCAATATCATTTTGAGCTTTTTGCTATCTGCTGTGCTGCCATACTGGGAATAGTAAGCAAGAAATAACAATGCCCCGATAGCAGGTATACAAAAATGGATAGCCCAAAACGGTGTATGCTTCGTTTTTACCTGTTCAGAACGAACCGCATAAATAAAACCCATTTCCACCTACCTCCCTTTGGAAAAATCCTTTGCGTCGGCATAGGACAAAATAAGGAACAAGAGTATTGACAACGAAATGGAAATCACTATGGTTATAGAAAATCCACAATTTCCCGCATAAGTTCCGTTTATTTCAATTCCCATAAGTGGCTTTGCCAGTTTTGCCGCCCAACAATACGGTACAAACCACCATGCTATTGTATTTCCTAATGCAGTAGCAGTAGATAGAACAATCCCAAGTATTGTATTTAACACGATCGGCACAAACATTCCCGTTTTGCGTGCTAAGTACAGGCACAAAGGGATTTGCCAGACAGACGCAAGGATAATCCCGATACTTCCTGCAATGCTGTGTAAAAGAGAATATACTGCCGTTGCCGGAGCAATGATATTACTGATAGAAATAAGCAATGCTAAAAATATCGCTGAAACAAGCAGTTTTTTGACTAAGATAATGCCCTTAGCAAATTCAAATTTTGAAAGGTTCACGGGCATAGAAAATACCGAATAGTATTTCCCGGCGCTTTCTTCTTTTCTGTGTGACAAAGAACACAAAATTGCGATTGCTCCCGGAAGCAAAAACGCATACCACCAGTAAAGCGTCATGTACTGATACCCCATAAATCCACCCATAAGCCACGCAAAAATAGCTGTGATTAGTGGAACAATGAAGATCAGTTTGTTCGATATTGTCCTCTTGAATTTCAAATGTTCTGATTTCAGATAGTTCATGCCTTAACCCTCCCTGTGATTGCTTTTTGCAACGTCCATAAAAAGCTGTTCCAAATTTTCGTTTGTGTTCAATTTTCCCTCATATCCAAGAACGCCACCCGCGATAATGCCGATATGGTCGGCTATCTGTTGCACTTCTGAAAGAATGTGGCTGGACAGGATAACCGTAATACCTTTAGCCGGAAAAGAACGGATAAGCTCTCTAAGTTCTTCAATCCCAATCGGGTCAAGCCCGTTGGTTGGTTCATCAAGTATGAGCAGTTTCGGGTTGTTTAGTAATGCAACCGCAATTCCAAGACGCTGTTTCATACCAAGAGAAAACTGTCCAGCTCGTTTCTTGCCTGTTTCCGTCAGTCGGACGATTTGCAGCACTTCGTCAATCCGCTTATCTGTCAGTCCTAAAATAGTAGTCCTTACTTTCAGATTTTCATAGGCGGTCAAATTTTCATAAAGCGGCGGCATTTCAATCAACGCTCCGATATGGTTTAAGTCGCTGCGTTTCCATGCGTGACCGTCAAATTCGATATTCCCAGAGGTCGGTTTCAAAATGCCCGTAATCATTTTGAGCGTCGTAGATTTCCCGGCACCGTTCGGTCCCAATAGTCCATAGACAGAATTTCTTTCAATGTTCAGCGATATGTTGTTTACAGCCGTCTGTCCGCTGAAAGATTTGCAGAGGTTTGTTGTTTTCAAGATCATTTCCATAGTCTGTACTGTCCTTTCTTTTGATCATGGGAAAAGGATAGCTGATGTTTTTGAAGATTTCATAAAGAACACAAAATTTTCTCGATTACATTTTATGGATTATTTTGGCTAACTGATAGAACAGTGTAGACATATCCAAAAGGAAAGGTGAACAGTAAAATGTAACAGGATGAATAATCACGGCAAAAAGACCAGTACCAAAATACGATTTCAAGGCTTTTGGGGCAGCGATAGAGGCGGCGCGGACAGGGCGCAAGGAGAGCCGCAAGAAAGTGAGCGACGAAATGTTTATCTCGCCGCGCTATCTTGCGAACATTGAGAACAAGGGGCAGCACCCAAGTTTACAGATTTTCTTTGAGCTTATGCTCCGCTATAATATATCCGTAGACCAATTTCTTTTGGAAACACCGCCGGAGAAGAATACGCAGCGGCGGCAGCTCGCCGCGCTCCTTGACGGTATACAGAGGAAGCCATAAGGGAACGGATAGCGGGCAGACGGGCAAAGGTGGCGAAAGCCCCCAGAGAACAGCGCGGATAATGCGGTAAAACTATTGATTTTTGAGTTGTGGTATCATATAATAGGAACTAAAAGATCATATTGATCTAAGAGAAAGCAAGGGTGAAATATAGAATGAAGAAAGAGCTTGTAAAATATTTTTATGAGGTTATTGTTTCAGAAAATATCTTGACGAACTTGCTAAGTACATATCCGAAGATTGTGTGCAGAAAATTGGTGGAAAAACAATTTTCATAGGAACAGACGGGAGGATTGTTGAACATGGGGGCGCAGCGAATACTTTTGAAACTTTCTTTGAACATCATTTGATCAGACCAGTATGATTTTGAACCCAAAAGAACCGGGATGCATCTTTTCCTCATGCGCTCGGCGGCTTGTCTGCGGGTGATACGCTTCCGGCAGTCGGGGCAGTATTTCCCCGTCCATAAAGGGTAGCGCGACGTTCATGGCGATGATAAGCCCCTGTCGGCTCCCGGTCTTGTAAATGCTCAAAAGGTTTGTTTCCTCTGCGGTTAGTTTTGTCATGTCCACACCTCCATATCGTGATTTTTTGTCTTTGCCGCCGCCTTATTCGGGGCGGTTTTTGTCTTGTCCGCTTTAAGCTGCGCCCGGACAGAGGGGCGGGGTTTCCTTATCTCCCTGTCCCGGTTCTCCCCCTTGTCAATCAGCGCATACGTCCCATGTCTGCCCTCGATTTTGGAAAAGGAAAGGGGCTTGTTGGGGCTGTTCGGCTCATAGTGCCGTTTCATTTCCCGCACAATGCGCCTTGAAATCCCCCGGTAAAAGCTGCTCCCGGCTGCGCTGTCCTTCCTGTAAGAGTGATTGCAGCGCGTCCGGGGTAAGCTGCTTTTGCTCCTGTAAAAACTCCGGCACTTGCCGGAAGCCTACGCTGTCAACGAAATGTGCCGCGTCCTGTCCATTCTGATGAAGCACTACCACGTCCGAAACAGAAAGGCTGTGTCCCTTAAAATCTTTGGGGTGGTTGATATTGAAGCGGGTGTAAATATCTTCAAGGGAAGTTCCCGGCGCAAGGGGCGCGGAACAGACAAGTTCATATTTCGCCCTCGGTCAGCTCGCCGCTTTTGAGCTGCCCCATAAGTTCGCGGCATTTCTCCGGCGTTCCCGTATAAAGCATGTCGCCCATTTTCGCCTGTTCGTTCTCCTGTGTCACATAGGCTTGCAAGAGGTGGCTGTTTTCCCGGCTGTCGCTGTAAGGGTTCCGGCGCACCCTGTAAATGGTTTCCGGGGTAAAGGCATCTTTCGGGGCTGCGTTCGCTTTTTCCTGTATTGACAGCATGGCAGAGAACATCCAGAAGCTGCAGAAAGAAAAAGAGGCTGAGAGGGAACTGACAGAAGATGACCTGGTATTCCAGTTTGCCCCTCTTGGGGAAAATACAAAAAAGTTCTATCTTGTAGACAATGTTGGGCGGGTAGATTTTTTTAGGCTGTTACATGATTTTGCTGGTCAGAATAGGGAGATCATGGAGGATGCACAGGCAGAGATTGCAAAGCGGAGTGGAAAACCCGCACAGCAGATGGCAATGGCAGAGGATATGGAGCGCAGACGGAAATAAGAAAGGGAGAAGTGTCTGACGAATGCTGCCGGGTGCTTCTCTCTTTTTATGTCTTGAACAATCGGGAGTTTTTGGAAGGCAGGGAAAAGGAGGTCATATCTATCATGAGGGCTTTATTTGATGAGGAGAAGATCATGCGCACCCACATCGCAAGTGAAAGGCGTGAGGCTTCAAGGGTAGCAGCGGAAAAGATGTTAAGGGATGGGAAAATAACGGTAGATGAAATCTCTGAATATTTTACCAATCTTTCAGAGGGGGACATTCAGGAAATTGAAAAAGAATTGTTTCAAACAATTTAATATCTGCCGGCAGGCAGACACAAAAGAAAGAATATATAGAATCCCCGGCTGCAAATGAATACAGCCGGGGTTACCCGCATGGAGGATACAGTGAAGGAATCAGAGCTGATAGGAAAAGTACATTCTGCTGTCTACCATCAATGCCAGCAGAGAGGGTACGCCGCCCCGTCAGATGTACTGGTTGACTATAGGAGCGCTGCCTAAGCAGAAATATGAGGACTGGAGATTTGGGAAAGTACGGTATCTGGAAGCGTCATTCTGCTATTACAAGCGGTGGGGCGTGAAGAAAAAGCATGGCATAAGCCGGTAATCCCTTTACGGTTCAGAAAAAGCGGAAATCCAGAGATTGAGAAAGCATATGCAATGCATTATGTGGATTTGGAAAGGGTAGAAAAGTTAAGGAAAGAGAAGGCTGTTTCATTGAAAAAATGACAGCCGCAGGATTTTTGTAAAGGTATCCTGCGGCTGCTTTTTCTGTGGGGAAGGTCAAGAAATGTCAGCGCTTTTCTGTTTTTCCGCTTTCAGCAGTTTCATGGAGGGGAGCTGTCCGTCTGCTGATTGCTCTTTCAGGAATTTCCGTGCCGCCTCATAGAGTGCGATTTCTGCCGTATGCTCTTGCCGGAACTGCCCTTTATTCTTTGCTTTCATCGGTTTGTTGGTATCTTCATCATGTTCAAACATGATATAACGCTGTATCTCTGCATAGCTGGTATTTTTACTCGCTATGTGTTTCAGGATCGCCATGAGAATGCCCTTCGGAAATTGCCTGGAAATCTCCTGCCATTTTCAAGACTTCATATTTCATTTCATAGATTTTGGCCACACTCTGGTCGATTGCCTTGCGCATTTCTTGTGAATGGATGCCGCCGCTGTTAAAATGTCTTGCAATCTGGTTTAAGTTGCTGACGATCTTTCCAAACTCCGAACCAGTTTTTCAGCTCCGGCAGGTCTGCCACAATCTCATATTTAGCTGTGACCTTCTGCTCCATAACCTGTTTCCGAACATATTCAGTCAGTGGAAGGTGCGCAGCTTTAGCGCTTTCAGAGACGATTTCATATTCCGTATCGGTAAGGCGGAGCATGATCTGGTGTTTGTGTTCTAATTCCTTGTCTTTCTTTGGTCTTGCCATTGCATAGTTCTTTTCTGTTAAAATCCTAAGAATGATATTTTCCTTCCCGATTACAAAACTTAAAAAAGAGTTCCTATAATATAAGCCGATTAGGGAACGCCAATGGGAAACGAAAGAGAGATTTTTATAGAAATATTTAGATTTCTCCGTGATTGGGACGATCACGCTGCGACTATTTTCAATAGGAGCCAATCTGCATATTTGGAAAATATGCAGCAGACTGTAGATAAAGTGTCGTTTGGTCATGGGTGCTCGAAGGGCTGTGCCCTCGAACTGGAATCAAGTAGACGGAATTTATTTCCGGCTACTTGCAAAAAGCCCGATCTGTAGGGGCTTTAGCCCTTGTGCGAGCAGATCGGGCTTTTATCCTCCAGTATTAAAATTTATGGCGTAAGCCATGAATTTTACCAGAGTGGCGATTTTGTCGACACTCTGCTGCATATTTGGAAAATATGCAGGAAGTTTGTGGCAAGGATGGAAGATATCCTGGAAGTGTATGGGCGTCCATATGACCCATTAAATCCTGTGGTCTGCATAGATGAGACAAACAGACAGCTCATAAAAGAAACGCGCATCCCTTGCGGTCCAGGACGCCTGGAAAAGCTCGATCTCGTATACGTGCGCAATGGAGTCGCCAATGTCTTTATGATCTTTGAGCCGCTGGCGGGAAAACGGGAAACGGTCGTGACAGAAACGCGCAAGGCCATAGATCTTGCGGATATCCTGAGATATACCGCTGATGTTTTATATCCAAGGGCGGAGGAGATAGTCCTTGTGACGGACAACCTCAACACTCATGCGGCAGCCTCTTTATATAAAGCGTTCCCGCCCGAAAGAGCGCGCAGGCTGGCGGAACGTTTTGGATGGCATTATACCCCAGTGCATGGCAGCTGGCTGGATATGGCGGAAATAGAAATCGGGATCATGAGCCGTCAGGCGCTTGCAAAACCATCTCCAGATGTAGAGGATCTCAAAAAGCGTATCCGAATATGGACAATAAAAAGAAACACGGAATGCAGCAAGGTGGATTGGCAATTTAGGACACAAGATGCAAGGATCAAGTTAGCAAAGTTTTATCCGACAATACTTTGATCTCTGATTGGATAGAGTACTAGAGTGTGTTTTAAAACCTAAAATACCACTTAATTTTCACAAATTTACAGAAAATTAGGATACCTACCTTTCAGAAAGCGTTTTAAGGGGTCCGGGGGAAATCCGCAATCCCCCGGCGCTTTTGGTACTTTTCTCGCAGAAAAGTACATTTAAAAAATCTAAGTGGCCATGAACTGAAACAAAATAATTTTAAAATTCAAGCTATTTACAGAACTTAGAAGGTTTTCAAACACGCTCTAGTACTCCATCCAGTTAGTTTTTATAGTTTACATTTCTCCCCAATATTGTTATATTTTATGAAAAAAGGTATTTGGAGGAAACAGGTATATCACGTTATGTTGTGACTCTGACAGAGGATGAAAGATGTGGACTGAAAGGGATCATACTGGAAGGCGGGAAGGGATACCGCATAAAACATGCACAGATACTATTAAAGCTGGACTACAGACCCGAAAATGACAGCTGATATATTACCTTATTATAAGAGTATCAGAGATGAAGGGATCATCATCCTGACGACTTTCGACGATGATGAGTACGTATACAATGCCCTGAAATACGGCGCCAGCGGGTATCTTAAAAGGCGTGTCCATGGATGGCTGGTGGGGCGATCGAGACGGTATGCAGCGGCCAGTATGCCCTGCCCTATGAGACGGTGCCAACGCTGATGTTTGTAAGCAAGACGCTCTTGAACCAGGAGATTTTCCGCCATTCCCAGGAAGCGTCCGTGCTGCACGCCGTGACAGGATCCAAGCAGGCGGAAAAGATCCTGGGCCGGGACATGGAGGACAGTGACAGGGTCATCGACCGGGAACTGCTCAGCAGTGTGATCGAAGAAGGAAAAACACGCCCCAATCCGCCCGCTATGGGGAGGCACTCTCACTGGCGGCAAATGAGATCCTGAAGATCTATGAGGAGGAGAAGAATGTGGGCAGTTCACTGAAGATCGCCCAGAGGGTGGTCGAGCATTTTCTGGCTCAATGAGGGCAAAAGATATTTGTATGGATGGAAGGATTGGCATGATCGGCATGATCTTTGCTATATATCCTAGTAAAATCTTGAAAGGAGATCATCAATATCATGAGAGAATTATTTTTACAGCCTGAAATACAGAGCTTTGAGACTTTTTCCGGATTTGCGGATGCCTTTTCGCTGGGCGAGGGCGACCTGATCATCACAAATGAGCCGGTCCTGCCGGCTTTCAAGAGTGAGATCCCGGAAAATGTGCATGTGATCTGCACGGAATCCTACGGGAAGGGTGAACCCTCAGACGTGATGTTCGATGCGATCCAGGCGGATCTGGCGAAGGTCAGTTATTCCCGTGTCATCGCTGTGGGCGGCGGTTCGGCGATCGATATCGCCAAAGCCCTCTGCGCGGCGGACGGCCGTATGATGGACGAACTGTTTGAGGCCGCGCCGGAAGAGCTGAAGAGGACCCGGACGCTGATCTGTCTCCCAACGACATGCGGGACAGGCAGTGAAGTGACCGTGACAGCCGTGTTTGACCGGACGCGCAGGGGTACGAAGATGGGGCTTACGAACTATGCCCTGGGGACAGACTATGCGATCCTCGTGCCGGCATTACTGGAGAGCCTGCCGTTTACAGTATTTGCCTCCAGCAGCATCGACGCGCTCATCCACGCGGTGGAGAGTTACTTAAACTGCAGCCAGGCGACGGTCGCCAGCCGGATGTTCGCCGAACGTGCGATCACCATGATCCTTCCGATCTACCGGAGCATCGAAGAGAACGGGCCGGAGAGCCGGTCGGCACATCTCCTCGGTATGCAGCTGGCATCGGATTTTGCCGGGATCGCGATCGCGAATGCGCTGCCTTCCGCCTCCCATGCCATGGGCTATCCGTTCGCAGGGAAGTTCCACCGTCCCCATGGGGAAGCGTGCTACGTGTTCCTTAATGCCACCATGGAGAAATATCTCCGTGATGTCCAGTCCGGGAAAGTCAGCGATGAGCAAAAGGGCGTATGGGAGAGTTTCATGAAGATCCTGGCGTCGGCTCTGGAGATGGACGGCGCGGACGACGGCGCATTGATCAAAGAGTTAGACCGTCTCCTGGGATGTATGCTCACACGCAGGAGCCTGAAAGAGTATGGGGCTTCCCCGGAGGACTGCATAGGATTTGGCAAGAGCTGCTATAGGGACCAGCAGCGCCTGATGGGCTGTGCGTTTACGGCTTTTACAGAAGAAGAACTGATCCAGGCGTACCAGTCTGTGTATGGAGGATAAGAAAGGGAGGCGGCAGCGCCTGTAGTGGTATAAAAAGGATATAGACATAGAATAAGAAGTCCGATATCATGGATGCGAGAGAGCAGAACTTGATATCGGGCTTTTTTCAGAAAATGAATGGCTTTATTTCAGATTTGGAATAAATGGCCGCGCGTTTTGTCGGGTGGATCTGGCGAGTAGGAAAAGACATGGGGAGACATCAGAGAATATCTGAGGAATGTCATGAATGTTTTGGAAAATCCGCATAAAAAACCTATCTGCAGATCAAAAAATTTATCTTTTCAGACTTTTGGCACAGGAATTGCTATTACTATCATTATCAAATATAAATGATCAAACTGTACAAGGAGGAACAAAATATGTTAAAGATGTTAGACGTGACCAATCCATTCAACGGTGACCTGGTAGGACAGACTCCGCTCCCGACTGCAGAGGAGATGCTGGAGATGGTGGAGAAAGCGAAAAAAGCCCAGGAAGAATGGGCCAAGTACCCGCTCTGGAAACGCACGAAGATCTGCTACGAGTTCTGCGACCTGATTGTAAAGAACACGGATGAGATCGCCACACTGCTCTCCAAGGAAATGGGCAAACCGATCACCCAGTCAACCAGTGAGACAGGCGGTTCCGCCAATATCTTCCGCGGATTCGTAGAACGCGCAAACCACATTTACGGGGAAGTCCTCTCCACAGAGAACCAGCCTGGATTTGAGAACGACCTGATCTTCACCACACGCGAGCCTCTGGGCGTCCTGGCCTGCGTGATCCCGTTCAACTATCCGATCGAGCTGTATGTACATAAAGTAGCGCCCGCTGTGATCATGGGCAATGCCTGCCTCGTAAAAGCGCCGAGCGCCAATCCGCTGGCCATGATCAAGCTCAACGAGCTGTGGGATCAGTTGGATGCACCGAAGGGACTCGTACAGGCATTCGCTTCCGACCGTATAGTCTACACAGAGAAACTGCTGAAAAACCCAGATATCGCAGGGATCTCCCTGACAGGTTCCACCAAAGCCGGTATCGAGATGGCAAAATGCGGAGCGCCGACGTTGAAACACCTGTTCCTGGAGCTGGGCGGCAACGACGGAAACATCGTGCGCGAGGACGCGGACATTGATTATGTGACAGACGAGATGATCGCAGGGCGTATCTTCAACGCAGGGCAGACCTGCTGTGCGTGCAAGAGATGGATCGTGCATACATCTATCAAAGACGCCGTCGCGGATATGCTGGTAGAAAAATTAAAGAAACTGAAGATCGGGGACGCGCTGGATCCGCAGACGGACATGAGCACAGTCATCTCTGAGGATAAAGCGATCCAGGTCATCGAGCAGGTAGAGCATACCATCGCCCAGGGCGCGAAATGCATCTACGGCGGCACCAGGGACGGCGCGATCGTCATGCCGACAGTCCTCGTGGACGTAGATAAGAGCTATGATGTGGCGTCTGATCTTGAGATCTTCGGGCCGGTCTTCCCGATCATCCCGTTCGAGACTGACGAAGAGGCCCTTGAGATCTTAAACAACTGCTCCTTCGGATTGTCATCAGGGATCATCACAAAAGACTTAAAGAAAGCGATCCAGATGGGTTCACACATCAAGTCCGGTGCAGTCGTCGTCAACGGCCAGTCCAGCTACCGTCATATGGAGCAGCCTTTCGGCGGATACAAGATGACAGGCCTCGGACGTGAAGGCATCAACTGTACGCTGGAAGAACATTCACAGGTCAAGAGCTACATCGTGAAGAGCGTGTTTGATAAATAGGAGGAGATAAAATGGCATATCCAAAAGAATATTATACATATGGACAGAAATGCCCAGTATACACAGGCCCTGGCATCGTAAAAGAGGTCGGAAAACAGGTGAAGGCAAGAGGGTGTAAAAAGGTATTCATCGTCACAGACCCGTTTTTGGCCACAACAGACATCGTAAAGAAAGTCACAGATTCGGTCACCGCGGAGGGACTCGACTACGTGGTCTATTCCGAGGTGAACGTAGATCCCCTGGATACAGTCATCTATGAAGCCACTGACATCGCCAAAAAAGAAAATGTAGACTGCATCGTCGGCGTCGGTGGTGGAAGCTCCCTGGACGCGGCAAAATCCATCGACATCCTGTTCGCGAACCCGGGTCCGCTGTCCAGGTACTACATGAGCCTGGACCACAAGCCGAGCATCCCGCTCTTCGAGGTGCCCACCACCACCGGCACGGGCAGCGAGTGTACCATGTTCAGCGTGATCTCCGACACACAGACAGGGACGAAGAAAGTCCCCTATAAGATCCCAGATCTGGCATTCTGTGACCCGGAACTGACCTACGACTTGCCGGCGCATCTGACGGCCGTCACAGGGATGGATGCGTTTGCCCATGCTGCAGAGACGATGACGGGACTGATCCAGAATCCGCACACAGACGCTCTGTGCAGCTATGGCATCCGCGAGCTGGTGAAATACCTACCGATCGCCTGCGAGGAACCGCATAACAAAGAAGCGCGGCAGCACATGATGGATGCCAGCAACCTGATCGGCATCGGATTTGGCGAGATGGGATGCCACATCGGTCATGCGATCGGCCAGTGCATCGGCGCCGCTTTCCATACGACCCACGGGATCTCCTGCGCATGGGCGCTCCCGGCCACGATGGAATACGCCGCAGTGACCGAAGGCGACAAAGTGAAGATGGTGGCTGATTTCATGGGGCTTGACTATCCGGAAGATATCTCCAACGAAGGGATCGGGAAACTGGTCTCCGAGGCGATCAGCGCATTTATGAAGAAGATCAAAGTACAGCCCATGTCCGAATATGGGATCACGAGAGAGGCCCTGATCGACATCGCGGATATCGTCATGCAGGACAACTGCTGGCCTGTGATCCCGAGGCAGCTCACGAAACCGGAATTAGAACGATTATTAGGCAGAGTATACGATTCCTACCAGGGATGATCAAAGAGAAAAGGAGGTAATCTCAGATGTCATATTATACAGACTATTATGATCAGACATGCCCTACATATATGGGGAATGGCGCAGTAAAACAGTTGGGCATTTCGGCAGAGGAAAAGGGCTTGAAGAAACTTCTGATTGTCACAGACCCATTTATCGTACAGTCCTACATCATGGACAGGGTAAAAAGCTCCCTGGACGACCACGATATCGCGTACGTGATCTACTCCGACATCAACTCGGATCCGCTGGACACGAAGGTGTATGAGGCCACAGAGCTGGCGAAAAAAGAGAAAGTGGACGGGATCGTAGGCGTGGGCGGCGGAAGCTCCCTCGACGGGGCAAAATCCATCTGTATCCTGACGACCAATCCAGGCCCGCTCTCCAAATATTATGGAAATACGGACTACGACCCCTGCATCCCCCTGTTCATGGTCCCCACCACCACAGGGACGGGAAGTGAGAACACCGTATTCAGTGTGATCTCCGATACACAGACAGGGACGAAGAAAGTGCCCTATAAAGCTGCAGACCTCGCGATCTGCGATCCGGAGCTGACAAGAGATCTTCCGCCGGATCTGACGGCTTCCACAGGGATGGACGCGTTCGCCCATGCGGCGGAGACGATGACGGGCCTGATTCAGTGCCCGAAGACAGACGCTCTGTGCGGGTTCGGCATCCAGCTCCTGATAAAATACATGCCGATCGCGGTAGAAGACGGCACTAACATAGAAGCCCGTGAAAACCTGATGATCGCCAGTAATCTGATCGGGATTGGATTCGGCGTGATGGGCTGTCACATCGGCCACGCGATCGGCCAGTGTATCGGGGCAAAATACCACACAGCACACGGGATCTCCTGCGCATGGCCGCTCCCGGCGACGATGGAATATGCGGCTGTCTCAGAACCGGAGAAGGTAAAACTTGTGGCCGACTACATGGGCCTCGACTATCCGGAAGATATCTCTAATGAAGGGATCGGCAAGCTGGTCTCCGATGCGATCAGCGCATTTATGAAACGCATCCATGTAAAACCGATGTCCGCATACGGCATCACCAGGGAAGGTCTGATCGATATCGCGGATATCGTCATGGCCGACAACTGCTGGCCGGTGATCCCGAGAGAGCTGACCAAGCCTGAGCTTGAAGAACTCCTTGGAAAAGTATACGATTCTTATCAGGGATAGATCCGCACAGAAAAGGAGGCATGGACATGGCAACACAACAGTTTAAAAAACTGGACAAAGCCCCCTCTTTTCGGTGGTATGCGTTATTGATGAACGCATTGGCATACGGATATTTTTTCATGACGGTGAATATCTTAAATGCCATGACTGATGAGGTGCAGCAGGCATTTGGCGTTTCAGCCACAGAGCTGACGTTTTTAACGACAGCCGTCATGATCGCTTTCGCGGTCGTCCCCACGTTCGGAGCGCACATCGCGGCGAAGATCGGTGGACGGAACATCGTAGCGCTGTCGATCTTTTATAACGTAGTCGTTACATTGCTGTTCCTGATCCCTGCCGTCAGTCAGGATTATCTGGCAGTCCTGGTCCTCAGATTTTTGCATGGGGCAACGGGGGGACTGATGACAGGGACCGTTGTGGGCGGGACACCGCTGTGGTTCCCTGTAAAGGAACGGGGCATTGCTTCCGGGCTGAACCTGGGTATCTTAGGAGTCGGCTTCTCGATCGACACGTTCTTCGCTCCGCGACTGATGGGCGCAGGGCTTGACTGGTCCGCCACATTGGTGGTCATATTGGTGGTCCCCGGCGTCCTCCTCGGAGCCGTATACTTCTTCACGATGAAAGATATCAAGAAGCTGTATGGTGTGGACGCGGTGGCGGACGCGCTCGATGAGGAGCAGGACTTGGCAGGAGCGGCGGACAGTAAGCTCCACCTCCCGGTCACGATGGGAGAAGCATATAGGGATAAAGTTTTCTGGGCCACCGGTTTTTATGGATTTGTCAATGGATGGGTGGTGTATGGCTTTACGGCTTTCCTGCCGAGCATGCTGACCAACGATATGGGGATCTCCGGCATCGCGGCCACGAACATCATCAGCGCTACGTATTTCGTCACTTTTGTGGCCTCACCGCTGGGCGGTATCATATCGGATAAAGTATTTAAGGGAAAACGCTATCAGCTGCTCAGCCTCGGATGCCTCCTGACGGTCGTGACCCTGCTGCTCATACCGAGATGTGGGACGAGCACCACGCTGCTGACAGTGTTCTTCATCCTCGCATATGGTTCCACATCCATCGTGTGCGGTACATTCTGGACATTGCCTTCTGAGATCGTGAAGCCGGATATCGCGGTGAAGAGCAGCGCCTCGGTCATGACGCTGGCCAACATCGGCGGAGTGATCGCCTCCCCGATCCTGGTCGCTGTGACACAGGCGACAGGGAGCAACATGATGTCCTCCTATATATGTATCATCCTCGCATTGTTAGCCGGGATCATGGCGCTCATGATCAAGAGGTGATACGATAGATGAGATCAAGATAAAAAAGAGAATGGATCTTTCGGTATGCCAGAAGATCCATTCTCTTTTTGTCATCATAGGGATCTTAATGATCCAGGATCGGTACGCCCAGGTCAAAATAGGAGAAGGTCCCTTTTGCGATCAGGCGGTCCTTGTCGTCGGAAACCTCCACGTCAAATACGCAGATCCTCTTTCCATGCTTGATCTCTCTTGCGCTGGCATAGAGCTTTTCGGTCCCCATTGCGGCTGTCAGATAGTGGAAGTCGCTGGAGAGCGTGGTCATCTTATGACCATAGGAGGCTGCTGCCGAGCCTCCTATGGTATCTGCCAGTGAGAATATGCATCCGCCATGGACAGAACCGACTGCATTCTCATGGTGTTCGCGTATCGGCATCTCGCCTTTTGCGGATCCCTGGTCCATCTGTGTGGTGCGGATCCCCAGGAGGATGCAGAAATGGCTGTTCTGGTTACGGTGATCCATGATCTCTTTAAAAGATGGCATTTTTTTATATCTCCTTATGATCGTTCTTTCAGGTAGCCGATCAGGCCGCCGGCGTCCATCAGGCGTATCAGATGTTCGGGGATCTTTGTGCAGTCGTAAGTCTCGTTCTTGGTGATGTTCTTGATGATCCCCGCCCGGTGGTCGATCTCTATCAGATCGTTTTCGCCGATACGGTCTGCTTCCTTACATTCTACCACCAAAAGCCCGATATTGATAGCGTTCCGGTAGAAGATCCGGGCAAAAAATCTTGCGACGATGGCTTCGACGCCCAGGTACTTTAAGGATAGAGGGGACGTTTCGCGGCTGGATCCGGAGCCGAAATTGTCTCCGGCGACCATGATCTTCTGTTTCTTTACCCGCTCATAAAAATCCGGGCAGACGGCGCTCATCGCATATCTGGAACTCTCCTCGATCTTGTACTCCATATATTGCGGGGGAGAGATGATATCCGTGTTGATATTATCACCGAATCTGATCGCATAACCTTTTATACATTCTTGTGCCATGTGTCTACCTCCTATATGATCTCTCTTGGGTCTGTGATATGTCCGGTCAATGCGCTCGCCGCCACGGTCAGCGGGGAGCCCAGATAGATCCCGGCCTCCTTGCTCCCCATGCGCCCGATAAAATTGCGGTTGGATGAGGAGATACAGTTTTCACCGGCGGCGATCATGCCGGAGTGGAGGCCCACGCAGACGCCGCAGGTGGGAGCCAGGACGGTGGCGCCTGCCTCTGCCAGTATCTGGAGGATCCCTGCCTTGTCTGCCCGCCGCCAGGTCTCATCGGAGGCCGGGGAGACGAGGAGGCGCAGACCTTTGGCGATCTTCCGGCCGTTCAGGAGCTCGGCGGCGGCTTTCAAGTCGTTGTAGCGGCCTCCGGTGCAGGAGCCGATGTATGCCTGGTGTATGGGCGTTTCTTTTACAGTGACTGCTTCGGTCACATTGTCTACCTGGTGGGGGCATGCGACCATGGGCTGCAGCCGGTCTGCCGTAAAGGAGAGTTCTTCGCAGAAAACGGCATCCGCATCACTGGCCAGATCATAGTCGCCGTCTGTCACGCCGTGTTCTTCAAGGAATCTCCGTGTCTTTTCATCAGCCTGCATCAATCCGGCTTTGGCGCCCATTTCCACGGCCATGTTGCTGATGGCCATCCGTTCGTCGATGATCATGTCGGATATGGTGGGGCCGACGTATTCTACGGTCTTGTAGGTGGCTCCGGCATGTCCGATGGTTCCGATGGTCTTCAGTGAGACGTCTTTTGCCATCACGCCTTCCTGGAGGTGGCCCTCCCAATAGACGCGGATCGTTTTGGGGACGCGCATCCAGATCTTTCCCTGGAGGAGCACGCCGGACATTTCCGTGGAACCGATCCCGGTGGCGAATGCGCCCAGGGCGCCGCCCATACAGGTGTGGGAGTCTGTCCCCACGACGATGGTGCCCGGCCTTACGAAGCCGTGTTCGGCCATGATCTGGTGGCACGGCCCGACAAATTCGAAATAATTTTTGATGTCATGCTCTTTTGCCCAGTCTCTTGTGAATTTTACGATCTCGGCCTGCTGGATCGAAGCGGGGGGCGTGTAGTGATCGGAGATGATCACGACTTTTTCGGGATCCCAGACTTCGTCCCGGATCTCTTTTAGATTTTTGGCGATCTCCACACGGGGACCCAGGATGTCATCCATCATGGCCCGGTCGACATCTACCCAAACGATTTCTCCTGCGTGTACGCTGGCCTGGCCAGACGCTTTTGCGAGGATCTTTTCAGACATTGTATAACCCATTTATCTGCCTCCTGTTCTTGGTTTATAAAAGCCCCCTGGCCAGGAGCGTCCGGCCAGGGGATCGGTCTTGCTGCCGCGGCAGCCTATTGTTTCACGTATACGGTCCCGTCCATGATCATGCGTGCCGTACGATATACTCTGATGCTCTCCATCTTTATGGAGCTGCCTTCGTCCTGCGTGCGCGCCTGTACTTCCAGTACGCCGGCAGGGTGGCCGATGTGCAGGATCTCTTTTTGTCTGGAAGAGGGATCCATCAGCTCCCAGGGGATGCTCCCCGGGATCTTCATTGCCGCTCCGGTGCATACTGTACCGGTGATCGGATAGGTCTTGTGCATGTGGTGCATGAACAGCAGCCGGGAGACGAGGTCTGCGTCTCCTTTTCGGACGTTGTTCCCGTTGGAGCACCGGTAGTCGGCGGGGGCGCTGACGATGGCGAAGAAGGGGTTGTAGGGGCTCTGCTCATAGGCGTCTTCTCCGCGTTTTACCAGGCCGAAGCAGACGGCTGCTTTTGCGCGGATCTTCTCGATCGCGGCCATCAGTGTCGGGTCGCCCTCGATCTGGGCCGGTGTCTCAGTCCCTGTCATCCCCAGGCTCTCCGCCCGGATAAAGACTAGGGGGTTTCCGGCGTCAACCAGGGAGACTTCGTAGCTCTTCTGACCGATCTTGAACGTGTCTTTGGCATTCCCGGTGGGGAGCAGCTTTCCGCATACGGTCCCGGTGATGTCTGACCAGTCCAGGTCGATCCTAGCGGCTGTACCCGGGACGCCGTCGATGCTGCAGGTCCCTTCAGTCTTTGCCTTTCCGTTTGCCACGGGGACTTGCGCGACCAGGATCTGGTCGCTGTTGGTCAGATGGATCCGGACGGTCGTTATGGGCTCTGTGGCCCGGACCAGTCCTTTGTCGATCGCGAAGGGGCCGACTGCGGCGGAGATATTGCCGCAGTTTCCCTTGTAGTCGATGAAGTTCTTCTCGAAGCTCACCTGGCCGAAGGTGTAGTCTACGTCGGCGTCTGCTCTGGAGGAGGGGCCGATGATGGCCAGTTTGCTGGTCAGTACGTCGGCGCCGCCCAGCCCGTCGATCTGGCGGATATCTGGACTCCCGAAGATCCGGCAGATGACATCATCCCGTTTTTGAGGGTCTTTGGGGAGTTCGTTTTCCATGATGAAGATCCCTTTGCTGGTGCCTCCCCGCATGATCGTACATTTGATCTCAGTCATTTCAGGATGCATTTATCTCTCCTCTTTTTACATCACGCCTGTGTCGCCGAACAGCTCTTCATCGGTGGGCACGTCCCTGTGGATCTCTGTGGCCAGCCATGTGTCGTTCATGTAATGTTTGAGCTGGATGTTTTCTGAAGCGATGTTGCCGCCCCAGGTCCCGCATCCGAGGGATGGTGAGAAGGGGTGCCCCGCGTTCCAGTCGCCGGTGTTCACTATGCTGTTGGGGATGTTGTTGTTGACGCGGCAGGTATTTGTCTCCAGGGCGAATCTCACGATGTTGTCGTCGTTGGTGGAGTAGATGCCGCAGGAATGCCCGGCCCCTGAGTATGCGTGGTTGGCGTTTACCCTGGCGATCGCACCGTCGATATCCTTACATCTGTAGATGGTCAGGACCATGCACAGTTTTTCACCGGAGAGGGGATAGTCCTTGCCGGAGCCGGTCTCTTCGACCATGATGAATTTCGTACATTCCGGGACTTCGATACCGGCCAGCTTGGCGATCACGTCGATCGGTTTTGCGACGATGTCACGGTTTAAGTTGTGGTTTGCGGGCCATTCCGGGAAGATCGCTTTTTGGATCTTGTCGTGTTCTTCTGGCTTGCACAGGTAGCCGCCTTCCGCGGTCAGGGCTTTGATCATATCGTCGTAAACGCTCTCGAAGATCACCAGGGAGTTGTCGCAGGAGCATCCGGCGGCCAGGTCGCCTGTCTTGCTGAGCATGATCTTGTGGGCGGAGTCTTTCAGGTCTGCGGAATCGTCAATGGCCATGACGGCGTTTCCTGCGCCCACGCCGTAAGCGGGAGTCCCGGAGGAATAGGCGGCTTTGACCATCCCGGCGCCGCCCGTGGCGATGACCAGGTCGGATTGTTTCATGAGTTCGTTGGTGACCGGGACTTTGACCAGGTCTACGCATTGGAGGAGGTCTTCCGGGGCGCCGTGTTTTTTCAGCAGGGCCCGCATGAGCTCGACGGTATGGTGAGTCGTTTTCTTTCCGCGCGGATGCGGGGCCATGATCACTGCGTTGCGGCTTTTGACGGTACACATGGCTGTGGTGATTGGGATCATCTCCGGCTGTGTGCTGGGGATCAGAGCGCCGATCACGCCGACGGGTTTTTTGATCCTGCGGATGCCTCGTTCGGGGATCTCTTCTACGATGCCGACGGTCTTTTCGTGTTTGATCTCCATGAACATACCTTTGACTTTTTTCTCGACTTTGCCGACTTTGGAGGGATAGTCGCCCAGTTCTGTCTCTTCTAAAGCCAGCTTGGCAAGTTCGTCTTCGATGTTCGGACGGGTCATCTCGTAGGCGATCACCGCGCTGAGCTTGTCGACCTGTTCCTGTGTGTAGCCGCTGATGACGGCCTGCGCTTTTCTCGCGCGTTCTACATATTCTGCGACGTATGCTCCATAGTTGATTTCTGTTTTTTCTGTACTCATTGTTTTTTCCTCCTGAATATAGATCAGATGATCTTTTTATTGTCTGCACATGCTTGAGAGTCTGCCTGTGAGGGGCGCGCTGACTTTTTCTTTTACCCTGGCGACTGTCCTGAGGTATGTATCCATGTCGATGTTGTGGCGGATGCCCATAGAGGATACCATATTTAACATGTCTTCTGTGGCGGTGTTGCCTGCGCTCCCCGGTGCAAACGGGCAGCCGCCCAGTCCGCCGATACTGGTCTCGTAGATTCTGACGCCTTCATTTAACCCGGCGAAGATGTTGGAGAGGCCCATGCCCCGCGTGTCGTGGAAATGCAGTCCCAGTGTCAGGTCGGGAAATTGTTCCCGGACAGCCCGGACGGTCTGCTGTACCTGCAAGGGGTTTCCGATCCCGATGGTGTCGCAGAGTATGATCTCGCGGATGCCGAGTCCGTATAGCCGGGTCAGGATCTGCAGGACGTTTTTTAGAGGCACGTCGCCCTCGAAGGGGCATCCGAAGCTGGTCGCCAAGGATACACGGATGTGCGTGTCCGGGAAGCTCTCCTGGATATCGGCTAATCCTTCCAGGGACTCCTTGATGGGCCTGTTTACGTTTTTCTGGTTGTGGCTTTCGCTGGCGGAGAGGACGTAGGTGACGTTTGATAGTCCGGCCTTGACGGCGTTTTCTACGCCGCGCTTGTTTGGCGCGAGGGCGATCGCGCGGAAGTCTTCTGGCGCGGTCTTGTGTATCTCGGCCGCAACCTCTGCGGCATCGGCCATCTGGGCCAGCCATTTTGGATTGACGAAGGAGGTGATCTCCATCTGGCGGACGCCTGCCTGGATCATCCCTTTTATGATGGAGATCTTATCTTCTGTAGGGATCTGCTCCTTTACATTCTGGAATCCATCCCGCGGTCCGACTTCTACTAATGTGATCTTTTCTGGCAGCATTTCATCCCCTCCTTAAATGATCCCGTCTGCTCGCATCTGTGCGAGTTTTTCCGCGGGATATCCGAGGAGTCCGCCGTAGATCTCGTCGTTGTGCTGTCCGAGGGAGGGCGCCGGGCTTCTGAAACCGGGCTTTGTCTCGGACATCTTGATGTGGGAATTGGTCACTTTGATCTTGCCCACATCCGGGTCTCCGATCTCCACGAACATCTCCCTGGCGCCTGCAATGTGCGGATCTTCGGTCACCTGTCTGACATCGTAGATCGGAGCGGTGGGAAGACCTGCTTCCAGGAGCTGATCCACCAGCTCTTTGGCTGTCTTTGTCAGTGTCCATTCGACTACGATCGGTTTGATCTTGTCGCGGTTTTTGACCCGGTCGCCGTTTTTGGCCATGTCTGGGTGATCGATCAATTCGGGCCGTCCCATCATCTCACAGAGCTGACGCCAGAATTTATCGTTTGCTACACCGATGACTACATACTGTCCGTCTTTCGTCGGGAACGTGTCGTATGGAGCCGTAGATTCGTAGGCGTTGCCCATCCTTCCGGGAAGTCTCTCCCCGATCAGATAGATCTGGTTGATGATCTGCATGACGCTGACAAGGCTGTCCACCAGGGCGATGTCCACTTTCTGGCCGATGCCGGTCTTCTGCGCATAATGTAAGGCGCCGAGTACGCCGGCTACCAGAGAGATACCGGCCACTGTATCGGATACGGGTGCGCCGGCTCTGGTGGCCTCCCCATCAGGCCAGCCGGTCACGCTCATGATCCCGCTCATGGCCTGTCCGACGATGTCGTAGCCGGGACGTCTGCTGTACGGGCCGTAGTGGCCGAAGCCGGAGATACAGCCGTAGACCAGTTTGGGATTGACTTTCTTGAGTTCTTCGTATCCGATCCCCAGTTTTTCCATGGTCCCGGGCCTGTAATTCTCGATCAGGATATCTGCTTTCTTGACCAGGTCCAGGAAGATATCTTTTCCTTTTTTCAGGTTTAAGGTGATCCCCTTCTTATTGCGGTTCATATTCATGAAGTAACCGCTCTTTCCATTTTTGAAAGGAGGAAATCCTCTTGTATCGTCTCCTGTCCCCGGGACTTCCAGTTTGATGATCTCTGCTCCCATATCGGATAAGATCATGCTGCAGTATGGTCCTGCCAGGACCCGGCTCAGATCCAGCACAACGATACCATCTAATGCGCCTTTCATCTGTTCCATGTTTACACCTCCTAAGATTTTCATCAAAAAATATTTTCAATGATCTTAGAAAGCAAATAACATGCCGATCATTCGTTTTTGCCTTTATTTTTTCTCCAGAATGTTGTCCGGCCGATGCCGAGTGCCTTTGCGGCCAGCTCCTGATTATTGTCAAATTCTTCCAGATAGCGGTTGGTCACTTCATATTCTACTTTGCTGATGATCTCACTGAGTTCGCCTCCGATCTCGATCTCGACTTTCATGGTGTTGCCCTGGGCTTTTTGCTGTGTGACGCCCAGGATGTCGCCGATTTCTTCCTGTTCGGAGACATTGTCGCCCAGCGCTTCCAGGAGCACCCCATAACGCTCCATGGTGTTCTGCAGTTCACGGATGTTCCCGGGCCAGGAATAAGAGGTCAGAGCCAGCAGGATCTTCTCCAGCCGGCTCTTGTCCGGATGGTATTGGAGCAGGAACCGTTCGGCTAAGAGAGCCACATCTCCGTGGCGTTTTCTTAGGGGCGGGATCTTGAGCTGTAGTACATTCAAACGGTAGTAGAGATCTCCCCGAAAACTGCCGTCCTGGGACTGTTCCCGGAGGTTCTGGTTCGTGGCGCTCACGATCCGCACGTCGATCGGGATGATCCGGTTTCCGCCTACCCGCATGATCTCTTTTTCCTGCAGTACGCGCAGGAGGCGGGTCTGTACATTTTTGGAGATCTCGCCGATCTCGTCTAAGAAGAGAGTGCCTTTGTGGGCCAGTTCGAAAAGCCCCATCTTGCCGTCTTTTCGTGCGCCGGTGAAGGCGCCTGCCTCATAGCCGAACAGTTCGCTCTCCAGGAGGTTTTCGGGGATCGCGGCACAGTTTACGGCTACGAAAGGACCGTTTTTGCGGCTGCTCCCGTTGTGGATGCTCTGTGCCAGCAATTCCTTGCCTGTCCCGGATTCGCCTTCGATGAGTACGGCGGAGTCTGTCTGGGCGTAGACCTGCGCGCGCCTGAGGATGTTCTGCATCTCCGGGTCTTTTGTGACGATGTCATTGAACTGGTATTTTGCTACAAAGCCTTTCTGATGCAGTTCTTTACGGATCTTCTGTTCTAACTCCTGCGTTTTGGTGACATCTTCCATACGACTGACGACGCCGATGAACCTGCCGTTTTTCTCGATTGGGATGTGGGTCACGGCGTAAGTCTTTTTCTTAAGATCTTTCAGGTATACAGGGACCTCTCTGTGGCTGTCGTATACTTTCAGGCAATTCTCGTTGATGATATCTTTTCCGGCCACGTCCCCTGCTTTATAACGCTTGTCAAATAATCTGCAGGCCACCGGATTTATGATGGTGATCCTCTTCGCTTCGTCCGTGACAACGATCCCTTCTTTCAGGGAGTCATACGCCGCCTTGGACTGCATGGCCCGGTTCTGTTCTTTTCTCTTTTCGTATAGGACAGTGACCGCCTGTTCGATTGCGCGTTCTACTGCTTCTTTGCCGGCACTGAGCTGATATCCGTTCATCCCTATACTCTGTGCGATCTGTACGGCCACTTCCCCGCCGATCACAGTGCGGATCCCATCCTGGTAGGCGTCCTCTACGGCGTCCTTGATGTCAAAATAATTGAGAAAGGAATATTCTTTGATCTCTATCCCGTACATCTTGGCGATATCCTGGATCCCGTAGACATTTTTCATATAATGGATGAACGCGATCTTCTTATCCCGGGGTTCCAGATGATGTATGACCTGGATCGCATCAAAGGGGGTGATCGGGATAAAGACGACGGGCAGATCGACTGCGTTTTTGATCTGTGCAGCCGTCCCTCCTCTGCTTAGGATGACGTCCGCTTCGCCTGCCGCCTCCATGTTCTTCGCGATCTCCACGGCACGTTCAAAAGAGGCGTATACACTTGCAGCGGCTATATTTTCCTGTTTTTCTGTCAGTTGGAGGAAGATATCGGCCATTCTTGGATATGTAGCGATCAATGCCATTTTGATTTTTTCACTCATTTTGCACCTCTGGATTTTTTGTTTATATGATAAGGTCCGCATATTCTTGTGTCAACCGGATGTTTCAGATGAGAAATATATTTCCATTATTGAAATACAGATGGAGGATCATCGGTCGGGATACGTACCGGTCAGCCGCTCATGGGCCAATATATGTCCTTCCATCTCGTGGTACAGGTCATTGATGAAAAAACCGGATTCCAGTGTCAGTTCCTTGTCCAGGGCAAATACGTGCAGTTCATAGGTGTGGGGCCTGTCCGGCGGGGCCATGCCGCCATAGCCGATGGAACCTTCCCGTCCATAGTTTCCGAACCAACTGTTGACACCCTGCACATAGTCCGTGGCATGGGCGGAATCATCTTCTTCCAATATATCCCTGCGGATGTTTGCCGCGATCCAGTGTATCCAGGAAAAGCCGCATACGGGGGCGGCATCTTTATCTTCCAATAATAGTGCGTAGGTGACGGTACCCTGCGGCGCGTCTTCGATCCTGATCGGGACCGACCGGCTCGGGATGCCGAAAGGATTTATATCCGCGCCTTTTTTCCCGAATCTATCCGGGATCCGTCCGCCGTTCATTGCTTCGCTCGTAACTCTCATGCTGTTTTCATTCCTTTCTTTTTTGAGATAAAAATAATACAGGGTTTCTTCGATCCATGCACATTAGAGTGTATCTTAAAACCCATTCACGCCACCTGCAAGCCCCACTTTGTGGAAGATCTGGCACGCTTTCGGTCAGCGTAGCCCGCTACGCCTTCCTCATTTGGGTCAGATCTTCCACAAATTGTGACTTACAGTTGACATAAAGCGGTTTTCAGACACACTCTAGGCACCTGATACGTCAGGACAAGACAACAAAAAGGAGGTTTTCTGGGTGATACGACGATATGACCCGTTGGAAAAATGTTGTTCTTGAAAGAGGATGGCCATTGCGTAATGTCTGATGAAATGGAAAACCCTGTATGCTTAACTAAAGAAAGCAAATATCATGCCGATCTTTCGGAAGGGATTTTGCCCATTGGCATATTTTTTGCTTATTAATCTGGAAAAAAGGAGGATATGCTTATATGGAATACGCAAAAGAAGTATCGCGGATGATCACCGTGGAGAGGTGTTTTATCCATGGTCCGGCGCCGATCCCTCAGGAGGGGAGATTTACCACCGTGAAGCGGGTGGAGGAGATCTCCGGGTTCAGCCACAGTGTGGGTACATGCGGATTGAAACAGGGCGCCTGCAAGCTCTCATTGAATATCAAGGAGGGTATCATCCAGGAAGCGCTGATCGAAGTCATCGGCTGTACCGGGATGACGCAGTCGGCTGCGATGGCCGCCGAGATCCTTCCGGGAAAAACGCTGCTGGAGGCGTTGAATACCGATCTGGTATGCGACGCGATCAATGTGGCCATGCGCGAATATTTCCTCGCCATGGCTTATGGCAGGACGCAGACGGCCTATTCCCAGGGCGGGCTTACGATCGGGGCCGGTCTGGAGGATCTGGGGGCGGGTATGCGCAGCCAGGTGGGCACCTGCTATGGCACTTTGGCCAAAGGCCCCAGATATCTGGAGCTGACAGAAGGTTATATCTCCAGGATCGCTCTGGACGGGAAGGACCGCATCATCGGTTATAAATACGTCAATATAGGAAAGATGATGGAATATATAGAAGATGATATCCCCGCAGAGGAAGCTCTGCAGATGGCAACTGGCACTTATGGGCGTTACAACGAAGCAGTCCGCGTCATTGATCCGCGGAAACGATAAGGAATGAGGTGACGATGTGATCCGATTTGAAAATTCTGAGTTAAAAATGGAAAAGATAAAGGCGTATCTGGGCAGGAATGGTATCGAGGATCTGGAGACGGCGAGGAAGATATGCGAGGAGGCCCATCTGGATATCTTCCAGATCGTGAAAGGCATCCAGCCGATCTCTTTTGATGATGCCTGCTGGGCGTATGTGGCCGGTGCGGCGGCCGCCATCAAAAAAGAGGCGAAAAGCGCATCCCAGATCGCACTGGAACTGGGTGAGGGGCTGCAGGCGTTCTGCCTGGAGGGGGCTGTCGCTGAAGAACGGGAAGTGGGAAGAGGCCATGGAAGACTGGCTGCTATGGTGTTGTCCGAGGACATCCATTGTTTTGCTTTTCTGGCAGGGCATGAGTCTTTTGCCGCGGCAGAAGGCGCCATCGGGATCGCCCGTTCCGCGAATAAAGTCCGCAGGACGCCGCTGCGGGTCATCCTGAACGGTCTGGGGAAAGACGCCGCGGAGATCATCTCGCGGATCAATGGATTTACATATATTCGGACTAGTTTTGACTATGTGAAGAATGAACTCATCATCGAAGAGAGTATTCCGTTTACCCAGGACGGGCGTGCTAAGATCAGGTGTTACGGTGCCCATGACGTACGGGAGGGGATCGCGATCATGGAACACGAGGAGGTGGATGTCTCCATATCAGGAAACGGGACGAACATGGTGCGTTTCTCCCACCTGGTCGCCGGGGCTTATAAACGCAACTGTAATCTGAAAGGAAGATCCTATTTCGCATGTGCGTCGGGCGGAGGCATCGGCAGGACGCTCGGTCCGGATGAGACTTCTGCGGGTCCGGCTTCCTATGGCCTTACGGATTCGATGAGCCGTATGTATGGCGATACCACTTTCGCGGGATCTTCTTCTGTGCCAGCGCATGTGGAGATGATGGGCTTTATCGGCATGGGGAATAATCCTATGGTCGGTGCGACGGTCACGATTGCCGTGGCCATAGATGGGATCCTGCATCCAATCTTATAAAAATATAGATGACAAAGAGGCAGGTGCGCAGCAGACCTGCCCTTTTTATGTAGATTTTTCACAGACGGGGGTCACAGATACCGCCGTAGTCTGGAATCCGGGATACCCAGTTCCATCCGATATTTTGCCACGGTCCGTCTGGATACGACGATCCCGTCTTCTCTGATGATCTCGGAGATCTTTTGATCGCTGAATGGATGGGCGCTGTCTTCTCCCTGTATGATCTTGGCGATCTGTTTTTTCATCCGGTCGGCGGAGACGTCTTCCTGGGATGTGAGCGCGGCCGTGAACAGGTCTTTGAGCAGGACGACGTTTTTGTACTGGAGGTATTTGCCCTTGATCGCCCGGCTCACGGTGGACGTATGGATCCCTGTACGGGCGGCGACCTGTTCCATGGACATGGGGACAAGGCCGCTCCCTTTTAGGAAATGTCCTTCCTGGAGATCCAGGATCACGCCTACGATCTTGATGATTGTGCTGCGCCGCTGTTCCACACAGTTGAGGACGTAGCGCGCCCGCTCCAGTTTTTGCTGGAAATATGCCCGCAGTTCAGGGTCTTTTGTATCCTGCATCATGCGGATATAATAGCCGTTGCATTTATACTCGCCCATCCAGCTGTCGTTTAGGGAGATCCGCCACTCGTCTTTTTCACGGCTCACGAGGATGTCCGGGATGATGTATTCCGTGTGGGATCCGGGCATGTTCATGATCGGACGGGGATCCAGCTGTCCGATCATGTGGATGTATTCTTTTATCCGGGCGGTGGACAGGTGCAGATCCCGCGACACGCTGCTGATCTGGCCTCTCAGCACATCGTCCAGGTGATCTTGGATCAGACGGATGAGTTTTTCGTCGGTGTTTCCGGCCGCCTCCAACTGCTTGATCAGGCATTCGGAGATGTCTCTGGAAAAGACGCCCACCGGTTCAAGCTCCTTTAGACGCGCTAAACATCTTTCGACCATCTCTGTGCTACAGCCCAGAGTCCGTGCGGCCACGTCCAGGTCATGGTCAAAAAAACCTTTTTCATCCAGGCATTGCACCAGATACCCCATGAGCGCCCACTCGTCGTCGGTGTAGTCCTTCCTGTGGAGCTGCCCCATGATGTAGCTGTGGATCTCTTCGGGTTCCCGTGCCGGAAGGTCGCTCCTGCGGTCGCTGTCCTCGTCTTCCCACTGGAGATAATGGTCCCCGTAGGAGGCCCCTTTCTCGTAGAGCTGTTCTAAGTCTTTGATCATCTCATCCTGTTTGTCCGCAGAATTATCCAGCATGGGATTTTCCAGATATTCATCCGTCATGAAATTCTCTAATTCCTGGTTTGTGTAAGTCAGGATCTGCAGGGACTGCATCTGCCTTGCGGAGAGGGTCTGTTTTTGTTCAACGTCCAACTCCAGTCCAAACATCGTGATCACCACCGTTCTCGATAAGATTTACCTCTATCATACTATAACTGACCTGCGGCGTCAATTTTTTTGCAAGATGTGTGAAGATCCTATAGTTGCAAAAAAAGGAAATGATGATTCTATACTAGAGCGTGTTTTAAAACCCAGGTATTGTAGTAAAAATGCACAAATGATACAATACGATCATGAGAAGACATGAGATAAGTGAAGATCAATGGGATAAAATAAAAGACTTCTTTCCCCCAGAAAGAAAACCTCAAGGTGGACGTCCTGGAAAAAGTAATCGTATAATGCTCAATGCGATCTTGTACTGGCTGAACACAGGGATACCCTGGCGTGATCTGCCGGAGCGCTATGGCCCGTGGCAGAGTGTTTACAGCCGTTTCCGTTCATGGACGCAGGCAAATGTATGGGAGGAGATCTTTCATGCCCTGATTGCACAGGATCTGGTAGATGAGACCACGTTGATGCTGGACAGCACAACTATGAAAGTACACCAGCACGGCAGCGGGGCGAAAAAAGGGGCTGCAGCCAGGAAACCGGACGGAGCCGAGGAGGACTGACAATAAAAGTCTATATGGTAACAGATGGGCTTGGTAACCCTCTGCGCTCTTTGCTCTCTGGTGGGGACCGCAATGATATACAACACCACACAAGGCGTTTTTGACGGAGTTTTGGAAATGCCAACTCATTTATGAAAATGTCATGTAAAATTCCTATCTTGACAATTAGTACAATTATGGACTATATTGTGATTAGTACAGAACCGTACTAATATATTTAAGGAGGTCAGATATGATAGGCAGCACCGTTTTTATGGAACATCTAAATAAATATTATGACGCATGGTTAATATACAATAATGTGTATGAAGAATGGGCAAAAGCACATGGTCTGTCAGTCAACAGCCTGTTAGTATTGTGTGCGATTTATGACGGCGGGGAAAACTGTACGCAGAAAAAAATAAGTCAGCGGTGGCTTATACCGAAGCAGACGATCAACATGGCTTTCAAGAATTTCGAGCGCAAAGGATTTGTAGAACTGTTTCCGCTGCCAGAGGATAAAAGAAATAAAGTTATCCGTTTTACAAAGGCAGGAAAGGAATACGCAGATGCCATTGTTACCGAGCTGCGGAAAGTGGAACTGTCTGTAATAGAAGAAATAGGCGTGGAACGTATGCAGCAGCTAAACGAGAACATGGCTTTATTTGCAAAACTTTTTGAAAAGGCAGGAGGTAAAAAAGACAATGAAGCAAACTCGTGATATAAGGATTTTCTTTCAATATGTCATTCCGTCCGTATTGTCTTTTGCCTTATCGGGAGTTTACGCGATCGTGGACGGTTTCTTTATAGGGAACAGCATAGGCGATTTAGGGCTTTCAGCCGTTAATATCGCTTACCCGATCGTGGCAGTGATCCAAGCACTCGGTACGGGGATTGGAATGGGCGGCGCGATTTATTATTCCATTTATAGGGCGGAGAAAAAGGAGGAACAGGCGAAAGGATTTATAGCCGGTGCTTTGTGGGTGCTGATCATTTCAAGCGTCTTTTTGACGATCTCGGTTTTGATCTTGAATGGTACACTTTTGGGATTACTCGGAGCAAGCGGCAGACTGCTTGCATTGGGAAAAGAATATATTGCGGTGATTGCGTTGGGGGCTTTCATGCAGGTTGTCGGTACGGGGCTGGTACCTTTTATCCGTAATCATGGCGGTTCGTTTTATGCAATGGTTTCCATGATCGCAGGTTTTGTTACCAACATTATTTTGGATTACCTGTTTGTATGGATATTGGAACAGGGTGTTTCAGGCGCGGCGTGGGCTACGGTAATTGGACAAGGTGTTACTATGCTGATTGCGCTTGTATTTTTATTACGCAAAAAGCAGTTTACGCTGAACATTCCTTTTTCAAAATTTGGAAAGGTGTCTGCGTCCATATTTAAAATCGGAATTGCACCTTTTGGACTTACCATGTCCCCTAACATTTCTCTGATTATCATAAACCGTTTCTCTGTTGTCTATGGAGGGGAGCGGGCAGTTGCTACTTATGCCTGTATCGCTTATGCTATCTGCATTGTATATCTGATACTGCAAGGAGTAGGTGACGGAAGCCAGCCGTTGCTAAGCCAGCATTATGGTGAGAAAAATTTTGATAAGCTGAAAAACACAAGAACTTTAGCATATGGATCTGCATTGTTCCTGTCTGCGATTGGCTGTATCATCATGTTTTTGACAAAGGAAAGCCTCGGCGTATTATTCGGAGCGTCAAGAGAAGTGAATACGGAAATCGCAAAAATAATGCCTGTCTTTTTGGTTTCCGTACCTTTTGTTGCTGTTTTGCGCATAACTACCGCAAGTTTTTACGCCACAGAAAAAAGTATGTTTTCGTATGTCCTAACTTTTATTGAACCGTTGTTTATGTTAGTGCTTATGCTTATTCTGCCGCCTTTATTTGGCGGGCAGATAATGATCTGGTGGAGTACGGTGTTAGCAAGGATCTTATCGGCATTGTTAGCTGTTATCCTAAAAGATCATGTGGATAAAAAAATGTCTTGATCGCCATGCAGTGGATTTACTGGAACAAGGAGAATACTATCATACATAACATACAGACACAATGGCTGTTATGTCCCACGAAACGACTGAAAAAGAAGTTATCACCAGTCCTAAAAACCAGTCTTTTGAAATAGAATGGCAATCCATTTCAAAAAGACTGGTTTTTGTTTATACTTGTTCTGTCAGTGCTTGGAGGAATTTTTCTGCAGGTTTGGAAAATACCTGGTATTTTTTCCATATGATGCTCATTTCTGCCGCAAGGCCGGGTGAGAGAGGGCGGAACGTAAGTCTGCTGTTTCCGGAGGTGTTGATGATCCGGTCGAAGGATATGGCATACCCCAACCCTTCTTCCACAAACAGGGAGGCGTTGAACAGTAAGTTATAGGCAACGGTGATATTCAGGGAAGAAAGGCTGCGCTTCAGCCACTGTGCGATCCTGCCGCTATCGCTTTCTTCCTGGGAGATGATCAGTGGCTTGTCCCATAGATCTTCTGGGGAGATGGATCCTTTTTCTGCGAGTGGCGCGTCTTTTGGCATGAGCACGCCCCATACATCTTTGTCGGGGAGCTTAAAAGCTTCATATTTTTTTAGATCCGGCGTCCCGAATATGATCCCAAGATCGATCAGTCCTTTATCTAGGCGTTCCTGCACAAAGGCGGCATTCCCGCTGGAGATGTGATAATGGATCCCAGGGTAGTCTGCCCGCAGTTTTCCGGCCGCCCTGGCCAAAAGTCGCATACCGTCTGTTTCCCCGGCCCCGATATAGACATCGCCAATGATGATGTCGTCGGATGTGGTGATCTCGTTTTCTGTCTTTTTTACCAGGTCTAGGATTTCTTCCGCACGTTTGCGCAGGATCATCCCCTCTTCTGTCAGGGTGATCTTCCTGGAGCCTTTCGTCCCCCGGATCAGAAGCTGTTTGCCAAGCTCTTCTTCCATATTTTTTATTTGGGTGGAGAGCGTAGGCTGGGAAAGGTGCAGGGACTGGGCTGCCCGGAGGATGCTCTGTTCCCGTGCAATGGCAAGAAAATATTGTAATACCCGTAGTTCCATAGACATTTCTCCTTTTTAACGGTAGTGGCACGCGCCGCTCCTGCATCACCTGCCAGATTGTCGGAAGGCATTCCAGAGATGCTTCGCATTTGCCTTCCTCCTGTCCATGATAACATGGATCTGTATAGGTTTCAATTATACATTTTGATCAAAACCAAGTATTTGCTATTTTGTATATGCCGCACTATAATAAAACTAAAGCAATGTTCCAGGGAGAAAAAAGATTTTTTGTCTGGATCATCTGGCAAATCGCTTTAAGAAAGCAAAGGCATAGGAGGAAGGCAGATACAAAGCATTTCTGGAATGCCTTTCGACGATCTTGCAGATGGCGCAGAGCGACGCGTGTCGATACCAAATAAGTAGGAGGATTTATGAAGATATTAGTATTGGATGGAAGTCCAAGGCCAAATGGGAATACGGCATCTATGGTAGGAGCATTTGCCGAAGGAGCCAGGGAAAGTCAGCATGAGGTCACGGTGATACCCATATGCAAGAAGGAGATTGCGGGCTGCCTTGCCTGTGGATACTGCCATACAAAAGGAGAGGGCAGGTGCATCCAGCAGGATGATATGCAGGAAATATATCCTGTTTTGCAGGAAACTGAAATGCTCGTACTGGCTTCACCTGTTTATCATCACGGCTTTACCGGGCAGCTCCAATGTGCCATCAACCGGATCTATGCGCTGGATAAACCGAAAAAGCTAAAAAAGGCGGCTTTGATCTTAAGTTCCGATGATGACGGGGGATATGGCGGGGTGATCTACGCATACAGGAAGTCATTTTTGGAGTATTTAAAGCTTGCAGATATGGGGATTGTTACGGCATGTGGTGAGCAGGGCCAGTCGGAGAAAAAATTAAGGGAGCTGCGGCAATTTGGAAGAAACCTGCAGGATGGGGATGGAGACAGGGAGATGGATACAGAGCAGTTTATCCGGACGATGGGGAGCGGGGGGAAGATAATTGCCGGTTCTAAGACACATCAGCATATGGTGCATCTGTCAAATGAAGCGATGAAGATAACGGCCCGCCTGAACCAAGGCTATCATGGACCAGAGGAGATACGGGAACTGATGGCAGAGCTTACCGGGCAGGAAATAGATGATTCCTTTGGGATGTTCCCGCCATTTTACACGGACTGTGGAAAGAACATCCATATCGGTAAACATGTCTTTATCAATTCCGGCTGCCAGTTCCAGGATCAGGGCGGTATCTATATCGGGGACGGGGCATTGATCGGGCATTCTGTGGTCCTGGCCACGCTGGATTATGACCTGGATCCGGCGCATCGGGCAGATCTGTACCCGAAACCGATCCATATCGGCAAAAATGTCTGGATCGGAGCGCATGCGACTGTGACACAGGGTGTGTCCATTGGAGACGGAGCCGTGATCGCGGCGGGCGCAGTCGTGACGAAAGATGTTCTGCCGGATACGGTGGTGGGCGGCGTGCCTGCACGCAGGATAAAGAGCCTTGTTTAGATATTGTTTATTCCCGCGGGCAGTGAGCCAAGCATGCAACCCCACGATCTGACAGGGGACGGCGAAAGTCCAGGCAAAGATCGGCAAAAAGAAATATATCTGTAAAGTGACAGTAAAAGGAGAGCAGGTGGAGACGGTGGATGTGATCGTGGATGGGAATAAATTTCAAGCGGAGCTTGCTGATACGGCGGCAGCCAAAGAGCTGGCAAAGAAACTGCCGATGACTATAAATATGGAGGAATTAAACGGAAACGAGAAATATTTCTATCTGCGTTCAGGTCTGTCTGCAGACGGAAATGTCTCCGGACAGATAAAAACAGGGGATATAATGTTGTATGGATCAGACTGTCTGGTATTTTTTTATAAAGATCTTCAGACTTCTTATCAATATACAAGGATAGGAAGGATCACTGATCCAGAAGGCTTTGCTCCTGCGTTGGGGGACAGAAATGTACAGGTGGTCATGCGAGCAAGAGAACAGTGATAGGATCCAAGGTTTTGGATGATACCATTTTGGCAGTTCAATATCCATGTATGAAAAAGATGTGCGCTCGATGAGATAAGGTCGGCGTACATCTTTTGTATTTTATGTAGGGATCTTACGATCGATCAGTCGATGGGGGTGCCTTCGCCCATCAGCTGGATGACGACTGCTTTCGCGTCTTCCAGATGGAACATCATGAGTTTGTGGCCGGTCTCGTCGTTATAGATCTTTTTCAGGTCGGGCATGGCATCCAGGGCGGCCGATGCATATTTGGGATCTGTTTCAAACACTGCTCTTCCGGTATAGCGCAGCCACTCAGCGTTGGGTTTGCATGCCGCGATCTCCACCAGTGGGTTGGCCTGCATCTGTGCGTATACCTCTTTGAAATCTCCCACACCGAAGAGGACTTTGCCGTCGATCTCAAAATGTGCGCCTAAGGGGCGGAGTTTCGGCCGGTCTTTGTCTGTGGTCGCCAGGAAAAATACGCCTGCTTCTGTCAAAAAATCATTTAATCTGCTCATATATGTAAATCTCCTTTCGTTTTGTAAATATTTATGGTAAGATAAGTATACTATATCAGGAAAATTAATCAAGTAGGAAGATGGATCTAACCTGGTAAGATACATTTGACCGTCGTGTTATTGGAGAAAGGGGCTGGAGCAGATATGTATGAAGAATGCAGGGTACACCAGGCACTCCTGGGATCAGAGGATACCGAACTGCCTGCCGGGGTATGCCGCTGTCCGGATTTTTGTCCGGTGGACAATGCGATGGCCATTTTTGAGGGAAAATGGAATGTGAAAGTACTCTATGTATTGTTCGTTTTTGGCAGGATGAGGTTTGGAGGTCTGCAAAAACATATCGATGGGATCTCCAAGACGATGCTGTCCTCCACATTGAAGATGCTGGAAGAACGGGGGCTGGTGATCCGTGAACAGTTTAATGAGATCCCGCCGCGTGTGGAATACTCGCTGACGGAGGGTGGGGAGGCGCTGCAGTCTGTTTTTGTGGAGATTGCACGTTGGAGCAGCAGATATTTAAAATAAGGGATTTTTGATCGGATCCCATGAGATCCATGTTTTTAAAATACGTTTTAGGAAGGAGAAGAGTTATGGAGAGATCGACAAAACAGATCGCGGAAAGTTTTCAGTGCAAGTACACTATATTTGAGAGAGGGAGCCTGCCGGAAGCGGTGGAAGATGCCTACAAGGCGGCCCTTAAGGCAGGCCCGGACGGTGGTTTCTATCCGGCCATCCTTCTGTTGGATGAATACGTGGAAGAGTGGCTGTCTGAGATCATGAAGGATGACTACGACAGGGATGCGGTCATTTCCGGGTGTGGGAACGATGGGAAAGCGATGCTGGAGGAACGTTTCGGAGGATATATGGAAGACTTCCTGGAGGATTTCGGGGAAGAGGAGATCCAGGCATTCATCGGGGAGGAGACAGAAGGGGACGAACTGCATCATTTTATCAGCTACAGGTCTTTTAGCGATGGGACTTTGGAAGCGGATGTCCTGCTCTTGGAGCTGCCGGTGAAAAATCCGTGGGAAGTGATCGGATACCTGCCCATGGGCGGCTGGAACGAATGTCCCGCGCCGGAGGAGATGATCGCCATCTGTAAATACTGGTATGAAAAGTATAAGGCGATCCCGGCCGCATTTACCCATGATGTGATGGAATTTTACGCGCCCCTGGGTCTGAACGGGGCGGAGCCCCTGGAGGCGGCAAAGGAGCAGTATGCGTTCTGCACAGACCGCGTGGAACAGGGGACGCGGACATATAAAATATCGGAACTGGCGGCGGGTCTGGCCGGATCCACCGTGTGGTATTTCTGGTGGGATTGATCAAAGAAGGGATCTTATTAAAAAACGCAGATCAGGCAGACAGAACGGAATATTCCATAAATGAGTAAAAGAATGACTTGGAAATAGAGGGGATCTTGTAGTAAAATAACAGATAGTATTTTGGACAAAAAAACAGGAGGCATATCAAATGTTGACATTGAAAGAGACCATTGAAAAGATCAGACCGCTGGACAACCTTTCCATGGAGGCGGCCAGGACGCGCTGGGACCACATCGCCCATCCGCTGCACAGCCTGGGGCTGATGGAGGACCTGGTGGTGCAGATAGCCGGGATCAGCCGCAGCCAGGAGATACATATCGAGAAAAAAGCCTTAGTCTCCATGTGTGCAGACAACGGCGTGGTGGAGGAGGGCGTGACACAGACCGGCCAGGAGATAACCGCCCTCGTCGCCGAGAATTTCCTCAAAGGCCAGGCAATCTCCAGTCTGTTCTGCAGACGGGCCGGGGCGGATCACATCCCGGTGGACATCGGCATGGTGGTGGATACCCAGGTGCCGAAGAAGAAGGTCGCCTACGGGACGAAAAATATGGTGAAAGAACCGGCCATGACCTACGGACAGGCTGTGCAGTCCATCGAGGTGGGCATCCAGACGGCAGAGGAGCTGAAAGAACAAGGCTATGGGATGCTGGCCACCGGCGAGATGGGCATTGGGAACACTACGACCAGCAGCGCCATGGCAGCGGTCCTCTTAGATAAGCCTGTGGAGGAAGTCACCGGCCGCGGGGCGGGTCTGTCCAGTGCGGGTCTGGAGAAAAAGATCTGGGCGATCCGCCAGGCGATCCAGACCCACAAGCCAGATCCAAAGGATCCGGTGGATGTGCTGGCGAAGGTGGGCGGTTTTGACATCGGCGGGATGATCGGACTGTTTCTGGGCGGTGCGGCCCTGGGTGTTCCGGTGGTGATCGACGGATTTATCTCCGGTGTGGCGGCGCTGGCGGCGGCGGGGATCGCTCCCCAGGCCAGGGATTATATGATCGCCTCCCACGTCTCCCAGGAGCCGGCGGCGCACATGCTCCTGGAAGCCCTTGAGAAGGAGGCGTTCCTCCACGGCCACATGTGTCTGGGCGAGGGTTCCGGGGCGGTGGCTCTGTTCCCGCTGATCGACATGGCGGCGGAAGTGTATGGGAAGATGAGCACGTTCTGTGATATCAACATGGAAGAGTACAAACCTTTGGATTAGAGAGGGGATCATAAAAGATCATGCTGACAGTAGTTACAGGGGGCAGCGGCAGCGGGAAATCTGCCTACGCGGAGGATCTGCTCCTCTCCTATGGGCTGGGGGAGCGGATCTATATCGCGACCATGTTTCCCTTTGACGAGGAGAGCCACAGGCGCATTGCCCGCCATAGACAGATGCGTAAAGATAAAGGTTTTGAGACGGTGGAGTGTTACACAGGTCTGGCTGATCTTACGATCCCGGCCGGGGCGCATGTCCTCTTAGAGTGCATGTCGAACCTGGTGGCCAACGAGATGTTCCAAAAGGACGGTGCAGGCGAGGGCGTGGTGGAGGCGGTCCTGGATGGAGTCCGGGTTTTACGGGAGTCCGCAGCCCATGTCTGTATCGTGACAAATGAGATCTTCTCCGCAAGCCAGGCCTATGATCCAGAGACGTGTAAGTACCAGGAGAACTTAGGGGAGATCAACCGCCAGATCGTGGAGATGGCGGATGCCGCCGCGGAGGTGGTCTACGGGATCCCCCTTTACATCAAAGGAGTAAGGAGAGACGATGGGCGCTTTGTGGAATAGTTTTAAGATCGCTTTTTCCATGTATTCTAAAATCCCCATGCCGTCCAGTCCCTGGGATAAGGAAAATATGCGCTACGTCATGTGTTTCCTCCCGCTGGTCGGGGTCGTGATCGGGGCGCTGACTGTGGGGTGGATGGCGCTGCTTGGGGTCCTGCATCTGGACGGTGGCGGTTTTGGCCTGGGGGCGGCGGTCTTGGCGATGATCCCGGTGGCGGTCAGCGGCGGGATCCATCTGGACGGATTTTTGGATACCTCGGACGCCCTGGGTTCCTGGCAGGAGCCGGAGAAGAGACTGGAGATATTAAAAGATTCCAGGGCCGGGGCTTTTGCGGTGATCATGGGCTGTGTGTATTTTGCCCTGAGCCTGGGTGTGTACACCACGTTCCAGGATACAGCCCTGACGGTCTGGCGGGACGGGAGTTTTGCGGATACGAGGATCCTCTTCCAGCTCGCCTGTATCTATGTATTTTCAAGGGCACTGAGCGGCTTGGCAATCGTAACGCGGCCCATGGCAAAAAATACTGGTCTGGCGGCAGCTTTCTCTGACGGCGCGCAAAAAAAAGTGGTGGCCGTCACCATGGTCTGTTATCTGGTCGTCGTAAGCGGGGCAGTTTTGTTTCTGGATCCGGTCCCGGGGGTGGTCTGTCTGGCTGTGGGTTTTTTGACATATGGATATTATTGTGCCATGGCGCAGAAAAATTTTGGCGGGATCACCGGTGACTTGGCCGGGTGGTTCGTGCAGGTGGTCGAGCTGGCCATGGCTCTGGCGTTGACTGTGGCCGTACGGGCAGGAGGTGTGTGATGGAACTGATCATAGGCGGTGCATACCAGGGTAAGCGGGCGTATGCAAAGAAGAGATTTCCCCAGGCGGTCTGGGAGGATGGGGAGAGCTGCACGTTGGAGGGACTCCTCGCGGCGGACGGTGTGTATCATTTTCATATTTTTCTGGACAGGCAGATGAGAGCGGGGGCGGATGTGCAGGGACTTCCGGAGCTCATCATGGAAAAAAATCCGGATCTGGTGATCGTATCGGACGAGGTCGGGTATGGGGTGGTCCCCGTGGACGCCCATGAGCGGGCTTTTCGGGAAGCGGTGGGCCGTGTATGCTGCCAGCTGGCCAAAAAGGCAGACCGGGTACATCGGGTGGTCTGCGGGATCGGGACGGTGATCAAGGATGCTTAGGATCGTGCTGCTGCGTCATTCTTTTACAGAGGGGAATCTGAAAAAGCGTTATATCGGTATTACGGATGAACCGCTGTGCCCGGAGGGGATCCGTTTTCTGCGGGAACATTTTTACCCGGAGGCGGAGCATGTGTTCGTCAGCCCCATGCGCAGATGCGTAGAGACTGCCCGGCTGCTCTACCCGGATATGGCGCTGCATATCGTGGAGGAGCTGACAGAGTGTGATTTCGGAGATTTTGAAAATAAGAATTATCTGGAATTGTCTGATAACCCGGATTATCAGGCTTGGGTGGACAGCGGCGGGATCCTGCCGTTCCCCAATGGGGAGAGCCGCGAGGCGTTTAGGTGGCGCAGTCTGAAAGGATTTCAGCAGGTGGTATACTTTTGCCTGAACAATGGGGCAAGATCTGCTGCGGTGGTCACCCATGGCGGGAATATCATGAACATCATGGAGGAATACGCCTATTCCAGAAAAGATTATTATCAATGGCATGTGGAAAATGGCTGCGGTTATGTCATCGAGATCGAGGAAGAGCTGTGGAAGACAAACCGGGAAGAATTCCATGTGATGGCGAAGATCCCGCATATCCCGGAGCGCACATAAGATCCCAGGATCTATTGGCGGACAGAAGGCTGTCCCTTCCTCATCGTTTACTTGAGTTGGACTCCCCTGTATCATTAAAAGTGATACCATAATAGCGTCAGATTTGGCAAGTTGATCTGGATAAAAGGAGAATAAGATCATGATGGAGGTATTAGACGGGATGAACAAAGAAGAAATTAAAATTGTAAAAAATTCAACAATCTATGAAATCCGCTTAATGCTGGATGCGGACGAGAAGGAAACCTACACGAAAGAGGAGATTTTGAAACTTCTAGACACGATAGCAAGGGCAAAAGAAACGGAGTGAACCGGTAAAGGCACAACCCGGAAAACGGAGGATCAGAGGAGAAAAAACAGGACGGATGAGGATCGCCCCCTTATCCATCCTGTTTTTTCCACGCGTCTGCGGAGGTCATCTGATGGGCATCGGGCGTTTTGGAAAGCTGATCATTGCCCGACATGCAGGGCTTCGGCCCACTCTTTTTCTTTAAATCCAGTCAGCACAAGATCCTCTCCGACCAGCAGGGGCCGTTTCACCAGCATCCCATCGGTGGCCAGGAGGGCGTACTGCTCATCTTCACTCATGTCAGCCAATTTATCCTTCAATCCCATCTCCCGGTAGATCATGCCGCTGGTGTTGAAAAATCTCTTTAACGGCAGGCCGCTGCGCGCGTGCCACTGCCTTAACTCCTCCGCGGTGGGATTTTCTTCTTTGATCGGGCGGTCTGTGTACTCGATCTTGTGTTCGTCCAGCCATTTTTTTGCCTTTTTGCAAGTCGTGCATTTTGGATATCCAATGAATAACATAAAAGTCTCCTCTTTGGTTTTTATGGACATTATAACATGCAGGCATTTTGGCTTCAAGGGGTGTCGTTGACATATAAATACTAAATTGGGGGATCATTTTGGGAAAACTTGTAAAAATATTGACAGGGTAGGATTTTATGTTAAAATAATATTTGGAAAAATTGGATATAAAAACTACGTTTTTTGAACGGAACATTGTAGATGTTATATAAATGATGAGGAATGGTCTGCAATGTAAACAGGAGGTGATATGGGATCAAAGTAGAAGGATTGGAGCCAAAAGAAGTTTTTCACTATTTCGCAAAGATCTCCGGCATCCCACATGGATCTGGGAATACCAGGGAGCTGGAGGCGTATTGCATTGGATTTGCCAGGGAGCATGGACTGGAGTCTTTTCAGGATGCTTATGGGAATGTGATGCTTTTTAAGAAAGGCTCGCCCGGCTATGAGGACAGTTTTCCGGTGATCCTGCAGGGGCATCTGGATATGGTGTGTGAGAAGGAGCCGGCGTGTCCCCTGGATATGGAGAAGGAGGCAATCTCTCTCCGGACGGACGGCGCATATGTCTGGGCGGACGGGACCACCCTGGGCGGAGATGACGGGATCGCGCTGGCGTATATCCTGGCATTGTTGGCTGCAAAGGATATCAAACATCCGCCGATCGAGGCGCTGTTCACCCGGGATGAGGAGGTGGGTCTGCGCGGTGCGCGGATGCTGGACGCATCCAGGCTGAAAGGGAAGTATCTGATCAACATCGATTCGGAGGAAGAGGGGATCTTGACCGTGGGTTGTGCCGGGGCCGTGCGGGTGTCCGCCCAGATCCCGATCTCGGCGGGCAGTGCGTATGGCTGTGCCAAGATCGTGCGGATCGGGGGCCTGCGCGGCGGGCATTCCGGGATCGATATCGACAAAAACCGGCACAACGCCGCGAAAATGCTGGGGATCTTGCTGGATGATCTGTGTAGAGCGCAGGACATCCGCGTTGCCTCTGTCTGCGCCGAAGGAAGGTTAAACGTCATACCGCAGACGGCTGAGGCCGTGATCTGTTTTGATCCGGCAAAACAGGCAGGGATCGAGGATGCTGTGCAGCATTTTTTGGAGATGTTGAAAAAGGAATGTGCCGCTGTGGAGCCGGAGGCCTTCGCAGTCCTGGAAGAGGCAGCGCTGCCGGAAATCTGCGCGGATGCAGCCGGGACAAGAGATGTGGTCTTTGCGCTGATGCAGGCGCCTTCCGGTGTGTATGCCATGGATCCGGACATCCCGGGGATGGTCCGCACATCCCTGAACCTGGGCGATGTCCGGTTGGAGGAGCGTGTACTCAAAATGGGCTTTATGATACGCTCCAATACGGACTTTGGCAAGCGGATCCTGGTCCGGCAGCTGACCCTGCTGATGGAGCACATGGGCGGGGAGATACAGCTGGAAGATGATTACCCGGCCTGGGAATACAGCCGAAGATCCCTGCTGCGCGACAAGATGGTCCAGGCCTACCAGGATATCTATGGGGAGGATCCCAAGGTCTGTTCGATCCATGCGGGACTGGAATGCGGTATCCTCTCGGAGAAACTGCCCGGGGTGGATATGGTCTCTTTCGGGCCGGATCTGGAAAATGTCCATTCACCGGCGGAACGGATGTCGGTGGATTCTGCCAAGCGTTGCTGGGAATATCTTTTACATGTATTGAGATTATTAAAATGACACGATAAAAAAGGAGAAGAAAGGATATGATCCAAGAAGGTTTCCTCTATATTGCGGCGTTGGTCTTTATCGCAGCGATCTTGATCAACCTGCCGAAGATATTTACCGGGGAGACGGCGCAGAAGATCTTCAACTTTGCGCCGCCCATCGTATTGATCTACCTGGGACTGATGATCTTGTGCACCGTGCGTCTGTGGGATCTGGACGCGACGGCTGATACTTACGCGGCTTTAAAAAACCCGCTCCTCTATGCGATGCTCTTCATCATGCTGCTGCGCTGTGATTTGAAGAAGATCATCAAGTTGGGACCGAAGATGCTGATCGGATTCTTTTGTGCCACGATCTCCATAGGTCTGGGGTTTGTCCTGTCTTATGCGATCTTCCACGGCGCATTGGGCGAAGGGGCATGGAAAGCCTTGGGTGCGCTGTGCGGCAGCTGGATGGGCGGCGGCGGAAATATGCTGGCGATCCAGGCTGCTTTAGATGTAGATGAAGGCACAATGGCTTATGCGCTGGTGATGGATTCCATATGTGCGACTCTATATGTGATGTTTTTGCTGTGGGCCATTGGATTTTCTGCAAAATTCAATAAGTGGACGAATGCGGATACCAGGGTCATCGACGAGGTGGGAGCAGCTCTGGAGGCGGAAGCGCGTGCAAATACAAAGCCATTGACCTGGCAGAATATCAGCATCCTCCTTGGGAGCGGCCTTCTGGTCTCAGCATTGTCCCAGAAAGCGGGGGATGCCATCGCCGTAGCTCTGCCGTTCCTCGACAAAGCCACCTGGACGGTCCTGATCGTCACAGTCCTGGGTGTCGGTCTGGCGATGACACCTTTTGGCAAACTAAAAGGTACAGAAGAGATATCAAATGTGCTCTTATATATTGTGATCGCTCTGATCGCATCCCGCGCGGATCTGGCCAGCATGGGCAATGCGCCGATGTGGCTGCTCTCCGGTGCATTTATATTGGTGTTCCATGTGGTGATCATGGTGATCTTGGCGAAGATCTTGAAGATGGATATCTTCACCTGCTGCGTGGCTTCTCTGGCCAATATCGGGGGGACTGCGACGGCTCCGGTGCTGGCTGGTACATATAGCAGCGCGCTGGTGCCGGTGGGGATCATCATGGCATTGCTGGGTTATGTGGTCGGCACAGGCGGCGGCCTGGTGGTCGCACAGCTGATGAGTTTATTTGGATAAAGTATTGACAGAGTGTGTCTGTAGGAGATTGGGAATGGATCTTCCGGCACGCTCTGATCTGTTTTATAGAAAGTTTGGCTGAAAAGACCAAGATCTTGGGAGGTTGGCAACATGAAAGTCACAGTCATACACGGTCAGAGCCATAAAGGTTCTACCTATCACATCGCACATAGTTTAGCTGAAAAATTAAATGGAAAGACAACGGAAATATTCTTACCCAAAGATTTTGACAGATTCTGTGCCGGATGTACGGCCTGTTTTAGCAGATCGGAGAAAAAATGTCCGCATTATGAAAAGCTGTCGCCTATCACAGAGGCGATCGACAACGCGGATGTGCTGATCCTGGCCAGTCCTGTCTATGTGTATCACGCGACCGGTGCGATGAAGGCGCTGCTCGACCATTACGGATGGCGTTGGATGGTACACCGCCCAGAGGAAAAGATGTTTTCAAAGCAGGCTGTATGCATTTCCACCGCTGCGGGGGCCGGCATGAAGAGCACAGGCCGGGATATGGCGGACAGCGCATTTTGGTGGGGCGTGGCGAAGATCTATACATACGGCGTCGCCGTGGCGGCGGTCTCATGGGACCATGTCAGCAGACAGAAAAAAAGGCGCATTGACAAAAAGCTGTCCGCGTTGGCGAAAAAGATCTTGAAAAAACAAAAAAACATCAAGCCGTCCCTGAAAACGAAACTCTTTTTCTCCGTGATGCGCCAAGTGCAGAAGCGTGGTTGGAATGAAGCGGATACGATCTATTGGAAAGAGAAGGGATGGACGGAAAGAAAACGTCCGTGGAAATAAAAAACAGGGATAAAGCAAGAGCCTCCCTTAGCGGTTCTCTCTGCTTTATCCCTGTTTTGATCGCCGCGATCCAGGACGCTTTATCCCCGCTCCCGAATTCACCGCCGCTTTCTTCTCTGTCTTCATGGCTGTTCTTCTGTCCTGCCAGGACTTTTTGTCTGATCAGGCGGGCAGAAAGTTCTCAGTGGGCTGTGTCAACGAACACAATGCTGGAATCTCCCTGTCTGGCCTGCTCCAGCACGGCCTGGGCCAGCACCTGAAACGTCCCGTGGGAAGAGGTGGCGCCGGTGAGTGCGTCAATACTGCCCTCCCCCTGGCCGTCCAGAAGCTGGCCGGCGTAATATCGGGTGTACTCGTTGGGATAGGTGCCGTTCTCATGCAGCATCGTCTGCATATAGGCATTGTCCCAGCTTTTGATGAAGCCGCTGGCATTCTCCGCGTTATATTCCACGGAGATGATATTTCCGCCCTTTACCAGAATCGTAACATATTCCTTCCAGCCGAAATTGAACTCAGCCGCCTGAGCGGTGTAATAGCCGTCCTGAAGACCGGTCTGACCGCCGCAGGCCGTCAAAAACGACGCCAGCAGCAGGCTCAAAAGAATGGTAAAAATTCGTTTCATCTGCCGCATATCTCCTTTAGAATAAATTTTTGAACCTGGGACTTAAGCGCTTCGGCTTCTTCCTCCAGCAGTCCGCTTGAATGCTCCGTCTCCTCCGCGTTCTGCAGGTTGCGGTCCGCAATGGCGGAAATGGCGTCGATCCGCTCCTCCATGACGGCAAGAGCCGTCTCCTGCCCCTGTACCGCCTCTGTCAGCTGGTCCGAAATAACGCTGATCTGTGAAGAAACGGCAGAAATCGCATGAAGGGAATCTGCGGTATCCGCGGTCAGCGCTACGCCGGTCTGGATAATGGACTGCGTGTTGCGGATCATTTCCGTGGCGCTCTGGGCGGCGCTTGCGCTCTTGGCTGCCAGCTGCTTCACCTCGCCGGCCACCACCGCGAAGCCTTTTCCGGCAGCTCCGGCCCGGGCAGCCTCCACAGAAGCGTTGAGGGACAGGATATTGGTCTGGAACGCGATGTCCTCAATGTCCTTGGCGATCTTTGTGATCTGCTGGGCATTGGCGCTGATATCGTCCATGGCGGAGGACAGGGCCTCCATATGCTCGTTGGCGCCCCGAACCCGCTGCGTGATCTCCTCCGTCTGAACCCGCGTCTGACCGCTGCTCTCCGTGACATCCACCAGCCGTTCTTTCACATGCGTTACTTCATGGACCAGCTCTTCGGTGGACCGGTTCTGCTCCAGCGACGCCTGATGCAGCTGAGCGGACTGTCCATTCATTTGCGCCGCCATCTCCGCCAGCCGCGCCGCCGCGCCGCGGAAGCCAAGAAGCGTTTCGTTCATGGAAGCGGTGATCGTACACAGGCTGCTGCGGATCAGCGCAAAATCGCCCTTGTAATCCACCTGGGGCTCGGTGCGCAGATCTCCGTCCGCAACCCGCGTCAGCACCTGCTGGATGTCGGATATGTACCTGTTCACGCTCTCCAGTGTAGCATCCAGGGTCTGCGTCATAACCTCCAGCTCATCTCCGCTGTATACAGGCGTCACCTCTGTATGGAGATCGCCGTCGGAGAGGGCTACCATTCGTCCTGTCACGCTCTTCACCGGACTGGAGATCGAACTGGCCAGGCGAAGAACCAGCAGCATGGATATGACCAACACTGCTATAGTCGCCAGAACCGATACCAGCATCGCCCCGTTGATCAGGCTGTTGTAATCCGATTTGGGGATCTGGATCACCAGCGACCACTGGGTCCCGCGAATGGGAGAGAACGCCACCAGCATCTGCTTTCCGTCAACGGGATATTCCGTCGCCCCCGTTTCACCGGTGGTCACACGCTCCGCCGCGTTCCCGTTGCCGCCGCTGAGCTGTACCAGTGTACTTTTATTGAGAGCCAGAGACTGATCCGGATGCCCGGTCACGATGCCTTCCTCGTTAACCATATAGGCCATACCCGTTTTTCCCAGGTTGATGCTGCTGATCATATCGTTGATCGTATCGTATTTATAGACACCCACCACGTACAGGACCGTTTCGCCGTTCTCTTTCACCGGCATTCCCATCCTGATCCCCAGTTTCCCCTGGAAGATGGTGGAGGAATCGGTTGTGAGATTGTCGGTTTCCTTCAAAAGCTCGAAAAAGCTGTCATCCAGGCTCTCCGGCGCGTCCTCGATCCCAAGCGCCAGCCCTCCGTCCAGATCGTACAGCGCGATGGTGTAAAGTTCATAAATTTCAGCGGCCTCCTCCAGCACGGCCATACGATTTTCCCTGGTCAGTCCGTCATCCGATCGGAGTGTCCCCTCTCCCTCCTCTCCGTTGACGGAGGTCACGGTATTCATCCTGGGATCGGCGGCAATGGTCATCATGCGGTCAGCCAGCATATGTATGTTAGCCTCTATCGTTTTAGCCGATTGTCGGGCCATTGGCTGAAGACTGTCCAGCAAAATGCTATTGGCGAGTGACTGCATGGAAAGAGCCATGATCACACAGCATACAACCACCAGCATCAGAATATTGAGTGTGGTATGTCTCAATATCCTTCCATTCAAACTTCGTTTCATCCCCCGGCTGGTGCGGGAGCCCTCTTGATTTCCCGTCACGTCTCTGTCGCTCCTTTTTTGATATTTTTTTGTCGACACGCAAAGTAAAAGCCGCTCAACCTACCGGCTGAAAACTCTGCGCTTTCTTAAACCGATAGACGATAGACTTTAGTATCAGTATATCACAGACTGCATGTAAAGGGAAGTGCTTTTTAAAAATGCCGAAAATGCCGAAATTTATTTTTTTATGCTGAAGTCGCCAGTGATGCATATCGACTGCACAAACGCAAAAGTGAATGGAAAGGGAGCGTATGTGTATGTATGCGCGGCGCCAGGAAAAGGAGCGCTTTACTTCGCCCGTGAGAAAAAGGGGCATGAAGGAGTAAGGGGAACAGCTGCACAGGAATACCGGGAGATCCAAAATAAGTCAAAGGAGGATTTTTAACCGTGAAGCAACCATACAATACAACGATTTATAACACCGCACTATTAAAGACTGCTGTCCAATAAAAATTTTTTATGAACATATCGGATCAGTTTCCACACCATGATCCTTTTGTGTTATAATATGTTATAAGATCTCCTTTCCCATAAATGATCTTTCTGGTGTGCTGATCGCTTTTAACTTTGATAAGTGTCCCCAAATAAGACTTTTTCGTCACAGGAAATTCATATTTATCTGCTATATTAAGCCGTAAATATACGAAAAACGCTCATGCGGGAGGGAGAGGCCATGGAACAATTGAAGATACTCGTGGTGGATGATGAGAGCCGGATGCGCAAACTGGTCAAGGATTTTCTGGTCAGGAAAGGCTTCCAGGTGATCGAGGCGGAGAACGGTGCGGAGGCGGTGGATATTTTTTTTGAGGAGAAGGACATCGCGCTGATGATCCTGGACGTGATGATGCCGAAGATGGACGGATGGGAAGTCTGCCGGGAGATCCGCCAGTATTCAAAAGTCCCGATCATCATGCTGACGGCCCGGGGGGACGAGCGGGACGAGCTCCTTGGATTTGAACTGGGTGTGGACGAATACATCTCCAAGCCGTTCAGCCCGAAGATCTTGGTGGCACGGGTGGAAGCGATCCTGCGGCGGAGCAACCTCACAGGACAGGAGAAGAACCTGGAAGCCGGGGGCATCTGTGTGAACAAAGCGGCCCATCAGGTGACCGTAGACGGCACGCCGATGGAACTCAGCTACAAAGAATTTGAACTCCTGGCGTATTTTGTGGAGAACGAGGGCATTGCCCTTTCCAGGGAGAAGATCTTGAATTCTGTCTGGAATTATGATTATTTTGGAGATGCCAGGACGATCGATACCCATGTAAAAAAACTGCGCAGCAAAATGGGAAAAAAAGGAGAATACATTAAGACGGTATGGGGTATGGGATACAAATTCGAAGTGGGAAGATAAAACATTCCATCCGGAACCAGATCGCGCTGATCTTCATCGGCATGACGCTCTTATCCGTGGTGGCCATCGCCGTGATCAACGGTTTTTTTCTGGCGGAATATTATATTTCCAGGAAGACAGATGTGCTCAAAGAAGCCTACGACAACCTGGGGACCTTCGACATCGCCCTGGAGAGCTCCGGGGCGGCGGATATGGGGGATGTGTCGGTGCCGATCGAGCTCAAGAAGTCTTCCATGGAAAATAACCTGACCTGGATCATCACCAACAGCCAGGGGCAGGCGCTGCTCTACAATGTACAGGAGCGGGATGTGGACCGGATGGAGGCCAGTCTGTTCGGCTACCAGACCGGGGTGGATGTGCAGCGAAAAGAGATCCTGGAAAAGACCGGTGATTACGCGATCCAGAAGAGCCGGGACCCTTCGGCGGGCATGGAATATCTGGAGCTGTGGGGGGAATTCAGTAACGGAAATTCCTGCATGATCCGTTCCCCGCTGGAGAGCATCCGGGAGAGCGCATCGATCTCAAATATGTTTTATCTGTATGTGGGGATCATAACCATCCTGGTCAGCGCATCGATCCTTTGGGTGATCACCAACCATCTGACAAAACCGATCTCCGAGCTGACAGCGATCTCACAGCGCATGTCGGAACTGGATTTTCACACAAAATACCAGAGCCGCCACAGCAATGAGGTGGATCTCTTGGGGGAAAATTTCAACAAGATGTCGGAGCAGCTGGAGGGTACGATCCTAAAATTACAGTCAGCCAATGCACAGTTGGAGAAGGACATCGCCGAGAAGGTGAAGATCGATGAGATGCGCAAGGAATTCCTGGATAATGTATCCCATGAACTGAAGACACCCATCGCCCTGATCCAGGGTTACGCGGAAGGGCTCAAAGATAACATCATGGACGACGTGGAGAGCCGGGATTTCTACTGTGAGGTCATCATGGATGAAGCCTCCAAGATGAACATCATGGTGAAAAAGCTCTTGACGCTCAACCAACTGGAATCCGGCTATGACAGGCTGTTCATGGAACGTTTCGATATCGTGGACCTGACCAAGGGTGTGCTGCAGAATTCTGAGATCTTGATCCAGCAAAAAGAGGCGAAGATCCTGTTTGAGGAGCAGCAGGAGCCGGTGTATGTGTGTGCCGATGAATTTAAGATCGAAGAGGTGGTGACCAACTTTTTCACCAATGCGCTCAATCATCTGGACGATGAAAGGACTGTGGAATTAAAGATACACAGACAGGGGGACGTCGCCCGGATCACAGTGTTCAATTCCGGACAGCCCATACCCGCGGAGGCTCTGGAACATGTGTGGGATAAATTTTACAAAGTGGACAAGGCACGCACCAGGGAATACGGGGGCAGCGGCATCGGACTGTCCATCGTAAGAGCGATCATGGAATCCCATGGGCAGAGGTGCGGTGTGGAAAATTATGACAACGGGGTCATGTTCTGGTTTGAACTGCCGCTTGCGGGGGAGCCGGAAGATAAGGAGAGTTTCGATGGGACGGATCTTGATGATAGACGATGACAGGGAACTGGGCGCTCTGATCAAACAGAGTGTCTTACAGGAAGGCATCGAGGCGGATCATTGCGTTGATGGAAAGGCTGGCCTGGAAAAGCTGAGGGAAAACGGATACCAGCTGGTCATACTGGATGTGATGATGCCGGGGATGGACGGTTTCGAGACTATGGCCCGGATCCGGGAAAAGACCAATATCCCGATCCTCATGTTCACGGCCAAGGACGACAGCCTCTCCAAAGTGAGGGGGCTGCGGGCCGGGGCTGACGATTATCTGACGAAACCTTTTGATATGGACGAATTGATCGCGCGCATCCTCTCACTGATCAGGCGGTACACCAGATTCAACCAGCAGGGGGAGGAGCCGGCGCGGCTGGTGTTCGACGGTCTGACGATCGATCCGGACAGCCGTTCGGTGACGGCCGGGAAGGGTACATATGAGCTTCCGCCGAAAGAATTTGACGTGCTCTTTTTCCTGGCACAGCACCAGGGGAAGATCCTGACGAAACAGCGGATCTATGAGGAAGTGTGGCGGGAGCCGTATGTATACGACGACAGCAACATCATGGCGATCATCAGCCGTCTGCGCAAAAAATTGGAGGAGGATCCCGGAAAGCCCCGGTACATCCAGACGGTGAAAGGGATCGGATATCGTTTTAATAGGGAGGTGTGACCGGTGTATCTGGAGATCATTGCAGGCGTTGGGATCCTGGCGGCCGTCCTGGCTCTTTCTGGTGCGTATCTGATCCTCCGGCGCGTGAAAAGGCAGATCTTAGAGATGGCGGAAGTGCTGGAGGATGTGAAGGCCGGGAACGGGAACCGGCGCATCCTGTCGGAACCCCATGAGCTGACCGCACCCTTGGCCTATGGACTCAATGAGATCGTCCTATCTTATGAAAAACAGCTTTTGGCGTACCGTCAGGCAGAAGGAGCCAACAGACAGTTGATGACGAGCCTCTCCCACGATGTGCGCACACCGCTGACCACGCTGATCGGATACCTGGACGCTGTGCACAGAGGGACGGTTGCGGGGCAGGAACGGGAGGAGTACATGGAGATCGCGCGCAGACGTTCCCACGACCTGAAAGAATACATCGATGTGCTCTTCGACTGGTTTAAATTAAATTCAGATGAATTTGCCCTGGACCTGCGCACCGTGGAGATGACAGAGCTGACGCGGGACATCCTGATCGGCTGGATCCCTCTTTTGGAGGACAGACAGGTGGAGTACACGGCCCGGATCCCGGAACAGCCCTTGTGGGTAAAACTGGATCCAGACGGGTACATGCGGATACTCAATAACCTGCTGCAAAATGTCCTCGCCCATAGCCATGCGGACCAGATCCAGATCGCGTTGTCAAAACAAGGGGATGCGATCCGGCTTTCTCTGGCGGACAACGGCGTGGGTCTGGATCCGGAAGATCTGGAGCATATCTTTGAACGGCTGTATAAATGTGACAAAGGCCGTTCTAAAAAGGGGAGCGGTTTAGGACTGTCCATCGTCCGGCAGCTGACGGAGAAGATGGGCGGCAAGATCAGTGCTGAGAGCCAAAAAGGCAGGGGGACTGTGTTCACCCTGCTCTTTCCATTGTAAAAAGAGGCGGATGGGATACAGCCTGGCCGGCGGACCCCAACACGGACGGGATGTAGAAGATCCGGCGGCCATCCGCGCTCCGTCATTGAGGTCTTTTTTGCCGTCGTGGGGCAGATCATTATTCTATATCCATTTCTAAATACCCTGTAAAGTTATTTCCAGTAATACCAATATAGTTCCCACCTTCGGGCAATGTTATTGTTTCCGAATAGCTGTCAGTTGTTTCAAGCAGGATCACCGGTGCGTCACTTCCCGAAACCCAAAATACCTGTGCTGTTCCCCCGGTAATCTCCAAGTCGCAGGAAACAGAAATATCTTTGCCATTTTCACGTTCGATAGTAGTTCCGCCAAAGAGATATTCTGTTTTAGAAAAATTGTTATAATCTGCCGTATAGGTTCCGGTATAGCGATCAACCCCATATGTCCGGTCGCCTTTCAGTGAAAGATCATTTGTGAGTGCTGTATTTCCGGCTGATCGGACAATATTATCATACTGATCCAAGATCTCATCTTTTGAACACCCCACAAGTGTCAAGCTGAACATCAGAATACCCATTGACAGAAAAAGGAAATTCTTTATCATTTCTATGATCCTCCGTTTACCAACCTTTTTTTGCTGTTGTTTTTTTGTGCTTTTTTGATTTTTTAACTGTTACAGTTCCTTTTGCGGTAAATACAAAAACAGCAGAGATCATCAATGCCGCGATCATACTAAACAGACAGATCGATCTATTCCAATGTACAGCAGGATCGTAGCTTCGGTAACTGATCAAACCCAAACTTGCAGTAACAGGATAAAAATTTGATAATGTAACATTTCCAGAGGCGAACATACAACCGTAACCATAAACAAAAGCAATGATTGTTCCGATCATGTGTCCGTTTGGTATATGGGCGGCGAATGCAATAACAGGCATGACTGCGATATACAAAAACAGACAGTTAAAAATGATCTGGATAGATGTCTGCAGTACTGATGCTGCAGAAATTCCCGGAAATCCCATCATCAGATCTGCGATTACTGTGAATGCCGCACTTACCAGCCCAAAAAACAAAGAAAGTAATGCACATACAAGCAGCTTCCCACACAACAAGCTGCTATACGAAACAGGTATCGTGAAAATGTTTTTCAGCGTATCGTCTTTCCCTTCCTTTGCTATGATATATCCGGCGATCAAAGTGATGCACATGGGAAAGATCATAGTAACATTATTTTTGATCACCTGTTCCGTAAAGAATGAAAATGTCCAAACTGTTCCGTCCAATGCTGTTGTGGAAAAAAGTGTTAATAGGACGGAAAGCAGCATCAGAAAAACACCTGCCCATATCATATGATACCGCTTTAATTTCCATATTTCGGTCCTGACCATGCGAAGCATATCATTCATCCCCTCTCTTTTTATACATATGATCGATCCATATTACAGAAAGCAAAACAATAACGGCTAAAATAATGATCGTCTGAAATGTAGTCGGAATGAGATGTTCCAGTATTCCCACACCGTTCATAGTGCCATGTGCGGTCAGATTTCCTGCGCTCCATAAAGTTGTGAGCGGGATTGGCATGAGCCAGCACATGACTTTAGGCAGCGCACCAAAAGATGATTCGGCTGTCATACTTAGAACGCTATAAAAGACACATAGTAAAACAGAAAATACATAGTTCTTACTAAAGAAAACTACGAGAACGATCAACGGCAATGTCCCGGCTGTAATAAAAACCCCCATTTCCAGCGCAAAAAACAATCTATAAGCAATGCTGTTTACTTCTGCGAGCATCCCACCGCACAGGATTGTTATAAGAGCCGATGTCAGACTAAAAATAATCCCAAAAAAGAACAAGACAATTATTTTTGCCAAGATCATCTGTGTGCTTGTTATAGGGATCGTACGCAGGTTTTTAAATGTATCGTTATCCCGTTCCATAAAAAAGAGCATGGCTGCGATCACCCCGATCATGCATGGCAAAAGCAGTTCCACCCCATATCCCATGACCGCCTGAAAATAATCGTTAAAAATATCTATTTTACTGTCATATTTCGCTGTTGTCTGCGTCATTGTCATCAATGCTGTCAGCGGCACAGGAAACAAAAATGCGGAAAAAACAACCAACCATATAAACTTTTTCCGTTTTAATTTTAAAAATTCACACACAAGAAGTTTAAGCAATCCCTTCACCCCCTGTTACACGTTTGAAGTAATCTTCAAGGTTTTCTTCACAAGTATGGGCTTCCGATACTTCTAAGCCATTTTCTACAAAAGCAGTAACAATTTTTCCTATTGGCAGATCAAGGTTATGCACTTGTATATTGTGATCATCCTGTATGGTAAACTGGCTTTCATGGAAAATGCGTTCTAAGATCCTTGCCGCCTGTGCCGTATCAGAAACAATAAATCGGATATGTTTGTTGCTCTTGGCTTCCAGTTCTGCAAGGCTTTCTTCTTCCAGTAATACGCCGTGGTCGATAATGCCTATATCGTCAGCCAAAAGTGCGATCTCAGAAAGGATATGGCTGGAAATTAAAATTGTTTTTCCACGCTCAGTGCAGAGATTGCGGATAAAGGAGCGGACTTCTGCAATTCCGATCGGGTCGAGACCGTTGATCGGTTCGTCCAAGATCAAAAGTTCCGGGTCGTGCATGATCGCAAGGGCGATCGCTAAGCGCTGCTTCATGCCAAGTGAATATTGGGAAAATAGCTTTTTATCTTTGTAAGGCAGGCCGACCAGATCAAGTGCGTTTTTAATTGCGCTCCGGTTTGGCACTCCCCGCAGGGTGGCAAAAATGCGCAGGTTTTCGGTGGCGGTCAGATTAGGATAGAAGCCGGGGGATTCGATCAGACTTCCAATACGGGGCAGCAGCTTTTTTTCATTTTCCGCCAGAGGCTTTCCCCAGATTGTCACTTTCCCGGAAGTCGGTCGTGTAAGTCCGAGGAGCATTTTCATTGTTGTCGTCTTTCCGGCTCCATTTCTGCCAAGCAGGCCATAGATACGCCCTTTTTGAACATGGATATCCAGATTGGCAACGCTTTTTTGTGTTCCATATTGCTTTGTAAGATCTTTCGTTTCAATTACATATTTGCTCATTGTGAGACCTCCTTTTTTTTATGTCTATTATTCTATCACGTCAATCTTGCACGAACCTTGCATCAATCTTGCATTAACCTTGCAATTTGGAGAGAGCAGATCTTTACAACTGTTCAGTCCGTCAAGGGGAAAACAGGGGGAAAGATTAGACACACTCTAGATCTTCTTGACGATCTGCGGCCAAAAAAAGTATAATCGATCCGTATAGCAGTTTTACAAAATATGAGGAGCGAATGAGTATGCGCAGAGAAAAAGGGAGTAGTCTCCACCTTGATCTGAAAAAAGAAAACAGGAACAAAATTTTTAATAAGATACGGGAAGCAGTTGAGATATCTGCCCCAGCCCTCTCCTATGAACTCCAGCTGAGCAGGCCGACAGTCAAGCAGAATCTGGATGAGCTTTTGGAGGAGGGCTATATCTATGAAAATGGGACATTCGGGCACACAGGGGGCCGGCGGGCGAAAGCATACTCTGTGGCGGCAAAGAGCAAAGTGGCGGTTGGTATCGATCTGACGCGGCATCACATCACGGTGATCATGATCGACCTGTGCGCAGAGCTGATCTATGAAAAGCGGATCCGGGCGGATTTTTCTCAGGAGGACAGTTATTATAAGAAATTAGGCGAACTGACAGAGGAGGCCGTGGCATCCGTGCAGATCAAAGAGGAGGCGGTGCTCGGTGTGGGGATCACAGTCCCGGGTCTTATCACGGAGGACCACCAGACGGTCTTTTTTGGGAAGATCCTAGGGTTTACGGGATTGACAGCGGCTGAGATCGGGAAATATATCCCTTATCCATGCAGGATGTACAATGATGCAGATGCAGCCGGATATGCGGAGATATCCAAAAGTGAGGATCTGACGGATGCCTTTTATATCAGTCTGAGCAATAATGTGGGCGGTTCGGTCCTGATCGATCATAAGGTGTACAAGGGAGAGGGGGCCAGGAGCGGCGAGATCGGGCATATGACGATCCAGCCGGGCGGCAGGGCGTGTTACTGTGGGCAGAAGGGGTGTTTTGAAGCGTACTGCAATGCGGGGATCCTGGCGGGAGGATGTGACGGGGATCTGAGGATTTTTTTTGAAAGACTGGAACAGGGGGACGCGCGGTGCAGCCAGCTCTGGGAGGAGTATCTGCATCATCTGGCGATCGCGGTCAACAATGTGCGCATGCTCTTTGACTGTAAGATCATCATAGGCGGATATGTGGGGGAGCATTTTGAGAAATATCTCCCGAGCTTGAAACGGATGGCGGCAGAACGGAATACGTTTGAGGAGGATGCAGACTATCTGCGGGTGTGCGCCGTGAAAAAGGAAGCTCTGGCATTGGGGGGCGCACTGCCGTATGTCCACGGATTTTTGAAAAATATATGAGAGGGATGGATGAGGATCCTGCGGGTATATCTTTATGAGATATCCGTGGGATTTTTGTATTTATATACAAAAATAGAGCGATAAAAATAGGAAAAATGTAAATTGACAAAAAGACACACAGATTATAAAATCAAATATGTAAAATAGATTTACAAAACAAATGGACTCAAAAAGGAGGATAACATATGTGTACGATCCCAAAAACAATGAAAGCATTGGTGGCATATGGAAAAGGAGATTACAGATTGGAAATGGAGTATCCGACGCCGGTATGCGGTCCCGACGATATCATCATCAAGACGGAAGGCTGCGGTGTGTGTGCAGGTGATCTGAAATGTCACCATGGGGCAGCGATGTTTTGGGGAGATGATGTGCAGCCTGCATGGGTGGAGCCTCCGTTCATACCCGGACATGAATTTCTGGGGCGCGTCGTGGAGCTGGGGGAGAATGTGAAGGATTTTAAACTGGGGGAGCGGATCACAGCAGATCAGATCGTGCCCTGTGGGGAGTGCAGGTTCTGTAAGAGCGGGAAATATTGGATGTGCCAGCCCCATGCCACATTTGGATTCCAAAAAGGGAACAACGGCGGGATGGCAGAATATGTCCGTTATCCGAAAACAGCGGTCATTTCCCGTGTGCCGGAAAATATGTGTTTGGAAAAAGCGCTGTTGATCGAGCCCTATGGCTGTTCCAAGCACGCGGTGGACCGCGCACAGATCCGCAATGAGGATGTGGTCGTCATTTCCGGCGCGGGGACATTAGGGCTTGGGATGGTCACATATGCCAGGATGCAGAACCCATCAAAGCTGATCGTATTGGATATGATGGATGCGCGTTTGGAAAAGGCGAAAGAGTTCGGGGCCGATATCGTTATGAACCCCGGCCGGGAGGATGTTGTGGGAAAAGTGATGCAGCTCACAGACGGATATGGGTGTGATATCTATATCGAGGCCACCGGCCACCCGTCCAGTGTACAGCAGGGGCTGGATATGGTGCGGAAACTTGGGAGATTTGTAGAGTTCAGTGTGTTTGGCGAGCCTGCCACGATAGACTGGTCGATCATAGGGGATCGGAAAGAACTGGATGTGCTCGGGGCCCATTTGAGTCCGTACTGTTATCCGTTCGTGATCGAGAATATCGCAAGCGGGAAGCTGAAGACGGATGGGATCGTCTCAAAAATGTTCCCGGTCGAAGAGTGGGAGAAGGCATTTGAATACGCGTCTGGTAAATATGGGGATCTGAAAGTGGCGATCAGATTCTGAGATCTTTAACGATTTAATAATATATTTTTTTACGGGTTAAAGCAGAAAAACAAAGATTTTTTGACTTTAACCCGTTCTTTGTGTTAAACTATACCAAAGATGTTTTTTTACAGAAAAAGGATAAAAAGGAAATTTGCGTATATGATAACAATAATCGACTACGATGCCGGGAATATGAAGAGCGTGGAAAAAGCGCTGCTCCACCTGGGCGAGGAGGTGCAGGTCACCCGGCGGGCAGAAGACATCCTCTGTGCGGATAAGGTGATCCTGCCGGGGGTGGGCAATTTCGGCAGCGCCATGGGGAAGCTGGACGAGTATGGGCTGACGGATGTGATCCGCCAGGTCTGTGAAAAGGGCACGCCTTTTCTGGGGATCTGTCTGGGTCTGCAGCTTTTGTTTGAGGAGAGCGCGGAATCTCCGGGTGTAAAAGGATTGGGCATCTTACCGGGGAAGATCTGTCGTATCCCAAAAGCGTCAGGATTGAAGATCCCTCACATGGGATGGAATGCGCTGCATCTGCCGCGGACGGGCCGACTGTTCGCGGGCGTCCCGGAGGGGGCGTATGTGTATTTTGTACATTCTTTTTATCTGCAGGCGGCGGATGAGAGGATGGTGGCGGCGGAGACGGATTACGGTGTGGGGATCCACGCGTCGGTGGAATGGGGAAATGTATTTGCCTGTCAGTTCCATCCGGAGAAGAGCGGGGATCTGGGGCTTACGATCCTTCAAAATTTTGCAGGGCTGGATAAAGGCACCGAGGGGGTGGGCTGATGTTTACGAAACGGATCATACCCTGTCTGGATGTGGATAAAGGACGGGTGGTGAAAGGGATCAATTTTGTGGATCTAAGGGATGCCGGAGATCCGGTGGAGGTGGGCCGGGCCTATGGACAGGCCGGTGCGGATGAACTGGTCTTTTTGGACATCACGGCTTCCTCAGACCGGCGGGAGACTGTGGTGGATATGGTGCGCAAGGTGGCGGAGCAGGTCTTCATCCCGTTCACCGTGGGAGGCGGGATCCGAACGGTGGAGGATTTCAGGCTCCTTTTGCGGGAGGGGGCGGATAAGATCTCCATCAATTCGGCGGCGATCGACAACCCGTCACTGATCCACGATGCGGCCATGAAATTCGGCAGTCAGTGCGTGGTGGTGGCTGTGGATGCCAAGAGAAGGGATGACGGCAGCGGCTGGAACATCTACAAGAACGGCGGCCGGCTGGACATGGGGATCGATGCGTTAAAGTGGGTCCGAAAGGCCGAGAGCCTGGGGGCCGGTGAGATCCTCCTGACCAGTATGGACTGTGACGGCACGAAGGCCGGATACGATCTGAGCCTGACCCGGGCGGTGGCGGATGCCGTGTCGATCCCGGTGATCGCCTCGGGCGGCGCCGGGACGCTGGAACATTTTTATGAAGCCCTGACAATGGGGGGCGCGGACGCGGCATTGGCGGCGTCGTTGTTCCATTATAAAGAATTAGAGATTTCAGAGGTAAAAGAGTATTTAGCAAAAAGAGATGTCCCCGTGCGGATATCTTAAGATCAGATCTTACAAAAGAAGGGAGCGATCATCATGCCGCCATTAGCAGGCCAATGGCTGGATGCCCTCCAGGGGGAATTTAAGAAACCATATTACCACAGTCTGTTCAAGACTATCAACGAGGAGTACAAGACGAGACAGATCTTTCCTCCCGCGGATGATGTCTTCAATGCATTTCATTTTACACCTTTAAATGAAGTGAAAGTGGTCATCTTAGGGCAGGATCCGTACCACAACCAGGGGCAGGCCCACGGATTGTGCTTTTCGGTGAAGAAGGGGGTGGAGATCCCGCCGTCTCTGGTCAATATCTACCAGGAGCTCCACGACGACCTGGGCTGTTACATCCCGAACAACGGGTATCTGGAAAAGTGGGCCAGACAGGGAGTCCTCCTTCTAAACACGGTCCTGACCGTGCGGGCGCACCAGGCCAATTCACACAGGAATATAGGCTGGGAGGAATTTACCGACGCGGCGATCCGTGTGCTGGATGATCAGGATCAGCCTATGGTGTTCATCCTGTGGGGACGGCCGGCCCAGGCAAAAAAACGGATGCTGCACAACCCGGCCCATCTGATCTTGGAAGCGCCCCATCCAAGCCCCTTGTCTGCCAGGAGAGGCTTTTTTGGGAGCAAGCCGTTTAGCCAGACCAATGCTTTTTTGGAGAGCCGGGGCCTTAGCCCCATTGACTGGCAGATTGAGAACATTTGAAAAAGACTGAGGATGAGTGATGAGTTCCAAACGTAATGTATTGGTGAAAAACGCTTCATTTCTTATGGCGGCGGCATTGATCTCAAAGGTCGTGGGCCTGCTCTATAAAAGTCCGCTGACCCGCATCGTGGGGGCGGACGGCATGGCCTATTACGGTCTGGCGCAGCAGGCATATCTGATCCTTTTGATGATCGCATCGTACAGCATCCCCCAGGCGGTCTCCAAGATCATCGCTGAGAAACTGGCCCAGGGGGAATATCGCAATGCCCAGAAATATTTTAAGGGATCCCTGCTGTATGCGACGGTGGCGGGCGGTGCCGTGGCGCTCTTCTGTCTGGTGGGGGCCAGCATCCTGATCCCCAGCAACCAGCAGGGGGCGACGCTGGCGCTGCGGGTGTTGTCGCCGACGATCTTTTTATCGGGTATCTTAGGCGTGTACAGAGGGTATTTCCAGGCGTACCGGAATATGGTCCCCACCTCGATCTCCCAGATCCTGGAACAGTTTGCAAATGCGGCATTCAGTATCCTGGCGGCCTGGTTTTTCATCGAAGTCGTGGCGGGCAGTGACAAGGACAGCATCGATCGCTGGGGTGCGGCCGGCGGGACGATCGGCACGGGGGTCGGCGTGGTCGCCGCACTCTTGTTCGTCCTGGTGGTCTATCATCTGAATCGGAAGATCATCCAGAAGAAGATCGCATCGGACCAGACGGGGCAGGAGGAGAGCTATCAGGAAGTCATCGGGGTCATCCTGCGGATGGTGACGCCGATCATACTGAGTGCTTTTATCTATAATGTAAATGGATATATCGATGGGTATCTTTTTTCAGAGATCTTAGGACATCAGGGGTTTGAGGATGAGGGGATCCGGATGCTGTATACGGAATATTCGATCTATTTCCTCTCGATCATCAATATCCCGCTGACTTTATCCAGCGCCGCGCCCACGTCCATGATACCGGAAGTGTCCGCCGCGTACGCCCGGGACCACTTGGAACTGGCCAACAGGAAAGTGGATCAGGCGGTGCAGCTGTCCATGTTCATCTCCATCCCCTCAGCGGTGGGGCTGGCAGTGCTGTCCCAGCCGATCGTGCGGATCTTGTTCCCGGATACGATCGGGACGGCGGGGCTGCTCCTGACTGTGGGGGCGGTCACGGTGGTCTTAAATGGACTCTCCAATATCTCAAATGGAGTGCTCCAGGGCATCGGTCTGCCCAATCTGCCCATGCGCAACGCGGCGATCGCCCTGGTGGTGGATGTGTCCTCCCTGGTGGTGATGCTCTTGACCACAGGGCTTGGGATCTTGGCGGTGGTCTTGGCGATCATCATCTACTCGGTGCTCATCTGCATCCTAAATGACCGGTCCATGAAAAAATATCTGGGCTATAAAAATAAATGGGTCGATGCGTATCTGATCCCGTTCCTGGCTTCGATACCCATGGCGTTGGCTGCGTGGCTCTTGTTCATGGGCGTCTATTTCCTGATCCCGTCGGATCTGTTGGGACTGGCGGTGTCGGTGCCTCTTGCGGCGGTGGTGTATGTGGTGCTGTATATCGTGATCGCCAGGGTGCCGGAGGAGGAATTGCGGGCGTTTCCTTTTGGCGGGATCTTGGTGCGGATCGCGGGGATATTGAGGATCTATGGGTGATCAAGATAAGAGGATATATCCCAGTCTTTGTGCATGTGAAAGGAGGGATCCAAAAGTATTATGCGCATATGCTGGATAACATATGACCTGTCCTGGATGGAGTGTTCAGTTATCGGTGGGGAGGACGGAGGGATCGTATGTCAATAAATGGATCTGTCAGATCCGGAGCGAAAAAAAAGAACAACTCTTGACAACAAAATGGTATTTTAATATAATCGATAGAGTATACGTTTGGGGAATTAAAAAAAGAGGAGGAGATTTTCCATGAAAAAGAAGATTGCTTTATTATTATGCGCTGTGATGACAGCGGCGATGCTGGCAGGCTGTGGAGGCGGCTCTGATACATCTGAGGCGAAAGAGGACACAGCGGCTGCAGAGGAGACCACCGCGGCGGACGACGCGGAACAAGCAGATGATGCCGATGCGGAGGATAACGCGGAAACGGCATCCGACAAAAAATGGGTGGTCGCCACCGACACCGTGTTCAAACCCTTCGAGTACACAAACGAGGACAATGAGTTCGTAGGCATCGACGTGGACATCCTCGCAGCGATCGCGGAAGACCAGGGCTTCGAGTATGAACTGCAGAGCCTCGGCTGGGATTCCGGCGTGGCGGCTGTACAGGCCGGACAGGCAGATGCCCTGATCGCAGGTGCGACGATCAAACAGGAACGTATCGATTCCGGCTGGATCTTCTCAGACGGATATTATGATGCGACACAGACATTTGTTATACCGGAGGACAGCGATATCACAAGTTTTGAGGATCTTGAGGGCAAGACTGTAGCTGTCAAAAATGCCACAGCAGGCGCAGATTTTGCAAACAGCCTGAAAGACGAATATGGATTTGACGTGACCGTGTTTGAAGATTCACCGACCATGTATCAGGATGTGCTCCTGGGCAACAGCGCAGCATGCGTGGAGGACACACCGATCATGGCTTCATCCATCAAAGAGGGAGATTTAGCGCTCAAGATCCCGGAGGGGATGGAAAGTGAAGGCGCACCGTACGGATTTGCGATCATGGATGAGAACAACCAGGAACTGCTGGATCTGTTTAACGCAGGACTTAAGAATATCAAAGAAAACGGAAAATACGACGAGATCATTGATAAATATCTGAAATAGTATAAACAGGTCCCAGGAAGAACGCGGAAAACATCTATGGTTTTCCGCGTTCTTGTATAATAAAGGAATGATCGGGAAACCCGCAGCGGCAGCATAGAGATCTTGCGTCCGCCTGCTATGAAAAACAACAAAAGGAGAAAGAGCTTATGGCCATGATAATCGAAAAATATTCCACCATGCTCCTAGGGGCATTGGGGAAGACGCTGCTGCTGACGCTCTTGTCGCTCATCTTTGCGACAGTCGTCGGTATGATATTTGCCCTGATGAATGTGGGCAAGAACCGCATCCTCAACTGTATCGGTACGATATACGTGGACGCAGTGCGCGGTGTGCCGCTGATCGTCCTCGCGTATTTCATATTCTTCGGCGTGCCGCAGGGGATCAAATCCCTGGGGTTCCAGGATTTCAGGTTGACGGCCCTCCAGGCCGGCACGATCGCCCTGGCGATGAACTGCGGGGCATACATGGCGGAGATCATCCGCGCCGGTATCGAGAGCGTGGATAAGGGACAGATGGAGGCTAGCAGAAGCCTGGGCCTTTCCTATGGAAAGAGTATGCGCAAGGTGGTGCTGCCCCAGGCAATCCGCACGATGATCCCATCCATCATCAACCAGTTCATCATCACGTTAAAAGACACATCCATCCTTTCCGTGATCGGTTTCCCGGAATTGACCAACATCGGTAAGACCATATCGGGAAACACATTTAAGAGTCTCCAGACATGGGCGATCATCGGTATCATGTACATGGTGGTCATTGTCACGCTGAGCAGGATCGCGAAGAGGATCGAGAGGAGGATGAACCGTGGAAGATAAAAAGGTAAAAGTGCACGTTAAAAATCTAAAGAAGAGCTTCGGGAAACTGGAAGTCTTAAAGGATATCAGCATTGACATCGCAGAAGGCGAGGTCGTGGTGCTCCTGGGACCTTCGGGCAGCGGAAAATCCACATTCCTGCGGTGTTTAAACCAGTTGGAGACTGCCACGGCGGGCACGATCATCGTGGATGGCGCGGACGTGACGGATAAGCATACGGACATCAATAAAGTCCGGGAAAATATCGGGATGGTGTTCCAGCATTTTAACCTTTTTCCGCATAAGACCGTGCTGGGGAACATCATGCTGGCGCCGGTGGAACTCAAGAAGATGACGAAAGAGCAGGCCACAGAGACGGGGATGAGCCTGTTAAAACGTGTGGGCATGGAGTCGAAAGCGGAGGTATATCCCAGCCAGATCTCCGGGGGACAGAAACAGCGTGTGGCGATCGCGCGGGCGCTGGCCATGAATCCCGATATCATGCTCTTTGACGAACCCACCTCCGCATTGGATCCGGAGATGGTGGGCGAGGTGCTGGCAGTTATGAAAAAACTGGCAGCCGACGGCATGACCATGGTGGTCGTGACCCATGAGATCGGATTCGCGCGGGAGGTGGCCGATCGGATCGTGTTCATGGATGCCGGCTATATCGTGGAACAGGGAACGCCGGAGGAAGTGATCGATCACCCGAAAGAAGAGCGGACGATCGATTTCCTGAATAAAGTTTTATGATATCATATAAGAGAGGTGCACACGACCATGAAAAAGATCATTACGATCAGCCGTGAATTTGGCGCGGGCGGCGGTGAGATCGGAAAAGCCATCGCGAAAAAACTGAATTATGAATATTATGATAAAGAGATCATCCTGCAGGCGGCGCGTCTGTCCAACATAGATGTGGAGAGCCTGATAAAATGGGATGAGAAAGTCCCGATCAATTTTGGATTTGCGCAGAGTCTGTTTGATTTTTACAACAAACCCCTCAATGAAAAACTCTTCGAGATACAAAGAGACGTGATCCGCAAGATTGGGGAAAAAGGAAGATGCGTCATCGTGGGGCGCAACGCCAATACGATCCTCAAGGAGTTTGACAACGGGCTCCATGTGTTCCTCCACGCAGATCAGTATTGGCGGATGCAGCGCATGAAAGGGCGGATGGCGGATACGCCGGAATCGAAGATCGGGGAGAAGATACGGCTCATCGATAAAGCCAGACGGAAATATTGTTTCTATTATACCAATACGGAATTTGGCTTTGCGGATCATTATGATGTGTGTCTGAGTACGTCGGCGTTGGGGATCGAGACGTGCGAGGATATCATCCTGCGTTTGGTGGAGGAATGCGTTTGAAAAAATGTTGGGATAGAACCTTTAGGCTTCGAAAGAGGTCTAAAGGTTTTATATTGCATGGACAGTAAAGAACGGCAAAAAAAATAATATATGGATTGCTTTTTTTTGATTTTATGGTATGATCTATTTATGTAAAGATGGGATTTTTGATAGGAGGAGGGATTTATGGATAATGATCTTAAGATAAATGAGCTTGATGATAGGATTTCTGACATGGAACGGCAGATAAATGATGAAAGGGCACGTTTATCGGCTGATCGGATGGATATTTCTTTTGGCGAGTTGATCAATATGTATAAAGTAGGCGAGTTGGTGATCAGACCAGAATATCAAAGGCTTTTTAGATGGAAGGGACATCAAAAAACAGCGTTGATCGAATCTATTTTGCTGGGGATACCTATCCCACCTATTTTTGTGGCCGAGGATGTGAACGGTGTGTGGGAATTGGTTGATGGGTTACAGCGGTTATCAACGATCATCAGTTTTTTTGGCAGTCTGGACAAAAGTTTACTGGTAAAAGATCCTGATGAGGATATAGGAGAGGATAGTGAAGAAAATAGGAATAAATGGGAATTAGAAAGCGGTGATCTGGTCGAGGGATTGGAAGGCTTCAATGTCGATACATTGCCAAAAAAATATGTTATCAATATAAAGCGGGCGGTCTGCAGGGTTGAGATACTCCGTGGTGAGAGCAACACAGCTATGAAGTATGAATTGTTTAAAAGACTAAATTCGGGTGGATCAAAATTGACAGCGCAGGAAATACGTAATGCGATCTATAGAGGGGTCGACCCGACTCTGAATAGACTTATTGAAAAGCTCAGCAAAGAAGAAAATTTTAAAAAGCTCGTATCTCTGAGTGCCCAGAAAAAACAGGAACTTTATGATCAGGAATTGATCCTTAGATTTATAGCATTTTTAAATAATGTAGATACGATCAATTCTAATACGGAAAAGTTTTTGGATGGATTTATGGAGAGATCTGTCAGGGATGGGGGATTTGATGCCGGATATTATGAAAGCACTTTTAATGAGGTCATGAAAATGCTTGCTGATACTTGCAGTGATGATGTTTTTAGAAATGGACGAAATACCTTTGTTCCGGCGTATTATGAAGGGATCATGATAGGGATTGCGCAGAATATAGAAAAATATAGAGAGGATCCAGCACTTATCGCAGAAAAGATCGAAGAACTCAAAACGGATACGGATTTCAAGAAATATTCTGGTTCGGCTTCCAACAGTAAAAACAGGATCAAAAAACGATTAGAACGTGCAAATACAATATTTGGCGGATAACAGGGAGATGGGATGGTGGATTTTGAAAATGAACATTTATCCATGATAGAGCAATATGCATCCAGCGCATCAGATATAGAAAGAATCTTTTTTACAGGCAGATATCGGCTCAGTAAAAAACATTATTCCTTGTTGGCAGTTCAGTCGATAGCGATATTGTATTCGTATTGGGAAGGATACGTACAGAGTTCTTTTAGACTTTATATCGAATATCTTAATTCATTAAACATCGACTTTGATATGTTATGTGATGAGCTGATTGTTTTCCATATGGATAAAACATTCAGGCAGTTCAGAGAATATCCAAAAAAGGTAAGACAAAAGATGAATTTTTATCGGGGTCTGAAAGGGCATTTTGAAGAAAAACAACATGATATCTATCCAATGGTCGATACAGAAAGTAATGTTGGCTTTGAAGTTTTGAACAAGTTGTTAAAGCAATTTTCTTTAGAAGAATTTCCGGAACATTGGGAGGCGTACACGTATCCAAATAGCAATCTTAAAGAAATGTTGAGTGTTTTCATCAGATATAGGAATAGTGTGGCACACGGTGGGGATATTTCTTCTGAAGAGAGTATAACACAAGAGGTATATTCAAAATATAGGAAGCTCATAGATGATCTGATGTATGCGATGCACGATAAATTTTTGAAAGGTATTCAGGAGCAGACGTATATGAAGCAGGATGATAACTGTTTCTGATCAGGTCTTACATAATTTTTATAAAAAGAAAAGGCTTTCGGGGGATCAGCCCCGAGCCTTTTCTTTTTGCATATTCTTGCGCGCTGTGGACAGCATCAGCTTGATCCTGTTCAACTGGTTGACTTCACTGGCCCCCGGATCGTAGTCGATGGCTACGATGTTGGACTCAGGGTACCGCCTGCGCAGTTCTTTGATCACGCCTTTTCCCACCACATGGTTGGGCAGGCAGGCGAAGGGCTGGGTGCAGACGATGTTGGGCGTGCCGCTGTGGATCAGCTCCAGCATCTCCCCGGTGAGGAACCATCCCTCCCCGGTCTGGTTGCCAACGGATACGATGGGGCCGGCCATCTCGGCCAGGTCTGCGATCTTGGCGGATGGGGTGAAGTGGCGGCTCTTTTTGAACGCCTCGTTGGCTGCGCTGCGGACATGGTCGATCCCCCAGATCGCCATGTTGGCCATCCGTGCCGTGCTCTTTTTCGTTCCCAGGTGTTCGGCCTTGAAGTTCTGGTTGTAAAAGCTGTAACTCATAAAGTCGATCAGGTCCGGCACCACCGCCTCCGCGCCTTCCTTTTCCAGAAGTTCCGCCAGGTAATTGTTGGCGGCGGGGAGGAATTTGACCAAGATCTCACCCACGATGCCCACCCGCGGTTTTCTCTCATGGGAGATCGGGATCTGATCGAAATCCCGGATCATCATCCGGCAGATCTTCTTAAATACCGGGTAGCTGCAGTGTCTGTCGGAGAGGAAACGGATGCAGCGTTTTTCCCATTTCCTGTGCATCCGGTTGACGGAGCCTTTCTTTAATTCGTAGGGGCGCATCCGGTAGATACATTTCATCAGGATGTCGCCGAAGACCGCGCCGTATGTGAGCCGCGTCACCAGGGGCAGGGTGATCTTAAAGCCAGGGTTGCTCTCCAGGCCACTTAAGTTGACGGAGATCACGGGGATGTGGGACATCCCTGCTTTTTTCAGTGCCCTGCGGATGAAGCCGATGTAGTTGGAGGCGCGGCAGCCGCCGCCGGTCTGGGACATGACGATGGCCACTTTATCCAGGTCGTATTTACCTGATAGCAGAGCCTGCATGATCTGACCGACCACCATCAGGGATGGGTAGCAGGCATCGTTGTTTACATATTTCAGGCCCACATCCACGGCTTCCTTGTTGTCGTTGGGCAGCACCTGCAGGTTGTAGCCGCAAAAGTTGAAGGCCGCCTGTAAGATGGAAAAATGGATGGGCGACATCTGCGGGCATAAGATCGTGTAGTCCTTGCGCATCTCCTGGGTAAAGGCTGTTTTTTTGATGGCGGATGGACGCACTTTCCGTCTGTGCGGGTTTTGCTGTTTGACCCGGATGGCGGCGATCAGGGAGCGGACGCGGATCCGGGCCGCACCTAAGTTATTGACCTCATCGATCTTCAGACAGGTGTAGATCTTGCCGCTGTTTTCCAGGATCTCATGGACCTGGTCGGTGGTCACGGCGTCCAAGCCGCAGCCGAAGGAATTTAGCTGGATCAGGTCCAGGTTGTCCCGGGTCTTTACAAAGTTGGCGGCGGCGTACAGCCGCGTATGGTACATCCACTGGTCATTGACCCGCAAAGGCCGCTCCAGGGGGCCTAAGTGGGAGATCGAATCCTCGGTCAGCACAGCTATCCCATAGCTGTTGATCAGCTCGGGGATACCGTGGTGGATCTCCGGGTCTATGTGGTAGGGCCGTCCGGCCAGTACGATCCCGTGCCGCCCGGTCTCTTTTAAGTAGCGCAGGGTCTCCTCCCCTTTGCGCATCAGGTCCCTGCGGGCAAATTCCAGCTCTTTCCATGCCGCTTGGGCCGCCTGGGTGACTTCCTGGGCGGGGATGTCCGGGAAGGCTTTGATCAGCCCCTTGGTCAGTATTTCAAGGTCTGCGAAGGACAGGAACGGATTTTTGAAATCGATGGACGGATCATTTAGCTGCTCCACGTTGTTTTTGATGTTCTCCGGGTAGGAGGTGACGATGGGGCAGTTGTAGTGGTTGACGGCATCCTCAAATTCCTGCCGTTCGTAAGGGATACAGGGATAGAAGATGAACTTCACGCCCTTTTTCAGCAGCCAGGTCACGTGTCCGTGGGCCAGCTTGGCCGGGTAGCACTCGGATTCGCTGGGGATGGATTCGATGCCCAGCTCGTAGATCTTCCGCGTGGATGTGGGGGAGAGCACCACCCGGTATTTCAGCAGGGTGAAAAACGTGTGCCAGAACGGATAGTTCTCGAACATGTTCAGCACCCTGGGGATCCCCACCTCCCCCCGGACAGCCAAGTCCGGCGAGAGGGGTTCGTAGCCGAAGATCCTCTTGTATCTGTAGTCAAATAGGTTGGGGATCTTGTCTTTGTTCTTCTGTTTGCCGATGCCCTTTTCACAGCGGTTTCCGCTGATGAACTGCCGGCCGCCGCTGAATTTGTTGATGGTCAGGCGGCAGTTGTTGGTGCAGCCCTTGCAGTTTGCCATGGAAGTCGTATATTTCAGGTTATGTATCTGTTCATAGGAGAGCATGGTGGTCTGCCGCGGCGCATCCCCCGCGTGGAAACGTTCCCTGGCGATCAGGGCCGCGCCGAAAGCGCCCATGATCCCGGCGATGTCCGGGCGGATGGCCTGGCAGTCCGCGATCCGCTCAAAACTGCGCAGGACGGCGTCGTTGTAAAAAGTCCCGCCCTGGACCACGATATGTTTTCCCAGTTCGGTGGCATCCGATACTTTGATGACTTTATAGAGGGCGTTCTTGATCACGGAGTAGGCGAGTCCGGCGGAGATGTCGGAGACTTCCGCGCCCTCTTTCTGGGCCTGTTTGACTTTGGAGTTCATGAAGACGGTGCAGCGTGTTCCCAGGTCGATGGGGTTTTTGGCAAACAGCGCTTCCTTTGCAAAGTCCTCTACGGAATAATTCAAAGACTTTGCAAACGTCTCGATGAAGGAGCCGCAGCCGGAGGAGCAGGCCTCATTGAGCTGGACGCTGTCCACCGTGTGGTCTTTGATCTTGATGCACTTCATGTCCTGGCCTCCGATGTCCAGGATACAGTCCACTTCCGGGTCGAAAAAGGCAGCGGCGTAGTAATGGGACACCGTCTCTACTTCCCCTTCGTCCAACATCAGAGCCGACTGGATCAGAGCCTCCCCGTATCCGGTGGAACAGGAGTAGGCGATCTGTGCGTCGGAGGGCAGGAGCGCATGGATCTCCTCCATGGCGCGTATAGTTGTGGCCAGGGGACTGCCGTCGTTGCTGCTGTAAAAGGAATACAAAAGGGAGCCGTCCTCCGCCACCAGGGCGGCTTTCGTGGTCGTAGACCCTGCGTCGATCCCGAGGAAACAGCTTCCGTGATAGTCCCGCAGGTTCCCGGTCTTTACATGGTAACGGGATTGTCTCTCGTGAAAGGTCTGGTAGTCCTCCTCCGAAGAGAATAGAGGCTCCATACGGGCGACTTCAAAATCCATCTGGATATTTCCTGCCAGGCGTTCCTCCATCGCGGCCAGGGTGTTGGTCACGGCCAGGTCGGCGTTCAGGGCAGAGCCGATGGCGGCGAACAGATGGGAATTATCCGGTATGATCGTGTGTTCTTCATCCAATTTCAGAGTCCGGATGAAGGCTTCCTTTAACTCAGACATAAAGTGCAGCGGTCCGCCCAGGAACGCCACATGGCCCCGGATGGGTTTGCCGCAGGCCAGGCCGCTGATCGTCTGGTTGACCACAGCCTGGAAGATGGAGGCGGACAGATCTTCCCGTGTGGCCCCCTCGTTGATCAGGGGCTGGATGTCTGATTTGGCAAATACGCCGCAGCGGGCGGCGATCGGATAGAGGGCTTTGTAGTCCTTTGCGTATGTATTTAAGCCCGCCGCGTCGGTCTGTAAGAGGGAGGCCATCTGGTCGATGAAGGAGCCGGTCCCTCCGGCGCAGATGCCGTTCATGCGCTGTTCGATGTTCCCGCCCTCAAAGTAGATGATCTTGGCATCCTCCCCGCCCAATTCGATCGCCACGTCGGTCTGGGGAGCCGCCTCCTGGAGGGCGGTGGAGACCGCGATCACCTCCTGGACAAAGGGCACGTCCAGATGCTTGGCCAGCGTCAATCCGCCGGATCCGGTGATCACGGGGCTTACGGTCTGGTCGCCCAATCCCTGCCGGGCCTTGCCCAGAAGCTGGGAGAGGGCTTCTTGTATATTTGCATAATGCCGCTGATAATCGGCGAATAAGAGTCTATGGGTCTCGTCTAACACTGCGATCTTCACAGTCGTTGAACCGATATCTATCCCAAGTGTAAGATTTTGCATAGGTATTTCGTCTCCTTCTTGTTGCTGTCTGTGCAGACAGACATGTCTGTTAAAAAAGGGTGGTTTCAATTCCTCGTAACATTATACGACACTGATTTTCAAAATACAACTTATAAAATATGGAGAATTTAAAAGAGCATATGCGGGTATTTTTTGTCATATATTTGCATGGATCTGAGAAAAATGTAGAATTGTGATGGGATATATGATATGAAAAAAGTGTTGTCATACCTGATCCGGCAGCGGAAAGGGGGTGTTGCGCGTGGACGTAGTGGTTACGTTTCTGATCACTGTCATAGGTGGTGTGGTCTGCCGCATCATCTGCAGATGGTCAGACGGTGATGGAGATGACAACTGGATATTGAAAAACCCCGGGTTGGATGGTGTTCCGTAAGGAAGTTGCTCTAAAAATTGAAATATCTTAATATGCTGCTATGTAGACAGTGTAGCCTTGCGGCTACGCTGTTTTGCTGCTCTGGCTGGATGTTCTGTTCCGCATATGCTCTTGGAACAGTTCTTCCATTTCTTCGGGCATCGGCTCCCTGACAATGCCGACGCTGTTGTAGTAAATATCTAAACTCTGGTAACGCTGACCGTCAATATATTCTGGCTTGGACACGACAATCTTCTCAATAAACTCGTGTACGATTTCGGGGGTTAATTCCGTAAGCTGTGTGACGCATTTTACCCTGTCGATAAAACGCTGAAGGCTGTCACTCTTGTCCGTTTCGGTTTCAAGGTACTGTTCCATATTGGGGATGGATTCTTTTAACTGTTTCTGTTCGTCCTCAAATGCCATTGACATGGTGGTGAAGCGTCCATCAGAGATTTTCCCGCTTACATTGTCCTCATAAACCTTCTGGATAAGGCTGTCAATCTCTTTCACCCGCTTTTTTGCCTGTGCAAGCTCCCTGCGCTTTTCGGATAATTCTTTCCTCTTTTCCTCTCCGAAAGCCGCCATCTGATTTCTGGCAAAATCTTTTTCAAAACACTGAACGTACCAGAACACACGCTGCATACTGTCCAATACTGCCTTTGCCACCACTTTTTCTCGGATATAGTGGGCAGAGCATACATCAGAGTTTTTGCGGTAAGAAGAACAGAAGAAATAAGCCTGTTCCCTCTTGTAATTATTCACTGTGCTGTAATAGAGTTTCTCCCTGCAGTCGGCGCAATAGAGCAGACCAGAAAACATGCTGATAATCCCGCTCCTTGTCGGTCTGCGGCGGTGTTCCCGAAGCTCCTGCACGAGCATGAAGGTTTCTTCGTCAATGATTGCGGGATGGGTGTTTTTAAATATCTGCCATTCCTCCTGCGGGAGTTCCAGCCGCTTCTTGCTTTTAAATGATTTGTGCATGGTGCGGAAATTGACGGTGTCCCCGATATATTCCTGTCGGGAGAGGATGCGCACCACGCTGGATGCTGACCAGTGATAGGGGGTGGCGGGCGGTTTTCGGTATGCCATCCCAATGCTGTTCCAGTAAACCGTCGGCGTCATTACCTTGTCGGCTTTCAGCTTTTTTGCTATCTGCGTCGGTCCAAGTCCTGCAACGCATAAGCTGAAAATCTGTTTCACTATCTTTGCCGCAGGCTCGTCGATAATCCATTTTCGGGGATTTTCGGGGTCTTTTTTATAGCCGTATGGCAGGTTGCTTGTAAGCGGGATTCCTGACATCCCCTTATTGCGGAATACATTCTTTACTTTCTGGCTTGTGTTCTTGGCGTGCCATTCATTGAATAAATCCTGCATGGGGACAAGGTCACTGATGCCTTTGGCGGTGTCGATATTGTCCATGATGGCGATATAACGTACTTCCATGCGGTCAAAATCTTCTTCCAATAACTGCCCAACGACAAGGCGGTTACGCCCAAGCCTTGAGTGGTCTTTGACGATAATCGTCCCGATTTTCCCCTGCTCGGCTAAATCCATCATCTCCATAAATGCGGGTCTTGTAAACGACACCCCCGAAAATCCATCGTCAATAAAGAAGCGGGTATTGCGGAAACCGTTCTCTTTTGCATATTTTTCCAGTATGGACTGCTGGTTTTTGATGCTGCCCGAAAGACCGTCCTGCTCATCGTCACGGCTTAAACGGCAGTATAAAGCTGTTATTTTATCTGGCTGGCTGCTCATAATTCTCCTTTCCACAGCCAGATATGATATGAATTGTAGGTGCCATTATCATACCATATCTGGCAGAATACTTCAACGCTTTAAAGCCTTAATTCAAATCCTGTTTATGCGTTTAGGAGAATACGCTTGGTTTTTTCCTCTATGCTTTCAGATGCGGAAGCGTTAAAATGGGCATTGACTGTGTAAACCATGCCGTCTATTTCTTTCTGGAAATTGATTGGATGGGGATATTGCGACCTGCGAAACCATGCTATCCGTTCCTCTTTTGTCATGGATGCAAGGCAGTCCGTAATCCCATCAATCATCTGACGGATGGCAGTTTCTTCTGACAATTCTTCTTTTTCTGTGTCGCTAAAAGACTCATTCATCGAAATGATTCCTCCCTCCTGCGGTCTGCCCTGCCTGTTCTGGCATTTGTATTTGACCGCTGGTTTTCAATCGTATCGTGGATTTGGTCTAAGCAGTTGTCGATATGGGCAGCGCGTTTTTCAATCCCGTCTGCATATTTCAGCCGTTTCCTAAGCTCCGTTATCTGCTCCGTCACGCCCTGTTTTTTGGCTCGGAGTGTTTCTTTTTCGGCTGGTGTGGCACGGCGTACTTTATTCCGCAAGTGCTGGCGGTAGTCAATCAGTTTATTCATTTCATTCTGGTTTTGCTCCCTGTCGGCGTGTAAGTCGGAGAGTGTAGAGATGTTATGCTTTGACATATACCTTACCTGTGCGGTAATCTCGTCCAGTTTCCGCAATTCTTCTTTCATCAATGGGCTTGTCGGCTTGTAGTCTGTGCCTTTGGGAAATATCCCTAACTGGTAGCACCAGTAATAATATAACGCTAAGATTCCCGTGGTTTTCTGGTGTGGTTTCCATGCGTTTTTGTATTGCTCTGGCATATGCGGGGAGTAGGAAATCCTTGCTTTGTAGTTCCCAAATTTGTATGCTCCCTTTAAACATGACTGTATGAAATCGGGAGTCAACCGCTCGTCAAGCGTGTCTAACCTTGTGAAATGTATGTACTGCAGCAGCTTCATTTTCCAATGGCTGCCCGAAAAATCAACCTCATATCCCTTGTCGGCAAGGTATTTCATCATGTGTTGTAAATCCCTGCTCCCGTTGATTGCCTCCTTTAAATCCTCCCGATAGACGTTGTAGCGTGTCGGCTTGCCGTCCTTTTCGTCCAGATACAGCGGTCTTGCAGGGGCTTTCTTGGGATTTTCAATCACCGATAAACCGTATACTCGGCATAAGCGGTCGGACACTTCCCTCAACCTTTTCTGCTCCGATTTTGAATAATTGTATTTACTTCCATCCAGATAAGAAACGGAGTTGAAGCAGAAATGGTTATGCAGATGTCCTTTGTCAAGGTGGGTGGCAACGATTATCTGGTACTTGCCGCCCCACATCTCCCTTGCCAGTTTCAATCCGATTTCATGGCACTGTTTGGGCGTTACTTCGTCTGGCTTGAAGCTCTGGTAGCCGTGCCATGCGATATACCCGCCTGTCTTTTGGTACTGTTTCTTCGTCAAAATCATCTGCTGCAAGGCGGTTTCTTTCAGACAGTTGACTGCGGAAACATACTCTCCCTCATTTGTTTTTTGAGGGTTCTTCACATAAGAGAACACGTCAAAGAAGTCTTGCATATCTTGATTCGGCACGGTCTTTTCTGGGTTTTCTATATAGTCAATCACGTCTTTTATGCTCCCTTTGACATGCCATAGGCTCGTTACCGCCATATCAGACCGCCCCCTGTTCCGTCAATACTTCTACGCTAAATCGTTGTGGGAGAGTTGTTTTCTGCTGCAATTCTAAAATAAAATCTTCAATCTCCTTACAGATTTCGGCGGCGGTTGGATAGTAGGGAACACATTTTTTAAAGGCAGAATGTACCTCATAAAGTGTGTTCAGCAACTCCCAAAACTCTTTCTCTGGCTGTGGCTGCGGGGCGGTTCCCTTGCATAACTGGCGCATAAATCCTGCTGCGGACAGACCGCAAGCGGCGGCGCATTGCTTTAATTTTTCATGTTCTTCCTCGTTCAATCGGACGGTAATCGGGACATTCCGCACGTCCTTTTCTGATTTTTCTCTGCTCATTTTCCTTATCCTCCAGTCTTGAATTTCATTTTCAACAGGGTATTCAGGGATGTTCCCTGGGTTAGTCCATGCCCGCAAGCGGCATGGATTGGGATTGTGGCTGACACAATCCGATGCTCGCTATCTCTGTGGACAACGCCGCAGAGCATTTTCCTATGCAGCAGCATTCTTCCATACCTTTCTTACCCGCCGAAAAGAAAATCCTATGTCCCTGCACCTCCGTTCTGGATTCGGTTTTTCTTGACTTTTGGATAAATGAAAAAGCCGCTACACCGCACCACGAACGACAGGAGTATTTTCTCCTGCTCAGATTCGCAATGCTATGTAACGGCTTTGGGATTCAAAACCATGCTGCCATACGCCAGCCGAAAAAGGCAGTATAATTTCGGCAGCGGTCAGCCTTGTCCGTTGGCTGACATTTCATTCTCTAATTTATGTGTTTATTTATTTTTCTATTTTCAAGATTACCTTTTGCATTTCTTAATTTCCACAATGAGTGCCAAATTGAGACACATCCCTACAAAATCAAAAAAATGGGGAATATTTCTACATTTCTAATATCGTTCATGTTACCCTTTTCCCGAAAAAGATGAAAACTATCTATTTTCTTCCTCTACTTTGCAACATTCCAATGCTTGGTATTCCTGATTCAATTCCCTGAGCAATTCTTCCTCGCTTGGCAAATATAACTTATATTTTGAAGCAAAAATCTGTGTTTCTTTTTCGGGCAACGTATATTTAACCACAGATTCACTTTTATCTGCACATAATACAATACCAATTGGCGGGTTATCTCCTTCGTTCATAAGCTCTCGCTCATAATAATGGACATACATCTGCATCTGCCCTAAATCCTGATGTGTCAAATCCCCAACCTTTAAATCTATCAAAACAAAACATTTCAAAACATAATTATAGAATACAAGGTCAATTCTAAAATGCCGCCCGTCAAAAGTGATTTGCTTTTGTCTGGCAACAAACGAAAAACCTCTCCCAAGCTCCAAAAGGAATTTTTGCAAATGAGTAATCAATGCCTGCTCCAAATCACTTTCATAAAAATCATCATTTGAACTTAAACCAAGAAATTCCAGAACATATGGGTCACGGATGATGTCTTCTGGTTTCTTTGCAGGCTCTAATGTTTGGATTTCATCTGCAACCTGTTTCTTGTTTTTGCTGGATAATAGCCTTTCATAGAAAAAAGAATTTATCTGCCTCTCAAGCTGTCTGGTACTCCATTGTGATTTTGCAGCTTCCTGCATATAAAAGTCTCGTGCATTATCATTTTCCACTTTTATCAAAAGTCTATAATGTGTCCAGCTCAATTCGTCACGCAGTGCGTGACTATTTGGAAACATCAAATAAAACTGCCTCATATATTTCAAATTTGTCACTGTAAACCCTTTGCCGAAATCCTGTGTCATTTGTTTTGACAATTCTTTTATCAAACCTGCCCCATACTCTGCCTTTTCGTTGCCGCCTTGTTCCTCTATGATGGATTTTCCTATATTCCAATACGCTTCAACCATTACAAAATTGGCTGTTTTATAGACTTTATTTCTTGCTATATTCAATATATTCTTAATTTCATTATAAAATTTTTCATTCATTTAAAATCTCCCATTTGACCGCATAATTTTTTGCATAACAAATATCTATACTCTTTCTGTTTCTATCAGTTTCTTTATTTTCTTTTTGTATAAATTAAGATTTCCATAATCAAAGTATTGTATAGATAACAAATATATATTAAATGCTTCTATAAAATCATCTGCATCCCCTTGGTTCTTCAAACTTACATTTAGTTTTTTATGTTCTCTCTCTTTTCCCTTAGTCCAATCTATTATTTCAAATTCAAATGCACATTCTTTTATATCATGCTTCATCGTAAGATAATACACGTTATTTTCAATATGAAGTTCTAAATTTATCTCTCCGTTTGTATATAACAATTCAAGATACAAATCCAATATTTTTACAACACTCCATACCAATTCATAATATGTATGTAAATCATATATTTCTGGCGTTTTATATTCATGTTCCAGTTTATTTCTCATAAAATTTAATTTATTAATAGTCTGAATAGGGAATAATCCTATATTAGCTAAAAACTGGGTCTTCTTTTCGAACTTCAAATTCCTTTTATCAAAAATTCTTTTTAGATTTATGCTCTCAAAAAACATATCCATTTCACAATCTAATGCTCTTTTTAGATTCGAAACAGCATTTACAATTCCTTCTTTCGTTTCAGATGCAATTGCATTTTCAGCAAAATATAGAAATTCTTCAGATGAAATATCATATATAGGAATACTTATCTCCGAACCATTACTCCCATCACGCTCTATTTCATTTGTCTGTAAAATAAATTGAGTCATATCTTTCAATTTTGTAATACTTTCCATCTTTTAACCTCATAAAATCTTAAAATGTTTCAAAGCATCCTTTGTTGTTTCCACTTTCTCCGCTGTCGTATGTTTCCTCGGCTTTTTCAATGCCTCTACTGCATCATGAACATCATACATTAGCAATCCTAAATTCCTCTTTACCTTTGCTTTATATGCGATATGTACCTTGAAACCATATTTTGCTTCTATATATGTTGATTACGCTTGTCAGGTTTTTTGTGGGGGAGCAATACAACCGTTGCAGTACATGGTATGGGTTATAGAAAATCCTTTTTTCCCCCAACTCTCAACTAAGACCGTCCCTTCAAGATTTTCAAGGCAGTAATTCAATAGTTTATCTGATGCCATTCTGACAACTCCATTTCTGGATTAGTTCTAATTCTCCTATAAGTATTTCAGAATACCATAGCGGCTGTACCCATGTCAATATTTTGGGCAAATTTTTTAGTATTCCCTGTGGACGGGAATTTTATACGCTTATTTTTTGGTATGGGTTTTCGTGGGAAATTTATCATGTTTAAATGTTGGGTATTGTTCATTTGTTCCATATACTTCCGATTTTAGAAAAATTAAAACGGTGAACCTTTATCTTTTCATGGGTTCACCGCCTTCATGTGTCCTTTAAAACATTATTTCATATTTTTCTCATAGTACTGCGCCATAAGCTCAACGGCATCTTGCGGCACATGGATTGCTTCAGATATTTCTTTTGTGGATTTTTCTTCAATGCAATATTTTTGGTAAATACAAGCCGACATTTCACACGCCTGTGCGATGAGCGTCCCAATTAATTCCTGCATCAGCGAATAGAATTCTTCAACATATGGGCTTGGGTTTAATTTTGATTTCTCCATCAGTTCCATCAATTTTTCTTTCTCGCCCTCATTTGTGCCAGGTTTGACGTTTTCCCGTATAAAATCTAAAATCTGTACCTTCTCTGGCTCCTCCATCTTGACATATATCCAGACAATCGCCACGAGTTCTGTCGGCGTATCGGATGGCATTGGCGGTAATTGTATATAATCTTTTTCCATTTTAACTATTGTCTCCTATTGTTTTTCGCTCATTAACTATTCGGCAGTTTCCTTTCCATCCCCGCTGTAAAGGACTTCTATCATCATTTTTGCTCCCAGTTTAAAACCGTCCGAGAACATCTGGAAGAAGTCAAGGGGAGCAGTTTCAAATTGCTCATCCATAATTTTAATAAATTCCTTATCCAGAGGGCTGCCAAGTTTTTCAATGAAGCCCTTGTAATTGTCCATATGCTTTTTTTGATTGCTTTATATTCTTCCAATATGGGGCGGTATTGTTCTATTAAACAGATTTCCCCGTTATATAGCTGCTGCAATATTGTATTCATAATTTCACCTTCTAAATGTATCCATGTATGCCTAAAGCATTTGCAGGATTAAATAGTTTCTTTTTGCGCTCGGTCTGAGCATATTGTCAAACTCTCCGTAAACGTCCCAAAAATCCACCAATTCCTGCGTCATCTGCCTTGACAGTTTCCTCGTTTGTTTTCCGCTGTTAAAAAAGTTGCCGATTAGCCCTCTGGCGCAGGGATATGCGCCCATTCTCTTTTGTATTTCGTCATTGCATTTTTCCAATGCCCTTAACACTGCCTGACGTGAGAAATCCCCATTCAAATTCTCCAAAAATAATTCAGACAAATAAGTATTTTTCTTCTTGTCCACAGTTCACCCTCCTTAAGCTGATTTATTTTTATTGGGGTTCCGAATGTGGAACCTTCCGACAACTAAATATTACTGCAATAATAAAAGAAAATCAAGGGAAAGAGTTCGACGGATTATGATAAAGTTTGACAAACTATGGGAAACGGCTGAAGCGAAAGGGATTTCAAATAACGCCCTCCATGAAAAATACAATATCAGCAAGGCGCAGCTTTCCAGATTGCGCCATAACGAAGGGGTGACCACTTGTACGGTTGACCGTCTTTGCAATCTTTTGGAATGTGATATTTCCGACATCATGGAACATATACCAGACAATAATTTTTTTTAGCCTTTGGGGTTCCGAATGTGGAACCTTATAGCCTGCTTTTTTTCCTGCGATAATAGAAAAAAAGTAAAGAAGGGCTGACATGATTAAGTATGACAAACTATGGGAGACGGCAGAAAAAAGAGGCGTCACAAAATCAATGCTGACGAAAAAGTATAATGTGAGCAAGGCTCAGCTTTACCGTTTAAGATACAATCAGCCGGTAAGCACGAATACGCTTGACCGCCTTTGTAATATTTTAGAGTGCGATATCAGCGATATTATGGAACATATACCAGATGATAATTTCTTCTAAACGGTAAATTTCTTGCTTATAATTATGGACAGGCGGATAAGCGTTTTGGGCTTATCCGCCTTGATTGCTATAAGACAGAACAGGCTGTCTACTTAACATATTATGCCATATAGGCATTTTACAAAGATTTTTTGCTTATCATATTATCTTACGTTTTCATAAATCATTCGTGAACAGCAATAAATATTTCCCTAATAGCAGTACAAGTAGGAATATTTCTATTGCTTGTCTATATAGTTTTTCAGATGCAGAAAGAGCAGGGGGTAATTTCTTCCCTCTGCCCAAAACTTTTCTTATGTGTAAATGAGTTCTTTATTTACAATCTCCCTTGCACAAGCCAATATGTTGTTCATCTTTCCTGTCCATTCTAAGGCGTTTTCTGCCTTTAGCTGTTCCGTTATGCCCTGTGCTTGCTTCATGTCCTCTATGAGCCTGTGAGAGCGTTCCTGTGCCTGTTCGTTGATGTCGGCGAGGTAGGCGTTCAGTTTGCCACTTGTGAGAAGATTGGTGTATGTAACTTTGCGGTACTGTTTCAGATAGTCCAGATGCCGCCGCCCCCATATGCCTATTGAACGGTCTTCTTCAGCGGGTACAGTCAAGCGTGGTATTAGATAATCTCCTTGCTGTTCATATTCGCCGCCTAATTTCTCAAAAATTGATTTTGCCATTTTGCAATTCCTCTGTATGATTTGAATTTGCCTACAATCCAATCATACTGGCTGTTTATAAAGTCTTTTGGTTTTTACTTCCTTATGTAACGCCGCCCTTGCCCCCGGGTTTTTCGTGCCGTCGTGCTGCACGTGGACGTCAGTTTTTGTTTCCTGTGCATATTTGTGCATATTATAGTATATGCGGATCTGTCCTGCAATATATTTTTGATCATATTTTTTCCAGATTGTGATACAGCTCGTAAAAATGATGCAGCGGTCCGTTCCCTTTTCCCAGCCCCGGCGCATGGGCGATGGCTGTGGATACATATTCTTTTGCCCGGCCCACGGCCTGCTGGAGCGGGAAGCCCAAGGCCAGGTTGGAGGCGATGGCGGAGGACAGGGTGCAGCCGGTCCCGTGGGTATGTTTTGTGGGGATGCGCTGGCTCTGATATCCATAGAAGTCTGTCCCATCATAGAGGATGTCAAGGGCATCCCCGTCCAGGTGTCCGCCCTTGATCAGTACTTTTGGGCAGCCCATCTGATGGATGCGTCTGGCGGCATTGCGCATATCCTCCTCTGTCTGGATGGACATGCCGCAGATCCGCTCGGCTTCCGGCAGGTTGGGGGTGAGCAAAAAGGCGAGGGGGAGGATCTGATCTATAAAAGTCTCCACAGATTCCGGCTGCATCAGGGGGCATCCGTTCTTTGCGTACATGACAGGGTCGATGACCACATTTTGGGGCTTATATTCTTTGAGTTTACTGGCGACGGCCTCCATACATTGAGGTGTGGAGAGCATGCCCACTTTCACGGCGTCTGTGCCGATGTCCTCGTAGACAGCGTCGATCTGCTGCCTGATCATATCCGGTGTCACGTCCTGGATGTCCAGTACGCGGCTGGTGTTCTCGGCGACGACGGATACGATCACGCTCATGCCGAATACGCCGTGGGCGCTCATGGTCTTTAGGTCGGCCTGGATCCCTGCGCCGCCGCTGCAGTCAGAACCTGCGATCGTCAATACACGTTTCATCCTTTTCTCCTTTGATCATATATTACGAAAAATATCTTTCACAGAGGTCTTTTAACCTGGCTGTGGATGTCCGGATGTCTTTCTGGGCAAAAATGGCGGAGACGACAGCGATACCGGCGATGCCGCTCTTGCCCAATGCAGGGGCGTTTTCAGCGGTGATGCCGCCGATGGCTACCACCGGGATGGAGACGGCCTGGCAGATGTTTTTTAATTCGGCTCCGGATACATCGTCGGCATCTGTCTTTGTCGAGGTGGAGAAGACGGCCCCCACGCCCAGGTAGTCTGCGCCTTGTTCCTGTGCTTTTAGGGCCTGTTCCACCGTCTGTACAGAAACGCCCAGGATCTTATCCGGACCGATGAGTCGGCGCACTTCCACGGCCGTCATATCATCTTGCCCCACGTGGATGCCGTCTGCGTCTGCATCCAGGGCGATCTGTACCTGGTCGTTGATGATCAGGGGGATCTGGTATTGGGCGGAGAGTTTTTTTAGATCAAGGGCTTCTTTTAGGAAAGCTGCGGCATCCAGTGTCTTTTCCCGGAGCTGGAGGCAGGTCGCGCCGCCTTTTAGGGCCTGCTCGGCGCATTCATAGAGGGTGCGGCCGTCCAGCCAGGTGCGGTCGGTGACTGCGTAGAGCAGCAGTTTTTTGGCCAGATCATCAGGATTTTTTGTAAAAGGCAATTTTTCCTCCTTCTGCCAGGGTGTTATCGTCCATCTGGCTCATGGCGTCGATCAGGTATGTACGGAAAGAGCCGGTGCCAGCGTGGGCCTGCAGGGTCTTTTCGTGGGCGCGTTCGCCGCACAGTCCCATGGCGGAGACAGCCGCAGCTGCGGCTTCTGTGTGTCTATCCGGGTTTGCCGCGCAGTAGGCGGCGATGACAGCGGTCAGCATACAGCCGGTCCCTGTGATCTGGGACATCATGGGATGGCCGTTTCGGATGACGTAGGTCCCGGTGGGGCCTGCGACCAGGTCGATCGCGCCGGTGATGACGATCACGGCCTGGGAGGACGCCTGGAAGTCCTGGATAAAGGCGATGGCGCCATCCAGGTTTTCTTCTGTGACCGCGTCTGCGAGAGAGGCATCCACGCCCCGGGTCGTCTGTGCGCTCCCGGCCAGCGCCCGGATCTCGGACATGTTGCCGCGGATCACCTGGAAACAGGATGTCTCCAGCAGTTTTTTTGCGGTGTCTGTGCGCAGTCTGGAGGCTCCGGCCCCCACAGGATCCAGGACGGTCACATGGTCCAGGGTGTGGGCGCGCTGTGCGGCTTTTTCCATGGACTGGATCGTACGGGCATTCAATGTGCCGATATTTACATCCAGGCCGGCGCAGATCGCGGTGATCTCCTCGACTTCTTCGATGGCATCGGCCATGATGGGGGAGCCGCCGCAGGCCAGCAGGATGTTGGCCACGTCGCCTACGGTCACGTAGTTGGTGATGCAGTGGATCAGGGGCTGCTGCTGCCTTACGTTGGCAATGATCTTTTCAAACATAGAGTTCTCCTTAGTCAGTTTAGTTATTTTAGATTTTTACAATAGCATATCCGGGATGGAAAGTCAATCGGATGCCCGCGCGTGTCCCAAAACCCGGTGAAAAATTTCTGAAAACAATTGAAGTGGCAATCTTCCTTGTGTATAATAGGAAAATAGCCATGTTACTATGAAAGTACCGGCCAGCGGCAGGATGATGGGCAAGATTATCTGCACATCCATACTGACATTTGACGGGCGGACCTGAATGGATGAGTAGGGCGATAGCCCGGATCATGAATGCAGGTGGCGGCTGTGGGAGTGCTGAATGCACGGAGCAGCTGACTTTCATGGATAGTGATGTCTGCGCGAGCAGACATGTCAGTTTAGGAACCGTAGGAAAATGGAGTAGATGAAGATGGAGCGAAAAGAAGCGGGAACGATAGAAAAGATCGGGGGCGTGACCCTGGACTATACCTGGTATCCGGGGGAGGATCTGTACAGCGACGGAGATGTGGAGGAGGAACTGCTCCAGATCGCCCGGGACTATACGGAGGGAGGATATGACCAGGTGGTCGCCCAGAGGAAGAGCTGGCCGGTGCTGTATCATTTTTCAAGAGTCCGCCAGAATATCATCAGCTGGCTGCCGGTCACGAAGGAACATGAAGTTCTGGAGATCGGATCCGGGTGCGGCGCGCTGACGGGCATGCTGGCGCAGATGGCGGGTCATGTCACCTGCGTGGAGCTGTCCAGGCGGCGCAGCCAGATCAATGGATACAGGAACCGGCTGCGGGAGAATATAGAGATCCTGGTGGGAAATTATCAGGATATCGAGAAGGAGCTGGGGAGATTCAATCTGATCACGCTGATCGGGGTGTTTGAGTATGCGAAAGGGTATATCGGCGGGGAGGATCCCTATGTGGAGATGCTCCGCCAGGCCGTCGGCCATCTCAAGCCCGGCGGGCAGATCGTGCTGGCGATCGAGAACCGGATCGGACTCAAGTACTGGGCAGGTTTTACGGAGGACCATGTGGGGGAATACTATGAGGGCTTGGAAGGGTATCCGGATACGGACGGTGTGCGGACGTTTTCAAAACCGGCCTTGTGTGAGGTCATCCGGCAGGCGGGGGATCTTAAAGCGGATTTTTATTATCCGTTCCCTGATTATAAATTGCCCCGGGTGATCTACTCGGATGCCTATCTGCCGAAACCGGGTGAACTCGGGGAAGATTTCCCGAACTACGACAGGGAGCGGATCTTGGCGTTTTCGGAAGGGCGGGTGCTGGATTCGCTGATCCAGGATGGTTTATTTGACCAGTTCGCCAATTCTTTTCTGGTCATTTTGGAGAAAGAGGAGGGGCAGGGATGAGGAAGACCATATTTACAAAATATTCCAATGACCGTGCGGACTGCTTTTCCATACGCACGGATATCCTGGAGGATGAGACGGGCGCGCGCGTTGTACAGAAGATCCCGATGCACCCGGAGGCAAAAAGGCACCTGGGAAATCTGAGCCGCTGGAAGGAGAGCCTGGATAAGGTGTACAGCGGCTGCGGCTATGTGATGGACCGGGGTCGCAGCCTGGAGAACGGCGGGGTAGAGCTGGAATATATCCAGGGGGAGACCCTTGAGGAAAAATTGGACGGCATGCTGAAGGCCGGGCAGACGGAGGCCGTGGCAAAAGAGCTGGGGCAGTTTGTGGAGACGGTATGCAGGCCCGCCAAGGGACAGGCTTTCGTCATGACAGAGCAGTTTAGGGAGGTGTTCGGGGAGGTGGATCTGCCAAAAGGGCAGGAGAGCCTTGAGGTCACGGACATCGACCTGATCTGCGGCAATGTGGTCCTGGGCGGGCCGGGGGAGCCGATGACGGTGATCGACTACGAGTGGTGTTTTGATTTCCCCATACCGGTCACTTACCTGGCCTACCGGATCCTCCTCTATTACATCTATACCAAGAGCGCACGGACTGTCCTGGAGAAATATGACCTTTTTTCACGGGCGGGGATCAGTCAAGAGCAGATCACAGCCTATGAGAAAATGGAACGTTCTTTCCAGCAGTACATCAACCGCGCCCATGTGCCCCTGCATGAGGTGTTCGGGGGCTATGCCGCCGGGAAGCTGCCCCTGGAGGAGATGATCGTGCGGGAGCGTTATCATCTCAGCAATACGGCCCTGCAGGTGTTCTACGACAGGGGTGCGGGATATGTACCGGGAGATTCCGATCAGATCTTCATGGAGGACGGGCATATCACGGCAGAGATCCCGATCCCCGGGGATGTGCGGGGGATACGTTTGGATCCGGGGATGGAGCCGGGGATCTGTCATCTGGAGGAGCTGTGTCTGATCTGTGGGGACGGGCGGAAGATCGAGGCCGCGTTTATGGCAAATGGGGATCGTGTGAAGACGGATACGATCTATTTTTCAACGGAGGATCCCCAGATCATCATCCAGGAGGTGGGGGAGGATGCCGTCAAGCTGGCGGTCTCCCTGCAGATATACCAGGCGGACGCCCATGTGATGGAGCAGCTCTCCCAAAAGACGCGGCAGTTTGCGGCAGTCCGGGAAAAATACCGCAGGCAGCTTGGCGCTATGGAAAATACGAAGGTCTGGAAAGCGTACCGCGCATACCGCAGACTGATTGAAAGGAAAAAATAACGATGGATAAAAGATATTTGGTCGTGGATCTGGAAGAGTACCGGGAGGGGGAGGGCATCGACCTGGTCCTGGAGGGATGGCGGGCGTCCCTAAAGCCGGGGCCGGTGGAAGTCCGGGTGCTGGCGGACGGGGAGCCGGTGCCTTTTAGCGAAGTGCGCAGGCCCCGGGAGGATGTGATCGAGAACGTCCCGGAGCTTTCCGGCATCTCCCCCCAGGTGGGTTTTACCCTGACGATCCCTTCGGTGGACGGACTGTGGGGGCGGTATGGGACGATCTTAGTCCAGGCTGTCCAGGGGGATGAGGAGATGCCCCTGTGGGAGAGGCCCGCGGCCCAGATCAAAGAACGGTATGAGAAGCAGACGCTGGAATATAAGCTGGATGTGGCCAGGCCCCAGGAGGGACGGATCCTCCTGCAGGGATGGGTGCTGGATAAATTCAAAGAAGAGCGGATCTCGGTGGTGGATGAGAAGAAGAACCCGATCCCTTTCGAGATCGAACGGGTGGTCCGCGCGGACGTAAATAAAGCCAGGGGCCTGGACATGGAGGACGCCCATGGCTTCGACATCTCCCTGACCGCGTCCCAGGTCCCGGGAAATTGGGTGGTGCTGGTGTTTGAGAACCGGCTGACCCGGAAGAACTGCCGGGTCAATTTAAAAGAGATGTATTACCGCGCATCAAAAAGAGGCCGTCTGGCCCGTGCCCTGCGCAAAGAGCGCGCACCGAAGAACCGGGCCTATATCCGCAGGTACGGCATGGCAAATTTCATCCGCCAGCTCAGCCGGGAGGTGGATCCCGACGCCGCCGGGCAGCATGGCTGGCTCAAGAAACACAGTGCCAGCCGCAGGGAACTGAGAGAACAGCGGCAGCAGTCTTTCGGATACGAGCCGCTGATCAGCATCGTGATCCCTCTGTATAATACGCCGCTGAAATACCTGAAGGCCGTGGTGGATTCCATCGAAAGACAGACTTACAGGCGGTGGGAACTGTGCCTGGCCGACGGCAGCACAGACCCCCAGGTGGGCGAGTACATCCGGAAAAATTACGGCAAAGATGTGCGGATCCGCTATCGGAGGCTGGAGGAGAACCAGGGGATCTCCGGCAACACCAACGCGGCCGTGGATATGGTGCGGGGGGATTTTATCATGCTGTGCGACCATGACGATGTGGTGGCCCCAGATGCCTGTTTCGAGATGGTCAAGGCTTTGAATGAGAGCGACCAGGTGGATATCGTCTACACCGACGAGGACAAGTTGAGCATGGACGGTGCCCGGCTGTACGACCCTCATTTCAAGTCGGATTTCAATCTGGATCTTCTGCGCAGCAACAACTATATCTGCCATATCTTCCTGGTGCGCAAGTCGGTGGTGGAGAAGGCCGGGAGGTTTCGCAGTGAATACGACGGCGCGCAGGACTATGATTTCATCCTGCGCTGCTGTGAGCAGGCCCGGGAGATCCGCCATGTGGCCAAGTCCCTCTATCACTGGAGGGCCCATCCGGACTCCACGGCGGGCAATCCGTCCAGCAAGATGTATGCATATAAAGCCGGACAGGAGGCGGTCCGCGCCCATTATCAGCGGCTGGGGATCGAGGCGGAGGTGTCCATGACGGAGCATTTCGGCCGCTACCGGACCACATTTCCGGTGAAAGGAAACCCGAAGGTATCGATCTTGATCCCCAACATGGACCACAAGGCAGATCTTAAACGAGCGTTGGATTCCATCTATGAAAAGTCCACCTATGACAATTTTGAGATCCTGATCTTGGAGAACAACAGCGTCCAGGCGGAGACATTTGCCTATTATCAGCAGCTTGAGCAGGAGCATAAGGACCTTAAGATAGTCAGATGGGAGAAAGAGTTCAATTATGCGGCGATTAACAACTTCGGCGCGCGCCATGCACAAGGGGAGTATCTGCTCTTTTTGAACAACGATATCCAGATCATCACGCCGGAGTGGATGGAGGAGATGCTGGGCTACTGTCAGCGGGAGGATGTGGGCGTGTGCGGTGCGAAGCTGCTCTACCCCAACAACCGCATCCAGCACGCTGGTGTGGTCATCGGCCTGGGCGGGCCGGCGGGGCATGTGCTGTGCGGGGCAAAAAACAACGTGCTCACTTATGCGGGAAGATCCAATTCGACCCAGGACTTGAGCGCGGTCACGGCCGCCTGCATGATGACGCCGAAGGATGTATTTGAGAAGGCCGGGGGCTTCGGGGAAGAGTTCCGTGTGGCCTACAACGACGTGGATTACTGCCTGAAAGTGCGCGATATGGGGCTTTTGGTGGTCTACAACGCGTTCGTGGAGGCCTATCACTACGAATCCGCATCCCGGGGCGCGGAGGACACCCCGGAGAAGAAGAAGCGCCTGAAAAAAGAGAGCGGCCTCTTCTGTGCAAAATGGCCGGATATCTTAAAGGACGGGGATCCCTACTACAATGTGAACCTGACCCTGGATAGCGGCGACTGCCGTCTGCGGGGGGAGGCAGAGGCCCTGCCGGAGATTGACGATGTATGACGATCGACCGAGTGTTTGCAAAATTTCCCTTCCGTATACAGGGATAAACGTTTGGCGGTCGCCTATGTATAACAATAAGAGAAAGGAAGCGCGGTATGTCAGGAGAGTTCTTTGAGGTAAAAAGGGAACGGTTTGACCTGTTAAAGCCAGACCGGTATCTGCTCCAGGGGAGCTGGCCCAAGGAGCACGAGCCGCTGGCCCTCCTGGATGAAGAGGAGTTGGAGGCCAAGCTGGAGCCGTGGGAGCACACCAGTGCGCTGGAGCGTTTTAAAGACCTGGATCTGATCAAGGGAGAGAATGTGACCTTGAAAGTGACGATCCCCCCGGATATAAAAGCCCATAAAAAACTGCAGATCTACGCAGTGCAGGGCCAGAAGCGCATCCGCTGGTTCACGATCCGGGCGGCGGAGCTGGCGGCGCGGATGGGAAGGCCCCAGTATTACATGGAAGAGGAGATCGTGGGCCCGAAGAGATCCTGTCAGCTTAGGGGCTGGGCGGTGGATGCCACGCCTGTGTCGGTGCGTGTCTTCGACCAGGATAAAAAGCAGATCCCCTGCAATATCCAGAAGACGGCCCGGGTGGACGTGGAGGAGATGTTCAAGGAACATCCGGTCAGAGGGAAATGCGGTTTTTTCATAGAATTAGACAATCTAAAAGGAGACTGGATCTATCTGGTGTTCCAGTCCAGGCGGGGCAAGGCGGTCCACAGGGTCAGCTTAAACCGCCGGGTGATCCTGCAGAAAAAGATCAATAAATATAGGAAGAAAGCGGTACGTTATTATCAGGCCCACGGATTGGGCGCGCTCTTTGCCAAAGGGGCGGGCAAGATCTCGAACATATCGAAGCGCCCGATCATATACCAGAAATGGATCCAGAAGCACCTGCCAAGCCCCGGGGAACTGGAAAAGCAGAAAAAGACTTCTTTCGGGTATGAGCCGCTGATCAGCGTTGTGGTCCCGCTGTACTGCACGCCGCCGGAGTATCTGGAGAAGATGATCCAGTCGGTCCAGGCCCAGACCTACGGGAACTGGGAACTGTGCCTCTCCGACGGCAGCGGCGCGGATTCCCCGATCCGGGATATCTTAAAACAGTGGGAGAAGAGGGAGCCGCGGATCCATGTGCTCTATCATGAGGAAAAATTGAACATCGCAAAGAACACCAACGCGGCCATCCAGGCGGCGCAGGGAGAGTTCGTGGCGTTCATGGACCACGACGATGAGATCACGCCCAACGCTCTCTTTGAATGCGTGAAAGCGCTCAACAAGGACAGACAGATCCAGATGCTTTACTCGGACGAAGACAAGATGTCCATGGACGGCCATAAATTCTTCCAGCCCCATATGAAGCCGGATTTCAACCAGGATCTTTTATGCACGGTCAATTACATCTGCCACCTGTTCGTGGTGCGCCGAAAGGTCCTGGACCAGGTGGGGATGCTGCGTCCGGAATATGACGGGGCCCAGGATCACGACCTGATCTTGCGCTGTACAGAGGCCGTGGAGGAGCCGCATCGCATGGAGCGGATCTGCCATATCCCCAAGGTCCTCTATCACTGGAGGAGCCATGAGGATTCCACGTCTGAAAACCCAAAGAGCAAGCTTTACGCTTTCGATGCCGGGCAGAGGGCCGTGCAGGCCCATTACGACAGGATCGGGATCAAGGCTGAAGTGTATAAGGGAGAATACCTGGGGCTGTACCGGACCCGTTTCATACGTGACCACGACCCGCTGGTGTCGGTGATCATCCCCAATAAGGACCACACGGAGGATCTGAAACGCTGTCTGGATTCCCTGGAGGAGAGATCTTCCTATAAAAATCTGGAATACATCATCATCGAGAATAACAGTGAGAAGAAAGAGACCTTCGACTATTATAAAGAGTTGGAAGCATCCTGTCCTCGTGCGAAGGTGGTGTACTGGGAGCGGGAGTTCAATTACGCGGCGATCAACAACTACGGCGTTGGTTTTGCAAAAGGGGAATATTTTCTATTCCTCAACAACGATACGGAAGTGATCAACGAAGACTGTGTGGAGGAACTCCTGGGCTACTGTATGCGGCCGGATGTGGGGGCCGTGGGGGCCAGGCTCTATTTTGAGGACGACACGATCCAGCACGCAGGCGTGGTGATCGGGTTCGGCGGGGTGGCCGGGCATTGTTTTGTCCAGCAGCTGAGGGGCTATTCCGGCTATTGCCACCGGATCATCAGTGCACAGGATTACAGTGCGGTCACGGCGGCCTGTATGATGGTGCCGCGGGAAGTGTTCACGCAGGTGGATGGGTTCTGCGAGGAACTGGCCGTCGCGTTCAACGACATCGACTTCTGCCTGAAGGTCCGGCGGGCCGGGAAACTGATCGTCTACAACCCGTACGCGGAGCTGTATCATTATGAGTCCAAATCCCGGGGATTGGAGGATACGCCGGAGAAGGTGGCCCGGTTCAACAAGGAGATCGCCGTCTTTGAGAAACGCTGGCCGGACATCTTGCGCACGGGCGACCCGTATTATAATCCGAATCTGACGTTGGACAGCCAGGATTTTTCATTAAAGAGGATCTGATAAAGGAGGAAAATGTGATGCGTTTTTTGGTTACTGGAGTGAAAGGACAGCTGGGGCATGATGTGATGGAGGAACTGGCCCTGCGGGGGCACGAGGGCGAGGGCGTGGACGTGGAGGAGATGGATATCACCGACGAGGTGGCCGTAGACCGGGTGATCCGGCAGGCCAAAGCGGACGGGGTGATCCACTGTGCGGCCTACACGGCTGTGGACAAGGCGGAGGATGAGCCGGAAATCTGTACGAAGGTCAATGCACAGGGCACGGAGAACATCGCCAAGGTCTGTAAAGAGCTGGATCTTCCCATGATGTATATCAGTACGGACTATGTCTTCGGCGGGGAGGGGGAGCGTCCCTGGGAGCCCCAGGATCCATGCGATCCGCTGAATGTCTACGGGCAGAGCAAATATCTGGGCGAGCTGGCGGTGCAGAAATATCTAAAACGGTATTATATCGTGCGGATCGCCTGGGTGTTCGGGGTGAGCGGCAACAATTTTATCAAGGCCATGCTCAACAAGGCAAAGACGACCCAGAAAGTCAGCGTGGTCAGCGACCAGGTGGGTTCTCCCACCTACACCCGGGATCTGGCGGTGCTCCTGGTGGATATGATGGAGACGGACCGCTATGGCATCTACCATGCCACCAACGAGGGTATCTGCAACTGGTATGAATTTGCAAAAGAAATATTTATACAGGCGGGGATCCCCATGGAAGTGACAGCGATCACCGCGGATGAGTATCCGGCCAAGGCGAAACGGCCCCACAACAGCCGTATGGACAAAGGGAAACTGGATGCGGAAGGGTTCCGCCGTCTCCCATCCTGGCAGGACGCGCTGAAACGCTATCTGGAAGTGATCATGTGAGCGGAGGGGAGGACGGATGCGAAAATCTCTGTGTCATGTGCTCGTATTCCTGCTGCTCTTTATGGCGGGGAGCACAGAAATCTATGCAGTATCGTCAGATCAGATCCCGGGGTGGCCCGAAGCTCCCAAGATCGTGGAGACCACCGGGGTGCTCATCGAGGATTCCACGGGGACGGTCCTATATGATAAAAAGATGCACCAGCATATGTACCCGGCCAGTACCACCAAGGTCCTGTCGGCGCTGATTGCGATCGAGAACTGTGATCTGTCCGAGGAGGTGGTCTTCACGGAGACCGGGACGGCTGAGGTCACGCCGGACAGTGCCAATATCGGTATGCAGATGGGGGAGGTCCTGACTATGGAGCAGTGCCTCTACGCCATGCTTCTGGCCTCGGCCAACGAGGTGTCCTCCCAGGTGGCGGAACACGTGGCGGGCAGCGTGGAAAAATTTGCCGAGATGATGAACCAGAAGGCGGCGGAACTGGGCTGTACTGACAGTCATTTTGCCAATGCAAATGGATGGCATGACGATGACCATTACACATCAGCCTACGACATGGCTCTGATCCTACGGGCAGCGATCAAGAATGAGACTTTTTGCAAGATCAGCGGGAGTACATCCTATGAGATCCCGCCCACGAATATGAATGGGGAGGCCAGACAGCTGGGGAACCATCACGCCATGCTCATGCCCGGGCCGTATCATTATAAAGGTGTGTTTGCCGGGAAGACCGGGAGCACGGACCAGGCGGGCAATACCCTGGTGACGGCCTGTAAAAAAAAGGACATCACGCTGATCTGTATGGTGATGCAGTCCCAGGAGGCGGCGGTGGTGGACGATACGGCAAAATTATTTGATTATGGATATGGGAAATTCCAGAAGCTACAGATGACAGATCCGGAGCAGACCCAGGAGGGAGGCTATGCCTATGTCCCGGCGGATGCCACGGCGGAAGATATAGAGAGCCAGGATACGCCCCAGGGGGATCTGATAGCCAGCCAATATCTGTATCAGGGGATCCCGGTGGGGACGGCCCTGGCTGCGGCCACGGCCTCGGTATCAGATCCCGAGGCCGCGTCAGGGGAGCTTGCGCCCACGCAGGGCATTTCAGAGGAGGATGAGAGTTCACTGCTGGACGTCCGTCCGGTGGCGGAGGGACAGAAAAAAGTTTACTATGCGATCATCGGCGTGCTGTCGTTCCTGATCCTGCTTTGCCTGTTCCTGATCATAAAGATGGTCCGGAAGGATAAGGGATAAGATATAAGATGAAAACTCAATCATCCCATCCATCGTCATCCTGATCGCCATACTGTTTGGGCGCATCCCCTTTTGTCTTCAGTATCACAGGGCGGGGGCATGCTTCTGCCGCGATCCGGAGGACTTTGCACTGGAACGTCCACTCATCGCCGAAATCAAAGATATATTTGAATTTCATCCCTGTATGCAGGTCCGCCTGGTCCAGGGTATATCTGTCGGTGGTCCGGTAATAGCTCTCGATCCCGTCCACATAATAGCAGTCGTAGTCGCTCCAGCTGATGTTGTCCATGAAGAAAGCGTGGGCATGGTCGTCCACAAATCCGAAAGCGTCCAGGATCGCGCCGTGCAGTTCAAACAAGGCTGCATCGCCTGCGATCTGTATGTGACGGTAACAGCCGGTCCCCAGCGAGACGCTGATCACATAGGAATGGGGCGGGCCGGAAAGCTTTGGTTTTTTCTTAGGTCTTCCACGGTTTACTTTGAACGTATCTGTTTTCATGGCATCTTTGGGAGAGAGGAGGGTCTGCAGTTTTTCCTGCAGGCCGCCGGGCAGATCTTCCTGTTCAGAGAGCATCTGAAAGATGCTGAGCATTTCGTCTGGCAGTGTGCGCAGCTGTGCATCGCCCATTTCCAACAGGTTATCTAGGATCTCATTGAGGTTGTCCATCTGCTCCTCTTCGTTCATGTTAAAATGCGCCATGAAATCCGCCTCGGCATCATCCAGCGCGGGCATATCCTCATCTGTGCTGAGGGGGATCTTCAACCGGTCGCACAGCGGTTTGGCAAAGGCGTGGGTGCGCGCATCGCGGACCTTGATCTTGACGGGACGGACGTTTTCATTTACCAGGGCTTCGATGAACAGGTTCAAAAGGTGCTCCGGGTCTTCCTCGTAGTTGACGACGGGGGGCACCTGCAGGATGTACCCGGTGGAAGATTCCACGGCCAGCAGGGTGACGGGAAAATAGGGGATCTCTTCCGAGGCATTTTGGACTGGCTGGGGGAAGCGGATGATCTCACATTCCCAGATCCCGTTTTTCTTGATCCGTTTCAGGCTTGCGATGCCGATGTCATTGCGGGCCGTCGGCGTGGGGATCGCTGCGGGGGTCTCCGGCGGCAGTTTGGTTTTTTTGAGGACGTAGCTGCCGTCCTGGTATTCCAGCAGGGGGATCTCTTCTGGGTTGTCGTATACACTCTGGAACCCCAGGTCTTCCGGGAAACTGTCTTCTAAGAGACGGGAGAGGGCAAGGGCGGACTCCAAGACCTGGCAGAGCAGGTCCTGTTCCTGTTCCATCTGCAGATGCCAGGGGAGATGGTTCGGCGTAAATCTCCTGAACTGGGGGTAGGCTTTTTTGCCGGCGATCCGTATCCCGTGGCTGAGGGCGTAGGCCTTCGCCTCCTCGTGCTCTTCGTTGGAGAGCTCGTCCTTATTTTCAAAAGAACATTGCAGGCAGTCCTGCTGGAGGAAATATTCCTGGAGCTTGATCGGCGGTATGGACGAAGGATCCGTCCGGGCGACACTCATGAAACTGCGCAGTCCTTCTTCACCGATATAAGCTCCGATGGCGCAGTGGTCCCCGGCCGCGCCCATGACGCAGATGTAGCAGATCGGGCCGTCGGGGGGCTGCATGGCGAACAGATCCGTGTCCCATAGTTTCTTCCAGAGCTTTGTCTTTTTATATTCAAATGCAAGTTGGTATAATTTATCTGAAATCATATTTTCTCTCCATTTGTATGTTTGTGAAGGATCCTTGATCATATTCTAGTTTATATGACATTGGGGAAGAAAGCAACTGAAATTTGAAATCCAGTGTCTAAAGAACGTAGACATTGACAATCCGTTTTAAAGGATCTCGATGATCCAGTCGGGTGCGCCGTTGCAGCCGCGGCCGTCTATCAGCTCTGCCCGTTCACCGTCTGGTAAAGCGTATATATCGCTGATCGTATAGATCGTTTTTGTATGTTGCGCCATTGTATATCCTCCTTTTCAGTAAAGATCCACATATATCTGACTAAATTTATAGAAAAACCTATTGAAAAAATCCCTACCCAGCGCTGTCTGCTGAGTAGGGATCTCATCATCCTACATTTCATATACTCTAAGCAATATTGGTCAAAAAATGCGGAAGATGGGACTTGAACCCACACGGCACGAATGCCACAAGATCCTTAGTCTTGCTCGTCTGCCAGTTCCGACACTTCCGCATGTTGCTGTTTATGAAGTTTTCCCTGCAACGAAAATTATTATAGCACCTATCAGTCCATCCGTCAATATGTTTTTTATATTTTTTTAGGGAAAAGAGGAAATATCTTATATATGTAGAATATATTATTATAGAGGATTTTTTGTCACACCATGGAGCTGTGTATCGGGTCTGTAGGATGGAGGAGTCTATGAATATACGGGAGAGCCTTGAAGAGAGGGAGATCGCGATCTTGAGCCCGTTCGCTTCCCACAGCAGGGATTCCAGGGGAAGGGACAGGCGGGAGGAGGAGTGTGATATCCGCACGGTGTACCAGCGGGACCGGGACCGGATCTTGCACTCGAAGTCTTTCCGCAGGCTGAAAGATAAGACGCAGGTGTTTTTGGCCCCCCAGGGGGACCATTACAGGAACCGGCTGACGCACACATTGGAAGTCTCGCAGACGGCCAGGACCATCGCCAAGGCATTATGCTTAAATGAAGATCTGGTGGAGGCGATCGCGCTGGGACATGATCTGGGGCACACGCCGTTTGGGCATGCGGGGGAGCATGCGCTGGACCAGGTGAGCCAGGAGGGATTTGCCCATAATGAGCAGAGCGTGCGCGTGGTGGAGGTCTTGGAGAGCAAGGGCCGGGGCCGCCGGGGGCTGAACCTGACCTGGGAAGTCCGGGACGGCATCGCGAATCACCGGACCAGCGGCACGCCGCATACGCTGGAGGGCCAGATCGTGCGGCTGTGCGACAAGATCTCCTACATACATCACGACATGGACGATGCACAGCGGGCGGGGATGCTCACGGAGGACGATATCCCGATCACCCTGCGGATGACCTTGGGCTATAACACGAAGGAGCGTCTGAACACATTGATCCACGACATCGTGGACAACAGCACGGGGAAGGACCGGATCTGCATGTCCCAGGACATCGAGGAGGCGATGATGGACCTGCGTGCGATCATGTTCCAGAACGTGTACCGGAACCCTGTTGCGAAGAAGGAGGAGAAGAAGGCGACGGATATGCTGATCGGACTGTTTCATTATTATATGGAGCATCCGGTGGAGATGTCCAGGGAGTACCGGGAGCTGATCGCAGACCAGGGAGAGCCGGTGGAGCGTGTGGTGTGTGATTACATTTCGGGTATGACAGATCAGTATTCGATGGATAAATTCAACCAGATATTTGTGCCGAAGTGCTGGTCGGTCTATTAATGGAGGGTAGAGATGCGTTATACGGAGGATATCATCGAGGAGGTCCGCGCGCGGAGTGACATCGTGGATGTCATCTCCCAATATGTAAAACTGCAGAAGAAGGGGAGTTCATATTTTGGCCTCTGTCCGTTCCACAATGAGAAATCCCCCTCTTTTTCCGTAAACCGGGACAAGCAGATGTACTATTGCTTTGGCTGCGGGGCGGGCGGCGACGCCTACGCGTTCCTGATGGAGTATGAAAATTACAGCTTTCCGGAGGCGGTGCAGCACCTGGCGCAGCAGGCGGGCGTGGAGCTCCCGGTGGTGGAGGAGTCCAGAGAGGACCGGGCGAGGCGGGATCATAAGAGTATGCTCCTGGGGATCCAGAAGCAGGCCGCCGGGTATTACCATTACCAGCTGAAACAGGACTGCGGCGCCCAGGCCCGGGCATATCTTGACAGTCGCAGACTCACGGCGGAGACGATCCATCAGTTTGGCTTAGGCTATGCGGAGAAGACCGGGGCGGGGCTGTACCGCTATCTGAAAGGGAAGGGATACTCCGATGAGCTTTTGCGGGACAGCGGCCTGTTCCAGGTGGATGAGCGGCGTGGGATGTATGATAAATTCTGGAACCGGGTGATCTTCCCGATCACGGACGTGCAGAACCGGGTGATCGGATTCGGCGGGCGCGTGATGGGGGACGGCAAGCCCAAATATTTAAATTCCCCGGAGACGAAGATCTTCGACAAGGGACGGAATCTTTACGGCTTGAGCCGGGCGCGGTCGTCCCGGCGCAGGAACATCATCATCTGCGAGGGCTATATGGATGTGATCTCCATGCACCAGGCGGGATTTACCAACGCGGTGGCCTCCCTGGGCACGGCACTCACCACCGGGCACGCCAGTCTGCTGAAACGTTACACGGAGGAGGTGCTGCTGATCTACGACAGCGACGAAGCCGGGGTGAAAGCGGCCCTGCGGGGGATCCCGCTCCTGCGTGCGGCGGGACTCCATGCCAGAGTGGTAAACTTAAGCCCCCATAAAGACCCGGATGAGTTTATCAAAAACGAAGGGCCGGAAAAATTCCAGGAACGGCTGGATGGGGCCCAGAACAGTTTCATGTTCCAGATCCAGATGCTGGAGCGGGAGCATGACCTGTCAGATCCCCAGGGAAAGACAGACTTTTACCGGGCCGTGGCCCAGCGGCTGCTGGAATTTACCCAGGACCTGGAGCGGGACAATTACATAGAGGCTGTCGCACGCCAGTACAGCATCGCCAAAGAGCAGCTCCACAAGATGGTCAACAGCCTGGCGCTCACCGGCGCGGGCGTGCCAAAGAGTCCAAAGATCCGCACAACCTCTGAGACATCCAGGAAGAAGGCGGAGGGGGAGAGCGCGCGGGAGCGGGCGCAGAAGCTGATGCTGGCCTGGATGGTGGAACAGCCGCAGATCTTCGGCCAGATCTCGGCATATCTGAAGCCGGAGGATTTTACAACGCCGACCTATCGGAAAGCGGCCAGCCTCCTCTATGAGCAGCAGGAGAGGGAGGGGACGTTCACGCCGGTCCGTGTCTGGGATCAGTTCGAGGACGAGGAGGAGCGAAAGAAGGTGGCCTCCGTCTTAAACGGCGACCTGCCTGCGGAACTCCACAGAGGGGAGGGCAAGGCGCTTACAGACACATTATTGCGTATTTTGGAGGACAGCCTGCAAGAACAGCGGAAAAATCTAAAGCCAGGGGATATCAAAGGCCTACAGGAGAACATGGATAAAGAAATAGGATTGAAGAAGCTGAAAATGGATCGTGGACAATTGCATATTTCTTTTGAATAAGGATAAAATATAAACAACATATGGAAGGATGGAACACCGATGGAAATAAACATGGGGAAATTCAGTGAGAAACTTGTAGAGCTCCTGGAGCTGGCGAAGAAGAAAAAAAACGTGCTGGAATACCAGGAGATCAACGATTTCTTCAAGGACACTCCGCTGGAGCCGGATCATATCGAGAAGGTCTTTGATTTTCTGGAAGCCAGCGGCATTGATGTTCTGCGCATCACCGAGGGGGATCCGGAACCCTTGATCCTGGACGATGATGATGAAGTAAAGCTGAAGGAGGAAGACGAAGTAGATATAGAGAAGATCGATCTGTCTGTGCCCGAGGGGATCAGTATCGAAGACCCTGTGCGCATGTATTTAAAAGAGATCGGGAAAGTGAACCTGCTGACGGCGGAACAGGAGATCAAGCTGGCCCAGAGGATGGAGGAGGGCGACGAGGAAGCAAAGAAAAAATTAGCAGAAGCCAATCTCCGTCTGGTGGTGAGCATCGCCAAACGCTACGTGGGCAGGGGTATGCTCTTCCTCGACCTGATCCAGGAAGGAAATCTAGGTCTGATCAAAGCCGTGGAAAAATTCGATTACCGCAAGGGCTACAAATTCAGCACCTACGCCACCTGGTGGATCCGGCAGGCGATCACCCGGGCCATCGCCGACCAGGCCCGCACGATCCGCATCCCCGTCCATATGGTGGAGACGATCAACAAGCTGATCCGTGTGTCCCGACAGCTGCTGCAGGAGCTGGGGCGTGAACCAACGCCGGAGGAGATCGCCGAGGAGATGGACATGTCCGTGGACCGGGTGCGGGAGATCCTGAAGATCTCACAGGAGCCGGTGTCACTGGAAACGCCGATCGGCGAGGAGGAAGACAGCCATCTGGGCGATTTCATCCAGGACGACAACGTGCCGGTGCCCGCGGACGCGGCGGCATTTACCCTTTTAAAAGAACAGCTGGTGGAAGTGCTGGGGACTCTCACGGAGCGGGAGCAGAAAGTGCTGCGGCTGCGCTTCGGGCTGGATGACGGCCGGGCGCGGACCCTGGAGGAAGTGGGCCAGGAATTCAACGTGACCCGTGAGCGCATCCGCCAGATCGAGGCGAAAGCTCTGCGCAAGCTGCGCCACCCCAGCCGGAGCAGGAAGTTAAAGGATTATCTGGATTAGATAAGATCAGGATACGATGATGATACGGATCTCAAAAAGGCTTGCGGCTCTCGCCGCATTGGTGAAACAGGGAAATACAGTGGCAGATATAGGCTGCGACCACGGATATCTGCCCATCTATCTGATACAGCAGCGTCATATACCAAGAGCTATCGCTATGGATGTCCGTCCTGGCCCGCTCTCCCGGGCCGAGGAGAATATCGCGGCACATGGGCTTTTGGACTACATAGAGGTGCGGTTGAGTGACGGTCTGGATGCCCTGCGGCCGAAAGAGGCCCAGACCGTGGTGATCGCAGGCATGGGCGGGCCGTTGATGGAGAGGATCTTATCAAGAGGGGCCGCGCAGCTTGCCGATGTGGAGGAACTGATCTTGCAGCCACAGTCGGAGGTGGAGCATTTCCGGAGGTTTTTGCAGGGTCTGCCCTTCGTTGTCGTGGACGAAGATATGGTAAAGGAGGACGGAAAGTTCTACCCGATGATGCGGCTTTCTTCCATTGGTGTTGAGAAAAACGGGCAGGACTGGGAGGATGCGGAATACCGTTATGGGAAGTATCTGCTGGCGGGACGGCATCCGATACTGAGGGGATATCTGTACAGAGAAGAAGAGAGGCTGGACCGATTGGAGGAGGGACTGTGCCGGGCGGGGAGCGGCCGGGCTTCAGAGCGTCTCTCCCAGGTCCGCCGGGAAAAAGAGTACGTGCAGGAGGTGCGGGAAAGATATGGGTTTGACATGTAGAGAAGTGATCGAGGGATTGGAGAGGGCATACCCTCCTTCCTGTGCGGAGTCCTGGGATAATGTGGGACTCCTCGTGGGGCGGATGGACGCAGATGTGGAGAAGGTGTTCGTGGCCCTCGATCTTACAGGGGAGGTTTTAGAGGAGGCGATCGGCTGGGGAGCAGATCTGATCGTGACCCACCATCCGATGATCTTCCAGGGCATCAAGCGGGTCAACGACCAGGATTTCATCGGAAAAAAGATCCTTGCCCTGGCGGAGAGCCACACGGCCTGCTACGCCATGCACACGAATTTTGACGTACTGGCGATGGCGGATATCAACGAAAAACTTTTGGGGCTCAAAGATACAGAAGTTTTGATGGTGACAGGCGAGGACCAGGAGGGCCATCCCCGGGGGATCGGACGGGTGGGCATGCTGGAGCCGGCCATGGATCTTGAGAGCTGTGCCCGTTTTGTCAAGGAGCGCTTTGACCTTCCTGGGGTAAAGGTATGCGGGGATCTAAAAAAGATGATCCATCGCGCAGCCGTCTCAGGCGGCGCGGGCAAGAGCATGGTCACGAGTGCGGTTTCAAGCGGTGCACAGGTCCTGATCACTGGTGACATCGACCACCATACGGCGCTGGATGCAGCGGATCAGGGGCTGTGCATCATCGATGCCGGACATTACGGGACGGAGTATTTCTTTATCGAGCATACGAAAGATGGATTGGAAAAGATGTTCCCACAGCTCACCTTGGGCTGTGCCAAGAAGCACATTCCTTTTGTGGAACTCTAAAGCGATCGACATCAGATCTTATGGGGCAGATGAGCCGAGCTATGATGATGACAAGGAGGAGATAAGATGGAGCGACAGACAGTAACAGCAACGATCAACGGGAAAAAAAAGACTTACGACTACGGCATTTGCCTGGCCGAGATCGCCAAGGAGTACCAGGATTCCCAGAAATACCCCATCATGCTGATGATGGTAAACGGAAAACTCCGGGAACTCCACAAGACCTTGAAAAAAGACGCGGACATTACCTTCGTGACCATGGCCGATGAGGCCGGGCACAATACATATCAGCGGAGCGCCTGCCTGGTCATGCTCAAAGCGATCTACCGTCTGGCCGGGAACGATGGCGTTGACAATGTGGTGATCCATCACTCGATCGGATCTGGGTTTTATTTTACATTGGAGGGTTCTGTGCATGTGGACGAGGCTTTTCTGGAAAAAGTCAAGGAGCAGATGCACCAGATCGTGGACGCATGTCTTCCTATTAAAAAGCGTTCGGTGAGCACAGACCAGGCGATCGAGATCTTCCGCCAGCACCGGATGCACGACAAAGAAAAACTGTTCAAATACCGCCGTGTCTCTAAAGTGAACATCTACAGCATCGGCGAATTTGAAGATTATTTCTATGGGTTCATGGCGTATCACACCGGCTACATCCAGCAGTTTGACCTGATCCCCTACGACGAGGGATTCGTGCTCCTTTTGCCCACGCGCAAAGACCCGGAGACACTCCCGGCTTTCAACCCCCAGCCGAAACTCTTCCAGGTGCAGAAGGAATCGGAAGAGTGGGGCCGCAGGCTTGAGATCTCCAACGTGGGCGAGCTGAACAACCAGATCACCCAGATGGGTCTGCAGAACGTGCTGCTGGTCCAGGAGGCATTCCACGAGGCCAAGATCTCCCAGATCGCCAAAGAGATCGCCACGGGGGGCACGAAGAAGCTGATCATGATTGCGGGGCCGTCCTCATCGGGAAAGACCACGTTCTCCCACAGGCTGTCCATCCAACTGACTGCCTACGGGCTGAAACCCCATCCGATCGGTATGGATAACTATTTCCTGAACCGGGAGGAAACGCCCCTGGATGAGTTCGGGAACAAGAATTACGAGTGCCTGGAAGCCCTGGATGTAAAACAGTTCGACCAGGATATGATGGAACTCCTGGAAGGAAAGCGGGTGGAACTGCCCAGCTTTAACTTCATAACAGGCCAGCGGGAGTACAAAGGAAATTACTTACAGCTGGGCCCAGAAGACGTGCTGGTGATCGAGGGCATCCACGGGCTCAACGGCAAGCTCTGCCGCAGCGTGCCCAGAGAGAGTAAATATAAGATCTACATCAGCGCCCTGACCAGCTTAAACGTGGACGAACATAACCGGATCCCGGCCACAGATACCCGTCTCATCCGCCGGATCATCCGGGACGCCAGGACGCGGGGTTCATCCGCCGCCCAGACGATCGCCATGTGGGATTCCGTGCGCAGGGGCGAAGAAAACTATATCTTCCCCTTCCAGGAGGAGGCGGACGTGATGTTCAACTCCGCGCTGATCTATGAGCTGGCCTGCCTGAAGGTCTATGCGGAACCGCTGCTCTTCGGCATCGAGAAAGACCAGCCGGAGTACAGCGAGGCGAAGAGGCTGCTGAAATTCTTTGACTACTTTGTACCGGTGCCCAGCGAGGCCATACCCACAAATTCCATATTGCGGGAGTTCGTCGGGGGGAGTTGTTTCCATGTATAAATTCCCTGATTTACATACAAGGCAGATCGTGCTAAAATAAAGAATACCACAAGCAGCACAGGTGATCGCGGCTGGCAGGACCGAAAGGCGCCAGGTGAGGAAAGTCCGGGCTTCACAGGGCAGGATGCCGGATAACGTCCGGTGGAGGCGACTCCCAGACCAGTGCAACAGAAATAAACCGCCCGGGGCCGGTACGATCGGCTCCGGGTAAGGGTGGAAAGGCAGTGTAAGAGACTACCGCTTGGCTGGTAACAGCCAAGGCACATGTAAACTCCATCTGAAGCAAGGCCGAATAGAGGACCATGCGGTTGCCCGCCGCGTCCTCAGGTGGGCCGCTGGAGCCTGCCGGCAACGGCAGGCCTAGATAGATGATCACCCAACGACAAAACCCGGCTTATCGTGCTGCTTGTGGTAAATACATATATTTCCAAAGGATTGAGAGCGGCATGCATAGATACAGATGTAGATATAGATGTGATAGATATAGGAAGATATGTCGGTCCCTGACAGTCCTGCTGGCATCGGCGGCCTGTGTCCTGCTGGCGTCGGCCGCAGACTGTCAGGCGGCAAGCGGTCTGGTGCAGATGCAGACGGCCGAGAAGACAGAGCTGGATATAAGCAAAGGCGACATAACGATCGGGACCTCGCGGATCAGCGGGACCACACCCCAGGGGCAGCAGGTGACCGAGGTCAACCGGGACGGCTACCATATCACTGGGGAGACAGATACATATTCTATCACGATAGAAGCGGGTGTCACCACAGAGATCCTCCTGGACAACGTCAACATCAGCCAGGTGGACACCGACGCACACGCGCTGGAGATCGAGGATGCCTCCGAGGGCGACGTGACCGTGGTCCTAAAGGGCAGCAATGTGCTCAAAGGCGGTTCCCACTGCGCGGGCCTGGAGAAAGGCTGTAATCAGACCACCTGTGTCCGGGGCGGCAGCGATTGCGACTGCGGGACGCTGATCATCCGCTGCGAGCGTTACCGGGAGGAGGGCCACATCTGCGATGAGGACTGCGGCACACTGATCGCCACCGGTGTGAACGGAGGCGCGGGCATCGGGGGCGGGGACGGCCGCAAGGCCAACCGCATCCAGATCCAGGGCGGTCTGATCACAGCCAGCGGCGGTTATGGAGGCGCAGGCATCGGGGGCGGCTATTTCTGCGAGGGCAGCAACATCCAGATCACAGGCGGCCAGGTGACCGCCGTGGCCGGTGAGGGAAATAAAGCCCTGGGCGGCGTGGACGGCAGCGAGAGCAATTCCATCAACGGTGACTGTATCGTGGAGGCCGGTTCCCTGGGCGGTGTGACTGTCTACAAAGGGCTTGTCCTGGGCGGGAACGCAGGGACGATCCACGGCGCGGTGACCGTCAACAAGGATGCCGTCACAGGGATCTTAAAAGATGTAAAACTCACCCGGGAGGACGGCGGCCGTCTGATCCTGCCCCAGGGCGTCGCCTGGACGGTCCAGAACACCCTGCGTGTGCCGGAAGAGACATCCTCCAACAGCAGCATTTCCAGCGGACGGACGGACGGCGGCACAGTGTACGGGGGGAAAGAAGACGAAGAGGTCAAAGAGACCCGTCTGGTGCAGCCGGAGGACGGGGACGATGAAGATGCCCAGGCACCCTTTGCGAAAGGGATCTACGGCCAGACGCTGAACCAGCTGGAAGTGACCGACCAGGCCATCGAGGGCGGCGTCCCCGGGACATGGAGCTGGGCCGCGGAGGAAGATCCAGACAAGACATATCCCATTGTAAACGGGACGACTTCCTATACAAGAGTATTCACGCCCGAGGACTCCACCCGGCAGGAGGTGCGCGTGAAGATCCTCCCGGAAATGTCCTATCTGGAGACAGACAAGAAAGTCAAGATCCTATCTCCCACAGAGCCGGACGGGGCCAACGGGTGGTATAAAGGGAACATCGTCCTGGAAGCGCCGGACGGTTACCAGGCGTTCCACAGCAAGTCCGTGGGCTGGGTGGAAGAGCTGGTGGTGGCGGACGACGGCGGCTCCGGGGACTATGAATACTATCTGCGGGAAGCAGGCACGAACCTGACCACAGGCGTAAAGACGATCCGTCTGAACATCGACAGCCTCCCCCCTATCGTGGACAGCGTGACGGTCATGCACGTCTCCGGCGGTATGCGGATCCGGGCAAAGGCGAAGGACGACACCAGCCGGACCGAGCAGGTCAGCGGCACCCGGCATTTCTACTGCCTGGTACAGCCGAAATCGTCCATTAAGACAATGGGACGGGCGGCACTGATAAAAAATGAGGATACAAAGGACAACGCGGTCGGCGAATTTACCTACACAGACCTGGAGGAAGGGAAGAGCTACCAGCTCTTCGTCGTGGCAGCCGACAAGGCGGGCAATCTCTCCGAGGTGAGTGTACAGACATTTATCGCCCAGTAGCCTTAAGTTATCAGTAAAAAATGCCGACATAAAAGATAGGGACTGTCGAATTGATGAGAAGGCTTTTTGGCAGTATAGATATATAAGAACTCATGGAATATGATAGAGAAGCGACAGTCAAAGGGAGGACATGGTTTTATGAGAAAAAAGTTTCTGGCCGTAGTACTGGCTGCGGCCTTGGCATGTAATACGACAGGGGTGTCAGCGGCAGTCCAGTCGCCAGTGGCAGGGGCTTCCGTGTTTAAAAGCTTCGGAGACTTGTTCAAAGGGGACAGCGATGATGAGGAGGACACACAGTCAGACACCCAGAAGAACACAAAGAGATCCCAGGTCTACAGCGCGGATCCTGAGGCTGTGAAAGACAGCGTGGTGCTGGATATCAGCCGGGGAAATATCCGTATAACCGGGACGGAAGTCTCCGGGTACGACACAGATGGCAATCCTGTGACAAAGACCAGCTCCCGGTACGTGGTGACAGGATCCAGCCGGGAACATTCCATCGAGATCGCGTCAGGGGCGAATGCCAATATCGTCCTGTCCAACGCCAGTATCATCCGGACAGAAGCCGGGGAGAGCCCGATCTGGATCGCGGATGATTCCACAGGGGATGTGACACTGACCCTCGAGGGCACCAATACCCTCCAGGCTGGAACGGGTGCGGCGGCTATACAGAAGAACTGTACATACAATGGGAGTACCAGTAAATACGGACAGCTGAAGATCACCTGCGGGAATATCAGTCCCAGCCATATCTGCGGCGCTGACTGCGGTACATTGGTGGCCACAGCCGGGAACGGCGGCGCGGCCATCGGCGGTGCGGACGGGATGGGCAGTTCCAAGATCAATATCGTGGGCGGTACGATCACAGCGTCTGGCGGCATCGGCGCCGGAGTCGGCGGCACGGGTACAAAAGTGGAGATAGGCGGCGGCGTGATCGACGCCGGTACGATCAACAGCAAGGATAGCGTCCTCAACGGAAATGCCATACTGATGGCGGATTCCGTGGGCGATATGAAGATCACAAAAGGCGTCCTGGTCCAGAATGGAAAGGGAACGGCTTACGGCGACCTGGATCTCACCCAGGGGATGATCGATCATCTGGTGCAGAGTGGCGGCGAGCTGGATATATCTGATGGAGCGAAAGTGGCCGTGGCCGACGGTGTGGATGTATCGAAGATCAATACAAACGGCACGGGTACGATAAAACAGGAACAATCCGGTCAGTCGGAAGAAGGATCATCGGAAGAGGGATCATCAGAAGAAAAGCCATCGGAAGAAAAACCGGCAGATCAGGCGGTGGCCTCGGCAGAGACAGAGGCGGCGGAAAAGGAAAAACCAAGCCTTCTGCAAAAAGCGGGTAAGGCATTGGCGAAGGTTATGGGACAGGATGATGGAGTTGCAGTAGAGGAAGAAGGGCAGGAAGATGGAATAGCTACTGTGACAGCGAATGAAACGCCTGGAGGATCAGGAGAAAAGTATAAAACTGGTACGACGATTACGATAAAGGGAATTGGGGAAACAGATAATATAAATTATGGTGATAGTCTGATGGTTCATGCAGTAGTTACGTTTCAGGGGGATACAAAAGATGACACGTATAAACCCGATTTTCCTGAGGGTTCTACTGACATTGAAAAGACACCGTGGCGCGTGAATTGTTATTTGTTAAAAGTAGGGGATAATCCTGAGACAGGCGAAAAAATCTATATAGGTGGAGATGTAGTGGCTCATGGAGCAGATACTGGAGGAGATTTTAGTTATCCTGCGGATTTTGAGGTGAATATTAAGGATTCACGGATTAAGGTGAATGAGAGATACTATCTATATGCGAAATTTACAGGTACAACGTTGTATCCAGGATCGCCTGGGCAAACAGCTGATCATAGGATTGTGCAAGGTAATCTGTCGCTTTCAGCATCGAATCTAGGATTAGATGCTTATGCAGGACAGAAGATATCAGATGTTATTGGTGGAGATGACATCAATAGCTATCTCAGTGCTTATAGGCCAACGAATGAAGGTGGTAGAGTTGTTACAGATGGCACATGGGAATGGCAAGATGGATCCGATACAGGTGACAGCATACTTTATCCGTCAGGTTCAGGAGTTCAATTTGATTATGTGGTAAAGTATGAACTTGAAGAAGGGGAAAAAGTTAAGTATACTAATGCGGATAGATGTACAATAACTATTCATTTTAATGTCACAATGAGAGAGCAAAATGTAACCCCGATTGTGAAAACAGACTCAGGTACAAATGATTCTGTTCCAGGACATGATCAACGGAAGTGGTACAATGCCTCCCATGGAAAAATTACTGTTGAGGTTCCTGATCATACTATATTTTATATACCCTCACCAGAAACTCCAGCTACTGTTAAAGAATGGGCAGATTCCCAAAATTGGCTTTCAAAACTTGAATGTGGAGAGGATTTCTTCTGGGATAAAGACAATTATCCAATATATGTTAAGAATAGAGAGGGAGAGATAGGAACTGCGACTGTAAAAGACTTTAATGTGGATCAGAATTATCCCCAAATATTGTCTGTAAAGGATGAAAATCCCGGTGCGGACAATGCATCGTTTCTGTTTGATGTTTCTGATGGGAAACAGGGGAGTGGTATATGGCGGTGCACAAGGATTTCACAACCGAAGGGAGGAAATCCACCTACACCTGGACAGATCGAAGCAGGAAAGGAATTTGAAGGCGGACGGGTTGATATAACGGGCATTGTTCCAAGTACGACATATAATCTCTATATGGTCATTGAAGATATTGCAGGCAATCAAGCACAATATATAAGACCTGTGGCGGATGATGATCCGGGGTCGGCATTGGATAAAGCCGAGGAACCTAACATATTCTATGCATATCAGTTTACAACATTAAATCAGCCTTTAAGAGGTTCAATAGAGTTTAGTTTACTTGATAAAGATCGTAATCCCAAACTACTCTCTGGCATTGCTCCCGGTGATATAGTTGTAGCAGATGCGAAGATCAGAGAGCCTGATAGTCCTGGTAAAGTACATTATGAGTGGTTTAAAAAGAAGGGGAATGGATCTGCAAGTCGGATTTCTCCTCAGCTTGACAGCCCTGAGTTTCAGATACCTACGGATTCGGACTTGTTAGAGGAGTATATTGAGTATACGATTATTTGTAAAGTGACGAGTGAGGCGTCATCTGGTGAAATAAGTAAAGAAGTAGATTATCCTGTCGGCTTGACACCATGCCCAGATGAATATAGACCAGAGATTACAGAAGAGGATACACAAAACTTTACAGTTACTTTTAAAGGAACTCCTGGTGTTGCTTATGAGTATCGTACGAATGATCCGGGGGATGATAGTAAGCTTTTTATTCCAGTGACCCCGCTTACTGCAGATGGTATATATACGATTAAATTGAAAGAGGAAGAGACAGTTGGAGTTGGAAAGTTAGAGATACGTGCGGCAGCGATAGAAGGTAAGTATTCAGCAGGCGCGTCCGTAAAGAATGAGAAAGAGTTCATTGGCAGCTCAGAATTGGATATTGCATTGAGTGGTGAGGGACGTTATGGTGAGATTTTGACAGCGAAAGTGAATTCGCAGGTCAATCCATCTAGGATTTCTTATGTATGGCTGCGTGATGGAGCAGAGATTACAGATCCAGGAGCAAGTGGAACTGGAAGCACGACGACATATCAAGTTAAAAAAGATGACCTTTATAGGGTGATAAGTGTCAGATTTTCAATAGAAGGCGCAACAGGCGCAGATAATACGAAATCATTTGGTACGATTGCACGGCGGAAAGTGAAAGGGACTGTGAGTGTAAATGCCAAAGAGTATGATGGTACGACTGCAGGCACAGCAAGAGCTGACATAGAAGGTGCACTTCCTGGAGATGATCTGTCAGGCGGGGAGGCGCAAGTGGAATTTGCGGACAAAAATGCTGGAGAAAACAAGAATGTTAAGCTTTTGGGAACGATAGAGATAACAGGAAAAGACAGTCTGTATTACGAGGTAGAGCTGACTCAAGATGCTAACCTTAAAGGGACTATCCGGCCCAAGACGTTGAATCTTGAAATGACTGCTGAGGATAAAGTGTACGATGGAAAGACAGATGCGGTTGTGACTTTCAAAGGGGATCCTCTTCCGGGCGACAATATAGAGATTACCGGAACAGGTCAGTTTGATAATAAGAATGTTGGGAAAAATAAAACAGTTACTCCTAAAGAAATAGTGATTACAGGCCGTGACAAGGACAATTACACAAGCACAGGCAGTACAGCTTCCACGACAGCTGAGATTACGACAAAGGCACTTGAAATCGAGAGCATCACAGTTGCAGATAAAGTATACGATGGTACGACCGATGCAGCAATCTCAGTAAACTTTACTGGAGCTGTGGATGATGTGGATTATTCATATACCGCTGCTTTTGATAGTCCGAATGTAGGAAAAGATAAGAGAGTCGATGCGACCATCAAATTAGAGGGTGACAGTGCGACAAACTACACTCTGGCAAACGGTGCAGCGACTGGCAGGGGAAATATCGTCAAGACATATGCTCCATATGATGAAGCAAATATACCGCAAAATCTGACTGGTATTGAAGGCAAGAAATTAAGTTCTGTCTATATTGGCCCTGGATTTAGCTGGAAGGATACAGAGACAGTCATGGCGTCAGTGGGACGGCATACGTATCCGGCTTACTACAACCCGGATCCAAGCCAATACAGTGCCCGTGAGATTGAGCTGGAAGTGTTGGTACAGTGTGCAGAACACATCTGGGGAGAATGGGTGATCACGACAGATCCCACAAAAACGGATGTGGGTGAACGCCAGAGGATCTGTGGTGTCTGCGGTTATACAGAGACAGAAGTGATCCCGCGTGCTCCGTTCATTGATAATGAAGATGACAAAGTGGGATGGGGCGATATCATCCAGGCGATCAACAACGCTTCGTCCGGCACAGAGATCCCGGTCGTGATGAATGGCACAGAGACATTACAGGCTTCCGTACAGGAGGCTCTGCAGGGACGGGAGGTTTCCCTTGTACTGCATATGGGAGATGATATCTCATGGACCATCCGTGGCGAGGACATCACAGGCACGACGCTGAAAGACATCAATATGGTGGTCACGCTCTATACAGACAACATCCCTTCAGATGTGATCGATGCATACCTGCCGAACAAGGCGACTGTCCAGGTCCATCTTGCATACAGTGGGGAGTTTGGATTTGTGGCGACCCTGCGTATACCGCTGGGGGATGAATTTGCAGGGAAGGCTTCGACCTTGTACTATTACAATCCGACCCGCGAACGTCTGGAAATGATGGACAGCAATAAAGTGACATCTGATGGTATGGGACGGTATGACTTCACCCACGCTTCCGATTACGTGGTAGCCCTCGACAGGCCGGCGAACGTGCAGGGCGGCGATACACCTTCCGGCAATGGAAGCGTCACACCGACCGCACCCACAGGGACAACGACCCCAGGGGCACAGGGCGGATCTGCCACAAATGGAAACAATGGAAACACCGGAACGACGACAGGGACCAACGGCAGTACAGCGGCGGCGACCGGAACGGCCACATCCGCCAATGGAACTGTGGTGAGTTCCAACGGTGCAAAGACAGAAGATGATACACCGATCATGTTCTATCTATTCTTATTACTGGCAGGCACAGCAGGCATCACGGCAGGCGTAGCCTACAGACGGAAGAGAAAGACAGGCAATTAAATAAAGATACAAAAAAACGGCAGAGCCTGTCAAGGCTGTGCCGTTTTTGCCCTCGTAAAGGCACATAAGCAGATCCGATACGATATTAAAAAACTATTGGCGTGGCAACGGGCAGTTCGCAGATTTATTTAACGCAGTCTTATTCAAAGGCGGACCAGTAATCCAGTCCGAAGAATTAGAAGACTTGGATACAGAGGATTCCTTCACGATGGAACAAAGAAAATATGCAGAGAGCATCCAGGCGTCCCGTGATAATATTAAGATACGAAAGAGATCAACAGCACACGGCGTAGAATTGATGATGCTGGGAAATGAATCCCAGGAGCATATCGACTACGCGATGCCCATGCGCGTCATGGGATACGATTACGGAACATACAAGAAACAATATGATGACAATGCAAAGAAATACAAAAGAGAGAAAAGTCTGGCCGGGGATGAATATCTCTCCAGAATGAAAAAGACCGATAGATTTATGCCAGTCATAACAGTGGTCGTATACTATGGAGAAAAGTCATGGGATGCAGCGATAAGCCTGCACGGCATATTGGATGCAGAAAGACCAGCAAAGGAGATAAAAGAAAATGTGATGGCCTATCTCAAAAGCTATACAGTCGATAGGACGGTGATCATGACAGCCGTAGGGACAGTGAACGCTAGGATCGATCATACAACATTTAAGGAAGGAGACGATGCAGATATGTTCATGAGCAAAGTATTTAGAGACACCTGGGCAGAAGGTGAAGCAGCTGGAAGAGAAGAAGGTGAAGCAAAGGGCATAGTAGAGACGGGGAAGAGGTTAGATCTTACAGCAGATGCCATCATACAAATGTTGCAGGATTGCCAAGGCATATCCCTACAAAAAGCCAAAGCATATCATGACAGATTCAGCAGATAAAAAATCCAGAGAGGTAAAACTGATATTGACGAATGGATCTTGCAGGACTGTTTCAAACCCTTATGTATCCATATGGAGTGTGCTATACTGTCAGTAATATGGCAATGTCTGTACAGTGCACGAAAAAAGCAGGAACAGTGATGGAAATTTTGAAGATAGAGTGGAGGACCCACTGTACTGGATTTTAGATGAGACTGCGGATATCCGTGCAAAAAACAAACAGGCCTCCTACAACATAAGAGGCCTGTCCATTTTGCAACGATCATTTGCTATATTTCTCTTCGCAATATTTACAGCGGTAGATTTCCTTCTCTTCATCTGTGAGCAAAAAGATCTGTTTCAAACCCTGTTCAATAGAGGTAATGCAGCGAGGATTCTTGCATCGGATCACATTGACGATCTTCGACGGCAGCCGCAGTTTTTTCTTTTCTACGATCTGGGCATCTTTTACGATATTCACGGTGATATTATGATCGATGAACCCTACGATATCCAGATCCAGCGTATCGATGTCACATTCCACTTTGAGGATATCCTTTTTACCCATCTTATTGCTGCGGGCATTCTTGATGATCGCAACGGTGCAGTCCAGTTTGTCTAGCCCTAAGTCATGGTAGATGGTCATGCTCTTTCCGGCCGTGATATGATCTAGTACGAATCCTTCGTTGATCTGTCCGACATTTAACATATAAAACTCCTTTTCTTAAAAATCATCTGTATCGATCTACGCAATCTCAAGTAACGTCAGGATCAGGGCCATGCGTACATAGACGCCGTACTGTGCTTGTTTAAAGTAAGCGGCGCGGGGATCCTTGTCTACTTCCACGGAAATCTCATTTACCCTGGGCAGGGGATGGAGCACCAGCATGTCTGGTCCGGCCAGTTTCATCTTGTTCTCGTCCAGTATGTAGAAATCCTTCATACGCACGTAGTCATTTTCGTTGAAGAAACGTTCTTTTTGCACACGGGTCATGTAGAGCAGATCCAGCTCGGGCAGTGCCTCCTCCAGACGGACCACTTCCCGGTAGGTGACATTATCCTGCCGCAGCACGCCGTCCCGGATATAACTGGGCACGTGGAGTTCCTCCGGGGAGATCAGGATGAAATTGATGTTGTCATAGCGGACCAGGGCTTCGATCAGGGAATGGACCGTCCGCCCAAAACGCAGATCTCCGCAGAGACCGATGGTGAGGTTGTCAAGCCGTCCTTTCATGGAACGGATGGTGAGCAGGTCGGTCAGGGTCTGGGTGGGGTGTTGGTGTCCGCCGTCCCCCGCGTTGATGACCGGGATCTGGGAGGCCATCGAGGCCACCAGGGCCGCGCCCTCCTTGGGATGGCGGATGGCAGCGATGTCGGCATAGCAGGACACGACGCGGATGGTGTCCGCTACGCTCTCCCCCTTGGTGGCAGAACTGGATCCCTGTTCTGAAAATCCCAGGACTTTGCCTCCCAGATTCATCATAGCGGCCTCAAAACTCAGCCGTGTCCGGGTGCTGGGTTCGTAGAAGAGGGAGGCCAGGCGTTTTCCCTCGCAGGCATGGGCGTATTTCTCCGGATCTTGTTCGATGTCGTTGGCCAGATCCAAAAGTTTATCCAGTTCTTCGACAGACAGATCTAATGGACTTATGATATGGTTCATGATTACCTCCTGATAGCATGGTTCAATGGTCATAGGTTTTAACCATCATATAATAGTCAGCAGTGTTTTTCAAGAATTATCTGAAAGAATTTTCTCGAAAAATAGTCCGGCCAGAAACCACAGCGGTGCGTAGTCGAACCGGATCAGCCCTTTGTAATTGAGAGCCGCCTGGCTGTAATCCCACGGACAGATCTGCAATTTAGACAGCAAAGATCCGGTGGTGAATTCTGTGAAATAGATCCCGACGGTGTAGATACTGCCTCTCCACAGAGCCGGGAAGTCTTTTAGATATTTGGAGACGGGCCCGATGACAGCCGCCAGGCCGTAGATCGGGAACATCCAGATGGAAGAGTGGCCCATCATGGTGAGATCCTTTTCGCCCAGGCAGTGCAGGCCCGTCCAGAAGATCTCCATGCACCAGCCGATGCTCCCGCATAGCAGAAATTTATTTTTCATAGGTCATAAACTCCGTTTTCTAATAGCTGTTTCCCATATGGGAGAAAAAATACATCCATATGCGACGATCCTGCGGTCATGTCCAAAGTAAGCATGAGAAAGACGGATTTTTCCGTACTGGGATATTGACACAGGGGCATATCCATCAATATAATAAAAATACAAAAGATCAGCATTGTTTTATGTACAGAACGAAAGATGGTCGTAGGTTGGGCAAGAAAGATACGGTAACGAAAGAGTATATGCAAGATCCTGTAATATTTGCAGATGCGTTTAACAAATATCTGTACCATGGCAGACAAGTGATAAAGCCAGAAAGATTAAAAGGACTGGATACCACGGAAATCACGGTCCCATATGGGAGCGGCGGTGCAGGTGTACCGGAACAGAGATATAGAGATGTGTTGAAGACGATGATGACGGACGGGGATATGGCGTATTGTATCCTGGGGATAGAGAACCAGAGTGGCATCCATTACGCTATGCCGGTGAAAAATGGTCTGTACGATCTTATGCAGCTCGCCCATCAGGTGACGGAAACGGCAAGATCACATAAGCGGGAAAGAAAAGAAGATGCAGACGGTCATGATATATCATCAGATGAATATCTGAGTGGATTTTATAAAACAGATAAACTGCTCCCGGTGGTGACGCTGGTCATCTTTTACTCAGCAGAGAAGTGGGATGGACCGTTGACTTTGCGGGAGATGTATCCCTTTGTGGATGATGCGCTCATGCAGTATGTGCCGGATTACAGGGTCAATCTGATCGCGCCGGGGGATATTTCAGAGGAAGAGATCCAGGAGTTCCGATCAAGTTTAAGAGAAGTCATGCTGTACATCAAATATTCCAAGGATAAGAAAAGATTGCGGGAAGTGGTACAAAAAGATGAGAATTTCCATAATCTGGAACGGCAGGCGGCAGAAGTCATCAATGTGACAACCGATTCAAGATTAAAATATCCAGAAGGTCAGGAGGTGGTCAATGTGTGTACAGCGATCGAGGAAATAAAGATAGAGGGCAGGATAGAGGGTTCCGTTGAAACTTATAGAGAAGTTGGCTTTTCGTTAGAAGATACGATTCAGCGTGTGGCAGAGAAATACGGTCTTTCGCTGCAAAGAGCGGAGGAAGAAGTCAGAAGATATTGGAAATGATGTGGATCATGCAGACTTTAGAGCTAGTCGTTAAACAGGCTCTTTTTCGTTATCCTAAACAGATCTGATGAGGATAAAGATTATTTTTTTATGTACCAAAGCTGATCCGCCAATCCGCTTATTGTTTTTTTTCAAGTTCCTGTGTATAATTAGAGGCAAGAGATACAGTTGCGCTCCGGCGCGAGAGTCTGGCGAGCCAGATTCTTTTTTAAGATCATCAGATGAACAGAGGGTATGAGAAAAATGGATTACACACAATGCAGGAGATATATAGACGACATACAGCGTTTCGGCCGGGTCCTGGGCCTGGACGGTATGCGGGAATTGTTAAAGCGTCTGGGCGACCCCCAGGATACCCTGAGCTTCGTACATGCGGCCGGGACGAACGGGAAGGGATCCGTGCTGGCCTACGTGGCCCAGGCGCTGCAGGAGGCCGGTCATCGGACCGGACGGTACACATCCCCGCCTATCTTCGAATATCGGGAGACCACGGAGGTGGACGGGGAGATGATCTCCGAGGAGGAGTTTGCCCTCGTCTTTACCCGGGTGGCAGAAGAGGCGGACGGCATGGAGCGGGAAGGGCTGGCCCATCCGACGCCTTTTGAGATGGAGACGGCGGCGGCGTTTTTATTTTTTAAGGAGAAGGGTTGTGAGATCGTGGCCCTGGAGACGGGTATGGGGGGTGAGACGGACGCGACCAATCTGGTGAAAAACACGAAAGTAGCGGTGCTCACATCGATCAGCATGGACCACATGGATGCGCTGGGGGATTCCCTGGGGGAGATCGCGCGGTGCAAGGCGGGGATCGTCAAGCCGGGATGCCATCTGGTCACCACCATACAGGAGCCGGAGGCCGCTCAGGAGATCGCGCGCGTCTGTGTTGCAAAGGATGTGCCCTACACAGTGGCCGATCACCGGGAGGCGCAGATCATCAGCCAGGATCTGCGCGGGCAGCGTTTTACCTATGAGGGCGTGACCTACACCACCCAGTTGTCCGGGCGGTGCCAGGTGGAAAATGCGGTGGTCGCCATAAAAGTGCTGGAGGAGCTGCAGGATCTGGGGTTTGCGGTCACCAGGGAACAGATCCAGGCGGGCTTGGCAAAAGCGGCATGGCCTGGGCGTTTTACACTGATCCGCGAGGCGCCGGCCGTGATCTTAGACGGTGCGCACAATCCCAAGGCTGCTATGCAGCTGGCAGAGTCGGTAAAGAATTGTTTTGCAGGAAAGAGGATCGTCTATGTGATGGGGATGTTCCGGGATAAAGACTATGGGCAGGTGGCCTCGATCACAGTGCCGCTGGCCGCGGAGGTCATCACGGTGGAGACACCGGGAAATCCACGGGCGCTTTCGGCGGGGGAGCTGGCTGAAACGGCGGGGAGATACTGTCCCCATGTATCTGTGGCCTCATCTCTACAGGAGGCGGCCGTGCGTTCCTTAGAGAGCGCGGGGGGAGACGGTGTGGTCGTGGTCTTTGGGTCCTTGTCTTTTCTGGGCGAGATCCAAGGGTTTTATATAGACAAAGGAGAATGAGGCAATGGTGGATCTACTAAAATTGCGGGATCAGATCGATCGGATCGATCGGGAGATGATCCGATTGTTTGAAGAACGGATGGATGTGAGCCGTCAGGTGGCAGATTTTAAGATACAGACGGGAAAGTCTGTGTTCGACCGGGAACGGGAGATGGATAAGCTGAAAAAGACCAGGGAGCTGGCCCACACGCCTTTTAATGCGACTGGCTTGGAGGAACTGTTCCAGCAGGTCATGTCCATGAGCAGGAAACTCCAATACCAGCTCCTGACAGAGCACGGCATTGAGGAGGAGCGGGATTACCGCATGGTGGACGGTCTGCCAAAAAAACAGGCCCGCGTGGTGTTCCAGGGCGTGGAGGGGGCGTACAGCTACGCCGCCATGAACGAATTTTTTGGCAAAGATATCGAGAGTTTTCACGTACAGACCTGGAAAGACGCGATGGATGCCATTGCAAGCAGCCAGGCGGACTACGCGGTGCTGCCGATTGAAAATTCCACAGCGGGCATCGTGGCCGAGATCTATGATCTTCTGGTGGATCATGATCTCTATATCGTGGGGGAACAGATCATCCGCTGTGAACACGTCCTTTTAGGTCTGCCAGAGGCATCGATGGAAGATATCCAGGTGGTCTACTCCCATCCCCAGGCGTTGATGCAGTGCAAGACATTTCTGGAGCAGCATCCCCAGTGGGATACCAGGGAGACGGGCAACACGGCCATGTCGGCAAAGAAAGTCAGAGAGGACGGGGATGTGTCAAAAGGGGCCATCGCCAGCAAACAGGCGGCGGAGTTTTATGGCCTGAAGATCTTACAGGATGAGATCTACTACAACCAATACAATTCGACTCGGTTCATCATCGTAAGCGGGCAGCAGGAGTACGATACACATGCGTCGAAGATCAGCATCTGTTTTGAGCTGCCCCATAAGAGCGGTACTCTCTACAACATGCTCTCCCATTTTATCTACAATGGCCTGAACATGACAAAGATCGAATCCCGTCCCATACCGGGGAGGAATTGGGAGTATAGGTTTTTTGTGGACTTTGAGGGGAACCTGGAGGACAGCGCGGTGAAAAATGCACTGCGGGGCATCCGTCAGGAGGCCAGTCAGGTGAGAGTGTTTGGGAATTACTAGAGAAGGGATGGGAAATTTTGCAGGCGTGTATTTTATATCGGGATTTTGAACATGGGGAAGTGCTGCGGAACATGCTGTGTCTCCTAAAAGGACGCAAGGACGGTTTTATGGATCTGACGGAGCAGGAGCGGCTGTTCTATGACAGCATGCACGGGCTGGTGGAGATGGCGGGCTTTTACGGATTTTATGGAAATCTGTGGCACGATTATCTGACATTTTTATTGGTCAACAAGGAAAATGCGTTCAGCATGGCTTGTGAGATCGTAGGCCCAGTGGAGGGCAGTATCAATGAGATCGCAAAGGGAGACTTTGCAGTATTTAAGGAGTTGTACGAATGCGACCTGGAGGTCTTTGACCAGGAGCTGGGTTCTGCTTATGGGCAGATCATATCTGATTATCAGAACGTGGCGGAAGGGAGCCGGCGTTTCAACAGACGGATCCGGGACCGCATATGCAGTCTGAGCCAAAAGCTGGCCCAGGCGGACAGCGTGGATACCTTCATGGAAGATATGGTGGAGTTTTATCGGGATTTCGGCGTGGGTACGCTGGGCCTGCACAAAGCCTTCCGGGTGGGACACGATGGGGACGGGCAGGTGGTCATCCAGCCGATCACCAACATCGCCCATGTGCATCTGGATGACTTGGTGGGGTATGAGATCGCGAAGAAAAAACTGATCGACAACACGGAAGCCTTTGTGGAGGGACGAAAAGCCAACAACTGCCTCTTATTCGGGGATGCGGGCACAGGAAAATCTTCCAGCATCAAGGCGATCTTGAACCAGTACTATGAAAAAGGGCTGCGGATCATCGAGGTCTACAAACACCAGTTCCGGGATCTGAACGAGGTGATCGCCCAGATCAAGAACAGGAATTATAAATTTATCATCTACATGGATGACCTCTCCTTCGAGGACTTTGAGATCGAATACAAATATCTGAAAGCCATCATCGAGGGCGGCCTGGAGAAAAAGCCTGAGAATGTGCTGATCTACGCCACGTCCAACCGCCGCCATCTGATCCGGGAGAATTTCGAGGATAAAGAGGGCCGCCGGGAGGATCTGCACGCTTCGGATACGGTACAGGAGAAACTCTCACTGGTATCCCGGTTTGGGGTGACGATCTTCTTTAGTGCGCCTAATAAAAAAGAATTCCAAAACATCGTCTCCGTGCTGGCGAAAAGGCATCAGATCGAGATGCCCGAGGAAGAACTGCTGTTGGAAGCCAATAAATGGGAGCTGAGCCACGGCGGTCTGACCGGGCGTACGGCCCAGCAGTTCATCGACTATCTGCTGGGACAGAAGAAATGAGAGGGGAGGGGAGCGATATGTCGATCACCACTTTTGCAGCAATTGATGTGGGGTCCTACGAAGTGGGGATGAAGATCTTTGAATTGTCAAAAAAATATAGACTGCGGGAGATCGATACGATCCGATACCGACTGGAGCTGGGCAAGGACGTATACGAGAGCGGTCGTTTCAGTTCAGGCATGCTGGATGAGCTGTGCACGGTCATGAGAAACTATAAGGATATCATGGACGGATATCGTGTGGATGCGTACCAGGCTTGGGGGACCAGTCCATTTAGGGAGGCAAAGAATGCCCAGATCGCCATCGGCCGGGTGGAGCAGAACACCGGGATCCGGATCTCGGTCCTGAGCAACTCGGAGCAGAGGTTTTTAAGCTATAAATCCATTGCCGCCATGGAAGCGGATTTTCAGAAGATGATCAAGAAGAGCACGGCCATCGTGGACGTGGGCGGCGGGAGCATGCAGGTCTCCTTATTTGACAAGGACGCCCTGGTCACCACCCAGAACATCCGTCTGGGGAACCTGCGTATCCGGGAGCGGCTCCAGTCCCTGGAAAAGGAGACGATCCATTATGAGCAGCTGGTGGAGGAGTTCATCCACAATGAACTTCTGACTTTCCAGAAACTGTACCTGGGCGACCGGGAAGTGAAGCACGTGATCTTCCTGGGGGATTTTTTCACCGACACGATCTTCCACGGGGAATCCCAGGAGAAGACCATCACCCGGGAGGAATTCAACCGTCTGTACCAGACTGTGATCAGCCGTTCGCCGGATGAGCTGGCCATGCATATGGGCGTACCGGCGGAGTATGCGTCGCTGATCGTCCCCACGGCCGTGATCTACAAGAATTTCGTGGACATCTTCCAGACGGAGGCCCTGTGGGTGCCCGGCACGCTCTTAGCCGACGGGATCGCCTACGACTATGGGGAAAAACATGGTTTCATACACAGCAAACATAATTTTGAAAACGATATCGTGGTGGCGGCAGAGAACATCGCCTCCCGGTATCTGGCCAGCCGGCGGCACACCCAGGCGGTGTCGAAGATCGCGCTGAAGATTTTCGACAGCATGAAGAAAGTCCACGGCCTTGGGGAGCGGGAGCGTCTGCTTTTGCGGATTGCCGCGCTGCTGCATGAATGCGGCAAATACATCAGCATGTGTGACATATCAGACAATTCATTTCACATCATCATGTCCACGGAGATCATCGGCCTTTCCCACGCGGAGCGGCAGGTCATCGCCAGTGTGGTGCGCTATAACACCAGGGATTTCGGATATTATGAGGAGATCAGCCGGGATATCGGCGCAGACCGGGAGAGTTATCTGATCATCGCAAAATTAACGGCGATCCACCGGGTGGCCAACGCCCTGGACCGGAGCCATTACCAGAAGATCCGGGACTTAAAACCGTTTTTAAAAGACGGGCAGCTGGTGCTCACCCTGGATTCAGAACGGGATTATGGACTTGAAAAAGGATTGTTAAAAGATAAGGCGGATTTCTTTGAAGAGATCTTCGGCATCCGCATCCATCTGCGCAGAAAGAAACAGGTATAGGAGAGTGGCGTATGGAAGACAAGAATTTTAGGAAACCAGAATATTATGTAAATCGGGAACTGAGCTGGCTCTTATTCAACAGGCGGGTATTGAGTGAGGCCCGCGACAAGACGATCCCTCTCTTCGAGCGGCTGAAATTCCTCAGCATCACATCTTCAAACCTGGATGAGTTCTTCATGGTGCGGGTGGCCTCCCTGAAAGACCAGGTCCACGCCCAGTATACGAAGACGGACATCGCCGGTCTGACGCCCAAAGAGCAGTTAAAGAGGATCAGTGAGGACACCCATGAGCTGGTGCAGCTGCAGTACAGCACGTACAACCGATCCGTTTATCCGGCCCTGAAAAAGAAAGCGGGCCTGTCCCTGATCACTCAGCATGAGGATCTTACAAAAGCACAGAAAAAATATGTGGATGAATATTTTGAGGAAGACATCTATCCGGTGGTCACGCCCATGGCCATGGACTCCTCCCGTCCATTTCCTCTGATCCGGAACAAATCTCTGAACATCGGCGCGCTGATCTCAAAAAAAGACCGGAAAAAGGGAAAAGAGATCTTGGAGTTTGCTACCGTGCAGGTGCCCTCCGTGCTCCCGCGGCTGATCCATCTGCCGGCGGATAAAGACCAGGAGCAGGCGGTGATCCTGTTGGAAGAGGTGATCGAGCGCAACATCGGAAAACTGTTCTTAAGCTACGACGTGGTGTGCGCCCATCCCTACCGTGTCATGCGCAACGCGGATCTGAGCATCGACGAGGACGAGGCGGAGGATTTGTTAAAAGAGATCCAGAAGCAGTTGAAGAAACGTCAGTGGGGGGAGGTCATCCGCCTGGAAGTGGAAGACAAGATCGATAAGAGGCTCCTGAAAGTCTTAAAGACCGAGTTTAACAGCAAGGATGAGGATATCTTCTATATCCAGGGCCCGCTGGATCTGACTTTTCTGATGAAACTCTATGGGATGGAAGGGTTCGATGAGTTCAAGACACCGGCGCATCAGCCCGCGCCTGTCCAGGAGTTTATAGATAAAGACAATGTATTCAAGGTCATACAGCAGAAGGACGTATTCCTGCACCATCCCTATATGAGTTTCGATCCGGTGGTGGAATTCGTCCGTCAGGCGGCCAAGGACCCGGATGTGCTGGCGATCAAACAGACGCTGTACCGTGTCAGCGGCAACTCCCCGATCATAGCGGCCCTGGCCAAAGCGGCGGAAAACGGGAAACAGGTGTCGGTACTGGTGGAATTAAAGGCCCGTTTTGACGAGGAAAACAACATCGTGTGGGCGAAGATGCTGGAGAAAGCGGGCTGTCATGTGATCTACGGCCTGGTGGGATTAAAGACCCACAGTAAGATCACACTGGTGGTGCGCCGGGAGGAGGCGGGCATCCGCCGCTACGTCCATCTGGGGACGGGGAATTACAACGACAGCACAGCCAGGCTCTACACAGACTGCGGGCTCTTCACCTGCGACGCCCGGTTCGGTGAGGACGCCACAGCGGTCTTCAACATGCTCTCCGGCTATTCAGAGCCGAAATTCTGGCATAAGCTGATAATGGCGCCCCTCTGGATGAAAAGACGTTTCTTAGGCATGATCGAGATTGAGAAAAAACATGCGGAAAACGGCAACAAAGCCTACATTGTAGCCAAGATCAATTCCCTGTGCGACCCGGATATCATGGAAGCGCTCTATGAGGCATCCGCCGCCGGGGTGCAGATCCATCTCCTGGTGCGCGGGATCTGCTGTCTGAGAGTGGGGATCCAGGGAGTCAGCGAAAATATCCATGTGCGCTCCATCGTGGGGGATTTCCTGGAACATAGCCGGATCTTCTATTTTTATAACAATGGCGCGGAGGATCTGTTCATGGGCAGCGCGGACTGGATGACCAGGAATCTGGACCGGCGCGTGGAGATCGTGTTCCCGGTGGAGGATGATGCGATCAAAAAAGAGATCCTCCACATCCTGGACATTGAATTCCAGGACAATGTAAAAGCGCATATCCTGCAGGCGGACGGTCAGTATGAGAAGCAGGATAAGAGAGGGAAAGTATTGGTGAATTCCCAGATGATTTTCAGCCAGGAGGCAAAAGAGCGGGCCAAGGCGCTGCCTGGCCATCAGGTCACCTCGCGGGTGTTCGTGCCGGCGGAACCGGTGGAGGATGATGCGTAGAGGATAGAAGTCGATCTGGATTTTAGACAGGGATGAAAAAACAGTCTGCATGCTGCAGGCTGTTCAGAGTGTCGACAAAGTCGCCACTCTGGTAAAATTCATGGCTTACGCCATAAATTTTAATACTGGAGGATAAAAGCCCGATCTGCTCGCACAAGGGCTAAAGCCCCTACGGATTGGGCTTTTTGCAAGTAGCCGGAAATAAATTCCGTCTACTTAATCCCAGTTCGAGGGCACAGCCCTTCGAGCACCCATGACCAAACGACACTTTATCTACAGTCTGAACAGTCTGCATGCTGCAGGCTGTTTTTTTCATCTTCAACGAGGTTACTCATCGCAATGATCCTCCGTCTTAGTCGTCAGATATTTCTGCGTGGCAAACAGCGCAGCGATCGCCGCCACTCCGATCAGAGTCTGCCAAGTATCCAGATGTTCCACCACCATCTGGCGGGCCGTGGCGAACATCAGTACTTCCAATAACGTTTCCGGCGTATGTTTGCACAGCATCTTCACAAACTCCGCGCCCACGACGAGAGTCAGGGCATCCCCCAGGAATGTATTAAAAGCCGTCCGGTCCATATCCAAAAAGGACGTGTGGAAAAGTTCGCCCAGCAAGGGCACGATGGAGACGGCGATGACCAGGAGGATGACCACAGAGAATAGGATCTCCAGAGAGCGGGCAACCTGAAAGATGAGTTCATTTAACCGATGTTTAAAGTGGTTTTTATCCATGGGTACATTCCTTTTTTTGTCTATTATAACGAAAAAAAACTTGACAATCAACAGATAAATGTATAAAATAATCTCAGAACACCCCGGAGGGGGTGGGGGTATCATAAAATGGGAAGGGAGGGTAGTCCATGCACGCAGACAAGGGACAGATAACCCGCTTGATCAAGACAGCCAGGGGCCAGTTGGACGGTGTCCTCAAGATGGTAGAGGAAGACCAGTATTGCATGGATATAGCCAATCAATTGATGGCCAGCAGCGCGGTGATAAAGAAGGCATTAAAGGAGGTCCTGCGTGCCCATATGGCCGGATGTGTAGCCCAGTCTTTTGAGGAGGGCAATGAGAAAGCGAAACAGGAAAAGATCGACGAATTGATACAAGTGATCGAAAGGATGACAAAATAATGGTAACAGAAACGTATGTGATCAAAGGTATGACCTGTGCTTCCTGCAGCAGTGCAGTGGAGCGGGTGACCAGAAAGATGGAGGGTGTTTCAGAGAGCAACGTGAATCTGGCAACAAACCGGATGACGATCACCTATGAGGAAAGATCTGTCACACCCCAGGATATCATGGACCGGGTGGAGCGGGCCGGGTTTGAGGCCAGCCCGGAGGAGGACAAGGGCAAAGACCAGACGCGGGAGGAGGAAGAGGAACTCCAGGAAGGGCATCGCAGGATGAAGCGCAGGCTGATCGGCGCGATCTGCCTGGCCATCCCTCTTTTATATGTATCCATGGGCCACATGGTCCCGATCCCGATGCCTCTGCCGTCTGTCATCGACATGCATGAGGCTCCGTTTAATTTTGCGCTGACACAGCTGATCTTGACGGTGTGCATCCTGATCTGCGGGCGTAAATTTTACATCGTAGGTTTTAAGACCTTATTCCGCGGCCATCCCAACATGGATTCCCTGGTGGCGATCGGTACGGGGAGCGCATTCATCTACAGTCTGGTGATGACCGTGATGATCCCGTCGGACCCTTCGGCCGTCCACAACTTGTATTACGAATCCTCCGCGGTGGTGGTGACCCTGGTGATGCTGGGCAAATACATGGAGAGCAAGAGTAAGGGCAAGACCTCCGAGGCGATCAAGAAGATGATGGAGCTGGCGCCGGATACAGCCGTGCGCCTGGTGGACGGAAAAGAAGAACAGGTGCAGATCGATCAGATCGCAGTGGGCGATATCCTGCTGATCCGGCCAGGGAGCCGGGTGCCTCTGGATGGAAAAGTGGTGGGCGGCAACAGCAGTGTGGATGAATCCATGCTCACAGGCGAGAGTATCCCTGTGGAAAAAGATCTGGACGATCTGGTGATCGGGGGGAGTCTCAACTACAATGGTTCCCTGCAGGTGGAGGTCACCCATACAGGCAGTGACACCACCCTCTCAAAGATCATCAAACTGATGGAAGAAGCCCAGGGGCGCAAAGCCCCCATATCAAAACTGGCAGACCGGGTGGCCGGATATTTCGTGCCCACCGTGCTTGTGATCGCGGTGCTGGCCGCCGTCATATGGGCCTTGACCGGCCAGGAACTGGCTTTTGTATTGACCGTGTTTGTGTCGGTGCTTGTGATCGCCTGCCCCTGTGCACTGGGTCTTGCTACGCCCACCGCGATCATGGTGGGCACGGGCCTGGGGGCGACCCACGGCATCCTGATCAAGAGCGGGGAGGCCCTGGAGATCGCACATAAAGTGGACACAGTAGTCTTGGATAAGACGGGGACCGTCACCCTGGGGCAGCCCCGGGTGGTCCGGATCGTGAGCCGGAACTTATCCAAAGAAAAACTCCTGGAGATCGCGGCGGCCTGTGAAGTGCCCTCCGAGCATCCGCTGGGCCAGGCAATCGTCCGGGAAGCGGCGGAACAGGATCTGAAGCTTGAAAAAACGGAGGATTTCCAGAGCGTGACCGGACAGGGGATCCGCGCCAGCTATCAGGGCCAGACGATCCTCGTTGGAAACGCACGGATGATGGAAGCCGCCGGGGTGGATATCGCCATCCTGGAGGCAGAGTCCGAGAGCGCGGCGGAAAAGGGCCAGACGCCCATGTACGTGGTGGCTGACCAGGTCCTGGAAGGATTTATCAGTGTGGCGGACACTGTCAAAGAAAACAGCGCAGAGGCCATCAGCCAGATCAAAGGGCTGGGGGTTCAAGTATATATGCTGACCGGAGATCACCAGAAAACGGCTGACCACATCGGCTCCCTGGTCCACGTAGACCATGTGATCGCCCAGGTTATGCCGGGGGACAAAGCGGCCGTGGTGCAGAAACTGCAGGATGAAGGCAAACGGGTCATGATGGTGGGGGACGGCATCAACGATGCGCCTGCCCTGGCCCAGGCTGATGTGGGCGTGGCGATCGGAAGCGGCAGCGACATCGCCATAGAATCCGGCGATATCGTGCTGATGAAATCAGACCTGATGGACGTATACTGTGCCATCCGCCTGAGCAAGGGGACGATCCGCAACATCAAGCAGAACCTTTTTTGGGCGTTTATCTTCAACAGTTTAGGCATACCTGTGGCGGCCGGAGTGCTCCACGCTTTCGGCGGGCCATTGTTAAACCCGATCTTTGCCGGGCTTGCCATGTCCTTTAGCTCGGTGTTCGTAGTCAGCAACGCTCTGCGGCTGAAGACATTGAAACTGTAAATGATCAAAATGGAAGATCTAGGAGGAAAAAAGGATGACCGTATTAAAAGCAGAAGATATGCACTGTGAAAAATGTGTGGAGAGGATCTCAAAAGCCATGGACAAAGCGGAATTGAACTACAAGGTTTCCTTAGAAGACAAGACCGTGACCATCGATGGATGTGAAAACTGTGTGGCAAAAGCGAGAGAGATCATGGATGATCTGGGATTTGACACAGAGGTCGTTGCGTAAGGGCCGGAGATTTATCTGGAGCGTATTAAAAAAATGCCGCCGAGGGGGTAGTGATATCCCATTCGGCGGCGTTTTTTGCCTGGAAGGTCCCAAAAAGTGATTTATAATTGAATCTGGCTGTTTTTGCTTTACTTCCCTCACAGGGTCTGTTATGATCATATTGTAACCGCAGGGGGCCCGCTGCATGAGGATGGATATCAGGGAGGATAAAAGCGTATGACAGATAGTCAAAAACTCGATCTGTTACTGGATGGGATGGCCGAACTGAAGGCAGGCCAGCAGAGATTGGAAGAAAGACAAGGAAAGCTGGAAGAGAGACAAGGAAAGCTGGAAGAGAGACAGGGAAGGCTGGAAGAGAGACAAGGAAAGCTGGAAGAAAGACAAGGAAAACTTGAGGAAAGACAGGAAAAGCTCGAGGAAAGACAGGAAAGGTTCGAAGAAAGACAGGAAAGGTTCGAAGAAAGACAGGAAAGATTCGAAGAGAAACAGGAAGACCTGGAAATGGTCCAGTTGAGTATGTACAATGATATAAAGGATATCAGACTGCATATCGAAAACGTGATAGACCGGAATGTGACCTTACTGGCAGAGAGCTATGGGGATCTGATCAAGAAGCTGAACAAAAACAACATGGTCACAGAACAGCAGGAGATCTACCAGATAAAAATGAATTACCTGATCGAGGATGTGGAGATCCTGAAAAAGGAAATGAAAGAGGTCAAAGCTAAGGTAGGATAAGATGTCATCGAATGGAGCATAAATTTCACAAAAAATTTATGCTCCAGGAATTGACAGACCGGGGATACTGTGCTATAATACGGTTTGTATAATTCCAGAGAACGTATAAAGTGCTTCTGCTGTAGAGAACAGCGGATGGAGAGGGAATTAGGTGTGAATCCTAAGCGATCCGGTCACTGTATTTGGGGAGTGCCGTTTTCAAGACCATTGTATGCTGTGCATATGAGAAGGGAAGACGGAACATCGATCCATGAGCCAGGAAACCTGCTTTATATGTAAGGTGAAGCTTCCGCGTAAAGTATACATCTAAGCATTTGGAAAATGCGATGAGATGTCCAGGCTTCCCCCCTCAAAAGGAAGAGCAAGGACATTTTTTAATGGAATAAACCTGAACGTGTGAATTATGCATGATTAAACGGCAGGCGATGGGTGTCCCCGGTAAAATAGATGGTTCTCTCCGCTCACTTTATGGAACCATGATTACCTCCTATGCCGGGGAGGCTTATCACCAAAAGGAGCAATATATGTTCGAGAAAGATTGCTGGAAGGACAAAGAGTATTCCTTCTTTTCCCATACGAAATGTGAATGTTTTCCGTGCCATGATACAGAGAAGCCGGAAGACTTTAATTGTCTGTTCTGTTATTGTCCGTTGTATGCGCTGAAAGATAAATGCGGAGGCAATTTTCATTATACAGAATCCGGGGTCAAGGATTGCAGCGGATGTGCACTGCCCCACAAGAGGGAGAATTTTGGCTATATAATGGAAAAGTTCAAAGAGATCCAGGAGATTACCAAATTATGATGTATGCGAGCGTCTTTATTTTTAAAGATGCTTTTTTTTTCGCTATTTTCCGCATAAAGCCTGTGTTATACTAGAGCGTGTCTTCAAACCCATTCACGCCACCTGCAAGCCCCACTTTGCGGCAGATCTGGCCCGCTTTCGGTCAGCGTAGCCCGCTACGCCTTCCTCATTTGGGCCAGATCCTCCACAAATTGTGACTTACAGTTGACATAAAGCGGTTTTCAGACACACTCTAGTACTACAGCGAACATTTAAGTTTTATTCGATGCCTTCGAATATATAGGGGTATTTTCTGCTGATTTATTGATTACAACAAAATATTCTGATATAATCAAGAAAAAAGGGGTTGATGATCATGATGTACCCTACAATGTTCGATCCTATCGCATTAGAAACCT
>CAJTFD010000011.1 GCA_910575625.1 Clostridia bacterium
CTTTCTAACCGATAATTAGTGCTAGGGAATGTTTTTGTTACACCCGCATTTACAAATATAATCGATCTGATTCCCGTCGCCATTGATTGTCCTGACCCCAGATCCAATGGTATTGCGACACCACTCCCACTCACCATCTTATAAGTACTTCCTCCAGTAATAGATGGTGCCTTGTTTTGGGCTGTTAATACAATATTAACCTTTGTTTCTGCCTGATTATTAAATGTAATCGTATATTCTCTGGATATCAAGCCGCTCGTGATCATACTTGTAATACAAGATTTGTTGATGGTCAATCTTCCTGTTGTATATGAATAGTTAGTAGTCGGGAATGTCGTTATTACTCCATTTTTTACAAATGTGATCATTTTTATCCCCGTTGCTTTCATAGATCCTGTGCCTTCATTTATATTCACCACAACATCTGTATTTTTTACCATTGTATATGCTTTATTATCAATGGATGGCGCTGTCCCATCAACACCTAACGTAAAGCTCACTTTCATACCATTATCAAAGGTAATCGTGTATTCTCGAGATGTTAATCCTCCTTTGATCAGATTATCAACACATGCACTAGTAATGATCAATTTCCCATTTTCAAATCTATAATTACTGGTTGGGAAAGTTGCTGCTACTCCATTTTTCATGAATGTTATTTCTTTGATACCACTTGCCCTTGATTCTCCCGAACCCAAATCTAATGTTATCGCAACACCTCTTCCACTTATCACCGTGTATTTTGTGTCTCCAACAATAGATGGCGCTTTATTTTCAGCTTTCAATACAATTTTTTCTTTTGTTTCTGCCACATTATTAAATGTAATTGTATATTCTCGGGATACTAGACCAGCCTCAAGCAGCTTATTAATACATTCTTTGTTGATCACTATCTGACCATCTGCATATTTATAATTGCTGGTCGGGAATACAACCTCACCTGTTGCATTTGTAAATGTGATTGCTTTAATACCTTTCGCCTCTAAATATCCAGTTCCCAGATCAACATCTACTGTAACATCCGAATCTTTGATCATAGTATAGATGTTTGATGCATTTGCAATTGAAGGCGGATTTCCATCCGTATTCAGTGTGAATTTCGCCTCTGTTTCCGCATTATCATTAAATATGATCGTATATTCTCGAGAAGTAACCCCACCTTTTATTAAATTGGTGATACATGTACTATTAATGGTCAGTCTACCACCTGCAAAAGTATAATTACTACTTGGGAAAGTAACAGATTCTCCGCCCTTATCAAAGGTGATCATCTTGATGCCACTTGCCGCCAAATCTCCAGAACCCAGATCAACATTTATCTGGACCTCTTTCCCACTCACCATATCATAAGAATCATATTCAATGGATGGCGCCATACTATCATTAGACAATACAAAATCCACTTTTGTTTCTGCTTTATCATCAAAGATGATCGTGTATTTTCGAGATGTAACCCCTCCATTCACCAAATTAGTAATACATGTCTTATTAATGACTATTCTTTCATTGCTCAGAGTGTAATTACTGGTTGGGAATGTTGTCACTGCGCCTGTTGAATTTACAAATGTGATCATCTTGACACCTTTTGCTGCTAAATCACCAGCGCCCAGATCAACATCGATCGCAATGCCTTTCCCTTTTGTCATAGCATATGCAGTCTTTCCGATCGACGGAGCCATACTTGCCAGACGAGGCGAGACACTCCACACTACTGTTATCAATGGCGCTATATCTTCTGACAGATCAGACCATCCATTTTGGGGATTACAGGCACCTGTCAAACGAAATGTATAATCTGCAAACTTTATACCAGATGCCTTCAATTCTGCATCGCTTTTCAACCCGTATTTATATTCCTGGTCATCCGTATCAAAAATAGCTTTATATGCTTTCGGGCTTCCTTTCAATGTTGCTCTAAGAAAAGACCCATACTTATCAACCGGCGCCGTTTTTCCACTACTGTCTAATAATGAAAGATATACACTTGCACTTGTGTCATCTACAAATTCACTGTCTCTTGTCAACTTGATCCCATCCATATTTGATAAAGAAGCTGTCAATTCAACATCTACATTCATCGTACTCTTATTTCTGATCATCAGAGCATCACTCGTATGGCTGAAATCATATGCTGCCCCTTCTTCATGATTCGCAAAATATAATGTTTTATTTGGTTCGATTTTTTTATCTTTATATTTTTCAGAGATCAACCCATGTGGATCCATAATGAAATCATATGGCGTAGAACGAGTTTCATTCGCACTTATACTTCCTGACGTCTCATTTTCTGGAACTACTGGTAATTCCACATTGAAAACATCTGTATCTATATTGCCTTCTGTCCTTCCTGCGCCCGATATATTTAGATCCAGTCTGCTTGAACCTTCTACATGACTCACTGTGAAAGCTGGTGAAAATCCAGTCAATACTATTGTCATTGCCAAAAATCCTGCAAATTTCTTTTTGTAGTTTCGGCTCATGAAATATCCTCCTTTCTATCATTTTATATATAGATATACTATTTACTCTCATTACTGCCGTTTCTCAATAATATATGAACATTAGAAACCACTCTGTTTCTCTGCTCCATAATGTTTTCTATTCAATAGTATATCATAATTTCAGCCGTTCCCACAACCTTTTTCTCCTTTTCACAGGACAAGATTATAGCTATCTCTCTATAAATTTTCCAACGAAGTAAATGTATGTAAATATCCATACATATCCTTCACACCAGATTTTATCAAATAGGAGCGGTACCGCATAGGCACCGCTCCCCAACTCGGCTTATTTAGCCATTTGAACTAAAATATTATCTTGTTGCTCAAATTATTATTTCTTCAGAGTAACTGTCAGCTGAGTCTTTGCTGTATCATTGAAAGTAATTGTATATTCACGTTCTGTAAATGTCGAAGAAGCCATCAAAGTATCAACAAGCGCTGATGTGAATACAAGCTTACCTGTTGCTGCATCAAATTTATATTTGTCTGTTGGCAAGACACTACTTCCATTATTGAATGTAACTGAAGTAATATTTGTTGCCGCAAGAGTCCCAAATCCTAAATCAAACTGAACCGGTACACCTTTACCACTTGTCATCACATATTCATTTCCACCCTGAATGGATGGTGCCGCCGGCTGTTTTTCACTTATGTTAAATACTAAATCTACCTTTAAGGAAGTAGCACCAACAGCTATAGGAGTCACCTCTGCCCAGTCAGCCTTTGTATTGGAAGTACCTGTTAAGCTAAATGTGTATTTATCGAATTTCGACTCATTAGCTGCTTCATTTGCACTGGTTAATGTATATACATAAGAATCATTGGCACTGACATACTCTTTTGTATAATATGAAGCGGCACTGTCAAGAACTTTTGTGCCTACTACAGCATTAGTTTCACTGATCGATGTTTCATTCCCATCAGCTTTTAAAGCGAGATAGAAAGAGGGCTGTGTGTTTCCTTCAAAAGTCTTGTCGGATGATACAGTTATATCGCTTGGAACAGCTGAAAAATGTGCATTTATAGAAGCGGTAACAGCCCTTGTACTCTTATTCACAATCTTCATCTCACCGCTTTCTGGTCCAAGCTTGACTGCGCCGTTTACAGAAGTCGCAAAATATAAACTTGAATCCGTAATATCTGATTTGCTATTCACAGAAATACCTGTACCATTCTTCGCATTAGATGATAAATATCTTTCCCCCTTTGTTGCTTTGATCAACTCCTGCGGATCCAAGATAAAATCCAAGCCGCTCGGCCCTTCTGGCACTGTAGGTAACTCTACTTTAAAAACATTACTTGATACTGGTCCTTCCAACCTTCCTATTCCTGACAGGGTGGCAGTTGCCGGTGAACTTGTTGCTGTTGACGAAGCAAATGCTATTGCAGAGTTACCGACTACCATAGCCGCTGATAAAACCACTGCCAAAAATCTTTTTGTCCTCATACTGGAATCTCCTCCTTGAATCAATTTGCTGTTTCAGTTGCTTGATTAATTTTGAATAACAATTTCCAAACCAAGTTTCACTGTACTGATCGTTTCCTCCTCATCATCTAACAGATGATAAGTAATGATACAATCATAATTTCCAGCAGACAACTTCTTATCAAGAGTTATGTTGTTCATATGTTCTCCTACTGGTATGATAGGTGATTCGAAAATCGTTTCATCTGTATCAGAACGCACAATATCAAAGTATACAGGATTTTGGTTTGCTCTCGCATTCTCCACATATGCATTGTCTGAAGACTTACTCCCATCTTCAAAATACCATGTAGAATTCATGACCACTTGATAACTGCCAGTAGGTGTCTTTTCTTCCATTTCCGTCATCACCCTTTCGACATTATCTTCATTGATCAAAACATCTCGTTTCGTTTTATCATCATCCTTATGCAGCAACAAATAAATTATCACGCATAACATGATAATAAGTATGATGCATATTGCAAGAACAACTTTCCCTCCCTTCTTCCCCTTCTCCTTCTTAACTTCATTTGACACGTCTTGATACCTCCCTACATGGTTTTATATTCAACTTGCAACATTGCCGCAAGTCAAATACCTTATTCATCTACCTTTCTATACTATTATCGGACGGATGATCTATTTCTTTAGCTTTTTTTTCATTTTTTTTCATATCTTCTTCCACATCCGTATCATCGCTGATCTTTGGGTCATCCACCTCCTGCAACATATCCACTTCATTTCCACTTACCTGAAAAAATGCTCCCTCTTCATTAGATGACACTATTTTTTCTCCATCATCAACCAGTACAGATCCTTCATCAACGTTATCTGATACACTTTTTTGTAATTCTATATCCTCAACTTCCCCCTCATCCTTTGAGTCATCCCCCATATATTCATCATTCTCCACATCTGTAAGATCTTTTGGCTGCTCTACCACTTCCACAGTATAATCTATATCTAAGTTTAGCTCTCCATCTTCCCAAGCCTCTCCTGTATCTGACCTAAAATCACCCCAGAAAGAGAAATATGCTTTGGATCCATCAACCTTTTCTATAATCTCACCTTTTTTGTTTCTTGTGGGCGCTTTTAACACGATCTCACCTTTCCCAGGAGCAGAAATATCTCCCATTGTGATCTCTCTCTGCTCCAAATCCTCATGTCCCTCACTTTCCCATTTTAAATAGACCCATGCATTTTTCTTACCTTCCACCATTTTTTCTTCTGTCGACGTATCTCCTACAATATACTCCTCTTCATTTTCTCCTTTACAGATCCCTCGAAAAGAAATGCGTACGTCTTCATACCCTCTATTTTCAATGAAAAATCGCTCCGATCTTATCAGGCCCTCCAGCCTTTCCTCTCCAAAAAGCACCATTTTAAAAGGAATATCAGTCGGCAAAACAACATTTGTCACCTGTTTGTATACCTCTTCATTCACGGCTCCATCGCCTGATATCCCACCATAATATATGCCATCTGAAGATACACTGTCATCTGAAACAGACGACTGCGATCCTGATCCATTTTCTGATAACGTCTCTGTCCCTCGACCCATCTGCGATGAAACTATATCTTCAGAAACTATATCTTCAGAAACTGTATCTTCAGAAACCGTCTCTTCCCTTTCTATCGGATCATCCTCATCTATGCCCTCTTCCTGTAACGCCCCCTCTTCTCCACCTGCCCAGACATCCATTCTTCCTTCCGGCAAACAACATAAGGTACCTGCCAACAATAAACTTACCCATATATAATTTCTTTTCTTGATCTTCATCAGCAACACCTTTCTTTTTTGATAAAAGCCTTATATCCCAATACACTGTTGTCAGCTTCTCCCGACTCCGCACACCTTATTTAATAAAAAGACAAACATTCCTAAATAATTATGGCAAAACAGATAAGGTTTATCTATTTATATATATCGGTCTTAATACATTTTCTAATAAGACCTCATCATAGATTTTATCTTTTTAGCTATAAATGAACAAATATCAAAATATCACAAACTACCCTGCTAATTTTTAGAACATCCTCAAGTGGCACACTATTTTTTATTAACTGATACAGATTACTAAGCTATTCTATTTTGACCAGATCTTGAAAATACTGGTCCCCTTCCTCAAAAGCACAGTATTTTCCCGAATGCATACAGCACATGTAATGGACCAATGACATGCTCAGCCAGTACCGCTGGATCCCCTGTAAGTCTACGGTCTTGCCTCTGTATCTGCGTAAGAAAACAGAGACGATAATAGTCAGATAATAGTTATCTGATACCAATCAGAACCTCCCTATACCTTGGATACCTGCCCTCCTTCCACACGATACACAATATCACACATCTCAATCGTCTCCAAGCGATGTGCAATGATGACCATTGTTTTTTTCCCATGGAGATATTTGACCGATCCGATCAGCGCCGCCTCCGTCTCCTTATCTAACGCCGAAGTGGCTTCATCAAAGATCAACAGATCCGGATCCGGATACAATGCTCTTGCCACACTGATACGTTGCCTCTGCCCACCGGAAAGTCTCACACCATACTCCCCAATCTGCGTATCCAAGCTCTCTGGCAGACCACGCACAAAACTTGCCAACTGAGCCTCTTCCAATACCTCCCACACCCTGCCATCGTCTATCTCCTCTTTTGGTATTCCAAAAGCAACATTGCTGCGTATAGTATCATCTAACATGAAGATCATCTGCGGGATATATCCCACACAAGAGAGCCATTCTCCATGCAGTTCGCTCACATCCACACCATCTGCCAATACTTTTCCCTCCTGGAGTTTCAGCAATCCCAAGATGATATCCGCTGTCGTTGATTTCCCCGCTCCCGATGCCCCCACGATCCCCACGGATTTCCCTACAGGTATACATATCTCTGCATCTGTCAACACATTTTTCTTCATATTAGGATAATGATAGCTAACACCAGACAAAAGAATCTGTTTTTTCAAAGAAAATCGCTTCTGTCCATCGGATACGACCTTTTTTTCACATATTTCCTTGTCCAGGTCTTCAAAATATGCAACTAATCTATCTATAGCAGGTTCATAATATGCCAGTTCGTTCATATATGTAACCATCCTATGCGCACTGGGCATCAGCCGCACTGCGGCCATAGCAAAAGCTGACAGTGCCGGGAGTATCTCCCCTACATCACGCCCCCTTATCACCAGGACTGCAATGCCCAAGAGCATGGCGCTGACACTGAAACTCTCGATCAGAATCCTCGGAACCCGGTTAAGGATTGCATTTTTCCTTTCCGCCTCCAACTGTTTCCTTCCTGCATCGATATAATTTTTCAGGAAATACTCTTCCTTTTGCAGTATCTTGATCTCTTTGATCCCATGGATAGCCTGGAGCAGCCATTTGGTCATCTGCGCCCCATACTTTTGTTTTTTCCGCCCCTCCCGCTCCAGGATATGCCGGATGATATATAATAGGAAGAACATCAATAAGAGCAGAACAACACTGACCAACACTGTCATCATAGGATCAATGATAAAGATCGCGATTGCTAGAAACAACGACACGACAGCTTCTGTAAAAAAGCCCAATATATGGGAAAAGACCGTAAATGCTGCATTTACATTTCCAGTGATATTCTGCATGATCTCACTGAAGTCCGTGCCTAAGAAATATTCATATGGCCGCTTCAGATACGTTCGCAGAAGACGTCTCTGTACGGCTAACTTATTATCATGTACAAATTTAAACTGCATCTGGTATTCTGCCAGGAGAAAAAGGCCCTTGATGATGAATACGGCCGCTAACCCGGCCAGGACTGCCAGGAGCAATGTCTTTTCTGTATGGATCCCTCCTATATCGCATATAGTCCGTATGATCGGATTTTGTTCCATAACCCCGGGCTGTGTCACGATCAAAACCAGGGGCACGACCATCGACACACCCAAAGTTTCCAGAAATGCCCCCATGACCATCATAGTTGCGATCAAGGTCACCTGCTGCTTCTCTTTTTTCCCCATACCCAGGATTTTTTTTAATTTTGCCCCATTCCTCAATATACTCATCTATCTGTCTTTCAACCCTCTAAAACTTTATCTCCAAAGGCTTATTAGACCTGCGGTATTTTATAGGAGGAGGCTGCATATAACCGCCCCCATATATGCGTGTCAGATAATCCTCAATCCTATTGGGTACATTGCAGATCCTTCTCTCGAACTCTATCTTCCTTGGCGGAAAATAGAAATCATAGGGTGCGATCTGCATCGGACCGCTCGTATCATATTCTGCGATACACGTTGCCTCCTCCCTGGATGCCCTCCCAGCCTTCAGCCTGTTCAGCAGCTTGAGTATCATCCTTCGCGGCAATATCCTGGCCGGAAAACTGATCACATTATCCAGGATATATTGTTTATCATTTTCCTTACTCCTGTACAATCCTCTGCAGGCGTTAAATTTCAAGATATGCTTTAGGTAAACGATGCATCTGCGCCTGATCCGAAAACTATAAGCTTCCTTATCTTTCACATAATCCAAAGGAAACACATCTATAAAGATCCCCTTATGCGTGTATACGTCCCCTGTGATCTTTTCTATAAATACCGTTCCTTTTTTTCTGACTTTTGCAAAAGAGAGAAAGTATTTCTTTTCATTATCCTCATCCTGTATCTCAAATCCGTCATGCTCTTCCCGCTTCATGATCTGCAAAAATTTCATATAGTCATCCCTCGGCATGGCCACATCCATATCATCATCCCATGGGATAAATCCATGATGCCTGTATGCCCCTAAGGCTGTGCCATATACAAGAAAGCAGACAAGACCGTTTTCTTCACACACAGAATATACAAAATCCAGGATCTCCAGCAGCACATTGTGCAGTTCCTCTAAATCTCCGTCCATCTCCTCACTCCCCTAAAACACCCAAGTATAAAAAAATACCAGCCACACCTGTGCTAAAAAACGGTCCATGGACAAACAGAGTATCCAATGCTATGATGACAACCAGGGCTTTCCACAGTCCCCGCCCCTCCCCAACCAGTGTCCTATTTCCCAGATACAAGACACTGAGCAGAAAGATATATGCAGCACACCCTAAAACCCCCCAGATCATCAATGTACTAAAATAACCATTGTGTAAAAAAGGGAGCGTTTCCTCTGTAGTCACCAGATAGGCTTTCCCGCCCACGTCTAGCTGTGCACCGAAACCCCCTCCATTTATCTTCTCCAACATACCCACATTTCTGAACTTCTTGATCTCACAGTACACTTCATATCCTCTCCAGTTTGTCACGATCTCTTCATGTTCCCACGTTTCCTGATCATAAGAGACTTCCATCAATGAATTTTCCAGCCTGTCCATAAAGCCGTCAAATACAGAAGGAAATATCCCATACGCCGCTGCCACTCCTATGACAAGAAGTACACCATATCGAAATAGCCGCACAGGATCCCTTAAAACCTTCTGATACAACAGACAGATACAGACGCCCAGGATCGTTATCCTGGAAAAATGGATCACTATATCCATCAGTAAAATGCCCATGCAGCCATACACCTGTTTCCTTTTCAACAGGATCTCCCTGGACATAAAAATATATAAAAACAATGTGAGCATGATCAGCGGATGCCCCGCCCCTACTACCTTGCGGAACTGGTACAATGACATCTCCTTTCCCCATTCTGAAAAGACCTGGGATAAACCGTGCATCAGATCAAAAAAAGCGATCATCGTACCTGCAAGGAACAAAGATGAAAGACATCTTCTTTTCTGTGACCCCATATTTTTTCCCAAAAACCAGAATAACAGCGGAAAGAGGACATAGACCACATCTTTTAACACATTTTTCGGTAAATAGTCCCTAAAGCAGACTCTATAGATCCCTATCCCCGTCCCCATCCCCAAAAAACATATATAAATACCTGCTCCAGGGAACAAAGCTGCCTTAAATTTATTTTCATGCAAAAGGACCCAGGCAGCTAATATCCCTATCAATGCAACAAACATGATCTCCACAGGCATGAAATACAGACTGCCCAATATAGAGACCGCAAACAAAAATGTTTTTCTCATCCGTCCGCCTCTTCTGTCCTTCGCTTCATACGGATAATATCGCAGATCCTATATTCCAGAACAGATATTTTCATCGCACTCAGCAGTAGCCAGTATTTCATACCTTTGATCTTCGTATAAGTTTTATGGTAATAGGCCCTGGACGTATAGAGCATCTTTATCCGATCCCCTGCTTTTTTGCATTCTTTCTGAATGGATGCTGAATGCGTATGGATGTATCCTGCATCCGTAACGATCCCCATTTTCTTCCCCAGATCTTCTGCTCTTTTTGATAGGATACGTTCCTCACAGTATAAAAAGACCCTCTCATCAAAGCCACCTATCTCAATAAGATCGTCCAAACGCACAGCAAAAAATGACCCTTTTACCATTTCTACTCTCTGTACTGCAACATTTTTATCCAATCCCACGCTGAATGTCTTTCCACCAAACTTCCTCCCCAGGAAAAAGCAGTCCATAAGATCATCCCAATAATCACGCCTTCTGCTAAACGGAGGCTGTGCCATTTCACCTGGTCTTATATATTCCACACAAGATAAGATCGGATAGTCTGTTTTCATAAATTGATCCAAAATTTTCTGGATATCCTCTTCTTTTACGAGCACATCTGGATTTGCAAAAAAAGCGATCTCCATCCCCATATCTTTACAGATCTTAGCCCCACAATTATTCCCATAAGAATATCCACCGTTCTTTCCACTCCGTACCATATGGATCTTTTTATGATACAATCTTTTTAAATACTCTTGATGGTCCTCCGATGAATCATTGTCTACCACAACAACCGCATCTATATTTTTATAAGAAGCAACCTCCCAGGCCAGATCACTTGTCATCCTCCATGAATTATAATTCAGTATCACAAATCCGATCTTCACGAGGTCCACTCTCCACGCTTTTTTATGATCTTAGCAGGCACACCTCCGATCACTGTATATCCAGGGAATTTTCCAGTTACAACGGCATTGGCTGCTATCACACACCCATCCCCGACCCTGGCTCCATCCAGAAAAACAGCCCCCGACCCGATCCAGCAGTCATTACCGATCCTGATCCCTTTATGTGTAACACCCTGTTCTCGGATCAGCCTGTCCCGCCTGCTATATGTATGTTCTTCCGAATGGAATCGGATATATTGTCCCGCGATCACATCTTCCCCGATCCGTATCCCTCCCGCCGCCCCAAAGAAACAATCATTTCCAAATGTGCTCCTGTTTCCAATGACTACACCTTTTCCCACATGCTCTACACTTCCGGTACATTCAATCCTCGTCCCTCTGCCCAGGACCACGTCATCCCCAAGGATAACCCCTGATCTGGAAAGCGCATCGATATAAACATGATCATGCAGCTTTACTTTATTGCCCATGAAAAGTTTCCTCTTTTCCAATACTTTCACATGGCATCCCACAAACACGCATTTATCGACATTTTTTCTGCCAAAAGAGATACATCTGCCCCGTGCCATCATCAGACCGTATTTTCCAAACAACCTGAACATATATCCTATACCTATTTTTTTATCCAACTGGTATTTTTCTTTGCCAGTAATCTTTAATGCTTTACTTGTCAGGTTCATATTTTTATGTTTTCCTCTGATCGTAACATATTTCTTCAATGATCCTCGCCATATCCTGCACTGTAAGTATCTCCTGCTCTTCCAGGATAATTCTATTCATATCTGCCAATTGTCTATATGTGATCCGCCTTAATACATCATATAATTTCTCAACAGTAATATCCTCGATCACAATACCAGCTCCATGTGCCAAGATATCCCTTGCACCTACACGGCCGCTCATGAGTACTGGCACACCATGACTCAATGCTTCCAAAACAACGTATCCAAATGTTTCATACCATATACTCGGTACGATGAGAAGATCCATCCTGTCAAAAACAGATCCCAGTTCAGGATATGTATATCTATCATGTGGTTTCATATAAGGCGACAACTCAGTTGGCTTAAAATATATATCCAAACTAAACTGTTTATCTGTTTTCCACAGTTTATCAAGCGCCGCCTTGAGTAAAAAAACCTTTTGCTTCCCCCTGGGGCCCTAAGTACGCCATCCTGCACTTATCTTTCGAGAACCTTTTCTTCTTCCGGCAGTCCTTTATATCTCCATGACTGATATTGATGACCACAGAACTAGGCAACTGAAAATATTTCTCATATACAGACCTGGTCAGCGTACTATTGTAATGGATCAGATCCATCTTCTTGAGAAGTGCATGATAATGCCTGCGCAATCTCCTATACTCTGCCGCATCCGCCACAGCTGCCCCGCCATGATCCGTTCCATTCCCGCTCAGATAATACTCTCTATGCCGACTCCTCAATCTACAGACAACAGGCGTATCTTTAAAAATCCTGTAACTCACAGACTGTAATATTTTTATATGACCTATCTTCAGCGCCGTTTCGTTACATATTCCACACCCCATACAATTTTCGGCCGAAGAACACACTTGTCCCCCACGGATCATCGTCACCTTCGGACAGATAGGAAAATAATCATGCGCCGTAAACACACAGCGTATCCCCATCTCCTTTGCGATCCTCAAAAAACTGCCGTGCAGCCCCATGAGTGTATGTATATGGATGACATCTGGACAAAATGCTTTAAATAACTCCTTATATACCCACCCTTCTGTATCTTCCATAAAAAGTTCACATCGTGCAATGCCCTCATCATAGGGGATTGGAAGTGGGTTGCATATTTCAAAGCTCTGTATCCCGCCCATTTTCCTTTCCTTCACCGAAACCTTGCGCCAAAAAAACGCCATCCTTCCCGGCCACGCCAATGCCGTCTGATGACCATCTGCACTCTGCTGTCCCAAAAGATCCATACAAAACTTCGTCAATCCTCCCGTCCGATATGGCGGGAATCCAAGTGCATAATGTAATATCTTCAAGACCATCCCCCGTCTTTCAAAAAAATCTCTTCGTATTTCGCACAGATCTTTTCCCAAGTATAATCGTTTGCCACACGTTCTTTTGCCAATCTTCCCAGCCTTTTTTTCTCTTCGCCTCCCATCTTTTCCACCCTGTCAATAAGAGCCGCCAGATCCCCTGGTGTCTTATCCCAATACAAGGCACTGTCCTTTCCCACTTCCCGGTTAAACCGAACATCCAACAAAAGATTCAGATCCGTGCTGCTTAAGGCTTCCAATAAAGAAGGATTCGTCCCACCTACCGTATGTCCATGGAGATATCCGTACGCATTCTCCCGGATCTTTTTCAATAACTCCTGGTCATAAACAGAACCTACAAACTTGATCCTCTCATCCTGGCTAAAATGCAGTTTCCTCTCTAATTTTTTCAGAAAATGGTCATTGGATGTTGTAATGATAGCCAGATCATATTTTGATCCCGACACCATAAATTCCCGTATTATAGTCTCAAAAGAATTCTCCGGCACAAATCTGCCAACAACAAGATAATATCCCTTGGCTTTCAGCCCCTTTTCCTTACACCACCCCAAAAACTTAGGGTCATCATCCGCCAAGACACTCGGGGACAGATCCGCACCATAAGAAATATAAAATGTGCATGGCATATATTTAACATACGCAGCTCTTATGTACGCCTCGATATTCTTACTGTCACAGATCAGTATGTCAGCAGATCTGACCATAAGCCGTTCCGAAAATTTCCAATACTTTCGGATCAAAAGACACCATTTCTGCCGCATCCACTCATGCCCATCCGGATTCACATAAAGCATGCCATCCAATCTGCGGATCTGTTTTTTAAAAAAATGGATAAAAGGTCCTATCCTGCACGCAAGAACATAGAATATCGGTTTCTTTATATATGGGTGAGTTTTACAATAGTCGATACACTTCTGCAGTGCTTTCAGATCATAATATACAGCTTTCGCCGGTCCGATATCTGGAACCGCCAGACTGAAACATTTCGCGCCGTTATATCCATACCAAAAATCTCGTGTCCCCATCCTCGCGACATAATAAGATATCTGCTCATTTGTACTATATTGTGTCAATTTTTCCACAAAAGTTTCAAGGCCGCCATAATGGGCAGGTATCCCTTTTGAACCGATGATGAAACACCACCGTCTTTCTCTTTTCATCTCTCATCCTATGACCACACCAGCCTGCAACTTTTGGACATTTTATGATCCTGGATGGATACCCGTGTCAGTATCAAAATAACGATACGGAACATGAGACTGTATCGTTGTTCTTCCTAAAAAATTGCAAACTGATACTATGATTATTTTATTTATATAGATATTATATATCATTAGAATGGATTTTTCAATATGGTATTGTATTATACAAACAATCTTGATATAATAATCCAAAATCAGATTGTATCCAAAACAGGGAAGGATCCGTAATGAACGAAAAAGAAGTAGACCTCCGGGATTTTATTTTTGAAGTACTGCTCCATTGGCGCAGCATCATCCTCTGTATATTTATAGGTGCAATTTTTTTTACGGCATGCAGCTTTCTGCAACTGCATTTATCAGACAAAAAAGCACAGACAGAACAATCTCCAGAACTCACTCCGTCTGAATTGGAAAAAAATATGACACAAGCCGAACGCACTGCAGTAGATCAAGTACTGTTGAACGAAGACTCTTGCCAAAAATGGAAAGCCTATATAGAAAAATCCGCTTTAATGAAACTAGACACTTCCAAAGTGTATCAATCTGACCTTGTCTACGCAGTTAATACTCCTAAAAACCCTATAAATCCAACCGCCGTATATTTTGATCTGCTGGCCACAAATGATATTTACAAATTCATTTCAAATAAAATAGACAGCTTGACCATGAATGACGCACAGGAATTGATCCATGTATTAAATCCCAGTTCTTTTTCGGCCAAACAAGAAAACTGTTCCTTTCGCATCACGGCTATTGCTGCCACTAAGAAAAAATGTAAAGCCTTATCCAATGCGATCCAAGAATACATAGATAAACTGCATTCCCTAGTCGCGGACACATATGGAGCACATGACATAACGCTCCTGCAAAACAGCACATCCGGCATGGACAGCACTGCTCTATTGCAGGAACAGATAGATATGCGTAATAAGATCACTCTTTTAAATACGGAAACGGCCAATCTCATAAACAATTTTTCTGAAATCCAAACACAGTATTACCAATTACGCACATCTGACGACAACGCGTCCTCAGACTTTTTGGAAACTAAAGATAAAGAAACTCCGACCACAATACAGACTCTCACCAGATCCGCTCTATGGGGTATAGTATTCGCCGTGATCATCTACATGTTTACTATGTTTTTTTTATACATAACAAACAGTAAACTACGGTACACCGATGACTATATCGCCCTGTACCAGATCCCTGTTTTAGGCCACATCCCATCAAAACGGAAACCCAGGACCCTTTTTAGACGTATAGATTTCTGGCTATACTGTAAACGAGATAAAAGACTCTACACAACTCCTGTCGGACAAGCTATACGATTAGCTTCCACAGCATTACTGGTAATCGCGCAAAAGAAGGGCCTTGCGCAAATATATGGGATAAGCTGCGGTCCAATATCTGTAAGCCTGGAGAACGAGATCAAAAATCTCTTAAGCGCTGGTAATATCGGATTCGGCATCATCGATAACATCCTGTATGATGCTGATTCAATACAAATGCTGTGTAAGGTCCAAGATGCTGTCCTGATTGAAAAAACTGGCTCTGTGAAGTACGATGAATTCCAACAATCCTTGGGGATTTTACAACAACAAAATATCAATGTGATCGGAATGATCTTGATAGAATGATTTTTTTATTTTTCCAGAGGCTGTAAAAAATCTTGTGTCTATGAAACTATAAATGAGAAAATTTGAATTTTTACCAAATACCCAAAATAGTTTCAATAAGATAAGACACCAGTCCCTTTTTAGTGTATACTGTTTTACCACAAAACGACACTTTGCAAAGGATGATGTCTTATAGAAAACAGTATATACCATTCAACACTGCTTTAAGAAGTTAAATTTATGCCGTGTCTTTCCCCAGACTGTCACGAAGCATATCATGGCTGTATTGATACCCGTCTTTTCCCTCGGGCATCAGGCGGTAGCCATCATGCTCTCCTGCAACGGCATTGAAAATGCGGTGGTCCTGATCAACTACCCGAAAGACGCATTCCATGTACCCAAAGCCCTGCGGTCCTTTATCAGCCCGGATGCCTCTCTGAGCGCCCGGGAAATACTGGACATATATGTGGAACGATGACCGGTGGAGGTATTCTTTCGCCAGTCAAAAAACAGACTGGCGTTTGACAGATACCAGGTCCGCTCATCACAGGGGATCAGGATGTACTGGCTACTGATGTCGCCGGCCCATTTGCTTGCATGTACCGGATGCGGTGAAACCATGTCTTTCGAAGACGGCTATGCTTATATTTATAGCCATATCCAGGAAGAGCGGATCCGTTTCATCTATCAGTGTAGGACAAGGCGCGTCGGTGTTGAGCAGGTTATAGCTTTAGTAGTGTAGGCTTTTGTGCAATTTTCTAAATTTGCTCATTTATAGTTTATATACCCCATTAAAATACCGCGTCCTTACTCTTAAGATGCTCATAGTAATACGGCTCCAGTATCAATATCATCGACTCTTTTGTGATACCCCTCAGAGCATTTATATTTATTTTTACCGACTCATACGGATACAGGTCACTGGCATCGCAAAAATCCCTCAACAGCTTATCCAAATCCCGTATTTCCTCCATAAATCCTTCTCCTCCCCACCTACACAATACAGATATTATATTTTTTACATATCTCGTCTATATCCACGCCAAATCTTTGATATAGCTCATAATTCTTTTTATTCATCTGATCCATAGACGGTTCCCAAACTTTTGTAAAATATCTGTTAGCATCAGATATGATCAATAAATTACGTATGATCCCATCAAGAGACCTCCACTCCGTTTTTCGGATCTCCTCTTCAAATTTTTGATCCACCAGAGCATCCAACTCCTTGACCGTCTCTAAGCCAAATGATCTCAATTCGTTAAGTACCAGATCTATATCCCTAAATACTTGCGGAAATATGCTAGAAAATTTCCAAGCCATAAACTTCTCTAAAGACATAGAGTTTATCGGGTATCTTAAACGTCCTTTTTCAATTTCCTGTTCAAGCTTACCGACATACGCGTCATAAGCTTCCACGTACGAATCCATTTCCAAATCTGCCAATTCTAAGATCCCTGCTAATAGATTTTTTCTCCGTTCCAATTCCCCCGGCAATTCGCCTTCAAACTTATAACCTTTCTCATGCATGATCTCAGACCATGTATGCGCGTCCAGAATATGACGCAATCTTTATATCTGGATATTCCTGATCCACGATCTCTTTTATGATATCCAAAACTTTTTTAGCAAACGCTTCATATAACAGCTTTTTTTCAGTATATAGTCCAACTCTTTCCTCCACATACTTCTCATTCATACCTGCATACTTATATTTTATAATATATTAACATTATTTAGTTATTGTAACATGTACGCCCATTCTTTTCAAGGATATCGCTTATATTTTTGACAAATTTTATATATCATTCTCTGTCCATCGGAATAGGGTCTCTTTATACCCTATACCAACTACGCCAAATCCAAAACATCCGAAAATCTACAGTTGGATAACCCCCACGATCATGTTATACTCAAGAACATACTTATTTGTTTACCAAATAATCTGCTGTTCTTTTTAAAACGATGCAAGTATGTTGGCAGATCATTTGGCTCACGGATATAAAATCAAAAGAAACAAAAAATTTCACACCAACGGAGGACCCAACAAAAATGCAGATGGAATTCATACGCAAACTACCCACCCCCCAAGAGCTCAAACAGCAATACCCCATAAACCCCCAGGTCGTCAAAACCAAAGAAGAACGCGACCACCAGATCTGTGACATCCTATCAGGCCAAGACGACCGTCTCCTCCTGATCATCGGCCCCTGCTCCGCCGACCACGAAGACCCGGTGATCGACTACATCCTGCGTCTGCGCAAGCTCCAGGACGCTGTAGCAGACAAGATCTTCATCATCCCGCGCATCTACACGAACAAGCCGCGGACCATCGGCGCCGGCTACAAAGGAATGCTCCACCAGCCCGACCCAGAAAAAGATGCCGACATGCTAAGAGGCATCATCGCGATCCGAAAGATGCACATGCGGGCCGTAGAGGAGACCGGCTTTACCTGCGCAGACGAGATGCTCTACCCAGAAAACCACCGCTACCTCTCAGACCTTCTATCCTATGTAGCCGTCGGCGCGCGCTCCGTAGAAGACCAACAGCACAGGCTGACCGCCAGCGGCGTGGGCATCCCAGTGGGCATGAAGAACCCCACCAGCGGCGATCTCACCGTGATGATGAACTCGATCATCGCCGCCCAGTGCAGTCACACCTGCCTGTACCGGGGATGGGAGGTACGGACCGGCGGCAACCCCTACACCCACGCGATCCTGCGCGGCTACGTGGACAGGACCGGGCGCAACATTTCCAATTACCATTACGACAACCTGCAGCATATGCTGGAACTCTATGGAGAAAAAGAACTGGCCAACCCCGCCGTGATCATCGACGCCAACCATTCAAATTCGGGAAAAGACCCTTTCAAACAGATCGATATCAGCAAAGACATCATGCACAGCTGCAGAAATTCTTCTGAGATCAAAAAACTGGTCAAAGGCCTGATGATCGAGAGTTACATCGAAGATGGCTCCCAGGACATACACGGGCACTGCTACGGAAAATCGATCACCGATCCCTGCCTGGGCTGGGAAAAGACCGAACGACTGATCCACGAACTGGCCGAACTCTGGCCATGACCCGATCCGGATCAAAACTTGATCTGGTCACGCTCCAAACATACACACATCCTGGCACATCTGTGCCAGGATTCCCAGAGCGTGTTTGAAAGATCATCCATACCACGCACACCTCACTTTGCGTGACATCTGCCCATCATCCGGATCCGTTCATCCAGACCTTCCCCCGTCACATACGCATACACAAAATGAGGGACCAGATCCGCCCAGTCCTCACCCAACATGATCTTCCGCCGGACATCCGTGCCGCTGATCCCTTTCTCGTCGATCCCCACATGCCGCAGAATCTCTATATCACACCCCAACTCCTCGAGCGCCCGCTTTTTCTCAAGCCCCCACCCATCGTAGATGGTCAGATAATATTTAGCATCCGCCGGCGCATAATTGAAGATCATCTCCGGGAAATTGATCGGGAACGGCACGATATCAAACCGGGCCGGATCCACCCCCATCTCCAGCAGCGTCCCCTTGATCATCTGATATCTCTCATAATACGAAAAAGGATTGGCCCCCTTCTCCGACCGATGGGGATCCACCTCCGAAAAACATGTCCTCCCCTCATCCGGATTGCATATCCCGATCACCAAACGACCGCACCGCTCCATACCCGCCAAGATATATTTCACATGATCGTTATGCAAGAGCTGGAATCTGCCGTGCACAACACCGATAAAGTCTTTCATCTCTTTAAACCTCGCATTTTTAAATGATACTATTATCATAATCTATCGAAGGAAGGATCTCAAGCCCCACTTTTCCACTTTGCGCAAAACAGGGATCTGTGCTAAAATGGACAACAAGGAAAGGGAAAGGACGAAATACAAGCATGAAAAAAGCCAAGAAGAAATTAGCCGAAGATTTCACAGCGCTGCTCAGCCAGACACATCAGGAAATCCAAAAAGCGATCGGGCAGAACGAGACCGCCCTCGCCATGGACCTGTTGAGCCAATGCCAGGAAGGCGCTGTCAATCTGGGAAATATGATCGAGAGTGAGGAGGGCGAGGACGCGGCCACGATCCCCCTCCTGGAAGACTACTGCGAGCTGATCTACCAGATCTACGAAAAGCTCCGCACAGACCAGCCCCAGGAAGCCGCCCAGGGCTACATGGATCTGTGCAGCTCCCTCACCCATATCCAAAAGAGCGTCCGTGAGGATATCACCGTGTGCAGAGAAGCCGTTTTCCTTCCATATAAAGCATCCATGTGGGATTCCCTGGAGAGCGTCTGGAAAGCAGCGGACGAAGATCCCCAATGGGACGCGTACGTGATCCCGATCCCCTATTACGACAAAAATCCCGACGGGAGTTTCCGCGAGATGCACAATGAGAGGGATCAGTACCCGGCGTACGTCCCCATCACAAGCTACGAGACATTTGACTTTTCCGCGCATAAGCCGGATATGATCTTCATCCACAATCCCTACGACGAATACAATTACGTGACCAGCGTACACCCATTCTTCTACACAAAAAATTTAAAAAAATTTACAGAAAAACTGATCTACATCCCCTATTTTGTGTTAGATGAACCCGACCCGGAGAGCGAGACAGACATGGAAAACATAAAACATTTCTGCACTGTTCCCGGAGTCTACAACGCCGACCAGGTCATCGTCCAGTCCGAAAATATGCAAAAACTCTACGTCAACATATTAGCAAAAGAGACCGGCGAGGACACCCGCCCTTACTGGGAAGAGAAGATCCTCGGTCTGGGTTCCCCGAAATTTGACAAAGTGGCCGATACAGCAGAAAAAGACCTCATGATCCCTGAATCCTGGAAGCATTTCCTATACAGACCCGACGGCGCCAGGAAAAAAGTCATCCTCTACAATACCAGCGTGGGCGCCCTCCTGGACAAAGGAGAGCAGATGCTCAAAAAAATGCAGGACGTATTCCAGATATTTAAAGACCGTCAGGAGGACACAGCCCTGCTCTGGCGGCCCCATCCGCTGATCAAAGCCACGATCAGCTCCATGCGCCCCCAATTATGGCAGGAATACGAAAAACTGGTAGACCAGTACAAGATGGAAGGCTGGGGGATCTACGACGACTCCGCCGACCTGGACAGGGCAATCACCCTGTGCGACGCATATTACGGCGATGGGAGCAGCCTGGTCCAATTGTGCCAGAAGGCAGGCAAGCCCGTCATGATACAAAATACAGAAATCTTAGAACATATTTAAAAGAAGGCTGACATCTGCGAAAAACTGTCCACGAAATAAAGATCTGTACCTTGTCAATGGATCCCCCCCTGATACAGGTGACCGGCGCGGATCCCATGATCAACGCGATCAACGCGCAGGGCGGCGTGTACATGTTCGGGCGGATACTGCCGATCTGGGCGGTGATCCTGATGTGCCCGGCTATGAGCCTTCTGGCCGCATGTTTTTATTATCCCTACTACGAGGGCTTTAACCTGGACACATTACTGGCAAATTGGCTGAAACTGGTGTGTTTTGATCTGCCATTTGCATTTTTTACACAACTCTTTTTCATACAGCCTCTGATCCGGCCTGTCTTCAAGGCAGTCTTTTGCCTAAAAAACAGATCCAGCCCTCTTAGATTTGTACAAAATTCCTTTTGACAAAACCCGAGGCCGCCCTATGATAACATAAGAAAATGCCGTATATACGCAGTCTCTTTTGCATATATACGGCATTTAACGGCTCATCAGGCTTTTCCGTCACACCCGAGCACTTCTTTGATCTTATGGGCAACGACAGCTTTTACATTGGCGCGGCCAACCTTCAGATACTCCCTCGGATCGAAAGCAGCCGGATTTGTCCACATCACTTCACGGATACCGGCAGTCATAGCCAGACGCAGGTCGGAGTCGATGTTGATCTTGCACACAGCGGAGCGTGCCGCCTGACGGAGCATATCTTCCGGGATACCGATCGCATCTGCCAGATTTCCGCCGTGTTCCTGGATAATCTTCACGTATTCCTGGGATACGGAAGATGCGCCGTGCAGGACGATGGGGAAGTTCGGGATACGTTTGCTGATCTCGTCTAAGATGTCAAAACGCAGCTGTGGTTTCTGACCTGGTTTGAATTTGAACGCGCCGTGGCTGGTACCGATGGCGATCGCCAGGGAATCCACGCCTGTCTTGTCCACAAATTCCTCTACCTGGTCAGGCTGTGTATACTGTGCGTCATCCGCGGAGACATTTACGTCGTCCTCGATGCCGGCCAGCTGGCCCAGCTCAGCTTCCACGACTACACCTTTGGAGTGTGCGTATTCCACCACTTCCTTGGTCACTTCTATATTTTTCTCAAAATCATAATGAGAACCGTCGATCATTACAGAGGTAAAACCGCCATCAATACAGGATTTACAGGTCTCAAAGTCCGGACCGTGATCTAAATGCAAGGCGATGGGGATATCGTTTTCGATGAGCGCAGCTTCCACCAATTTGACCAGATACGTGTGGTTGGCATAAGCCCTGGCTCCTTTGGAGACCTGCAAGATAAGAGGAGCTTTCAGCTCTCCGGCCGCTTCCGTGATCCCCTGTACGATCTCCATGTTGTTCACGTTGAACGCACCGATGGCGTAGCCGCCTTCATATGCTTTCTTAAACATTTCAGTGGTTGTAACTAATGGCATGATCCTCAACTTCCTTTCTCAAAAAATATTGTGGGTTATACCCTGATATTATACCATATTTTAGCATGATTAAAAGATAAAATTCTATATTTTTCCCTGTCATGGGCGATCTGTCGTCATGCCGCCATCCCCTCCTACCTTCTGATGAGCCGGATCCTCCCCAATGATACATGCGAACACGCCGCCTTTTTTATATACCGATCTTGGATACGATCTCCTGGAGACATCTCCAGTCCGCTTTGAGCTGCTCCAGCTGCTGCTGTCCCTGTTCTGTGATCTTATAATATTTGCGGACAGGCCCTTTTGATACCTCTCCGGCGAAAGTCGTCGCGGCCCCCTCCTTATGGAGCCTGCGCAAGATCGCATAAAAGGTGCTCTCCATCACTTCCGGAAAAAACCGTGCAGCCTCTGGATGATATCGTATCCATACAGATCCTCCCCGCTGATGACATGGAGGATACACATTTCCAAGATCCCTTTCTTGATCTGCGCATTCATCGGTCACGCCCCCGTTTCCAGATCTTCAAAGAGACTGCCAGCACAAGGACCACACACAGACAATCCCCATACTCCATCAGACAGATCATCATATCCTGTCTGCCCACTCCCGGTCCAATGGTCAGGTCCATGCCGTGCCAGACATTTTTTACAGTCCAGATGAATAAGAATGCGCCAAACGCATGGACAACGCCCAGATAATACAGGATGGATGGAGAAACTGTCTTTTTCAGCATCCACAAAAACAGGACAAAGACCATGATCTGAAAGACCGTATATCCATGATCCATGTTCCGCCCGATGGGATACAGCGCCGCAGATGGGAGTGTGTGCAGGACGCCGAGCAGATCCCCCTGATGCATAAATATTTTTGAGGTGCCCTCCGCAAAGAAAGCACCCCAAAATTTTAAATCCCTCAAACTTTTTACAGATATTTTTGTGCACCTTCCGGACTCAGTCCATATTGCTCCTGGATCTTGATCAGAATCACCTGTGACGGGATCCCTAGATTTTTTAATATAGACACAGTCCCCTTGATGCCCTGTTCTATCCCCTGTTCTATCCCCTGTTCTATCCCTTCTCTTTTTATCGTCTTTGCTTCATATTCTAAAACCTTCCCGCCCATGACAGCTCCCACTCCTTCCCTGACCGCCTCATACCCCGCGGCTATATGCTCCAACACCTTATTCGTCATATCGATGATCGTGCATCTCATATACGCACTGATGGCTCCCCGCTCTAAAAGCCTTTCCAACCCCGCTTTAATCTGCTCATATTCTTTTTTCAGCGCTTCAAGTCCCGCACGGTCTTTTTCATATTCCCCAAACCGCTTTTCGTGCGAGAAGATATAGAACGGGACCAGAAAGAGCAGATCTTTCTCAAAAATCTCTTTGACCGTATAGCGCTGAGACCTCATCACCGGGATCCCATATCCCAGACTCCCGCCCGGCGTGTCCATATGGATCTTCAGCTTATCTGGCGTGGAAGCATTATGACGCAGATACAGCACTGCGGAATGTGGAAATGCCACATGGAGAACATTCCCCCTGATTTCCCCTCCATCAAGGGCGATCTGTGTATCATATTCAAAAAAACGAACGAGCATACTGTTATCTGTACTGCTCTGGCACTCCAGATGATACTTTTTTGTCTCTTTTCCCACGATCTTAAAACTGGAGTCCGTGATCCGCTCCTCCTCATTCCCACCCTGTCGATTTAGGAAGTGTTCATTTGGTGAGAATATGATCTCTTCTTTCCCCGAATAGTTCTCCCCAAACACTTCGTTTATCACAGGGATGACCAGCTGGCTGCAGTCATTTAGCAGCGTGCGGAACACATCATCATAGGGCGTGCTCGTGATCCTTACATCACCCAATCTGCTTCACCCTTCCTTTTCATCTGACCGCGATCTGACAGGCTTCCATCGCCCGCAGGGCCCTCTCATGGCTCTCCGGCGTCACGCCCGCGCAGCACGCGCCGTCCACACTGATCCCGATCTCCGGCAGGAATGCCTTTAAGATCATAGCATTGGAGATCACGCAGATATCGGTGCACAGCCCGACCAGCTCCATCCGATCGATCGGCTCCTCCTCATGCATCCGGCTCATCTGCATCCCCAGAGCCGTGCTGCCGAACGTGCCTTTATCCACAGGCTCTCCCACACAGTAAGTCTGGAGGCTGTCATGGATCTGCCAGCCGTGAGTACCGCGGATGCAATGCCTGACCGGGAGTTTCCGTCCCTCCTGGGTCTGCAGATAATCCTCCCCATGGGTATCCCTGGTGAAGATCACTTTACCGTCAAAATTTTTTACCTTATCCACCACGCGGGGCAGGATCTTTTGTGCTTCCGGCGTTCCAAGCGCCCCATCGATAAAATCATTCTGCATATCCACCACGACTAACACATTCATTGCAGCATACCTCCATACATCCTCCGGAAGATCTCCTTTCCGGTCTTGGTGACAAATATCTTCTCATACACACTTTTTACCGCGGGAGCATCACTCTGGTCCTCATACAGGTTGACCAGGAAATCCGCCTCCACCAAGATCTGGTAGTCAGCCCCTGTGATCCCTCGGTATGTATGATGGTGTCCCACCAGATAACAGATCCTTTCCCGCACAGCCGCGTCATACCCAAGCGCCTCTAACATCTTGTCCGCTTCGCCGGGTCCTTCCTGTTCCTGCAGTTTTCCGTCGCATCTGCCGTATTTTTCTTCCGCCCGTTTGATGCCGATGTCGTGGACCAGAGCAGCGCTCTCCAATGCGAACTGCTGTCTTTCATCCAGACCTTCACCCAACCCGATCAGCCGGGCCAGGCTGTGTACCTTGATAAAATGCTGGATGCGGCGGGGATCATCCTTATAGTATCCCATCATCTCCATGGATAATGCGGCGGTCATCCTCTCATATTCTTTTTCATAAGCCTGCATGAAGATCCCTCCTGATGTCTTACTGGTATTCTTTCATCAGTTCTGCAAATACCGGCAATGAATTGACGATCGTCTCGTGGGCCACACAGTAGGACAGGCGCACATATCCCGGGCAGGCAAAGGAGCTTCCCGGCACCATGAGGATGTTATACTTCCGTGCGGCTTCACAGAATTGTTTCTCATCCTCCACCGGGGATTTCACGAACAGGTAGAAAGCCCCCTGAGGCTTGATGCATTCCAGGCCGCATTTTTTCAGACCCTCATACAACGCCATACGGTTCCTGTCATAAAACTCTATATCGGAGCAGGCATCCACACACCGCGCGATCACTTTCTGCTGCAGAGAGGGTGCATTTACGGAACCGCTGATCCGGTTGGCGATCCCCGCCGCCACGATCATCTCCTCACTGCCATCCGCCTCGTCCGGGATCGCCAGATAGCCGATACGTTCCCCGGGAAGGGAGAGGGATTTGCTGTAGGAATAGGCCACAACGGTATTGGCGTAATATTTTGTTATAAACGGCACTTCCACGCCGTCGTAGACCAATTCACGGTAAGGCTCGTCGGAGATCAGGTAGATCACAGACTTAAACTCCTTTTGTTTGGCCTCCAAGATCGCGGCCAGTTTCCTGATCGTATCCTCGGAATAGACCACGCCTGTGGGATTGTGCGGCGTGTTGATGATGACCGCTTTTGTGTTGGCCGTGATCTTCTCCTCAAATTCCTCCAGATTCGGCTGGAAGGTGTCCGTATCCGGTGAGATCTCCACCAATTTCCCGTCAAAATTATTGACGTAAGAGCCATATTCCAGGAAGTACGGCGCAAACACGATCACTTCCTCCCCGGGGTTCAGCACGGTCTTCAAGATCACATTCAGTCCGCTGGCGGCTCCCACCGTCATGATCAGGTTTTTAAACTGGAAACCAGTCCCAAAACGACGGTTCAGGGACTCCGCGATCGTCTGGCGCACATCCTCAAAACCTGCATTGCTCATATAGCCATGGAGGATGATCGGGTCCTCCTCATTGAGCACGTCGATGATGGCCTGTTTCACCTCTTTGGGCGCGGGAACATTGGGATTCCCCAGACTGAAATCGAATACTTTGTCCGCACCGTATTTCGCACGGAGCCGGTTCCCCTCCTCGAACATCACACGGAGGGCCGAATTGTTCTGGACAAAGTATTTCATTTTTTCAGATATCATGTTATATCTCCTCCTTTAAACTTAAGGAACTGTTCAAAAATAGTTTTTTTAAATATATTTTGATACGGTCTATGGCCGTTCAGGTCTTTAAATGTACTTTTCTGCGAGAAAAGTACCAAAAGCGCCGGGGGATTGCGATTTCCCCCGGACCCCTTAAAACGCTTTCTTTACGGCAGGTACTATTTATCTGTAAATTTACGGTGATCCGAAGGTATTTTGGATTTTAATATCAAAAGCACCAAGGGGACAAGCGAATCCCCGGATCCCTTAAAACCCTTTCTAAACGGCAGGTATCTGATCATCTGCAAATTTAGTGGGCGCCTCCTCCGCCACGATATTCCACCCAATCCCATACCGATCAAAGATCTCCGCATGGAATGCGCTGTAAAATGTCTGTGTAGGCGGCAGCTTGACGCACACATCCTCTCCAAACCGTTCGAAGATCTCCTGGGCCTCCCTTTTTGTGGGCACAGTGACCGTCAACCGGATATTGTCTCCCTGTTTTGCCGGGTCCGCCGCCTCATCGGCAAACCAGACAGGGGCCCCGCAGATCTCCATCTGAGCATGGATGATCCACTCCCCCAGATCCGGCGGCACATCCGTCAGTCCTTCCGGTACATACTCTCCGTACGGCTGTACCATATCCGCCGGATGGCCGAAGACCTCCTGGTAAAACGTCAGTGCTTCTTTACAGTTTCCATTAAAGATCAGATAAGGTGTGATCATCCCCGTTTACCTCCCTTTTTCCTGCCCAAGATAGACCAGCCGATAAATGCCACGAAAATCACCGCAGCAGCCATCCACGGGACCAGATACCCCATCCCCTGTCCTGCAAACATATCCCAATAACCTTTCAGGTAGATCAAAAGGACTATCACCGGCAGTATATAAGTCATATAGCCGCGCATGACCGCCGGAAACCGCATGCCCTTCCCGGCATTTGCCTCCTGGATGAAGCTGTCCCATCCCCAGCCGTAGCGGGTGGTGCAGAACAACAGATACACCAGGGAACCGAGGGGCAGGATGTTGTTGGACACAAGGAAATCCTCCAGGTCCATGATCCCGGTCCCCGGTCCCAGCGGCTGTATCCCGGAGAGCAGGTTGAATCCCAGCGCACAAGGCAGCGACAACATGATCAGCAGCACGATGTTGACCACCACCGCCTCCTTCCGCTCCCAGCCCCAGAGATCCATGGCAAAGGAGATGATATTTTCAAATACAGCGACCACCGTTGACAGGGCGGCAAAGGAGAGGAACAAGAAGAAGAGCGTTCCCCAGATCCGTCCCCCGGCCATCTGGTTGAAGATATTCGGCAGCGTGATGAAGATCAGCGACGGCCCCGCCCCCGGCTCGATGCCGTAGGAAAAACAGGCCGGGATGATGATCAGTCCGGCCATCAGCGCCACGATCGTATCCAACAGCGCGATGCTCACCGTCTCCCCGGTCAGGGAACGGTCTTTATCCAGATAGCTCCCGAAGATCGCCAAGGCCCCAATGCCGATGCTCAGTGTAAAGAATGCCTGGGACATGGCTCCAAAGACCACATTTCCCAGCCCCTGTTCCATCATACGCCCAAAATCCGGTATCAGATAGAAACGCACGCCCTCCCCCGCGCCAGGCAGGGTCACAGAATGCACGGCCAGCACCACGATCAGAGCCAGCAGACAGATCATCATCACTTTCGTGACTTTCTCCACACCCTTTTGCACGCCCAGGGAGCAGATGCCAAAGGAGATCACCACGGCGATGATCATCCAGAAGATGAGTGTGACCGGCGAGCCAGTCATCTCCCCGAATTTCGCGGCGACCTCATCCACAGTCAGGGCCTGGCTGGTAAATTCGCCCGTGAGGCTGCGGCAGCAGTAATAGAGCATCCACCCGGCCACCACCGTGTAAAACATCATCAGCAGATAATTTCCCCCGATCCCCAGATAGCTGTAATTGTGCCAGCGGCTCCCCGGCGGCTCTAACTCTTTGAAGGAGGAGGCGCAGCTCTTCTGGCTGCTGCGACCCACAGAAAATTCACAGACCATGATCGGCAGACCTAAGATGACCAAAAAGACCAGGTAGATCAAGATGAAGGCCGCGCCCCCGTACCGTCCGCACATATAGGGGAATTTCCATACATTTCCCAAGCCCACGGCGCACCCGGCGGACACCAAGATGAACCCGAGCCTGGATCCAAATTTTTCTCTTTTTTGCATCGTACCTACCCTTTGGCGACCGCGCCCATGCCCATCTGGATGGCTTTTTTGTTGAGTTCCAAGAATTTCGGTCTGATGTTATCCTCCAGGATAGCATCCCAGTGGATGTCTTCCAGGTCCATCACATGGATGATCGTGCCCAGCAGCACCATATTGGCGGCTTTCTCATTTCCCAGCTCCCGGGCCATGCCGGTGGCATCCACAACTTTCATATCCTTTACATGTTTTTGGATCTCCTCCAGTACATCGGTCGGATATTCCTCATCCCCAATGACCACGGACTGGGAGGGGATCTCCTCGTTGTTGACCACCAGCGTGCCCCCCTCTTTCAAATGATCCAGGCTGCGCAGGGCCTCCATCTTCTCAAAAGCCACCACGATGTCCGCGGCCCCCTTCTCGATCACAGGGGAGTAGACCTTCTCGCCGTAGCGCACCTGGGAGGATACGCTCCCGCCCCGCTGGGACATACCGTGGATCTCGCTCATCTTCACATCGTACCCGGCTTCCATCAGCCCGGTGGTCAATATCTTGCTGGCCAGGATCGTCCCCTGGCCGCCAACGCCTACTAATAAGATACTCTTCGTCATGACCGCTTACCCCTCCTTTACGATGGCATCCTGTTTACAGATCTGCATACATACGTCGCATCCCACACATTGCGCCTGATGGATCACGGCCTTCTTCGTCTCTTTGTCAAAGGACATAGCCGGGCAGCCCGCTTTCAGGCAGAGCTTACAGCCGCCGCATTTGTCCGCCAAGACTTTGTTCCTGGTGACGAACAGATCTGCAAATTCATCCTGGTCCGCCTGGGAGAATTTCTTTAAGGCGCAGGGCCACCGTGTGATGATCACCGAGGGTTCATCCAGGGCCAGACATGCATCCATCGCCTCATCCACTTCCTGCAGATGATTGGGATCGATCACGCGCACATGGCGGATCCCGATCGCCCGCACCAGATCCTCGATCTTGATCAGCGTGGTCGGCTCCCCTTTGGCGGTAAATCCGGTGCCCGGGTTGTCCTGGTGCCCGGTCATGCCGGTGATCCGGTTATCCAGTATGATGTTCACCGTGTTGCTCTTATTGTACACTGTGTTGATCAGGGAATTGATCCCCGTGTGGAAAAAGGTGGAATCTCCCAGCACAGCCACCACCCGTTTCCCGGAGCCTGTCTGGTTGAACGCTTTCTGCGCGCCGTGCCCGATGGAGAAACTGGCCCCCATACAGACAGTGGAATCCATCGCACCGAAGGGTTTGCCCGCGGCCAATGTATAGCAGCCGATATCCCCGCTGATCATGATATCCTTGCGCTTGCCCAGCCGGTAAAAAAGACCCCTGTGGGGACATCCGGCGCAGAAGGCTGGTGTGCGTGCGATCAGTTTGCTCCTGTCAAAGTCGATCGTCTCATATCCCGGCTTTTGGATGCATCTGCGGATCACATCCGGCGTCATCTCCCCGTAGGGCGGGAACGTTTCTTTGCCGATGATCTTACAGGATACGCCCAGCCTCTCCACAGATCCCTGGATGTACGGATCGTTTTCCTCCAATATGTAGACCGTCTCCATCCGGTCACAGAAATCTTTGATCATCTTGGCCGGCAAAGGATTGGTGAAGCCTAATTTTAGATAAGAAGCCTCTTCCCCAAAAACTTCTTTTCCATAATAATAGCAGATCCCGGACGCGATCACTCCGACTTTTCCCTCGTTGTACTCAACATGATTGAAAGGCGACTCTTCACTATACGCTTCCAGTTCCTGCATCCGTTCTTCCAGTTTTACCCGCAGGTTCCTGGCGATCGCCGGGAGACAGACGTATTTGGACGGATTTTTCTCCCACGCCTTTACAGGCACATCCTCCCGCTCACCCAGCTCCACGATGGACTTGGAATGACAGACCCGGGTGGTCATCCGGATCATGATCGGTGTGTTGTAAGACTCGCTCAAAGTATACGCCGCTCTCACCATGTCCAGGCATTCCTGGGAATCGGACGGCTCCAGCATGGCCCATCTGGCCGCTTTCGCATAGTTCCGGTTGTCCTGCTCGTTCTGGGAGGAATACATCCCCGGCTCGTCTGCGGTGACCAGTACATTTCCTGCGTTCACGCCCATATACGCCCAGGTAAAGAGCGGATCGGCGGCAACGTTCACCCCCACATGCTTCATAGATGCCATACTCCGCACCCCTGCGATCGCGGCGCCGATGGCGGATTCTAAGGCCACCTTCTCATTGGGAGCCCACTCGGTCTCGATCTCCTTGTAACCTGATAGATTTTCCAGGATCTCCGTACTGGGCGTTCCCGGATACGCGGCTGCATGGCGGACCCCCGCCTCGTATGCGCCTCTTGCTACGGCTTCATCGCCGGTCATCAATTGTCTCATGTATGATCTTTTGCCTCCTTTTTCTGGGATCTTCATCCCACGGATCGTTCTCCTCTTAATCGTTCTCCTCTTATATATGTAGATCTTTTTATTATAAGATTGTTTATTTGCCTTGTCAACATATATGAAATGCTCAATCTTACTCTGTTTTATCTTGTCAGAATATGGTACTATTGATATAAACTGGAATGTGTTTCAGATACGATGCAGACAAAAAGGAGGAGAACATGAAAACACTGAAACAAAAAACGCGGATCCTACTGTCCGTACTGGCTATCATCCTGTGCAGCATACTCCCAGGACAGGTATATGCCGCCGACACCACCCCGACGGCCGCGCCCATCTCGGACGGACTGTCCCTGCAGGACGACCGCTATGTCTTATATGTAAAAGGCACACAGGTGCGCAGCCCCGGCTGGCAGACACTGCCGGAACAAAAATTCCAGATCGGCCCAGACGGCCATGTGTCCGCCCGGATGGAGGAGACCAACGGGATCTGGAGGGCATACAGCTTCAATGCAGATACCACCGGCTGGGACCCCTATAAAGATGCCTGGGTGGTCGCAGACAGCGAATATTATTTTGACCAGACAGGCCGCTGTGTGAAGATCTACGACCCAGCGTCAAAAAAATGCTCCGTCTATTCCAGCAAAAAGATGGCCCTGGTAAAAAAAGACATCTGCACACTCCGCAATGGAAAAACATATCTCTTCAACGCAAAAGGGATCCGCGTCTCCCAGCCCGGATGGCAAAAACTCTCAGCAGACAGACTGATCCAGACCACCAAGACCGGCATCGTCCTGTCCCGGATGGAAAAAACGAACGGCCTCTGGAGATCATACCGATACGACCAGACCCTAAAAAAATGGCAGCTGCAAAAAAAGATCTGGTTGACCGTCGATAAAAAGAAGTACTATTTCAACGCATCCGGAACATGCACCCGCATGTACAACACCGTCACGCAAAAATGCTGCGACTGCAAAAACGGCAAGATGACCGTGGTCAAAAAAGCCACACGGGACATAGACGGCAAACGCTGTTATTTCGGGGCGAGCGGGAAAAAAGTCAGCTCTGCCGGCCTGTATCTCACATCCTCGAAAAAACTGGTCTATGCCCTGGCAAACGGACACGTCACAAAACAGATATCCGGAAAAGTCTTAGACTACGCCTCCGTAAACGGCAAAGTCACAAAGAGCCGGGTGCGGTCATCCCACTACATGTGCTATTACAACGCCAAAGGCACATTGAAAAGAAAGATCGACCTGAATAAGAAGATGGTCGCGCTGACCTACGACGACGGACCATCCCAGTACACCCCGATCATCCTGGACGTGCTGAAGAAGAACAACAGCGCAGCCACATTCTTCGTGGTGGGTGACCGGATCCCCTACTATCCGTCCGCTGTAAAACAGACCTTCGACATGGGCTGTGAGATCGGAAACCATACACAGGACCATACCATACTGACCTCCGTAAACGTCCCGACCATCCAAAACCAGGTAAACGCCACCAACACAGCGGTCAAAAACATGACCGGCACATCCCCCGTCGTGATGCGCCCGCCCGGAGGCGGCTACAACGCCACTGTACAAAATGCCGTCGGCATGCCTATGATCATGTGGTCCATCGATACGCTGGACTGGAAGACACTGAGCGCACCGGCCACCCAGGCCGCCGTATTAAATAATGTACGAGACGGAGATGTGGTCCTGATGCACGACCTCCACGGCCCCACAGCCGAGGCATCCAAGACCATCATACCGGAGCTGGTGCAAAGAGGATACCAGCTGGTCACCGTCAGCGAACTGGCCGACTGCCGGGGCGCCATGAAAAAAGGCGGCGTATACTATTCATGGCATTGATCTTTCAGGATGCACTCACAGGGATCAATCCCAGATATCCCACTCTTTCCCGATGCCGTAGATCAAAGACAACGCGATCGGCCCCAGGATAAAGCCCGCGATCCCAAATACAATGAAACCGAAGTAGATCGCGGCCATGATGACCACCGGGTACACCCCCAGTTTATCCCCCAAAAGCCGCGGCTCCATAAATTCCCGGACCAGTGTGGTGACCAGTTCCATGGACAGGCACCACACCGCCAGCCCGGTCTGCCCCTTCACAAAAAAGATCAGCATAGCCGGATACAAAAACAACCCCGTCCCGATGATCGGCAGCGCGTCCAAGATCCCCAACCCCATGCCGAACAAGAGAAAATACGGGCTCTTCATCAGCCACAGCATCAGCGTACTGGCAAAAGCCACCGCCAGCATGATCAGCACCTGCGCTTTGAGATAGGTCACACAGGTCCGGCGCAGCCCCTTGAGCACCCGCTTCCAGGGCTGATAGAACCGATATGTGCGTAAAGTCCGGCGGATGTCTTCCAGATCTTTCAAAAAGAGGACCCCGGAGATAAAAGCGATGATCACCGCGCCGACTACAGAGATCAATCCTTTCAGATAATCCGTGGCCTGGAAGATCGTCTTCGGACTGATCCCCTGGATAAAATTCCTCCGCATCTTCCCCACATTATCTAATATGAACCGGCGGCTGTCCGCCCTGGCGATCCCAAACGTATCTTCGATCGCGCAGCAGCACTGATCCACATACTGGTAAAACTTCGTCTGCAGTGCAGGAAGATCCGCCAGCCACGCTCTCATCTGCCCGATCAGCGTATCCACCCCGACCCAGAGCAGCATCCCGGCCGCAGCCAAAAGCAGAAGCATAAAAAAACCACCGGCCACGCTCTTTTTCACACGGGTCTTTTTGCTCACCTTCACAGCCAGAGGGTGCAGCCATACAGCCAGCCCCCACCCGATCAAAAACGGGATCGACACGGGCAGGAGATAACGGAATCCCAGATAAACACCCGCCACGATCCCCACGATACAAAATCTTCTCTTCCATTCCACATCCACGAAACACCACACCCTTCAGCCACATTTTGATCAGACGCTCGCGAAACGTTCGTTTATCGACGCAAGCCTGGCAGGATATACAAAAAGCGCCGCTCAAGGCCATTTTTATATATCCTGCCCAAGCTCTGCATACGGAAGGGGATTTTCGCAAACGCCTGACATTTATGATATGTTATCCTCCAGTATGGCTGTGTACAGCGGATCTTATACCTCGTATCCCCGAAATGCGCTCCCTTTTGGACGGATCTCCCAGTACATTTCCTTTCCCGAAACCGGATGGATCAGCCCCAGCCGATACGCGCACAGCCCCAGTTCCTTTTCGCCGCCGTATTGAGGCCCATATTTCCGATCCCCGACAAGAGGACAGCCCCGGCTGGCAAACTGCACACGTATCTGATGGAATCTGCCTGTCAACAGCCAGATCTTTAACAGGCTCATCCCCCCGCGCCTCTCCACGACCTGATAGCGCAGTCTGGCCTCTTTGGCATTTTTGGCCCCCTGGGGGACCACCGCAGCCATCCGCTTCTGCCCGTCCCTGACCAGCCAGTCTGTGAACATCCCCTCCGGCGGCTCCACAGCCCCATGCGCCACCGCCAGATAAGCTTTCTCCATCCGCCCATCCTGCACCTGCCTGCCCAACTCCCCGGCCGCCTTCTTCGTCTTGGCCAGGACCACCAGCCCTTCCACCGGCTGGTCCAGCCTCTGCACGATCCCGATATGAGCCGTGTGCAGATAGTTCCGGCAGGCGCACTCCAAGTCCATGACACCAACACGTGCACTCTGTACCGGGACCCCCGGCGGTTTATGGCAGATGAGTATCTGCCCGTCCTCATATACGATCGACTCCCGAAACATTTCCATCCTCATCCCTGTCCGGCCTCCTTTTCCATGCTCTAAATCCTCCTGCTGCATCATATGATAAAACATGATAAAGGAAGATCCATCTCCTGTCAAAGGTGTCCTTGACAAATCCTGCCCCCAAGCCCATACTTATACTCACTAGAGCGTGTCTTAAAACCCATCCCTTCCAACTGGATGGAGCACGGACATACTCATCTGGCTCACAGATACATCCATGATATAAAAAGATCGGAGGAAAACATCGCATGTTCAAATATCTTTTATTACTCCTGGGCTTCCTTCTGCTGATCAAAGGCGCGGACCTGTTCGTGGAGGGCAGTTCCAGCATCGCCCGCCTCCTGCGGATCCCCAGCATCATCATCGGCCTGACCGTCGTGGCCTTCGGGACCAGCATGCCGGAGGCCTCCGTCAGCATCACCGCCGCCCTGTCCGGGAAAAATGACCTCTCCTTGAGCAACGTGGTCGGATCCAACATCTTCAACCTCCTGGTCGTGGTGGGAGTCAGTGCAGCGATCTACCCCATGAAAGTCCAGCCCTCGGTACTGAAAAAAGACCTTCCCTTTTCCATCCTCATCTCCGGGGCCCTGCTGCTCATGTGCATCCCTTCCGCCTACCGGGGGATGCGGGTATCCATCCTCTCCCGGACGGAGGGCATCGTCCTCCTGGCCGCATTTTTCATCTATGTGGCATTTACAGTCCGGGAGGCGCTGAAAGCCAGACAGACCGACGCACCCGCAGACGACCCCGACGGACCGGCACCCGCCGCAAGACCGATCCCCCTCATCCTCCTCTACATCGTTCTGGGCATGGCGGGGATCGTCCTCGGCGGTGACCTGGTGGTGGACAGCGCATCGGCCATCGCGCTGACTTTTGGGTGGAGCGAGACATTTATCGGACTGACCATCGTGGCCCTGGGCACATCCCTCCCGGAACTGGTGACCTCTGTCGTCGCCGCCCGAAAAGGCGAGAGCGACCTCTCCCTGGGAAATGCCATCGGCTCCAATATCTTCAACATCCTGCTGGTACTGGGCGTCTCCGCCGCGCTGCACCCGATCGCCGTAAATATATTTACGGTCTACGATACGATCTTCCTGATCGTATCCAGCATCATCGTCTACCTGTTCGCCATCCACAAGCAGGATCTGGACCGCAGGGAGGGACTGCTGATGATCCCTCTGTATGTCCTTTTCTTCGTGTACATCATCCTGCGTTAGAGCGTGTATGAAAAACGCTTTATGCCAACTGTGCGTCACGATCTGGGGCGTGCAGGCGAAAGCACACGTCAAAAGCAGCCATCATCTTTACTCTCCTGTAAAATGATGGCCGCTTTATGATTCATCCATATTCATTTTTTCTTTTCTAAGACAGCCTCTCTGCTATCCTTTTATAAACCTCCTTCTTCTTTATTTTTGTATCTTCCTGCTCATAGATGCCAGATGATCGTCACGTTATCATCTGCCCTCCTCTTAAGAAAGCTTCATATGTGCTTTATATCTACCTAATGCAAAGCCCTGGACCATACCACTCATTTCTTAAAACCACGCCTTGTTACCGAAATGATATGGATCCCTGAAATGCAGCCCCCTTCTCTCCTGCATCCTCTCCTCTTATGTTCCTTTACACATAATGGAGATCTCTGTATTAGCTTCGTGGTATCTGTCCAATATAAGGATAAGTTTTCTATATTACCGGATGCGCTCTTCCCTGTTCTGTCGGATATGGCGACCTCGCCTTACGTTGCTCCAGTGCTTTCTGCAGGAATACTTATCATACCACTCTTATATCGGATGAACATCCTCTGCAATTGCCAATGGTCTAATCCCTCCTTCTCTTCTGTTGCCTTGCTGTTTTTGTTGATGGTTGTATCTTATCACTCCGCGGACTATTTGTCAACACTTTTTTGTAAGTAATTTTATATTTTTTATTTTTAGAGTCTATGCTCAGACCTGTAGCTGTTAATTGTCTTATTTTATATGAAAATTCTGATTTTTTATGGATCCCCAAAATGATCAAAATCTATCAATACTGGATCTTTCCGCGCTGCTTTTATTGACAGGGATCTATTGATCAGGTAAGATCGATCACGGGTTAGTTTTAACTAATCCTAACTCTTTTGCACAGGAGGCTCTCATGCGCCCGCTGTAAGATACCACCAACCTCACATAAAAGTCCAACGGGCGCAATGGGCATTCCTGCATACATGCCGCCTATGGAACTATCCAGCGGCGGGACATACACACAATATTATGAAAGTCGTTACAGATTTTTTGGAAATGGATATTCGTTGACAAACAGAAAAAATACATGTATTATATAAAAATAGTTTATAAACGAAATAATATTAGTAAATGTCATTTTTTAAACACGCTCTGACGGGAACATCGGAAAGGAGGGGAGATAGGATTTGTGTTCACAAACATAATGATCGTAATGTCTCTGGCAGGAAGCATGGTGGTCGTGTGCTATCTGATACTTTATTTTCTGATAAAAAAGCATTTTTCATTAAAATGCCAGAGTCTCATATTGAAACTTGCACTTTTTTTATATCTGGTCCCTGTGTCAGTGCAAAAACATTATATTATGTGCGGAGTGAGCACACTTTTTCCGGCTGTTGGCAGGCTTTGGGAACCCAGGGGGATCGTGGTGATAGACAGAACTCATGTCATCCATGTAAATGGGGAAAAGTGGGAGTTCGCACCCCAGTTGAAACTGCTGTACCTGGTCGTGGCGGGAATACTGTTTGTTTCCTGCATATTAATGATATGTCAGTTGATAAAATATATGCAGTTCAGGAGGATATGCCGGGAGACTGCCAGTGAGCTGCCGCGTCAGGACTGGGAGGAACAGTTTTTCCAGATCAGGGAACAGCTGGGGATAAGAAGAAAGGTTAAATTTGTGTGTTCCAGATCTTGCCAGAGTCCCATGGCTTTCGGAGTGATCTTCCCCGTTGTTGTGTTTCCCAAAAGCGGATTGGACGATCCCAGGCAGCGTGGATATATGATGAAACATGAACTGATGCACATAAAGCACGGCGATCTGTTTTTCAGATTTCTGGCACTTATAGCAATAGCCGTCCACTGGTTTAATCCGACTGTGTATTTTCTGTATTTGGAATTGGCGGCAGTGAGTGAGATGGTCTGTGACAGGAGTGTGCTTGGCAGTTCGGACGATGGGGTGCGCCGAAGCTACAGCAATCTGGTGCTGGATTGTGCGGCAGATAGAGATCACAGATATTTTCCTGCCATTGGTTTTGCAGACAAGTGGAACATGAAGAGGAGGATCCTGGAGATGAAGAAGGATAGAAAGGTTTACAAAGCGCTGTCAGGCATCACAGTGGCGGCCATGTGCCTGGCCGCCAGTCTGACAGTCTTTGCGTACACGCCGCCAAAGGTGTATGAGGCCGACGAAGAATACGATTTCAGCGAAGACATCGTAATAATCATGGATGATGAATTGGAAAAGATATATGCAGAAGAGGTTCCGTATGATCATTTTTTCCAAAGCGAAGACGGGGAAATATATCCTTTGACGGAGGAGGGAGAAAGTACATATTCGGTGTGTTCCCATACTAAGAGAAGAAAAGGACAGGCAGTGAGGCATGTAAAGAATGCAAAAGGCGGATGTAAGATAAAATATTACAAAGCCAGGATATGTGTGGCATGCGGGGATGTAAAAAAAGGAAAACTTATTAGTACGCATACTTACACAGTGTGCCCCCATTGAGGATTGAAAGATTTCAGTTAGGGATTGTCGAAAAATAATATGTGTAATCGGGGAAATAGACAAGTCAAGATAGATATATTATTTCTCGACAGTTCCTTAGAGTCACAAAAAGGCGGCAGAAGATGAAACATTCAAAGTTATATAAATTATCAGATACAGAACAGGTGATCATGGAAATTTTCTGGGAGGCAGAAGATGCGCTGACTTTTAAGGAGATCATGACCCTTGCCAATGAAAAACTGAATAAAAACTGGAAGAAACAGACGGTGAATACGTATCTGGCGAATCTTCAGAAAGCAGGACTGCTCCACGCAGATAAACGATGCGCCAGGGCTTATTTTTATTCGCCAGCTTATACAAGAGAAGAATATACCCAGCTTTGTGTCCGGGGACTGGTGGAGGAGTCCTTTGACAATTCTATTTTTAACTTTGTATCTGCTTTTACAGGCGGGAAAAAGTTGTCGAAGGAAGATGCGGATGAACTTCGAAAGCTGATCTGAATACATGGTTTTGATATATAGACAGGTCTTTATCCTTTGATAAAAAGGGAGAAGACCTGTTTTTTTAAGTGAATGTATTGCCTGCACGCTGCTATCTGAAGAAAAATCTAGAAATATTAGGAATTTTTGCGGGACTGCTATTGACAGATATTGGATCCCGTTGTACTATGTCTATAAAGTACATGTACTTATGATAAAAAATACCAAAATGAAGGTTATATCATTGCTTGAGAGTTAAAAGTTTATGTTGAAAAACGCAGACTGTAGTCAAAATACTATATAAGAGAGGTTGATGTTTTGGAAAAAAAAGTAGTTATAATGATCGTTATTTGGACCATATTGATCAATATATTTTCTTTTTGGCGTATTAATGAAAATGCCATGGACAGACTATTGTACGATAAAATCACTATATCTGTTCGTTTCAATACGTTCGATCCAACGTCAGAATTCTTGGATAAAATAAAAGAATTTTCTAAAGAAAACGATGTTGAAATAGCACAATATAGCTTTTTAAGTTCAAATAAAGTGGATATATATTCCACAATGAAAGAGAAATATAAAAAAGCATTATTTATACCAAACGTCATCTATAACAGGGATATAAAAGTACATGATCTTGAAGAGATCTCAGATGTAGGATTTAAAAATTTGTTATATATCGATACTAAGGATAAAGGGGTGATCGAAAGTCTATCAGAAGCACTTAAGGGTGATTATGAGGTCCAATATTTAGAGTCGGACTTTAAAGATAATAATATCCTATTTAATATGATCTTTGATCACATGGATATACATTCTTTGCCTATCCTTGCCACTTTTATTTTTTTGTTCATGATAGTTTTATTTTTTTATTATTCCAGAATTGGAGAAAAGTTTGTGATCTGTCGTTTATGGGGATATACATATATACAGACCTACTATATACTAAACAAATTTTTATATAAACCCTTATTCCTAACCATTATTTTGAATGGATTGGCTATTAGTGGGATTGTATGTAGATTTAGTTTTTCTAATCTGTTACTTGAAACTCTTCTTGAGATGATGGCATTTAATATAGTCATTTTTCTCTTGCTATTCTTCCTATCAATTGCTTTATTTTCTTTTGCAGCGGTTGATGATAGCAGCAGAAAGAAGAGAATGTCAAAGATGGTGATCATATCTTATGTTTCAAGAGTCCTTTTACTTTTATTAATAATTTTCTTCGGCGAAAATATTTTTGATCAGAAAGAGGAATTAGATAAAAACCTCGATAGTTTAGCCGCGTGGAACGATACAGAAAATCTCTTTAATTTACAAATGATATACTCCCCATTTTATCACGAGGATCTGGCTGCTGAAGATATACTTAATGATATAATTTTGAAAGTATATAAAGATTTAAGTGATCTGGATAAAGTATTTATGATCGATACACTTAATTTTGAACGTTCAGATATTACTACAGAAAATGAAGATTATGATTATAATTATCTATTAGATATGAAAAATGAAGAAGATCTATATTCTCCTGATGGAATGAATATAGTAGTAGATAAGAATTATATAAAAAGACATACAATTAAATTTTCTGGTAAAGGCAATGTTATTGATATGATAGATGATCATGATGATGTTTTAAATGTATTAGTACCTCAAAAATATAAAAGCCATAAAAAGATCATTGAGGATTCATTTAAGGAATGGTTTTATTTTCAAAAAGTTAAAGTGACTAATATATATAAGAAAGCTAGTCATCAAAAAAAGATCAAAAGAAATCGTGATGATCTAAAAATTAATATAATTTATATAGAAAATAACCAGCGTTATTTTACTTATGACCCATATAGTGGCGATAGTATGAATACAATAGAAGATCCAATAATTACTGTGTATACAGAAAATATAGATAATTCTTATTTAGCTTCGTGTTTAGGAAGTTCTATGTTTGTAGAGTCTAAAGATGAATATAGTGCATTGAAAGAGATCAGTTCTATAACTCAAAAATATAATGTCAATGAATTAAATTCGATATCGTCCGTGTATGATAAAAAAGGAGAAGAAATCAAAGATTTAGAGGATGAGATCAACCAGTTAACATTAAATACTATGATCATATTTGTGCTTTTGATCATGTTTATGATCGTGATCACATATTCTTATTACAAGGCGTTTTTTCCAGTGATCATTATAAAGTCTTTACATGGATATCCATTCACTTATATTTACAAGTATCTAATTTTGGCAAACCTTTTTATCAATATATCTATAGCAATTTTTTTGACAATTGTTTATAAACAAATATTATTACATATGATCATTGTAATTTGTCTGATATCATTGATAGATTATTTTGTGGCTAGGATACTCAATATATATTTACTTGGGACAGGTGAGATCCAGTTTGTAAAAGGAGATTCCAAATGATAAAATTATCAAAAATCTATAAAAGCTTCGATCAAAGAATAGTCTTATCAAACATGTCTTTGTCTATAGACAAAAATGAGTTTGTTTGTATAACTGGAGAGAGCGGCGCCGGTAAAACAACATTACTAAACATTATTGGATTACTCGATAAACCAGATCGCGGAGAATTAAGTATAAACGGCAAAACTAATTTTTCTAAACGGGATATATTAAGATTGAGAAGGACTTTTTTTGGATATATATTCCAAGACTATTTGCTGATGGCCGACAAGACCGTTAAAGAAAATATCGATATATCTAAAAAACTGCTTAAATATGAAAATGAGAAACTTGAGAGAAAAGATACGGATGAGATCATGAAAAAAGTAGGTCTGGATCATAGCTATCTAAATAAAAAAATCTGCCAATTAAGTGGAGGAGAGCAACAAAGAGTAGCAATTGCCAGGATGTTGCTGAAGCCTTATGAGCTGGTGTTAGCCGATGAGCCTACCGGAAATTTAGATCGTAAAAATAAAAATGAAGTAATAGAAATATTCAAAGATATCAAAAAAGATGGAAAAACGATCATTTGTGTTACCCATGATAAAGAGGTTGCAGATTCTGCGGATAAAGTCATAAATTTGAGCAGATCATCTTTTTAATAATAAAATAATCTGTCCCTGTACGCAAAAGCACTCTTGAAAGGATCATAAAAATATGCTATATTTTAGCGGTCGACAAGTCAAGATATAGGAGATCACACAACAGAAATGGATATCGAAAGATCAAAATACATCGCAGCCGTCACCCTCTACGGCACCATCGGCCTCCTGCTGCACTACATAACCCTCCCCTCCGAAATCGTCGTCCTCTGCCGGGGCGTGATCGGCACACTGACGATCCTCCTGGTCCTCTTCATCCAGAAAAAGAGTTTCCACCCCGACACGATCCGGGCCAACCTGCCGATCCTGCTCCTCTCAGGCGCGTGCCTGGGGCTGAACTGGGTCTTTTTGTTCGCCGCCTACCGGGTCACCACCGTGGCTGTGGCCAGCCTGTGCAACTACATGGCCCCGATCATCGTCATCGCCCTGTCGCCGCTGGTATTCAAAGAACGCCTTACAAAGAAAAAGCTGTGCTGCATCCTCACGGCATTCATCGGCATCATCCTGGTCTCCGGTGTCTTCCAAAACGGCAGCGGCGATCTGGATCTTGGAGGCGTCGGCCTGGGACTGACCGCCGCGCTCTGCTTCGTGGGCATCGTCCTGTGCAACAAAAAGAGCGCCGGCATCGACCCCCTGGAGAAGACAGCCATCCAGCTGGCCGCCTCCGCCGCAGTCGTCCTGCCCTATGTGCTGTACAACCAATGGGGAGACACCCTGTCCGTGGATACACGCTCGGTCCTGTTGATCTTGGTCCTGGGCTTCGTCCACACAGGCTTTGCATACATCCTGTACTTTGGATCCATGGCAAAGATCCCCGTCCAGTCCGTGGCCATACTGGGATACCTAGAGCCCGTAGTATCCGTGCTCACCTCCGCATTGATCCTGCAGGAGCCGATCACGGCGGGCGGGATCCTGGGCGCCGTCCTCATCTTAGGCGCGGCGGTCTACAGCGAGATAGACCACTAAACAGATAAAAACAGAACATCCGGAGGTCCACCCATGAACCCTCACAGCACTGCCGAACACTTATGGATACTAAAAGGCATAAAACCCGACACCCGCCGCACATTCCTGCAGGCGGGCAAGACCATCTCCTGCCCCAAGGGGCATCTCTGCCTCCGTGAACGGGAGAAGGATCCCAACATATTTTTTATCTTAGATGGAAAAGTCCAGATCTACACCCTGACAAAATGCGGCAAAAAGAAAATCCTCTATATATTAGGCCAAGATAACATCGCCAACGACAGCTTTCTCTACGATTCCAACACGATCTACTGCGAGACCATGGACCTCTGCCATTTTTACCTGGTCCCCCGGCAGATCCTGCTCGCCCTCATGGAAAAGGATCTCCAGCTCATGAAGTCCCTCTTTGCCTACCAGGAGAAAAAGCTCGCCCGTCTGGAACGCCAGCTGAAAAACACAGTGGGCAGCATCTACCTGGAACGCAGGCTCGCCTCAAAACTCTGGAAACTGGCCAGGGATTTCGGCCAGCCCACGAGCAAAGGCGTTTTGATCGACATGGACCTGACCATCACATTCCTCTCCGACCTTCTGGGCGCGCCAAGGGAGACCACCTCCCGCGTCTGCAAAAAACTGGTCGGACAGGGATTGATCGTCATTGAAAAAAAGAAGATCTTGATCACAGATATGGAGCGTATGGCCTCTTTCCACAAGAAAGATCTATAACAAAGTAAATACGATCCGATCAGAAAATAATCTCATTTCCGTGATGATCATCACGGAATCTCCCTTTCGATCTCTCTATAATACAAGAAAATAAAACGATCCAATAAAGGAGAAAGCCTATGGGATATCAGGTATCAAAAGAAGCTGCCGACAGGATATTTGCGCAGCTGAGACAAAACTATGATATTTTCGCACCGAAGGTTTTTGCCGGCGAAGGATGTTTTTCCGACACGGACGTGATCCGCTACGGAAAAGTCGACTCATTGGACGAGATCGAATGGGAACGCCGGTCTGACTATTCCTTCAAGGAAGCGCTGCTCGCCGTCAACGAAACCCTTTTCTATTTCACAGAGGATGAGACCACCGTCCCCGCCTGCACCGAGAAGAAGATCTTGATCTTCCTGCGAAGCTGCGACCTGCACGCGGTAAAGAGATTGGATACCATCTACCTGGAGAACGGCCCGGAGGACTTCTATTATAAACGTCTGCGGGAAAAGGCAAGTTTCGCGCTGATGGGATGCGCCCAGACCTGTGACACCGGGTTTTGCGCCAGCATAGGGACGGACCGCTGCGACTCCTATGATCTGTACCTGAAACTTGCGGGAAATGCTGTATCCGTCGACTGCAAGTCCCCAGAACTGCAGTCCTATTTTGAAAAAGAGGATGCGAAAACCTGTGATGTCCAGCCCGACTATGTGACAGAAAACATCGAAAAAGTGACATTACCAAAGGATCTGTCTGTGGATGACTTTTCAGACCCCATCTGGGAAGAGTACGGGAGCCGCTGTATCGGCTGCGGACGCTGCAACTTCGTCTGTCCCACCTGTACCTGTTTTACCATGCAGGACATCCTGTACCGGGACAACGAAAACGTGGGAGAACGCCGCAGGGTCTGGGCTTCCTGCCAGGTGGACGGCTACACTGAGATCGCGGGCGGCGTGGACTTTAGGAAGACACAGGGCGAGCGGATGCGCTTTAAAGTCATGCATAAGATCTGCGACTTTGAAAAAAGGTTCGGTTCCACCATGTGTGTGGGCTGCGGACGCTGTGACACCGTCTGTCCGGAGTACATATCCTACACGACCCTGATCAACAAGCTCAGTCAGCGCAAGAAAGCCCAAAAGGAGGATGCCTAAGATGAAAAACGAGTATATCCCTTTTCCGTCCCAGGTAACGAAGATCATCCAGCATACAGACATTGAGTATACGTTCCGCATGCGTTTTACAGGGGATGTAAGACCTGGGCAGTTTTTTGAAGTATCCATCCCCAAATACGGCGAAGCCCCCATCTCCGTCAGCGGCATCGGCACGGACACCGTGGATCTGACCATCCGGAAAGTGGGGAGAGTGACCAACAAGATCTTCGAGCATTACGAGGGCAACACACTCCTCATGCGCGGACCCTACGGCAATGGATTCGATGTGGAAGAATTCAAGGGCAAAGAGGTCATCGTGATTGCCGGCGGGACCGGATTATCCCCCGTCAAAGGGATCGTGGACTATTTTTCCCAGCATCCGGGGGACGCTGTGCGCACCACCTTGATCGCCGGGTTTAAGTCCCCGGAAGACATCCTTTTCAAAGAGGATTTCAAAGTCTGGGAAAAAAATATGAAAGTGATCAAGAGCGTAGATTCCGCCCCGGAGGGCTACGACGGCCTAACCGGCATGGTGACCGCCTACATCCCCGATCTGCCCCTCACGGATATCCCCAACACCGTGTTCATCACCGTGGGACCGCCCGTCATGATCAAATACACGATCGCGGAGATCTTAAAACGCGGTGTACCCGAGGAAAATATCTGGATCTCCCATGAGCGGAAGATGTGCTGCGGCCTGGGAAAATGCGGGCACTGTAAGATGGACAGCACGTATATCTGCCTGGACGGCCCGGTATTCAACTACGCCAAAGGCAAAGATCTGATCGATTAGGAGGTGAGACCATGAGTCTGGATATCAATACAAAGAAAGCGAAAAAGAATGCGTTCAGGATCGGCAAAGTCAGAGGCGAGGGCGCATCGCGGATCCGCGTGCCCGGCGGCTATCTGAAAGCGGAAGTCCTGGGCCTTGTACAAAAGATCTCAGAAACATACGGGAACGGCATCGTCCATCTCACCACCCGCCAGGGCTTTGAGATCGAGGGCATCCATTTAGAAGATATGGACGCGATCAACGAGATGCTGCAGCCGATCATCGAACTTCTGGACATCAACCAGGAAGATCCCGGCACTGGCTATCCATCCTCCGGGACGAGGAATGTGTGCGCCTGCATCGGCAACAATGTCTGTCCCTTTGCCAACTACAATACGTCCCAGTTCGCAAAACGGATCGAAGATGAGATCTTCCCCAACGACCTGCATTTCAAGATCGCGCTGACCGGATGTCCCAACGACTGCGGTAAAGTGCGCCTCCACGACTTCGGGATCATCGGCATGACCATGCCCCAGTACGACCCCAGCCGCTGCGTGAGCTGCCAGGCCTGCATCAAGGGATGTAAGAGCCTCTCCGTGGACGCGCTGCGCATGGAGAACTACAAAATCATCCGCGATGAGGAAAAATGCATCGGCTGCGGCGTGTGTGTGACGAAATGCCCCACCAGGGCCTTCACCCGCAGCAAGAAGAAATATTACCGTCTGACACTCATGGGCCGGACGGGTAAGAAAAACCCCCGGCTTGGAGAAGATTTTCTCCTCTGGACAGACGAGGATACCATCGTGAAGATCATCTTAAATACATACCGTTTCGTCAAAGAATACATCGATCCGAAAGCGCCGGGCGGCAAAGAGCATATCGGTTATATCATCGACCGGGTTGGATTTGCGGAGTATAAGAAATGGGCGCTGGAGGGTGTGGAACTTCTGCCGGAGACGAAGATGAAAGAATGCGTTTACTGGAATGGAATCCATTTTGACCGCTGATCCATTTGATATATTTTCACAGAGGCATTGAAAAAACGGTGGCTTTTGATCTCTCAAAAGCCACCGTTTCAGGATGGGCGCGCCGACGATCAGGATGAAAATGTATAACTCGCATGCTGACGCCTGTATGTGTCATTGTCCTTTTGGCTCAACTCCCTTTCTACCTGCGCCAGTTCCCCTTCCAGATCTTCAATCTCCGTCTCGTCTGTTTCAATGCTAAGTCGCTGTTCCAGTTTCTGTTTCTGCTCTTTTAACTCTTTGATCTCACGGTCCACCTTGTCCGTACTGACGGTACAGATCTTGGGCCTGCCTTCATCATCCTTACCGAGCCAGTAGCCTCCGGACGGCTCTTCCTCTTCCTCCGGAACATACTCGTCCATCACAGGCTTTGGACGGCACTCCTTAGATCCATCTTCGGGCCTCTGGATCTTTTGCGGTCCTCTCTCACCAGAGATAGGCACAGACGGTCGTGCGGCATCGTAATCCATTCCAGAAATAGGTTTCATTCTATATCCCTCCCTGGATCAGTTTACCGCCCTAAAAAAGGCATTGCAAGTCTTTTGTATCGAAATGCTCTCCAAATGTTGTAAAATATCCAGCATTGTATACACGTTTTTTTCTGTCTTGCTCAGTCCATATCCCTTGTATCCATCTGCTTTTATTTATCTAAGAACTCCACTTCTCCGCTGTCGATATGATAGACGGCGCTGCATACAGTCGGTCCTTCTCCTTCTTTGATGTCCAGGCTCTCCTTGATGATCTGCGCCGCTTTTTGTGCGTTCAGGCAGCTTGCCTTCAATGGGTCTTTCTCCTCACCGATGGCCTTTAAGATCTCATCGGTTATGTATTTCACGTAGCCGCCCGGTTTATCACTGATCGCCGCACCCACTGCGCCGCAGTTGTCATGTCCCAGTACGACGACAAGGTTACAGCCCAGATGATCGGCCGCGTATTCCACACTCCCAAGCTGGTGCTTGTCCATCACATTGCCCGCCACACGGATCACGAACAGTTCCCCGATCCCCGCGGAAAAGATGCTCTCCGGGATCACCCTGGAATCCGAACAGGTTATGACGATCGCATAGGGTTCCTGTCCTTCCGTGCAGGTCTTATGCCGGATCTTTGGCGATACATCCCCCGGATTGGCTGTCGCAGACAGATAGCGCTGGTTCCCCGCTTTTAATTTTTCCAGTGCCTCAGATGCTGATAGATTTTCTTTGTGCATAAATCCCTTCTCCTTTTTCAATATAGTCACATATTTATTTTACCATATTCTGTTTGTGGGCACAATACGGCTTTTTTCAAAATATTTTCTGTATGTCCTCCCTTTCATCACATGCCCGGATAAATACACTGGATCCGCAGCCGCTCAAGCTCCCGCAGCCACTGCCAAGGAGGCTTTTGGTCCGTCACCAGTTTTGTGATATCCCCCCACTCCGCGATCCTGGTAAAAGCCATCTCCCCGAATTTCGAGCTGTCCGCCGCCAGGATCCTCTCTTTCGCGGACCGCAGCATGGCCCGCTTGCAGCTGGCGATCTGTTCATCCGAATCTGTAAAGCCGCCCTCCAGGCTCAACCCTTTACAGGAGATGACCGCCGTATCCACATGATAGGAGCACACCACCTGGTCCGTGAGCGGGCCTGAAAGAGCGAAAGACCTCTCCTGGGAAACGCCCCCTGTGGAGATCACGGTCCACTTCTGTGTGTTGAAGAGCTCCACCAGGATCTCCACGGAGTTGGTGATCACGGTCAGTTTTTTTCGCGCCTCCCGCAACGCCCTGGCCGCATAGACAGAAGTGGAGCTGGCATCCAGCATCAGCGTCTCCCCCTCCCGGACCAGTTCTGTGATCAGTCCCGCGATCTTCTGTTTCTCCACGATCTGCTTTTTCTTCCGTATATCATGGGGCAGATCGAAAATACTGTGTTCCTTTAGGACCGCGCCGCCGTAGCTCTTGATCACCAGGCCATCCTTCTCCAATTTCTCCAGATCCCGCCGGATCGTCTCCTCGGATACTTTATAGATCTGGCTCAGTTCACTGACGACCACCCTTTTTTCCATCTGCAGCTTTTCCAAGATCTCATTGCGCCGCTCTATCGCAAGCATCTCTTAAACTCCTCATAGGCCCGTTCCCAGGCCGCCGTATCTTCTGGCTTGTACACCGTCATCTGCTCAGACCGGGCGATGATCGCGCGGGCTTCCCTGATGTCCCTGATCTCCCCCAGCGCCATGAACTGGACCACCAGATTCCCCAGCGCGGTAGCTTCCACCGGCCCGGCCACCACCTCACAGCCCGTAGCGTTGGCCGTCATCTGGCAGAGCAGTCTGCTCTGGATCCCGCCTCCGATCATATGGATACGGTGATAACTCTTGTCCAGACAGGACTGGATCTGCTCCAACACACGCCGATACCGCAGGGCCAGGCTCTGATCGATACAGCGCACGATCTCCCCCACAGTCTCCGGGATGGGCTGGTCTGTCTCTTGGCAATACTTTCGGATACGGCCCGGCATATCACCGGCTGGAACGAATTCCGATGCATTCACATCGATATAGCTCTCAAATGGTCTGGCCTCCCCGGCCAGATCTTCCAGTTCCCCAAAGCTGTACGTCTGCCCCTCCCGTATCCACTGGCGGCGGCTCTCCTGGATCATCCAGAGCCCGGTGATATTTTTCAGAAAATTTACCCGGCCCCCGTAACTCCCCTCATTGGTCACGGCAAGCTTAAGCGACTTACGCCCAATGACCGGCCCCGGCAGCTCCGTGCCGTACAAGCTCCACGTGCCACAGCTGATGAAGATGAAATCCTCCTCCTGGGTGGGCACCGCCACCGACGCACTCTGGGTATCGTGGGAGGCCACCGCGATGACTTTCTTCGGCGTGACCGCCAGCTCGTCGCAGATCTCCTGTTTCAAAGTCCCCACCACCGTCCCGCTCTCGATGATCTCTGGGAACAGGCTTTCCGAAAGCCCCAGCGCATCCATCACCTCCCGGGACCATTTTTTCCTGCGCAGGTCGAACATGGAGGATGTGGTCGCCATCGTATATTCACATTTCTGTTCCCCCGTGAGGAGATAGTTGAACAGATCCGGTGTAAATAAGAACTTATCCGCCCGCTCCAGCAGCCACGGACGTTTCTCTTTCAGAGCCTCCATCTGGAAGATCGTATTGAAATACATAAATTCATTGCCGGTGATCTCATACAGCCGTTCTTCCGGGATCTTGGCGAACACCTTCCCGATCATCCCCTGTGTCCGGTCATCCCGGTAATGGACCCCGCTCTCCAGCAGATCCCCATGGGCGTCCAGCAGCCCGAAATCCACACCCCAGGTATCGATCCCGATGCTCTCGAACCCGCCGTATCCCTTTGCCCTGCTGATGCCCTGTTTGATCTCATAGAACTGACGCAGCGTATCCCAGTACATGGTCCCATTCACGATCACAGGATCGTTTGAAAAACGGTGGACCTCCTCCATCCCGATCTTCCCATCTCCAAGCGTCCCCAGGATGGCCCGCCCGCTGGAGGCCCCCAGGTCAAACGCCAATGCTCTTTTCATGATCTATTTATCGACGGCCGGATGCCTCCCCGGCAATCCCATGTTCCTTCTGATCTCGTAGAGCTGCTCCACACGCTTTTGCGGCAGGATCTGCGGGCCTCCCACCATCTTCGTCTGATAAAGGAGCTGTGCGTAAAATTCCACCGACTCCATCTTGTGATACGCGCTCAGCAGCGTGTCCGCGTAGGAGAGCGCGCCATGGTTTTCCAAAAGGACCGCGTCGTACTGATCCAGGAACGGCTCCACCGAATCAGGCACTTCCATGGTCCCCGGCGTCCCATATTTCGCCAGAGGCACATCGCCTAAAAAGAGCACGGCTTCCGGCATGATCGGATCCATCAGCGGCTGTCCCGCGATGGCAAATGTGGTGGCGTAGAGCGGGTGGGCATGGACGACGGCATTTACGTCCGGCCTCTTCTGGTAGATCCGCAGATGCATCCTGATCTCCGAGGACGGGCGGAATCCCTCATTCGCCTCCAGTACGTTCCCGTTTGCGTCCACTTTGCAGATATATTCCGGTGTCATGAAGCCTTTGCTCACCCCGGTGGGCGTGCAGAGGAATTCGTTGTCGTTTAATTTTACGGAAAAATTCCCATCGTTGGAGGCCACCATCCCCCGGTCATACACACGTTTTCCGATCGCACACATCTCCTGTTTGATCTCAAGTTCGCTCTTCATCCTGATCCTCCCTGTGTCTATGTGTTGTTTTTATTGGTTTATAGGAGAATAATACCACGTAAAACCACATATGTCAAATTGTATGGACCAAGATGCCTGCGGACTGTATCTGTTTACCGCCCTGCGTGACGGTGAAGACTTCCCGGCTCCCAGTTCATTAAATGAGATCGACCCGGCTGCTATCCTTAAAGATCTGGAAATGGAATCTGCTGCGGATAATGCTTTCGTCAATATGGCGCTGGTGACATGGATGGGTTTTCCGGATTTCAGGTTCTTGACTGTTTTTGTGATGGATCTTCTGCCTTTGACGGTCACTTGGCCTTTTCGGTTGGATCTTAAGGATCTAAAAAGGCTCTTGAAATCTGATCGCTGGTGTGCTATATTGAACATAAGAAAAAGGAGCAACCGCCCACAAAGTGGTTGACCTCCCATGCAGACTATAAGCCTACCTGACCGACCAAGTACAAGGTAGGCTTATTTATTTGCGCTTGTTCCTCTTATCGAGAAAGGCAAGCAACGCTATGACAAAACTACCAAAGGCGATCAGCAAAGCCAATATGCCGATGATGATCGAAATGATCTCAAAAGCTGTCATCCGCGCCACCTCCCCTCTTATGTACTCCGGCGGACCGGGCACTTTTGGTACTTTTCTCGCAGAAAAGTATATCTAAAAAGTTTTTTATGTGCAATCCGTATAAATTTAGGATTTACATCCCCTTTTATTTGTTCTATAATAAATACATGAGCGGAAACCTGATAACATCACTATATAATAGGAGGGATCTTATGTTAACAAAAAGACAGAACATGATGGAAGTGATCAAAGGCGGCAATCCGGATCGTTTTGTAAAACAGTATGAAGCGTTTGCCTTTGTGCTCTCCACGCCATACCAGACAAAATATCCCATGATGCCGGCAGGACCCGGAGCGGACCCGGTGGTATGCGCCTGGGGATACACGAATGCGTGGCCCGAAGGACAGATCGGCGCGTTCCCGATGCACGATGCGGAACATCTGGTCTGCCCGGACATCACCCGCTGGAGAGAGTATGTAAAAGCCCCGGACATCGATTTCACCGAGGAAGACTGGAAGCCCTGTATGGAAGAAGTGGCGAAGATCGACCGTGAGGAATATATGGTCGCCGCTTTCGTAGCCCCGGGCCTTTTCGAGATGTGCCATTATCTCTGCGAGATCCAGACGGCCCTGATGGATTTCTATGAGGAACCGGAAGCGCTCCACGAACTGATCGAGTATGTCTGTGAATGGGAGCTGAAATACGCTGAGCAGATCTGTAAATATATGAAACCGGATATCCTCTTCCACCACGACGACTGGGGCACACAGAAATCCACATTCATCAGTACAGAGATGTTCCGTGAATTTTTCTTAGATCCCTATAAACGGATCTACAAATACTACCATGACCACGGCGTAGAACTGATCGTCCATCACAGCGACTGCTACTGCGCGACCTTTGTGCCGACCATGATCGAAATGGGGATCGACGTATGGCAGGGATGTATGTCTGTCAACGACCTGCCCAAACTGATCAAAGAATACGGCAAAGACATCACATTCATGGGCGGCATCGACAACGGCAAAGTGGACACACCGGACTGGACACCGGAACTGATCGCCCAGGAGACTGACCAGCTCTGCAGGGACTGCGGTAAACTCTACTTTATCCCATGTACGACCCACGGTCTGAATATGTCCTGTATCCCTGACGTATATCCGGCGGTAGATAAAGAGATCGAGAAAATGACTAAAGAAATGTTCTAGATCCTGTTTTAAGATGTACATACAAAAAAGACTGGCTAAAGATCCCTTCATCGGCTCCAGCCAGTCTTTTTCTTTTTTTGATCTTCTTATCTTCTCTGGAAAATCTCCTGGATCCTCCTCTCCCCGGCCCGCAGCCAGTCATCCAGCGCCTCCCCGGCCCCAAAGATCTTCTGGAACGCGTGGTACTCATCCACCAGTCCCTGGCCATGGGGCACACAGTAGGCGCCCGCGTCGCTGCCCAGGGCTACAGAAGCTCCGGAGCGGCGGGCAGCCCGCAGGGCTTTTTCCGTGCACGCACAGATCGGACGCAGCGTCTCATCGGGAAAACGCCCGTCCCCCACGAGGTTACGCACCGTCACGGCCGTGGGCACCCAGACCGTCCCGCTCTGGGCCAGGATCCGGACAGTCTCCTCATCCAGGAAATTCCCATGTTCCAGACTGTCCACCCCAACCTCGGCCGCGATCGTCGCGCCCACCTTCCCGTTGGTGTGAGACATGACTGCCATCCCCTCCTCGTGGGCGATGTGCACCATCTCCCGGACTTCCTCCCAAGACAGCGGCTCCCCGGTCACCGCCCCGTGGTCGTCAAAATCCATCAAACCCGTGGTCATGATCTTGATAAAATCCGCCCCCTGCGAGATGGCCTGCTTTACCAGATCATGGTATTCCCTCATATCAGAAAAACCATACCCCACGATCTTACCGTACTGTCCGTTCTTGTGGATCCCGAAGACTGGTGTCCGGTATGTGATCCCGTATTCCGGAGCCAACTTTCGGGCCAGGGTGGATGCTCCGTATTTATCCCCGCCGTCCCTCACATATGTGATCCCACGCATCTGATATTCTTTTAAATGGGCGCGGATCACCGGCTCACAGGGCGCATCCCTGTGTGTGCGCACAGCCGCCCTGTAATCGATCCCATCCATGAAAATATGTGCATGACATTCCCCGAACATCACAAAATCCCCCTTTTTTTCACCAAGACTTCCCGGCCTCCAGGGCGTTGCGGATATGCTCCGCCCTACCCGAGTAATTTTTTCAGCACGGCTATGAAGATATCCATATCCAGTGGTTTTGCGATATGGGCATCCATCCCGCTCTTCAAAGCAGCCTCTTTATCCTCCTCCAGCGCATTGGCCGTCATGGCAATGATCGGCAGATTTTTTACATCCTCCCTGGGCAGCCTGCGGATCGTCTGGGTGGCCTCGTAGCCGTCCATGATGGGCATCTGCACATCCATCAAGATCGCGTCGTAATACCCCTCTTCTGCCTTCTCCATAGCTGACACGGCATCGGTCCCGTCCGGCACCGCTTCCACGCAGAAACCGGCCTCATCCAAGATCTCCTCCGCAATCTCCCGGTTCAGCTCGTTGTCCTCCACCAGGAGGACCCGTTTCCCGCCGAAATCCGCCCGGGTCCATTCCGGGACTTCCTCTTGTTTTTCCAGCAGGTCATTGGCGGCGAGCAGCACCATCTTTAAGTCGGACATGAACATAGGCTTGGCGCAGAAGGCCGTAACGCCCGCAGCCCTCGCCTCATCCTCGATATCTGACCAGTCATAGGCGGTGAGGATGATGATCGGAGCCTCGCTGCCCACTGCCTCCCGGATCTGCCGGGCTGTCTCCACACCGCTGAGCCCCGGCATCTGCCAGTCGATGATGAACGTATGGTAGGAATCCCCCTCTTCGTGCGCGCTTTTAGCATGGTACACCGCATCCCTGCCGGACGTGGTCCACTCGGCGCGCAGCCCGATCTGTCTCAGCATCTTGCTGACGCTGCTGCATATATTGAAATCATCGTCCACGACCAGCGCACGCAGGCCTTCCAGCTCTTTGATCTGAGCCTCGTTCTTCTTCGTATCCTGCAGTTTCAGGCCCAGCTCCACCGTGAATGTGCTGCCCTTGCCCATTTCACTCTCCACGCTGATCGTACCGTTCATCATCTCCACGATATTCTTCGTGATGGCCATGCCAAGGCCGGTGCCCTGGATACCGCTCTGGGTCACTGTGGACTCCCGCTCAAAAGGCTCGAAGATATGTTCCACGAATTCCGGCGACATCCCGATCCCTGTGTCCTTGACGATGAATGTATAATCGCCGTATCCATGGCGGAACGTGGTCTTCTGCATGATCCTGAAGGAGACCGTGCCCCCGGCGGGCGTATATTTCACCGCGTTGCTCATCAGGTTGATGAACACCTGGTTCAATTTCAGCGGATCCGCGATCACGTCCTCGTTGCTGACCTCAAAGGTATCGATAAACAGTTCCAGCTGCTTCGCCTTGATCTGGGGCTGGATGATATTGACCAGGTTATGCATCTGCTCGGAGATATTGCACTCCTGCTCCTTGATCTGCACTTTCCCGCTCTCGATCCGGCTCATGTCAAGGATGTCGTTGATCAGACTGAGGAGATGGTTACTGGAGGAGAGCACCTTCTGCAGACAATCCAGGACCTGCTCTTTGTTGTCGATATGGCTGACCGCGATCGTGGAAAATCCGATAATCGCGTTCATCGGCGTGCGGATGTCATGGGACATATTGGACAGGAACGTGGTCTTGGCATTATTGGCATGCTGCGCCTGCATCAGCGCATCCTGGAGGGCCTGGGTCTGCTCTCTCTGTTCCCTGACCTGTTCCGTGATGTTCTTGGACACCACCATGACCATGATGTCACCCGTGCTGTCATCCCTGGTCATGACAAAGGTCTGGCGGATACAGATCGGATTCCCGTCGATCCCCTCATCCCAGTACTCGACGATGGCTTCCTGCTCACCCTGTTCATAACATTTACATAGATTTTCCGTATTTACGACAGCAGAGTAATCCTCTCTGGATTCCTCCATGACAAACTGCTCCCATTTTTCAAAACATGCGGAGGCTTTACACGGGGCCGTAAGCCCTACCCGCTCGAGCAGCGATATCTTTCGGCCATTTATGGTCCGGATGACGTCCTGTTCCACCAGATCCTGGGTCAGGTTAAACTCAAAACTGCACAACGAGCTGGACATGATCGCGATCTGGTACTGTCTCTCTTTGCGGTCTGCCCGTGCCCGTTCCGCCTGGATACGCAGCTCTTTTTCCTTTAACTCGGTCACGTCCTGGCGGGTGAATAAGACTTTGGCGGGCCTGCCGTCCTTTCTCTCCAGACAGATGATGTTCGTGTGTTCCCACGTTGTCTGCCCGTTTTTCACCACCTTGCTCTCATAGCGCAGGTCGTCCTGCTCCACCATGGCCTCCACGATGGTCTCTCTATCCATAAAATCAATAAATTCCTGGCGGCTCTCTTCCTGCACAGAGGTGGCCAGATACTCCATCAGGTCCTGATATCTCCCGCTGGTGACGATCTGGCTGTCCTCGGGCCTGGTCCCTGCCAGGTACTGGTAAGTCCCCGCCTCCAGATCCACCATTGCAAACCGCGAAAACAGCGTGTTCACACCGCTGATGATGTAACCCATCTCCCGGTTTTCCGTTTCCAGCTGTTTCCGCCTGCGCCCGGCACGGATCAAGATGATGATGATGTAGATGACAAACAGGATGATGAGCATGATCTCCAGCTGGACCCCCACCAGATTTTCCTCCTCGATCATCCGCTGTGTGACATCCTGGGGAAATGTCTGTACAAAAACATAGTCATTCTTAGGCAGATACATGACGCAGATATTATCCGTCCCACTGGATCCATCGCACATGAACGCGCCTTCCCCGCCGTCCGCGAAGACCTTCATACACTGTACGGCCGCCTCCCGGTCGATCATTCCTGTCTCCGTCAGCGTATCGATCAGATGATCTGTATAGATCTTGTCGTCCGAACTGGCGATCACCCGTCCGTCTGGCGTACACAGGAATGTCCGGCTCTCTTCCCCGAAATATGTAGTGGCGAGCATATTCCGCAAGTATTCTTCAGCCAAAAAGGCTCCACGCAGCACACCGATGATCTCTCCTTTAAAGCGGATCGGCGCATAGAAATTTGCCATCGTCTCATCGAAAAAATACGGGTCAAATATGATATCGATCCCGCTGCCCCCTCTGATGCCGTCCTTATAAAACTCCCTCTGCGTCACATGGGATGTGCGCCCGTCTGATGCGTAGTCCGTGCCGCCAAGATCCGTGAACATGATGGCATCGAACTGGGAATTCTCTTCCATCTTCTCAAGCATCTGCGCCGTGACCTTTGGCTCCGTCAGGCTCTCCCCCACGAAATACGCGTAAGTGTTGATCCTGCTCAGGGCGTTGTCCAGTTCGTCATCGATCTGCCCGGACTTCATCCGCGCGGAGTCCGCCGCATAGTCCCTGTTCTGCTTCTCCGTCCGCCTGCTGTTCTGAGCGGTGAACCAGAAAAATAGAGAGATGATGGCCGCCAGGAAAAAGACTGCGCAGATGATCTCCCGGATAGATTTTTTCTTATTCATATGTATACTCCCTCACTTTCTGCCAAATGCGGACCGTCTCCATCGGCTTTTTTGCCAGAGCGGCATGGCCCCTTTCTTAATAAAAATACCATATATGTATTTACTTTTGACCGTATCATCTATATATGTCCATATTACCATACATAGGGTCTTTTTACAAGCAGAACGATGCGCCTGGCAAAACCCGGGGAAACATGCTATGATAGGGGAGATCAGATTTCAGAAGAACAGAAAGGAGTAGAAAAAAATACAGATCATGAAACGAACAGCGCCTATCTTCATCCTAGCCGCCGGTTCCCTGTGGGGCCTCATGGGGATCTTCGTCCGCAGGCTGGAGACTTATCATTTTACATCCCTGCAGATCGCCGCCCTGCGTATCATCACGGGGGCCATCATATTCCTGGCGGCCGCATCGTTCAAAGACCGTACGCTCTTGAAGATCCGACCGCGGGACATCCTGTGGTTTCTGGGGACGGGGATCGCGAGCATCCTCCTCTTTACCATCTGTTATTTCCAGACGATCTCCATGGCCTCCCTGTCCGTGGCGGCGATCCTTTTATACACCGCACCGATCATGGTGATGCTCATGTCCCTGGTCTTATTCAAAGAAAAACTGACAAGGCACAAGACAACCGCCCTGCTGATGGCATTCCTGGGCTGCATCCTGGTGACCGGGATCGGCGGGGACGGACATACCCCTGCAGCGGCAGTCGTCTTTGGCCTGATCTCCGCCTTCGGCTACGGCCTGTACAGCATCCTGGGGACTTTCGTGCTCAAGCGTTACCCGCCCGTCACCGTGACCACCTACACCTTCCTCTGCGGAGGGATCGGGGCTCTGCTCATCTGCGATCCGGCGGATATCGGCCGGAAGATACTCACCGCCCCGGATACAGCAAACGTCCTCGGCCTGATCTTCCTCACCGCCGTCGTGACCGCCGTGCTCCCCTACCTGCTCTATACCATCGGCCTGTCCTCGGTGAAAGCCAGCTCCGCCTCTATCATGGCATCTGTCGAACCCGTGGTGGCGACCATCGCCGGGGCCGTCGTATTCGGGGAGGAGCTCTCTTTGCCGTCCCTGGCCGGGGTCGCCCTGGTGGTCCTGGCGATCGTGATCCTGAACATACACGCGGAAGGATAAAAATACTATCGAAAGGGACTCTATACAGATGGATCTTATACCAGCAAAACATATCGTCACAAATACAAAAGCACCCGGTCAATGGTTCGGCATCGACTCCAACATGAACATCTACCGCGGGTGCAGCCACGGCTGTATCTACTGTGACAGCCGCAGCGCCTGCTACCGCATCGAGGATTTCGACCGGGTGCGCGCCAAAGAGGATGCCCTGCGCATCATCCGCGACGACCTGCGCAGGAAGACCAGGACCGGCGTTGTGGGCATGGGGGCCATGAGCGACCCCTACAACCCCATGGAAGAAAAAGAACTGCTCACCCGCCATGCCCTGGAACTGATCCACGCCTTCGGTTTCGGCGTGTCGATCGCGACAAAGAGCGGACTGATCCTGCGGGATATGGATATATTGAGGGATATTGCCAGCCATTCCCCGGTGCTCTTAAAGATCACAGTCACGGCCGCAGAAGATGCTCTCAGCCAGAAAGTGGAACCCCACGCGCCCCCGTCCTCCATAAGGTTCGAGGCAGTCCGCCGCCTCTCGGAAGCCGGACTGTTTACAGGGATCCTGCTGATGCCTGTCCTTCCATTTATCGAAGATACAGACGAAAATATCCTAGGCATCGTGGAAAAAGCACATCACGCGGGCGCACGGTTCATCTATCCTGCGTTCGGGATGACTTTACGGGACAGACAGCGGGACCACTACTATGGAGAACTGATCAGAGCATTCCCGGGAGAACGGCTCGTCGCCAGGTATCAAACCCGCTACGGCTCCTCCTACAGATGCACCAGCCCCCGCGCCAGGCATTTATGGATGATCTTCGCACAGCATTGCCGCCAGCGGCAGATCCTCTACGATATGAAAGACATCATCTGCGCGTACAAACGGGGATACGGCGATGGACAGCTCACCTTACAGATATAACCTTCAAGCCTCGGCCGCCTTTTGGCGGCTGATCCGCTGGATGATAAAACTCTCCATCTCCCCTTTTTCTTTGCCCAGCGCCACGGAGAGCTCCCCGTAGAGCTGGTTTTCAGCCAATTTCAGATAGTGCTCGTCGATGGCCGTGATCTTCTTCCCTTTCGCCAGCCGCTCTTTTTTGCGCATGTGCAGGGTCTTGATGATCCTGATCCACTGACGGCAGTCGCAGCCGTTGACCGCCTCTTTATACTGCTCTTCCCTCATCTTGTCACTGGTCACCCAGAGCTGCTCTATTTCCGGTATCTCATCGATCAGGCTGGTCGCTTCTTCGCTGGTCATCATCTTCCGCGTCTCAACTTTTCCGCTGTCCACAGGTGAGTATACCTTGCCGCCTTTCGTATTCACCGGCAGCAGCACATAATACAGCCTGTCCTTATCCGCGCCGCTCATATCCAGATAGGTGATGTCTTCTACTTTACAGATTCCCTTGTGGCCATAAACAATAAATTCACCGATTTCAAACATACGGGTTACCTCCTTTTTCATAATAATGTGATCTTTTCAAACAAAAAAGAACCCTTTCCTCAAAAATGCTATGAGCTTAGGTTCCTTTCCATCTGTATGAGACTTGCGCTCCTTAGATATCATTGTATCACTTTTCTTGGGATTTTGTAAGAATTTTCTGTAAAATTTTTTAAGAAAAAATCCATAAAAATTTTAGGATCGATGCGCCTCTGGCCTGTTGCGAAATCCGCCGAGAACGTTTATACTACTCTTCAAGGGATCTTTGATCAAAAACGATAAGATAATCGGGGAGGATGATATGGCAAAAAAGAATAAAAAAAAGAAGACAGCAGGCGATCATCTGCTGACGATCGGTTTATTGGTAGCTATCTGTGTATTTGCCTTTGCTGGATGGAAATTGTACGGCATCTACATGGATTACAAACAGGCAAAAGACGAATATAAAGATCTGGAGGACATGGCCGTACAGCCCAACCCCAACGGGCTGCGGGAGGGAGATGACCCTTTCACCAGCAATGAACCTCCGATCGTGGTGGATTTTGCCACGCTGCAGGCAGAAAATCCGGATGTGGTGGGATGGCTCTATGTAGAAGCGCTGGGGATCAGCTACCCGGTGGTGCAGGGAACGGATAATGAATATTATCTGCACATGACGTACCAAAAGACCTATAATTTCGCGGGCACGATCTTCATCGACCACGCGAACAGCCGGGATTTTAAGGATTTAAACACCATCGTCTACGGGCACAACATGAAAGACGGCTCCATGTTCGGCATCCTCAAACGTTTTGTCACAGAGAATGCCTATGCCGCAAGCCCGTATTTTTGGATGCTCACCCCGGATAAAAATTATAAATACGAGATCTTCTCCGCTTATACGGCGGAAGTCGGCAGCCTTACATACACGCTGTTCAGCAAACCGGGCAAGGAATATACATCATTCCTGGAGCAGATGAAGGCAAATTCCGAGATCGCCACCCAGGCCGAGCCGCAAAAGTTCGACAAGATCATGACCCTGTCCACCTGTACAGGAAACAGCGCGACCCGCTTCGTGGTACAGGGGATCCAGCTGGATTAAATGTAAAAGAACATTTATCATCTGTTGTTTTAAGCCGATACATGTATTAGAAGGAATTTGTTCAGATGAAAGATCATCAAAGGAGGGATATCCATGAAAGTGCAGACAACGGCTTGGCAGCAGACTACCCTAGAGCGTATCAACAGGACCGCAGGACAAGAAAATGAGCAGCAGGATAAACAGATAGAAGATATAAAAGAAAAGATGGAGGAAGCCCAGAAATCTTTTTCTGCCCTTCCCAACCAGACATCTCCCACATCCGGCAATAACAAGATAAAAGCATCCGTGCCGGATGACAACGTGGCCCAGCTGGCATCAGAACTGGCCAACTGCCATACAAAACTGGATGTACAGCAGGTGTCCGGCAAAGCCGCGCGCGCCCTGGCCAGCCTGCGGATGTCCGGCGCACTCAGCGAGGGAAAAGATAAAGAGAAGATCGCGCAGATAATCCGCCGGATGCAGAAACTGATCAAACGCGCCCGCACGAAACTGAAGAACCTGACAAAAGAAGAGGATCTGGAGAGACGGCAGAAACGGGCTGAGGAAAAGAAAAGAGAGCAAGAGGCCAGGACTCTGCAGAACGAACTGCGCAACAAGCGCAATAAACGCCACAAAGACGAGTGGGATTACGCGCGGAAAGAAGCCGCCCATGGAAACCAGAGCAATGCAGCAGACAACATCCTGCCCGGCAGCCAGAGCCAGAGCGCTCTTTCGACCCCGCCAGCCGCCGAGATATCCGCACCTGTGACGGCGGAAGCGGCTGTCGCTGTGGAGGCCGCCGCGCCGGTGTCCCTGGATGTGACAGTATGATATGGAGGTTTTTATAAAATATGACAAAAGAAGTAAAAGAACTGCAGGGAGCCATCGATCGGTACGACAACATCGTATTTTTCGGTGGAGCCGGGGTGTCCACCGAGAGCGGCATCCCGGATTTCCGCAGTGTGGACGGACTCTACAACCAACAGTACGACTATCCGCCGGAAACGATCTTAAGCCATGATTTCTTCATGACAGATACGGCGGAATTCTACCGATTTTATCAGGCAAAGATGCTCTGCGACACAGCCAGACCAAACGCTGCCCATGAAAAACTGGCAGAACTGGAACAGGCCGGGAAGTTGCGCGCTGTGATCACCCAGAACATCGACAACCTGCACCAGATGGCAGGCAGCAAAAATGTGCTGGAACTGCACGGCTCCGTATACCGGAACTACTGTACGAAATGCGGAAGATCCTATGATTTCGCCTATATGAAAAACAGCGCCGGCGTGCCCAAATGTGAAGCCTGTCAGGGAACGATCAAACCGGACGTGGTCCTTTACGGGGAGGGCCTGGATAACGACACGATCACCCGCTCCGTGAAAGCGATCTCCGATGCCCAGGCTCTGATCATCGGAGGCACATCCCTGGCCGTGTACCCGGCCGCCGGACTGATCGACTATTTCAGGGGTGAGAAATTGATCGTGATCAACAAAGCCCCCACACCGCGGGACCGCCAGGCCGATCTGGTGATCTCTCAGCCGATCGGGGAAGTCTTTTCCCAGATCCAGGTAGGAGGAGCGTAGAAAATGTCAGATCGATTCACCGTCGGAGATATCATACGGTTAAAGAAAAAACACCCCTGCGGCAACAGCCATTGGGAGATCTTACGGGTGGGCGCGGACTTCCGTCTCAAATGTATGGGCTGTCAGCACCAGGTGATGGTCCCCAGGAAACTGGTGGAAAAAAATCTGCGGGAACTCATAAAAGCAGAACGAAACGCAGGACCAGACGAGGAGGATAAAGATGTCCATTAAAAAATTATTTGCCCTACCCCTATCCATCTGCCTGACCCTGTCCATGCTCTCTTTTGCAAGCGTCCCTGTATCCGCCAAAGATACGCTGGACAGAACAGGAGAAGCACTGATCCAACCCCCAAAAGCCCAGCTTTTTACACCGACCTATTCAAAAAAGGGCCTGCAGTTCGGGGAGAGCATTGACGATGCGATCAACTTAGGGATCAAATACTGCCTGTTCAATATAGAGATCACCGAACTCATGGACACCTCCGGCAACCGGCTGGAGTACGACTACAATGGAAAAACATATACTTTCAACTGGGATGCGTTCAAACGCTGGGGCAGTCTGTTCTCACAGCTTGAGGATGCAGGCATCCACCTCTCCGCGGAATTTCTGCTCCCCTGGGCGGACGGGCAGACCGACCTGATCCATCCTGCGGCGCGGGGCGAGAGAGGCCATAACTATTATGCCTGGAATATCAGCACCCCGGAAGACAAAGACCGATATGCCGCCCTGTTCAGCTGCCTGGCCGAAGTATTTGACGGAAGGCATGGGATGGGACACATCGGCAACTATCTGATCGGAAATGAAGTCAACGCCCATTCCCAGTGGCATTATACAGGCTCCGATTCCCTCAAGGAAAACGCCTATCTGTACGCGGATACTTTCCAGATCGTCAACAGCGCTGTCCAGGATAAATGTGCAAACGCCCGTGTCAGTATCTGCCTGGAACACAGTTGGACAACAAAGATCGCCGGACGGGTCCACGCAGGACGGGACTTCCTGGATACATTTGCCGAGCGGCTTGAGGAATACGGAAGCCCTGATTTTACGATCAGCTACCACGCTTACTCAGAGCCGCTGACCCAGGCTGATTTCTGGAATAATTCCAGTGAACGGGTGAAAGATTCCGTTGACTCCCCCTGCATCACGATGAAAAACATCGAACAGCTGACCAAATACGTGAAGTCCACCTACGGCGCGAAGACCAGGATCATGCTCACAGAACAGGGATTCAGCTCCCATGGAGCGGACGGGGAGATGAAACAGGCCGCAGCCATTGCCTACGCCTATTATAAAGCGGAGTTCAATGATATGATCGACTGCATCATCTTCCGGTGTCAGGCGGACAGCCCGGGAGAGATTGCTGGCGACGGGCTCTATATGGGTCTGTGGACAGAAGGACTGGGCAGGATGAAACTGTCCCACGATGTGTTCAAGTATATGGATACGCCGAAGAGCGCAGCGTACACAGAAACCTGCAGGCAATACCTGGGGATCCGTGACTGGAGCGAACTGGTGCCGGGATATGACGCGAAACATTTTGATTAAAATATATACGAAAATTGCCGTGACAAACGCATGGATGAATAAATTGTAAACAATCCATCCTTTTTTGATATGATCAAAAAAGGATGGATTTGGTTTATGAAAGGACTTCCAGTATATCCGCAGACTTCATCTCAATAAACAACTCCTAACCTGCCCCATAATTCAAGATCAACGATATTAAAAAAATACAAATATAGAATTTTAGAATATCATTACATGATAACAGACAAGATAATCTTAAAACGGATATCATTTTGGGATATTTCCAGAACAATAAGAAAATTGTAAAATCTCAAAAAAAGATATGATAGACATAAGAAAAGGAGTTATCAATGAGTGATACCGTAATACAATGACATCCAGGTTTCGTAGCTGCTATGGATCTAGAACTCAAAGAGTACAGAAAAGACCTGCTCTTTGAGAAAAAATATAACCTTAACACAAAACCTTTAGAAATCGACCTTTTGATAATAAAAAAGACAAATCTGACGCAAAGGAGGGCGTGCGGGCGACGTGAATGTGTTTTTTGACCTGCTTAATCAGTAATATCAAACTGCCAAAATCCAATTAAGGCAAAATTTTCACCCTTTAGGACTTTTGACAGTTTGATATGATCTGCAGGCACTCCAGGAGATTTACACACATTATGTGAAACTATCCAGTCTTTTTCAAATCTCTATTTTACGACTTTAAGGGTTTTCCATTTGCTGTAGTTTCCGTAGTATGTCTTTTTTCCTACCTTTCTGTATGTACGTACCCTCACTTTAAATGCTTTGCCAGATTTTAGTTTCTTAAATGTTTTAGTCGCAGCCTTTTGGCTGGTCACTTTAATCTTTTTCGTTTTTCCATTATGTTTATACTGGAACTGATAGCCGTCATTTTCCTTTGCTGCGACATTGATCTTGACCGTCACCTGGCCTTTTTTCCTGGATTGTATAGAATCCACTTTGACGGTTTTTGGGAGCACATAGATTGTAATCTTCTTGCTCGCCGCCTTGTATAGCTCGGTACTTGCTGCTTTTGAAGTAATGACAGCCTTTCCAACACCTGTACAGGTAATCACGCCATTGGTCTCTCCAACCTTCGCCACCTCAGGATCAGAAGAGCTGAACGTGACTTTTGTCTTTGCCCCAGTAACTTTCTGTGTCAGTTTGGAACCGACTTGTTTTTTGATCTTCCCTGTATATCTGTTTGTAATATTCTGTGCCATTTTGGGCTGAGGTGTGGTTGTTTGCGTTGCCCGCTTATCCTGATCCTGGATGAACGTGTCCACAGCTATGCCCTCGGCCAGAACAAAATTTCCCAAAACAGGCGTTTCAAACTGATAATAGTCCTTGTCCGTTGTCACATATTTACCAGATAACTTGACCCATTTTCCATCGGCATCCGCATATGTAACCGCCAGATCCCTTTCTTGCAGTGCATCTGTGACTGGTAGGGAAATACGCATCTTATCCGTGCCAATAGCTGTAATCTTCATATCGCCGGATAGGAAAAACATTTTTGTGACAGACGCATTTGCCCCGAACATATCTTTATATGCGGCATCCACCTGTTGCTTTTCCATTACAAGCCGTACAAAGTCCGTCTGGACTGTGTTTACCACTGCGTCCAACACCTGTTTATTCAAACTGATCGTCCCCAAAACAGTCGCTACATCCAAAGATACACCAGCCTTGGACGCTATATCAGACAAGGATCGTTTCGGTATCTCTACGGTTACCTTGTCCGCTCCATCCGTCCCGACGACCTTCAAAATGAGCGTCGTTTGATCACTGCTTACTGCACCTTGCATTAGACTGTCCATGTCATCCTCAGAAACTGAAACGGACGCTTCTCCATTTACAACGTTTGTTTCTATTTTTTTGATAGCATCGGACGCTCCTGGAACAGGGACAGGCGTTAGCGATGGAGTAGCTGTTACTGTCGGCGTAGATGGGACCGTTGGATCAGGTATTTCAGTTGGTATTACGCTTGGCATTGTTACTGGTGTATTTATAGGTGTATCCGTTGGTATTGCGCTAGGAATTGCTGTCGGTGTATCTGTCGGTATTATGCTAGGTATTTCTACCGGAGTATCAGTAGGTATTGCCGTAACGCTTGGTATTGGTGACTCACTACTTTCTTTATCTATGACAATAAATTTTCTTCTATAATTTTTTGCATAGCGCTGTGCGCTTGAATTGACATATCCATAGATTGTTGCATTGACCGGAAACGTATCCTCATAATCAGAAATTTCACATAATTTGTTTAAAATAGTAATTTTAACTAATTTTTCACAACCACGAAATGCAAGATACCCTATAGAAGTTACGCTATCTGGAAAGGTGATATTCTCCAAACCACACTCATAAAATGCAAGCCTCCCTATAGAAGTTAAACTATCTGATAAAGTAATCTTGCTTAAACTTTTACACTCAGAAAATGCATTATCACCTATAGAAGTCACGCTATCTGGAAGGGTGATATTCTCCAAACCACACTTATAAAATACACCATTTCCTATAGAAGTCACACTATCTGGAATTTCTATACTACTCAATCCAGTACAACCACTAAACAGACCATCGCTTATAAAAGTCCAGTTATCTGGAATTTCAACACTGGTTATACTTTTACATTCTGAAAACGTAGATTCTCCTATAGAAACTAAATTTTGTATAAATGATATGTCGTTCAATTTGACACAACCTTTAAATGTATTATCCCCTATAGAAGTCACACTATCTGGAATTTTTATACTACTTAATCCAGTACAATCACTGAATGCATTATCCCCTATGGAAATCAATCCATCTGGAAGAGTGATATTACTCAAATTTCTGCAGCTATTAAATGTCCAATCATTTATTGATGTTATGCTATTTGGTATAACTATAGTATTCAAATTTTCACATATCGAAAATGCTCCATAACATATTGAAGTTAAACTATCTGGTAGATTAATACTTTTTAACTGATAGCAATGAGAAAATGCTCCATCTCCTATTGAAATTAATCCATCTGGAAGAACAATATCGGATAAAGCTGTACATTTATGGAAAGCGTAATTTCCTATTGATGATAAACTATCTGATAAATTAATATTTTTTAATTTTTCGCAATTTTCAAACGCACTTTCCCCTAGAACCGTTATACTATTAGGAAGAGATACATTATATAACTCAAAACAACAATTAAATGCATTATCACCAATATAAACCAAACTATCGGGTAACTCAATTTTCTCCAACCCAGGCAGATTGTAAAAATTATATGACCCTATACTTGTAATTCCATAACCTATTAATAAAGAATTTACAGAATGTAAGTATGTACCATACATAGACATTGCTACTGATCTCCATTCAGGCAAATTATCCATATCATAATTATACATTTCTCCATTCCCATATACATACATAAGTCCATCGCTGAATATCTTCCAATATACATCATCTCCGCATTGTCCACTAGCAATAGGCTCGTCTATATTATCAACAGGTTCTTCATCAGCTCCTGTTGTTGGTGATAAGGTATTTCCTTCACTATCTACCAAATCAAAAAGTTTACTGCTATAATTCCCGGCTTCGGAAACGTAAGAATAGTATGTACATCCATCAGTTAATTTAACATTCTCATACATAATCTCCCGAACCACATTTCCAGTATTATCTATCTCGCTTACTTTATAATTCATAGAACCTTCATCAGTTCCTACCAATTCAAATGAATAATCATCTTCTGTAAAATAAATATTTTTCTGATCACCATTGTTGATATTCACAATAAAATCATCATATGTTGAATCAACAGTATTATCAGATACAATACCACAGAGGTTTCCATCGCCATCATAGATATTTACATCAACAGGGCAACTAATGTTAACCTTTTGGATATGATCAATTGATGAATTCATTGTTAATTTAAGTATTTTATCATTACATGTCTTTATGCCTTTTTCAAACAATTTATCACAAGCTTTCTTCAAATCTTTTGAAGTTGTCATATTAAAAACTTTTTTTTCATAGCATGCGTTCAATATCTTTCCCATTGTTTTTGAAGATAAAGCTTCTGCAATCTTTTCATCATCTACAAATATTTTCTCTATTATCCTTGTACCATTAAAAATGGTACTTTTTGCTACCTCTTGTAATTGTTTGGTAAAAGCACATATATTTGCATATGCAGGAAGAATAGCGCTTGAGCCGATTTCTATGCCTTTCGTATCATATATTGTCGCTTTTCCAGAACCTGACGCCATAGTCGGAAAACCATCTTTTCCAAATTCCATACATAATAAATTCACATCAAACTGTATGAATACCTTTGTTTTATCAGACGTTTGTGTCTCAAGATATGTAGTAGCTATTATTGTATTTGGAATTGTCGCAATATTCTTGTCAAACCCTAATTTGTTGAGTAACTTATCTGAGACCTTTTTTGATATTTTTGATCTAAAATCACTTTTATCTATATACTTAGCCAGTATTAATTCCGACATCCATACATTAACAAACTCATTTATTGCCTTCTCTTGTTCATTTGAAAAATACTTATCATCAAACTGAAACGCATTGCTCATGCCTTTAAGAGTTCCTGTCGCTTCATTGATAAATTGACCATATTTTAATGTCTCACTCTTTTTCTTTGCTTTCTCTTGCTGTTTATCTAAATTCCCAACTGTAATATATATAGGTTTGCAAGTTATAGATTTTGATTTTCCATCTACTGTAACTTTACTTTCAATTTCAACCTGAGTGGAAACTTTACTAGGTACTTTGGAAGCATTTGGATAGACCATAAATGAGCTTTCATAAGCACCTCTATAAGGTACTTCTATTCCTTCTTCTGATTCAGTAGTTTTATTTATTATAAAAATTGAATCCGTAGAACCAAAATTTAGCAAATTAGATTTTAATTTAAGTTCAAGTTTCTTTAAAGAAAGTGATAGACCCTTTATAGAGTCAAGAGCCGGTAAAGAAAAAGTACTTGTTGAAGATCTCGAGCATTCAATTTTTACCTCCACAGGAATAGAATATTGATTATAACTTCCATTTTGATACATAAATGAATCTGGTGTTGCATTTATTGTGATACTTGGAGTCAATACATCGTAAATACTACAAATCTTATCTACTTTTCCACCTACTGTACTATATACAACCTTTTTTGAATCACTATTTTTCATTACATTTGATGCATTTGACAGATCACATTCATTTGTAGGATCATATATTAAATCATCTATAAATAATCTTCGTGTTGATGTATCTACATTCTTTAAAATACCCGTAAAATATTCTTCTTTATATGAATCGATTACGGTTAATTTTGTTGAAGCTGTATATACATTTTCATCCGTAGTAAGTGATAATGTAAGTGTATAGACACCTGTTTTACTAGGAGTTACCAAAGCACTAAAACAACAAGAAATATCTGAAAGAGTAACATTACTAATTGCGCCAATAGACACAGCGCTTGAGTCATTGCATGTCATTGAACTTTCTTTTACAAGCTCTTTAGATGTAAATACAGCATTAATAGGAATAGTATCCCCTATATTACAAATATACTCTTGTTCAAACGATAACGGATTTATTTTGCTAGAACGTGTTTGAGAACTGTTATTGACATTTACTCCTTTTTCACTAATAGCATCAGATATATCATTATCAAACTCTACAGGATTATCTATTTTCTCTGATCTCTCTTTGCTCCCTTCAATAATACTGTTATTGTATTCGCTCTCTTCTAATGTAGATATACCATCGGTATTATCAACCTCTACTGAATTAACTATTTCTTCTGAACTACTTTTTCTCGCAGGATTCTCCTTTGTCTGCGACAAAGCAGACATTGATGAAAGATCTTCATCTTCCGACACCGCAAAAGTCCCCTGGACATTCGATTTTTCCACGGACTCCTGTACGGCTATAGACGTGTCCTCAGCCACTGCACTCAGGTTAGGTTCTACCCCCCCCCTGCTGATTTGCATACGCAATCATCGGAATTGCTACACACATCATGGTTGTCGATAATGTCATTGCCATCATCGTTCTGAACCATTTTTGCTTCATAAACTCTTCCTCCTCGTATAATAAGTTTATAGCCAGTCAGAACAGGCTATAGACTTATTCTTTTTTGATATAGATGCAGGATGATTTCTAAGAGGACTCCCTCTCCATCCCTTCCCATCTATACAGTTAATAGTTACCAGTCTCAGTTCTTTCTACATAGATGTGAGGATATTCTGATGGAGGTCTGGAGGGGTCCTCCCTTTCTCCCATAATGCTGGTCCATCCTGTCCCATCTAATGTTTTGTTGTTTACTACTTTTTACCAGAGCCTCCCGGTGCTATAATGGTTCCCAGTGGAACCTGGGCTAAGGTACTGCTCCGTTCCTCCTGCAAAGCATCCGCTATTGCTCAGAAAGCATGCAGCCCGCACCGCCGTACCTTGACTGCTTACACAAATGCTGCACCGCCAGGTCCAGCCTCCAGCAGGGTATTTCTCCCGGACCAGTGCTGATAACGCGAGGTTGCAGCTGGTACCCCGGGCCGGGATAAACTTTGGCCCCTGTTCCCCATCCTTATCCGAAAGGTGGTGATCACACATGAAGAAGATAAAGATTGATCACCTGTCAACGCTTTTTGTGGGGATCGACATCGGTTCCCGCACCAACGTCATCTCTGCCCTCAACTTTGACCAGGACTTCCTGATCAGGATGATCCCCGTGGCCAATGCCCAGGGCGGCGCAGAGCAGATGGAGGAGATGATCGCCCAGGTGCTCTCACAGCACCATGAGTTCCGGGCTGTCATCATCGGGTTGGAATCCACTGGTTTTTACGGCGTACATATCGCCAACTACCTGTCCACCTCCGAAAAGCTGGCACCTTTTTCTACAAAGGTCTACTGCCTCAACCCCAATGAGGTAAAGCAGTATAAGAAGTCTTTCAACTCCCTTGACAAGAATGACGGCATTGATCCCTTTGTCATCGCTGATCTTGCAAGGGTAGGGCGCATCCATACCGAGCCCTGGCGGGGCGCACAGTACCTTGCCCTTCAGCGGCTTACACGGCACAGGCTCCATATCACGGAATGCATCGCCCGGGAGAAGACTTACATGCTGAACAACATCTTCCTTAAGTCCAGCGAATTTGCCATGCTCAATAAAGGCGAGCATCCTTTCTCTGACAAGTATGGCGCCACGGCCGAAGCAGTCCTGACGGACTACCTTTCCACAGAAGACATTGTGGGCGCATCCGTAGATGAACTGGTTGCTCTTATCAGCTCCAAAAGCCGTGGGCGGATCGCAGACCCGGAACAGACCACTTATCTGCTCCAGAAGGCCGCACAGGACTCCTACCGGCTGGACCAGTGCCTTTACGAGCCACTGACCGTTTCGATCGGCTGTTCCTTCAACTGTATCAGCGCCTTTGAAAAAGAACTTAAGGCCATAAACGCCGCGATCCAGAGAGCCGTAAAGGGCCTCAACCCCACGGAATACCAGATACTGGCCTCCGTCCCCGGCATCGGCCCGGTCTACGCCAGCGGCATACTTGCTGAACTTGGCACCATTAAGTGCTTCAAGAGCAATGATGCCCTTGCCAAATACTGCGGCATTGTCTGGAAGGAGAACCAGTCCGGCGAATTCGAGGCGGAAGATACGCCCATGAACAAAGCCGGCAACCGTTACCTGCGGTATTACATGATCGAAGCTGCCGGGAGCGTGATACAGTACTGCCCGGAGTACAAAGCCTTTTATGACAAGAAATTTGCTGAGGTGAAAACCCATCAACACAAACGAGCACTCGCGTTGACTTCCCGTAAACTGATACGTATGCTTTTTGGACTGCTGGCCAATGGCAAACTCTACTCTGTGGAAAAGAGTAGGTGATCCATAACGCTTATCAAACTTACGTTCTTTTTGGGCGGTAAGTCTATTAAAGTTACCCTTTTTCCAGAAAATCTTTTTTATTTTCCTCTTGACATTTCACCAAATTGCTTATCTTAAATTATAAACTTCTACTCGTCTATAATATAATATACTTTTCCAAAATATACAAGAACTTATCTACACAACAAACGCACAAAAAATAATTTATTAATAATAACTTCTAAATTTTTTTATTTTCTCAAAATAATTATCTATCATAAAAAGATATCATAAGAATTGTCCAAAAAGAAATTCCAATTTCAAAAGAATCCACAATATTATCCATTCATGCGTTTACCGACGAACTGCCCCGATATAAATGGGGAAAATAAGTCTAACCTACCGTTCGTATGTTTATTCTGGGGTATTATGCGAAACTACTTGCAGATCATCGCCAGATATGATATACTCAGAACATAAAAAGAGCAACCGCCCACAAAGTGGTTGACCGAATGGAAAGTAGAAAAACCCACCCCATCACTCGCCAAAGTTTCAAGGGTGGTTTTTCTATGCCTTTATGACATTAATGACAGATCAAAAATATGAATGTCAGCAATGCCAGGATGAACATTCCAAAAGCCATAAGGTCTTTGAAATCAAAAAACTTATCGTCTTTTTTCTTTTTCATCAGCATCACCCCCATTCCTATGTAGAATGAAGGCCAGCCACCCTGCAACACGATTGCTCCGTATCCAGATCATATCACATCTTCCATGATCCGACAATACCAATTTAAGAAAAATCCACGGTAAACGCAATCTTTATGAAAATTCTAAACATCACATTTTGATGCAATATTGTGAAATCATTTTTTCTAAGAATCCGACTATTCAGCATGTGGTTGGTATTGTATCTTTATTTCAGATTTTATATATTTTCAACAAATATTCCAATCTATACTTAATTGAAGATAGAGACATGCATTTACCCTGGAAAAACTGCCACGGCCTCTTTACAAAGCCAAAAGAATGTGCTAGAATAATACACTGTGAATACTCGTTTTGCAGGCAAGCCATAAGCCTGGCAGAGCGAAATCCTTGTTCCTTAATATAGGATAAGGGGCCAATAGACCATAAGGAGGAAATACATGAACAAGTATGAATTAGCATTGGTACTCAATGCCAAGGTGGAGGATGAAGTGCGCCTGGCTGCTTTGGAGAAGGCAAAGGGCTACATCACCCGGTATGACGGCGTGATCACAGATGTGGAAGAATGGGGCAAGAAGAGACTTGCCTATGAGATCCAGAAGATGCACGAGGGCTACTACTACTTCATCCATTTTGAAGCAGGTCCGACCTGCCCTGTTGAACTGGAAAGCCATATGCACATCATGGACAACGTGCTCAGATATCTGATCGTCAACACAACAGACGAACCTGTCATAGAGAAACCGGAAGCCGGACAGGATGAGGAAGCCACTGCTGAGGAGCCGGCAGAAGAAAAAGCGCCAGTAGAATAATATTCATTTAAAAAAGAGGTAAATACATGAATAAAGTTATACTCATGGGGCGTTTGACCAGAGATCCGGAAGTCAGGTATTCCGCAGGGGAAAATGCACTGGCGATCGCCAGATACACCCTGGCTGTGGACCGGCGTTTTAAGAGAGACGGCGAGGCTACGGCAGATTTTATCAACTGTGTGTCCTTCGGACGTACAGCGGAATTTGCAGAAAAATATTTCTATAAAGGAATCCGCATCACCATCTGCGGACGGATCCAGACCGGGAGTTATACCAACCGGGACGGACAGAAGGTCTACACGACGGAAGTCGTGGTGGAAGAACAGGAATTTTCAGAGAGCAAGGCAGCCAGCCAGGGATACGCGGCAGCGAATACAGTACCGCAGCCGATGCAGCCGGCGGACATGCCCACACCGAGTGCGGCATCTGCGGACGGTTTCATGAACATCCCGGACGGGATCGACGACGAGCTGCCATTTAGTTAAAGGAGGTAGAGCAATGGCTTACGATAGAGGAAACAGATCAGATTCCCCATATAAGAAGAGGGGCGGCCGCAGGAGAAGAAAAGTCTGTGTATTTTGCGGCAGAGAAAACAACGGGATCAGCTACAAGGATGCAAACAAGTTAAAGAGATATGTCTCCGAGAGGGGCAAGATCCTTCCCAGGAGGATCACTGGAAACTGTGCAAAACACCAGAGAGCTTTGACTGTAGCGATCAAGCGTGCCCGCCATATGGCGATCATGCCGTATATCCAGGATTAATTTGATGAAAGAGAGCCGTTATCGAGAGAGCGATAGCGGCTTTTTCTTTTCTGTGATGAAAGGAGCCCTAAATGGAAAGCACATACGAAAGCCACGAATTTGACCCGGTCTACGACAAAAACTCCAAGATCTTGATCCTGGGCACATTTCCCTCGGTGAAATCCCGGGAAATGCAATTCTACTATGGCCATCCCCAAAACCGTTTCTGGAAACTCCTGGCCCGGCTGACCAACTGGCCCCAGCCAACGACCATACCGGAAAAAAAAGAGATGCTGCTCAAAAACAACATCGCCATCTGGGATGTGATCCAGAGCTGTGAGATCGCCGGATCCAGCGACAGCAGCATCAAAAACGTGATCGCCAACGACCTCACACAGGTACTCTCCGACAGTTCCATCACCCGGATCTATGCCAACGGAAAGACCGCAGAAAAACTTTACAATAAATATGTAAAACCCCAGACCGGGATAGATGTGATCCCGCTGCCGTCCACAAGCCCGGCCAACGCCGCCTATTCCCTGGACAGACTGGCCGCAAGCTGGGCAAAGATCTTGGAGGTCCTTGAAAATGAATAGGATGACGATCACCTCATGGTGCCACGAGATCATGAAGCTCTATCTGCCGGAACAGGGAACCTATGTGGATGCGACCATGGGTAACGGCCACGATACCCTGTTCCTCTGCCAACTGGCTGGGAAACAGGGGCATGTATATGCATTCGACATACAGCAGACAGCATTGGAACACACAAAGGCCCTCCTGGAAAAAGAAGGGATACAGGATGGAGCTTCCCTGATCCTGGACAGTCATGTCAATATGGGAAACTATTTAGCGCCGAAGAGCGTAGACGGCATGCTCTTCAACTGCGGTTATCTGCCCGGTGGGGACCACAGCCTGGCGACCACACCGGAAACCACAATAAAAGCCATCGAAGTGGGACTGGACCTCCTCAAAGAGGGCGGGATCATGGGGATCTGCCTTTACAGTGGGGGTGACACCGGTTTCGAAGAAAAAAAGAGAGTCCTTGCCTATCTGCAAAAACTAGATCCGCGTTTATCCACAGTGATCGTCCAGGAATACCACAATCGGGGAAATCATCCGCCTACACCGGTCTTTATCCTCAAAGATCAGCCGCATCAAAACGCAAAGGAGATCCCTGGATCCGTTCCAGCATATGGATGATGGCATACCATACGGTTTCATAGCGCATATAGTCCAGCATATTTTTATCCGTGAAGATCTGCAGGCTGGCCGGAAATCCATCGTCCGGCCAACTGACCTTCCCGTCCGTCCGGCTCCGGTTTAGGAGCTGCATATAGATATACGACGGGTCATGGACGAGTCGGAACTTTCGGATCATATTTCAAGAAATCCTTCTCAACCCGGCGTTTCGCAATCTCATAATTCGACATCCGCCCACAGACGCAGTAATAGCATGTGGTAGCCTCCCCATTTTCCTTGACCGGACATTCATACACCGTCTGTCCATCCACCTCCGAGACCTTGATCCCCACACTCTCGATCGGATGCATGGGCCGCTCGACTATGAAAGCGAGATAGAGACAAGAGATGATCACCCATTTATGCCCCTGTGGCTTATCACTCAGATTTTCCTTGAGAAATCTTTCCAAGATCTTATACAGCCCGGATACAAGATCCTCCTGTAATCCCCCATCCTCCTCGATATCCGCATCGCGCAGTTCAGACAATACACGCCGGTTAAATCCACTGATCGAAAGCTCTTCATCATGTGCGATGGCTTCCCATTCATTTGCCGTGATCGATCCCTGCAATCGTTTGAGCAGTCCTTTTTTTGTCAATCCCATATAAGCCTCCTCTCTTCCAATCGTCTCCCGATCATTTTTTCAGTTGTTTTTTCCCACAAAACTCCGATCCACCTTGATCACACACTGGAACCGGGGATCCTTCTCCTCTATCATCTCCAGCACCTTGAGCCTGGCCGCATCCTCCATCTCTTCCCCATACTCATAAGGCACGACCAGATCAAAGAACAGATCGATCTGCTCCTCCTCCCGCACCATCTGAAAATCATGGAAATCCAATCCCGGATCCACCTGACCGATCACATCCCGGACCATCTGCCGTACTTTCAATACCCACTCGTCGTGGATCTCCACCGGATCCATATGGATGACCAGATAAATCCCCTTTTCCGCGAAGACCCGCCGCTCGATCTGGTCGATGATCTCATGGGACGCCTCGATATCCACATCCTTAGGGACCTCCGCATGGATGGAAGCCATACTCTGGTTGGGTCCATAATTATGCACGATCAGATCATGGACCCCTTCGATCCCATCAAAACTCTCCACAAACTCCGTGATGTCATGGTAAAGCTCCGGGTCGATCGGCTCTCCAATCAGCGGCTCCAGCGTTTCCCGCGCGATCCCGATCCCGGCCCATATGACCAGCAGTGAGACGATCACTCCCGCATAGGCATCGATGTTCCATCCCAATATCCGGTACACCAATATGGCCGCGATGGTCACAGACGTGGTCGCCACATCACCCATAGAATCCGCGGCCGTGGCCAGCATGACTTTTGAATCGATCCTCCTGCCCAGCTTTCGGTTAAAAACAGCCATCCAGACCTTGACTGTCACAGACAGGGCCAGGATTAAAAACGGGACCCATTCAAAGGAGATGCTCTCCGGGTGGAGGATCTTCCCGAAACTGGATTTAAAAAAGGTAAACCCCACCTGGATGACTAAAAACGCCACGATAAAAGCCGCGATATACTCCATCCGCCCATGGCCAAACGGATGGCCCTCATCCGCCGGACGGCTCGCCATCTTGACCCCCACGAAACTGATCACCGAGGACGCGGCATCCGATAGATTGTTAAACGCATCCGCCGTGACCGCGATACTGTGCATCCCAAGTCCGATCAGCAATTTTACCAAAAAAAGCAGTACATTACAGAAGATCCCCACACAGCTAGAGAGGATCCCATATTGAGTCCGCACCACAGTCTGCTGCACGTTCTCATAGTCTTTCACAAATCTCTTTACCAAAAAATCTGTCACAAAATGTTACCTCCGATCAAGGTTTCCCTGTATTGTAACCCTATTATAACATAATATCAAAAGATATCAATAAAATGGGGCTTTCCCGCTAATGGGATCGCCCCGTTGGTACTATTTTGGCACTATCATCCGCTCTAACTGTTCGGCCACTTCACCATGTCTATCTGGATAGAGATGGCCGTAGGTCCTGTTGACCATCTGCACGGTGTCCCCGATGCGTTCCGCGATCAGGTGCGGGGAGAAGCCCATGTCGATCAATAAGCTAACGTGGCTATGTCTAAGTAATGAAACTTGCTTTTAGATTTATATTGTACTATTTCTTTGGTTTTTGAAATAAACCCAATAAATTGTATTTCATTTATTTCAATATTAGTGATATACTGAAAATAGATTTTTGCTATTGAGGTATATGAGATGATTCCTTATACTGGAGATTACATTGAGCATATTGATGACAGCATAAATAATTTTAAATATTACACATTTACCCCGCGTCCTCTGATGCATGGTGATATGTACAAAATGGATGATGAACTATCCGCCTTGCTAATTGAAGCTCACCGGAATGTTGGATTTTTGGAGGGGCTTCTTAAATATGCTCCTAATAAAAATGTTTTCAGCGAATGAATGCTATTAAAAGAATGCACATATTCCCTGATGGTAGACTATGATGGTCTTTCTTTCCAAGAGGTACTTGTCAGCCGTGGAGGCGACAAAGGAGATATTGCACGAATCACTAAACTTGAACTAACTTATAAAGCAGCGATGGATAAGATTATTTCAACTCCGGATTTAAGTGAACTTTGCGGGATTGCATTATACGGTGATGTAGTTAATAAGCCAGTTGATATTAGGGACAAGCAGACTTTTTTATTGGGTGTCAGGACGAATCTCAAATCTTACAACCCTACAGCCCCTGACGCAGTTTTGCCAGCGCTAGCAGATATTTCTGCCTATTTATATAATGACAAAGACACTGATCCATTGATAAAGGCAGCTTTAGTTCATTATCAATTTGAAATGATACATCCATTCGAACAATATAATGGTATCGTTGGGCGAATAATAGTTCAAATGGCACTTCGTGATATCGCAAACGGGCCATTACCGTTGATATGCTTATCTGAATACTTATACCATAATAAGAATGAGTATTTTGACTTGTTACAAACAACGCAATACAGTGGTGGTTATATCCGTTGGATTAAGTTCTTTGTAGACGCTGTAGGCAAAGCTGCAAAAAGATCAGCTCAGTTGCTGATACAATATGAAGCTATTGTGGTCAAAGATAAAAATCATTTAAAAGATATACGATTGCTGCCTAAGAGCGTTTGGATCGTATATGATTATCTTAAGCTCTTTCCTGTGACTAGCATTTCCCATGCTGCAAAGCAGTTGGGAAGTTCGTTCAATTCAATATCAATGGCTGTGCATATATTGAGCGAGAATGGTATCGTCATTCAAAAAAACGATAACGTGAGGAATCGTATTTGGGAGTATGCTTCTCTTACATCTCTTTTTATACAAGAATAATGTTCGTTTTCAGGGAATATTTGATAAGATTAAGTTATCGACTGTTTATTCCTGAACTTTAGTCATCTATTATCTAATATTTGGAGGGCACAATGACACGATCAAATCTCATCATGTACACTACAGAAGATGGAGTCACCAAAATAGAAGTTACATTTGACCATGACACGGTTTGGCTCTCCATAGATCAGATGGCCGAATTATTTCAACGGGATAAAAGTGTAATCGGAAAACATATAAGAAATATTTTTAAAGAAGGAGAATTGGCAAAAGAAGCAGTTTGGGCAAAATTTGCCTACACTGCTTCTGACGGTAAGACCTATCAGGTGGATTTCTATAATTTAGATGTTATTATTTCCGTTGGTTATCGGGTAAAATCCCTGAGAGGAACACAGTTTAGAATATGGGCTGCTTCTATTTTGAAGGAATATATGAAAAAAGGGTTCGCATTAGATGATGATCGACTTAAGAATCTTGGAGGCGGAAACTATTTTGATGAATTGTTAGCTCGTATCCGTGATATTCGTTCTTCTGAAAAAGTATTTTGGAGAAAAGTTCTGGAAATATATGCAACAAGTATTGATTATGACCCAAAAGCAGAGAGTTCGATTATATTTTTTAAGCAGGTACAAAATAAAATGCACTGGGCGGCTCATAAGCACACAGCGGCAGAAGTAATCTATCAGCGGGCATATGCATCTAATGACAATATGGGATTAACAGCATGGGCTGGAAAGGAGATTAAACGTTCTGATGTAGAGGTAGCAAAGAATTATTTAAGCGAAAAAGAAATAGATGCGCTAAATAAAATCGTTACGGCGTATTTAGATATTGCGGAAGTCCATGCCTTGAATCAAGAACCAATGTATATGAAAGACTGGCTGGAAACAATTGACGACTATCTGAAAATGACAAGAAGGGATATTTTAACTACAAAAGGAAGAGTTACACATAAACAGGCTCTTGAAAAGGCGCATGGAGAATACAACAAATATCGGAAAAAGCAGGAGGATATCCTTTCTCCGGTGGAATGTCATTTTCTTGAAAGTATAGAAGAATTACAAGAGTTGGAAGATAAAAAATAATTTTTGCCTAATCTGACGCAGGCAGGAAGGTGGGTTACAGAGCATGAATTTTTGATTCTTTCAAAAGAAACCAAGAAGGATGTTGCTGCCTTTCTTATTGCAATGAGAAGAAACAAAGAAACCAGCCAGACAGAAGGCTTCGTTGCAGAAGAGATAATTAACGAGGAACTTCAAAAGATCATCCGTACAATTCAGTCGTAAAGATTTTGTATTAGCTTCATTTGTCACCTATTTCCATGAGGGTATGGACAGCAATTGTAAGCATGAAGAAATATGTTTGCAATTGCTGTTTTTATATTATTTTTTGTCGTGGGCTTGACATACGAGTGCCGCAGGTCGTGGATGCGTATACGGGGTATCCCGGCCTTCTCTGCACCCCGCTCAATATTCCCCCGGAGCAGGCTGTCTGTAAAAGTGAACACCCGGTCTGGGGACTTTATACCGTATATCTTACCAGTGTATGTCAGGATCTCCTGCATGATGACAGAGGGCATCGTGATACACCTGACACTGTTCTCGGTCTTAGGAGGCCCCGTCTTGTGCGTGTCTTGGTGATGCTGATCATATTTTCTTGAAAGTCGAAGTCTCCCAGCGTGAGGGCCAAGAGTTCCCCGCAGCGCACCCCTGAATAAAAGAGCAGATCGAGAGCTGTCCTGGCCCTGATATCCTTCACATGCTGGATAAAGCGGTCGTATTGGTCGAGTGTCCAGAAGGCCATTGAACGGGAAGGCTTCCCCATCCCTCCGGCTCTGCTGCATGGATTCGACGGTAAGTTGTGGTATCTGACGGCATAATTGGATAATCCGGTCAATACGTCCTGGATATGGCTGAGATACCCATCCGAAAGACCTGCATCGATCTGGGTATTCTGCCATGCTCGGATATCCGAAAGGGTGATGGTGTTTACTGGCTTGTCCGCGAAAAAAGGCAGTATCCGGTTCCTGAATGTACTCTCCTTGCTCCTTATGGTGCCCGGTCTGAGCCGATGCCCCATATCCTCCATGCAGATATCGTACAGAGCTTGGAAAGTCATGTCAGGCGTGCCCTGCTGTTTTTCCAGGAAAGCCCGTTCCCACTCTTTGGCCTCACGCTGGAGCTTGAAGCCTCTTTTCTTTTTCTGCCTCCTTACCCCTGTATAGTCGGTATAATAAAATTTACAGAACCATGTTTTTGTCTTTTCATCGTAATACACTGGCATATCCATCCTCCATCCTGGCCGGGCGGGCATGGGGATAGGTGGAGTATCAGTATTTAATTTACGAGACTTGACCACACCCACTTGTGGGGTAGTCTGCTGAGGTACATTTGTCCCTGACTATGTGGTGTCAGTAATTAATTTTAAAGACTATCCGTTACGGGGATCCCCGTACGCTTAAAAACAGTTGAAAAAACTGAGTGTATGGCATATAATATGCTTAACAAGGGAGCCGGAAGGTGAGTGCAGGTCACCCGACCCGGCGTGATTTTATACTTAACTATAAAGATATAGCCGTTCCTAAACTTTGACGAGAGCAGGACGGCTATTTCTTATTTAATGGGTGCGAGCACGTCCCCCGGCCCCCTGGGTAAGCATATCATATTATCATGGTACTGGTCTTCATTTCTGGATGCGTATATGGTGTAAGGTACTTCTGTGCATCTGTTCCTGTATGCGGGTCGATGAACCCCAATCCTTGTCTAGTTTCGGATAAAAATTTTTTACAGTTTCCGTTACCGGTTTTTGAGTGGATGCAGCAGGTGTGTAACAGTCTGTTATGCACCTGTTCCTTCTGTTGCCAACTGTTGCATCTATTGAGATTTCTTAAGTGATATATCTATTTTCTCTAGATCCAGTTATCCAGGTCGAAAATTCGACTTACCTATGGGTAGGTGGTGTTTTACCACACACCCACAAAGGGATACACATCTTTTTCGGCAATCCATTTCCGAAAAGGTGTCATTATCTTGGTGACCCTTATGATGGGGGTGTCCTGCTGCCTCCTGCTGTATCTTCCCGTTATATTGACAAGTGATGTGCCCGGCGTTTCGCCGACTCAGGTCGCGACCTGGGGCAGATGCCCCTAAAGTAAACGGCCACCAAATGGTTGTCGTTGGGATTTTCCCCAAACTTGGGGGTGCGTCCGTTTTTCGGACGCTCCGGTATCTGGAAGCCACTGATCCAGCCGTGCCCTCTTGTGGGTATATTGGAGATTCCTGCATACACGCGCTATAATCCCTCTATTTTGGACTGTAACGGTATAGACGGATTAGGTATAGGGTAATGCAGTATAAGCCCGATATGGGGCAGATAGGGCCTTTATAGGGCGGTTGTCCTGCTGCACCACTAGATATCATATATACCCAGCAAGGCAGCAGGATGGTCCTTCCAACTTATAGGCCCAGTTCTTTGAAGTCGATGCATAGGTCATCGTAAATGCCGGCTTTTATCTCATCCTGGAAAGTGTAAGAGGTCATTTTAAACTGTTCCTCTACCAGGTGATAGACGTGGATGCTCTTCTGTATCGGATCTACGATCCAGTATTCCCGCACGCCTGCATCCAGATACAGGTTCAGCTTGCGTACATAATCATGCGCCGGGTTGCCGGGTGAGACTATCTCTATTATCCAGTCTGGTGCACCTGTACAGCCCTTGTCTGTGAGCTTGTCCTGGTCACATATGACGCTTATATCCGGTTCGACGATGGTTTTATCGTCTTCAAAGAGTTTAACGGCAAATGGGGCAGGATAGACTTCACAGGAGCCATTTCTTGAAGCAATATGATTCCCGATGATACGGTATAGATATCCAAGTATCCGCTGGTGCGTCCGGCTGGGTGCTGACATACCATAGAACTGCCCGTCGATGAGTTCCGCCCGCATATCCTCCGGGAGCCTGTAATAGTCCTCTTCTGTAAAGATATTAGGTTGTGCTAATGCCATGGTGGGCCTCCTTTCTTTTAGGTTGTTGGGGTGTCTGGGTCTTGTGGGGGATTGTCGCGCTCCATGCGTTCATCAACAGCCCTTTTGATATAACTGTTTACCTTTTCCCCAGCGTTATCGGCAGCAGCTTTAATTTGTTCATATTTTTCTTTTTGGACATCTAAAGGAATACGTTTTAATTTAGTTTTTGCATAGTTGGCATTGTAACTCTTTTTATTTGGACTATTAGGCATGTGACCACCTTCTTTCATTATGATGTGTTTTGATTAGGGTGGTAAAGTCATTAAATATACCTTTCCCATTGTACATTAAAAGTATATCATAAATCAAGTACTACGTACATGGTATAAAAGTACAAAATACCACGTACATTTTATATAAAATGTCAATAGACCGAATACTATGTACGTGGTGTAATCATATCATCAAATGAAGGAGGTACACCACATGAGACAGATAACCAACATAAGAAAAGCCGTGTGCGTGATGGCGAACCAACTGAAAAAAGCCGGTTATACCTTAACAGAAGCTTTCCGTAAAGCATGGCAGAGAGTGAAGCTGACCATGAAGGTCCGGGCCGCAGGCGTTACGGCAGAGAACAGGCAGGAGCGGTTGGAGTTCTTAAAGTTCAGGCCGGAAGACTTGAGCGTCACGCTTGAGAGGGAGCCAGATAACAGATATGACAGCAACGCGATCCAGATAGTCATACATATCCGCCCGATCCATCGGAGGACAGTGATAGGATACGTACCCAGGGTGTTGGCTGAGAGCCTTGCGAAAGTGATCGATATGGGTATCCATGTAAAAGCTTCCTTGATGGGTATCATCGGCGGGTACAGTTATAAGGAGACACTGGGGGTATTGATAGATATCGCGATATGAGAGGGACATTATGGAGATGAGCAACTGAAAACGCCCCTGGCAGTGCACCAACACTGAGCCAGGGGCAGGCATAGCCGGGAAGCTATACCCAGATGGAACATAACGATATGAGTATAGCATAAGGACCGGAAGAAAGATAGAGGGAAATTGACAAAAACAGAATTTTATCGGGAGATAACGCCAAGTGTGAAAGGATTGGCAGCGGAATGTCTTGCCATGGATGCACAGGGCTATGAGGAGTTTAAATGTGAGATCGTGGAAGAATGCGACCCACGTGCGAAAGGGTTTTTGCGTGCGGTCCTGTCTACGATAGATAGAGTGAGAGAGGAAAAGATAAGATGAAAAGAGAGATCAAGATAAAGGACGGCCTGAGTGCCATATCAGACGGGATCGGTAAAGCACGGGTGGCAATGGATGGGTTACTGGACGGATATTTCTATATGCGTGAGGAAGGCGTGCACGAGGATAACGCTGCTCTATTGGTCGCTGCATATGGCCGGGCGAGTACGCTCGCTTACATAGCCCATGATCATCTGTGTGACGTACAGAGACAGCTTGATGGGTTACGCGAAGAGTTGAAAACAAAAGGAGGGAGGGGTACGGTATGACGGGCCTGATAAGTGATGCAAGGATAGCGGCTAAAGTGTTCGTGGGCATGAGGGGAGTCAGGACGGAAGACAAAGTGGTCATGCAGATACCTATCATCAAGAGTGGGCCAGCCTTCTATGGTACACCAGAGGAGTGCATGTTCACGCACAGGGATAAAGATGTGCACGATGCTGTCTGGGAGGTATATAAGGGGATGCCATATGAGGATAAGCGAACATTGTGCTTTTCACCGGAGCCAGACAGATATCTGCTGAGGGTACAGCTCTGGGAACGGGAGCTTGAGCCTGCATTGCCGCCCAGACAGTACCATAAAGCTATGGGTGCGATACTACACCAATACGTAAGGATAAAGATGTATCAAGCATCAAGGGATAAAGCAAAAATGAGGATGTGTCAGCCAGCTTGACTTTGAGATCGGATCGTCAACCCGTACTCAAAAGCACGGTTTGAGTGATATAAAGATATACCCGGCTTTTTGGGAAACACAACCCGGGCATGATAAGATGGAGCAAAAAAGACGATATCTTGAAGATAACGGGACGTTACAGTCTGAGATAGTACTGGATGATGACGGTTATCTGATAGACGGCTCTACGTCCTATCTGCTGGCAAGGAAGCGGGGCATCATGGATGTGCCAGTCAGGCGTGGAAAGCGGCAGGCCATACAGGCGTACCATAGGCCAGACGGCAAGCTGTATACATGGAGATTGCCAGAAGGGCTTACCGATAAGGTATCTGCTGGGGATAGGGTGCTCGTACATACACAACAAGGTGTCAGGTGTGTCACAGTGGCAGCAGTCGAGAGATACATCCCCCAAAATGGCACTGGACGGCTGAGGATGGCTATCAGACGGAAGGGAGGGAGCGTGTGTCAGTAAAGATAACGGTGAGCTATGAATACCTGGGAGAACTCAGAGCGGTATTAGAGCGGCTGGGGCCTATGGTCAGGTCATATAAAGTAGCCAGGAGGCAGCAGGGGAGATTTAAGAGGGCATATATCGACTGCTGCCCGATCCAAAAACCTGAGAAGACCTGATATCCAGATGGGATATGGGGAGCTTTGAGTTGCAGAGCGGCCCGTGGTCAGTTATGATCATATCAGTGAGAGATATCATGAAAAAGTACCCTTCTGGCAGCAGGGGAAGCCATGACGGCGTGGGAAGGTCTTACTCAGAAATGGGTACGACTTTCCTGCGCTTTTTCTAATGAAGGGATAACTGGCTGGGGGTACATCCTGCTGCATCCCTCCTAAGATGAAAGATGCCAAGGGGCAGCAGTGCCCTCCTGCTGCATACGGACGTTTACAGATACAGGCTGGGGCAAACGTAGCTGATAACATGCTCCGGCTCTGGGAGCAGAACCGCCGTTTTATCTTCAAGATGACGAATCAATACAGAGGCCAGGCGGAAGAGGATGACCTGATCCAAGAGGGGTACCTTGGCCTGTGTAGGGCGGTAGATGGCTACGACCCTGACCAAGGCGTAAATTTCCTGCCTTATGCTGGCAACTGGATCCGCCAGAGAATGGCGCGTTTCATCCACAACAACGGCACTGTGCGGATAGCCGTGCATGAGCAGGAGAGCCTATATCAATACCGGAGGCCGGGCAAGGCCAAACATCTCAGGCCCTTCCTGGCTGACTACATAGACACCCACGCTTACCGGGGGAGCACTGCGGCTTTTGACCGTACCCGGACAAGCTCCACGGAATATACCGCCCTGGGACTGATAGAAAATGGTCTGTGATGTGGTACTGAAATGGTACCAGAAAATCACGCACAAGGTAGAGCAGGGGAGAAAATAGGGAAAAAGCCCCTGAAATCCATCTGTGATATTGTATGGACAGGGGCAAAAAGCGTTTAAGATTGTAACCCAATCCCTGCAAAAACACAAGAATTTTCCAAAAACTATATTGAAGAAAAGGAAACGGAGTGTTATCATGACTAAAATAGTAAACATATAAAGGAGTAACCTGATCATGAGAGCTGACAATCTGACCCTGCTGACAGATCTGTACGAACTGACTATGATGCAGGGATATTTTAAAAATCCCACAGACCAGACCGTTATCTTTGATGTATTTTACCGGGACAACCCGTTCCATGGAAGCTACGCCATCATGGCCGGCCTTGAGCAAATGATCCATTATATCGAAAAACTCACCTTCACCGACGAGGACATCCAGTACCTGCGCTCCCTTGATCTTTTTGAGGAAGATTTCCTGGAGTATCTGCGTGATTTCCATTTCAGCGGTGATATCTACGCCATCCCGGAGGGTACGGTCATCTTCCCCCGGGAACCCATGATCAAGATCATCGCGCCGGTGATGGAAGCCCAGTTGGTGGAGACGGCCATCTTAAACATCATCAACCACCAGAGTCTGATCGCCACCAAAGCCTCCCGGATCGCATACGCGGCCAAAGGGGACGGCGTGATGGAATTCGGACTGCGGCGGGCCCAGGGGCCGGACGCGGGGCTCTACGGAGCCAGGGCCGCTGTGATCGGCGGCTGCATCGGCACATCCAACGTGCTGGCCGGAAAGATGTTCGACGTCCCGGTGCTGGGCACCCACGCCCACAGCTGGATCATGAGCTTCCCCGATGAGTACACAGCTTTTAAGACCTATGCAAAACTATATCCGGATGCATGTATCCTGTTGGTCGACACCTACGACACATTAAAATCCGGCGTCCCCAACGCCATCCGCGTTTTTAAAGAGATGCAGGAAGAAGGGATACGCCTGAAAAAATACGGCATACGCTTAGACAGCGGCGACCTGGCCTATCTCTCCAAACAAGCCTACCAGATGCTCTGCGATGCCGGTTTCCCCGACGCGGTCATCTCCGCCTCCAGCGACCTGGATGAAAATCTGATCTACAGCTTAAAGACCCAGCAGGCCAAGATCAACTCCTGGGGCGTGGGCACGAACCTGATCACCTCCAAGGGCAACCCGGCTTTCGGCGGCGTATATAAACTGGCGGCCATCCAGGACAAAGACGGGGACGGTTTCACCCCGAAGATCAAGCTGTCTGAAAATACGGAGAAAGTCACCAACCCGGGAAATAAGACCATCTATCGGATCTACAACAAGAACAACGGCAAGATCAAGGCGGACCTGATCTGCCTGGCCGACGAGACCTTTGACGAGGACGAACCCATAACGATCTTCGACCCCATCGATACATGGAAGAGGACGAAGATCCGAGGCGGGAATTATACTCTGCGTGAACTCCTTGTACCCATCTTCAAAAAAGGAGAATGTGTCTATACCTCCCCCTCCGTGATGGAACTGCACAAGATCTGCCAGAGGGAGCTGAACACCCTGTGGGACGAATCCCGCCGCCTGGTCAATCCCCAGGAGGTATTCGTGGACCTGTCCCAGAAGCTGTATGATATCAAAAAACGATTGTTGGACGAGATTGGATCAGAAAAAGAAGAGTGATGCAAGGAGGAGATCATGGCAAAAGGGATCCCCGCCGGGCGTATCCGAAAATATGGTTTTGCTTTTGGAGGGAAGACGGTTTTGATCAAAGGGGCATGAACGGTGATCTATTGACATAGGATGATAGCAGACTTAAAAAAATATGGGAGGTTTTCCCTTTGTCCGCACCCTATATCCAACTGATAGACCATGAGCATCCCCTCGGCCCGGACCACATCCCCCCGGACCTGGTGGAACCCGCGATCCCTTTCTGCGCACCCCCAGGCGACCCAAAACGCCTGCTGCGCGCCCGGGCCGCCCACGCCGCGGAGGATCTGTTTTCCCGGGCACAGCAGTCCGGACTCTGTCTCTGCGGTGTTTCCGGCTACCGCCCTTACGCACGCCAGGCCGAACTCTATCAACAGAGCACATCCGGTTACGTCGCACCCCCAGGTCAGAGCGAACACCAGTCGGGCCTGGCCCTGGATGTCTCCTGTCCGGAACTTAAGTTCGAGCTGGAACCCTCTTTTGCCGAGACAGAAGAGGGGCTGTTCCTCAAGCGCTACGGCCCTATGTACGGCTTCATCATCCGCTATCCCAAAGGAAAAGAAAAAATAACCGGATACGCCTGGGAACCCTGGCATATCCGGTATGTGACAAAAACACTGGCTCTCTATCTGTCTCTGACAGACCTGACCCTTGAAGAATATCACGCACTCTGACTATTGCTCCATCTGCCTTCCCAGAAAACCGGCTGCCGTCTGCACCAATTTCTGCTCCGCTTCGCCCATAGTCTGCCCTTCACTGCCCACCAGGATCACGGAACCGATGGTGTCGCCCGCGCAGATGATGGGCCAGATCACCTGCAGATGGGGAAATTCCCCCTGGCCTTCCGTGAGGGGGATGGATTTCTCTTTCTCATCGCTCCCTTTATGGATCATGCGGTTACTGATCAGCTCTTCCAAGTCCCGGCTGATCGCCCTTCCTGTATATTCTTTATGGGACGGACCGGCGGCCGAGACCACCTGATCATGATCCGTTATACAAGCCAGACATCCGGTTGTCTGGCTCAACGCTTCTGCATATTCTTTTGCAAAAATGCTCAATTCCCCGATCGGTGAATATTTTTTTAATATGATCTCTCCCTCTCTGTCTGTAAAGATCTCAAGAGGTGTGCCTTCTTTGATGCGCAGAGTCCTGCGGATCTCTTTCGGGATGACCACGCGTCCCAGGTCATCAATCCTCCGGACGATTCCCGTTGCCTTCATCTGTATTTTCCTCCTTTTGTTAAAAACAAAGCCATTTGGATCTTGTGGAGTTAGTATTGGTAAAAGGAGTAAAAAAAATACGGTGAAAAGGGTTGCATTTTTCACAAAACGTGGTATAGTAATCATATACTTTTCATATAGTATTAAAAACTATATAACAAGGTTTTTTGTGTTTGACTATAGGAGGTGCACATATGAATATGACCTTAAGATTGAAAGACCCAGTGAGCGCGATCACACATGGCATCGCGATGCTGCTGGCCATGGCCGGCGCCATACCGTTGCTGCTGAAAGCCGCTCGTGGACCGGACACCCTCCATGTTTTCGCATTGGCTGTCTTTATACTCACCATGATCCTGCTGTATTTTTCCAGCGCCATGTACCATTCTGTTGACTCCACCGAGAAGGTCAACCGCCGTCTGCGCAAGATGGACCACATGATGATCTGCGTGATGATCGCCGGGAGCTATACACCGATCTGCCTGATCGTCCTGCACAACCGTCTGGGATATTCCCTGTGTGCACTGGTCTGGGCGACTGCACTGTTTGGGATCTTGTTAAAAGCCCTGTGGATCACCTGCCCGAAATGGGTATCCAGCGTGCTCTATATCGGAATGGGATGGCTGTGCGTGCTGGCTTTTATCCCGATCATCCGTGCACTTCCCGCGGCTGGGTTTGGCTGGCTCTTGACCGGCGGCGTGATCTATACCATCGGCGGTGTGATCTACGGGCTGAAACTCCCGATCTTTGACCAGCGTCATAAATATTTTGGCTCACATGAAATTTTTCATGTGTTTGTCATGCTGGGGAGCGCCTGCCATTTTGTGGTCATGTATTTCTTCGTATGTCCGATGCCCATCTAAATGACACTATAATATAGAATGAAAATGCGGTACTGCCTTTTTTACCAGACAGTACCGCATTTGTTATTGTTTCCGCCAAGTCGCCGGCAAAAAAAGCGCCATCATCGGAAAGATCTCCAGCCTTCCCACCAGCATATCAAACATCATCACATATTTAGAAAAGATAGAATACCCGCCGAAATTCCCAGCCGGCCCCACCTCCCCAAGCCCGGGCCCGATATTATTGATCAGAGCCGCAATAGCTGTAAAATTCGTCGTAAAATCGAAGTCATCGATACTGATGCACAACAGCGACACCGCATAGATCAGCAGATAGCATCCGATAAACACATTGACAGAGCGCAGTGTATCGTCGTCCACCACCCGGTCGTCCATCTTGATCTTCATCCGCGCCCTTGGATGCACGATCGTATGGAGTTCTCTTTTCACACTCTTGATCATGATCAGGACACGTGAGACTTTGATACCGCCGCCGGTGCTCCCCGCGCAGGCTCCGATGAACATGAGCACTGTGAGGATCGTCTGGGAGAAGACCGGCCACTGTCCAAAATCCGTGGTTGAAAACCCGGTACTGGTCATGATGGAACCCACCTGGAACGCGGCCTGCTGGAAGGCATCCAGAATCGTCGGGAAAAAGCTCCGTGTGTTATACGTGATCAGGATGACCGCCAGCACAATGATCCCAAAATACATCTTCACCTCCTCGGAGCGGAGGGCCTGTTTCCATTTTTTACACAGATACAGATAATAGATATTAAAATTTACCCCAAAAAGGATCATAAAGACCGTGATCACGTTCTGCATATAGGGCGTATACGACCCCACACTGTCGTTCCGGATCCCAAACCCGCCGGTCCCCGCCGTCCCCATGGAGAGCGTGACCGCATCAAACACAGGCATCCCGCCCAAGAGCAGCAGGAAGATCTCCGCCACGGTCATGACAAAATAGATCTTATAGAGGATGCGCGCAGTCTGTCTCACACGGGGGACCAGCTTACTGACAGAAGGCCCCGGACTCTCCGCTTTCATCAGGTATATGTGCCGCCCACCGGCCATGGGAAGGACCGCCAGGATGAAGACCAGCACTCCCATACCGCCCAGCCAATGGGTAAAGCTGCGCCAAAAAAGCCCGCTCTTTGACAGGGACTCCACATCGCTCAATATACTGGCTCCCGTGGTCGTAAAACCAGAGATCGTCTCAAAGAGCGCATCTGTAAAAGACGGGATATCCCCGCTGATGACAAACGGGATACAGCCCATAAGGCTCAAAAGGACCCAGCTCAGGGACACGGCCAAAAAACCTTCCTTTGAATAGAACGCCGCATTGTCCGTCTTCTTCCAGGTACATCCAAATCCTATGGCCAGACACACAACCATGGTCCCCAAAAATGCAAACAGAGTCTTCTCCCCATAAACAAGAGCTACAAGGCAGGGGAGCGCCATAAAGATCCCTTCGATCTTGATGACAGATCCAAGTATATAGATAATCATTGAATTGTTCATGATCTTATGTATACCTCTACGGATGTAAGATATCCTCCACGTCAGTCAGTCCGCTGCAGGTGGTGACCACGATCACGCTGTCACCGGGAAGGATCCGGTCCTGCCCGCCAGGGATGATCACTTTATCGTTTCTGCTGATGCAGGCCACCAGTACATCTTTGCGGATCTTCAGATCCTGCAGGCTGGTATTTGTCACCTTGGAATCCTTGTGTATGTGGAACTCCAGCGCCTCCACGTTGTCATTGACCAGTTTATATAAAGTCTCCACATTGCTCCCGATGGAATTCTGCGTAGCCCGCACATACTGCAAGATCATCTCCGCAGTCAGATGCTTCGGGTACACCACGCTGTCCAGATCCAGGGAGCGGATCACATCATTGAGCTGGAGCCGGTTGATCTTCGTGACGGATTTTACCTTCACACGGGTCTTTGCATAGAGAGAAAGGATGATATTCTCCTCATCGATGCCTGTCAGGGTCACCACCGAATCCATCTGTTCGATCCGCTCCTCGTTGAGCACCTCCTCATCCGTGCCGTCCGCACAGATCACCACAGCCTTCGGGAGCAGCTCGCACAGCGTCTCACAGCGTTTCTCATCGATCTCGATGATCTTCACCATGATGCCCATCTTCTGCAAAAATGTGGCCAGATAGACAGCGATCTGCCCGCCGCCGATGATCATGGTATTCTTCACCTGATGGGTGTTCAATCCGATCTTCTTAAAAAAAACAGCGGCATTTTTATGGGATGCAGCCATGGACAGCGTATCCCCTTCCCGCAGGATAAAATCTCCGGACGGGATCGTGACATCAGATCCCCGCTCTACCGCACAGACCAGTACATCGCAGCCGAGCATCGAGGAGATATTTTTGAGCGCGACCCCGTCCAGGATACATCCCTCCCCGATCCGGAGCCGGAGCATCTCCACACGCCCCTTGGCAAATGTGTCGATCTCAATAGCGCTGGGAAAGCACAAAAGCCGTGAGATCTCTGCAGCCGCAGCAAACTCAGGATTGATGATCATCGATAACCCCAGTTCCTCTTTGATAAAACTCCGCTCATGGATGTATATCGGATCCCTCACACGGGCGATCGTCTGGCATCTCCCCGCTTTCTTCGCAATGACGCAGCACAGAAGGTTCATCTCATCCGATTCTGTCACCGCGATGATCAGATCTGTCTCCTCCAATCCTGCCTCTGCCAATATACTGTAACTTGCGCCGTTCCCCACGATCCCCTGCACATCGTATGTATTTGCCACCATCTGGACCACATTGCTGTCCGTGTCCACGATCGTAATGTTATGGTCCTCCACACTTAATTTTGCTGCCAGGGCCGTTCCAACTTTTCCGCATCCCACGATAATGATCTGCATATCTTCTTTTTTTCACCTCTTGATCGAGTCGTCAACTTTCGTTTAATATACTCCCTATTATAGCACGTTCTATACAATGCGCAACCACTAAGATCCGATGTTATCCTTCCAATTCCTGCAAAGGCAGAGTGCGCACATTTACGCCGTTGACTTCGATGTGGTCATCCACCGTGATCAGCAGGCACTGCTTGCCGTCGATCATCCGGGTCTCCACCAGGTCGGCCCTCTCCGGGTTCACCGTGACCACCACATCCGGGGTCTGGATACTGAATTTTTTCGGGTTGGCGATATTTGCAGCCAGAAGCGTCTGCTGCTCGCCGGACACCGCGTCAAAATTCTCCTCAAACGTCTCCAGGGACTCCTCCGGCGCGCCGCTCTGCTCCATGAGACGGCGGATATCTTGTTTCTCCAGCATCAAAGGTTCCGGATCCTCGGTCATGTCATGCTCGTCCAACATGCCATTTAACTCCTCATGGATATTTTTCACCACATCATAGCCGCAGGTATCCCCCAGGGTATCTGATAATAAGGTATTGAAAGTCTCCCTCTGTCCCGCGGCGGACATGGGCAGGGGACATCCCAGCACCACCTCTATCATCTCCTCCTGGAGTTCCTCCGGTTTTTTTGAAAAATAGACTGCGCTGTGGATATCCGTCTCCCGGTCAGCCATAGCCGGGAACAGGAAGCCTTTCACCGGGACACCCACCACCCAATCCCGCACACGCTCCTCGATCGCATTTGTGACCGGATTGTAACACAGACCGCCCTTTGAGAGGTCCACCGGACAGATGCTGCACAGCAGGAAATGGTACACACTGTCGGACGCATCGAACATCTCCAGGTTGTCCGAAGCCCTGCCCGGGATGTCGTAGGTGGCGTCGATCAGCAAGATCAGATAATTTTCCGGATAGATATAGCTGGTGATGACCTTATCATAAAACTCCGTCAAAAGCTCTTCGTCCTCCAGACCGCTGTTCCGCAGCCTGAGCAAAAACTCCTGGGTCCCGCCCGCCGCCTCCTGCTCCAGGGGAAATTCCATGTTCCACAGATTTTTCCCAAACGTACCGGAAAGGGTGCGCTTAAAGATATCACAATATTTGAAGACTTCCTCCTCAGACAGGGACAGGAACGCCTGCCGGAAAGTCAGTTTCTTTTCTTTCTCTGCATCGACATAACAGCCGCAGATCTGGCTGATCACGGCATTTTCTGGTTTGAACTGTTTGCGGATCTCCGCGATTTCTTTTTTATTCATATGCATTTATCCTCCACGTTCCTATTTTGCGTTCCCTTAAGCCAAATGTCAAGAACATTCTTGCCGCCTTTTCCGATCCATGCTAGAATGGTACAGACTACAAAAAGGAGGTATCACAGATGATCGTAGAAGGCGCGACCATGACCGTTGGCCGGACCCGATTTTCCATTGTAAAGGTAAAACCTGCCGTCCTGATAAGTCCTGACATCGAGCTGACCCGCCAGAGCTTCCAGGTGATCTTCGGCCGGATGCCCATCATCCTCACCGCACCAGATCCCCACGGCAATGTCCAGTACCATGGACGCAGTGATATCGTAAACTTCCTGGTCTCCTACCCGCCGTCCAAGATCCCATGGACGCGGTATTCTGTCGTCTAGAGATCTGAACGACACAATGGCGCCGGACAGGGCTTTGTTCTCTATCTGGACAGATCATCGATCTTCCTTGCAGGGATCTTATTCAGAACAAAAAAAGAGACGGCTGACAACACCGCCCCTTCCATCTTTATCATTATGATAGGGGTTTGCGAAACTTCCCTTCTGTATACGGAGTTTGGACAAGATATACAAAATAAGGGGCGGCTTCAAAACGGTTTGGCGCGACGTTTTTATATATCTTGCCCAAACTCACAGCAACAGATAACTGTTTCGCAATTACCTATCATCACATAAGACCTACATAGACTTCCGCTCCGCGATCTCCGCCATCTTCGCCGCATTCAGCCGCGTATCCCCATGGACACGGCTGTACGACAGATATCCGTTCATACGGTCGATCTTCGTCAAGTTCTTCGAGCCGCACGCCGGACACACATCCATATCCAATTCCTCATGCCCACAATCATCGCAGTACGCCAGCGACAGGTTCACGCCCTCATAATAGCCCAGCTCCATTGCCCTGCGGATCAGCGTCCGTATGGCTTCCTTATTATAATCGATCGGATAGCGCACGTACTGGATCTTGCCGCCGTTGCACAGTTCCCAGAACCTTCCCTCTAAGTCCTGCTTCTGTATGGGCGTGATATCCTCCGTCACATGACAGTGAAAACTGTTGCTCACATAGGGCCGGTCCGAGACATTTTCCACGATCCCGTACATCTTGCGGAACTGTTCCACCTGGAGCCCGCAGAGGCTCTCCGCCGGTGTGCCATAAATGGCATAGAGATGCCCATCCTCCTCCTTATATTCCGATACTTTTCGGTTGATATATTGGAGCACCTCCAGCGCAAACTTCCCGTCCTCCGCGATCGACTTCCCGTTATACAGTTCCTGCAGCTCGTTGAGGGCCGTGATGCCAAAAGATGCAGTCATAGGCTTTAAGATCTTCCGTATCCGCTCATGGGGCTGCAGATGCCCTCCATAAAAACCGCCCTCACAGTACGCCAGCGGATTCGTGGACGCTTTCATCTGCCCCAGATACTCATACGTCCGTTTATGCAGATCCCGGATCATCTCCAGGTAGAAATCCAGCACCTCGTAAAAATCCCGGCTCTCCGCCCTGGATCTCGCCAAGATCATGGGCAGGTGCAGGCTCACCGCCCCAATGTTGAACCGCCCCACAAAAACAGGCACGTCCGCGTCATCCGCCGGATTCATGCCGCCCCGCTCATACCAGGGACTTAAGAACGCCCGGCATCCCATGGGACTGATCACTTTTTTGTATTGCTTGTACATGCTGGCAATGTACCCTTTTCCCGTCAGGGAGAGCCAATCCGGATACATGGTCTTTGCCGAACAGTCTACCCCGGCTTCAAACACATCCTCACAGGGTTTCCCCGGCCCGTGCAGTTCCTCGTCGTACAGGAACACGATCTTCGGGAACAACACCGGCTTCTTGTGCCCCGCCTTCCCCTGGCCGCCCATGTGGACAGTCAGAAGCGACAGGTTGCACATCTTTTCAAAAGGATCCGTCCCCAGGCCCATCGTGACTGTCACAAAAGGATAATCCCCCCGGGAAGATCCCACCGTATTTAATTTATACTCGATGCCCTGCCATCCCTGGTCATAATCCCGGCGGACCTTGTCCTGGGCGTAAACAGCCGCCTTCTCTTCCCGGCCCGCCCAGTCCCCGTCGGTGTATCTCAAAAATTCAGTGTAATATTTATCATAACTCTTCTTCGCGTACGGACCTAAAATTTTATCCACCTCCGGCACGGTGAATCCCCCGTACTGCTGCGCCGCCGTACTGAGGATGATATCCCCCATCACATCGAAAGCCGTGTCCAAGGTCTTCGGCTCATTATACCAGACATTCCCCATCTCAAAGCCGCCCTTTAACACATCCGCCACATTGAACAGACAGCAGTTCATGGTATCCAGCCTGGCCGACTGGTCGTGGATGTAGATATAGCCATCCTTACATGCCTGCAGCTCATTCCGGTTCATGAAAAATTTCCGGTAGAGTTCCTTATTCAATTCATTGAAGATCAGACTCCGTTTGGTGGCCACCAGTGCACTGTCCGTATTTGCATTGCTCTTATCCCCGATGTAGCGGATCGCCTGGCTCTTGGTGTACACATCGTCCATCATATGGATAAAATCCAATTTGTAATTCCGGTAATCCCGGTAACTCTTGGCCACCGCAGGGTTGACCTCCTCAAGGGCCCCCTCCACGATATTGTGCATATCCTGGATCGGGATCCTCTCCTTTCCCAGGGACTCGGCCCGCTCTGTGGCAAATCTGCAGATAAATCCTGTCTCCTGCTCCGTAAATGTGTAGAGTATACGGGCCGCCGACTTATTGACTGCCGCCACGATCTTCTCCGCGTTGAACTCTTCCAATGTACCGTCTTTCTTGATAATACAGATCATCTCTCCATCCTCCATCTCCTCCCAGATTGCCCGGCCCGCAGAAATCTTATCTCTCCATACTATACATGTTCCCCTGATCCATGTCAACACACTTGCCGCCCCGCCTTTGTTTCTGTTATACAAAAATGAGGAGAACATATCTGTGAAGCAAAACATCCGATCCGCTACAAAGAAGTACCCGGCGCAGAAAAAACATTAGAAGATATCATACGAGCAGCGACAGAGGACAACAAGATAAACAGCATGCTGCGCAGCAGATACCTCCGCCGGATACCTGGACTATTACCATTTGAAGAGGGGATATCTATTGAGTTTCAATTTTAACAAAAATAAAAAAACAGGGATAAAAGAGATACGGATCGGTGACCGGAAGATCTTGGAAGTGGTTGTATAAATAAAGGCGGTCGCTATCATGTGATCAGCAGATGGATGGCATCCCCTTTTACCATAATATCTTTCGCATATGGAATACAAATTTGTTTGTACAACATATTTTTCACATAAAAAGCATATACTCTATCAAAAACCCTGCCATTGGAAAAGCACGAAGACTGCACCCCTCACATAAAATATAAAGAAATCCCCAAAGAGGTGCAATTTTTGAAGACTTTTCAAAAGCCCCTAACGGCAGACGAAGAGAAATATTACCTAGAGAGATGCCAAGCAGGGGATCAGCAGGCCAAAGACGTGCTGGTGGAGAGGAACCTGCGTCTGGTGGCGCACATCGCCAAGAAGTACCAGGGCCTGGACGAAGACCAGGATGACCTGATCTCCATCGGAACGATCGGCCTGATCAAAGCCGTTACCACATTCAGCCTGGATAAGCGGACCCGCTTGAGCACCTACGCGGCCCGCTGCATCGACAACGAACTGCTCATGTTCTTACGGTCCCGCAAAAAATATTCCCGGGAAGTTTCGCTCTATGAACCGATCGGTACAGATAAAGAGGGGAATGAGATCAACCTCCTGGACATCATGGAGAGTCCCCCGGTTGATGTGGTCGAACAGTACACACAAAAAGAACAGCTCAAGAAATTGTCAAAACTCATAGCAGACGCCTTAAACACCAAAGAATTTGAAGTGATCAAATATCGCTATGGCCTGTACGGGGAAGATGAGCTCACGCAGCGGGAGATCGCGCAGAAGCTGGGGATCAGCCGCTCCTACGTCTCCCGAATCGAGAAGAATGCCCTGACCAAACTGCGCCAGCTATTCCTCCCTGCGTAAGATATCGTATTTTTCCACACCCGCACCCAGCCGTACATACAGGACCTCTCGGGAATGGGGCGCACTCTCCCGCTGCCTGCCCTCCTCATCCAAGAGTTCCAGGACGACGGTCTGTATATCCGATCCATCGGGCTTCATGATCTCGATATGATCTCCCACAGAGAACTTATTTTTCTGGGTGATCCGGCCAAGCCCCCGGTCATCCACAGCCTCCACATACCCCAGGTATGTATACCCTTTCATATAAGTACTCTCGTCATAGATCTGCGTATGTTCGTTCGGTTTGCCATAGAAAAACCCCGTGGTAAACTGACGATACGTACAGCCTCCGATCTGCTCCCGATACCAGTCCATATTCTCCCGGTATCTCTCCTCGCTCTCCATACAGTCATCGATGGCTTTCCGGTACGTCCGTGCCACCGTGGCCACATAGAGGGCCGCCCGCATCCGTCCCTCGATCTTAAAGCTATCGATCCCCGCCCTGATCAGATCGTCCATGTGCTCGATCATGCACAGATCCTTCGAGTTGAACAGATACGTGCCCCGGTCATTTTCATACACCGGCAGATATTCCCCGGGCCTCTGCTCCTCCACCACCGCGTATTTCCAGCGGCAGGGATGGGTACAGGCCCCCTGGTTCGCGTCCCGCCCTGTAAAATAATTACTGAGCAGACATCTCCCGGAATAAGATATGCACATGGCCCCGTGGATAAAACTCTCAATCTCCATATCCGGCGGGATCTTCCGGCGGATCTCCCGGATCTCATCCAGCGACAATTCCCGGGCAGACACCACCCGTTTTGCTCCGAGACGATGCCAGAAGAGATACGTGCCGTAATTTGTATTATTGGCCTGTGTGCTCACGTGCCGCTCAATCTCGGGACAGACCTCACAGGCGATATCGTAGACGCCCGGATCCGAGATGATCAGGGCATCGGGCTGGATCTCCTTTAACTCCTGAAAATACGCGCGCACACCCTCCAGATCCTGATCATGGGCCAGGATATTCGCCGTCACATACACTTTCACTCCATGCTGATGGGCAAAGATGATCCCCTCCCGCATCTGTTCCATGGAGAAATTATGGGCCTTTGCCCGCAGACTGTAGACCTCCCCGCCCACATACACGGCATCCGCCCCGTAGATCACCGCGATCCTCAGCACATCCAAGCTGTTTGCCGGTATGAGCAGTTCTGGTCTTTTCTTCTTGATCGCTCTCAATCTTACTTCCTTTCTAGAACGTCCTCTTTACACTCACGGCCAAACCATCCCCCAGAGGGAGCACGCTGGTATACAGCTCCGCGTGGTGGGTCAGCTCATACAGATACGCCCGCATCCGTTTATGGATCGTCCGATCCCGGCGTTCCACCAAAAACCTGGATTCTATGATATCCCCGTCCTGAAGGACATTGTCCGACAAGAGCACACCGCCAGCAGACAGGAGCCGTACCAGATCCGGCATCCAATGGATATACTGTCCCTTCGCCGCATCCAGGAAGATCAGCTCATACGTCCCCGTAAGCCCGGAGAGCACCCGTCCCGCGTCTCCCTCGATCAGACGGATCTGTTTTTTAGGCCCGCATTGATGCCCGTATTTCTGAAAATTTTCCTTTGCCGCAATGATGCGCGGCCCATGGTCTTCGATCGTAGTGATCTGGCAGTCCTCGGGTCCGTATGCGCACATCAGGAGCGCGGAAAAACCCACAGCCGTCCCCACCTCCAAGATCCTGCGGGGCTGCCCGATCGATAAGACAGTCCGCAGAAAGCTCTGGACTTCTTTACGGATGATCGGTATGGACGCTTCTTGTGCCGCCCTCTCTATCTGTTCCAGGTAAGCAGGATATCCCTGATCCAGAGAATTGATGTAGGCCGTCATCCGCTCGGATCCGATCACCAGTCTTCCTCCTCTTCTGGGCTCTCCTCCTGCTCCCCGGCCAGGACCGCCATGATCTGATCCGGCGTAAAAGCAGTGCTCAGGATATAAGTCCCCGGGTTCAATCTTCCCTTATAATTCGAGAGCTTCTCCTGGACATAGAACACCTTCGCGTCCTCGATCAGCCCCTTTTTCTTTAAAGTCTTTCCAATATCATATACGGAAGCCCCTTCCTTGATGACCACCGTGATCTCCTGTCCGTCGCCTGGACTCATGGGCTGCTGGTTGAAAATATCGTATCCAAAACGATACGCCGACCTGCCCAGCCAGATCACCAGGACAAGGACCCCGATATAGAGCACAACCCGGAAAAAACCACTGGCTACCGCCACCCCATGATCTTGATCTGTACTGATATTTGTCATGCCGCTCTCCTATACCCTGTGTCCAAATCTGCGCACGCAGACATCACTCGTACAAAGTCGTTCCGGGAACGTGGATATCGATCCCGCCGTTTATTTCCAGGCTGATATACTGGAGGAGTTTACACAGATCCAACTCCGCCTGGAAATATGCATTTACCTGGGGGATCCTCATCAGTTCCTTTGACTCTTCATCCAGCTCCCGGATCCCCTGGAAAAGTTTCTGGGGATCTTTTTGCGTATGGAGCCGATGGTTGGCCCTGCTAAAATCGTCTACCCGGATCTTCAGCTGCGGAGTCTCGTTCAGGCTGGTCTCCGCCTGCTTATACAGGCGGTACTCATTGCTCTCCTTGACAGCCTGGATCAAAAGCTCCATATATTTTATGATATCATCCATAAACATACCCCTTACAGTATCGTTACGCTTCCATGATGATCGGCAGGATCATTGGCCTTCTTTTAGTCCGTTTCCACAGAAAATCGCTCAGGGAATCTTTCACCACCGTCTTGATCTTGCCCCAGTCGCTCACATGCCGGTCGATACAATCATGCAGGGCATCCTCCACCACTTTCCTGGCTTGCCCCATCAGATCTTCGGACTCACGCACATACACAAATCCCCTTGACACGATATCCGGCCCAGACAGCACGATGTTCGACCGTCGCTCCAGGGTCATGACCACGATCATGATCCCGTCCTCGGCCAGATGCTGGCGGTCACGCAGCACGATGTTTCCCACATCGCCCACACCCAGGCCGTCCACCAAGATCGCGCCCACCGGCACATTGTCCGTCTGCTCGGCCTCGTCCTCATCCATCTCCAGCACATTCCCGGAACGCAGGATGAACACATTTTCTTTCGGTATCCCCAAACTCTCGGCCAGATTCGCCTGGGCTTTCAGATGCCTGTACTCCCCGTGCACCGGTATGGCGTACTTGGGATGCACCAGAGAATAGATCAGCTTGATCTCCTCCTGACAGGCATGTCCGGACACGTGGACATCCTGGAAGATCACCTCCGCTCCCTTCTGCGAAAGCTCATTGATGACCTTGGATACGGCCTTCTCGTTGCCCGGGATCGGGTTGGAACTGAAGATGATCGTATCCCCCGGTTTTATGGTGATCTTCTTGTGTATATTGTAGGCCATCCGGGACAGAGCGGCCATGGATTCCCCCTGGCTCCCTGTAGTGATCAGCACCACCTTGTCATCTGGATAATTTTTCAGCTGATCCACCTCGATCAGCGTATTCTGCGGGATCTTCAGATACCCCAGCTCCGAGGCCGTCCCGATCACGTTGACCATACTGCGCCCTTCCACCACCACTTTCCTGCCGTATTTATACGCGGAGTTGATGATCTGCTGCACCCTGTCCACATTCGATGCGAACGTGGCGATGATGATCCTGGTGTTCGTGTGTTCGTGAAAGATATTGTCAAACACATGTCCCACCGTGCGCTCGGACATGGTAAATCCTTTGCGCTCCGCGTTGGTGCTGTCGCACATCAGGGCCAATACCCCCTTCTTTCCGATTTCCGCAAATCTCTGCAGATCGATGGCGTCCCCAAACACCGGCGTGTAATCCACTTTAAAATCGCCTGTGTGCATCACGATTCCCGCCGGAGAGTAGATGGCCAGGGCGGCCGCATCCTGGATGCTATGGTTCGTCTTTATGAACTCCACAGCAAAATCCCCCAGGTTGATCACCTGGCCGTGTCTGACCACCTTGCGCTTCACCGTGCGCAGCAGGCCGTGTTCCTTTAATTTGTTTTCGATCAGCCCGATCGTCAGCTTCGTGGCATAGACCGGGACGTTCAGTTCCTTCAAAACATAGGGCAGAGCCCCAATATGATCCTCGTGCCCATGGGTGATCACAAATCCTTTTACCTTGCTCCGGTTGTCCTTCAGATATGTGATGTCCGGGATCACCAGGTCGATGCCCAGCATGTCATCCTCCGGGAACGCCAGTCCGCAGTCCACCACCACGATATTATCTTCGTATTCAAAGGCCGTAATGTTCATCCCAATCTGTTCCAGCCCTCCTAGGGGGATGATCTTCAGTTTCGAGCCGCTTTTCTTATTCCTGCGGGACGCGGGCCGGTTCGTCTTGACAGGGATCTGTTTGGCGGGCAGGCTCTTCTTCATGCCGCCCTTGATCCCGCCCTTCGCGCTGTTCTTGCCGCCACTGTGCGTATTTTTCTTAGGATACGTTCTGTTCACATTAGCATTTTTTGTACCACCGTCCATATTGTTTACTGTGTCATTACTCAAAGATTGCACCTCCATCATACATGTGGCACATTATCCCATATCTGTCCCCGACGGTCCATCCATTTTTTCCTGGCACTCCTTACAATGACCATAAAGCTGCACTTTATGGTCCACGACCTGAAAACCATTCTTATCCCGGATATATTCTTCCAGCGTCTCCAAAAGATCGCCGTTAAAAGAAAAGACCCTGCCGCAAGAAAGGCATATCAAATGGTGGTGATGGTGCTGCCCTCCCGCGTCACTGCCGCGCACTTCATAGCGCACGCACCCATCATCCAGATTTATCTGATCGATCAACTGTAACTCCAACAAAAGCTGTATGGTCCGGTAAACTGTCGCCAATCCGATCTCCGGATACTTTAGCCTGACCACATCATATATCTCTTCCGCAGTCAGATGGCTGTCCTCACTGTCCGACAGCGCTTCCAGGACTCCGATCCTCTGGTTCGTCACCTTCAGGCCCTTATCCCTGAGAAACTGCGTAAAATGTTCTCTGTCCATGACTGACCTCTTAATAAGACCCATATAAGATAATATGCATCACTACTTAAATAATTTATATTGATAAAGCCCTCTTTTGCGAGGTTAAAACTCCAGATCCACGTCCTCTAACATCTGCTCAAAAACTTTCGACACGGCCTTCAGTTCTTCTCCATCTTCCACAAACTCATAATCAGCCGTACCACTGTCCTTATCCGAAATATCTTTCAGGATATACGCCTGGGCTTCCTCCTCCTGGGAGTCGGAGACCAGCAGATAATCACAGCCGCTGATCTTCGCCTGTTCTTCCACGTAAAATTCCAGTTCCTGGCCGTCGTCCGCCATCAATCTTATTTTTTCCATATATATCACTCTCTATTATGATCTAGATATCCCTGCAAGATAAACATTGCAGCCAATTCATCCACGTACTTTTTCCTGTCTTCCCTGCGTACTCCCGTCTGTGCCATTGTCCGGTCGGCCTCCACAGTGGTCAGTCTCTCATCCCACATAACAACAGGCAGACCTGTCCGCTTTTTCAAAATTTCTTGAAATTCCAGCGATTTCTCAGCCCTGTCTCCAATCGTATTATCCATATTCTTCGGGAATCCCAACACAATGGATCCCACTTGGTATTCTGCGATCAGCTCATCGATCCGCGCCAGAGTCTGACGCAGCCTCTTCTCTGACTTTCTCCGGATGATCTCCACACCCTGGGCTGTAAAGCCCAAGGCGTCACTGACAGCTACCCCCACGGTCTTTGAACCGTAATCCAACCCCATGATCCTCATACATCAACGTTCCCAGGATCTGTTCCTGATATATTCTGTCAACAGTTCTTCCACCAGCTCATCGCGCTCCACTTTCATGATCATGCTCCGCGCGCCTTTGTGGCTGGTGATGTAAGTGGGGTCTCCGGACATGATATAGCCTACGATCTGATTGACCGGATTGTACCCTTTCTCATCCATAGCATTATAGACCAGATCCAATACTTCTTTCACCTGGATCTCTATCTCTGGCTTTGTCTTGAAATATTGTGTATTATCAATATTTTCTCCCATCATCTTCACGCCCTCACTGATATTTTCCACATATTGTCTATTTTAATATAAAACACCTGAAATTACAATGAAAAAATTCTTTAATTCTATTCTTCCCATTCCCGACAGGCCAATACATGCGGCTCTAAATGATCTAAAAGTTCCACCGGGACACGCTCATCCACGTGGATCCCCGGCTCTTTTTTGACGAGCACAGCCTTAATATATTCCCTGGTGTGGCCCGTCAGGAGGAACTCTCCCGCGTCCGTCTCCCTGATCTCCTCGATGAGAAGCTCCGCCCGCGTATGGCAGCGCCTCTCCTCATATCTCCTGGACTGTATCTCATGAAGATCGATCATCCGCCCGCTGCGCGCATGTTTGAGTGCCCGCGGCACCTGCCCGTCCATGGCCGCGGCTTTTGTCCCGGCCCGCCTGGAATACTGGAAGATGTGCGTCTCGTAAAATCCGATCTCTTTTACAAGATCATAGGACTCCTGGAATTCTCTTTCTGTCTCCCCGGGAAATCCCACGATGATGTCTGTCGTCAAGGCTGGATCTGCAAAATGCCGCCGCAAGATCCCACATTTTTCCCGGTATTCCCGCGCGGTATATCTGCGGTTCATCCGTTTTAAAACACTGTCGCAGCCACTCTGCAGGGACAGATGGAAATGGGGACATACCTTATCAAGTGATGCCAGCCCCTGGGCAAACTCTTCCGTGATGATCCCCGGTTCCAGTGAACCAAGACGGATCCGCGCGATGCCCTCCACCTGGTGGACTGCCTGGATCAGCTCCAGGAGGCGGATGTTTTCATTTTTAAAGTCCACACCATAGGAACTGAGATGGATCCCCGTCAGCACCACCTCCTGATATCCCTGCCCGGCAAGAGATCCCACCTCCTGCAACACATCCTCCGGTCTGCGGCTGCGCACCCGGCCCCGGGCATAGGGTATGATACAATAGGAACAGAACTGGTTGCAGCCGTCCTGGATCTTCACATTGACCCGGATGTGCCCTGTCTTCTGTATCTGAGCCTGCTCTCTGTCCGGAGGGCACATGACCGGGTATGTGCGGATCTTTGCTATGTCCTCCACATACTCCCGGCGTTCCCGGTCCCGCTGGTACTGCTCCAGGATATCCAGGATCTGTCCTTTCTGACTGTTGCCTATGAGCAGGTCTACGGTGTCATCCTGCGCCAGACGGTCCGCCCCTGTCTGTACATAACACCCGACAGCGGCCACGACAGCCTGGGGATTCATCTTCTTTGCCTTATGGAGCATCTGCCGGGATTTCTTATCCGCAACGTCCGTCACGGTACATGTGTTGATGATGTATACATCCGCCCCCGGGGCAAAAGGACAGATCTCGTAACCGGCGTTTTCTAAAAGCTGGCGCATGGTCTCTGTCTCGTAGGCGTTCACTTTGCATCCCAGGTTGTGGAAAGCTACTTTTTTCTTCATTCCTCTATCATATCCTTTTTAATATTTATCGATCTATGTTGGACTGTGACTGGCTGATAACGGATACCTTTCCTTGATTCTACCACATCGGCCGGGCTGATTCAATCACATAAACAGACCAGGGACTGTGGGGAAAATGTCTCTGTGCAAAGCCTGCAAAAAAACGGCGTGCCGCTATCACTGATCTTCACCATACAGGACGTGACCGCCCTGCAGGCCATCAGGCACTTAAAAAAATGATCTCTTTCGCCACCGTTTTCTTGACAAAGGGATAGATCTGGCAGATAATAGTCCATACAGATACCCCCAATAGTATGGAAAGAGGTGCATGATGAAACAGTGTATGGACTCTGATAATCTCCATCGCCGTTTAAAAAAGATCATCGGCCAGGTACAGGCCATCGACCGCATGATCGACGAGGACATCCCATGCGAAGATATCCTCTCCCAGATCAATGCCGCAAAATCTGCGCTGCACAAAGCAGGACAGATCGTCTTGGAAGGCCATATCCAGCACTGTGTGCGCGACGGGATCGAACACGGCGATGCTGACCTGACGATCGCCAATTTCACAAAAGCCGTTGAAAGATTCGCCAATATGAAATGACCCCAGTTCGAGGGCACAGCCCTTCGAGCACCCATGACCAAACGACACTTTATCTACAGTCTGAAACCAGCCTTTTGAGGGGCTGGTCTTTTATTTTGGTGACTGCCGCCTTGACAACATATACCCCTATATGTATAATATGCATATACACCCATAGGTATATAGAGGAGAAAACAATTCATGAAAAAGTTAGAAGACCTGCTGGAATGGGGCGGGACCAGAAAAGACATTGCATTTCTGATCATCTCAGGGACCGCATTGGCGGCGAGCCTCCTGCATCTTGATCCCTGGGGCGTGGATCTTGCATGGACCGCGCTGATCCTATGCGGTATCCCCATCATCTTGGGCGCGGTCGTGGGACTGGTGACGGAATTTGACATCCGGGCCGATGTCCTCGTCTCTCTTGCTCTGATCGCCTCCATCATCATCGGCGAGATCTTTGCCGCAGGTGAGATCGCATTTATCATGCAGTTTGGCGCACTGCTGGAGGATCTGACCACCGCCAGGGCCAGGGCCGGGATCGAAAAGCTGGTCCGCCTGACTCCCCAGACGGCGCGCAGACTGACAGACGGCACAGAGACAGTCATCCCCGCGGAACAAGTACAGACCGGTGACACCTTGAGGGTGCTCCCCGGCGAAACGATCCCCGTTGACGGGATCATCCTATCCGGGCAGACATCCATCGACCAGGCGGTCATGACGGGGGAATCCCTCCCCGTGGACAAGACAGCCGGCGACCAGGTCTTCAGCGGCACAGTGAACCGATTCGGCTCCTTTGATATGAAGGCGACCAGAGTCGGCGAGGACAGTTCGATCCAGAGGATGATAGATCTGGTCCGCTCCGCAGACGCGGGAAAGGCAAAGATCGTCGGCATCGCAGACCGTTGGGCCACATGGATTGTGATCATCGCCCTGGCCGCAGCGGCGCTGACATGGATCATCAGCGGAGAGATCATCCGGGCCGTCACCATCTTGGTCGTTTTCTGCCCCTGCGCCCTCGTCCTCGCGACCCCGACTGCCATCATGGCGGCGACCGGCAATGCGGCGCGGCACGGTTTCCTCGTGCGGGAGGGGGATGCCCTGGAACGCCTGGCGGATGTATCCGTCATCACGTTCGATAAGACCGGGACCCTGACCCATGGCACACCGGAAGTGGCCGCGGCCGTGACGTGCGACCCTTGTTTTACAGAACAGGACATTTACCGTCTCGCCGCTTGCGCCGAGCTGCGCTCTGAACACCCTCTGGGACGGGCAGTCGTTGACAGCTACAAAAATGGACACCCCACAGAGACCGAAATGATCCAGCCGCCAGAGAGATCCCAGATGATCCCGGGACAGGGCATCGTGGCGGAGGCAGACGGACTAGAGATCCTGGCGGGCAACCGGACACTGCTCTTGGGACACCAGGTCGTTTTACCAGACAGCCTGGAAAAACAGACGGCCGAGCACCTGGAAAAAGGCTGCACCGTCATCTATATAGCGGCCAAAAGACGCGCGATCGGCCTGATCGCCCTCTCCGACACACTGCGCCCGGAAGCTCCCAACACGATCCAAAAGATCAGGCAGGCAGGCGCAGCGCCGATCCTCCTCACCGGCGATCACGAAAATGCCGCCCGGCATATGGCCGATAAACTGGGCATCCATGAAATCTGCGCGGACTGCTTGCCAGAGGACAAGCTGGAGACGATCGACCATCTCCAAAAAGCAGGAAAACAGGTCTGCATGGTGGGCGACGGCATCAACGACGCCCCCGCCCTGAAAAAGGCATACGTGGGAATCGCAATGGGCAAGATCGGAAGTGATATCGCGATCGATGCCGCCGATATCACACTGATCAACGACAGGATCAGCGAACTCCCACATTTACTGTATCTATCAAAGCGGATGATGCGCACGATCAAATGCAACCTGTCTTTCTCCCTTCTGTTAAATATGGCTGCCATCCTCCTGGCCATTACAGGCGTACTCAATCCTGTCGCAGGCGCACTCGTCCACAACACTGGCTCTGTCCTCGTGATCGTCAGCTCCGCATTTTTACTCCAATGGAAAAAGAAACGATAACATAAGACCGATGCGCTGATCGGACAGTTCGATCCCGAAACATACAGTCGATCGTGCAGGTCCACGAAAAGGATCCCAGATATATTTTCAGAAAAAATGATCTTCTTTGAATGAATGTAACACTGAGTTATGACCATGCCAACAACTAAATGGATCCAACCGGAACATGTAAAAAAATTCTACATTTTCACCAATAATCTTCGAAAACTTTATATCATTTGTACTTGACTTTTAAAATACCAAATTGTAAGATATGACTGAACAAAGAACAAACTATGATCTATGGGAGGATCTCAAACATGAAAACAGTACAGATTTCACTGAACTCAATCGATAAAGTAAAAGCCTTCGTCAACGAAATCGGCAAATTCGACCATGATTTCGACCTGGTATCCGGAAGATACGTCATCGACGCAAAATCCATCATGGGTATCTTCAGCCTGGATCTGTCCAAACCGATCGACCTGAACATCCATGCAGACGGCAGCAGCCTGGACGAGATCATGGAAAAGATCAAAAGCTACGTTATCTAAAAACAGCCCCCCTGGTGTTGCATATGCAGCACCTTTTCTTTTTCCGTTTATCGGATCCCCAGCAAACTCCGTTCCTATGGACAGAGTATCCCGATCGACCATTCTATCTACATCCCGATCTCTATGGTCTCCGCCGTCTCTATGGCCTGATCCACCAGCTCCTGGATCCGCTCTTTTAATTTCTGTTCAGATTTTCCAATGGATTTCAGCGAAGGTTTTGTCACAGGATGTTTTGCCACAAATATAGTACAGCAATCCTCAAAGGGCAGGATCGAAGTCTCGTACGTCCCAATCTTCTGGGCGACCTCTATGATATCTTGTTTATCAAATGCGATCAGAGGACGATACACAGGGAGTGTGCAGACCTGATCTGTAGCCGCCAGGCTCTGCATAGTCTGACTCGCCACCTGGCCGATACTCTCCCCGGTGACCAGTCCCTGGCAATGGTCTTCCCCGGCAAAATGTTCCGCGATCCGCATCATATACCGACGCATATGGATCGTCAGCTCGTCGTGGGGGCACTGGTCGTAGATATAGAGCTGGATATCCGTAAAATTCACCACGTACAGGCGCACCGGACCGCAGTACATGGACACCTGCTCCGCCAGATCCACCACCTTTTGTTTGGCCCGCTCGCTGGTATAGGGCGGCGCGTGAAAATAGACGGCCTCTATGGAAACCCCCCGGCGGGAGATCATATACCCGGCCACCGGACTGTCGATGCCCCCCGACAGAAGCAGCATGGCCTTCCCATTGCAGCCGGCCGGCATCCCGCCCAGACCAGGGATCTCCTGTGAATAGACATAGATCTTTTCCCGTACTTCCACATTCAACAGCAGTTTTGGATGGTGTACATCCACTTTTGTCTTCGGGAACGCATCCAATATGGCCTCCCCCAGACGGGCATTGATCTCCATGGACTGGAGCGGATACGCCTTCCTCGCCCGGCGTGCATTGACCTTAAATGTCAGGCTCTCATCCGGATAAAAACTTTCCATATAACGGAGAACATCTTGCGTCAACTGATCAAACCCCTGATCTTCCAAGATCACCACCGGGCAGATGCCCACGATCCCGAACACCCTCTGCAGAGCCTGCAGGCACTCCTCGTAGTCGTACGCATCGGAATGACATTCCACGTAGATACGCCCCTGTTCCTTGCGCACCCGCAGATCACCTTCCACATCCCTGATCGCCCGGCGGATCTGATCCACCAAGGCATTTTCAAACAGATAGCGGTTCTTCCCTTTTAGGGCGATCTCCGCATATTTTATCAAAAAAGCACGGTATTCCATCGGCTTCCTCCTATCTCTCACTTGTCCCAGTGCATCCTCCCCGGCCAGAAACCGGCATTCTAAATCATATCCGGACACACGCTCTAGAGTGTGTCTTAAAACCCATTCACGCCACCTGCAAGCCCCACTTTGCGGCAGATCCGGCCCGCTTTCGGTCAGCGTAGCCCGCTGCGCCTTTCTCATTTGGGCCAGATCTTCCACAAATTGTGACTTACAGTTGACATAAAGCGGTTTTCAGACACGCTCTAGCGCCGAGCATATCTCTTCAGGATCGGGACCAGATCTTCCAATGCCTCCAGGCAGTACTGTATCTCCTCCTCCCCGGTCTCCTCGCAAAAACTGAACCGGATAGCTGAATCCCGCAACCCCTGTTCCACACCCATGGCCTCCAGGGTACTGTTCTTTGTCCGTTTATGGGTGGAACAGGCCGACCCGGCGGACACATAGATACCCTTGTCCTCCAGCGCATGGAGCATCACCTCGCTGCGGATCCCAGGAAAACTGGCATTTACGATATGCGGCGCACCCTCCCGGCCCGGCTTCCCGTGGATGACCACCTGCTCCGTCTGTCCCAATCTCTCCAGGCCTTTTACCAGCACCTCTTTTATACGATACATATCTCCCACTTTCTGGTCAAAATCCCGATATACCTCTTCCACAGCAGCCCCCAGACCCGCGATCCCCGACACATTGTCGGTGCCAGAGCGCATATTGCCCTGCTGCCCTCCGCCTAAGATCTGGGGCTGTACTTTCGCCTGTCCGCCTATATAGAGAAATCCCACACCTTTCGGCCCATGGATCTTATGGCCGCTGGCGGAGAGCAGGTCGATCCCCATCCTGCCCGGGCAGATCTTATATTTTCCCAAAGCCTGTATGGCGTCCACATGGAACAGCGCCCCGGGGACCTTTTCATGCACCAGCGCGGCGATCTCCTCCACCGGCTGTACAGAGCCTACTTCATTGTTCACATACATCACCGAGACCAATATGGTCTCTGGGGTCAGGGCCTCCCCAAGAGCCTCCATGGACAGCACACCCTGGCTGTCCACAGGGACCTGGAGCGTTTCAAATCCCAGCTCCTGCAGACGTTTCACCGGCTCTTTCACCGCCGCATGCTCCGCCGCCGAAAAGATGATCCTGTTCCCCCGCCGCCGGTTGGCCCAAGCCGCACCCGCAAGGGCCAGGTTGTTGGACTCCGTCCCACCGGAGGTAAATAGGATCTCCTTTTCCCGGACTTTGAGCTGACGGGCGATGATCTCCCGCGCTTTTTTTACATAGATCTCCGCCTCCACGCCTTTGCGGTGCATGGAGGAGGGATTCCCATAATCCTCCATCATCGTCCTGACCACCATATCCCGCACGCTCTTGTAACACCATGTGGTGGCCGCATGATCCAAATATACTTCCATCTCACACGCTCCCTATCTATCCTCGTCAAGCCGGAACATCAACACTGATAAGAGGGCCAGTCCGGCCGTCTCCGTGCGCAGAATCCGCCTTCCCAGCGTGATCGGCACGTAATCTCTTTCCTGGGCCATTTGGATCTCCCGCTCGTCAAACCCGCCCTCCGGGCCGATGAAGACCGCAATATCCTGGCCTGACTGCAGATCTTGCACCCGTTTTCGGGCGGCTTCCATCCCCTCCGCCTGCTCGTAGGGGATCCACTTTACCGCGCACCGCTGCCCATACTCTAGTGCCTGGGCAAAACTGCACACAGGATGGATCTGAGGCACGAACCCTCTCCCGGACTGTTTGGCCGCGCCCTCGGCGATCTGCTGCCACCGCTGTACTTTTTTTGCCGCTTTCTTCGCATCCAGTCTCACAACTGCACGCATGGTCTCTATGGGGATGACCTCATAGACCCCCAATTCCACCGCTTTCTGGATGATCCACTCCATCTTATCGCTCTTCGGGAGCCCCTGGAACAGGTAGATCTTATTCGGCAGCTCGGCCTGGGTATCCTGCACATACATGATGTGGGCCGTGACCTCCCGCTCATCCATCTGTTTGATATAACAGGTATATTCCCGGCCGTCCGGGCCGCCCACGACGAGCGCATCGCCCTGGGCCATCCGCAGCACATTCCGGATATGGTTCACATCGCTGCCTGTGATATGGATCACGGATCCGTCCACCTGCTCCGCTTGTACAAAAAAACGCCGCATGACCCCTACTCCTACTTTTTCCGGGCCGCCAGGGACACCCACTCTCCCTGGGCGTCCCGCTCTATGATCTCCATCCCGGCCCCTTCCACTGCCTGCCTGACTTCCGCTTCCTTCTGATCCAGGATCCCGGACGTGATATAGATGCCGCCCTTTTTCATAAAACGGGCAACCACTGGGGACAGAGGTATCAATACATCCGCCAAGATATTCGCTGTCACCAGGTCAAAATCCTCCCGGGCCGCCTGTTCCTGGATCTTCGGATCCGTGATGATATTGCCGATCACCATCTCAAAACCGGCATCTTCTAGATCATTTGCCTCCAGATTCTCCCGGACCGCCGATTCCGCACAGGGATCCAGATCCGTGCCCAGCACATACGCCGCCCCCAGTTTACATCCGATCATCCCCAGGATACCGCTGCCCGTCCCCACATCCAGCATCCGCATCTCCGGACGGATGTGCCTCTTGATCTGTCGGATGCACAACTGTGTGGTCTCATGCATCCCCGTCCCGAACGCCGTCCCCGGATCCATATGCAGCAGCATGGTGTCCGGCCCCATCCCCTGGGGTTCCTCCCATGAGGGAACGATCAGGATATCATCCACGTAAAACTGATGGAAATATTCTTTCCAGTTGTTGATCCAGTCCTTATCCTCCGTCTGGGAACGAGTGATCGCACCAGACCCGATATCCGTAAAACTCTTCAACTCCTCCAGGGCCTGCCACACCCGTTCCAAGATCCCGTCCTTATCCTCCTCTTCATCCAGATAAAAGTTCAGATACGCGATACCGTCATCCTGCGGCCCTTCCGGCAAGATGTCCACAAACATCTGCGCGCACTCTTCCTTCGTCAGCGGCTGCCTGTCACAGATCTCCACACCCTGGATCCCCAGCTCCGCCAATGTGGCTGCCACCAGATCCTCCGCTTCCGTGACTGTCTCTATCGTGAATCGATCCCATCTCATTTTTTTACCCACCTTTTCACAATGCAATCCCATAGACCACCAAAGGTATGGTGATCAGGGAACACAACGTACTCAGCACGATCCCTTTTGATAAGAGCGTGCCGTCCACACCTGTCTCTTCACACATCATCAACGGCATATTCGCCACCGGCATAGCGATCAGCAGGACAAAAGTCCCCACCATGTCCGGATCCCCCAGCAAGATCTTCAATCCCCATCCCATCCCGACCGGGATCAGGATGTGGCGCACCAAGATGTAGATATACAGGCGCAGTTCCCGGAAGATCTTCCCCAGGGGCATATCCGCCAGGGAGATCCCGATCACCAGCATGCTCAGGAACGTGGTCGCCGAGCCCATGTAACCCACACTCTTCACCAAGACCTCCGGCAGATGCGGCTTTGCCAAAAAGATCAGCACACAAGCCACACCCACCACTGTTCCCGTGTTGACGATCCCTTTTGGATGGGCCGCATCCTTTTTGCTGTGCCGGTCCACCAGATACCTACCGTAGGTATAAATCAAGATATTGAAGATTATGATACAGATGATCACGTAGATCAAAACTTCTGTCCCAAGCACCGCCGAGACCACCGGTATGCCGATAAATCCAACGTTCCCGAACAGAGCCATCAGCGCATACTGATCCCGTTCCAGATCATTCCTGGCCAAAAAGACAGGCATCACTTTCCCGATCACCAGCAGGCACACATAAATCCCCAGCGCGGCCCCCGTCGCCAGCAACAGTTTCTCATTGCTGATCCCGCCGCCGCTCTCCAATACGCTGGTCAGCATCAGGGCCGGATTGCAGATATTGACCACCACCGCCGAGATCATCTTGCCGGACAGGGCATCCACGATCCCTCTCTTACAAGCGATATAACCCACCGCGATCAGCAGAAAGATCATGCACATCTGCCGGAAGATCACACTTGCATCCATCTCATGATCCCCCTCATTTCCCTTTTTTTACACATCTTATCTGTCCATTCATCTCACGATCACTTTACAGACAGCTTTCTTACCGCTCCCATCCCGTGCCAGAGCCGTGATGGACGCCCTGCCTTTTTTGACGCCTTTTACAGTTCCCTGAGCGTTCACCTTCGCCACTTTTGGATTGCTGCTGATCCAGATGACCTTCTTATCGTAGGCACTTGAAGGCGTGGCTGCCGCTCTCAGTTTAGACTTCTTTCCCTTTTTTAAGATCAGTTTCTTCTTATCTATGGATACCTTTTTTACCGCACGGTCCAGCTTTTCATAATCTTTGTAATGGTACACGGACACAGCGGACGAAGTATCCCTCCACAACGCCTGGTCATCCCAAGGCCACAGATGGCGATACCAGACACGGTTGTAATCCGTCCCAAAATTCGCCTCGTACATCAGGACACCCGATGATGTGGCTTCCAAAAAGATTGCCTGATGCTGCCCGCCGTGGCCTGTCCAGCGGACCACGTCCCCAATCTTCGCCTGGGCAAAGAGCTGCTTCATCTCTCTTGTATCTTTCGTGCTGACTGTTTTATAGATCTTGAGGTAATCTGGTGAACCGTTGCAATAAGATCTTTGGAACGCTTTATCTGTCACATACATGACAAAACCGGCGCACTCATGGCCAATGTAAGTATGCAGTACACCGTCTTTCACACAATCAACCTTCATATAACCGTTATAATAAGAGCCGCTGGGGTATGTCCTGGTCACCGCTTTTATCCGGTCAGCGATCACCGCCGCCTGTATCTGTTTTGGCATGAGAGCCGTCAAAAGAAATATCCCTACGCATAAGACTGACAGCCCCCGATAGTATCTGCTCCTCTCTTCCATAAAACATCTCTCCCAGATGATGATCATCTAAAACTTTTTTCATATCTTTATTTCAGGCTTTATTATAACTGAAAAATCGCGCCGCTACAACAAAAAATATATAAGATCATATATGAGCAGCCTCCAGCTATCAATAGACGGAGGCCACTCTCTGCGCTCTAAAATATCTACGCTTTTCCATCACTCCCGCAGACACGGATCCGCTTCATCACCAGCTCTTTCACCGCAGGGATCCCCACTTTCCCGAAAGCTTTCGGGTCATAAGTCTCTGGTTTTTCTTCCAGCAGTTTTTTCACCGCATCTGTGTAGGCAGCCCGCAGTTCTGTGGCAAAATTCACCTTGCACATCCCGCGCTCTACACACTCCCGCACATCCTCATCACTCAATCCGGAAGATCCATGCAGCACCAGCGGCACAGATACCACCTTCCTGATCTGGCTTATACGCTCTTTATCCAACACCGGCGTCCCCTCGTAGAACCCGTGAGCTGTGCCGATGGCCACGGCCAGGGAATCTACCTGAGTCTGTTCCACAAAATCTTTTGCCTCCATGGGATCTGTGTTGGTATCCGCATCAGCCTCAAGGTCGTCTTCTTTTCCGCCCACTTTGCCCAATTCAGCCTCCACAGGGATCCCTTTTGCATGGGCCGCCTCCACGACCTTCTTCGTGACAGCCACATTCTCGGCAAAAACTTCCCCGGAGCCATCGATCATCACTGATGTATAGCCATTTTCCATACACTGGCAGGCCAGCTCATAGCTGCTGCCATGATCCAGATGCAGGCAGACCGGTACTTTTGCCTTTTTTGCCTCTGCCGCTACGATCGCTGCATACGTCTCTACAGTCCCATATTTTACAGTGGAGGGCGTTGTCTGCAACATGACCGGTGCGTGCAGTTCTTCCGCTGCCTGGATGACAGCTTTTACCATTTCCATATTCTCAACATTGAATGCGCCTACAGCATAACCGCCCGCCTGGGCATTTTTCAGCATCTCTTTTGACGTTACAAGTGGCATATCCCATCTTCCTTTCTTTATAAATATCTGCTCTTACATCTGCGCGGCATACTCATAATCCAACATAAACTGCGCCACTCCTGCCTTTGCCAATGCTCTCGGCTCAGGCGCCAGTTCCCCACGGATCACACGTTCATACGCCAGGGGCATATACTGATGCAGGATAGTCAGAGGGATCTCCCTGGCTGAGAGATCCTCAAAAAGTTTCTCGATCGCCGCTGTGACTTCCGGTTCACCCATATAATAACGGCATCTGTCGGAAAAGCTGTATTTTCTGGCGAAGGCCAATTCCTCCTCTGTACCATGGTAATGTTTCTGCCAGTTCCCCGGGTTTGCCAGCATGGTCTTCTCCAAAACTGCCGGGAAATCCGCTCGTTTCTCCTGGGGGATCAATTCCTTCTCGATCATATCCAGAGCAAATAAAGCCTCCCGCAGGCCAAACGTCAGCGCGGGACCGACTTTCAAGATCGCAATGCCGTCCTCCACCATCTCCCGCAGACATTCCTTCGTCTGGTAGTCTGTGGAATGACCCTCAAAGACCACTTCCGGGTACTCGTCCAGCTTTTTGCACAGGGCGGCCGCCTCTCCCCTGTCATATAAGAACACCTGGGAATCCCCAAATTCCACGCCGGGCTGTACCACCACCGCGATCACATCTTTCCATCCGTCCGCCACACCGTTTTTTTCAAAAATGCGTTTGTACGTCTGCACTGTATCCGCGAAATCTTCCGGCTTTGTCACGCTGATGCCCTCTTCCTCCTCCTGGGCGCCGCCCGGGATGGGCACCTCGCTGCCGATGATGAAGACGGGACGCAGAGCATCCGGCACCTGCTCCAGACGTTTTTCATAGGCTTCCATGCAGACTTTATATAATTCCACACCCCGGCGCGCGATCACTTCTGTGGCCAAAGGCTTATCCGCGGCATCATCCCCCAGTTTCATACTGGTGTCCAGATGGATCTTGGTAAATCCCGCGGCCACGAACTGGCGGACCAGTTCCTTTGCCTTTTCCATAGCAGAAGACTCCGGTTCGCTCACCCAAGTCAGCGGGCCTAAGTGATCGCCGCCCGGGATCAGGAGTTTACGGTCCATCCCCACTTTATCCGCCAGATCCAGGACGAACTTCATGAAATCTTCCGGCTTCATCCCGGTATATCCGCCAAACTGATTCACCTGGTTGGCTGTGGCCTCGATCAGGACCGGTTTATCCAGCTCCTTCGCCCGCTCCATCACCGCCTCCAGGACCAGTTCATTGGCTGTACAATAAGAAGGGATCCCGCATTTTTCCCCATTTTTCCTGCGCTGCATCATTTCCTGTAATGGATGTATCACGATCTTCTCCCTCCTTATCCTTCACTGTCGATCAATATCTTTCCTTTTACCGCACCCGGTGTCTTATACATCTCGAAAGCCTCCCCGATCTGGCTGAGCGGGATCTTTTTAAAGATGAAGGACTCATCAAATTTCAACGCCCCTGTCTGGAAATAATGGGAGGTCAGTTCCCACTCATGGCCGGGGAACGGCGCACTGTAAGACATCCAGGAACCTGTCAGGTTGAACTCTTTCCGGTTCATATTTTCCCACTCATCCACGGTAAATGAGAGTTCTTTGGTCGGTGTGCCCACAAAGCAGACACCCGCCTTGTTTGCCGCAAGCGCAAACGCCATCTTCATGGTTATGGTATTTCCCGCTGTCTCATAGACGTAGTCAAATCCTTTTTGGTCGGTCAATTTCATGGCCTGCTCCATAAAATCCGCCTCCAGGGTATTGATCCCGGCTGTCGCGCCCAGTCTCCTGCCCAGTTCCAGACGTTCCGGCGCGATGTCAAAGACAACTGCCTCCTTGGCCCCGAAGATCTTCGCCCATTGCATCACGAACATCCCGATGGTCCCGCCGCCCAAGATGGCCACTGTCTTGCCGCCTGTATACTGCAGACGTTCCAATCCATGGAGAGCCACCGTCGCCGGTTCAAAGAAAGCCCCCTGCTCGAAGGACACATCTGGGGAAAATTTCACCGCATTGGCTTCCGGCACCACCACATATTCTGCGAAACTGCCAAACTCACGAGATCCAATGAAGCTATAATGTCTGCATAGAGAGTAATTTCCCTTCTGGCAATCCTCGCATTTCATACAAGGCACCAGCGGGACTCCTGCCACACGGTCACCGGGTTTTAAACTGGTCACGCCCTCACCCAGTTCTTCCACCGTCCCGGAAAATTCATGGCCCAGTACATTTGGGAAAAAGTGGCATGCATCCCCATTGACCCTGGGCACATCGGATCCGCAGATCCCTGTATATTTCACTTTGATCAGGACCTGTCCCTCTTTCGGTACTGGTTTCTCAATCTCTTCATACCTGATGTCTTCTCTTGCATGTACGACTCCTGCTTTCATTGGCTACCTCCTGTCTTTTCCATCAAATCTTTCAGATCTTCATAGAGCTGCAGATACATATCATAATATTTCTGGTACTGTGCATGTTTTTCCATATCAGGTTCGTGGACCCGGTCCACCTTCACAGTCATCCCCACCGCTTCCTCGAAACTCTGGTACATCCCTATGCCCACACCGGCTAAGATCACCGCGCCCAGTGCGGCCGCTGTATCGGAAGAGGGCACCACGATCCGTTTGCCGGTCACGTCAGCTTTGATCTGTGTCCACAGCAGGGAATTGGCCGATCCGCCTACCGCACGCAATTCTTCCACCTTCGCCCCGGCCGCTTTTGCCACGTCCAGGTTATGCCGCAGTGCATATGCCACGCCTTCCATGGATGCCCGGACAAAATGCCCCTTGGTCTTGGAGAAATCTACACCGTAATAAACACCTTTCGCCCGGTCATTCCAGATGGGACTGCGCTCACCGGCCATATACGGAAGAAAGATCAATCCCTCACTGCCGGGCGGGATCTCCCGCGCGATCTCATTTAACTGATCCAGAGAAGAACTCCCCAATCCCTCCTGCACAGACCTCTCATAGTCGGCAAATTCTTTCTCAAACCAGCGCATCACACTCCCGCCCCCGGTGGTGCCGCCCTGTAGCAGCCATTTTCCCGGAGCCACATGGTGGCTCAAGATCAATCTGGGGTCCGCCGCACAGGTATCCATGCAGACACTCATGCCGCCTGCCTGTCCACCCTGTTCCTGCGTCTCCCCTGTATCCAGCACACCCGCGCCCAATGCGCTGCACGCCGCATCCAATCCTCCTGCCACCACAGGCGTTCCCTGTAAAAGCCCGGTAAGCGCAGCCGCCTCTTTCGATACGCCGCCCACGATCTGATGACAAGGGCAGATCTCTGGCAAAAAATGTGCTGGGATCTCCAATTTTTCCCGCATCTGCTCATCCCAGGCACCCCGCTCCATATCATAACAATGGAACCCATATCCCTGGGACATATCCTGCACGGCGTTCCCGGTCAGACGGTAGACCAGAAAGCTGTTGCATTGGAGGATCTTATCAATCTTCTCATACATCTGCGGCATCTCTTCCCTGTACCAGAGGATCTTCCCCGTGGTATAAAAAGGCTGCAGGGGATTGCCGCTCACCTTAAAGAAAGTATCCCCTCCATACTGCTCCCGGAGCCTGGCGCAGATCTGGCCAGATCTGGTGTCCATCCAAAGCGGTGTGTTCGCCAGGACTTCCCCTTCCCGGTCGATCGCCACAGCCGCCCAACTCATCCCATCCACGCCGATGCCTTTCACATCCGACGCAGAGATATGCTCTCCATCCAACAACGATCGGATGGTCTGGTATACAGCCGTCCACCAGTCTTCCGGAGACTGTTCCGCCCACCCCGGCTTCGGATGATAAATGGGATACTTACCTGTACCCGCAGCCACTACCGTTCCGTCCTTCTGGAAAAAAGCAACTTTACAGGAACTTGTCCCCACGTCAATCCCCAATAATAGTTCCATAACGACCTCCATCACTGCAAAACATCTGACTGCTGTCACTTCCACTTACAGACATATTTTACTAGTGTTTAAAAATTTTGTAAATAAAAAAAGGCTTAAAATTTTCTTCTGTTTATAAGATTATTTTTAGAAAGATGAGGAAAACATAAAAAGATCTTTAAAACATTGAGAAAGGTATTGATTATCATCCCCAAAAAATGTTACTGTTATAAGGACCAAAGAGGATACACTTTTTACATACACAATAAAAAAGGAGGTAAAAATATATGCTGGACAAAAATGACATTGCTTTATTGAAAGATATGTTTACGGAATTTGAAATCAGGCTCGATGAAAAGATCGATCAGCGGTTTATTGAATCCGAAGCTAAGTTCGATCAACGATTCATCGAATCTGAAGCTAAGTTCAATCAGCGCTTCATCGAGTCCGAAGCTAAGTTTGATCAGCGCTTCACCGAATCCGAAGCTAAGTTTGATCAGCACTTCACCGAATCTGAAGCTAAGTTCGATCAGCGCTTCATCGAGTCCGAAGCTAAGTTTGATCAGCGCTTCACCGAATCCGAAGCTAAGTTCGATCAGCGCTTCATCGAGTCCGAAGCTAAGTTTGATCAGCGCTTCACCGAGTCCGAAGCTAAGTTCGATCAGCGCTTCATCGAGTCCGAAGCTAAGTTCGATCAGCGCTTCATCGAATCCGAAGCTAAGTTCGATCAAAGGTTCATCGAATCCGAAACTAAGTTTGATCAGCGCTTCACCGAGTCCGAAGCTAAGTTCGATCAACGCTTCACCGAATCTGAAGCTAAGTTCGATCAGCAGTTCATCGAATCCGAAGCTAAGTTTGATCAGCGCTTCACCGAATCTGAAGCTAAGTTCGATCAGCGCTTCATCGAGTCCGAAGCTAAGTTTGATCAGCGCTTCACCGAATCCGAAGTTAAGTTCGATCAGCGCTTCATCGAATCCGAAGCTAAGTTTGATCAGCGCTTCACCGAGTCCGAAGCCAGGACTGAGACCAAAATTGATGAAAAACTCACCAGATCCGAGGCTTTCCTTTTAGACGAAATGGATCGGCTGCAAAAAAATATGTACAAAAAATTCGATACCCTTGAAGAGAGCGTCAATGAGCTAAAACAATACTACCGCATCACCAAATTTGAAAATGACACCATCTCCATACTCATACAGAAGATTGAAAACTTGCAGATTGCAGTAGACAATCTCCAAGAACGGGTCTACCCTTAAGACAGATGACCACATAAGGAAATCCCAGTATCTCTACTGGGACCCCATATTTTCATATGTTCATTTATCTTAGTTAGACTGATTCTTTTTCTGGATACAGTCAAAACCAACGGCCAACGCGAGCACAACACCCATGACGATGTTCTGTACATAAGAGTTGATGTTCATAAGTACCATACCATTTTTCAGAGCGCCGATGATGAATGTACCGGCCACAACGCCTGACATTTTTCCATAACCGCCAGTTACAGACACACCACCCAAAACTACGCATGTGATAACGTCGAACTCATAACCATCACCAGCATTTGCCATACCTGAATTGGTACGGGAGAGGATAACGAGTCCTGCAAGTCCTGCGAAGAATCCAGACAATGCGAATACCAGATATTTGATCCTGCCCACACGGATACCGGATAATTTCGCTGCCTCCACGTTACCGCCCACCGCGTAGAAATAACGTCCGAAATATGTCTTATTCAGGATAAAGGAACCCAACGCAAAACAGAGAGCCATGATGATGACAGGCACTGGGATGATCCATACATACGCCTGCCCGATCACTTTAAAGCTTTCTGTAAATCCGTTGATCGGAAGACCGCCGCAGATGATGTAGGTCAGACCCAGGAAAGATGTCTGTGTAGCAAAGGTTGCGATCAGCGCAGGGATACCGATCGTAGATACCATGAAACCATTCAATACACCGATCAATGTGGCGATCGCCAGTGTGAGGATGATCGCTACGACCATAGGCATACCCATATTTACCATGAAATATGCACAGATGATATTTACGAATGAGATGATCGTACCGGTTGACAGATCGATATCACCAAGCAGGATAACGAACGTCATACCGATGGATGCGATCCCGTAGAAGGATACCTGACGGATCATCATGAATAAGTTGTTTGGATTGATGAATCTTGGATTTGCAATCGTGAATGCGAGAACAAGCACTACAAATACGACCCAGATTGCCTTATCTTTTAAATGATATGCTAACGTTTTTTCTTTCATAATGACTTAACCCTCCTCAATATTCGCCGCAGATGCATATGCCATGATCGTCTCCTGGCTGAATTCATCTTTTTCCAGTTCACCGGTTACCTCGCCTTCTGCCAGTACCATGATCCTGTCAGACATGCCCATCAACTCTTCCATCTCAGACGAGATCATCAAGATCGCCTTGCCTTCTTTTTCCACCAGATCATTCATCAGCTTGTAGATCTCGTATTTCGCGCCGATGTCGATACCCCTGGTAGGCTCATCGAAGATGATCAGCTCAGAGTCGGCGGCCATCCACCTCCCGAGGATTACTTTCTGCTGGTTACCACCACTTAGGTTTTTCACGAGCTGATGCAGGGACGGAGTCTTGATCGCCATGTTTTTCTGATATTTTTCAGCAATCTCCATTTCACGTTTTGAGTTGATCACACTCAATGTGGAATTTCTCTCGTAAATCGGCATATTGATGTTGTTCTTGATCGATATGCCCAGCATAGCGCCATGACGTTTTCTATCCTCCGGCACCAGCGCTATGCCAAGATCTATTGCTTCCCTTGGACTCTTGGGGTTGATTTCTTTTCCTTTGAAGATCATCTGTCCGGACTCTTTTACCACAGCCCCGAAGATCATCTCTGCAAGTTCTGTACGGCCTGCGCCCACCAGACCTCCCAGACCTAGGATCTCTCCTTTATGGAGTTTCAGATTTATATTCTTATCCCCGTTCCCGGTGACGTTTTTCAATTCCAGCATCACATCGTCTTCTTTGATACAGTCACCTCTCGGCGGATATGTCTCTGTCAGTTCACGTCCTACCATGAGCTGGATCAGTTCTTGGACCTGACTGTCCTTTGTTATCAATGTTTTTACATACTCACCATCCCTCATGACCAGGATACGGTCTGAGAGGCGGTAGATCTCTTCGAGCCTGTGGGATATGTAGATGATCGATATCCCTTCTTTACGCAGCCGTTCCACGACCATGAACATGCTCTCTACTTCCGCACTGGTCAATGGCGCAGAGGGTTCATCCATGATCAGGATCTTCGCATTCTGTTGGATCGCTTTAGCAATCTCTACCATCTGCTGATACCCGACCGTCAGGTTTTTCATCAATGCTTTCGGGTCGATCTTGATCCTAAGCTGTTCAAAAGCTTTGGCCGCTTCTTCCTCCATGGCTTTCTTATCCACTACGATGCCTTTTCGGATGGGCCTTCCCAAAAACAGGTTCTCTGCCGCTGACAGTTCTTTTACATTGTTAAATTCTTGATATATGATCGCTATACCGTTTTCCGCCGCAAGCTGGGGCGTCATACTGGTAAACTCTTTACCGTTTACGATGATCTTTCCGGAAGTGGGGATGACAGCCCCTGAACAGCATTTGATCAGCGTGGATTTGCCGGCCCCGTTCTCTCCGATCAGCGCCAGGATCTCGCCTTTCTTCAATTCCAATGTAACGTCTTTCAGCGCCACAACACCCGGGTATTCTTTTCTTATATGCTGTAATTGTAATACATATTCTTCACTCATATTCTTCCCCCCGTGGCTATATTTTCCTATTATTTAGAGGCGGTAAAACTGCATACCGCCTCTATAGATCTATCAACCGTCTTATTCTTACATACCAGCCTGGATCTCTTCTACGTTGTCCACTGTGATCGGGCCAGTTACCCTGTATACATCATGTTTGTCACCGGAGAAATCTTCCCCTGCCAAGATAGCATCAAACATATCCAGGCATGCCTGTGCTGTATCTGTACTGGATCCCTCGAAGCCTACGATCGCACGTACCGCTTCGTCGCCTGCTGCAAGAGATTCCAACTGCTGCGGAGTAACGTCTGTTGTGATAACGCCAACGTTTTCCGGGATCTTGCCAGCGCCGCCGAATTTCTGCAGGAGCGCTTCGTTTGAACCGATCATAGCGCCTGCGCCAACGCCTACATACACACCACAGTCAGGATGTGCGGAAAGTGTTGTCTCAACGTTTGCCTGTGCTTCGTTTGCAAGAAGACCATCGATCTCAGCTACGATCTCGTAATTGCCTTCGTCACAATTCTCTTCCAGACCTGCTTCGATACCATTCTGTCTCTCTAACAGGACTTTTGTGGATGGATAACCGATCACGCATACTTCTGCAGGATCATCTGCTGTGTAATGTTCGTTGATGAACTCTGCCGCTGTCTTACCGATCTCGTTTCCAAGAGCTGTGTTATCTAAGATCCAGTTTGCTGTCGTGTTTGTCATCGGGTCGTCCCAGCACATTACTTTGATGCCCGCATCCATAGCCTCGCCGCATACTGTCTCTACTGCTTCTGCATCAGACGGATGGACCATGATCAGGTTACAGCCGGATGAGATGAAGTTTTCGATCTGGCTGATCTGTGTTGCCGAGTTGTCTTCACAGTCGATCAGTGTGTAATCATAGCCTTTTTCTTTCATCAGCTCTTCGAGTTTGCCCATTACGCCAGCCCAGTAGTCATTTTTCAAGTCCTGGATGGTGATACCGATCTTCACATCGCCGGTAACTGCTTCGGAATCGCCGCTGTCTTCAGCATCATCGCCTGCTTCATCTGTGGCCTCACTCTCTGTGCTGCTGCCGCTTCCTGAGCTGTCAGATGATCCTCCGCCACAGCCGGCCAGTGTGAACGCTGCCATTGTTGCGCAAAGGATCGCGCATAAGATCTTTTTCTTCATAACTACATGTCCTCCCTTTAATTATGATATATTTTTTATAGCTTGGCTATCAGCTATCTTGGGTTATTATATCCAGATCTCCCTAGAAACATGTAAATGCGCCGTCTACGACGAAATCTGAACCTGTGGTGAAGCTGCTGGCATCTCCGGCCAGATATACACATACAGCCTGGAGTTCTTCTGGTTTTCCAAGTCTCCCCATGGGAGCCATGGCATTCCATTTTTCGATCAGCGGTTTGAGGTTCTCATCACTGTTGATCAAGTCTGTTCCGATATATCCCGGGCTGATGCAGTTTACGCGGACGCCTTTTTTCGCCCACTCAACAGCCATAGATTTCGTAAGTTGGATGACGCCTGCCTTTGAAGCATTGTATGCACACTGGGGCTGCGGTACGTTTACGATATGGCCTGACATGGAAGCCGTATTGATGATGGACCCTTTCCCCTGTTTCAGCATCTGTTTGCCAGCGGCCTGGGCTGTTAAGAATACTCCTGTCAGGTTGATGTCGATGACCTTTTTCCACTGTTCAAAAGTCATCTCCTCTGCGGACACGTTGATGCAGATCCCTGCATTGCAGAAAGCAGCGTCTAATTTTCCATAAGTATCCACCACTTCTTTTACCATGGCATCCACCTGGACCGGGTCTGTCACGTCCGTCTTTATGGCGATGGTCTTGACATTGTTTTTCTCCGCTAACTCAGCCGCAGTCTTTTTGGCTTCCTCAATATCCACATCCACGATCGCCAGATCTGCACCGGCTTCCGCGAAAGCTGTCGCCACGCTCTTCCCGATACCTCTGGCACCGCCGGTCACGAAGATAGACCTTCCATCTAACCTCATTTTCTCAATAATGCCCATTTTTTCATTCCTCCTTTTATTTGTTAATAGATAAAATATCTAAAATATAACAAACATAGCAAACATATTTTATTGATTATTCTCGTAAATTCTATTATAGATTATTTTTTTTCACACACAACCCGTAATAATAGACAAAAGTACACGGATATATTTGTGCATTTTTATATCCTGTCGATGTACTGTTCGATCCGGTAGATGGCTGCACCCAGGGCTGACGCTTCGACGCGGTATTTACAGGCCCGCACATAATCCCCGCCGTGGCCGAAGATATTCCGCCCGGCGCATTTTAAACGGAACGCCTCGATATAAGGCTCCATATAGCTGCCCACGTAGCCGCCCAGGACCACATCCCCGTCGAAACACATCCTCAGATTATCCACGGCGATGGCCAGGTCGTCCAGGTATCTCTCCCACACTTCCCGGAAGCGGACATTGCCGTTTTCCAATTCCCGAAAGAATCCCGGAAGGTCCACACCAGCCAGGTCTGTCAGTCTGGAAGCCGAACAGTACGCGTCCACACAGCCTTTTTTGCCGCAGTAGCAGGTCTCACCCTCTGGATGGATCACCATATGGCCAAATTCCCCGGCACGGCATTCCGCTCCTATGTAGATATTGCGGAAAGCTCCATCCTGCACGCTCCAGGACACCTGCGCCGGCGTATCCTGATGGAACACGACCGCACCGCCCACACTGTTGCTGAGCAACAGATAGAGCACGCTCCTGGACAGATCCGTATTCGAACACTCCGCCACAGCGGCGGCATTGGCGTCATTCAGCATGATGCATGGGTAGGGGATATATTTTGAAAATCCTTTCCCGTCCACATGGTCAAGACCCAGCGCATGGGAATAGACGAGACAGCCACAGCGGTCCACGATCCCCGGCACAGATATCCCCGCGCCGATGACCTTCTCCCGCGGTGCCTGCGACCTCTCCAAAAAATCCTCCAGCAGATCGCCGATCCTGCAAAAATACCCATCACTATATGAAAAAAGCTCCCTGACCCGCTCATGTTCCAATATCTTCTCCGACAGATCTGTCAGGACCAGACTGATATGGCCGTGCGTGATATCCAGCCCCACCGTATAACAGGCATCCTGGACAGCGGCGATGGCTTTCGCCCGTCTGCCGCCTGTGGAACTAAACTCCCCCACCTCCCGTACGATCTGGGATTCTTTCAGCTCCCGCACGATCTGGAGCACCGTGGGCCTGCTCATCCCCAGGGCTGCCGCGATGTCGGGCATGGATGCCCTCTCCTGGCTGTTCAGATAGCGGAACACTCTGTTGCGATTCAGCTTCTTCACCTCAATGCTGCTGGCCCCCCTCTTCATAACAAATCTCATACCTCTTTTTATTTTACTTTAATTATGTATTTATTTAAGAAAAATTATAACATCTATGGGCTATATAGTCAATACTCTTTTGTTGTTTTTGCTGTTTTATGAAACAGAGGACATTCGCGATCCGTCCATTATCGACAAAACATGTTCCCATTGAAATACAAAAAGAGCATCCCCTCTTAGAAAAACCATAAAAAAGGGGACGCTCCTATGTATTTTTTATCTTCCATCCTGACGCACTCTGTCATCCTTCCGACAGATCCTCCCACTCCGGCTGTCCGGCCTCCTCCGGCACACCCACGTGGATCTCATCCTTCTCTTGTATTGCCTCTCCTGTCTCTTGCTCTTCCTCTTTTTCCTCCGACTGCCAACTCCCCGGGACAAAGTGCAGGAAATAGGCGTAGATATCCACCACTGCTTTGTACAGTTCCTCCGGGATCTCCCTTCCCAGGTCCAGCTGGGACAGCACTGTGGCCAGGGAATTGTCCTCGTAGACCGGGACGTCGTTCTCATTGGCGATCTCCACCATCTTCTCAGCCAGATGCCCCATGCCGGAAGCTACCACCACCGGCGCGGCCGACTGGCGTTCATCGTATTTCAGGGCAACGGCTTTTTTATTCAGCAGATCGTTAAATCGTGACATTGATCGAATTCTTCCTTTCAAATATTTTGGGGAACACCTGGGAGATGGAGACCGGCTCCGATGCCTTCTCCAGCACAAGGGAGCGGAACGTGATCCCATTATCCGCCATGATGGCCTCCAGCGCGTTGTGGATCTCCTTCTCCTTGTCGGCCAATACCTCCGGATAAGACAGGTACATATCCATCTTCTCATTCCCGTAGAGCATGACCACATCGAAGAATCCCAGGTCCTTTATATCGAACTTGATCAGCAGCTTCGTACGCCTGCCTTCCCCTTCTGCGGCCCCGCTCTCATCGTCCGGATCGATCCACATCTCCGCGAACATGGTCCGCCCGTTCAGCTCCATGGGCAGCATCAGATGGAGTACCGGCATGTATACGCTCTCATTGAGCAGGACAGCTTTCATCAGGTTCTGGAAGACCTGCTTGTTCTCCAGGCCGGCCTCCCCTTTCACACCGTACTCCACCATGTCCAGGAATTTCTCCGTCCATTCGTTTTTTTTGGTCGCTTTCTCGTAGCTGGTATTCTGGAGGATCTGGGGCAGTTTTTCCGGCAGGACCCCATGGAACTTTGCCCTGAACCCCTGGAAATTCAGTAATTTTGTAAAAGTATCAATCAATTTATCCAGGTTCCCGTTCTCATACCTGGAGACATTGAAGGTCAGCACCCCGATCAGATCGCGGATCGCACCGAAATCCCGGGTCTTCGATATATATTCGCTGAGCATGGGGATCATCTCTTTTTTCAAAAAATCCGCATTCATTTTCGTATCCCCGGGCACCGCCCCCATATCCAGCTTCTCCATCATCTGCTGGACCACCTCCCGGTCGGCGCGCAGCATGTATTTCGAGATCGTATCCAGGTTCCCCCGGATGTTTTCCAGGAGATGGGGCCCGGCGGACATATCGTTGATCTGCTTCAACAGTTCCAGGACCCCGGCCTTCAGCTCTACGGACTGGGTATCGCTCATGACCTGGCGCAGCATGTTGTAAAATGTCCCGGTATATCTCACGGCCCCGTCCGTCTGGTTTTTCAGGAAATCCAAGAGCTGGGTATCCGTCATCTTCATCATGTCCATGAACTTGGCGATCTCCTCCGCCAAGTCCGGACCGATCCCGGCCTCCACCAGGTTGCCCATGCCCTGCAAAAATAATGTGGAGAAGAGCTGGGTCAGCTGCGGCGCGTCATTGATCTGCTGGACAAAATTCCCAAAGTTCGACTGGGCATTCAATCCCAGTTTCGTCTGCTGCTGATCCCCGGCATCGCCGCGGCCGTCGGAGCGGACGATCTTGCTGGGATCCACAGGATTCTGTATCTGTTTTTCATTGGTCGTCAACGGGTTGTTCTTTACATTATTATCCAACCCCGCGGGCGGCGTGGTCACTCTTAAAATATTCGGCATTTTTTCCACCTACTGATATTAATTTTTCCATCCATTGTGTCGATATACATACTATATACAAAATTTTAATAAAATACAAGGCGGTGTTGAAAATTATGGATAACGGTACAGATAGCATGCTTGATATGTATCTATTCGAGACGAACTCTCTGATGGAACAGCTTGATGAACTGCTCATCGAGGCAGAGAAAGTCGAAGAATTTAGCACAGATGACGTAAATGAGATTTTCCGTATCATGCACACCATCAAAGGCTCGTCTGCAATGATGGAATTTACTTCCCTGAATCAGATTGCCCATCATATAGAAGATCTGTTTTTCTATATCCGTGAAAACGGCATGGACTCCATTGCCCCGGAATTGAAAAAATCTCTGTTCAATCTCATGTTTAAGTCCACAGATATGTTGCGGACTGAAATTGAGAAAGTGGAAAATAACGAACCACTTACTGAGAATATCGACAACATCATTGGGGAAATTAATAGTTTCCTGAATAAAATCAGCAACACAGACAGCCCGGAGGACACCGGCGGCAATGACGGCCCTTCCGTAGCGGAGCTGAATATGGAACTGGCCAACTGTCCGGATGACGATGCGCCTTTCTTCATCAAAGTCATATTTGAGGAGGGCTGCGGCATGGAGAACCTGCGGGCTTTCATGCTGGTGAACGCCCTGCAGGATCTGGGCCTGCCTTTCCGTTTCTATCCAGACGATGTGGAGAACAACAGCGCATCAGCCCAGGCGATCGTTGAGAAAGGATTTTTCCTGGCCCTGCTCGAAGAAGAACACATTGAAAAAGTGATCAATACCATCACAGGGACCAGCCACATCCATTCTTATGAAGTCATCGAGAATGCCCGGTTAAAAGGTGCACAGGCAGAAGGGGATCCAGACAAGGCAGCAGAAGCAAAGCCGGCGGATACCGTAAAAGACACCCCGGCTCCGGCAGCCAGCACATCCCCCGCAGAAGCCCCGGCAAAACAGGCCCCGGCCAGCAGAGCCCACAGCGGCCCTGTAAAACAGAGCCTGATCAGCGTAAACCTCTCCAAACTGGACGCCCTGGTGGCGATCGTGGGCGAGATCGTGATCACCGAATCCATGGTGACCTCCTCCCCGGACATCCAGGGATTGAAATTGGATAATTTCATGAAGTCCACCCGTCAGCTGCGCAAGCTGACCAAAGACCTCCAGGACCTGGCCATGTCCCTGCGCATGGTCCCTGTATCCGGCGTGTTCCAAAAGATGAACCGCATCGTACGGGATATGAAGCAGAAATTAAATAAAGACGTGCGCCTGACCATCATCGGTGAGGACACAGAATTGGATAAATCCATCGTGGACGGCATCAGCGACCCGATCATGCACATCGTCCGCAATTCCATGGACCATGGCGTGGAAGTCACCTCCGCGGAGCGTGTCGCGGCCGGCAAGGATCCCCAGGCCGAGATCATCCTCTCCGCCACCCATACCGGCAGCGAGGTCATCATCAAAGTGGAGGACGATGGCTACGGCATGGACACCGAGAAGATCCTTGCAAAAGCGGCCAACAACGGACTGCTGATAAAGCCGGAGAGCGAATACACGAAGAAAGAGATCCTCGGACTGCTCCTGCTCCCGGGATTCTCCACCAACGAAGAAGTGACCGAATATTCAGGCCGCGGCGTGGGCATGGATGTGGTGAAACGGAATGTGGAGTCTGTGGGAGGCACAGTATCCATCTCCAGCGAACTGGGACAGGGCAGCTGCACCACATTAAAGATCCCGCTGACCATGGCCATCGTGGACGGTATGGAGATCGCGGTCGGACAGTCGATCTTCACGGTACCGATCGCGAACATCCGTCAGTCCTTCAAAGTCTCCAATGAAGACGTGGTCTACGATGCGGAAGGCAATGAGATCGTCAAGTGTATGAATGAATTTTACCCGATCATCCGCGTGCACCAGCTTTATAATGTAGAGACAGAGGTCACGAACATCGAGGACGGCATCCTGATCTGGGTGGAAGCCAGCGATACGTCCTACTGCCTGTTCGTGGATGAGCTCCTGGGTGAACAGCAGGTAGTGGTCAAGCCTCTGCCCTCTTATCTGAATAATTTTAATATCAAAAATTCCGGTATCAGCGGATGTACGATCTTAGGCAACGGAAATATCAGTATCATCCTGGATATCTTAAGCCTTTACGAAATGGCTCAATATTAAATCTTAAATTTTGGAGGATCTAAAATGTCTGAAGATACAAAAATCATCATAGATGACGATATGGATGAGGTTGGCGAAATCGAGGTGGAGAAGGAGCGGTTCCTCACATTCCGCTCCGCCGACCTGACTTTCGCAGTGAATACAAAGTACGTAATCGAGATCATCACGAACCATTCGATCACCACACTGCCCATGGTACCGGAATATATCAAAGGGATCATCAATCTGAGGGGACAGATCATCCCCATCGTGGATATCCGCCTGCGCCTGGGGAAACCGTCGATCGATATGGAGAACAATGAGTCGAACTGCATCATCGTGCTGGATATCGACTCCATCTCCGTGGGGATCATCGTCGACTCCGTATCCCAGGTGGTGGACAGCGAGCTGAGCAAGATCTCGCCCGTGCCTGTCAACAACCAGCGTGAACTGGTCAACGGGATGATCTCTCTGGATGTAAACAATGTCGTGCTCCTCCTCGACTGCGAGCAACTGGTAGATACACAGACCATATAAGTTGGATGGAAGGAGTGTGCTATGCTAAACATTGCCGATCAGGATTTCAAACGCCTGGTAGACTTCGTAAAATCCAATTATGGTATCGATCTGAGTAAAAAACGCCAGCTCATATCCAGCCGCCTGTCCGGCACAGTCGCAAGTATGGGTTACAAAGATTTTACCGGCTATGTAGATCACATTGTCTCTAAGAAAAGCGGTAAGGACAATGAGATCATGTTGAATAAACTGACTACAAACTACACATATTTTTACCGGGAAAAAGCACATTTTGATTTTTTCCGGGACACCATACTCCCCTACGTGGTAGAGAGCAATAAGAAAAATCGGGTCATGAGTATCTGGAGCGCCGGGTGCTCCTCCGGCGAGGAACCCTACACGATCACGATGCTCATCAAAGAATACCTGGGCGCCCAGGCCAGTTCCTGGGACACCAGGATCTTAGCAACAGATATCTCCCACGATGTCCTGAGCAAAGCCAAGACCGGTCTGTATGAGGAAGAATCCCTGCGGGAGCTGCCTCCTGAATGGAAGCGCAAGTATTTTACCCCTGTGAAAGAAGCGCCGGGTACTTATGAAGTGTCCAAAGCCCTGCGCAGCAACGTGATCTTCCGCACATTCAATCTGATGGATCCTATACAGTTCAAACTGAAATTTGACGTGATATTCTGCAGGAATGTGATGATCTATTTTGACCAGGACACGAAAGAAGCCCTTGTAAAACGTTTTTACCAGGCTTCCAATCCAGGCGCTTATCTTCTGATCGGGCATTCTGAAAGCCTGAATAAAGATCGCACGCCTTATGAATATCTGATGCCTGCGACTTACCGCAAGATCGCGGGGAATACTTAAAGCATTTGATTTTTAGAAAGGCCGTAAAAAATGATCCTAAATAAGATAAGAGTACTCATCGTCGATGATTCCATGCTCTTCCGCAAAGTCCTCATCGACAACCTGTCCAAAAAACCTAATATCGAAATCATCGGGTCCGCCATAGACGCTTTCGACGCGGAAAAGAAGATCCTGCAGCTCAAGCCCGATGTGGTGACCTGCGATGTGGAGATGCCGCGCATGAACGGCATTGATTTCGTCAAAAAGCTCCTGCCCGTGCACCCCGTGCCGATCATACTGGTCTCCGCGCTGAATCTGAACGTTTTCGACGCGCTGAAAGCCGGGGCGGTGGATTTTGTGCGCAAACCGGATATGTCGCTGGCGGGCACGCTGAACGCATTCATCAACGCCCTGACCCTGAAGATCTCGATCGCATCCAAGGCGAAAGTTAAGGTGCCGGGGACGCCCTCGGCGCTGCCCACGACCGCCCGCGGCCTGTCCCTCCAGTGCAATATGTCACCCTTGGCGCAAAACAGCACAGTGATCGCGATCGGAGCTTCCACAGGCGGCACCGAAGCCACGCTGGAAGTAGTGCGCAATCTTCCGGCCAACACGCCGGGGATCGTCGTCACCCAACATATGCCCGAAGGTTTCACCAAGATGTATGCAGAACGCCTGAACCGCATCTGCAAGATGGAGGCGAAGGAGGCTGAAAACGGAGACAAGATCGTAAGAGGCCGCATCCTCATCGCCCCCGGCAACCTGCAGATGGAAGTGGTGCGCGCCGGCGTCTCCTATTCCGTGCGCTGCTATCCCGGTGAAAAAGTCAGCGGACACCGTCCTTCTGTGGACGTACTGTTCCGCTCCATGGCCAAGAACGTGGGCCGCCAGGGCATCGGCATCATCCTCACCGGCATGGGCAAGGACGGCGCGGACGGTCTGTTGGAGATGCGCAACAAAGGTTCCTTCACCATCGGGCAAGACAAGGATTCCTGCGTCGTCTATGGCATGCCCATGGTCGCCCATAAGATCGGCGCGGTCTGTCAGCAGGCTTCCTGCGCAAATATTGCAAATGTACTGCTGACCCACTTAAACAAATTATGATCACAACTGTTCAGTACCTTCACAGCTACAGGCAAAAATCCATTCCGTATCATTTTCAGGCAAAGGGATTTTTGCTTGTATGTTTCAGGATCTTGCCTCATTTTGCGGCAAAGCACTTCACAAAATAGTGGCTACTGAATAATTACTTGTAATTTCTACAAACTCGCCCTTAATATTTCCTGTAAAATGGCGATACTCTATATAAGAGAAGTAAATAAAGACAATACAGCAATTGTCGAAAGGAGTATGGAATATATGAAAATATCACTCAATAATATCACGACATACCATACTGAATTTCCTCCGGTTGCGAAAGCTACTGCAAAAAATACGAATACTGAAAAGGCAGGTCGTAGCAACTATGATGCTATCATCATCCAGTCTGACTCCAGACAGATTGCTGAAAAAACCTTTTCTTCTTCTTTAGCCCAGGCAGTATCCGGTGAAGTTCAGAACACACAAACTCCAGAACAGAAGATCCAGGACATCAAAGAACAGGTCCAAAACGGCACATACCAGGTCCAGTTCGACAAGATAGCCTCACGCATGTTATTCCATTGGGGAGATTGATATCCATGCATGATCTGAATGATTTCAAAGCAGTCGTAGGTGACCTGATCACCCTTTTGGAGGAGTTCAACGAGATAGAAACAGCGAAATTGGACGCTATCCAGAAAAATCGAGTCACCTTTGTTGAAGAAAACATGAAAAAAGAGCAGGCCGGCATCATGAAGCTGCGGGGCTTGGATAAAAAACGTGAATCAATACAAAAAGACCTGGGGTGGGAGAGCATGTCGTTCAAAGAAATCCTGTCCCAGGTCAATGACGTTGAGAGGGAAAGATTAAAACCCCTGTTCGACCGGCTGGCCCAGGCTACGCAGCAGTTCACTGCCACAAAGGACAGTGCGCAAAAAGCCCTGGAGGTCAGCCTTCATCATATCGATACGATGCTCAAGAGGAAAGCAGCAGAAGAGAGCAGCGCATATACCAGTAAGGGAGATGCGAAGAAGACTGGCAGTCCCGGTAAACATTTTACCAGTACAAAGGTATAGCGACCGACCATATGGAGGGATGATACTATGTTACGAGCAACTTTTGCCGGTTTTTCAGTGGCCCGCGGCGCCATGAGCGCCAGCATGAAGGCTCTGGATGTGACCGGCCAGAATATATCGAATGTCTACACAGAAGGATACACCCGGCAGCGTCTGGATCAGACCAGTTTCGCACCGGGATACGGCAATTACGCCTCGACGAACTACGTTGCGCAGATCGGACATGGCGTGCTGGTCACGGGCGTATCTCAGATCCGCGACCCATACCTGGACATCCAGTACAGAGACCAGATGGCTGATGTGGGCATGTATGATGCCAAAGCATCCGTATTAGAACAGATTGAAGGCGTTTTCGATGAGACGATGAAGAGCGCGGTCAAAGACGCTCTCTCCGACTTGGAGAGCAAGCTGCTGGATCTGGCCAACTCCACAGGATCAGAGCTGGACGATTCCATCGTGCGCTCTTCCATGCAGTCCCTGGTAAACCTCTTCCATTCCAACGCCACATCCCTGGCCAGCAAACGGGAGCAGGTGACCGACGATCTTGAGACGAAAATGATCCCGGAACTCAACCAGCTGATGAAAAATATCGCTGAACTGAATAAGACGATCAAGAGCAGCGATATATTGGGATATCCTGCGCTTGAACTGCGGGATCAGCGGAACCAGCTGCTGGATGACCTGGCGACATATCTTCCTATTGAAGTAAAATATGAAGATGAAAAGATATCCAGTACTGAAAAGGTAGAGAATGTGATAGTCAGCCTTGTCATGAAAGATGGGACTCGGAGGGAATTGATCGATCATGATAAATATGGTAAATTTACAGCTGAGACAACAAATAAATTTACAGCTGTAACTTTAGATCTTTCGAATCTGGATCCAAATAACACGACACCCGTTGACATTACTAAATTGAATGGAAATAATAAAGAAATATCCATCAACGGCGGTACTCTGACAGGAATATTGAATATGTTGAACAGTGCCGGTGTATTTGACGGCGATGCAACTACAGAAAAAGGATTCGGCTACTACGAACAATCCTTTGACCTTCTGGTCGACAAATTTGCCAAAACATTAAATGCATTAAATGAGCCAGCCAAAGATAACAATGGAAATCCAGTAGGCGATGGCGGCGCCCTTTTTGTAACCGATCCGGCTGGAGCAGCTTCTTTTACAGCGGCAAATATCAAAGTCAATGAAGAATGGATCAAGGGAAATGTAAAATTAAAAGCAAAGATAGACCCGGATTCAGGTACAACACAGAATGACAACATCAATAAAATGATAGCCGCTCTAAATGACAAACAAAAATTTGAAAATCCAAATAAAGCTGGCGAGGTATTATTCGAGGGCACTTTCTACAACTACTATGTAGATATAGAATCCACCTTGGGTATCGACCAGCAGGCCACCGACAACCTGCTCAAGAACCACATCACCGTAGCCACCACGATCGCACAGAGCAAAGATCAGGTATCCGGTGTGTCCCTGGACGAAGAAGGTGTAAACTTAATGCAGTACCAGCAGTCCTACACCGCATCGGCCCGTCTCATGACCACATTAGACGAAGCCCTTGACAAATTGATCAACGGCACCGGTGTTGTCGGCAGATAATGAAAGGAGGTAATACAGACCATGAGAGTAACGACAAGTATGATGATCCGCAACTATCAGACCAATCTGACAAAGACCACTGAGACTAAGATGAATTATCAGAACAAGGTCCTGACCCAGCGGAATTTCACAAGTGTAAAAGAGGATCCTTCTGCAGCGGCCAAAGCCTCCAATCTGACCCGTCAATATCTGAAAAATGAAGATTATATGGACATGGCCAAGAGTCTGCAGTCTAAGCTGGACGCCCAGGAGGACAGCGTTTACCAGGTAGTCAAATACGCAGAGGAGCTTTTCGCCAAGATTGGAAAAGAATCCTTAAACGGCACCAACCTGGAACAGCGTGAGACCTACGCAAATACCATCGTCTCCATCCGCGATTCCATCCTCCAGAGTCTGAATGCCGTATACAGCAACACATACGTCATGGCCGGGGCGAATGGAACAGAAGCACCATTTGCTCTCGATGAAGCTACGGGTAAATTACAATATAGAGGCGTCGATGTGGATCTGACAGGCAACACCAACACTTTAAAAGATTATAGAGACGAACCTCTGTATATGGATATCGGTCTTGGCTTGGAATTTAATAATGGCGGTACTGGCGACGAGATCATCTCTTCCACAGCCTTTAATATCGCTTTTTCGGGACTGAGTGCCATTTGGGATGACGCAAGCAGCGGAACAGGCGGCGTAGAACTCAAAATTGGAGTAGGTGATAATACGATAAATTCTACTGAAGCCCAGAATTACCGTAATGCGATCCAAAAAGGGCAGGGCAAAGACAACATGGCCAACAACCTGGTCGACCTCTGCAGCCAGTTAGCGCTGGAACTCCTCCAGGATGACGATAATTTCGATTACCAATCCTGCGATGCGATGCTGGGAAAATTAAAAGAATTCCATCAACAAGCCGACAACTCCCTCACGGGCATCGGCGTAAAATCCGATTTCCTTGAGAAATCCATTGACCGGATGGAATCCAACGAATTATCCCTAGCCACCCAGTTGGAACAGGTCGTGACGCCTGATATGGCGATCGCCATCACGAATTATTCCTATTCCCAGTACGCATACAACGCTGCCCTGCGTATCGGTGTAAACATTTTATCTCAGTCTTTTATTGACTTCATGCGATGATCAGGGCATAATGCAGCGATAGAATGAAATGGAATGGAAAAGAATTTAAATATAGTGAGAAAGGGGGGAATTCCTTTTGAAACAACTTCTCCAGATAACAACCGTACCTATCAGCTACAACTTTAAGATCCAGCATGCCCAAGTGGAACGTCACCACGGCAGTGCAAAATTGGAGATGTCCAGGAACAAGGGCGGTATGCAGATCAAGAACACTCCGATCAAAGTAAAGATCGATACGTTCGAAGCCCGCAATTCCATGCTTCCGACAACACCTACCAGCATCAAACAGGCAGCTGAAAAGGGAAAACAGGCAGCTGCCGAAGCCACTGCGAGATGGGCTTCTGACAATCATGTGATGATGAACGCGAAGATTGGCGAAGATGTGGCCGGACAGATTGCTGAACGCGATTTTATGAGTAACCTGAAGACAGGCGAATTTGAGATGGGATTCATCCCGAAGGTTGGCCCAAATATCCAGTGGAACGACCCAGATATATCTATCCATTTTCAGAGAGATCGATTGAATTTTGATCTGAAGCTTTCCAAAGGTGATTTTAATTATACACCAAGTGATTTCACCCTTGAGATCACACAGATGCCCGATGTGCGCATCGAATATGTGGGCGGTTTCACCTATGTACCGCGCAGTTCGGATCCCAATTATGAAGGGATTGATGTAATGGCATAATAGGTAACAGTTCAGCTGCACTTAAAACAGTGCAGAGCTGGACTGTTACTTTTTTCAAAGATTATCTTCCACTCTTATAGAAGGAGGTCTGACAAGATGGAAATACTGACAAAACATTTTGGATCAATGGAATATACAGAAGAAGAAACCGTCCATTTCCAGGACGGTTTGTTTGGTTTTGAAGATTACAAGGATTACGTCCCCATACCTTTGGAGGAAGACAGCGACGCGATCATCTGCCTGCAGAGCCTGGATGACCAGGATATCGCATTCATCATGATGAACCCCTTCCTTCTCTCTTCCGTTTATCGCCCGAAGATCACGGCGGCTGACCGGAAAGCCCTGGGCAATCCCAACGAGGAGGATATCTCCTACTACTGCATATGTGTCATAAACGAGACTCTGGAAGACAGTACCATCAACCTGAAATGCCCCATCGCCGTCAACGCCCTGACCCGTGCCGCCCGACAGCTCATCTTAGATCAGCCCGGGTACAACTTCCGTCATCGCATAAAAGACATCGAGAAAGATATCTGCACAACAAACAAGAAGGAGGTCTCACATGCTGGTACTGCAAAGAAAGAAAAACCAGTCGCTGGTCATAAACGGTAATGTGACTGTCTCCATCTTGGAGATCGGCAGCGACTGGATCAAACTGGCTATCGAAGCGCCAAAAGATGTCAAGATACTCCGTGCTGAATTGATGGAAGCCGCCGAGGTGAACCAGGAGGCCGCCAAAGAATTGAACACGGAGTCTGTAAACGCTTTAAAAAACCTTGTCCGGAAAAAATGATCAGTTCCCGAAACCATCCGGATTGTTGGATTGCCATCTCCAGGAATCCGCGCACATCTCCTCGATCCCCCTGGATGCAGACCACCCAAGTTCTTTTCCGGCTTTTGTGGGGTCTGCATAACAGGCGGCGATATCCCCGGCTCTTCTGGGTTTTATCTCGTAGGGAAGCGTCTTACCGCAGGCTTTCTCATAAGCATGGAGTACTTCCAGCACACTGTATCCCTTTCCCGTCCCCAGATTATAGATGGAAACGCCTTCTTTCTTTTTCAGTTTTTCTACGGCTTTCACATGGCCCACAGCCAGATCTACCACATGGATATAATCCCGTACGCCTGTGCCGTCCGGTGTATCGTAATCATCCCCGAACACGCCCAATTTCTCCAGCTTGCCCACTGCAACCTGGGCGATATAGGGCACCAGATTGTTTGGAATGCCCTTGGGATCCTCTCCGATCTTTCCAGAAGAATGTGCACCGATGGGGTTAAAATAACGCAGCAGCACCACATTCCACTGAGGGTCGCTCACATGCATATCGATCAGGATCTGCTCCAACATGCTCTTCGTCTGTCCATACGGATTCGTGATCTGCCCTTTGGGGCATTCCTCTGTGATAGGTACAAAAGCAGGATCGCCATATACAGTTGCAGAAGAGCTGAATACAATATCTTTTACACCGTGCCCGCGCATCACGTCACAGAGGACCAACGTCCCCGTGAGGTTATTGTGATAATACTCCAGAGGCTTCTGTACAGACTCGCCCACAGCTTTCAGCCCTGCAAAATGGATCACCGCATCGATGGATTCTTTCCTGAAGATTTCTTCCATTGCCTCTCGATCCAGCATATCCGCCTCATAAAACTTTACCTTTTTGCCTGTGATCTCCTCCACCGCTTCCAGAGCCCTCGGGCTGGAATTGCAGAGGTTATCCATCACAACGATCTCATATCCCGCATTTAAAAGTTCCACGCATGTATGGCTCCCGATGTAACCAGCCCCGCCTGTCACGAATATAGACATTGCATTGTACCTCCTTATCTGCTCCTTAGAATGTATTTTTAAACCCATTCATGCCATCTGCATGCCCCGCTTTGCGTATATAGGATTAAACGGATTCCCATAGGGATTGCGGGTATCTTCCTTCCTCTTTCATCTTCTGTATCGCATCCACCACCGCCGCACGGTCTTCCTTGTATGTGACCCCATGCCATTGGTCCGGGGATTTCAGCACCTCCACTGTAGCTTTGGCCTCATCCAGCAGTTCGCCCACCACTGTGGGCAGGAAAAACTCACATTTCAGAGGATCCTCCCGAAATCCTTTTTCCAGAAAGAGGGGAAAACGCTCCTCCAGTTCCCTGAAGATACTCTGTGAAAACCCCCACATATTCATGGAGACGATACTGTCCGGACTGATCTCGTTCCATGTATGGCCTCCGTCCTCCGTGTAAGCCGCGCCGGCCTCCCTCTTCTCAATGTGTGTCTTCTCCTCTATATCCAGCAGATACCCATCCGCATCCGTCCTGCACACGCCCCGGGCTACATGACCGTTCTCCGTCAATGTATTCCCCAGGATATAGCCGACCATACAGTAACGGTATTTATCGTCGTCCACATGGGATGTGAGATACCTGTACAGACATTCAAACGCTTGGCTCCCATAATGATCATCCGCATTGATCACAGCAAAGGGGCCATCGACCACATCCTTACAACACAAGATCGCATGCCCTGTCCCAAAAGGCTTGACCCTATCCTTCGGCGGCTGCCAGCCCTGCGGCAGGGAAGTAAGCTCCTGGTACACATACGAGACATCCATGTGGCGGCTGATCCGATCCCCGACCGCCTGCCGGAACGCCTCCTCATTTTCCTTCTTGATGATAAAAACGACCTGACCAAAACCTGCCTTCTTCGCATCATAGATTGAAAAATCCATGATGATGTTCCCCTCTCTGTCCACAGGATCTATCTGCTTCAGACCTCCGTAACGGCTTCCCATGCCTGCGGCCATGATGACCAGCGCTGGTTTTTTTGCCATCTCTTACGCCTCCTTTACCGCTTCTGGTATCCTAAACCAGAACCTTACGCCTTTTTCTTCATTTTCCACGCCGTACTCACCTTGATGGAGCTGGATGATCCGGCGTACCAGATACAATCCGATACCCATGTGACGCTTCTGCAGAGAATCGGCGCTGTCTCCCATGGTATCTTCCTTACGTTTCACCACATATCCCTGCCAGATCTTTTCCATCACAGAGTCTTTGATCTTCTCTCCCTGATTGTATACGCTCACCCACACCCATCCCTCTTGGCGGTACAGGTTCACTTGTATAAAATTACCCTGCACCGTGTGGGAGAGAGCATTCATCATATAATTATCCACCGCCTGTTCCAGATAATAAGCATTACCGAGGATCTTACAATCCGACTCCAGAGAAAAACTGTCCCTTATGTGGCTCTGTTTAAATAATGCCTGATATTTCATGCGGATGTACTCCATGGTATCCGTCAGATCCATGATCTGCCGTTCCATCTTCTGTATCCGGTGCTCCATCAGGGACAGATCCATCAGATTGTTGACCATATCCGACATCCGCCCGATCTCCTCCACGATGGAATCGTAATAATATGTCCTGTCCACCTGATCACCCATACAGTGCAGCATATCCACCTGACTGGATATGATCGCCAGAGGCGTCTTCAATTCATGGGAGATATCCGCCACAAGATCCTTGCGGATGTTATCCAACATCCCTGACTGCTCCATGCCCCTGCTGTTTGTCTCCTCCACCGTCTCATCTGTCTTTATCTCCTTTTGCACTCTCTTAAGGATCCGGCCAAAATATAGATACAAAAATGGTGTGCCAGCCACAGTAGATACCAACAGGACAAAGATAAAAAATCTCCCCATATAGGTCATGGTCTCGTCCACCGCATAGATTTTTTCCCGGATATTGACATAATAGGTCTGCCCATCCTGCTCGATCAATCCCAGCAGCTTGACAGCCATCGGGTTCCTCGTCTCCCTGTTTATCACTTTCGGATCCGCAGAAAAATTATCTTTGCAGAGTATCACATGTTTATAGACCATGCGCTCAAGATTATCCATCCAACTGGAATACAATGTGTGGAACTCTTCATCGGTTATGATGAACAGCAGATCTTCGCTCTCATACTGCTTAAATACAGCTTCATCGTTGTCATCCAGACTGATGAAATCCATCTCCTTCAGATCCGCATAGGCAGTCATGATCAGTTCTGATTTCTGATGGCTGTAATAAAGGGGAGCAAATAAATGATAGGCCAGCATACTCCCCCCAAAGACAACTGCTAAAAATATCAATACCGCAACAAACAAGCTCCCCCTAATTTCTCTTTCCATCTGCACCTGCCTCAAAGATATACCCCACGCCATATACGGACCGGATATAGTTACACTCCCGTGTCAGCTTTTTTCGCAGCTGCTTCACCAGTGTATCCACCGTCCGCGTCTCTCCGGCATAATCATATCCCCACACAACGTCCAGGATATGCTCTCTTTTCAGGACACGTCCCTGATTCTCCATGAAAAAAAGCAGGAGCCCATATTCCCTGCGGGTCGTCTCCACATATTCACCTTTTCTGTATACTTTCTGCGCCGACAGATCTAAGAGCAGGTCTCCGGCTTCCAGGGTCTGCCTGTATTTTCCAACCCTCTTTAAAACGGCCTCCACATGGGCTTTTATGATGGACAGCGTGTAGGGCTTTACGATGTAATCATCGGCCCCCCATGAAAAACTATTGAGCTGTCCTTCCACTGATGAATTGGCTGTCAGCATGATCACCGGTATCTGTGAATTTTTTCTGATCTCTTTTAATACATCATTTCCACTGATCTTGGGGAGCATGATATCCAATAATATCAGATCGATCTCATTCATATGGCTGTAAAAGATGTCCAAAGCCTTCTGCCCATCCAGTGCCTGCAGGACTTCATATCCCTGGAGGTCCAGAAAATCCGAGAGTGTGCGCAGGAGCTTCTCCTCATCTTCCACGACCAGTAATGTTTTTTTGTAATGCATGTATCTTCTCCAAACATTTCTTTATATTATTATATTGTTAAATATATTACAATTTTACAAAGAAAATGTGATGGAAATATGGAAATGAAAGGCTTGACAAAAATATGCCAAGCCCTTCCATGTATTACACTGTCTCTATTTATTTCAGGTTTACCTTTGCGCCTTCGCCTTCCAGTTTTGCCTTGATGTCCTCAGCTTCAGCCTTGGATGCGCCTTCTTTTACAACCTTCGGTGCGCCGTCTACCATCTCTTTTGCCTCTTTCAGGCCAAGACCTGTCACTTCACGGACAACTTTGATGACTTTGACTTTGTTCGGGCCAACCTCTGCCAGCTCTACATCAAATTCATCCTTCTCTTCTTCCTGTGCGCCCGCATCTGCGCCGCCTGCTGCTGCAACTACAACACCTGCTGCTGCGGATACGCCGAATTCTTCTTCACATGCTTTTACCAGTTCATTCAATTCCAATACAGTCAATTCTTTGATCGCTGCGATAAATTCTTCTGTTGTCAACTTAGCCATTTATTTTTTCCTCCTAATATGATCGATCTGATATCTATTCTGCTGCCGGAGCTTCCTCGGCAGGTTTTGCCGCCATAGCAGCCTCTGCACCGCCTGCTTCCGCAACCTGGTTGAGTACGCGGGCGAGATTTGAGATCGGGGACTGGATGCTCCCGAGCAGTTTGCCCAGCAGTTCCTCTCTGGACGGGATACTTGCCAATGCCTGCATGCCCGCCTGGTCGTTGTAATTTCCCTCGACTACACCTGCGATCATCTCTAAAGCCGGATATTGTTTTGCATATTTGCTCAGGATCCTCGCCGGAGCTGTCGCGTCATCTGCAGATATTGCCAGGGCGTTCGTCCCGTGCAGATGCTCTGTGAGGCTCTCACAGCTTGTCCCCTTGAATGCAAAATTCATCATGGTGTTCTTGTAGACTTTATAAACGATGCCAGCTTCCCTGAACTCTCTACGCAGTATAGTATCCTGCTCCACTGTCAGGCCGCTGTAATTGACCAGCACAACACACTGAGCATCTTTTACGTGGTTTGTGATCTCTTCCACGATTGTTTTTTTCTGTTCAACCTTCGCCATGATCTTATGCACCTCCTTCGTCTGATTATTTTTTTGTACACATCCCAAAAAAGCCCTCTTCTGCATACAAAGACATAAGAGGGCATGTTCTATCTATTGCTGACTCTCCTCGGCGAGTGGATCCTTACCTTTATGCCATATGGCACTCGCTGTCTTCGGCGCAGTACTGGTCCTAATTGATTGCCATTGATCGTCATTGATGATCATATCTGACCAGTGTACAGTATTCATTTTCTTACATTAGCATGATCTGATGATCTTGTCAAGCTAAACCTGGCCTAAAATTTCATTGGATTCACTTTCACGCCGGGTCCCATGGACGGCGCCAATGTGATGCTCCTCATATACTGGCCCTTCACGGCGCTTGGACGGGCTTTCACGATCGCCTCGATCAATGTCTGGAAGTTCTCCTGCAGCTGCTCTTCGCTAAAGGATGCCTTGCCGATGGGCACATGCACGATGTTGGTCTTGTCCAGACGGTATTCAATCTTACCGGCTTTGATATCGTGGATGGCTTTTGTTACGTCCATCGTTACAGTACCGGCTTTGGGATTGGGCATCAGACCTTTCGGGCCGAGCACACGGCCTAAACGGCCTACAACACCCATCATATCCGGTGTCGCCACGACCACATCAAAATCAAGCCAGCCGTCGTTCTGGATCTTCGGGATCAGCTCCTCACCGCCCACGAAGTCTGCGCCTGCTGCCTGTGCTTCTTCCAATTTCGCATCCTTTGCAAATACGAGAACGCGGACTTTTTTACCAGTCCCATGGGGAAGGACTACAGCGCCGCGGATCTGCTGGTCTGCATGACGGCCGTCACACCCTGTACGGATATGAGCTTCGATCGTCTCATCAAATTTTGCGACCGCTGCTTTTTTTACCAGTGCGATGGCTTCTTCCGGATCGTATAATGTCATACGGTCGATGGCTTTTGCAGCCTCTTGATATTTCTTTCCTCTCTTCATATCCCTACTCCTCCACTGTGATTCCCATGCTCTTGGCTGTTCCGATGATCATGCTCATTGCAGCCTCCAGGGAACCCGCATTCAGATCTTTCATCTTCGTCTCGGCAATCTCCTGAACCTGGGCTTTTGTCACGCTCCCCACTTTCACTTTGTTCGGAGTACCGGAACCGGATTTTATGTTACAGGCCTTTTTTAACAAAACGGCAGCTGGCGGAGTCTTGGTTATGAAGCTGAAACTCCTGTCTGCATAGACCGTGATCACGACCGGGATCAGCACGTCACCCATATCTGCGGTCTTTGCATTGAATTCTTTGGTAAACTGTACGATATTGACGCCATGCTGCCCGAGTGCCGGACCCACTGGCGGCGCTGGCGTTGCCTTGCCAGCTGGGATCTGTAATTTGATATATCCTTCTACTTTCTTTGCCATAACAGGCACCTCCTTGTGGTATTGGCGGGGGTCATCATTTCCCTCCCACTGTCACATTTACAATTTGCGGACATCAGCAAAACTGATCTCTACCGGCGTCTCACTGCCAAACAGTTCCACGCCGATCGTAACAAGCTGTTTTTGCGCATTGATGCTGCGCACAATGCCGCTGGTATCCTTCCAGGGGCCTCCGGTGACCATCACCCACTCCCCTTCCACGTAATCAACTTCTACAGCTTTTGTCTCAATCTGGATACCCAGCGACCTCATCTCGGCTTCTGTCAGAGGGACCGGCTTTGATCCCGGACCCACAAACCCGGTGACGCCTCTGGTATTGCGTACCACATACCAGGTATCGTCATTCATGATCATATACAGCAGGACATAGCCGGGAAACAGCTTCTTCTGCACCACTTTCTGCACGTCGTTCTTCATCTCCACGACTTCTTGGAGCGGTACACACACTTCCAGGATCTGGTCTTCCAGATGCCTGTTGGCTATTGTCTTTTCGATATTTGCCTTTACCTTATTCTCATAACCGGAATAGGTATGTGCTACATACCATCTTGCCTTCTCTGACATATCCTCATCCTTTTCACAACTTATTTCACTAAAAGATTGATCCCTTCCAGGATGGCCGCATCAAATACGCTGATGAGCACTCCCAGGACTGCTGTGATCGCCACGACGGCCACTGTCTGTTTTACCAATGTCTTCTGGTCCGGCCAGATGATCTTTTTAAATTCTGACCGCAATCCCTCAAACCATGTTTTCGCCTGGCCGCTGCTCTTCTTTTCTTTTTCTGCCATAGCCCTGCCCTCACAAATGCCGATTATTTAGTTTCCTTGTGCAGAGTATGCCTCCTGCAGAATTTACAATACTTTTTCTTTTCCATTCTTTCCGGATGGTTTTTCTTTTCTTTTGTCGTATTGTAATTACGTTGCTTACACTCTGTACATGCCAATGTAATTTTTACACGCACAATTTCCACCTCCACTGTTTTCATGGATGTTCCCCGAGAAATATCTCCTGAAAACATCCTCATCTGTGCCGTTCATATGCTCCCACGGCTTTCTGTGGCAGCCTGTGTTTTTGAGCATAAAAAAAAGACCCTGATTTTCGTCACTGCAACAGTATAACATATGGGTCAGATGCACGTCAAGTTTTTTCCTGAATAATTCATATAACATGAGAAACGCGGACTTTTCAATATGGGCAGGCCATGCCGCTTGGCCTGCGCGGCTCATCCAACGGCTCTGGCTGCCCTCTTGGGCATCCGGTCGGTCAGCGTACGCCCCTGTCTGATCAGATATCACTCTTTTATATGGTCGATTTCTGTAAGGTTGACTCCAGCCGCACCCAATAACGCCTTTAAAGAAAGATAGTCTTTTTTTAAATCTTCATAAGTTTTTGTTGCATTTTCTGACTTTGCATTAGACATATGATGTTGGATACGCTGAAAATCATCTATGGCCCTTTGTGTTATCTCTAAACCATTTGACATATGATCATCGCCTCCCCTACTCATCAGCATGCGGTCTGACCGGAGTTTCGAATTTTCGTTCAGTTTTCTTGATCTTTTTCTGGATCACTTTCAAGATCTTGTCCCTTTCAGGTCCGTCAGGGATAACTTCGGTGATAACATCGGCAATATCGTCAAGATCTTCTAGGAATTCCAACAACATGCCGTCATATTGCCTGTCACTCATACCCATATATGCCACCTCCTTCCATAAAAGACAGGGGGATGATGCTATCAGTCTATCATATCTCTATGGACTTTTCAAGATATTTTGGGAATCCCATCTGGAAGATCATGCATTGACTATGCATGACAAAACAGCCCCGCTTTTTGCAGGGCTGTCTTGATCAAAAACTATTTACTTGATCTTTACTTTCTTCGCGTTTCCCCAGGCGCTGTAATGGTATTTTCCTTTGACCTTCTTATAGCTCCTGATCCTCACATACTGGACCTTGCCTTTTTTCAGGCCGGATACAGTCGTCTGTGTGGTCTTCCCGGATCTGATCCGCTCTTTTTTACAGTTCTTCTTGAAGTCTGAAGATCTGGAATATTGGATCACGTATCCGTCGGCTTTCGCGTTCTTCTTCCACTTCACGAGCATGGTCCCTGAACCGTTGGCTTTCGGTTTTGAGAGGGACGGTGCGCGCATACGGGCCACCGGCTCTGCGGTCTTTATGTAACCGCTGGTCTTGCCATTGTTATAAGCCTGGATGGAATAAGTATATTTTACGCCGTCTTTCTTCTTGACAGTCTTATCTATATAGCTTACTTTGCCGATGCCTTTGACTGTCGCGATCTTGACCCACTTCTTGCCGGATGCCTTGCGCCATACATAGTATCCGTCCGCGTTGGCTACCTTATTCCATTTTATCATGATGCCGGATGCCACATTCGTGACTTTTGATACTTTAGGCGTCTTGGGTGCTTTTGTGTTATCGGCCTCGCCGCCTGGTGTTGATGGCGTCGGTGTCACCGTCGGTCTTGTGCTCGGCGTCGGTGTTGCGCTCGGCGCCGGTGTTGCGCTCGGTGACGGTGTTGCGCTCGGTGTCACACTTGGCGTTACGCTCGGTGTAACGGATGTCGATGGTGTCGACGGCGTTGATGGCGTCGATGGTGTAGATGGCGTCGACGGTGTGGATGGTGTCGGCGATGGCGTTTCCTCTGCTAGGTCGATGGATGCCTTCAGATCTTTTAACTCCACCACTTCATTTCCGCGCACGATCTTTACATCATACGCGTTGATCTTCTGTGATCTGCCCACGGATACAGTCCCCAGCTCCAGGAGTGTCTGTCCTTCTGCATAAAGAGAATCTTTCCCCGCGATATACACATTTAAGACATCCGTCTCTTCCTTATATCGCTTATCATATATATTCGCTCCTTGCTTGACTTCCTCGCTAAATGTAAACGCATCCTCCGTCCCGTCCTCCATATGTAGGCTGAATTGGAGGGATGCTATCTTTTCTCCGGCGTTGGACAGTCTCAAGCTCACAGAAGCAGACGTGTCGCTCTCCTTCTCCAATAAAATGGCATTTTGGGTAGGAGCCTCAGCGGCGGAAACCCGTTGCGGCGCGGCTGTGATGAATGCCGCCGCTGCTATGAGCATCCCTATCATATATTTTTTCATGTCCTGCTCCTTTTACTTGATCGTGGTCGAGGGCAATACTGTCGGCACTTCTTTGAAATAGGAATCGCTGACCAGCCTCTGTCCTTCGTTTGTCAGTGCATCGTCCACACGATACAGCTCTGCGCGGACTTTTTTCAGCTTCGACATATCGATCGTCTCGTCCGGTTCGATCCAATATACCCATGTACCATCCGATACATTCTGGATATCTCCGGCAGGCGGAAGTTCTGCAAAGATCATCTGGTGGGCATTTAAGCTCTCTTCCCCATTCTCCTCTTTCTTCGTGCCGCCTACGATGTTGCCATCCTGATCATAGAGCATCACCACATTGTATGCAGGATTTCCTTCGTAGCTGCCGATGAATACCTTAGATCCTGCCGGGATTTTCTCTGTCTTCCCGCCATTTTGGTATTCGTAATCTTTTTCCAATATCCCGATCGCAGGCGCGCCTGTATCGTCGCTGCGGAAATCCACATTATCCCCGGTTATGCCCAGCACATCGATCTCCGATATGGAGAATTCCGTTCCCTTGGCATCCAGGATGGTCAATTTCACCGCTTCTGTCTTGTAGGAACCTATATTCCCGTTGACTCCATTCTCGTTGTCAAAATAGACTTTCTGCTCGGACTCGTTTCCAAATGTACCCTCCTTGACTTGTTTCCACGAACCACCCTCTTCCAAAATGGAGATCCTGTATTTTTGGATCAATTTCCCGGATGGCGCCTTGTATCGGAGCGCGGCCACTGTCTCCGGCTTGTTGAAGTGTATGATCACTTCCGCATTGCCCTCAACTTTTCCTTCGAATGTGGTCGTCATGTCGTTATCGATTGCCTTTGTGATCGGCTCTTTGACTTCCTGCCCGCAGAGTGGTTCATCCTCTTTTTGGTCTACGATCTCACTAACCTGGTTCGTTGATATCCCAGCGGTCTCGATGGTCCAATCCGTCTTATCGATATCGCCGTCGTGTTCGATCTTCACTGGATCCAGCTCTTTTGACGCGGAACGGTTCAGATATTTATCGACCAGCGTCACTTTGTAGGTGAGCACACGGTTGTTTATCGTGGTCACATGGTCGCTGAATGTGAAATCGTTGAATTCGCTGGCAAATCCTACAGGCTGTTCTTCCACCTCTCCATTGGAGCGGATACAGCGTGTGATCTCATATCCCAGGATATCGTTTTTCGGGATATTCTTGAACTCGAACGTAAAGTCTACTTGGTTTTTAGCTGTTTCATTGATTTTTGCCTTCGTACCGTCGCCTACAGCTTCGCTCTTGCCGTCTGGCTCCAGTGAACTTCCCGCTGTATTTTCTAAGCGGTATACACGCGCTTCATCATTTACATAATAGATCGCTCTTGTCTCTTTTTTAAACTGTGCCGCATAGGCTTTCGTCTGGTCATCGGGTGTTTTTCCCCAACGCTCAAAGAAATCAAGGATATCTTTCTCGGCCGCCGCACAGGCAAGACGCATCAATTTCTGATCACTGTCCCCGCTCAATGACAGGGCCACGTCGCCTGGTTTCGGTGCATTTGCCGGTGTCCTCGCATAGGAATCCATTCTGGCGAAAAACAGATTTTTCAGCTGCTCTGCAGGGTCGTCGTAAGTCTTATAGTTGTACCCGTTGTCATAGGCCAGATGGAGCTGCCAGTACATGCCCAGCTGGGTAAATACATTGGGCGCGTTTCCTTTTGTACCGGACGTTACTTTGTCATAGACATTTTTGTATTGGAACCGCACGCTGTCGTTGGTATCTTTCGCCTGCGCCAGCACAGCGAAGTAATTGTTGGTGATCTCCGCGACGGCGTATGCGCCCTGGTTGATATCATGTCCGATCTCATGGGCGATGCCCCAGCCGAAATACTGGCCGCTGATCCACTTCCCGTTCTCATTCTTCTCGACAGGCACGCCTCTGACCATGCCCGATGTGGAACCGTATTCAATCCCGATGTGGTTGCCGCTCGCATACATGAACGCCCCTGCGAACATCCTCTGATAACGGATATTCAGATGTCCTTTCGGGATCTGATCGATCTGTTTCGCGGCCTTCGCATTGAGACCTTTATGCTGGTAGAACAGATGCATCATCTCTTCCATGGCATCCATGGATCTTAGGATCTTCTCCGCGCACTGTGCGTCTGTGTCAGATTTAGATCCGGCTAAGATCTGCTGCGCGGGGATCGAGAGCATCATGGTGTCGAGCAGGATATCTGCCGCGCCTAAGATACAATTCTGTTCATCATACTTAAAGCCTTCATGGACTTTCTGATGGTTCTCCTGCATCTTGCCCACATACGCGGCTAATTGTGTCACATAGGCTTCGGTCCTCGACTGTCTTTCAGCTTTATCCGTCACATGGTACAGATCCAGGACCGGAACAGCCGAACCGCCGTCCACGCGCACCGCGTAATCATCATTGGCACTGTTCCCTGTGTACTGCACATAGAGTGCGCCGCCCGACTCACAGCCTGCAACCACCGATGAAGGCATTGGGAGCGTGATCTCATTTCTTCCTATCTTCAGAGCTGGTGATGTGTAAGTGACCACACCATTTGATTCTGAATGATACTGGGTGGCAACTAACTGCAGGCCCGTATTATCCCCTGTCTTCTTGGTCGCATGGCCTACATAGACGTTCAGTTTCTCGCCTGCTGCGGCTGTGATGCCCAGAGGCTGCCATGCGTTCAATCCTGAGAAGCCTCTGCCTGAATCCTTTGTCGTGATGCCCATGTGGATACGTGCCGGGCTGTTCAGGCTTACCGCATTTAAGATGTCTTCCGCAGTCTGTAACTCTTTTTCCAACAGCTCCTTATCTGGATGATATTCACCGCTGACCGGATCCGTCGTCTCCAGCCGTGTGCGCAGTTCTTTGATCGTATCCTGCGTCACATTTTCTTTTAACACCGTGTGCAGATCGTCCTGGTAAAGTGCAGTGATATCGTCTGCCAGAGGATCATAGTGATAAAAATTGACTTCACAGACCGTTATCAGTCTGCTGTAATCCGTGGTCAGACCGATCCTCAGATCTTGCGTTGTGACTGGTTTTGGTAAACGGATCAGGAAGTATTTCTTTCCATTCGCGTCCGCCCTCTGCTGCATAGACACGGTGACTCTCTGCTCCTGTGCACCCTCTTCTGTATAGTTCACAGTGGCACGTGTCGGGTTATATCCTTCCATCTCCGATACATGCAGAGCTATATCCTGTATCTTGTATGGCTTATCAAATATGTATTTCAGCCCCCAGCCTGGATGGTAATTCACACCCAGATCCCAATCATTTACACGGTAATACGATGCATGGTCATTGTCAATGGTCCCCCATATCGTCCCACCTGCTGTATCCAGCGGGCTTCCCTTCATCTCCCAGGGACCGCCTATTGCTGTGGCCTTTACGATATGTTCACTCACTTCTCCATCCGCCGCCTCATTGATCCGCTTATATTTCGGCATCTGGATCGAGGTCATTTCCTCCGTCGACACTTGACGTTTTAAGGAGGGACCGCTTTCTCCTATGTTGTTGCATCCCGTCACATAGACTTCATATAATACCTTGTCTTCCAGTCCGGTGATCGTATATTTATTGGTCTGGATCCCTGTGATGGATGTATACTCTGTCTCTCCGTCTACTTTTTTATAATACAGATTGTAACTATCTGTATCTTTCATTTCTTTCCAGGATGCCGCGATCGACTTATATTTTCCTGTCAGGCTTAAGTTATCCGGCGGATCCGGTTTTTTGGTGGACATCGGCGCCGCGATCTTTTCCTCGCTCCATCCGCTGCGCCATGTGCCGTTTACGGACTGCACTCTGACCACATATTTCTTCCCATTGACCAGCTTGTCGTCCTTACGATCGCCTATGGAAGTCACTTGAAGGCTATTGCCTGTGGAACGGACGATGTATGGCTGTGCACCTGAACCTTGCTCTACGACCGAGACTTCATATCCTGTGACATTTACCTGTGGATCCCAGGTGGCTGTGAATGCCTGGCTGTCGTTTACTATAGATATGTTATCCGGTATATCCATCTGGGGTTCCGGGATACGTTCCGCCAGATCTCCCACGAACTCTACCTTGGAGATCTCCGCCAGGTTGTTGTTCTTTTTCACACCTATGATCTTCAATGTGACTTTCTTTACCGGAACCTGTGCGCCCAGATCCAGACAGAGCGCACCGCTGGCATCTCTTGAAACAGTCGGGCGCAACTGGGCTGCGCTGTTGTCTTTGAGCATGTAATGGATTCCTTGTTGTGTTTCATCATAATGGCATGTTGCCTCTTTTTCCTGTCCATTATCCTCATAGACAATAGTAAAGTCTGCCTGCGTGATCGTATTCTTCTCCTCTGGAGCATCTGTCCCCGGATCATTTTCCTCCAGACCCGTCTCGATCAGGATACCGTTTATCTTGTTCTTGTCATCCAGATCAAAGTGCAGTTCAACCGGATTCGTGGACGAGATAGTCTCCTTATTTGCCGGTGAGAACTTCACGGGGCCGCCCTGGCTTGTAAGAAGGTCCTTGATATTGCCAGCCTCGATATTAACCTCAGCCTCATTATGGCTCACGCTGACACATTCCGCAGGTACATATCTCTCTACGGTGGATGTCACAGTTTCAGCTCCATAGCTTTTCGCCAAATACTCCAGGTCTGCCAGATCGGTCTTCCCATCACCGTTTAGATCGGTCAGTCCATCCGTGACTCCCTGGTCTATGGCTTCGATCAGCTTATCTTGATCGTGCTGATCGATCTTTCCATCGCCATTTACATCACCGATCCTGAGCACGCCCGGGTGGCTGCTGACTTCTTCAGAGACCTTGACATCTCCTGTCATAAGCTGTACTCTAGATGACATAGAAACCTCAACCGGGATTTCCTGGGTATAGACTGCAAATCCCGGCGCAGTGACTGTCAACGTGTGCTGTCCCGCTGGAAGCCCCTTGAACACCGCATTTGTCTGAACGGGGACAAGCTCTTCCCCCTGCGGCTCCAATGTCACGGTCTGAGGCTCTGCCCCATCGACCGTCACTGTAAAGTCAACCGGTTTTTCCAGATCCAGCGCCGACTTGATCACCACATCGACCTGGCCCGATCCTGCGGCGTCCGGCGCCTGGCCTTCCACCATCGGTGTTTCCGATCCGGAGATGCTGCTGTCATTCCCATCCGATGGGACTTCCTGCACATCCTCCCCGGCCAGCTCTCCCGGATCTAGCATCTCGGATCCGTTCACGGCCGCTGACCGTCCTTCCTCTTCACTGCCCGCTGTCTCACCGGTATCCGCCCAGGCATCTTCGGAAACTTGGATATCCACCTCATCCAGTCCCAGGGCATCCGCCTGTAAGCAGGGAGCCAAAGCCAGGATCACAGCAAGCAGACATGAGATCATCCGCTTCATATTTTTTTCCTCTCCTTTCCCTTTGTGAAGCATGATCAACATGTGACCGTTCTCTTTTGTCAAGAGAACAAAAGCGCCGACACACTATTTTCTGAAAATTTTAGTCATCGACGCTCACTTTAACTATAGCATATATTTCCATGTAAATCAAACACTAAATATGATTAAATAGAAAACGGTTGATTATCTCAAAAAAGCCTTGATTTACGGGCATACAAGCAGGATTTCAAGCTGAATTTACTACCAATTTACTACTTTTGAGGGAAAGAGCCTTGATATGCCGCCCGGAACCCTGCCAGCCCAGCCACCAGCACACAGCATTGAGAAAGAATAAATGAAAACTGAATACGACGCAAAAGCGGCGTTTCTCTATCCCTATACAGGGAGAACAGGAACGCCGCTTTTTTTATGCCCTCATGTTACGCAGTAGGGGCGAAAAGAGCCTTGCTATATGCGGCTTTGCGGGCGCGTTTCTGCCGGGGATAAGGATTTATACCTAAACCCGGCAAAATGGCGTTCTATCGCGTAACAAATCCACAACCAAAGGAGTGATGAAGCTATGGCAGTTTTCCGAGTGGAGCGCAACAAGGGCTATACCGTTATGAGCAACCACCATTTACGAAATAAGGAGCTGACCTTAAAGGCAAAGGGGCTTTTGTCGCAAATGCTTTCCCTGCCCGAAGATTGGGACTACACCCTTGCGGGGCTGTCACAGATCAACCGGGAAAGTATCGACGCTATCCGTACCGCTGTATGGGAGCTGGAAAAAGCCGGGTATATCAAGCGGCGGCAGGGACGCGACGAAAAAGGCAAAATGACCGCCATTGAATACACCATATACGAGCAGCCCCAGCCGCCGGACGACACCCCGCCGGGATTGGATAAACCGATATTGGAAAATCCAACACCGGGCAACCCGATATTGGAAAATCCGACACCGGGTAATCCGACGACGGAAAATCCAATGCAATTAAATAAAGATATACCAAAGACTGACTTACCAAAAAAAGAAAAAATAAATACAGATTTACAAAGTACCCATTCCATTCCTATCCTTTCCCCTAACCCCTCTCCCTCTGACAGAGAAGCGGCTACGCCGCCGGAACGGAAACGAAAGGAAGCGGACACACAGAGCGCATACGAGATTTACCGGGAGATCATCAAGGAGAATATCGACTATGACATTCTCATGCAGGATATGAAGTTTGACGGGGACAGGCTGAATGAGATCGTTGACCTCATGCTTGAAACCGTCTGCACCCGGAGAAAGACGATCCGCATTGCCGGGGACGACTACCCCGCCGAGCTGGTGAAAGCTAAGTTTATGAAGTTAGACAGCGAACATATCCGCTTTGTGCTGGACTGTATGCGGGAGAACACAACGAAAATCCGCAACATCAAGCAGTATTTACGGGCGGTGCTTTTCAATGCCCCGTCCACTATCGGCAATTATTATACGTCCCTTGTGGCGCATGATATGGCAAGCGGCGCACTTGCGCCAAAGGAGCCGCACGACCCCTATTCATTCAGACCGGGCGAAAGCCTGTAACCACCCACAACCACAAAAAGGAGGATTTTTTATTATGGCACAGAAAATGACGGGAGCATTGGTATTTGACGAGCGCACAGACCGCTACGACATTCGCTTTGACCTTACCAGCTACTACGGCGGGCTGCATTGCGGGGACTGTTTCGACGTGTTTACCCGTGGCAAGTGGAAGCCCACCCGTATTGAAATAAACATGGCGCAGGAATGGTACTTGGTAGGTATCAGAGCCGACGACTTAAACGGGCTGCGGGTGCGTATCTGACCGCCGCCCCATAGACTACCCCGAAAGGAGGGAAAGACCCCATGCAGGACGAAGTAAACGAAAAAACCGTTGCCCTGTATATCAAGACCGGGAAGCTGAACGCCGAAGTGCTGCAAAAGGCAATGAAAGCCGCGCTTGCGCAGTCAAAGAAGCAGATCGGGAAGCAGCCCCACGGGAAACAGACCCTAAAGCAGCTTATGAAGCAGAATACGGGCGTTTCCAACATTGAGATCACGAAAGAAAATATCAAGGCGTTTGAGAGTACCGCCAAAAAGTACGGTATCGACTTTGCGCTGAAAAAGGACGCGACGGAAACCCCGCCCCGCTACCTTGTATTCTTCAAGGGCAGGGACGCGGACGCGCTGACCGCCGCTTTCAAGGAGTTTTCCGCTAAGAAGCTGACGCAGGACAAGAAGCCCTCAATCCGAAAGGCATTAGCCGCTTTCCGGGAAAAGGCAAAGGAGCTGAACGCCAGCCGCCAGCAGACCAAAAACAAGGACAGGGAGGTATCGCTATGAAGCCGGAAATAAAGAAACTGCTTATCCTAAACGCGCCCTATCTGCTCTTTGTGTACCTGTTTGACAAGGTGGGCGCGGCTGTCCGGCTTTCCCCCGGCATGGACGCAAGCCAGAAGATTTTACACTTGGGGGAGGGCTTCACCGCCGCTTTTGCCAGTGCAGCCCCCAGCTTCCACCCCGCCGACCTGCTGATCGGCATTGCCGGGGCGGTCATTATGGATCTATGTCAATACTTTGGACAAAAAAAGTCGAAAGATTATGCTGCTTTTTTGAGTTCCTCATCCTCCTTTTGCTGAGGTGTCATATAACCAATTGCACTATGGATTCGTTTGCGGTTATACCAGCCCTCTATATATTCAAAGATTGCCCT
>CAJTFD010000012.1 GCA_910575625.1 Clostridia bacterium
GCGACTGATGCATGGGATCATAACATATATTGTCACGGATATGAAAAAGATCGTGTGTTATCATATCCGAAGGAATCGCCAGGCATATCTGTCGCATAGAAAGACCACACTTATAAAAAGTTCGCTGTAGTACTAGAGCGTGTCTTCAAAATCATTCACGCCACCTGCAAGCTCCACTTTGCGGCAGATCTGGCCCGCTTTCGGTCAGCGTAGCCCGCTACGCCTTCCTCATTTGGGCCAGATCCTCCACAAATTGTGACTTACAGTTGACATAAAGTATTTTTGAGACACGCTCTAGAAATAGATCAAGATGGACAGGGGGATGTATAGATGGGCAGATGCTGGTTGATGCTGCTGGTCATTTTTCTGCTCGGCGGCTGTGCGCCGGATGAGCCTGTAAGACCAAAAGCACAGAGAGAGGAAGAAAAGGAGACACCAGATCCCGTGGTGGAGGTGGAAGGGATATGGGCTTTTGCGGGGGTGGGCGCGGACATCGAGGCTCCCGTGGGGGCGGAAAACGCCCGCTATTTTATAGTTGGGGACGCGGTCGCGGAGATCCGGTTTGTCCGAAATGATGTGGCGTACAGCTATAAGGCTTCCAAGTCGGAGGCGGACTTAAATGCCCAGCAGGGCGGGGCGCGGGAAGTGGAGGGCGTGCAGGCGCAGGTGGATGACCGCGCGATCCCCATACAGGAAACGGACGGCGGCCTCACTGCCACATGGAGATGGGGTTCAGTCTCATATAGCCTGACGGCAGAGGGACCGGTGGACGTGCAGATCATGCGGACGCTGGTGGAGGAGCTGGCCCGGGAGACCATGCCCGTGAAAATATGAAAAATGTCCTTGACGTCACGTCCGATCTGTGGTAGAGTATTAAAGTACGAGAAAACAAAGCAGAGCATCCACTCTCACCTTAGCGCAGAGGCGACTAATGGTTTATAAATGATCATCCGGGATTTCTGTTATCCCATGCAGAGGCTGTATCGCAGCCGGTGTATGAGGTCGTCCTATCGGGTCATGATGTAAGTGTGGATAGTGATGCTGTCTACACTTTTTTATGGTTTTAATCTAGGTATGGAGGTGCACTACAATTAGCAATTTAATGATCAATGAACAAATCAGAGACAAAGAGGTACGTTTGATTGGTTCGAAAGGGGAGCAGTTGGGGATCATGTCCGCGAAGGAGGCCATGTTCAAGGCACAAGATGCAGGGCTGGATCTGGTAAAGGTAGCTCCTATGGCAAAACCGCCCGTATGTAAGATCATCGACTACGGGAAATATAAGTATGAACTGGCCAGGAAAGAAAAGGAAGCCAGAAAGAAGCAGAAGACCATTGATATCAAGGAAGTGCGTCTTTCACCGAACATTGAAGCGAATGACATTAAGACCAAGGCGACCGCAGCTAGAAAATTTATCACCAAAGGCGATAAGGTCAAAGTGACCCTGCGGTTCAGGGGCCGTGAGATCGCACATATGCAGTCTAGCAAACACGTTTTGGAAGATTTTGCAGAACTTCTGTCAGATATTGCAGTTGTGGAAAAAGGCCTGAAAGTGGAAGGCAGGAGCATGACTATGTTTTTAGCTGAAAAACGTTAAAAATGGGATAGTTGCAGATAAATTTCGGTATGAGCAAGGAGGAATCTAAAAAATGCCAAAAATGAAAACTTGTAAATCCGCTGCAAAGCGGTTCAAAAAGACCGGAACAGGAAAATTAGTTAGAAATAAAGCGTACAAGAGCCATATCTTGACCAAAAAATCCCCGAAGAGGAAGAGAAACCTGAGAAAGTCAACGGTTACAGATGCTGCAAATGCAAAGGTAATGAAGAGGGCGCTGCCGTATTTATAGAACAGGAGGGATTTTAAGATGGCAAGGATCAAAGGTGGATTAAACGCAAAGAAAAGACATAAAAGAGTATTGAAACTGGCAAAGGGTTACAGGGGCGCGCGCTCAAAACAGTACAGGATCGCGAAGCAGTCTGTGATGAGGGCTCTGGCCAGCTCCTATGCAGGACGGAAACAGAGGAAACGTCAGTTCAGGCAGCTGTGGATCGCGCGTATCAACGCTGCCGCCAGGCTGAACGGTCTTTCTTATAGTAAATTCATGTACGGATTGAAGCTGGCGGATATCAACATAAACAGGAAGATGCTGGCAGAGATGGCTGTCAACGATGCGGAAGGATTTACCGCCCTGGCAGAAGTTGCTAAAAGTAAGATCGCATAAGATTGTATAGGGATACGTAAGATATGATGGCAGAGAAAAACCCCGTGGGATTGATCCGGGGTTTTTTCTATGTCATTTTTTGTGCCCTCGTCGATCTGTCAATCCAGTAGCAGCCGGTCTACAGTGACGAACACATAACCTTTTTTCGTCAGGATGTCTATGACCCGCAGTGCGGCCTGCACGGAGCTGGCGGAAGCGTCGTGCATGAGGATGATATCTCCGTCCTCTGCCTTGCTGACCACTTTCTCCACCACCTGGTCCGCGTTGTCTGTGTTCCAATCCAGGGGATCTATATCCCAGAAGACGGGGAGCATGGTGACGGTGCAGTCCAGGCCTTCCCGCCATTCTCCGAAAGGCGGGCGGACGTAGGCGGGGTATTGGCCTGTGATCTCGAATATGGCATTGGAAGTCTTTGTGATCTGGCTGCAGGCTTCGTTTTCGGGGAGTTTGTTCAGCTGTACATGGTCAAAGGTATGGTTGCCGATCAGATGTCCGTCCTCATGCATGCGTTTGACAATAGCTTCATTGCCCATGATGTTCTTCCCCATGAGGAAAAAGCTGACCTTGACATCCCGTTTCTCAAGGCCGTCCAGGAGCTGCGGTGTGTAGACAGGGTGGGGGCCGTCGTCGAAAGTGAGGGCGAGGATCGGCTGTTCCCGGTCTGTTCTGGAACGGGTGTCTGTGGAAGCTGTGGGGCCGACGGCTTTCCCGCTCCAGGCGAGCCCTAGGAGCAGCAGGAAGATGCCTGTGCAGGCATAGAGCAGATATCCGAGTTTGTGAGCCAAAGGACAACACTCCATATGAACAATGTTACTGTCATTATATGCCTGTAAAAAAGGGGGTATTCGGTTTAGATTGGGGATTTTTTTAAAAAATATTCTGAAAAATAATATTTTTTTGGATCAAGGGGTTGTAATTTGATGTATTTTTTTGTATAATATAAATAACTATTCAGGAATTCATCCTTCATAGTCACAAGCAATGCATATGTATGGTATTGTATAGCGTACAGATGTGTACACTGATATGCCGGGATTTTGGCAGCGCGCGCAAAGACCCGGCATGGTGGCTATCGAATCATTGGATCAGTATCCGATTTCTATATCCAGGACATCTTTTGTGCTCCATCCAGACAAGGATCAAAGTCTTGCTCTGCCTGTTCCGTATTATCCGCGGGGGTGGCTGTTTATGTATACGTCCCTTATCTTGTTCGAGTTCAGATGCAGATAGACTTGTGTGGTGGAGATATCGGCGTGGCCGAGCATTTCCTGTACGCTCTTGACGTCCGCGCCGTTCTGGATCAGATGCGCCGCGAAAGAATGGCGGAGCGTGTGAGGTGTGATATCCCCTGTGATCCCGGCGGATTTTGCGTATCCTTTGAGCATCTTCCAGAAACCCTGTCGGCTCATGGCATGTCCGGAACAGTTGGTGAATAGGCTCGTGGTCTCATTTTTTTTGACCAGGGGTTCACGGGCCTGGTCCAGGTATTGCTTGAGCGCGCGTCTGGATGCCTGGTTCATGGGGATGACCCGCTCTTTTCCGTTCTCGTGGCAGGTGATGTAGCCCAGGGACAGGTTCACGTTGTCGAGTTGGAGATGGATCAGTTCGCTGACACGCATCCCTGTGGCGTACAAAAGTTCCAGCATGGCTTTGTCCCGCAGGCCTTTCGCTGTCTGGACATCGGGCTGACCGAGCAGCAGGTCCACCTCTTTGACGGTCAGGATTTCCGGGACTTTCTTTTCCACACGCGGAGGTTTTAAGTTTTCCGCCGGGTTGTCCTCGATCAGGTGTTCCCGGAAAAGATACTGGTAGAGCGCGCGGACGGAGGCTACGTTCCTGGATATGGTGGAGGACGCGAAGTTCTTTTTTTCCATATGGAGGATGAACGCGTCCAGGGTTGTCCGCGTTGCATCTGTAAACTTATCGATACCATGCTCCTGGAGGTAGGAGGCTAGTTTCTGAAGATCTCTTTTGTAAGAAATTTCTGTGTTTTGAGAAGTCTGTTTGTTCGTATGTAAATAACTGATGAAATCCTGGATCGCATTTTCCATTTTATCCGCCTCCTTATAGATGATTTCTCTCATCATTATATCTGTTTTTGGGGGTAAAAGCAAATGCTTTTTGCCTTGCATGTTGGAAAGCCAGGTGATATGATAGAAAAACGATCTAGGAGGAGGCGAGGACAAGTGCACCCATCTTGGAGGGGGAAACCTTACTATTCCCTGGATGCCATGCTCCGGCAGCGATTTGGGGAGAAGATCTACAAGATCACATTGAACGGAGGGATGACCTGCCCGAATCGGGACGGGACTGTGGGCCGGGGCGGCTGTATCTTCTGCAGTGCGGGCGGTTCCGGGGATTTTGCGGGGGATGCGGCCATGGCCATTCCCGAGCAGATCGAAGAGCAGATACGCGCCATCCGACAAAAGCGGCCCGTGCGCAGGTTCATCGCTTATTTTCAGGCCTATACGAATACCTATGCGCCGGTGGGATATCTGGAGAAGATCTTCTGGGAGGCGCTGCGCCATCCGGATGTCGCCGGTCTTTCCATCGGAACGCGTCCGGACTGCCTGCCCGAGGAGACGCTGGATCTGTTGGCGGATCTGAACCGGGAGAAACCCGTCTGGGTGGAATTGGGCCTGCAGACGGTCCACGCGCGCACGGCCCGGTATATCCGCAGGGGCTATGATCTGGTATGTTTTGAACAGGCGGTGGCGGGGCTGCACAGCCGGGGGCTGGAGATCGTGGTGCACACGATCTTGGGATTGCCGGGGGAATCCAAGGCGGATATGCTGGAGACAGTCGCCTATCTCAACAGACAGCCCATCCAGGGGATCAAACTGCAGCTTTTGCATATCTTAAAGGATACAGACCTGGCCGCGGATCATCAGGCGGGGAAGTTTACGGTCCTTTCCCGGGAGGCGTATCTGGATCTGGTGGTGTCCTGCCTGGAACATCTGTCGCCGGAGATCGTGGTCCATCGGATCACCGGGGACGGGCCGAAGACGCTGCTGATCGCGCCGCTGTGGAGCAGCCGGAAGCGGGAAGTCCTCAACGCGCTCCATCACAAGATGAAGATGGAGGATACCTGGCAGGGCCGGTGTTTTGTGTCGGACTAGTACTCTATCCGGCTAGAGTACTAATACTCCATCCGGCCAGAAATCATAGTTTGGCTCCGCCTGCTCAGCACCATTGCGTCGTTAAGATTTCTAACCGATGCACCGCATCGCCGTCGAAATCTTGCCTAGCACTGGCACAGATCAGACAAAGCCAAACTACAGTTTCTGACTGGATGGAGCACTAGAGTGTGTCTTAAAACTTGGAGGAGAGTGCCATGCCCAGACCACAAACTTTATATAAATTGATCATCTTATACATGCTGGATAAAGTCAAGCATCCGCTGACCAATTCCCAGATCTCGAATTTCATATTGGATCATGACTACACCACGTACTTCCATCTCCAGGAGACGATCACGGATATGGCTGAGTCCGGACTGGTCTCTGTGGATATGGTGCGGGATACTTCGTACTATAAGATCACGGAGGAGGGGACAACGACATTGTCCTATTTTACAAATGAGATATCTGGTGTGATCAAGGAGGAGATCCATGTTTATCTGGAGGAGCACGGCGTGGAGATGCAGAACCGGACGGCTGTGCTGGCGGATTATTATAAGAGCACGGCACAGGAATATGCAGTCCGGTGCCAGGTGAAGGAGCGGGGGGCCAATCTCATAGATCTGACACTGGCCGTTCCTACAGAGGAAGCGGCCAGGTCTATCTGTCAGAACTGGGAAGGGAAATGCCAGGAGGTCTATGCGTATCTGATGGAAAAACTGCTCTGATATAGATCCGTTAAATGTTTTCTTTGATGGCTTTTAAATGTTCTTTTATCTGTTTTTCATAGCCTAGGTCGCCTGGCTCGTAGAAATGGGCGTCCTGGATCTCGTCGGGCAGGTATTGCTGCTGGACGTAATGGTTGGGGTAGTCGTGGGCGTATCGGTAGCCGATGCCGCGGTCCAGTTTTTTTGCGCCGGGGTAATGGGAATCCTGCAGGTGAGGCGGTACGGTGGTGCGGACCGTGCGCACGCTCTCCATGGCAAGGGAGATGGCGTTGACCGCAGCGTTGCTCTTAGGTGCGCAGGCCACATAGGAAGCGGCCTGGGAGAGGATGATCTGTGACTCGGGCATCCCCACCCGTTCCACGGCCTGGGCGGCGGAGACGGCCACGGTGAGGGCCATGGGGTCAGCGTTTCCCACGTCTTCAGAGGCGCAGATCATGATGCGGCGGGCGATGAATTTTACATCCTCCCCGGCGTACAGCATCTTTGCCAGGTAGTAGACCGCAGCGTCCGGGTCTGAGCCGCGCATGCTCTTGATGAAAGCGGAGATGATGTCGTAGTGGTTGTCGCCCCCTTTGTCATAGCGGATCACACGTTTCTGGATGCACTGGGAGGCGGTCTCCAGGTCGATGTGGATCTTGCCGTCTGCGCTGCGCTGCGTGGTCAGTATCCCCAGTTCCAACGCGTTGAGAGCTGAACGCGCGTCGCCTCCGGCCATGTCTGCCAGGAAGTCGGCCGCGTCCGTTTCCAGGACGGCGTTGTAGTCGCCCATCCCTTTTTCGCAGTCTGAGACGGCCCGCAGGAGCAGGGTGCGGATGGCTTCTGTGTCCAGGGCTCTCAGCTCAAAGATGATGGAACGGGATAATAAAGCCCCGTTTACCTCGAAATATGGGTTCTCGGTGGTCGCGCCGATGAGGATGATGGTCCCGTCCTCCACGAAAGGCAGGAGGTAATCCTGCTGGCTTTTGTTGAACCGGTGGATCTCGTCGATGAAGAGGATGGTCTTTTTGCCGTAGGCCCCCAGATCCTGCTGGGCCTGTTTGACCACCTGTTCCATATCTTTTTTTCCGGCCGCTGTGGCGTTGATCTGGGTGAAAATGGTGCTGGTGGTGTTGGCGATCACCTTTGCCAGGGTGGTCTTCCCTGTGCCAGGCGGACCGTAGAAGATCACGGAGCTTAATTTATCTGCCATGATGGCCCGGTAGAGCAGTTTGTCTTTTCCGATGATGTGCTCCTGGCCAACCACTTCTTCAAGGGCGGTGGGGCGCAGGCGGGAAGCCAGGGGGGATTCTTTTTCTAAGGTTTTTTGTTTTGCATATTCAAATAGATCCATTTCTGCCTCCTTTATGGTCTGTATCGCTGATCTGTCTGATCGATCAGGTTGGTTCTTTCAGGTTTATGGGAATGGGGGTGTCCAATGTGATCTCATCCGGCCTGACTTGGCAGCCGTAGGCCTGGATCTGTACACCTGCCTGCTGTGCTTCTTGTAAAGCTTGGCCAAATTCCGGATGGGTGGCCCAGTTTGGCGCAAATCCTTTTATCCCGGACATCTGTATGACGAAGATCAGATAGGCCTCGTAGCCGTCCTGGACGCATTGCATCAGTTCCCGGACGTGTTTGACGCCTCTCTGTGTGGGCGCGTCTGGGAAACGGGCCTGCCGGTCTATTTCCAGAGTCACGCCTTTTACCTCCAGGTAGGCTTTCCGTCTGGGTGTTTTTATGGTCTCCACGTATAGGTCAAACCGGGAATTCCCGTAGCTTTTTTCCATCTGGATGCGGGCGTCCTTTGGAAATAGAGGACCTTTTTGCAGCCATTCTGCCACAACATGGTTGGGGATCTGGGAATCCATATTTATGAGCATGTCCCCTTTTTCCACGCAGATCAGGTCGTAGCGGGTCTTCCGGCTGGGGTTATCGCTCTCCTGTAAGTAGACGGGGACGCCGGGGAGCAGGAGTTCCCGGCAGCGGCCGGTGTTTTTCACATGGCAGGGAAGGGTCTCGCCGCCTATGTCCACGTGGGCCACGAAACGGTTGGGCCTGTCCAGGAACCTGCCTTTTATGATGCGGTCATATTTCATTGCTGTCTCCTTATTTCTTATGTACAGTTGTATTTTATCCGATAATCACAGTGTGAGTATATGTAGGGCAAAGAGGAGGTGATCCCTATCAATCCATTATTATCATTCAGTCCACAGATTTCCTATCGTCCGGTCCAGGTGCCGGTGGCTGGTATCCCGGAAGATCCATCGCCGTCGGCCTTAGAGGGAAGGGTGGTGGAAAAAGAGGGGACGGGGGCTCAGGACAAGATCTCCAGGCGGCGCAATTTTGACACGTATGAGTGTCAGACCTGCAGGGAACGGAAGTACAAGGACGGTTCCGACGACCCGGGGGTGTCTTTTAAGACCCCGGCCCATATCAGCCCGGAAAATGCGGCCAGTGCGATCCGCGCCCATGAATACGAGCATGTGTCCCATAACCGGGCACAGGCGCAGCGGGAGGGGAAGGAAATCCTGTCCCAGTCTGTCACCTACCATACGGATGTCTGCCCGGAGTGCGGGCGGGTCTATATGTCAGGCGGGACGACCCGGACAGTGTTTGCGTCATCACAGGATCCCTATGGGCAGGAGCAGGGGGCTGAACAAAAAGGCGTTTACCTGGATATGATCGCTTAAAGGCTGTGTCCTAGAGCGTGTCTTGAAAGTGGCGTGAATGATCTTTAAGGCACGCTCTAGGTGAAAAAACAAAGTGGAAAATCTCCCGGATGCACTTCATGCAGGGAAACTTTCCACTTTGTCATTTTTTAATGGAGACGGTGGGACTTGAACCCATGACCTTCTGACTGCCAGTCAGACGCTCTCCCAACTGAGCTACGCCCCCGTAAATCTATCTTTTATTTTATACAATTTTTTATAAAAATGCAAGAGGAAAATACAAGAATTTCTTTTTTGTTTGCTGTTTGACATAAATTCAGATTGATGTTAGAGTATAAGAAAGGTTATACGGAGGAGATCATATCATGGATTTTTTGATGGATCTGCATACGCATACACTGGTAAGCGGACATGCATATAATACGATGCGGGAAATGGTACAGGCGGCAGCAGACAGGGGTCTTGAGGTTTTAGGGATCACGGAGCATGCGCCGGCCATGCCGGGGACCTGCCAGCATTTTTATTTTCATAATCTGAAGATCGTAGAGCGCACGATGTACGGTGTGGAACTGTTCTTGGGCGCAGAGGTCAATATCCTGGATCACGAGGGGCATGTAGATCTCAAAGACCGGGAGATGGCTAATCTGGATGTGGTGATCGCAAGCCTGCACAGGCCCTGTGTCCAGGCCGGGAGCATAGAGGAGAACACCCGGGCTTATCTGAAAGCCATGGAGAACCCATATATCAACATCATCGGTCATCCCGACGATGGGAGATATCCCGTGGACTATCGTGCTCTGGTGGAGGGCGCGAAAGCACATGGTGTGGTGCTGGAGCTGAACAACCATTCTCTAGATCCGATCTGTATGCGGGCCAATGCCTGGGAAAATGACCGGGAGATGCTCAAGTGGTGTATGGAGTATGAGCAGCCGATCATTGTGGACAGTGATGCCCATGCGGATACGTATGTGGGCGTATTTGAACATGCGCGGGCGCTGCTTGCGGAGATGTCTTTTCCGGAGAGATTGGTCTTGAACCGGAGCAGGGAGGCTGTCTATCCTTATGTCAATAAGTATAAGACGTTCTAGAGTGTGTCTGAAAACCGCTTTATGTCAACTGTAAATTACAATTTGTGGAAGATCTGATCCAAATGAGGAAGGCGTAGCGGGCTACGCTGACCGAAAGCGGGCCAGATCTTCCACGAAGTGGGGCTTGCAGGTGGCGTGAATGGGTTTTAAGACATATTCTAGGATGAAGAGGTAAAGGAGGGGAGCCATGAGTAAGAAACGCAGCACAAAGGCAGAGGAGTTATTGTATGAGGCGATCCTGGCTCTGCGGGATATCGAGGAATGCCGTGCTTTTTTTAATGATGTGTGCACAGTCAATGAATTACTGTCCATGTCCCAGCGGTTTGAGGTGGCCAAGATGCTCCGGGACAAGCGGACATACCAGGAGATCACGGAGTATACGGGGGCATCGACGGCGACGATCAGCCGGGTCAACCGTTCGCTGAATTATGGGAATGACGGGTATCAGGTCATTTTCAAAAGGCTGGAAGAGAAAGGAACGGATGATCAGATATGATCATACAATGTCCGGAAGATGGCGATCAGAAGAGTTGCCGTCTTTCGGTCTTTTGTTTTTAAAGGGGGATTTTGAGAGCAATGTATAATATTATATTTTAAATGTTTAATTTTATATATACACATAAAATTTTTATTGAGAAAGATTATCGATAAATACGGGAGATTTATGTTGACTGTGTTGCTCTCTTTCTGGTTTAATAGTGTGAATAATGAAGGCGTACTTTCATTATTTACACTATTTTTTTGGAAAGGGAGTGATAAAGCATTGAAAAACCATCGGTTTTGGGCGTGGGCAGCTGTGATCTGTTTTGCAATGACAATGTACACAGGCTATAAACACAAATAGGAGGACGAGAGAGATGATGGAGATTTTTAAAGCAGAAAGATTGGGTGTTTTTGCAGGAGGCGTATTGTTCGGGACAGCGGGTGTGAAGCTTTTATCCAGTAAAGACGCGAAGAAAGTCTATACGAACTGTGCGGCGGCTGCACTCAGGGTAAAGGATTGTGTGATGAAGGTGGTCACCACGGTACAGGAGAACGCGGAGGACGTGCTCGCCGAGGCGAAGGTGATCAATGAAGAGCGTTACGCAAAAGAAGCGGAAGCGGCAGAAGAAGATGCGCCCTGCTGCTGCACGGAAGGATAGTAGACCAGGAGGCTGTGATTGGAGTTCTATATCAAACACGAAACAAAAGGGTATCTGCGCGTCCATATGGCTCAGGCTTCCATGACCAGCAGGGAAGCAGACATTTTGCAGTATTATCTACAAAACCAGTCCCACGCCATACAGGCAAAGGTTTTTGAGCGGACGGCAGACGCCACGGTTACATATGTGGGTGACAGGACGGATATTATCTGTGCCCTCAAGAGATTCCACTATGAGCAGGCCGGCGTCCCGGAGGTTTTTTTGGAAAACTCGGGGAGGGAGCTGAACCGGGAGTACAAGGAGAAGCTGATCCAGAAGGTGCTCATGCGTGTGTGCAGCTGCATGTTCCTCCCCTATCCGATCCGGGCATTCTGCACCAGCATCCGGTCGGTCCGGTATATCTATGCGGGGATCCGTACTTTATTGAAAGGTAAGCTGGAAGTGGAGGCGCTGGACGCGACGGCGATCGGCGTGTCCGTGTGCAGAGGAAATTTAAAGACCGCAGGCTCCATCATGTTCTTGCTGGGGATCGGCGAGCTCCTAGAGGAGTGGACTCACAAGAAATCCGTGGGCGATCTGGCGCGCAGCATGTCGCTGCAGGTGGAGAAGGTCTGGTTAAAGAGAGAGGGCCAGGAAGTGCTGGTGCCGGCCCAGGATATCGCAGTGGGAGACGAGGTCGTGGTCCATATGGGGAATGTGATCCCCTTTGACGGGACCGTGACGGCCGGGGAGGCCATGATCAACCAGGCATCCTTTACCGGGGAGTCCCAGCCGGTGAAAAAAGACCCGGGCGGCTATGTGTATGCAGGCACGGTCCTGGAGGAGGGCGAGCTGACGATCCAGGTAAAAGAGACGGGAAATTCCACCCGTTATGAGAAGATCGTGGCCATGATCGAGGAATCGGAAAAGCTGAAATCGGCATTGGAGAGCAAGGCGGAGCATCTGGCGGACAGGCTGGTCCCCTATACATTCCTGGGGACCGGGCTGACTTGGCTGTTGACGAGAAATGCGACGAAAGCGCTCACTGTCCTGATGGTGGATTTCTCCTGTGCCCTGAAACTGGCCATGCCCATCGCCGTGCTCTCCGCGATCCGGGAGGCGGGTCTTGATCATATCACGGTGAAAGGCGGCAAATATCTGGAAGCTGTGGCTGGGGCGTCCACCGTAGTGTTTGACAAGACTGGGACGCTTACGAAAGCCAGGCCCACGTTAAAAGAAGTCATACCATTTTGCGGGATGGATCCGGATGAGTTGCTGCGTGTAGCGGCCTGCCTGGAGGAACACTTCCCCCATTCTATGGCAAAAGCGGTGGTCAGAGGTGCGATGGAGAAGGGACTGGAGCATGAAGAGATGCACACCAAGGTGGAGTACATCGTGGCGCACGGGATCTCCTCCTACATTGACGGGAAGCATGTGATCATCGGCAGTTATCATTTTGTCTTTGAGGATGAAAAGTGTGAGATCGATCCGGCCTATCAGGAAACCTTTGATGGCCTTCCCACGGAATACTCCCATCTGTATCTGGCGATCGACCGGAAGCTGGCGGCGGTGATCTGTATCGAGGACCCGCTGCGGGACGAGGCGGAAGCGGTGGTCAATTCCTTGCGGAAAACGGGGATAGACAAGATCGTGATGATGACCGGAGACAGCGAGCGGACCGCACAGGCGATCGCAGGGCGGATTGGGGTGGATGAGTACCACGCAGAGGTCCTGCCGGAAGATAAGGCGCGTTTTATCGAAACTGAAAGGGCGGCGGGCAGGAAAGTGATCATGATCGGAGACGGTATCAATGATTCCCCGGCCCTGTCGGCGGCGGATGTGGGGATCGCGATCAGCGACGGTGCACAGATTGCCAGGGAGATCGCGGATATCACGATCTCATCGGATGATCTCTATGGAGTGGTCACCCTGCGTCTGCTCAGTGTGAGCTTGATGAGACGGATCCGGAAAAATTATCGGTCGATCGTGGGTATCAACACGGCATTGATCCTTCTGGGCGTGGGCGGCATGGTGCAGCCAGCGACGGCGGCACTGATCCACAATACATCCACGCTGGCGATCGCGCTGAAGAGTATGCAGAACTTGTTATGATCTTTTATCAATAAAGTATCCCTGGATATCCTCCAGAGGGCTTTTCTGGTCGTAGGAGGAGACGATGTCTTTTAAGGCGGGGATATAGGGGGAGGTGTTTGGCTCCTTGCTGTGGACTTTGTGGTAGACGATGCGAAAAGAACGGCTCCACTGGGAATCCTGGCTTGCGAAAGCGGCAAACTCCCCCTTTTTTAACTCTGTTTCTATAAGCCTTGCGGAGATCAGTGTCAGACACTGGTTGAACCGCAGGGCGTTTTTTATGGCGTCCGGCGTATGGACTTCAAAAGCTACTGTGATGCGGATGTCATGGGATCCCAGGAAACGCTCCAAGAGTTCCCGGGTGCCGCTGCCGGATTCCCGGATCACAAATTCCTGGCCCTGCAGGTCGTCTATGTATAAAGTGCTGCGCCGAGCCAGCGGATGCTCACGGCTGCAGGCCAGGACCATAGGGTCTTCCAGGAGAGGGATGGTGACCAAGTCCGGGCTTTTTACAAAACCTTCGATGATGCCTGCATCCAGATCCATGTCCAGCAGACGGTCCTCGATCTCCTGGGTATTCCCCACAAAGGCATATACGGCCAGTTCTGGGAATGTTTCGCGGAAACGCCGGACAACGGGGGAGAGGATGCTGCCGCCCACAGAGACCGTGGCCCCCAGGCGGAATTTTCTCAGATGTTTTTTTGTGAGCATGTTGTCTTCCAGCTGTTCGAATTGGGCGGTGAGCTGCTTGGCGTACGTGTAGAGGAGCTTTCCGCTGTCCGTGATGTAGAGTTTTTTGGCGTACCGCTCAAAGAGCAGGGTGTGGTAGTGTTCTTCCAGCTCGTGGACGGCCTGACTGACCGAGGGCTGGGCGATGTAGAGGTTTTTGGCTGCGGCGCTCATAGTCTTGGTCTCAACGACTTCGATGAAGATCTTTAAATGGCGCAGGGTCATGGCATGGCCTCCTTGTGCTTGTTCTTTATGATAGGGAAAAATTATAAGTTGTATAAGATTATAATATTTTACATATGGATAGACAAGTGGTATGATAGAAGAAAATATCAGAAAAGGAACAAGGAGGAAAACGCAGAAATGGCTACGCTTACAGTCAGCAAGGAAGACGAGAAACGGGTAAAGGCGCTTGGTTTCCTGAGCAATAAAGGGACGGATGATTTCTCTGGCCGTGTGATCACGGTGAATGGCAAGCTCACGGCAGACCAGCATATCGCGATCGGGGAGGCGGCCCGAAAATTCGGGAATGGGAATGTGGTCTACACAGCTCGCCTGACCGTGGAAGTCCAGGGAATCCCCTATGAGAAGATCGACGCGTTCAGGGAGTTCATACAGGAGGCGGGACTCACCACCGGCGGGACTGGTGCGAAGGTGCGCCCTGTGGTCTCCTGTAAAGGGACGACCTGCCAGTATGGCCGCATTGATACATTTGAACTGTCGGAAAAGGTACACAAGGCATTTTATGAGGGCTACCGTCCGGTGAGGCTTCCCCATAAATTTAAGATCGCGGTGGGCGGATGTCCCAACAACTGTATGAAGCCGGAGCTGAACGATGTGGGCGTGGTGGGACAGCTGATCCCGAATTTCCAGGCGGATGTCTGCAAAGGATGTAAGAAATGTTCTGTCATGAAAGTATGTCCCATGGGTGCGGCCAAGGTGGTCGACAAGGTCCTGAAGATCGACAAGGAGATCTGCAGTCAGTGCGGACGCTGTGTGGGCAACTGCAATTTCGACGCCATCGCAGACGGGACCACCGGCTATAAGGTCTATATCGGAGGCAGATGGGGGAAGGATATCTCCCATGGAAAACCTCTGAGCAAGATCTTCACCTCCCAGGAAGAAGTGCTGCAGATCATCGAGAAGATCATCCTGTTCTATAAGGAGCAGGGAGAGACAGGGGAAAGGCTCGCGCAGACCATTGCCCGGATCGGGTTTGAGAAAGTGGAGGCGGAGATCTTATCAGACGATATCCTGAGCAGGAAAGATAAGATCTTGAGCGCAGAATGATCCAGTCTTAAATAAAGAAAACCGGCGCAGCGTTATGCTGTGCTGGTTTTCTTTTCAAAAAATACGAACTGTAACCCAGCGTTGACTGCTTTATGTCTGAATATCCTGTAACCCATTTTTTGATAAAAGCGGATATTCTTTTCGCTTTTTGTGCTCGTGAAAAGTTCGTATCGCTTCTGAGGAAAATACTGTTCGATCTCATTTAAGAGCATCGTTCCATACCCGCGGCATCTGTGCTGCGGGTGGATCATCAATTTTCCGATATGCACTGTCCCGTCCTCTTCGCGCGCACGCACCGAACCGATGATATGTCCGTCATCATCGAGCATTTTGAGGATGACGCCCGCGTTGTATTCATCAGTCAGATCCTCCAGCGTCTGTTTCAGGGGCGGTATATCTCTGTTCTCAAACAGGTCCGCCTCGCTTTGGTATGAGAGGTATTGCAGCCGCAGGATCTCTGGCAGGTCTGCAAGATCCGCTCTGTAAATATTCTTTTTCATGGTCATAGTCTTCTTTCGATAGTGTTAAAATGAAAGATACTGTGAAAAAGACCGCAGAGCCTTTTTTCAAGATCTGCGGCGTTTTTCTATTTATAAGAGAATTTCGCGGCCACCTGCCGGGTGTATCGGACGGGATGCTGGTAGAAGAACAGATAGCCCAGTCCGGCCATGGCGGTACCCAAGACCACATCCACCACGGAATGCTGTTTTAAGAACATGGTGGACAGCACGATGGAGGCCACCAGGATGAACGTCCCCTTCTTGATCCAGGTATGCGCAGAGAGCGCACGGCACCGGGAGATGGCCATGTAGGCGGCCAGGGAATTGAACACGTGGATGCTCGGGAGTATGTTGGTGGCAGTATCCGTAGAATAGAGCCATTTTACCAGGTCGATGCACAGATTATCCCGTGTAAAAGTCTCTGGCCGGAGCTGATGCCCATTGGGGTACAGATACGAGACGGCCAGGAAGACAGTCATCCCCATGCACAGATTTTTAATGTATGAGTAATATTCCTGTTTGTCTTTGTTAAAAAATATAAAATAGACCAGTGTAGTGGCCAGGAATGGGAACCACAGCATATACGGCACGATGAAATACTCACAGAATGGGATATAGTCATCAATGAACGCGTGGACGATGTGGTAGTTGTGCTGGATGTTCTCCTCCAGATAGCAGAAACCCATCATGTAGAAAATGCCATACAGCACGATGATCAACCCGTGTTTATACTTTCCGATAGACTGCATAGCCAAATGGACACGGCGCGCGATCCAGCCATGCTGTTTGTTTCTAGAAGCCAATCTCCCACCTTCTCTTTTTAGTAATCTATTCGGCATTTATGTATATGATGCCTCATCTCTATCATACCACGCATCGGATGCGTTTACAAACGGGAATTGCAAATTTTATAATAAATTAAGAAATAGCGGATCTTATCGTTGGATCCCGGAGAGGATCTCGTCGATCCATTCGTTGACGTCGTAGGTGTCATTGTCGAACAGCTTGATGATCACGCCGTAGGGTTCCTCCTCATTTGCAAAAGCATTTGCCTCATCCGTATCCACATGCATAGCAAGGGAGAAATTCTTATGGACGCGGACGACCACGTCGGCGTAGATCAGGGCCCGCTCGTAGCTCCTGGTCAGGACGAAGACGGTGTCGTTGTCTTTGACACGCATCTTGTAAGCCTGGGAGGGGGTCATGTGGATGTGCCGCTTGGCCACGATCACCCCTTTGTCGATGTCGATGGTGCTGTTGGGGCCGGAGAGTGTGCAGCCCGGTGTGCCCGCGATATCTCCAGATTGGCGGATCACGGCGGGGATCCCCAGTTTCTTCGTGTCGGTGAGGGAAATCTCCACCTGTGTCGCCGGGCGCAGCGGCCCCAGCAGGGCGATGTTTTCAAAACGTCCTTTTGGTCCGATGACCGTGACCCGCTCTTTGGCTAAAAATTGTCCTGGCTGGCTCAGTTCTTTGTCAAAAGTGAGTTCAGAGCCTGTCCCAAATAGTTTTTCAAAATCTTCTTTGCAGATATGTATGTGCCGGGCAGATGTCTCGATCGGAATCTTGGTACCCATATCCTTACATCCTTTCTAAAAGTTTTCTAAAGTCTCATTTTGAAATCCTTCATTATTATACTCCAGGCCGTCTGCAACGGCAAGCATAACCTGTCTGTAAAACTTATGAAAAAAATATTATTTTTCTGATTTACTATTGTAAAATCTGCGGCCATTCGTTAAAATAATAAATGGTCATGTATGGTCCTTTTTGCCGGGCTTTTTATTGAGAGCACAGACGGACAGGGAGGGCTTTTATGGATAAAAAAGATAGAAGAAAAATGTGTATATGCGCTATGATCATTGTCGTATGTATGCTGTGGATAGGATGCGGGCAAAAGGAGCCGGAAGTCCTATTTGAGATGGACGGGGACAGCGCGGACGCGGTGTCGGCCCAGGAAGAGGGGACGGCGCAGCCAGATCGGCCAGATCAGCTGGATCAGGAGTCGCTGCGCGCCATGTTGGAGGAGATCCTGACGGCGGCCAGAGCTGACCAGGTGATCCAGGTCACATGCGGCTGTACGGGGGAGGACCAGGTACAGCAGATCCCAGTGGGTGACGGTGCGGTCCAGGTCATGCCTGTGGACGACGGGAGGGTCAATATCAACGCCGCGGATGCTTTGGATCTGCAGAAGTTAAACGGCATCGGCGAGGCGCGGGCCCAGGCGATCATCTCCCACCGGGAGAGTATCGGGGCCTTCCAGTCGGTGGAGGACATCAAGCAGGTGGAGGGTATCGGGGACGGCATATTTGACAAGATCAAGGACGAGATCTCAGTGGGATAAAAATTTCAGATAGAGAGGTATCATTCATGAGTAAGAAGGTATTGGTGGTTGACGATGAGAAATTGATCGTGAAAGGCATACGTTTTAGCTTGGAACAGGATGACATGCATGTGGATTGTGCCTATGATGGCGAGGAAGCGCTGGAACTTGCCCGGGAAAACCATTATGATATTATTTTGCTGGATCTCATGCTGCCCAAGATGGACGGTCTGGAGGTCTGTCAGCAGATCCGGGAATTCTCCAATGTGCCGATCGTGATGCTGACGGCAAAGGGGGAGGACATGGATAAGATCCTCGGGCTGGAGTACGGGGCCGATGATTATATCACCAAACCTTTTAACATCCTGGAGGTGAAAGCGCGGATCAAGGCGATCATGCGCCGGGCCCACCAGGAGGGGAACCCCCAGGAGAAGGCAAAGACGGTGGAGGTGGGTGAACTGCGTTTAGACTGCGAGGGGCGGCGTGTGTTCATCTCTGGCCGGGAGGTCAACCTGACGGCGAAGGAGTTTGATGTGCTGGAGCTTTTGATCTTTAACCCGAATAAAGTGTACAGCCGGGAGAATCTGCTGAACATCGTCTGGGGTTATGAATACCCGGGGGATGTGCGGACTGTGGATGTACATATCCGCAGGCTCAGGGAGAAGATCGAGGCGAACCCCAGTGAGCCCAAGTATGTGCACACAAAGTGGGGTGTGGGTTACTATTTCCAGGGATAGGACGTGCGCGGGATGCCAAAAAAAAAGTCAACGTTCTTCAACAGTGTGCGCTTCCGCATCATGGCCATCATGATCGTGCTGGGCATCGTGCCCAGCCTGGTCATCGCGAAGGCGGTCATACATTCATACGAAAAACGCGCAGTCTCCCTGCGCATCAGCAATGTGCGCAATCAGTGTGATATTCTGTGCAACCAGCTGGTGGGCGTGGGGTATCTGGAAAACCCTTCCTCCAAAGTGATCGAGCGGCAGCTGGAGGTGCTCTCCAATGTTTACAGCGGGCGGATCCTGGTGATCAATCATTCTTTTAAGATCATCAAGGATACCTATGGGCTGGACGAGGGCAAGACAGTGATCGCCGCGGATGTGATCCGCTGCCTGCAGGGGGAGGTCACCAGTGATTACAATAAGAAAAATAAATATATAGAGCTGACAGTACCGATCAAGGATCCGGAACAGCAGGAGCAGCAGGGGGTCATGCTGATCAGCATCTCCACCGGGGAGATCGCTTCGTCTGTGGAGCTTTTGGAACGGAATGGGATGTTTTTTTGGGCGATCATCGCTGTGGCTGTCGTGCTGATCTCCTATATGGCCTCCCGTGTGCTGGTGAAGCCGTTCAACAAGATCACAAAAGCCATCGAGGAGATCACCGATGGGTATCAGAAAGAAGATATCCTGGTGGAGGATTACACGGAGACGGAGCTGATCACCGATGCGTTCAATAAGATGCTGAATCGGATGAAGATCCTGGATGAATCCAGGCAGGAGTTTGTCTCCAATGTGTCCCACGAACTGAAGACGCCCATGACATCTATGAAGGTGCTGGCCGATTCCCTGGTGGGGCAGCAGGGTGTGCCGGAGGAACTGTATCAGGAATTTCTGCAGGATATCACGATGGAGATTGACAGGGAGAACAAGATCATCACGGATCTGCTCTCATTGGTCAAACTGGATAAAAAGGCTTCCGACCTGCGGGTGGAGCATCTGCATATCGACGACCTGCTGGAGCTGATCTTGAAAAGGCTCCGGCCCATCGCGGATAAGCGGAACATAGACCTGATCCTGGACTGTTTCCGGCCGGTGGAGGCGGATGTGGACGAGGTGAAGTTCACACTGGCGATCTCGAACCTGGTGGAGAATGGGATCAAATACAACGTGGACGACGGCTGGGTGCGGGTGTCTCTGGACGCGGACCATAAATATTTCTATGTGATGGTGGCGGACTCAGGGATGGGCATCCCGGAGGAATCCCTGGAGCGGATCTTCGAGCGGTTTTACCGGGTGGACAAGTCCCATTCCAGGGAGATCGGGGGCACGGGTCTGGGGCTCTCCATCGCCAGGAGTTCTGTGCTGATGCACCATGGGACACTGAATGTGAGCAGTAAAGAGGAGGAAGGGACAACTTTTACAGTGAGGATTCCCTTATCTTATATTCCCTGAACGGGGAGGGTGTGTGGACGAGATGAGTATGGAGAAGCGGACCTGTCTGGTCTTGATGGCTTTTATGGTCCTGGCGGCGGTGACCGGCTGTTCTTTTTCGGAGGAAGGCCGGGAAGCGGCGGATGCGGACCACTATTTTTACCATATTGATGCTACCGGGACAGAGCTGGTAAAAGTGGCATACATGCCGTACGAGGAGACAACGGAAGTCATGATACAGGATTTCATGAAGCTCTTAAATGACAAGGAGCATGGGGAGGATGACATCAGCCTGCTCCCGGAGGGTGTGGAGATCGTGACCCACAGCGTGCATGAGAGCGTGCTGAATCTGGATTTCAGCAAGGAGTACCTGGAGATGGACGCGGCCAGGGAAGTGCTGGCCCGGGCGGGAGTGGTCAAGACTTTCGCCCAGCTCCCGGATATCGAGTATGTGAAATTCCAGGTGGACGGTAAGCCGTTCCTTGATTCCAACAAGAAACCGATCGGCATTATGAACGAAGAGAGTTTTGTGGAAAATTCTGGAGAAAATTTAAATTCCTATCTGACGGCAGATGTGTCGTTGTACTTTGCCAGTGAGAACGGTGAAAAACTGGTCAGGGAGGAGCGGAAAGTCTATTTTGACAAAAATGTGACGCTGGAGAATGTGGTCGTACAGCAGTTGCTGAAGGGGCCGCGGGAAACGGGCAAACCGACCCTGCCCTCCAGTGCGAAACTTGTATCCGTGACCACGATGGATAAAGTCTGTTATGTGAATTTCAGTCGGAGTTTCCTGGAGGAGCCGCTGCCCTTGAGGGAGGAGCTTCCGATCTATTCGGTGGTGGATTCCCTGATCGACACATGCCGAGTGGAGAAGGTGCAGCTGTCCATCGATGGGGTGACGGATGTCACCTATGGAGAGCAGATGCGCCTGGATCAGTTTTACGAAAAAAATGAAGAGCTGATCGACAAGACAAAGTGATTGGCGTATCAATGGGAAAGGAAGTGGACACTTGGTGAAACGGCCGATGTGCTGGCTGTGCCTGTTGTTCATAGCGGCTGTCTGGCTGGGAGATCTGACAGGGCTTGTGCCTGTCAGGGAAACCGCGGCTGCCCAGTCTCTGCCCGGGGAGGGGTTCATAGGAGAGAAGGGGCAGGCAGTCGTCTATGGACGGATCTATCAATATCATTATTCAAAAAATTCTACGGGCATCTGTCTTACAGATGTCTGTCTGAAATCTCAGTTAAGATCCCAAGTCGGGGATATCTCAAAAAAACTTTCAGGACGTGTGATCATATATATGCAGGAGGGGAGTGAGGATGTGTCCCAGCCTCTCGGGACCTGGGTGCGGGTGCGGGGGAAGCTGCAGGAGATCGAGGGTCCCAGGAATCCAGGGGAATTTGACAGTCGTCTTTATTATCAGACAAAAAAGATCTATTATCGGATGAGCGGGTATGAGCTGACAGATTGTGGAGGAGAGGTCTGGCATCTGCGTGAAGGGTTGCGGCAGTTCCGCGGCAGGCTGGCAGATTCTCTGGAAAAAGCGGTGCCTGAGCAGGCGGGGATACTCTGTGCCATGGTTGTGGGGGAGAAGAGCCTGCTGGCACAGGAGGATAAGAACCTACTGGCTGCGGGTTCCCTCTCACATATGATCTCCATATCAGGCATGCATCTGAGTCTTCTGGGGATGCTGTGCTTCTATCTGTGTCAGCGTCTGCGGCTGGGGATCGGCCCGGCGGCCATGGTATCCGTGGGCTTGATGCTCTTTTACGGGATGTTGGCGGGGGAAGGCGTGGCCACCATGCGTGCATTGGGGATGTTCGGTTTGGCCATGATCGCGCGGGCGATCAGACGGAGTTATGATCTTTTGAGTGCCCTTGCGCTGTCGGTGATCATTTTGCTGCTGGATAATCCTGCGTATCTATTTTACAGCGGGTTCCTCCTCTCCTGCGGCTGCATCTGTGCGGTGGGGGTTGTGCTCCCGCAGATCCGGGAGATCTTTTCCTTTGAGAAGGCGCAGCGGAAGCGGGAAAAAAAGATCATACAGAGAAAGATCATACAGAAAAAGATCATACAGACCCTGGAGATGGGCGCGGCAGTGCAGATGACCACATTGCCCCTGACCACCTGGTTTTATTATGAGATCCCGATCTATGGGATCCTGGTCAATCTGCTGGTTGTTCCCACTCTGGCGGTGACGCTGGTATCGGGCTGGGCAGGGGCGGCTGTCGGGATCTGGTCCGTGTCTGCGGCGAGAGTCTTTCTGATCCCGGGATGCGCCCTGATCCGTTTTTATCAAGGGCTGTGCGGGCTGGTGAAGGGTCTGCCCGGTGCAATGCTGACTGTGGGGCAGCCGGGGATCTGGCAGGTGCTGGCCTATTATGGCCTGCTGGCAGCCGGATTTTTGCTGGGGCGCAGGACCGGCAGGCGGGCTGTGGGCGTCTCTTTGTGTTTACTGTGCGTGTCTGCGGGTGTGATGCTGCTGTGCAGCCGGTTCCAGGGATCGCTGGAGGTCACTTGCCTGGATGTGGGGCAGGGGGATGGGGCGGTGGCGTGTACTTTGCAGGGGAAATGTTTCATGGTGGATGGAGGGAGCAGCAGCCAGAAGAAGATCGGTCAGTATACGATCCTGCCGTTTTTAAAGAGTCAGGGGATATCCCGGGTGGATGCAGTGTTTGTCAGCCACACAGATGCAGACCATATCAACGGGATCGAGGAGATCCTGGATCTCATCCGGACAGGGCAGACATCCCTGAAGATTTGTCATCTGGTACTGCCCGGTCTGGAGAAGGTGGATGAGGGCCAGGAGAGATTGGCGGCTCTGGCCGCTCAGGCGGGGGTGGCGGTGCGGTATCTGAATGCAGGCGGGAAAGTGGAAGCCTATGGTGTATGTTGGCAGGCCCTCTCCCCGTCGGTCAGAGGACAGACAGATGATATCAATGAAGATTCCCTGGTCCTCCTGCTGGAGGCGGGAGGGTTCCGGGGGCTGTTCACGGGGGATATCGGGGAGGAGCAGGAGGAGAGACTGTCTGGCCACCTGATGGATTGCGATTTCCTGAAAGTGGCCCATCATGGCTCCCGGTATTCCACGGGGGAGCGGTTTTTGCGGGAAGTGTGTCCCAAGATCGGGGTGGCCTCGGCAAGTGCAACGAATACATATGGGCATCCCCACCCGGATACACTGGGGCGGCTGGAGAAAAACAGATGCCGTGTGTTCTTGACAAAAGACAGCGGAGCGGTTACCTTAAAAGTAGGTGAGGATGCGGTGCGGGTGAGGACCTATCTGCATTGAGGAGATATTAAGGAAATCTTGGGAAGGAAAATGCGGAGGTTATTTTAAGAAAGGTCAGGAAAGGTTATGAAAGATCTGCAGGAAGACATACAGACAGGAAATTTTAAAAATGTGTATTTATTATATGGGGAGGAGGCATTTCTGAAGCAGCAGTATAAGAAACGGCTGCTCCAGGCGCTGGATCCCGACGGGGATACAATGAACATGGCCACCTACCAGGGGAAGAATATAGATGTAGGGCCTCTGCTGGAACTGGCGGAGACCATGCCGTTTTTGGCGGAGAGGCGGATCATCCTGGTGGAGGACAGTGGTTTTTTCAAAAATAAGTGTGACCGTCTTGCGGACTATATGAAGGCGATGCCAGAATATCTGTGCATGGTCTTTGTGGAAGACCAAGTGGACAAGCGCAGCCGCATGTACAAAGCGGTGGGGAAGGCGGGCCGTGTGGTCCAGTTTGCCATCCAGGATGAAAAGATATTGATGCAGTGGGCGGTGGGCGTGTTCGCAAAGGGCGGGCGGCGGATCACAAAGAAGGATATGGAGCTGTTCATGTCAAAGGTCGGATCGGATATGGGAAATATCTACCAGGAGGCGGAGAAACTGATCTGTTACACCATGGGCAGCGACCGGATCACGGCTCAGGACATCGAGGCGGTATGCGTGACCCAGATTACCAATAAGATCTTTGACATGGTGCGGGCCGTTACGGACAGGGATCAGAAAAAGGCTCTGGATCTATATGAAGACCTGCTGGCGCTGCGGGAGCCGCCCATGAGGATCCTCTACCTGTTGGCCCGTCAGTTCCGGCAGCTGATGCAGACAAAAGAGATGCTGGAAGAGGGGAAAGGGCAGCAGGAGATCAGCCGGATCCTGGGGGTCCCCGGTTTTGCGGCGAGGAATTATGTGAAGTGTGTGAAATCTTATGGGAAAGAGGAACTCCGGCAGGCGGTGGAGGATCTGACCAGTGCGGAGGAGGATGTGAAGACTGGGCGGCTGGGGGACAGATTGAGTGTGGAGCTTTTGATCGTGAAATACAGTGCAGCCGGCTGACAGGATAGAAAAAAGAGTCTGGCTTGCCAGACTCTCAGACTGTAGACAAAGTGTCTGTTTAGCCATGGGTGCTCGAAGGGCTGTGCCCTCGAACTGGGATCAAGTAGACGGAATTTACTTCCGGCTACTTGCAAAAAGCCCGATCTGTAGGGGCTTCAGCCCTTGTGCGAGCAGATCGGGCTTTTATCCTCCAGCATTAAAATTTATGGCGTAAGCCATGAATTTTACCAGAGTGGCGACTTTGTCGACACTCTGAGAGTCTGGCTTGCCAGACTCTCGCGCCGGAGCGCGGCTGCACCAACAGCCATGTTTCCTTGGCGCGGAGTGTGCATCCCCCGGAGGGTTTTATCATATAGGGGACGAAGTTTCCTATACGAAAAAAAAGAAGGGCAGCCCCAAGAGGGGAGGGCTGTCCTTCTCATGATCCTCACAGATCCGTCTAGTCAAGAGCGTTGACTGCTTTTGATAAACGCGCGATCTTCCTGGATGAAGTGTTCTTATGATAAACACCTTTTGATGTTGCCTTGCTGATCGTTGAAACAGCGTTTGACAGAGCAGCGTTTGCTGCCTCTTTATCTTTCTGGTCAATGGCTGCGTATACTTTCTTGATAGAAGTCTTTACAGCGGACCGAGTTGCTTTATTCCTGGCAGCCCTTGTCCTGTTTACTAAGATCCTTTTCTTTGCGGATTTGATATTAGCCAACTGTCGTACCTCCCATTGTGCGATATGATCTAAAATAAATTATCATCTTTTGCTTTCCGGTGAAGAGACACGGACATTTCGCCGGAAACATACGGTATTATTATATATAGAGGAAACTGCTTTGTCAATAGATAGAAAAACATATTTTGGACGTATACAGGATTTTTTACCACATCTTGCAGATCCGCCCAGTATCTGGTAGAATACAGGACAGCTGTAGATCAGACATTTTTAAGAAAGGATATCCAAAAGATCAGATGGATAGATATCTCAGATGGGGACAGGGGCTGTGGCAGGATAAGGGCATGGCGCTGTCTCTCTTATACGTTTTTTTTCCGGTCTGGCTGTTTTTTGGCGGCTGGCTTAAGTTCCCGCTGGCGGTTTTTTTCATCCTGTTGTCACTGTGGCTGTTCCTGCGCGTGAGCAGGGATCTGTGTGTAAAAGGAGGACGTGTGGGGTTTGGATACAAGCCTGAGTACTGGATCACTGTATGCGTAGTGGTCTTTATCTGGGTCTTGTTCAGCGGGATCGGTGGTTTTTCTTATCAGAACAGCGATTATTTCGTGCGCAATCCGATCTACCGGGATCTGGTGCAGCAGCCCTGGCCTGTGTTTTATGATCTCTCCGCTCAGCGGTCAGCTGTCCGGGCGGTGATGGGCAGCGGTGAGGTGGCTTTTGTGTATTATTTCTGTTTCTGGCTGCCGCCTGCGCTGTTGGCAAAGGTATTTGGGGGCGGTGAGATCTTAGCAAATGTATTTTTGCTGGTCTGGGCTTACCTGGGTGTGATGCTGGTCCTGTACCAGATCCACAGGTATCTGAAAAGGTGTTCCTGGGTGATCCCGGGGATCTTTATCTTCTTTGGCGGGCTGGATGCCATTGGTTACCGGCTGCTGCGGGGGGATTTTGGGCTGGGGGACCATTTGGAGTGGTGGTGTACTTATTTTCAATATTCGTCCAATACGACGCTGTTATACTGGGTGTTCAACCAGGCGATCCCCACATGGCTGATCCTGGCCCTGTTCCTCAATCTGCGCGGCAACACCTCGTCGGCAGGCTTATGTTCTTTAACATTTGCTTACTCACCTTTTGCTACATTTGGCATGATCCCGCTGGCGGTCTACTCCCTCTTCAGGGAAAAACAGGACTGGAAGAAGGCCCTCACCTGGGAAAACGCGCTGCTTCCGCTGACGCTGCTCCTGGTCTTTGGCAGTTTCTATCTGTCCAATTCCGAGAGCCTGCCGGTGAGAGGGTGGATCTTCAAGTATTACCGGGCAAAAGATCTCCTGTTGCCGTATCTTCTGTTTTTTGCATTGGAGATCGGGGTGTACCTGCTGCTTTTGCGGAGGCATCTGAGGAAGTATGCGTACCTGTGGCTGGCTTTTTTGGAGCTGGCGCTGATCCCTGTGTATAAGATGACGGCGGCCAATGATTTTGCCATGCGGGCTTCGATCCCGGGGCTTTTTATCCTGTCGGTGAGCCTGATGCGTTATGTGCTGGAGTGCCGGGGGCGATGGGGCCGATGGGTGGTGGCGCTGCTGTTGGCCGCGGCGGTCATCACTCCATTTTCAGAAATATATCGAAGTACCGCAAATACAGCGTTACAGGGTGTGAGACCTGTGGAGACGGTCTACAGTTTCCAGGCATTTGCCACGGACGATGCGGATATCCTGCAGATCTGCCGCAGACAGTTCTTTGCGTATGATCCTGAGGAGAGTTTCTTCTTTCATTGCCTGGGAAAGAAAAAGTAGGGCTTTTCTTTTGGCGGATTGTGTGATAGAATGTGTATACTTATGAGATTTACCGAGATATACGTCGATCCTGTCCAGGCCGGTAGACCGGTCCCAAATATCTTTTGTCAGTTCGGACAGACTATCCAGCCGCTCTGCAGATGAAAGATCGTCCTGCAGAATTTCACTAAATATCCATGTGCGGGCACACGGGCTATCCCAGTGTGGGCATTTATAGAATAGTTACCCAGTCACCCAGTTAAGAGAAAGAGGGAGCAATGAGAGAAAAATATGAATCCCTGTCAGTAGCAGCTTTGCGGGATTTGGCAAAAAAAAGAGGGCTTAAAGGTATTTCTGCGTTAAAGAAAAGCCAGCTGGTGGAAGCCATGTTGGAGGAAGATGAGAGAGATAAAGAAAAGGAGGAGGCGAGGACAGAAGTTAAAACAGAGAAAACAGAGACAAAGACTGAAGAAAAGCCGGCCGTGCGGGACACAGGCCGCGCGGAGGAGCGGATCCCTATGGACACGGCTCAGCTGGACAGCGGGCAGAAAGCAGACGGGATCTTGGAGGTGATGCCGGATGGTTACGGTTTTATCCGGTGCGCCAATTATCTGCCGGGGGAAAACGATGTGTACGTGTCGCCCTCCCAGATCCGCAGGTTCGGACTGAAGACAGGGGACATCCTCCAGGGAAACATACGGATCAAGACCCAGTCGGAAAAGTTCAGTGCGCTCCTGTTCGTGACCTCCATCAACGGGATCGCACCCAATGATATGCGGCGGTATAATTTTGAGGATATGACGCCGATCTTCCCAAATGAGCGCTTGATCCTGGAGCGGCAGGGCGGGAGTATGGCCATGCGGATCGCGGACCTGATCAATCCGATCGGGAAGGGCCAGAGGGGGATGATCGTATCCCCGCCTAAGACAGGGAAGACGACATTGTTGAAAGATGTGGCCAAATCCCTGTTGAAGAACAGTCCGGATATGCATCTGATCATCCTGCTGATCGACGAGAGGCCGGAGGAGGTCACAGACATCCGGGAGGCCATCGTGGGGAAAAATGTGGAGGTCATTTATTCCACATTTGATGAATTGCCGGAGCACCACAAGCGGGTCTCTGAGATGGTCATCGAGCGTGCGAAGAGGCTGGTGGAACATAAGAAGGATGTGACGATCTTATTAGACAGCATCACCCGCTTGGCCAGGGCGTATAACCTGACGGTCCCGCCCAGTGGCAGGACTCTGTCTGGTGGTCTGGATCCGGCGGCCCTGCACATGCCGAAACGTTTCTTCGGAGCGGCCCGGAACATGCGGGAAGGGGGGAGCCTGACCATCCTCGCCACCGCGTTGGTGGATACGGGCAGCAAGATGGATGATGTGATCTACGAGGAATTTAAAGGGACAGGGAACATGGAGATGGTCCTCAACCGGAAACTGCAGGAAAAACGGGTCTTCCCGGCTATCGATATCGCGAAATCCAGTACCCGCAGGGAGGATCTGCTGCTGAGCGTGGAGGAGCAGGAGGCTGTCTACAATATGCGCAAAGCCTTAAACGGTATGAAGTCGGAGGAGGCGGTGGAGCAGGTCCTGAACATGTTCGCCAGGACGAAGAACAACAAAGAGTTCGTGCAGATTGCCAGAAAACAGAAATTTATCTGAAAAATAATAAAAGCAGGAGGGTATAAAAGCCCTCCCCAATTTATATCTTAAGATCATTCTCGATATAGATCCTTTCTTGATCAGTCTATTGTAGCCTATCCAATACCGCCTGAGCGGGACTTACCTTCATGTGACCGATTGGTCTTTTTAATATAAAGAAACTGTAAACTTTCGAAAAAAAGTAAATTGTGGTTGACTTTACGCATCACATATACTATGATAGACGATAGAAAAACGAACATAAGTTCACAAAGAGGAACATGATATGGTAACTATCCGGCAGTCCGCTATCTTGCTGTGAAGGAGCTGGACGGTTATATGATATTTTTTATAGAAGGAGAAGAGCCAGCATGACAGAAGAAAAGAAAAAGGCATTGGAAGCTGCCCTTGGGCAGATAGAGAAAGATTATGGGAAGGGTGCGATCATGAAACTGGGCGAGGCCACCGCAAACATGAATGTGGCGACCTATCCCACAGGCTGTCTGAGTCTGGATCTGGCCTTGGGCGTGGGCGGTATCCCCAAGGGCCGGGTGGTGGAGGTCTACGGCCCGGAATCCAGCGGTAAGACCACGGTAGCCCTGCACATGGTGTCTGAGGTCCAGAAACTGGGTGGGATTGCCGGGTTCATCGATGCGGAACACGCCCTGGATCCTGTCTATGCAAAAAAGATCGGGGTGGATATCGACAATCTGTATATCTCCCAACCAGACAATGGGGAGCAGGCATTGGAGATCACCGAGACGATGGTGCGCTCCGGCGCGGTGGATATTGTGATCGTGGACTCGGTGGCGGCGTTGGTGCCGAAGGCGGAGATTGAAGGGGATATGGGGGATTCCCATGTGGGCCTGCAGGCGCGCCTCATGTCCCAGGCCCTGCGCAAATTGACGGCGATCATCAGCAAATCCAACTGCATCGTGATCTTCATCAACCAGCTCCGTGAAAAAGTGGGCGTGATGTTCGGCAACCCGGAGGTGACGACGGGAGGCCGTGCGCTGAAATTCTATTCCTCTGTCCGCCTGGATGTCCGGAAAGGGGAGACACTCAAGCAGGGCGGCGTGATGGTGGGTAACCACACGAAAGTCAAGGTGGTCAAGAACAAAGTCGCGCCTCCGTTCAAGACGGCAGAATTTGACATTATGTTCGGACAGGGCATATCCAGGGAAGGGGATATCCTGGATCTTGCCGTCGGTGTGAACGTGGTCATAAAGAGCGGGGCATGGTTCTCCTACAACGGCCAGAAGATCGGGCAGGGGCGTGAGAACGCGAAAAAATTCCTGCAGGAAAATCCAGAGGTCTGCCAGGAGATCGAGAAGAAAGTCCGTGAACAGTACGGGCTGGGTGTGCAGGCGGAAGACGAGAAAGAGGATGGGAAGGGAGCGGAGAAGGCAGAGAAACCCGCGAAGACATCCAAAAAGAGAGCAGGTAAGAAAAAAGCGGAAGAAACAAAGGAGGCCGGAGAGACAGAAGGGACAGAGACGGACGGAGCGATCGAAACGGCCGAAGGAACAGCTGAGGCAACAGCGGCGGCAGAGGCCGGGGCAGACTTGGGGACAGGAGCAGGAACGTCGGATGAGATGTCGGACGGAGATCTGGAGAGCATGGAACAGGAGATCTTTGGGGAGGGCGCCCCGGATTTCCTGGATGAGGATCTGTTGGCCATGGATACGGCCATGGACGATGGGACCGATATGGATGACCTGACAGAGATTTCATAAAAAGATATGGGAGAGAGTTCATATGGATCCTGATGTATTGAGAAAGGCGAAACTGCGTGCACTGCATCTGCTGGAATATATGGACCGGACGGAGAAAGGCCTCCGGCAGAAACTGGAACAGAGTGGTTATCCCACGGAAGTGGTGGATGAGGCCATCCGTTATGTAAAGTCTTATGGATACATAGACGACAAACGGTACGCGGACAATTATCTGCGCACACGTTCAAATGGAAAAGGCCGCCGTCGTCTGTTCCAGGAACTCTATCAAAAAGGGATCCCATCCGCTCTGGTCCAGGAAGCCTGGGAGGAGTTGTGTGTGGAGCAAGAACCCGATGAGAAAGCCAGTATCGGGGAAATGATCGAGAAAAAAGTGGGTGGGCAGACAGTATTTTCCCGCAGAGAATATCAGCGGCTGACCAACTACCTCGCACGCCGGGGATTCTCCTGGGGGGATATCTCCGCAGTTTATCAGGATATGGGGATTGAAATGGATATAGAATGAGCATAATTTTCCCGGGATATGGGGATACTGGCAGAAATGACAGATCCAGGAGGGAATAGAAATGTTTGGTATCCTCATAGCGTTGGTATCCGGTGCCCTGATGAGCATCCAGGGCGTTTTCAACACACAGGTGACAAAGCAGGCGGGCCTCTGGGTGTCCACGGGCTGGGTACAGATCACAGCTTTTGTGGTCTGCGTGGCCGCATGGTTCTTTACAGGGCGTCCTGCGGTGTCCACGCTCTTACAGACGGAACCCAAGTATACGCTGCTGGGCGGCGTGATCGGCGCGTTTATCACGGTGACCGTTATACAGAGCATGAGTGCCCTTGGCCCGGCAAAGTCCGTCATGCTGATCGTGATCTCCCAGCTGGCCGTCGCGTACCTGATCGAACTCTTCGGGATGTTCGGTGTGGAGAAACAGCCCCTGGAGTGGAGAAAGATATTGGGGATGGTCCTCGCCATTGTCGGGATCATCATCTTTAAATGGGAAAAATAACCTTTTTTCATGGACTTTTTACAAATGATCCGGTATAATTGTTTTTAGAGCGTGTCTTAAAAATGCTTTATGTCAACTGCATGTCACAATTTGTGGGAGATTTTCGCCGAATGAGGGCGGCGTAGCGGGCTACGGCAACCGAATGAGGAGAAGATATACCGCAAAGTGGGGCGTGCAGGTGGCGTGAATGATTTTTAAGACACGCTCTAGCAGACAAACGATCAGCTCAGGAGGTGTATAGTATGAGTAAGATAGATGAAGTCAGAAACGAAATGATGCAAGCCATGAAAAAGAAAGATAAGCCCCGCAAGGACTCCCTGTCCATGCTGCTGGCGGCTTTGAAAAACAAAGCGATCGACAAGAGGGAGGATCTGACGGAGGCTGAAGAAAACGAAGTGATCTTAAAAGAGATCAAGCAGACCCAAGAGACCCTGGACCTGACACCTGCGGACAGGACAGACATCATAGAGGAGTGTCAGGGCAGGATCGCGGTCTATCAGGAATTTGCCCCGAAGATGATGGATGAGGAGGAGATCCGGGTCGTGATCCAAGAGGTCCTTAAGGAGCTGGGGATTGAGACGCCCACAAACAAAGATAAGGGCAAGATCATGAAACAGCTCATGCCCCAGGTAAAAGGTAAGGCTGATGGAAAACTTGTAAACCAGGTCCTGGGATCTATGATGGGATAGGGAGCGGAAATCTTCAGGAACTGGCTGTTAGTTTTATGATCTTGCAATGGATTGGGAAAGGAGAAATGAAGCGGGAAAAGTTCAACCAGAAAGTCAACCTGGACCTTTGAAGTATGTTGACCAGAGAGGTCAATGTCTACTATGAGCCATCGGGTAATTCCATCAATATCTTCTGTGGCACATTAGTTGGAGCTTTCAATCTGGATCAGCGTTAAGAGGCTGTGCTTGCCACAGTCAGCGCATAGACGATTGGTCATGAAGATTTTCCATGCGTTTGATACGAGCGGTGCACAGTTTGACAAAAATGGAAATTATGATGACTGGCAGGAGGAGTCAGACTATGAAGCTTCACAAGCGGTCAATGATGAACTGGAGAAAGGGGAGATGATTGCTGACCTAGGCGGTATGAAGGCAGCACTCATGATGGTGCAGGATATAGAGATTTCGACTATGATGCATTCTTTCGGGCTGCAGAAAAGGGATGGGCAGTGATTTGGATGAGGACAGGGCAAATGTCTGGTAGGAGAAGAGGAGTGGCCAGATGATATCAAAAACGGTGTCTTATTACATGACATCGTTTTTTGATGTGATTTCGCAAAATTGACAAAAACATGGTTCCGCGATACTCTTTTGTCGGACATTTTATCATATGATTTAAAAAATTACTTGACAATGATTGGGTTTATGTTATAATGATGTTAACAAGTTAATTAAGAGAGTAACTTATTAACATCATCCGAACGACAATTTCAATGGAAAGGGACAGCGGTCAGCTGTGGTGGGATGATGGAGGCTAAAAACGATACGAAGAAGAGATTGGTAGCGGCCACTTGCCAGATTATCCAGGAGAAGGGGATGGAGGGTGTAACAGCCAGAGAAGTGGCCAAGCGGGTGGGTGTGACCCCTACAGTGATTTATAGGCATTTTGAAAATCTATGTCATCTGATAGTCCTTGCTTCAATCACATGTATCTCTGACTATCTAGATACATTGAAAAAAATTAATGACATTGAGAAGGATCCCATAGAAAAGAATATCCTGGGATGGGAAAATTTTAACAGACACGCATTTGCGAACCCACCCATTTATGAGAATCTATTTTGGGGGAAGTACAATGACCAGTTGGAGATTGCGCTGTTTGACTACTATAAAATTTTTCCGGAATCGCTACTCTATAAGCAGGATGCCTTTTTGATCTGTTCTCTGCTCAGCGGGAATATAGAGGAACGCGACTACATATGGATGCGGCGCGGCGCGAATGAAGGGATGCTTGATTATGAAGATGCAAAGTTTTTGAGCAGGACGAACTGTCTGATCACACATGGGATGCTGATGGAGCATATGGCGGATTATACCCAGCCAGGTGTGGCTGAGAAAGCTGCACAGGAATGCACGGCACTGATCGAACGGAATATCAGGAGATACTTGAAGTAAAATGCTAATTTTAGATTAGCATTTTTTAGGACCCAAAAGTTAACAAGTTAACAAAAACGGATCTGTACACATGGGATTATCTAGATCAAGGAGAGGAGAGAAAAATGAGTGTAGACGTACAAAAAATCCATGAAGCCAGCATGGAGATCCTTAAGACCACCGGTGTGAAGTTCCATCATCCGGATGCGGTGGAGGTGTTAAAAGAACATGGGATCCAGATGGACGGTGATGTGGCGCATTTCACAGAGGAGCAGATCATGAAATATGTGGAGATGGCCCCTGCGTCCGTGTCGATCCATGCCAAAAATCCTAAATATGATATTGCGCTTGGAAGTGGCGTGACCTACAATGCCCCCTGTGCCGGTGCAACAGAGATCATGGAAAAAGACGGGACGATCAGGCAGGCGGATTTGAAGGATCTTGTGCAGATGATCCAACTGTTTGAGACAAACGAGGATTATCTCTTCAACGGCGGAACGCCATGTCAGCCAAAAGAGATTCCTTCCGATATCGCTTCCGTGTTCCTGCATTATATCGCGATGGGCCTGACGGAAAAGACCCTGTGGACGGCCTGTGGCGATTACAAGCAGATGGAAACGATCATGAAGATGACGATGGCCCGGTACAGTATAACAGAGGAGGAGTTGAGAGCGCATCCTCGGTTATTTACCATGGTAAACACCAACACGCCTTTGCAGTTTGACATCAACATGACAGAGACACTTTTTACTTATCTGAAATACAGGCAGCCGATTGCGATTACGGCAGCCGCCATGGGCGGAACGACGGCTCCGGTCACTCTGGCCGGTGAGCTGGCGGTACTCAACGCGGAGGTGATTTCTGTGGTGGCACTCTCCCAGATGTTTGCGCCGGGTGCGCCGGTCGTCTATGGCTCTCAGTCCACCAATGCGGATATGAAGTCCTGCAGTATCGCGGTGGGTTCGCCGGAAGGGGCATTGTGCTATAAATACGCGAAAAAGATGGCGGCTTTTTATGGAATCCCCTGTAGGGCTGGAGGTGCGCTCTCTGACGCGAAGATTGTAAATGCGCAGGCTGGTTACGAGTCCATGCTCACCTATCTGTCTTGCCGTCTGGCTGGGGTGGATGTGGTATTCCAGAGCGCGGGGATCATGGATGGATATCTGGCTGCGTCTTTTGAAAAAATTCTGGTAGACTTTGAGATCATCCGTTTTGTTAACCGGTATATGCGGGAGTTTGAGGTCGACACGGAGACGCTGGCTTTGGAGGTGGTGGAGGAAGTAGGTCCAGCAGGGCAGTATCTGATGGAAGAGCATACACTGGACTATTGCCGTGAGGAATTGTGTATCCCGGCGTTGAGCGTGCGTGGTCCGCAGGAGAATGGCGCGCAGGTCTTTGACGATAATCTGAAAAAACAGATGCAGATGCGTCTGGACAGCTACCAGAAACCGGTACTCTCGGCGGAGGAGAAGGCGGCTGTGAAGGCCGTGATGGAAGAGTTTGGGATTGAGGAGTCATTTATGGGATTGGCAGATGCCTATATTTAAGGAGGAAAATGATATGAAGAGCAGATTAAAAGTGGAGATTTTGACAGATCAGGAAAAAGATGAGATTTTGGGAGCAGCGTTTACGATTCTGGAAGAGACAGGTGTGAACATTTATTATGATAAAGCAGTGGAACTGCTGGTGGAAAACGGCTGTACAGCGGATGGCGTCCATGTGAAGATTCCCAAACAGTTGGTGAAAGACTGTATCCGCACAGCGCCGAAGAGCATCCAGATGTATGACCGGGATGGAAAAGAATCCATGATCCTCACAGGGAGGAATACATATTTTGGTGCAGGCCCCACCTGCTGTTTTTTCATTGATCCTTACACAGGGGAACGCCGGAAACCGCAGAAGCAGGACGCAGCCAATGCGGCAAAGGTACAGGACGCGCTTCCGCATATAGATTATGCTATGTCACTTTGTATGATTGCTGACCAGACAGAGGATCTGGCGGATGTGCATGAAGTGGATGCCATGCTCCGCAATACGAAGAAACCAATTTGTACATGGGCATTCAACGCATCTAATCTGGAATATGTCCTGAAATTATGTGCGGCTGTTGCAGGGAGTGAGGAGAAGATGGCTGAGAAACCATTTGTTATCATTTACAGTGAGCCCACCTCTCCATTAAAGCATACGAAGGAAGCCATGGAAAAAGTATTTGTGACCACGAAATATGGTGTGCCCACACTCTATACGCCGGGTATGATCATGGGCGGCACCTCACCGGTGACCATCGCAGGCTCTCTGGCTGTAGGGCTGGCGGATACATTTGTGGGGCTGGTGATCAATCAGATCCTGTGCCCAGGTGCACCCTTCATCGGCGGTACATCCGGCACACCTCTGGACATGGCGACAATGCACACGCCCTACGGTGCACCGTCCACAAGCCTGCTCTTGGGCGCGTCCAATGAGATCTTACGCTATATAGGGATTCCCTCTTTTGATATGGCAGGGGCCACGGAATCAAAAGTCGTGGACGCCCAGGCGGGGATTGAATGTTCTTTCCAGACGATCATGAGCCTGCTCACAGGAGGCAATCTTGTTCATGACTGTGGATTTACAGATATCGGCTTGACCGGATCGCTTACTATGCTCTATGTGTGCAATGAGATCATCGGCATGGCCAAACGGTACTGTGACGGGGTGGCTGTCAATGAGGAACGGATTGGACTGGAATACATTGATGAGGCTGGCCCAGGCGGGAATTTCATGGCCAGCGAACAGACCATGGAATATTTTAAAACGGAGTTTTACTATCCGGATATCTTGGAGAGGCGTTCCTATGAGGCATGGGAGGCGGATGGCTCTCTGACCATGGAACAGCGTGCGGCCAAAAAAGTGCGCACGATCCTAGAAGAGTACAAGGTAGAGACTCTGTCGGATGATATTCTGGCAAAGATGGACGAGGTTGTCCGCGCTGCGGAAGCAAGCGTAAAGAAATGATGGGTGGTGGAGATGAAAAATGGATTTAGCAAGAAAACGTATCTGAATATTTTTGTAATCTGTCTCGCGTCCATGACGATATATCTGCTGCCATATCTGCGATGGACGTATTACGATGCGGTCATGGAAGCGTCCGGGCTCAATAATACACAGTTTGGCCTGACTTTGAGTATCTTCGGTATCACTACTATGATCTGTTATGCGCCGGGCGGCTGGCTGGCAGACCGTTTTTCTTCCAGGAAATTGATGACTTTTTCTATGTTCGGTTCGGGCCTGGTAGGGTTTTGGTATGCGACGTATCCTGGTTTTGTGGGACAGGTCATCATGTATATCTTATGGGGGATTTTTACCACGCTCACATACTGGTCGGCTATGATGAAAGCTACCCGGAGACTGGGGACCAGCGAGGAGCAGGGGCGGATTTTTGGGTTTGTGGAAGGCGGAAGAGGGATCTGTTCAACGATCGTCTCCTTTGCCACCCTCTATCTCTTCACAAAGATGGGAGAGGGTCTGGGCGGACTGAGAGGGATCATCCTGGTCATGGCTGTACTCTGTATCATTTCGGGTCTTCTGATCTGGTTTGTATTGGAAGATGACAAGCCGGAGGGGACAGTGAGAGTGGGATTGGAAAAGAAAAAAACGGGGGTGGCTGATATCCTGGTCATCCTAAAGACCCCGGCAGTGTGGATGATCGCTGCAGTTATCATCTGCTGTTACAGTATTTACCTGGGGAGTACATATCTGACTCCGTATTTTACGAATGTCATTAAGATTTCAGCCTCTATGGCTGCGTTCATCTCAATTGCCAGGACGTATATCATCCAATTTGTAGCTGCGCCTTTGGGCGGGATTTTGGCGGATAAAATGCATTCGATCACGAAAGTGATCATCGGGTGTTATGCGCTGATGATCGCAGGTCTGGCGGCGATTATTGTGGCACCCGTCTCGGCATTGCCTGTGTTGATGATCGCAATGATTGTGCTGTGTGTGGCAATCTTTGCCATGCGGGGGATTTATTTCGCGACGGTTGATGAAGTAAACATCCCGATGGATGTGATGGGGATGGCTGTGGGGCTGATCTCGGTCATCGGATTTTTACCGGATGTGTTCATGAGTACGCTCTGCGGCAGTTTGCTGGATGCTCATCCGGGAGCTGCAGGCTATACAGCGATTTTCTATGTGATGCTGGTCTTTGGGGTGGTGGGGCTTATCATGGCCGTGTTACTGCTAAGACAGACTAAAAAGAACTAAAGTCTATGCGAGGAAAAAATAAAAAAGAACCTCCGCCTGGAGGGAGAAATCTTGAAATAAGAAAAGGCGTCTTCATCAGTAGCCTTTCGATCTTCGGGATTACAGCTATCATTGGGATAGTCAATAACCAGGCCCTGATACAGGGGACCGGCATATTGTTCAGCCTGATCTTGGATAATTTTGGATGGCTGTTCCAGATTGTATGTATGCTGAGTCTGATCGTTGTCTTTGTCATCTGTTTTTCAAAGACGGGCAATATCAGACTAGGCGGGCCGGATGCCAAGCCCAAATTTTCGTTGGGCTCCTGGTTTGCCATGTCGCTCACGGGCGGCGTTGCCGTGGGTATCGTAACATGGGGCGTGAATTTCCCCATACTGCTCTATGGCAACGTCGGGGGTGAACTAGATGGATTTGGGATCAAGGCTTTTACCCCAAAGGCCGCTCGTTTTGCCATGGGCCGTTCCTTCTACGAATGGACGTTCATGCCCTATGGATTTTATGCCCTCTGCGGTGCTCTTATCCACCGTGGCAGACGGTCTGTCCCTGTATGGGGTCAACACAAACCTAATGTATTATGTGATCGGGGGCATGATCGTAACTGCATTGTTTACCGTTTCTTCTTATGTGGGGATGGATAAAGGGTTAAAAGTCGTGGGAAATGCCAATGCTTATCTGTATTACGGGTTGCTGATCTTCCTGTTCATCACGGGGCCGACGCTTTACATCCTCCGCAATAGTTTGGGCGGACTTGCCATTTGGCTGGATAATTTCTGGGTCTGGGGTCTGGATCCCATCGATATCGGCGGCGGACCGTTGACAAAGAGCTGGACGATCTTCAATATGTGTATGTGGATTGCCTATGCGCCGATCATGGGTGTCCTTTTGGCTATCCTGTCCCATGGTCGGACTATCCGGGAATTTATGATCGTGAACTGGATCCTCCCTGCGGTCTTTGGTATGGTCTGGTTCGGGATCTGGGGGAATACGGCGATTGATATGCAAATTTCCGGACAGCTGGATCTGGTGAAGATCTGTGCGGAAAAAGGTTCCTTGGCGGCATTGTGGTCATTTTTGCAGGAACTGCCTTTTGGAAATGTGATGGTGCTCATCAATATCGTCGTGATTGTTATGAGCTTTGTGACGGCGGCTGATGCTACGCTGACAAACATGGGTTCTCTCTGTGTGAAAGATGTTCCGATCGGAACGGAGCCTCCGGCGAGGGTAAAAGTGGTCTGGGGTATTGTCATCGGCGCGATGGCTGTGGTGATGGCCGCTTTCGGCAGAGGTGCACAGGGCCTGGATGGCGTGAAGTCCCTGGCGACGATTGGAGGTGCGATCACGTTATTGATCTTTGCGCTGATGGTCATATCGGCTATCAAAGTATTCTTTGGGAAGCAGACGGAAGATGTCTATAGCATTCTGGAGGAAGAAGAGTGATCTGATGATTTATGCGGCGGTGCTGTGTCTTGTTACACGGCACCGTTTCTGCATGTTTTTTTATCTATTTTAGAATATTATAGACAGGACAGGCTGGAATCTGGTGTGGACCCAGTCTGTCCTGTTTTGGCGGATGTGTGAAATCAAAGATATTTGCTTGCAGTTCTCATACAAAATGTATATAATATGGATGATCAGCATTTTGCCACATTTATACAAAAAACGAAAGGAAAGATATGAATGGATCAGCCTTAGATGATGAGATATTACTAAAAATAGAGAAACCGTCAAGATATACAGGCAATGAGGTGAACAGTGTGGTCAAAGACCCCGAAAAAGTGGATATCCGCTTCGCCATGTGTTTTCCGGATGTATATGAGATCGGTATGTCCCATCTGGGGATGCAGATCCTCTACCATATGTTCAATGAGCGGGAGGACACCTGGTGTGAGCGGGTTTTTTCACCTTGGACGGATCTGGATCAGGTCATGCGCCAGGAAAATATCCCATTATTTGCGTTGGAATCCCAAGATCCCGTCAAAATTTTTGACTTTTTGGGCATTACTATCCAATATGAGATGTGCTATACGAACATCCTGCAGGTCCTGGACTTAAGCCAGATCCCGATCTGTGCCAAAGACCGGGGAGAAGAAGATCCGCTGGTGATCGGGGGCGGGCCCTGTGTCTTTAACCCTGAACCGCTGGCGCCGTTTTTCGACCTGTTTTATATCGGGGAGGGGGAGGTGTCGTATCCGGAGTTCCTCGACACTTATGCCGCAATGAAACGGCAGGGCAGATCCAGAGAAGAGTTCCTGGAGGCAGCCGCGCAGATCCCCGGCATCTATGTACCAGCTTTTTACGATGCTGAGTATGGGGAGGACGGTATTTTGAGATCTTTCTCGCCTAACCGTCCGGGGGTGCCTGCAAAGGTCACCCGGCAGGTGCTCACGGATTTTGGACAGGCGGGGTATCCCAAAGCCCCGGTGGTGCCCAACATCAAGGCGACGCAGGATCGGGTCATGCTGGAGATCCAGCGGGGGTGTATCCGGGGATGCCGTTTCTGCCAGGCGGGGATGATCTACCGGCCGGCCCGGGAGAAAGATGTGGAGCTTTTAAAACAGCAGGCGCGGGTCATGTTGGAGAGCACTGGGCACGAGGAGATATCCTTGAGTTCTCTCAGCTCCAGCGACTATACGGATCTGGAAGAGCTGCTGGAATTTTTATTGGAAGAGTTCAAGGAAGAGTGTGTGAATGTATCGCTGCCGTCTCTGCGCATCGATGCTTTCTCCCTGCAGGTGATGAGCCGTGTCCAGGATGTGAAGAAGAGCAGCCTGACTTTTGCGCCGGAGGCCGGGTCTCAGCGGCTGCGGGATGTGATCAACAAGGGGCTGACCGAGGATGTGATCTTGGAGGGAGCCAGTGAGGCCTTCCGGGGCGGGTGGAACCGGGTCAAGCTGTATTTCATGCTGGGTCTGCCCACGGAGGATGAGGCGGATGTAAAAGGTATCGCCCACCTGGCGCAGCAGATCGCGGAAGCCTATTACGAGATACCGAAGGAACAGCGGCAGGGGAAAGTGCAGATCACAGTCAGCACCTCGTTTTTTGTGCCGAAGCCTTTTACGCCGTTCCAGTGGGCGGCGATGGCCAGTCCGGAGATCTACCTGGAGCGGGTGGCCCTGCTGCGGGAGGAGATGCGCGGGCAGGTGAACCACAAGAGTATCCGTTACAATTGGCATGAAGCGGATGTGGCGGCCCTGGAAGGTTTTCTGGCCAGGGGGGACCGGCGGGCGGCGGCGGTCATCGCGCGGGCGTATGAGCTGGGGGCCATGTACGACGCGTGGAGCGAGTATTTCCATCAGGAGTTGTGGGATCAGGCGTTTGCGGACACGGGTGTGGACATCACATGGTACACCCTGCGGGAGCGGGGGATCGGTGAGCTCCTCCCCTGGGATTTCATCGACGCGGGTGTGGACCGGGGATTTTTGGAAAAGGAGTGGGTGCGGGCACAAGAAGGAACGGTCACGCCCAATTGCCGTCAGGCATGCTCCGGCTGCGGGGCCGCACGGCATAAAGGAGGTGTGTGCGTTGAAAGTAAGGGTTAAATTTGAAAAATACGGTCCGGCCCGTTTCTTGGGTCACCTGGACACCATGCGCTATTTCCAAAAAGCGGTGCGCAGGGCGAAGATCCCCATAGCCTTTTCCAGCGGCTTTAGGCCCCATATGATCATGTCTTTTGCCGCGCCTTTGGGGCTGGGCCTCTCCAGCAGCGGTGAGTATTTCGACATGGAGCTGAGAGAGGGGGCTTCGGAAGATATGACATCGGAAATCCTGGCGCGGCGGCTGGACGATGTCATGGCGGAAGGCTTCCGGGTCCTGGGCGTCCGACAGATCCCGGAGGGCAAGAAATATAACGCCATGGCCCTGACAGCCGCGGCAGGCTATGAGGTCCGTTTTTTGAAAGAGAGCGGGCTGACGGCCCGGGATGTGGAAGATTTCTGTGGACAGCCGTCTGTCTTGGTTGAAAAGGAGACGAAAGGCGGCACAAAGACGGTGGACATCCGTCCGGGTATCTATAGGCTGGAAGTCCTGCGGGAAGACCCGTTTACCTGTTCCATGCTCCTGGCCGCCTCCAGCGGGGATCATGTAAAACCGCGGATGGTCCTGGAAGCCCTGGCGGCCTTTAAAGGGGTCTCGGTCGTGCCTTACAGCTATGCGATCCACAAGCTGGAGGTCTATGCAGACAAAGGAGGGGACGGGCTGTCCCGGTTCATCCCCCTCGGGGAATTGGGTGAGGCCCTTGGGTAAGCTGGTCATCACAGAGATGCCGGGAGAGGGCAGAGGATGCCCTGTCTGCGCCTGGATGGAGGAAGGACGGGTGGCGGAGGTCTTGCTGCCTCCTTTGGAACAGGCGGGCGTTTTCGGCAATATCTACGTGGGGCAGGTGGAGCGGGTCCTGCCTGATATCCGCGGGGCTTTTGTGCGGATCGATAAAAATAGGACTTGTTTCTATGATCTGTCGGAACAGGAGCAGGCCATCTATGTGGGCCGCTCCGATGATCACGGCGGGCGGCAGGTGAACGGTCCGTATCATCTGAAGGCGGGTGACCGGTTATTGGTGCAGGTATCCCGGGAGCGGATGCGGGGAAAGCGTCCGGCGGTGACTTCGCGGCTGTCGGTCACGGGCCGTTATCTGGTCCTGGAAGCCCCCGGCGCGCAGCTGCGGCTCTCCCGGAAGCTCTCAGGCAGCGACCGGATACGCATGAGGGGATATATGGAGAGCGCTATGGAGCCGGAGCCCTCCGGTGGATACGGGATCCTTGTGCGCACCAACGCCCGCCGCGCGGACCGGCAGGAGATCTTCCGGGAACTTGATCTGTTAAAAAAACGCCTGCGGCAGATCTGTGAGAGAGGCCGCTCCCTGCCCGCAGGCTCCCTGGTGGAGGCATCCTGGCCTTTTTACCTCATGGCCATCCAGAATGCCCGTGCGGAGGATCTGGCGGGGATCGTGACTGACGTGCCGGGTATCTATGAGGAGATACAGGCGTATCTGCGGGATCTCCAGCCGGAGGATTTGCCGAAACTGCGCCTGTATGAGGATGCGCACCTGTCCTTATACCACCTGTATTCCCTGGGGCATGTCCTAAAGGGCATCCGAAAGCCCCGGGTCTGGCTAAAGTCCGGCGGTTCCCTGGTGATCGAGCAGACGGAAGCCTTTGTGTCCATCGATGTGAACACCGGCGGGTATGTGGCGAAGAAAGAGAGCAGAAAGACGTACCGCAAGATCAATCTGGAGGCGGCTCAGGAGATCGCGTTCCAGCTGCGTCTGCGCAATCTCTCCGGTGCGGTCCTGGTGGATTTTATCAATATGGAGGAAGAAGAGGACGAGAGGGAGCTGATGCGCGTGTTCCAGGGATATCTGGACAGGGATCCGGTCAAGGCGGAAGTGGTGGACATGACGGCCCTGAAGATCGTGGAGGTGTCCCGGCAGAAGGTGCGCAGGCCGGTGGCGGAGGAACTGGAGATGTTTGATATGAGAGAAAGGAAGAAAATATGAAGCATTGGAAACGGACGGGGATCATCCTGCTGGTACTCCTTGTCCTGGTCGGTATCTATTATTATGTCTCGCTGCCGGCGATCAATATCCATGCGGCAGGTTTTTGGACATTTATCCTGTCGCTGCTGGCGGTACTCTTGGTCATCGCGGCGGTGCGGGGCATGTCTGGGCAGGGCCGCCGGGGAAACCTCTCCGAGGAGCTGAAGGGTCTAAAGAGCATAAAAGGCAAGAAGAGTGTGAAATGCCTGCTGATCCTCTTCTGTGCAGTGTTCCTCTTCTATATAGGAGGCTCGGTCCTGTCCTCACCAATCATAAACGCGAAGAAATACCAGAAGCTCTTAGAGCCGGAGACGCGGGATTTCGCAGAGGATGTGGAGCAGGTCGATTACAATCAGATCCCGCTGCTGGATAAAGATTCCGCAGAGCTTCTGGGCAACCGGAAGATGGGCAGCATGGTGGACATGGTCTCACAGTTCGAGGTGAGCAGCATCTATTCCCAGATCAATGTGAAAGGCCGTCCGGTGCGGGTGACGCCGCTGGTATATGCCAGCCCGATCAAATGGCTGACCAACCAGAAGCAGGGTATCCCGGCCTACATCACGATCGATATGGCCACACAGAATACGGATCTGGTGAAACTCTCACCGGGGATCCGTTACTCCCAATCCGAATATTTTAACCGGAATATCTACAGGCATCTGCGTTTTTGTTATCCCACGTATATCTTCGATCAGCTGAGCTTTGAGATTGATGATGAGGGGACGCCGTATTGGATCTGTCCGGTGAAGGATTTTACGATCGGTCTCTTCGGCGGACAGACCATCGGCAAGGTGGTCTTGTGTAATGCGGTGACCGGGGAATGCCAGTCTATGCCGGTGGAAGAGTGCCCTAGCTGGGTAGACCGGGTGTATCCGGCGGACCTGCTCATCCAGCTCTATGATTATCACGGGACGCTGGTCAATGGTTTCTTTAACAGCATCCTGGGGCAGAAGGGCTGCTTAAAGACCACGGAAGGTTATAATTATCTGGCCCTGGATGACGACGTGTGGGTCTACACGGGCGTCACGTCGGTCAGCGGCGACCGCTCCAATGTGGGGTTCGTGCTGATCAACCAGAGGACGAAGGAGACACGCTACTATGAAGTGGCCGGCGCGGAGGAATATTCAGCCATGGGATCGGCGGAGGGCCAGGTACAGAACTTAGGGTATACGGCCACGTTCCCGCTGCTTTTGAACATCGCGGATGAACCCACGTACTTCATCGCCTTGAAAGACAATGCGGGCCTGGTGAAAAAATATGCCATGGTCAACATCCAGAAATACCAGAACGTGGCCATCGGCGACACAGTGGCGTCCTGTGAGCAGACGTATATCAAGATGCTGAAGGCAAGCGGCGGCTCCGTCTCAGATCCCCAGGGATCCGAGAAGATCACAGGAGAGATCCAGCGGATTGCCCAGGGCGTCATCGAGGGCAATACCCATTTTTATCTGGTGCTGGAGGACAGTGATCTGATCTTCGATGTGCCGCTGACAGATCATATGGAGGTGCTCCGCTGTGATGTGGGGGATCAGATAACTTTGGAATACACAGAAGGTGAGCCGGTCTCGACCGTGCTCTCTCTGACGGTTTCTGAAAAAGAACCGTAATATGATCGTAATATATCAAATTTATATCACATTTATCATGTAGAATCTTTTTGTCATAGGAAGGTTTGGTGAAGATCATGAAAAAACGATCTTATTTAGATGAATTAGAGGCTGAGGCCATTTATATCATGCGGGAGGTGGCCGCGGAGTGTGAGCGGCCGGTCATGCTGTATTCGATCGGGAAGGACAGCTCCGTGATGCTCCATCTGGCGATGAAGGCGTTTTATCCGGAGAAACCGCCTTTTCCGTTCCTGCATATAGATACAACCTGGAAATTTCACGAGATGATCAGCTTCCGGGACAGGATAGCGAAAGAGCTGGGGATCGAGATGCTGGTCTATACCAATGAGGAAGGTGTCAGGCAGGGGATCAACCCGTTCGACCATGGGGCCGCGTATACAGATATCATGAAGACACAGGCATTACGGCAGGCATTGGATCATTATCAGTTTACGGCGGCCTTCGGCGGCGGGCGCAGGGATGAGGAGAAATCCCGGGCTAAGGAGAGGGTCTTCTCTTTCCGCAACGAGAGCCACGGGTGGGACCCGAAGAACCAGAGGCCGGAGATGTGGAAGCTCTATAACACCCGCATACATGCGGGGGAGAGCATCCGGGTATTCCCGCTGTCCAACTGGACGGAAAAAGATATCTGGCAGTATATCTGTCGGGAACATATAGATATTGTCCCTCTTTATTTTGCAAAAGAAAGACCGGTGATCTACCGTGACGGAAATTGGATCATGGTGGACGACGAGCGGCTGAAGCTGCGGGAAGGGGAGGAGGTCCAGCATAAGAAGATCCGCTTCAGGACGCTTGGATGTTATCCTCTGACCGGTGCTGTGGAGTCGGAGGCGGATACGCTGGACGCGATCGTAAAGGAGACACTGGGCGAGGTCACGTCAGAGCGGACCAGCCGGGTGATCGACCATGAGGAGACGGGGAGTATGGAACGTCGGAAGAGGGAGGGATATTTTTGATGATGGATCTGTTAAAATTTCTTACCTGTGGGAGTGTGGACGACGGGAAATCTACGTTGATCGGTCATATGCTCTACGATGCAAAACTCCTGTACACGGATCAAAAGAGAGCGCTTGAACTGGACAGTCGGGTGAAAGGGCGGAATGGGTCTTTGGATTATTCCCTGCTCCTGGACGGGCTGATGGCAGAGCGGGAACAGGGGATCACGATCGATGTGGCGTACCGTTATTTTTCAACGGATGCGCGCAGTTTTATCGTGGCCGATGCGCCGGGGCATGAGGAATATACCCGGAATATGGCGGTAGGTGCGTCGTTCGCGGACCTGGCCGTGATCTTGGTGGATGTCTCCCGGGGCGTGCAGCGGCAGACCAGGCGGCATATACGGATCTGTAACCTGATGGGCATCCGGCATTTTGTCTTTGCCATCAATAAGATGGATCTGGTGCAGTATAACAAGAAGTATTTTGATGAAGTGGTGGATGAGATCGGACGGATCATCACAGGGTTCCAGGTGGAGAGTTCCTGCAGCATCCCGGTCTCGGCCACGGAAGGGGATAATATCACAGATCCATCCCAGCGGATGGGCTGGTATCAGGGCAAGCCTCTTCTGGCCTACCTGGAGCAGGTGGATGTGTCTGCCGGGCAGAAAGATGAGGCGGGTTTTGTGATGCCGGTGCAGAGGGTCTGCAGGCCCCATTCGGATTACCGCGGGTTCCAGGGACAGATCGAGACAGGGCGTGTGTCCGTATCTTCTGAGATCACAGTCCTGCCCACAGGTGAGAAAGCCCGGGTAAAAGGGATCTACCAGGGAGATACAGCCGTGGAGGAGGCGGGCGCGGGCGCGCCGGTGTCCATTGCCCTTGACCGGGAGGTGGATGTCTCCAGGGGATGTGTCCTGGTCAGTGATTTTAAAGGGATGGTCAGCGATATGTTCTCTGCGCGGCTGCTGTGGATGGACGACGAGCCGCTGGTCCCCGGAAAAAATTATCTGGTGAAATTGGGGACGAAGACTACGCCGGGCATAGTGATGTCCGTGAAATATAAGATCGATATCAACGACGGGACCCATGTGCCGGCTGACGTCATCTATAAAAATGAGATTGCAGACTGTCAGATATCCCTGTCGGAAAAAGTCGTGATGGATAAATTTGACCGGTGCAAGGTCATGGGAGAATTTATCCTGACGGACAGGGTGACGAACATGACATCGGCCTGCGGCGTCATCAAGCATGACCTGCGGCGTTCCGACAATCTGGTCTGGCAGGAGACGGATGTGACCAGGCAGATGCGGGCGGCCCAGAAAGGGCAGGAGCCCCGGACGCTGTGGTTCACCGGATTGTCGGGATCGGGGAAATCGGCGCTGGCCAACGCCCTGGAAAAACGACTTCTGGCATTGGGCAAGCATACGATGCTTTTAGATGGGGATAATGTGCGTATGGGCCTGTGCAGGAACTTAGGGTTCACCCAGCAGGACAGGATCGAGAATATACGCCGCGTGGCGGAAGTGTCCAAGCTGATGAACGATGCGGGCTTGATCGTGCTGACGGCTTTCATATCGCCGTACAGGCAGGACCGGGAAAACGCCCGGGAGATCATAGGGGACGGCTTTGTGGAGATCTATGTGAGCACGCCGCTGGAAGTCTGTGAGCAGAGGGATGTGAAAGGCCTGTATGCGAAAGCGCGCAGGGGAGAGATCCCGAATTTCACAGGGATCTCCAGTGCGTATGAGCCGCCTGTAAAACCGGACATCCAGGTGGATACCAGCGCATGTACGCTGGAAGAGGCCGTAGATCAGATCATACAACATTTAGGGATCGATTAAGTTCAGGGCGCGTCAGGCGTGGCTCTGATATTAAAAGGAGAGGTGGGGACAAGCAGATGAAGTCACTATATTTGCATATCGGGACACCGAAGACCGGGACGACATCCATTCAGCATTTTTGCCATGACAATATGGAAGTGTTGGAGAAAAAGGGATATTGTTATCCGATGTTCCCATACTCTTACCCCAATATCCGCGTGGGGGAGCCGGCACGCAATGGACTCTTTTTGGAGGCGGTGTTCAGAAATGAAGAAGGGATCCGTGACAGGGGAGTAGAGGCGCAGTACTTGGAGGACGGCTGGCAGAGGATCCAGACGTTGTTCCAGGACTATGACCATGTCATCATATCGGATGAGGGCATCTGGCGGGCCGCTGCGGGAAGGCGGAAGCATATCTGGAGAGAACTGCGGGAACAGGCTGAGAAAGGCGGATTTACTGTTAAGATCATTGCCTATGTCAGGAGGCAGGATGAACTGCTGGAATCCTGGTGGAACCAGACTGTAAAACATGGGGTATCCCAGAGCAATAAGCTGTCGTGGGAAGAGTATCTGGAGGTCTACCCCAAGTACATCAATCTGGATTATCATGCTCTTTTAAAGGATGCGGCGGATGAGTTGGGCGTGGAAAATATCATTGTGCATCGTTTCAACAGGGACTTTTTTATACAGGGCGATCTTCTTGCGGATTTCCTGGATATCCTGGGATTGGAGCTGACAGATGAGTACCTGGTATCCGATACATCGGTGAAAAACCTCAAGATGCAGGAAAATTTCTGTGAGATCAAGAGGATCATCAACGGCATGCCGGAGGTGGAGCTGAAAGACCGGTGGCGTTATGAGAGGATGCTGCGGAATCTCTCGGATGAGCCCGATAGAGAGAAAGGAGCCTGCCGGATGTTCTCGGCGGAGGAGGCGGCTGCATTCATGGATGGATATGCGGGATCGAATCAGAAGCTGTATGACATGTTCATCGCAGACGGACAGCCGCTATTTTTTGAAAAGAATGATCCGCCCCCAAAATGGGAGAGGGATAATCCGGATATGCTGACGGATCTGGTATGTTTTATCGTCGCCTGTGATCTTGGCAGGAAGAGGAATACAGAGACTGTAAGACGTCCAGATAGTTTTACTGTCAGATTGAAGCGGAGGGTCTGCCATTTTTTGGATCGGATAAAAAATAAATGGCTGTCGGAGGAGGCGGCATAACAATACCGGACAGGTTTATCATGTGGAGACCTGTCCGGTATTTTTGGGCTTTTTAAATTATTTTTTTATATTTAATTATTTTTGTACAATGTTGATGATCTTCTTGGGAACGTAGATCTCTTTGACGATCGTTCCGGTCAATTTATCTGCCACGGCTTCTTTGCCCGCCTGGATCGCGGCTTCTTTGGAGATGTCGGCTGAGATGCGGATGACGGCTCTCGTCTTGCCGTTGATCTGCACGGGTACTTCGATCTCATCGTCCTTCATGGCTGATTCATCGGCCTCTGGCCAGCGGTTCTCAAAGATGGATGTGTCATGTCCGTAGATCTCCCAGAGTTCTTCGGATACGTGAGGCGCGAAAGGCGCAAGGAGCACCAGGAAGGTCTCGATGGTCTCTGTGTCGATACCGCCGGATCTCTTGGCGATCTCTATCAATTTGTTGTTGTACTCCATAAACCCGGATACGACGGTGTTCAGGCTGAAGCTCTCCAGACGCTGGGTGATGTCGTAGATCAATTTATGGCGGAGCTTGATCATCTCCGGGGTTGCGGCTGTTTTGGCCTCCTGGCTGTCCAGGGCCAGTTTCCAGAATCTCTTTAGGAAACGGCTCACCCCGTCGATCCCTCTGTCATCCCACTCGGCATCCAGCTCCGGCGGGCCCACGAACAGTTCGTACATGCGCAGGGAATCGCATCCGTAATCCCGGACCAGGTCGTCGGGGGCGACTACGTTCCCCTTGGATTTGCTCATCTTGATGCCGTTTTTCCCGGTGATCATCCCCTGGTTGAATAATTTGTGGAAGGGCTCCTCAAAGTCGATGGCGCCGATGTCATACAAGAATTTCGTGTAAAATCTGGAGTACAGCAGGTGGAGCACAGCGTGCTCCACGCCGCCGATGTACATGTCCACAGGCAGGTATTTATCGGCTTTTTCCTTGGAGACCAGCTCCTGGTCGTTGTGGTTGTCCACGTAGCGCAGGAAATACCAGGAGGAACCGGCCCATTGGGGCATGGTGTTGGTCTCCCGCTTGGCGTTGGCGCCGCAGGCCGGGCATTTGCAGTTGACCCATTCATCGATGGCGGCCAATGGGGATTCTCCGGTGCCTGTAGGTTCGTAGGAGTCCACATCGGGGAGCTGTAAGGGCAGTTCCTCTTCGGGAATGGGCACGTTGCCGCACTTGGGGCAGTGTACGATCGGGATGGGTTCGCCCCAGTATCTCTGTCTGGAAAAGACCCAGTCACGCAGTTTGTAGTTGACGGTGGCTTTGCCTAAGCCCCGTTTTTCCATCATGTGAGGGGCTTCTTTTTTCAGGCTGGCGGATTCCATCCCATTCCACTCGCCGGAGTTGATCATGATGCCGTTGGCCTCTGTGTAGGCCTCGGTCATCTCCTCGATCTCCTGGCCGTCCTTGGCGATGACCTGGATGATCGGGATGTCAAATTTTTTGGCAAAAGCAAAATCTCGGTCGTCGTGGGCGGGTACGCACATGATCGCGCCGGTGCCGTAGTCGGCCAGTACATAATCGGACAGCCAGATCGGGATCTTGGCCTGGTTTAAGGGGTTGATGGCGTAGCTGCCGGTGAACACGCCGGTCTTTTCTTTGTCCTGGAGACGGTCCACGTTGGATTTCATGGAAGCGTCGTAGATGTATTTTTCCACGGCCTCTTTTTTATCCGGGGTGGCCAGGCTGGCGGCCAGCGCGTGTTCCGGTGCGAGGACCATGAAGGTGGCTCCGTAGAGGGTGTCGGGCCTTGTGGTGTAGACGGTGATCCTCTCCTTGTGGCCGTCCACGGCGAAATCAATTTCGGCTCCGTAGGATTTTCCGATCCAGTCGGACTGCATCTTCTTTACCTTCTCCGGCCAGTCTAATCTATCCAGGTCGGCCAGGAGCCGCTCGGCGTATTTGGTGATCTTCAGCATCCACTGGCGCAGGTTCTTCTTCGTGACCTCCGCGCCGCAGCGTTCGCAGCAGCCGTTGACCACCTCTTCGTTGGCCAGGCCGGTCTTGCAGGACGGGCACCAGTTGATTGGGAATTCTTTTTCGTAGGCTAAGCCCTCTTTGAACATTTTTACGAAGATCCATTGGGTCCATTTGTAGAACGCCGGGTCTGTGGTGTTGACCTCCATGTCCCAGTCGTAGATGGCTGCGATGTCGTTGATCTGGTTTTTGATGTTGGCCACGTTTTCCGCCGTGGACTTGGCCGGGTGGACGCCCATCTTGATCGCGTAATTCTCAGCCGGCAGGCCGAACGCGTCCCAGCCCATGGGGTGGATCACGTAGTAGCCGTTCAGCATCTTGTAGCGGCTCCACACGTCTGAGATCACGTAGCCCCGCCAATGGCCCACGTGGAGGCCGTTCCCGGACGGGTAGGGGAACATATCCAGACAGTAGTATTTTGGTTTCTTGCCGTCATTTACATTGACTGGCTTTTGCTGCCAGTTGGAACGCCATTTCTGTTCGATCGCCTTATGGTTATAAGGTGCGCGCATGTCTTCTCTCCTCCTTTTATGCAAAAACCCCTGGACCTCTCGGCCAGGGGACAGTATCCTGTATGTTATTTTACTGGTTTCGGGAAATCTTGTCAAGTGTTAGTTCGGATCATGCGGCGGATGGTCTCATTTATCGCGTGCGTGTCTTCAGATGCGCCTAAGGGCAAAATTTTCTTGAAGAGCCTTTTTACCTTGTTTATCCATACGTTCGGTGCTATAATTTTTATGATCTATCTGCACAGAAAGGGGATGAGGATCATGAGAAGATCATTTCAGAAGATCATGGTGGCAGCGCTGGCCGTCCTGGTCTTCGGCATTGTGTGGGCCGTGCCGTCCTATGGGGCTCCAGCCGCCAGATGCTACACCATCCAAAGGGGCACCACCACGGTCTATAGAGATAAAGAGCTGACACAAAAATATGGGTTTATCCGGGGCAAAGATGAACTCTCCGTAAAGTCTGTGACGAAAAAAAGCGCGAAAGTAACCTGGAAGACAGGGGACAAAAAGACCAGGACCGGTCATATCCGGCTCAATACAGTCCTGACCGGCACATCCGGGAAAAAATATACAACGAAGGCGAAGCTGCAGCCCCGCCGCCGTCCCGGGGGTCCTTCCTATGGGACTCTATCCGCCGGACAGAAGGTCACGGTACTGGGGACCAGAGGAAGATACACGCAGATCAGATATACCGCCGGGGGAGGCAGCCGGTATGGGTTTATCACCACAGCCCAGGCAGAGAGATATGTTGACGGCAGGGGACCGTCCTCACCCAACGCATCCGGCAGCGTGTCCTATGCCCCATACAGAGGGGTGCGTTACAATGATCAGGGCCTGAGCAAAGCCCGGATCGCGGCGCTTGATAAGGCCAGGAGGATGGTGACGATCCGTTGGAAAGCCCCCTGTACATTTCCCACCTGGGCAAACGGGAGCGGTATCTCCAGCGAGGCCGTGGCTGAGGACGGGACCCGGAGCAGGAAATTCACAGCAGGGAAGATCTATACCGGAGTCCCCTATTCCATGATAGACCACAGCTATGATAATAAGGCATGGGCCGGCATCCTGAAAAAAGGCATCACCAGAGAGTCCATGACGGCGAAGTTTGGAAGCAATCCAAAAGCCGGTACGGCAAAGGGGATCGACTGCAGTTATTTTGTCTACCAGGCTCTGGGAAGCGCTGTGGGCTTTGACAAGATCGAGTATCAGATGACGACCACCATGCTGAACAGCAGGTACTATAAAAAGATAAAATGGGGAAAGATAAAACCAGGAGATGTCCTCATCAGCCCCCAGCACACTATGCTGTATGTGGGGACTGTGGGGGATGGATATGCCATCTTTGAGGCATCATCATATGGATCAAAATGTTCTTATAAAGTATACCCCAAGGAATATGTGACCAGCAACTACGCATGTTATAAATTTACAGGATTCAGTGATCAGAGCGTGTCTGAAATACCGTGAAGTGGGGATCGTGTACGATGGATGCCGGGAAGACCCGGTGAAAGAGAGGGCTGACATGAAAAAGAAGATCATAGCACTGTTTATATGCTGTGCGGCTGTCGCAGGTATCGGCATCTTCACCGGATGCGGTGGCAGTGACCGCTCGGATAAAACAGACAGAGCGGATACGGCCGCAGACCTGATGGCAGATATATCCGCCAACCAGGTCCAGGCGGACGCAGACTTAAAAGGTCCAGGTCGGACAGCCGTTACAGATTTCGCCGTCCGTCTCCTGCAAAATATGCCCAGCGAGGACAACACGCTCCTCTCCCCGCTGTCCATACTCTGCGCCCTGGGCATGACACAGAATGGAGCCGGGGGCGAGACGCTGGAACAGATGGAACAGACGCTGGGGATGCCCTGTGAGGAACTGGATGCCTACCTATATCAGTATCTGCATGCTCTGCCAAAGTCAGACAGATACAAACTCTGCACGGCAAATTCCATCTGGCTGCGGGCGGACGAGGGTCTTTTTGTGGAGCCGGCATTTTTACAGACGAATGCCGATCAGTACGGTGCGGATATCTACGAAGATCCTTTTGACGACGGTTCCGTGAAACGGATCAACGGTTGGGTGAAGGAGCATACAGACGATATGATCGATGGGATCATCTCTGAGATCCCGGCGGATGCGGTCATGTATCTGGTCAACGCCCTTGCTTTTGACGCGGAGTGGGAGAGCATATACAACGAAGACCAGGTGCGCGCGGATGTATTTACAAAAGAAGACGGCACACAGCAGTCTGTGGATCTGATGTATTCGGAGGAATTTGGTTTTCTGCGGGATACGCACGCGTCCGGTTTTCTGAAATATTATGCAGATGAGGAATACGCGTTTGCGGCGCTGCTTCCCGATGAGGGAACAGATGTGGCAGAGTACGCGGCGTCTCTCACAGGAGAGCGGCTGCAGGCTATTTTGCAGGATGTACAGGACCAGACAGTCTTCGCCGCGATCCCGAAATTTACGTGCACGTACAGTGTGGATCTGAGCGATATTTTGCAGGCCATGGGTATGGAGGACGCGTTTGACCCGGAGAGGGCGGATTTTTCCGGGATCGGGTCTTATGCAGAGGATCGGATCTATATCGATAAGGTGGCGCACAAGACTTTCATGGCCGTCGATGAGCGGGGAACGCGAGCAGGGGCTGTCACAGCGGTGGAGATGGCGGCTAGGGGCGCAGTGATGGAGGGGGAGACGGTATATCTGGACCGGCCTTTCGTCTATATGCTGCTCGACTGTGAGGCCAAGGTTCCGGTGTTCATAGGCGTGGTCAGGGATGTGGAGCAGTAGTTTGGGACTTTTGGAGGTTATCTAAAGCATGGTTTACGATCGGGCCTCTTTGTGATAACATATGACCAGGATATTTTTGTACAAAATGGTTAAAGGAGGATGGCTTTATGGGAAGGATACTGGCAATATGCATCAGTGAGAAGAAAGGGGTGCAGAAGAGGCCCATCGAGGAGGCGGTCTTGATCGAGGACTGGGGGATCGAGAAGGACGCCCACGGCGGTAAATGGCACCGGCAGGTGAGTCTTCTGTCCTTTGAAAAGATAGAGGGATTCCGCGCCAAAGGTGCGGAGGTGGATTTTGGGGATTTCGGGGAAAACCTTGTGGTGGAGGGGTTTGACCTGCGGCAGATACCGGTGGGGACCCGGTTTAGGATCGGGGATGTGATCCTGGAGCTGACCCAGATCGGGAAGGAGTGCCACAGCCACTGCGCGATCTACCACGCGGTGGGTGACTGCATCATGCCTCGGGAGGGTGTGTTCACCGAGGTGATCAAAGGGGGGAAGATCAAGACGGGAGATACGATCGAGATGCTCCCGCTCCCGGAGGACAGGCCGTTTACGGCAGCGGTGGTCACGCTGAGCGATAAGGGCGCAAAGGGAGAGCGGGAGGACAAGAGCGGGCCTGCCATCCAGGAGCTGCTGGAAAAAGAGGGATACCGTGTGGTGGAGACGCTGCTCCTGCCGGATGGGAAACAGCCCTTGTCCAAAGAACTCTGCCGCCTGGCGGACCAGAGGCAGGTCAATGTGATCTTCACCACGGGCGGGACCGGATTTTCAGAGCGGGACTTAACACCGGAGGCCACGGTGGATGTCTGTGACCGGATGGCCAACGGGATCGCCGATGCGATCCGCCAGTATTCCCTGACGATCACCGGGCGCGCCATGTTGAGCCGCGCCGTCTCCGGTATCCGCAAGAAAACTTTGATCATCAACCTGCCGGGGAGTCCGAAGGCTGTGAAGGAGAGTCTGGAATATGTGCTGCCGCAGCTGGAGCATGGGCTGGGTATCCTCCGGGGGACTGCGGGAGAATGCGGGAATTGAGTCTTTTGGCGGATCTGTTTTTTACTTTTTTTAAGATCGGGTTGTTCACGTTCGGCGGGGGCTATGCGATGATCTCCATGATCGAGGACGCGTGCGTGGAGGAGAAAGAATGGATCACCCATGAGGATATGATGGGGGCTGTGGTGGTGGCGGAGGCGACGCCCGGCCCCATTGCGATCAACTGCGCCACGTTTGTCGGGTTCAGGCAGGCGGGGCTTGTGGGGGCTGTGGCGGCGACCCTGGGGATCATTGTGCCGTCTTTTTGCATCATCCTGCTGATCTCTGTGTGTTTTGACCAGTTCCTGGAGATCGCGCTGGTAGCATATGCGTTTAAGGGGATCAAGATCGGTGTTGGCTTTTTGATCTTCAGCGCGGCGGTCAAGATGGTCAGGAAGATGGAGAAAAATGTGCTGTCCGTGGGCATCGTGGCGGGGGCCTGCTGTGCCATGCTGCTGATCGATGTCTTTGCGTGGGATCTTTCATCTGTCAGCCTGATGCTGGCCGGGGCGGTGATCGGCTGTATTGCGGCCGGAATAAAGGGTGGTGGGGGCGGATGATCTTGCTGGATCTGTTCCTGGGATTCCTACGAGTAGGCTGTTTTTCCTTCGGTGGGGCCTACGGCGCGATCCCCCTCATCCGGGATGTGGTGATGTCCTATGGATGGCTGGACGAGGAGACGCTGATCTATTTTATCGCGGTCAGTGAGAGCACGCCGGGGCCCATCATGGTCAATCTGGCGACTTATGTCGGCAGCAGCCAGGCCGGGCTGGCCGGGGCGGTGGTGGCGACTTTGGCGGTGGTCCTCCCCGCATTTGTGATCATCTTACTGGTCATGGCGGTCTTTAAGAAACTGCTGCGGTATAGAGGCGTGCAGGCGGCCCTGTCCGGGGTAAAGCCGTGTGTCATCGGGATCATCCTCGCGACGGGGATCTATATGATCGTGGATAATGTGGCGGCGGTGGCTTTCCCCGTATTGGAATATGACCGGCAGGCCGGGCTGGTCACGGCCTTTTTGCTGGCGGTGGTCCTGGGGGCCAGGAAAGGGTTTGGAAAGGAGATCTCCCCGGTCTGGCTCATTGTGATCTCGGCGGTCTTAGGTGTGATCGTTTACAGTCTCTTTCCTTAAAACTGTCTGATCAGCCATTTTCCCCAGGGGGAGAGGTCTGCATTTTTCCAATCGGCGATCTTTTGGCAGGAAGGTTCCAGGAGGGATGAGCTCTCCTGTTTGTTGGAGAGGTTCCAGCCCATATAGCTGATCTTGTGTTTTTTCAGGAATTTCATCCACTGCGCGCCTTCCTGCTTGTTCAATGCCCCGTTCCCGGAGGCGTCGGAGATGCCGAATTCGGATACGAACAGGGGCAGTTTTTTCCCCAGGGCTGTGGCCGCCTTCTCGCGCAGGTAGGAGCCGTGGGTCCCGGCATAAAAGTGCAGCGTGTACATAAGGTTTTTGTAGCCTTTGATCGGGCTGTCGGCGGCGGTGTCCACATCCTGTGACCAGTTGGGCGTTCCGATGAGGATGATCCCGTCTTCATCCCGGGCGCGGATCGCTTTGATCACTTTTTTGGCGTAGGTCTTGATCGTGCTCCAGGAGGTGCCGTTGTTGGGTTCGTTGCAGATCTCATAGAGGACGTTGGTGTGTTTTTTGTACTTTGAGGCCATTTTCTTGAAAAAGCGTACGGCCTGTTTTTCATAGGTCCGGGGGTTGCCGTTGCTTAAGATATGCCAGTCGATGATCACGTAGAGGCCCGCTTTTGTGGCGCAGCGCACGCCTTTGTCTATCTGCTGTTCCAACTGTCTGCGGTTCGCGGCATCCCCGGTGCAGTATCCGTTGTATTCGCTGGTGTACATGGCGAGGCGTACGCAGTTGGCTTTCCATTTCTTTTTGATATGGTCAAACGATCTTTGATCTACATATCCGGGGAACCAGGAGAGGCCGTGGGTGCTGACGCCTTTGAGCTGGACGGCCCTGCCGCCTGCGTTGACCAGTTGGGTGCCCTTGACCTTTAGCGCGGGGAGTTTGGCGGCCTGGACGGATGTAAGGCTCAAGGCCATACTGATCAGGAAGGCCGTCAGGAGCAGACAGACTATGTAGGCCAGCCTTTGGGGCGAAAGGTCTGTTGTGTTCAGTGTGTTTGAGGTATCCTTGTGTTTTTTCATAGATTTTTTATAAAACCTCCGTGTATGATATGTTTTTCTTTCAGTATATTGGGGCGTGGTGTGTGTGTCAATAGGACAGATTTTTTCTTTTTACCGCTTGACTCTGACGCTGCGTCATAGTTTATGATGGACTTGGGCAAGGGAGTGGATAAATACGATAAAATGGGGCTTTTCCGTTTTTCGGAATTGCCCCATGGTACTATTTTGGTACTATTATCTGGTTTAGCTTGTCAGCCACTTCTTCGTGTTTACTGGGGTAGAGGTGGCCGTAAGTGTTGTTGACCATCTGCACAGTGTCCCCGATGCGCTCTGCTATGAGATGGGGAGAGAAACCCAACTCTATCAGCAGGCTCACGTGGCTGTGTCTCAGGTCGTGGATGCGTATACGGGGTATCCCGGCCTTTTCAGTGCCCCGCTTGATATTTCCTCTGAGCAGGCTATTTGTGAAGGTGAATATCCGGTCGTGGGGGTTTATACCGTATATCTTGCTGGTGTATGTCAGTATCTCTCCTATGATGGATGGCGGCATAGCGATACACCTGACACTGTTCTCTGTTTTTGGCGGGCCTATGGTATGCATACTCTGATGGAACGTCTTGGTGATGCTGATAGTATTGGCGGCGAGATCGATGTCACCCAGGGTGAGGGCCATCATCTCACCAAACCGCATACCTGAATAAAAGAGCAGATCCAAGGCTGTTTTTGCTCGTATATCCTCTATATGTTGGATAAAACGGTTATATTGATCAAGTGTCCAGAAATTGATCAAGTGCGTGTGTTTTCCCATGCGCCCTGCTTTAGCACAAGGATTAGAAGGCAGATTGTAATAAGTGACAGCGTAGTTGAACAGGGCACTCATTATCCCGTGCATCCGACAGAGGTAACTATCTGAATAACCTGCCGCGATCTGGATATTCTGCCATGCCCGGATATCGGCGGGAGTGATACTGTTTATGGGTTTTTCTTTAAAGTGGGGCAGGATGCGATTTTCAAATACGCTCTTTTTTGTATTGGTAGTATTCGGCCTGAGCCGATGTTCCATATCTTCCATGTAGATATCGTACAAGGCTTGGAAAGTCATATCAGGTGTGCCCTGCTGTTTTTCCAGGAAAGCCCGTTCCCATTCCTTGGCCTCACGCTGCAGCTTGAAGCCCCTCTTCTTTTTCTGTTTCCTTACCCCTGTATAGTCGGTATAATAAAATTTACAGAACCATGTTTTTGTCTTTTCATCGTAATATGCTGGCATATCCATCCTCCATCCTGGCCGGGCGGGCATGGGGATAGGTGGAGTATCAGTATTTAATTTACGAGACTGTACTGTGCCCATTTGTAGGGTGGTCTACTGAGGGACATTTGTCCTTGACTATGTGGTATCAATAATTAATTTTAAAGACTATCCGTTACGGGGATCTCCGCAACGCCTAAAAAATAGTTGAAAAATCTGTGTGTATAGCATATAATATGCTTAACAAGGGAGCTGGAAGGTGAGTGCGATTCACCCGACCCGGCGTTAAATAGGACTAAGGATAGCCGTCTACTTTTCCAGGAGCAGGACGGCTATTTCTTATGGATATAGTTCAGAATGGCAATGATCACATTGACCGCTGTCAGCATGATCATAAATTCTTCATATGTACTCATAATGATCACCACCTTCCGTAAGGTCTCGGAATGGGTGAGAGCACGTCCCCCGGCCCCCTGGGTAAACATATCATATTATCATGGTACTGGTATCCATCTCTGGATGGATATATAGTGCAAGGTACTTCTATGCATCTGTCTTTGTATGCGGGTCGATGAACCCCAATCCTTGTCTAGTTTCGGATAAAAATTTTTTGCAGTTTCCGTTACCGGTTTTTGAGTGGATGCAGCAGGTGTGTAATGGTCTGTTATGCATCTGTACCTCCTGCTGCCAACTGCTGCATCTATTGAGATTTCTTAAGTGATATATCTATTTCCCCCAGAGCCAGTTAGGCAAGTCGAAAAAATTCGACTTGCCTATGGGTAGGTGGTGTTTTACCACACACCCACAAATAGATACGTGTCTTTTTCGGCAATCCATCCACGGAGAGGTGCCGGCAGGATGCCGTTTTTGCCCATTTACCCGCAAGTGGGGATGGGGTATCATTTCGCGCACCCATAACGGGAGTGTCCTGCTGCCTCCTGCTGCATCTTTCCTATCATCTTGACAGCATGGTGCAGCAGGAGGCCAGTCCCATAGGGGATTGGTCAACGGGGGACAGATGTCCTTGGCGAGAGCTGTTTGGCTCTTACCCCGTCCGTCCTCTAAGACGAATGGACGTAAGGCCCATCTGGGGCTTAGTGGAGGACAGATGCCCGTGACCTACACAGGAACGGTTTGGGTTGGGGAAAAATAGTTACCAAGCTATGAAAACGAACGGACAATTTGTCGGCTTGTTTTCGCACATCCGGGTCGAAAATTTTGGCTCAGTTTGCATTTGACTAATCAGGGGTAGGGGACATTTTGTCCCCATGCTCCGTTTTCCCCAGATTTTTGGGGAAAGGGAGTAACGAAACGTGACAGCCGTTACAACCGTAAATTATTTTACACTTGTACGGTCGTATCATACTGCATTAGCGAACAGGGTAGAAATTTTCGACCTTGTTCATCTGATAACCATACGCGCTTGTGTTTATGCCGTTCACATGTGTGTGACCCCTACCTTGTGGCCCGTTAAAGTGCCGGAGCGGGTTTCACTCATTTTTGAGTAAAAGGTATCGGCAAGATGCCGTTCCCTTTATCCATTACTGTACAAGGGGGAAAATAGGTCAGCTTGTAGGTGCGTCGCGTTTCACTACTCACCCCGTTTTAGGTTGGTAAATCCATAGCCTAACCCCGTTCGAGCTGAAATAGGGGCAGATATGGAGGTTATTTGGGTGTGTCTGGGTCTTCTGAATTTGGTTCCGTATATCTCGGTATTTCCGTGAGTTCAGATATTCTTTTCTTGGCTTCCTCTTTGCCGTCTTTATTTAATCCTATATAATCTAATAGTATCATTACGGTATCTGAGCCAAAAAAACTGTTAACAGAAAATATTATGTCAGATCCTTCTTTAAACGCAATATATTCAGAAATTCTTTGTTGTTCCTCTGGTGTGATCGGATTGCCTAAATCCCGTTTTTTAATCAGTTTTCCCGCTTCTAAAATTTTTTTAAGCGGTTCTGATATTGTTAGGTGGCCGTTTACGACCCTCTCATCAATATCAGAAACTTCACAATCGAGGGCTTTCGCTATTTTTTCAAGAGTTTCAAACTTAGGTTTTCTATATCCAAGTTCATACTGCCTAATCATGACCTCTGACATCCCACAAAGTTCACCTAATTTTTTTTGTGTTAATCCTTTTTCTTTTCGTATGTGCTTAAGATTTTCTGGTATGGTCATAGTTTCACCCACTTTCTGAAATGTAGTATAACACAACTCAGGAAAAAATAACAGTAGCAAAAGTTTATTTTTTCTTGACAGTAACTTATGATGCTGTTATTATGTATATATAGTAGCAAAAGATACTGTTGAAAGAGGAGGAAAAAGCAAAATGGCAACAGTAATGACAAACTTACAAGTCAGCCAAGATAAAGTACAGCTAAAGATGGCTGAGAAATGTATGAACCCTTATAATCTGTGTAGTGCTGCTGAAATCAGCTATGCATCATACAGGAGGATAATGAAAGCCGGGGGCTGTAAAATAGCTACATTAGGCAAGATAGCAAAAGCCCTGGACTGTAATGTAACTGAGATTATCATGTAAAAAACGCGCTGGGCGGGCGTGGGGATGGGCGGAAAGGAGGGTTTCTAGGGTTGTTAGAGTTGTTAGGACAGGAAAGGGGGCAACATGAGCAGTATCATAACGCCGGAAGAACTAAAACAAGAGTTAGACCAGATGGCTGATGGGTTCTGCCAAGAGAACCATGTAGGCAAGATAACAGAGACCGCTTCCTATAAGGAGTTTATGTCTGAGAAGGAAAAAGTGCGGCGGCACATGGAAGAGCAGCGGGCCAGGAGCCAGCCTCGCCAGATGATAGGCTGGGAGGACGTTGTAGCCGCTTTAGGCGTGTCCAGGTCAACGGCGTACCAGATAATCAGGCGGCTCAACCAAGAATTGGAGAAAGCCGGGTACATCACCGTGAGGGGAAAGGTGAGCCGTGTATACTTCGAGAAAAGGACTTATGGGGTAGATGTGGATGCAAGATAATAGCTTGAAAGATTGGGCCTTGAGATATGCAGATATAGGGTTCAGCGTCTTCCCATTGAAGCCAAGGGGCAAGGCCCCTGCTACAGTAAACGGATTTAAAGATGCTACCACCGATAAGGCTCAGATAGGGACCTGGTGGGACAGATGCCCAGACAGCAATATAGGCATAGCCACTGGCGCAGTATCTGGCGGGCTGGTGGTCATAGATATGGATGTGCATGAGGAAAAGGGCATAAATGGTTATGAGACGCTGAAAGGGTGGCAGCAGGAGAACGGAGAGCTGCCCGATACCTGGATGAGTGTGACGGGGAGCGGTGGCTATCATTGGATCTATAAGGATGCGGCAACTCACAAGTGTAGGACAGGTATCTACGAGGGTATAGATATCCGCGCAGATGGTGGTTACATAGTCGCACCACCCAGCATACACCCGGACACTGGGCGGCGGTATGAGTGGGAGCAGGGGCCAGGGGATCGCGAGATAGCCCAGGCGGACAACCGGGTGATAAACTTCCTGCTGGGGCCGATGCCGGAAGGGAAGAAGGCTTTCTCATTGCCGGAGGTGATCCCGGAAGGCGGGCGGACAGATGCCATGATAAAGCTGATCGGGAGCCAGAAGGGCAGCGGGCTTTGCGATGAGGCGATAATAGCGGCAGTCCGTGAAGAGAATAAGGCCAGGTGCGTGCCACCGCTCACAGACCAGGAACTTGAAAAGACCGTGTTCCCGGCATTAAAAAGAGGCTGGAAGGCAGAGCGTCCATATACAGGGACGGTAGCGGAAAAGATGAAGCCCAGCCCGAAAGCGGATCACAGCCTGGACATGGTGCCGATGGATAAGGCTGAAGAAAAGACACCTGAATGGCTGGTCACGGACTATATCCCCCGATATCAGATCTCGTCACTGGCCGGGGATGGCGGCAGCGGCAAGACGACGGTATGGTGTTCCCTGGCGGCAGATATCAGCAACGGGAAAAAGACATTCTTAGAAAACTTCTTCCCAGATAGTTTTGGCAACGGTGTCCCGCAGAAAGTGATGTTCTTTTCAGCAGAGGATTCATTTGAGTACACGCTCAAGCGCAGGCTCAGGAAGAATGGCGCAAACTTGGCGAATATATTTTCGATAGACATAGCGGATGAGCGTTTCCAGGATATCAAGTTCAACAGCCATTTCCTTGAACGGCTCATAGAGAAACACCGTCCAGCCTTGTGCATATTCGACCCGATCCAGGCATTCGTGCCTCCGGATATCAGGATGGGCGATAGGAACGCCATGCGGTCGTGCCTGGCCCCGTTGATAGGCTACGGGGAGAAGTACGGGACGACCTTCCTGATCATAGAACATGCCAATAAGCAGTCTGGCGTGTGGGGTAGGAAACGCATTGCTGATAGTGCGGATATCTGGGACATAAGCAGATCCGTCATAATGGCGGGTGAGACAAACGAGGCTGGTATCCGGTATCTGGCACATGAGAAATCAAATTATGGTCCGACGGGTAGCACTATCCTTTACAGCATAGAGGACGAAGTTGTCCACTTCAAAGGCTATACGCAGAAAAAGGACAAGGATTTTGTGGCTGAGACAGATTATACCACCAGGCAAGCCCCGCAGAGAGAAGAGGCAAAAGAATTTATCCTTGATTTCTTAAAAGACGGGGAAAAAGAAGTCTCTGAACTGGATGAGATGGCTGCAGCTATGAGTATCAGCAAGAACGCAATGAAGAACGCCAAGGCTGATCTGAAAAGGAATGGAAAAGTAAAATATAGGAATATCGGGCAAGGAAAAGATAAGAAATTTTTTATCCGCTTAATGGAGGATATCCTTATAGCCACTGAAAAAACCCCTCTAGTAAGCCTTAAACCCTTATAAATACTAGCTTTTTCTTACTAGAGGGGGGTCAACGAGTAAGAAGTTAAGCCAGAGCTTACTAGAGGGGGCCTCTAGTAAGTGAAAGCCTTATAAATAAAGGGCTTGGGGCTTATTGGTTGGTTTATCCACTGTATATAGGAGTGGTCGACAAGTAAGAAAGGAGAAAAAGCAAATGGAGAAGAGTAAGACGGGCACTAGAAAAGGTGTACGGGTATGTAAAGATGGTACGATAGAGCCGTTATTCCAACAGACAAACATCCATTCGAGGATGTTCCAATGCAACAAGATGAGGAAAAAGGGCTTTAAGGGGAAGTGAAGACATCCCAGATATCCTCCTGCTGCCCTATCCTGATATACAGGATGCCAGGAGCGGGGCGTTATCTATCTGGGGCATGGGAATATCCTATCAGAGGGATGCGTATAGTAAAAGACAGTCATTGGGACAAAGGAAGGAGTTGTGGGGAAAATGAAGGATGCAGCAGGAAAGGTCGGGCGGATTCGGGTGGGCGAGTTCAATAAAGCATTGTTAGAGAGGTCAGAGGCGTTAGACATGATTATGCCCGCTTAGGTGCGTATGCGCCCAGGAAGCGGCTCCTACATGTGGATTATAAAGAAAAAGGCCAGGACATGAACCGTAGCCATGTACTCTATCAGCCGTCGGGCATAGACGATAAACAGATGATCGCTATGGTGATGGAGGCGTATAAGGAGCGGGGATGCACAGTCTCTGCTATCATCGAAGTGGATGATGGTCTCAGGATGATAGGTGTGCATTATGTCCGCCCGGGATTCCTGGAAGAATGTAGACAAGATATGATGAAGATGTTCCAGGGGCGTAACTGATAACATCCCGACGATATGCCCATGGTGCCGGATCTGGTAGCATCGGTTTGTCATTGTCTTCCATCCCTAATGACAGGAGTGGCAGCGAGGTACTACTTACAGGGTTACCCCATACGGGGCGGGGAAGGTCCATCCCGTCCCTCTGTGCAGGGAAATCTTTTGGGTGACTTCCTTCCTCTTTTTTGATTAGGGCTTTTGGCGGAAACCCTTATATCAGGCGTGTTGCAGCAGGATATAACGGCAGCAGGATGTTTCCAAAAGAGGAAGTGTCCTGCTGCCCTCTGTGTCCTATCCTGGCGGCCCGTTCATCGGGTTTCGACCATCTGTGGTCGAAAGGGCTACCCGCTGGTGGATATCCTAGATATCGTCCTGCTGCCTTTTCCCCCACAGACGGGGGAAAGTTAAAGCCCAGATGGAAGTGACTGCCCGCCAAATGGTTGTCACTGGTTTTCCCCAAACTTGGGGAGGCATCCGTTTTTTGGACGCTCTGATATCTGGAAGTCACCGGTCCAGCCGTGCTCCCTACACACGCGCGTCATACCCCCCCCTTATTTTGGATTGTAACGGTATAGACGGTATTTCATCGGGTAAGGCAGTACAAGCCCGATATGGGGCAGATAGGGCGGTCATTCCTGCTGCCACCAGGTATGATATAAGCCCAGCAAGGCAGCAGGATGGTCCCTACAGGCCCAGCTCCTTAAAGTCGATGCATAAATCGTCATATATACCAGTTTTTATCTCATCCTGGAAAGTATAAGAGGTCATTTTAAACTGCTCCTCTACCAGGTGATAGACATAGATGTTCCCCTGCATCGGGTCTACTATCCAGTATTCCCGCACGCCTGCATCCAGGTACAGGTTTAATTTCCTGACATAATCATGCGCTGGGTTTCCGGGTGAGACTATCTCTATTATCCAGTCTGGTGCACCTGTACAGCCCTTGTCTGTGAGCTTGTTTGGGTCGCATATGACGCTTATATCCGGTTCAACGATGGTTTTATCGTCTTCAAACAATTTAACGGCAAATGGGGCGGGATAGACCTCACAGGAGCCGCCTTTAGAACGGATATATTGTCCGATCGTGATATGCAGATCTGATAATATCCGCTGGTGCGTCCGGCTGGGTGCGGCCTGGGAATAGAACTGCCCGTCGATGAGTTCCGCCCGCATATTTTCCGGGAGCCTGTAATAGTCCTCTTCGGTGTAAAGCCTTTGTTGTGCTAACGCCATAGTGGGCCTCCTTTCTTTTAGGATGTTGGGGTGTCAGTAATTTAGATTTAATCTGTTATCCTGCTGCATACTTATATTTTCGTTCCATCAGGAAAAACAAACTCTGCGCGCCATGTACCGCCCAATACCTCCGCAATCTGTTCAAGTTCCTCTTTTGTGAGAGTATTTCTTTTTACTTTTTGATTGAGGTTTGAGGGTGTTGTACCGATTCTGCGAGCGAGTTCTGCTTGACTGATACCTTTATAAGATAAAGCCATGTTTAATTTTTGAGCTATAGTCACTATATCACCTCCTACATATAATATATATTATTTGCTTAACGATGTCAAATATTTAATTTGAAATATTTAGCAAAAACTTATTAAAAATACTTGACAACGTTAAGCGTTTGCTGTATGATTATATCATCAAATGAAGGAGGTACACCACATGAGACAGATAACCAACGTAAGAAAAGCCGTATGCACGATGGCGAACCAGCTGAAAAAGGCAGGCTATACCTTATCAGAAGCCTTCCGTAAAGCATGGCAGAGAGTGAAGCTGACCATGAAGGTCAGGGCAGCGGGCGTTACAGCGGAGAACAGGCAGGAACGGTTGGGGTTCTTAAGGAAGTTTAAGCCGGAAGACCTGGGCGTGACGCTTGAGAGGGAGCCAGATAACAGATATGACAGCAACGCGATCCAGATAGTCGTCCATATCCGCCCGATCCACAAAAGGACAGTGGTCGGGTATGTGCCCAGGGCATTGGCTGAGGGACTGGCGAAAGTGATCGATATGGGTATCCAGGTAAAGGCTTCCTTGATGGGCATCATCGGCGGATACAGCTATAAGGAGACACTGGGGGTATTGATAGATATCGCGATATGAGGGGGATATCATGGCAGAGAGTAACTGAAAACGCTCCTGGCAGTGCACCAACACTGAGCCAGGGGCAGGCATAGCCGGGAAGCTATACCCAGATGGAATATAACGATATGAGTATAGCATATTTCCGGCAGAAAGATAGAGGGAAATTGACAAAAACAGAATTTTATCGGGAGATAACACCAAGTGTGAAAGGATTGGCAGCGGAATGTCTTGCTATGGATGCACAAGGCTATGAGGAGTTTAAATGTGAGATCGTGGAAGAATGCGACCTACGTGCGAAAGGGTTTTTGCGTGCGGTCCTGTCTACGATAGATAGAGTGAGAGAGGAAAAGATAAAATGAAAAGAGAGATCAAGATAAAGGACGGCCTGAGTGCCATATCAGACGGGATCGGTAAAGCACGGGTGGCAATGGATGGGTTACTGGATGGATATTTCTATATGCGTGAGGAAGGCGTGCACGAGGATAACGTTGCTCTATTGGTCGCTGCATATGGCCGGGCGAGTACGCTCGCTTACATAGCCCATGATCATCTGTGTGACGTACAGAGACAGCTTGATGGGTTACGCGAAGAGTTGAAAACAAAAGGAGGGAGGGGTACGGTATGACGGGCCTGATAAGTGATGCAAGGATAGCGGCTAAAGTGTTCGTGGGCATGAGGGGAGTCAGGACGGAAGACAAAGTGGTCATGCAGATACCTATCATCAAGAGTGGGCCAGCCTTCTATGGTACACCAGAGGGGTGCATGTTCACGCACAGGGATAAAGATGTGCACGATGCTGTCTGGGAGGTATATAAGGGGATGCCATATGAGGATAAGCGAACGTTGTGCTTTTCACCGGAGCCAGACAGGTATCTGCTGAGGGTACAGCTCTGGGAACGGGAGCTTGAGCCTGCATTGCCGCCCAGACAGTACCATAAAGCTATGGGTGCGATACTACACCAATACGTAAGGATAAAGATGTATCAAGCATCAAGGGATAAAGCAAAAGTGAGGATGTGTCAGCCAGCTTGACTTTGAGATCGGATCGTCAACCCGTACTCAAAAGCACGGTTTGAGTGATATTGGTTTTTTGCAAGCCAGGTCGAAATTTTCGACCTAGCTTGCAAACACAGTGCAACACTATATCTGTATACAGGTAGGGCAGCAGGACGATAAACATATGGATAGAGGGAGGATGCAGGATGTTATTGAGTGATATAAAGATATACCCGGCTTTTTGGGAAACACAACCCGGGCATGATAAGATGGAGGAAAAGAGGCAGTATCTGAATGATAACGGGGCGTTACAATCTGAGATAGTACTGGATGAGGACGGTTATCTGATAGACGGCTTCACATCATATCTACTGGCCAGGGAGTGGGGTCTTGTGGATGTACCGGTCAGGCGTGGCAAAAGGCAGGTCATACAGGCGTACCATAGGCCAGACGGCAAGCTGTACACGTGGAGATTGCCGGAGGAGCTGACAGACCAGGTATCTGTTGGGGATAGAGTGGCCGTACATACGCAAGGCGGTATAAGATGTGTCACGGTGGCAGCAGTCGAGAGATACATCCCTCAAAGTGGCACTGGACGGCTGAGGATGGCTATCAGGAGGAAGAGAGGGAGCGTGTGTCAGTAAAGATAACAGTGAGCTATGAGGAGCCGGGAGAACTCAGAGCGGTATTGGTGCAGCTAGGGCCTATGGTCAGATCATATAAAGTAGCCAGGAGGCAGCAGGGGCGGTTTAAGAGGGCATATATCGACTGCTGCCCGATCCAAAAACCTGAGAGGACCTGATATCCAGATAGGGATATGGGGAGCTTTGAGTTGCAGAATGGCCCGTGGTCAGTTATAATATTGACCAAAAGAGATCATGAAAAAGTACCCCTCCGGGATGGCCGGGGGAAGCCATAACGGCGTGGGAAAGTATTACTCAGGAATGAGTATCGCTTTCCTGCGCTTTTTCTAATGGAGGGATAACTGGCTGGGGATACATCCTGCCGCATCTCTCCAAAATGATAGATGCCAGGGGGCAGCAGTGCCCTCCTGCTGCATACGGACGTTTATAGACACAGGTATCCAGTAAGATGTGGGAGTGATGATGTTATGACCAATGAGCAGCTCGTCATACAGATACAGGCCAAGGTAAACGTAGCTGATAATATGCTAAAGCTCTGGCAGCAGAACCGCCGTTTTATCTTCAAGATGGCCAATAGGTACAGAGGCCAGGCGGAAGAGGACGATCTGATCCAGGAAGGTTACCTTGGTCTGTGCAGGGCGGTAGATGGCTACGACCCTGACCAGGGAGTGGATTTCCTACCCTATGCTGGCAACTGGATCCGCCAGGGGATGGCACGTTTCATCCATAACAACGGCACTGTGCGGATAGCCGTGCATGAGCAGGCGAGCCTATATCAATACCGGAGACTATGCAACACTTTCATGATGGAGGCAGGACGGGAGCCGACTGACCGGGAGATCGGCCATTACTTGGGCCTGGGACATAAGGCCGTATGCCAATTAAAGAAAACCGTCCAGATGGCCAGTATCGCAAGCCTTGACACCCCCGTCGATGAGGAGGCGGATACGGCCCTATCCGACACGATAGCGGCCCCTGGGGATGTGGAAGGGGATACCCTGGATAAAATCCAGGCGGAACAGCTAAAGGCCGTGATATGGCCACTTGTGGACACTCTGCCAGGGGACCAGCCGGAAGCTATCCGGGCAAGATACCAGGATGGGAAGACATTGAAGGATATAGCCGCAGATATGGGATGTTCCTATCAGTCTGTCGCCCAGATATGCCAGGAAGGACTGAGGGCACTCAGGAGGCCGGGTAAATCCAGATATCTCAGGCCATTCCTGGTTGACTACATAGATACCCACGCTTACCGGGGGAGCACTGCGGCTTTTGACCGTACCCGGACAAGTTCCACGGAATATACCGCCCTTGGACTGATAGAAAATGGTCTGTGATGTGGTACTGAAATGGTACTAGAAAATCATGCACAAGGTAGAGCAAGGGAGAAAATAGGGAAAAATGCCCCTAAAATCTATTGGAAATAGTGGACAAACGAGAGGAAAAAGTATAGCATGTTTATGATGGACTTACACGGGGAGGTGACAGATCATGAGGACAGTACACGAGGTGAGCCGATTGACGGGGGTGAGCGTACGCGCACTCCATCATTACGACAGGATCGGGCTCCTGCATCCGGCAAAAGTCACAGAGGCGGGTTACCGTCTGTATGACGACGCGGCACTGGAGCGTCTGCAATATATCTTATTGTTTAAAGAACTGCAGTTTTCGCTGAAGGAGATCAAAGGCATCCTGGACAGCCCGGATTTTGACCGCGGCCGGGCGTTGGAGCAGCAGATCACGCTGCTGGAGATGAGGAAGGAGCATCTGGAGAATCTGATCGATTTTGCCCGTGGAATACAGATGATAGGAGTGAGAGGATTGGATTTTACAGTGTTTGACATGAAGAAGATCGACGAGTATGCCCGGCAGGCGAAGGCGTCCTGGGGGCAGACCCCGGAGTACAGGGAGTTTGAGGAGAAATCCAGGGACCGGACCAGGGAAGAGGAACAGAAGCTCTCGGTGGAGCTCATGGGGATCCTGGCGGGGTTCGGACGTATGCAGGAGGAAGACCCGGCCAGCGCGGCTGTACAGGAGCAGGTGAGAAAGCTGCAGGATCATATCACGGAGAATTATTACACTTGTTCCAAAGAGATCTTATCGCAGCTGGGCCAGATGTATGCCGGGGGCGGGAGCATGACGGAGAATATCGACAAGGCCGGCGGTGACGGCACGGCGGCGTTTGCGTATCGGGCGATCGAGATATACTGCGGGGAGTGACCGTCTTATATTTCCGTTCCCAGGAACATTTTTCAGGAATATCTTCAGTGGATGGGGAGATCTTTGGACACCCAGTCTGCTAAGATATAGGAAAATGTGAATGGGAGGCAGCGGCGGATGAAAGGATATGTTGTGGGCGAGGGCTATATGGGCTATGTGGACGGTGAGTACCGTCTGTTTGCAGATGAGACGGATTATCGGGAGTATTTGGAGGCATGTAGGACAGAGTAGATTTTGCGGAGGGAGACATGGCGGTTTCAGTGGTCAAATTGCGGATGCTCTATATCATGAAGATCTTGTTGGAAAAAACGGATGAAGGCCATACCATGTCGGCGGCGGATATCGGGCGTGCGCTAAAAGGCTACGGGATGTCTGCCGACCGCAAGACCATATACAGTGATATCGAGACGCTGCGGGAATTTAAGCTGGATATCCTCCAGGCGTTGGGGACCCACGGTGGGTATTATATATGCAGCCGCAGGTTTGAGCTGCCCGAGCTGAAACTTCTAGTGGACGCGGTGCAGTCCTCTAAATTCATCACCAGCAAAAAATCAGAGGAACTGATCCGAAAGCTGGAGCATCTGACCAGCGAGCATGAGGCGAAACAGCTCCAGCGGCACGTCTTCATCTACGACCGTTCAAAAGCGGGGAATGAGACGATCTACTATAATGTGGATAAGATCCATACGGCTATATTGGAAAACAGACAGATCGTGTTCCAGTATGCGAAGTGGACGGTGGGACGGGGTCTGGTGCCGAAAAAGGACGGGGCTGTCTATAAAGCCAGTCCTTGGGCCCTGACCTGGGATGACGGGAATTATTATCTGATCGCATACGATGAGGCGGCCGACCGGATCAAGCATTACCGGGTGGATAAGATGCAGCGGACGGAGGTGGTAAAAGAAGCCCGTGTGGGAAAGGAGGATTTTCAGGATCTGGATCTTGCTGCTCTCGCCAAGAAGACCTTCTCCATGTACGGAGGCCGGGATGAGGAGGTGGTCCTTTTGTGTAAAAATGAGATCGCAGGGGTCATCATGGACCGGTTTGGGAGTGAGACTATGTTGGTGCCGGTGGATGGGGAGCATTTTAAGGTGCATATCCTGGTGGCGGTCAGCAGGCAATTTTTTGGCTGGGTGACAGGGATCGGGAAGAGTATGTATATAGCTGGGCCGGAGCATGTACAGAAGGAGTATAGGGAGTATCTGTTGGATATCTTGGATGGGTATTGATGGGGGAGGGGATATCTGATGCGGTTTTTGGGATATGCACGTCAGGCAGTGCAGCAGATGGAGCTTCTGGAATCCCGGTACATAGATGGTCAGCCGGGAATGCCGCCTGATCAACATCATTCTTGCTGTTACTTTATTGGAATGCGTATACAGCATATTGAAATAAAGGTCTGTGGATATGGAGATGCCTGTCAGAAATTTAGATAGATATAGAGGAGACCGATCAGGCATTTAAGCCAAACACGAAGGCGGTATTTGGGGGAATTTCTGAGAGCGTGTTTTAAAATACGCTCTCAGACTGTACACAAAATGTCTGTTTAACCATGCGTGCTCGAAGGGCTGTGCCCTTGAACTTTAAATCCTATATCTCATCGGTCCGACAGATACTCGTGTATTCCCTTCGCCCCGGCTTTTCCGGCCTCCATAGCCAATATGACGGTAGCGGCCCCGGTCACGGCATCGCCGCCGGCGAACACGCCTTTCCGGCTGGTCTGGCCCGTCCCATCGGCCACGATACAGCCGTATTTATCTACGTCCAGCCCTTTGGATGTCCCCGCGATCAGCGGATTGGGGGAAGTCCCCAGGGACATGATCACGGTGTCGCAGGTGATCTCATAGTCGGAGCCGGGGATCTCCACCGGACGGCGGCGGCCGGAGGCGTCCGGTTCGCCCAGTTCCATCTTACGGACGATCATGCCCCGGACGTTGGCCTCATCGTCCACCAGGATCTCCACCGGGTTTGTGAGCAGTTCAAACACAACGCCTTCCTCCTTGGCATGGTGGACTTCCTCCACACGGGCCGGGAGTTCCGCCTCGCTCCGGCGGTAGACGATCCAGGTCTTGGCCCCTAAACGCAGGGCGGTCCGGGCTGCATCCATGGCCACGTTGCCGCCGCCGACCACGATCACTTCCTTTCCGCGCCAGATCGGGGTGTCGTAGTCATCGCGGAAGGCTTTCATCAGGTTGTTCCGGGTGAGGAATTCGTTGGCGGAGAATACGCCGTTAGCGTTCTCGCCGGGGATGCCCATGAAGCGGGGCAGTCCTGCGCCGGAGCCGATGAAGACAGCCGAGAATCCCTCTTCATCCATCAGTCCGTCGATGGTCACGGAACGGCCGACGATCACGTTGGTCTCGATCTCCACGCCCATCTTGCGCACGTTCTCGATCTCCTTTTGCACGACTTTTTCTTTGGGCAGACGGAATTCCGGGATGCCGTAGGTCAGCACGCCGCCCGGCTCGTGGAGGGCCTCGAAGATCGTGACTTCATACCCTAAACGGGCCAGGTCCCCCGCGCAGGTCAGACCGGCAGGTCCTGCGCCGATGACGGCTACCTTGATGCCGTTGGTCTTTGAAGGCGGGGTGGGGGATACGCCATGTTCCCTGGACCAGTCGGCCACGAAGCGCTCCAGTTTGCCGATGGATACTGCCTCGCCCTTTTTCCCGCGGACGCATACGCCTTCACATTGGGACTCCTGGGGGCAGACTCGCCCGCAGACAGCCGGCAGCGCTGAGGACTGGGCGATCACCTCCGCGGCTTTGGCAAACTCTTTTTCCTTGACATGGGCGACGAATGATGGGATGTCGATGGATACGGGACATCCTTCCACGCATTTTGCCTTTTTGCAGCCCAGGCAGCGGGCGGCTTCCTGTACGGCCTCCTCCTCGTTGTACCCTAAGCAGACCTCGTCAAAATTTGCCGCCCGTACTTTGGGCTCCTGTTCCCTGACCGGTATCTTATGCAGCATATCCTGTGCCATTATGCATCACCTCCACATTGTCCGCAGCCGCCATGGTGCGTCTCGCCTTCTTTGAGTTTTAACAGGGCCCGTCCTTCCTCGGTCTGGTAGATGCGCTGGCGTTTGATGGCCTCGTCGAAGTCTACCAGATGGCCGTCAAATTCCGGTCCGTCCACGCAGGCGAACTTGATCGCATCGTTCACATGGAGCCGGCACGCGCCGCACATGCCGGTCCCATCCACCATGATCGGGTTCATGCTGACAATGGTGGGGATCGACAGTTTCTCCGTTAAAAGGGCGGTGGATCTCATCATCACAAGGGGCCCGATCGCAACGCAGATATCGTAGTGTTTTCCCTGGCCTGTGACCAGGTCCTCCAGTACAGCGGTCACCATGCCGTGGGTCCCGCAGGAGCCGTCGTCTGTGGCGATATGTACCTGGGCGGCCGCCTGGCGCATCTGATCACTTAAGATCAGCATGTCCTTCGTCTTAGCGCCCATGATCACATCAGCATGGATATCGTGCTCATGCAGCCACTTTACCTGGGGATAGACGGGGGCTGCGCCCACACCTCCGGCCACGAAGAGGATCTTTTTTTTGCGCAGGGTTTCCAAGTCTTCGCTGATGAATTCTGAGGGATTCCCCAATGGTCCGACGAAATCTTGGAAGGAATCGCCTTCTTTTAAGGCGGCCATCCGTATGGTGGATGCGCCCACGACCTGGAAGACGATCGTGACGGTCCCCTTCTGGCGGTCGTAGTCGCAGATCGTCAGAGGGATCCGCTCCCCTATGCTGTCCATTTTTACAATGACAAACTGGCCGGGCTGGCAGGCTGCGGCTGTCCGGGGAGCCTCCACGTCCATCAGATAGATCTTTTCCGCCAGTTGTTCTGCCTTTATGATCTTATACATTCTCGGTGTCTGAACCTCCTTACCTCCTGTTTAGGTATTTACTAGTTAGTATTATGCTTGAAATAGAGAGGAGTGTCAATATATTTGTACGAAAAAAATCTGAACTATATTGCAATTTCTATGATATACATAGAATATATAAGATTTTGTTGGAATCATAAAAATTTTGGAGCGTATGTATAGAGTGGCGTTTTATGGAGACTATAAGCCAGGAGGTGTTTGCATGATAGAGGAAAAGATGGAGGCTCTGGAAAAAGAGGAGACCCAGGATGAACAGATCAAAGAGACGGGGCAAGTGACCCTGGATGCCAACGAGGAGAAGCAGCACATCCATCTGCTGACGATCATCGGGGAGGTGGAGGGGCATGAATCCGCGTCCAGCCAGAGTAAGACGACCAAGTATGAACATGTGCTGCCGAAGCTGGCCATGATCGAGGATGATGAGGAGATAGACGGCCTTCTGGTGCTGCTGAACACGGTGGGAGGGGATGTGGAAGCGGGACTGGCCATCGCGGAGATGATCGCGTCTTTGAGCAAGCCCACCGTCTCCCTGGTGCTCGGGGGCGGTCATTCGATCGGAGTGCCGCTGGCGGTGTCCGCGGATTACACATTCATCGTGCCCAGCGCCACCATGGTGGTGCACCCGGTGCGCAGCAACGGCATGTTCATAGGCGTGGTGCAGACCTACCGGAATATGGAGAAGACCCAGGACCGTATCACGAATTTTGTCTCTGAGCACTCCCATATCACCAAGGAGCGGCTGGAGGAACTGATGCTGGATACGTCCCAGTTGGTGAAAGATGTGGGGACCATGTTGGAGGGGGAGGAGGCCGTCCGGGAAGGGCTGATCGACGAGGTGGGCGGCATCAGCCAGGCCCTGCGAAAATTATATGAGCTGATCGATGCGGCCGATGGGGAAGATTAAAGAGGCCGGATAAAGGCAGAGGGAACAGACTGTGGAATGGGATGATTCTACGGTTTGTTTTTTTGTGGGTCTTATGTTATAATAATTGGTACGCGTTACATACGCAACACGGAGGGGATGATGGATTTTATTCGAGCGATGTTGATCGGTATCGTGCACGGAGTGACGGCTTTTCTGCCCGTGAGCAGTTCCGGGCACGCGGGATTGATCGGGGATCTGTGGGGGATGCAAGGGGCGGAGGAGCTTTTTTTTGAGGTGATGCTGCATGTGTCTACCCTGCTGGCGGTCGTGGCGGCTTTTTGGAAAGATATCACGAAAGTTGCGGCGGAGCTGATCTTGATCTGTATGGATCTGATCACGAATGTGCGGATCTTTATCGAAAATAAAAAGACGGGCGCGGATAAGCGTTACCAGAAGATCAGCGGGACAAATTACCGGAAGATGACGCTGCTGCTCGTGACAGCGGCGGGTCCCATGGCTCTGCTGGGGATGCTGTCCCGGCGGTTGGTGCAGATCGCGTTCGGCAGTCTGCTCGCCATCGGTATCGGTTTTCTGATGTCGGCGATCTTGCTGTTTGTCATGGACCATATCGCGAGGGGGGCGAAGATCCCAAAGGATATGACCTATGACAATGCCATATGGATGGGCGTCTGCCAAGGGATGGCCGCTTTTCCTGGTATCTCCAGGGTGGGGGTTTCCATGGCCGTGGGGCTGCTGTGCGGCCTGAACCGGAAAGTAGCCGTGAAATTTACGTTCCTGACGGCGATACCGGCCGTCTGCGGGGCGTTGATCCTGGAATTGGGACAGCTGGGCACACTCTCTCTGACGGGGAGGCAGTTCGGGACGTATCTCTGCGGGGCGCTTGTGGCTGGGATCACAGGGTTCCTGTTGATCCGGCGGCTGGCCCAGTACCTGCTGCGGGCGCGGTTCCGAGGATTTGCCTGTTACAGCTTCCTGCTCGGCATCGTAGCGATCGTGTGTAAGTTTAGGTAGGAGGATGATCATGGCGGTCAATAGAAAGAAAAGTACAGCGGCCAGGAGGAGACGGAAGAAAAAAAATGCCCAGGACAGCTACGCAGGGGAGATCACCCTGCTGCTCATGCTGGCTCTTTCGGTCATTTTGCTGATCAGCAATTTTGGGCTGGGCGGTTTTCTGGGAAATGCGGTGAGCACCTTCTTTTTTGGGGCTTTTGGGATCGCATCCTATGTGTTTCCGTTTTTTCTGTTCCTGGGCGTCGCGGCCCTGGTGGTCAATAGGGAAAATCCTTTAGTCTATAAGAAGGTCACGGCGGGGATCTTGTTTTTCTGTTTTTTATGTGCGCTCTTACAGATGCTCACCCAGGGGGACACATCCAGCTGGGAGGTCCGGCAATATTATCTGCTGTCTGCGGACAACCATGTGGGCGGCGGTGTGGTCGGCGGGCTGATCAGCCGGCTGGCCTGCCTGGCGTTCGGGGTGCTGGGGGCTTATATCCTGCTGCTCATCGGAGAGGTCATCTTTTTGATCTTGATCACCCAGAGGTCTTTTTTCGGCTTTTGCAAAAAAGTCCTTTTCGGGGCTAAAGAACAACCGAAAACCGGGAAAAAGGTGAAAAAGACGGCGGAGAGCGTGTATGTGCCGGAGAAGACGGCAGACAGGCAGACCAGGAGGGGGCGGAAAAAAGAGGAGGCCGGCCTTCTCCCAGTCAATGTGGAACTGACCATGCCGGACACGGACGATGAAGATCCTGTGGAGGAGGAGCCTTTGGAAAAGGCTGTGGCAGAGCCTCTGGATGAAAGGCAGGAGGAGCCTGCGCAGGGGAAAAAGACCATTGAGGAGACAGTGCAGATGTCCTTCGAGATCCAGCGCGGCGATCCGTCCCCGTCTGAGGGATCTAAGAAGAAAGAGCCAGAGATGATACAGCCGGATATCTCCACGGAAAATCCGGCTTACAAATTCCCGCCCTTTTCTCTGCTGAAGAAAGGGAAGCGGGTCAAGAGCGGGGATACGGAGCAGTATCTGCGTGAGACAGCCGTGAAGCTGCAGGAGACCCTGCACAATTTCGGGGTCAATGTGACGGTGGTCAATGTGAGCTGCGGCCCCACGGTCACACGCTATGAACTCCAGCCGGAGCAGGGGGTCAAAGTCAGCAAGATCGTGGGCCTGGCGGATGATATCAAATTGAACCTGGCCACGGCCGACATCCGGATCGAGGCGCCCATACCCGGGAAGGCGGCCGTGGGCATCGAGGTGCCCAATAAGGAAAACAGTGCGGTGATGCTGCGGGATCTTTTGCAGTCCCAGGAATTTCAGGATGCCAAGTCGAGCCTTTCATTTGCTGCGGGCAAAGATATCGCGGGCAAGCCGGTGATCACAGACATCGCCAAGATGCCCCATCTGCTCATCGCCGGGGCTACGGGTTCGGGTAAATCGGTCTGCATCAACACGCTGATCATGAGCATCTTATACAAGGCCAAGCCGGATGCGGTGAAACTGATCATGGTGGATCCAAAGGTAGTGGAGCTGAGCGTGTATAACGGGATCCCCCATCTGCTGATCCCGGTGGTCACCGATCCGAAGAAAGCGGCCGGGGCTCTGAACTGGGCCGTTGCGGAGATGACGGAGCGATATAATACCTTTGCAGAATACAATGTCCGCAACCTGGCGGATTACAACCAGAAGATCCAGGGGATGACACCGGCGGAGGGGGAAGAGCCGCCCAAAAGCATGCCGCAGATCGTGATCATCGTGGATGAGCTGGCGGACCTGATGATGGTGGCTCCGGGGGAAGTGGAAGATGCGATCTGCCGTCTGGCCCAGCTGGCCCGGGCGGCGGGCATCCATCTGATCATCGCGACCCAGCGGCCCTCGGTGAACGTGATCACAGGTCTGATCAAGGCGAACATGCCCTCCAGGATCGCGTTTGCGGTCTCCTCCGGCGTGGATTCCCGAACGATCCTGGATATGAACGGGGCAGAGAAACTGCTGGGGAAAGGCGACATGCTCTTTTACCCCCAGGGGTATCAGAAACCGGCCCGTCTGCAGGGGGCGTTTGTGTCGGATGAGGAAGTCAGCGCGGTGGTGGAGTTCCTGGCGGAGAAGAACCCGGTTCCCGGGTGCGATGCGCAGATGCAGGATAAGATCGTCTCGGCCACAGCCGCCGGAAGTGCGGCCACGTCTGGGGGCGAGGAGAGGGATGCCTATTTTGTGGATGCGGGGAAACTGATCATCGATAAGGATAAGGCATCCATCGGCATGCTCCAGAGGGCTTTTAAGATCGGGTTCAACCGGGCGGCCCGGGTCATGGACCAGCTGTCCCAGGCGAATGTGGTCGGGCCGGAGGAGGGGACAAAGCCCAGGAAGGTGCTCATGACGGCCGAGGAATTTGAGGAGTATATACAGAACATGTGAGCGTATAAAAGGAGCAAAGGAGTAAAGAGATGCGTGTGACAGTGCTCGCGGTGGGGAAGATCAAGGAGGCGTATCTGCGGGATGCGGTAAAAGAATACAGCAAGCGCCTGGGAAAATATTGCAGGCTGCAGATCATAGAGGTGGCAGATGAGAAGACGCCAGATCTCCTGCGCGGCGGGGAGAGGGAGCTGATCCTGAAAAAAGAGGGGGAGCGGCTTCTGAAACATCTGCCCAAAGATGCGTATCTTGTCACATTGGAATTGACCGGCAGGCAGCTCACATCCGAGGAGTTTTCCGGGAAGATCAGCGGCCTGGCGGTCCATGGGATCAGCCATATGGTGTTTGTCATCGGCGGGTCCCTGGGGCTGGGAAAGGATGTGTTGGCAAGATCTGATTTTGCGCTGAGTTTTTCAAAAATGACATATCCCCATCAGCTCATGCGGGTCATACTGTTGGAACAGATCTACCGGGCATATCGGATCGCCAATGGGGAACCGTATCACAAATAAGTCTTAAGATCATCGATACAGATCGTATCGGCCAATTTCTCTCTGGAGACATAGAGGATCTGGTCCGGCTTAGTCTCCACCATCCATTTGACGAGGGTCAGGCATCTATGGTGGATCTCGATACAGGTGATGCCGTACGGATGGACACAGCTTCCCGTGTTGCAGTAGGGGGCGTCGGCGGTCCCGATCATGGGACGGTGGGTATGGCCCGTGATCAGGATGCATCCGTTTTCCTTCGCCCATTCGGTGAGCTTTTCCTCGGTGCGCCGTTTCTTTTTATTATTTTTGGCGGCACTGGTGGGATCTAAAAACCCGCGCCGTTCCAGAGGCCCCCACAGATACCGCACGAGGAAACGGTTTACGGGCCACAGGGTGCTGTTGAAAAGATCCGTCTGGTGGCCGTGTGTGAGGTAGATATCTTTTTTATGTTCCATGTCTTTTAAGATCAGGCCAGAATGGAAAGTGATGCGGGGGAACAGCGGGGTAAAGGACTGTCTTGCCTTTGCGGAGGACATTTTTATGATGTCGTGGTTCCCGTAGAGGAGATAGAGCCTCTTTTCCCGGTAAAATCTTGCCAGCAGGTCAAAGGTATCTCTGTGGATGTCCATGATCTGTCCCATGGAGCGGTTTTCCCAGAGTTCATCCCCGTCCCCCAGTTCGATGTATGTGTAACCATGTCTATGGTAATATTGCAGTGCTGCAGAGTACAGATGTTGGTTTTTTAGGAAATTATCGTTGGAGTTCCCGCGGCCCCGGTGGCAGTCGCTGAATAGGACGTAGCGTGCGTGGCGGGAGAGCGGGAGCGTAGGGGCGTCAAAAAATGCTTTCTGTAACCGGCGGTGGGGATCCATAGTCATGGCCTCCTTACCATATCCGTTTTCTGGATATATAATGCTTTTCGAAAAGCGGAGGGCAGGAAGTAATACAGATATAGGAGCCGGTCGATGTTTTTGTGGAAAGGCCGCGTGGCCTGGCGGTAGATCTTGCAGGACAGGCGGTTTTTCCATTGGGAAAGGGCGCGGCGGATCTCGGGAGCGTGTTGGGGTGCGGCAGGCGCGGTGAAATGGAACGCGGCTGTTTTGCCCTCTGTGCGGAGACGGTCTGTACCGTAGCCCTTTTCTCTCAGGGCGTTGGTGAACGCATGCAGCATCGCAGGGTCCGGGAATGTGACCGCACAGGACAGATGAAGATCCTCCGGCTTTGAAAATATCCCCATGCAGAAACCGGTCAGCCACCAATGCCGTCTTGACAAGGTAAAGAGCAGATGTCCTTTTCGGTAAAGGCTGATCTGCATGGGGAGCATCTCCTCGTCGGATACGGCGTGATAATGGGCATTTTCCCGCTGAGAGGGGGCGAGGAGGGCATCGGATCGGTAGATACCCACCTCGCAGCCTGTATTGATCCCGTATTGTCCTTTCCAGAATTCGATCAGCCAGGTTTTGCCCTTGTAGTCAAAATAGACGGGCTCGTAGTCGAAGACCATTTGAAAAAAGGGCGCTGTGTGGTCAAAAAATATGCAGTAGTCGTAATGGCGCTGCCATGCGTCGACTTTTGATGTGAAGATGTCCTGCCAGGGGTCGTAGATGAATCCCATGGGTCCTGCCAGGTCGGAGAGTATCTGGCGCTTCTCTTCGATGCGCAGACTGCGGACTTTTTGCAGGGCATGGTGTTTTTGATCTATGAAAAGCCAGGAGAGGATGACGCATATGGCTAGAAATAAGGTGACGACTATATATGGGATAAGATCCATGGTGGATCACTCCTTTTTTTATTATCGTATGTCCTTGGATGCGGTTTTGCGAATCTTTGGGGTCTGTCTGCATCTGTCCAAAAAGGGCTTGACTTTATATAGGGTAAAAAATATAATATCTATATATTGTGAGATGTTGGGATAATGTGCTGAAATATGCGTTTGTGTGATACATATGTGGAGAGGAGAACATGCGATGGACTTGAAGGAGTGTTATGCAGCCCTTGGGGGTGACTATGAGGGTGTGGTCACCCGTCTGGGAGGAGAGCGTCTGGTGCAGAGATTTGTCTGCAGATTTTTAGCCGATGGAAGTTATGATCTGCTGTGCAAGTCCCTGGAGGATGAAAATTATAAAGATGCCTTTCGCGCTGCGCATACGATCAAGGGGATCTGCCAGAGCCTGCATTTTACACAGCTCTATGAATCCAGCAGCTGTCTGTGTGATATGTTCCGCACAGGGGCTTGGAAGCCGGAGATAGACGGCCTTGTCACCCAGGTGGAGGAGGATTATCAGAGAGCCGTGGGCGCGATCCGTCAGTTGGATGCGGGGATCTTGCAGAAATGGGCGTGCGCGGGCAGTGGAAAAGAGAGGGATGCGTAGGATGGGGAACGGTGGGATGGGATCAGCCGTTTTTTATGGACCGCAAAAATGAGGAGAGCCTGGTCATGTCAGCCGGGCTCTCCTTTATCTGTATCATGTGTTTTTCTGTGATGTGTTGTCGATCTCTTTCTCGCACCACTGTTCTTTGTTCTCATTGGACCAGACGACCATGTTCCGGCCATATCGTTTTGCATCGTACAGCATAGTGTCTGCGATCTGTGCATAAGAATCATATGTATTGTCGATCTTAGGTGTCAGTGTGATCCCGCCCATGCTGATCGTCACCCATTTGGCGACCAGTGGGTTCTGGGGGATGTGGAGATCCTCCACGGAACGGCGGATCCTCTTCATAAATTCAAAGGAGGACCTTGCGTCGTTCTCCATGAGGAGCATGACAAATTCCTCACCTCCATAGCGGGCGACGTAATCGGTGGCGCGATGCAGATGGGAAGAGATGGTCTGCGCGACGGAGGCCAGTACCTTGTCGCCGGCGGCATGGCCATACGTGTCATTGTAGAGCTTAAAGTTATCCACATCGATCATACAGATGCTAAACGGTATCCCTAGCCGGACTGCCTCCCGCCATTTCATACGGCTGTTCCGGTTGTAACTCCTGCGGTTGGCGATGCCGGTCAGCTCGTCGACCAGAGCCTGCTGCCGGAAATTCAGCTGGTATTGGAACAGTTTGACATGGGTCCGCACCCGCGCCTTTACGATCAAGGGATTGAATGGTTTTGCGATGTAATCCACCGCACCCAGGGTCAGCCCCTTTTCCTCGTGGTGCGCGTCGGAAAGGCTGGTGATCATGATGATCGGGATATATTTGGTCAAAAGGGTCCCCTGTAATTGTTTCAGCACGTTGAATCCGTCCAGGTCCGGCATGATCACGTCCAGGAGGATCAGGGAAAAATCTCCGTTCTTTGCATTGTCGAGCCCGTCCTGCGCGGTCTGGCTGATGGATATGTCGTATTCGTCCTCTAAGATCGCTTTCAGGGCTTCTGTCTGCAGATTGCTATCGTCAATGATCAAGATCTTGTTTTTCTTCATAGCACACTCCCCTGTGTATTATCACTGTAAAAATCCGCCGCCGGATGGGCGGCATGCAGGCCTTGTTGTAAACCGGACCTGCGCAGGACATATCAGTCCATAAAATACTGTACGATAGGTATTTTCTGTAATATTTATATTAAAGTATATATGTAATCCGATATAAAATCAACATTTTTTTGCAATAAAAACAGCAAGTGTAACAATAAATGAAAAAAACGGGAGATTTAGAAAAAAACAGTTGATTTTTTTTCACGGTCTGGTATAATATCATCTATCGGGGTATGGCGTAGCTTGGTAGCGCGCACGGCTGGGGGCCGTGAGGTCGCAGGTTCAAATCCTGTTGCCCCGATTTTTTTATGTCTTATCTTGGCCATCCATATTATCCTGTCGGTGGCTATTTTCCCAGGTGATCATGAGATATTTTTATAGACAATTGTTGAGATCATAGCCGAAAAGTCCGTTGTGTTTTTTTGCGAAACGTGTTATAATCAAGAATGTCGCGGGATCAGACCGGAAAACTTTGGAAAAGAGGAAATAGATACCATGAGTGAGAAAACGATTTTAGAACAGTGGAGGGCCGTTGCTTACGATGAGTCTGCAGATAAAGGTAAGCTGCAGAAATTCTGGGCATCTTATTTCAACATTGAAAAAGGCATCTATGAGCAGCTGCTGGAAGATCCGGATGAGGTGGTGACCGGCACCGTAAAAGAACTGGCGGAAAAATATGGACAGGATGTATTTACGATGACCGGATTCCTGGATGGGATCAATGACAGCCTGAAAGAGGCGAACCCCATCGAGGAGATGACGGAAGATACAGTGGTCAATCTGGGTTTTGATAAAGAACTGCTTTACAAAAATATGGTGGATGCCAGGGCAGACTGGCTGTATGACCTGCCCCAATGGGATAAGATCTTTGACGCGGATACGAAAAAGAGGCTGTATCTGGAGCAGAAAAGATCGGGCACGATCGTAAAAGGACCAAAAGTGGGGCGGAATGACCCATGTCCCTGCGGATCCGGAAAGAAATATAAGAAATGCTGCGGAAGAAACGCTTGATGGCAGTGGCATTATCGATCCTGGGCATTTTATGCCTGGGATATTATATTTCTCTGTCTTTTTTCGGCATGGATTTTTCCGTGGTCTGGCTTTTGGCCGGGGGCGTGCTGGTCCTGCTGGGGTATACCCTGGGATGGACCCGTCTATGGTCAGATGTGCTCCCGAAAGGTGTGAAGGTGGGGATCTGTGTTGTGTTCCTGGCAGGGATCTTCTTTTTCGCGTTTTTGGAGGGGTTGGTCATCAGCGGTATGAAGGGACAGCCGCAAAATGATCTGGACTACATCATCGTGCTGGGCGCGCAGGTACGGGGGGACCATCCCAGCCGGGCTCTGCGGAAACGGATCGAGAAAGCGGCTGCATATCTGAAGGAAAATCCTTCCACGGTGGCGATCCTCTCCGGAGGCCAGGGGCCTGGTGAGGATATGACGGAGGCGGACTGTATGCGGCAGGTACTGGCAGAGATGGGGATCGATCGGGAGCGGATGATCTTGGAGGATAGATCTACGAGTACATGGGAGAATCTGGATCTTTGCGCAAAGCTTGCCCCTGTCAAAGAAAAGCGGGTGGGACTGGTCACACAGAATTTTCATGTATACCGGAGTCTAAAGCTGGCGGAGCATCAGGGGTATGGACAAGTATACGGGATCCCGGCTCCGTCGCAGTGGAGTTATCAGCCGCATTTTATGGTGCGGGAGGCGTTTGCGATCGTGAAGGAGAAGCTGGTGGGGAATATTTAGGGGAGAGGTGACGCCGCCTATCCCCCTTTGTCACAACAAATTTCCCGTTGACAAGAACATATTTTGTGTTATAATGATTGCAGAAAATCAAGAAAACGATGAAGAGAAGAGTAAGATACCGAACTTTCCAGAGAGAGATGCCCGTTTTCAGATCAGGTCATATACAGACCATATATAGACCAGATCTGGGAACGGCGCTGGGAGCATTTCACTGCAGACGTATCTGAAGACCAACTCTGAGCGGCTGTAAACCAGCCCGGTGATACCGTTATCATCAGAAACGAGAAGTAAGAAGGGTGGGACCGCGGTCCAGAGGATATCTGGCTCGCCCCTTGTGATGGATAAGACCATGACAGGGGGCGGGCTTTTTTGTATTTCATCGCGATCTTATGAAAGAAAAGGAGAAGATACCAATGATCATTACGTTAAAGGATGGATCTCAAAAAGAATACGCACAGCCCATGTCTGTGATCGACATAGCCGCTGATATCAGCGAGGGACTGGCCCGTGCGGCCTGTGCGGGGGAAGTGGACGGGCAGGTGGTGGATCTGCGCACGGTGGTGGATGAGGATTGTCAGCTGAACATACTCACTGCTCGGGATGAGAAGGGAGTTGCGGCGCTGCGCCACACGGCTTCCCATGTATTGGCCGAGGCGGTGCAGACTCTCTATCCCCAGGCAAAGGTGGCGATCGGGCCTTCGATCGATACGGGTTTTTATTATGATTTTGAGTGTGCGCCGTTCTCCCAGGAGGATCTGGATGCGATCGAGAAGGAGATGAAGAAGATCATCAAAAAGGGCGCGCGTATCGAACGTTTTACCAAGTCCAGGGAGGAGGCCATCGCCTTTTTTAAAGAGAAGGAGGAGCCTTATAAAGTGGAGCTGATCCAGGATCTGCCGGAGGATGCCGAGATCTCCTTCTATTCTCAGGGGGACTGGGTGGATCTGTGTGCCGGGCCTCATCTGATGAGCACCAAGGGCGTGAAAGCGTTCAGATTGCTCTCTTCCTCCGGCGCGTACTGGCGGGGCAGTGAGCAGAACCAGATGCTGACCCGGGTCTACGGCACGGCCTATGGGACGAAAGATGAGCTGAAAGAACATCTGCACCAGTTGGAGGAAGCCAAGAAGCGGGATCACAATAAACTGGGACGGGAGATGAAACTCTTTACCACTGTGGATGTGATCGGACAGGGTCTGCCGCTGCTCATGCCCAAGGGCGTGACGATCATCCAGGAACTGCAGAGATGGATCGAGGATGAGGAGGCCCGGCGGGGGTACGTGCGGACGAAGACGCCGCTGATGGCAAAGAGCGACCTGTATGTGATCTCCGACCATTGGGGCCATTATAAGGATGGTATGTTCATCCTGGGCGACGAGGAGAAGGACAAGGAGATCTTTGCCCTGCGCCCCATGACCTGCCCGTTCCAGTATTATGTCTACAAAGCGGAGCAGCACAGCTACCGGGATCTGCCGGTGCGCATGGGCGAGACATCCACGCTGTTCCGGAATGAAGACTCCGGTGAGATGCACGGCCTGACCCGCGTCCGCCAGTTTACGATCACCGAGGGCCATCTAGTGGTACGCCCGGATCAGATCGAGGAGGAGTTCAGAGGCTGTGTGGATCTGGCGAAATACTGTCTGACCACGCTGGGCGTGGAGGAGGATGTGACCTACCGTCTGTCCCTGTGGGATCCAAACAACCAGGAAAAATATCTGGGTGATGAAAAGACCTGGAACCAGGTGCAGGACATGATGCGCGTGATCTTGGACCATATCGGGATCGAGTACACAGAGGAAGAGGGGGAAGCAGCCTTTTACGGGCCGAAGCTGGATATCCAGGCCAAGAATGTGTATGGAAAAGAAGACACCATGATCACGATCCAGCTGGATATGTTCCTGGCGGAGCGTTTCGACATGACCTTCATCAACCAGGAAGGTGAAAAGGAACGTCCGTACATCATCCATCGGACCTCCATGGGCTGTTACGAGAGGACTTTAGCCTGGCTGATCGAGAAATACGCGGGGCTGTTCCCTACCTGGCTGTGCCCGGAACAGGTGCGTGTGATCCCGATCTCAGAGAAATTCCACGACTACGCGGCCGAGGTGGAAGCGAAACTAAAAGATGCTTCGATCCGTTGTTCTGTAGACCAGAGGTCCGAGAAGATGGGCTATAAGATCCGGGAGGCCAGGCTGGAGAAAGTCCCCTATATGCTCGTGGTCGGTGCGAAAGAACAGGAAGAGGGCCTGGTGTCTGTCAGGAGCCGTTATCTGGGCGACGAAGGGCCGCGGTCTTTAGACGATTTCATCGCCGCGATCACCGAGGAGATCCGCACGAAAGAGATACGGAAGATCCAGGTGGAACAGGAAAACTAGAGCTGGAAACAACAGGATCTGATATGTTCAACGGGCATCTCTTTCCCGGTCCACAAAGAGAAGGCTTCTGCCCCCTGGTACAAGAGCATGTACAGACCGTTGCAGGTGGGGCACCCGGCGGATGCGGCCAGTCCCAGCAGGCGGGTCTGTCTGGGATCATAGATCGCGTCAAAGACGATCAGATCTGGATGGAAGAGGCTCTTGTCCGTGATCAGGGAGTCTTCCGCATGCGGGGCCATCCCCACGGAGGTGCCGTTGACCAGGAGCTGGCTTTTTTCCAGGGCTTTCGCAAGCTGCGCCTGGTCGGCCTGGTCTGTTAAAGTGACGGTGCAGGGGTAGGAGCGGCCAAGCTCCGCGGCCAGATCCTGCATCCGGTCCCAGAAACGGCTGGTGGAGCGGGCAAAGACGTGGATCTCTCTTGCCCCATCGATCGCGGCTTGGACGCAGATCGCGGTGGACGCGCCCCCGGCGCCTAAGAGCGTCATGGTCTTGCCAGCGATCTCATGTCCGGCATCCTGGAGGGCGCGGACGAACCCGATCCCGTCGGTGTTGTGTCCGGTCAGATGTCCGTTGTCGTTGACCACAGTATTTACGGCGTTCATCAGGCGGGCGGCCGGGGAGAGCTGATCACAGAGACCCACCATCCGGTTTTTACAGGGCATGGTCAGGTTGAAGCCGCGGATGCCGATGGCTTTTAAGCCTTCTACGGCCTGGGGGAGCGTCTGTTCTGTGACGTCAAAGCACAGGTATACACAGTCTAAGTCCCAGTACTTAAAACTTTCGTTGTGCATCCGCGGGGAGATGCTGTGGGCGACAGGGCTTCCCAGAAGTCCCGTCAGTTGGGTGTGTCCGGTGATCGATGTATGCATATTTATCCTCCGATGTGTTTTGTTTTGGTCTATGGTCTATGATAAATACTTTAATAGGAGATGTCAAGAAATGGTTGGAAGTATTACCGTAAAGAACACGGTCATTGGAGAAGGGATCCCGGCGGTCTGCGTCCCTCTGACAGGTGCGACCCTGCCCCAGTTGATGACCGAGGCGAGGGAGGCGGCTGCGGCCGGGCCTGATCTGGTGGAGTGGAGAGCGGATCTTTTTGAGGGGATCTTCCGCATGCGGGAGGTGGAGGAGGCTTTAAAAGTTCTGTGCGATCTGTGCGGGGATGTGCCGCTGATCTTCACGATCCGGACCGAGAAGGAGGGAGGGGAGCTGAAGATCTCTTTGAAGGACTATGTGGAGATCTTGAAAAAGACAGCGGCCACGGGGCTGCCCTCCCTGATCGATGTGGAAGCGCTCCAGTTGGATATACACGAGCAGCGGGAAATAGCGGAGGCGATCCATCAGGCTGGCATGTGGATGATCGGGTCCAGCCATCATTTTGGCTGCACGCCCTCCGAGGAGGAGATGAAAGAGATCTTCCGACGGGAGGAGGAGGCCGGTGCGGATCTGCTGAAATTGGCTGTGATGCCCCAAGATTACGGGGACCTTGCCAGGCTGCTCACGGTGACCGCGCAGATGCGGGATGGATGTGAAAGACCGGTGATCACCATGTCCATGGGAGAGATAGGCAGTGCCAGCCGTTTTTGCGGGGAGATCTTCGGTTCGGCGGTCACTTTTGCCGCCGTGGGGAAGGCTTCCGCGCCCGGACAGCTCCCCATAGATGAACTGCGGCAGCTGCTCGCGGTGTTCCACGGATCTGTATGAGGATCACTGTCCACTGCTTTTGCCGCTGTCCGCTTCTCGGCGACATCATCATTCATGAAAGCCGATCCTCCTGTCGCTTGCCGGGACTTTTACATTAAATGTAACAAATGCTCGAAATAACCCGAAAGATTTTAAGAGGGTACGTCCTTATTTTGACAAATTCTTAAGCCCCCATAACTTATAATGTGTCATACGAACAGAGGTAAGGTGACACATAAGTTATGGAGGGCTTTCTTTGTATCGGGAAATTTACATAGATGCGGTTTTTGTGACAAATTTCTTGATGGATCTTGTTTTACTCCGTTTGACGGGGATGCTCCTGGGCATCCGCGCCGTCTGGTACAGAAGTCTCCTGGGCGCTGTGATCGGCTCCCTTTCATCTTGTCTTATCTTACTCATATCCTCGATCCGGTATCCGGCGGTCGTTGTCTTTCATGTCCTGACGGCTGCGGTTATGGCCAAGGTCGGATGCCAGATCCGGTCGCGGGGCATGCTGGCGCGGGCCACGGTGACCCTCTACATGCTGGCCTTTTTATGCGGCGGTCTCTGGGAGGTGCTGTCTGCGGGCCGGCGTGGGACTTTGAGGATGTTCTTACTCTTTACAGGAGTCAGTTATGTTTTTTTAGCCTTGTGTGTGCGGGGATACAGGCGATGGCAAACGAAGGGGGAGACTGTCTGCCGGGTGCTGTTAAAGGCATGGGGAGAGACGGCGGATGTGCGGGGGTTTTACGATACGGGAAACCTGCTGCTAGATCCTCTGACCAACAGGCCGGTATCCATCATAGAGGAACAGGCCCTGGCCGCTCTTTTGCCGCCCGCCGTGCAGATGGAGCTTGAAAATATGGAAGAGACTGTGGGGGCGTGTGATGACCCGTTGTGGGAAAGTCTGCATCCCCATTTTATTGTCTTCAGCAGCGTGGGCGGCCATGGGGGGACGCTCCCGGCGGTCACGCTGGAGGAGATGTGCATCTACCGGGGCGAGCAGACCATCTATGTGTACCATCCGGTGGTGGCCCTGTCCCGCACGCCGTTTCATTCTAAGGGGAAATACCAGATCATCCTGAATGGGAAGATCATGTGATCTGGTCTCATAAGGTCAAACTTGATTAGGAGGAGCATAAATATGAGTGTAAAAGCAGTAGTAAATGGTCATCCAGTACCGGTGGTCTCCAGATTTTCAAATGTGGTGTTCCACAGGCCCCGGGAGGTCTACTATATCGGGGGCAGCGACGTACTCCCGGCGCCGTTGGAGCCGGAGCGGGAGGCGGCTTTCATCAGTGAGCTGGGGACGGAGCAGGAAAAAGAGGCAAGATCTACGCTGATCGAGCACAATCTGCGGCTGGTGGTCTACATAGCCAAAAAATTCGACAACACAGGCGTGGGAGTGGAGGATCTGATCTCCATCGGGACGATCGGGCTGATCAAGGCGATCAACACCTTTAACCCGGTCAAGAAGATCAAGCTGGCCACCTATGCCTCCCGCTGTATCGAAAATGAGATCCTCATGTATCTGCGCCGGAACAACAAGACGAAGATGGAAGTCTCGATCGATGAGCCTTTAAACGTGGACTGGGACGGAAACGAACTCCTGCTCTCCGATATACTGGGCACGGATGAGGATGTGATCTACCGGGACATTGAACAGGAGGTGGAGAAGACCCTCCTTGGAAAAGCCATCGCCAAATTAAACGACCGGGAGCAGACGATCATCAAGCTGCGCTTTGGACTGTACGCGCCGGATATGAAAGAGAAGACGCAAAAGGAGGTCGCCGACCTGCTCGGCATCTCCCAATCCTACATATCCAGGCTGGAGAAGCGGATCATCAAGAGGCTGAAAAAAGAGATCGTCCGCTATGAATGATAGATCACTCAATAAAACCACTTTTCAACTCCCATTATCTGGTGTATAATAATGGATACTAGAAATGAGGAGGAGATCCATTCCATGATCAATGGCAAAAAAGTGTTATTCAGCGGCATGCAGGCGACCGGGAACCTGACTCTGGGGAATTACCTGGGCGCACTGAAGAACTGGGTGACTTTGAGTGATGAATATGAATGTTTTTACAGCGTGGTGGATATGCACTCCATCACCATACGCCAAGATCCGGCCACTCTGCGCAAGAGAGCGCGGAAGCTGCTGACGATCTATATGGCCGCGGGCCTGGACCCGAAGGTGAACTGCCTGTATTATCAGTCCCATGTGTCCGGTCACGCGGAACTTGCCTGGATCTTGAGCTGTTTTACGTATATGGGCGAGCTGAACCGTATGACCCAGTTTAAGGATAAGGCGGCCAAGCACGGGGATAACATTAACGCCGGACTTTTTACCTATCCGGTGCTGATGGCGGCAGACATCCTGTTGTACCAGGCGGATGTGGTCCCTGTGGGGATCGATCAGAAGCAGCACCTGGAGCTGACCCGGGACATCGCGGAGCGTTTCAACAATCTGTACGGGGATGTGTTCACGATCCCTGAGCCCTACATCGGCAAAGTGGGTGCGAAGATCATGAGCCTGCAGGACCCGTCAAAGAAAATGTCAAAATCCGATGAGAATCCCAACGGGAGCATCTATCTTCTGGACGATGTGGATACGATCATGCGCAAATGCAGGAAGGCAGTCACAGACTCGGAAGGGCAGATCTGTTATCGGGATGAACAGCCCGGCGTGAAGAACCTGATCGATATCTACAGTTCCTGCACAGGGAAGTCACCCGAGGAAGTGGTGTGCACATTTGACGGCAAAGGGTACGGGGAACTTAAGATGGCCGTGGGGGAAGCCGTGGTATCGGTCTTAAAGCCTCTGCAGGAGGAAGTCGCACGGTTAGAGAAAGACAAAGATCTTGTAGATCTGGCGATCAAGGAGAACGCAGCGAAAGCTGATCACTATGCGATGAAGACCCTTCGGAAAGTGCAGAAGAAAGTCGGTTTTCCAGTCCGGATCCCATAAGGTCGATAGCGTCTTGGCCAGTCCATTATTGAAATGATAATGGGCTGCTTTTTATCTTGATCAAAAGATATAGGAGGTGCGGATGCAGAAAGTAAATTACCAGATCCAGCTGGACAAGATCTTGATGGGCTTGAAAGAGAGAGCGGATGCGCCCAGACTTTTGCTCCACAGCTGTTGTGCGCCCTGCAGCAGTTATGTATTGGAGTATCTCTCGGACTATTTTCGGATCACAGTCTTTTATTATAACCCGAATATCGCGCCTGAAAAGGAATATGCCCAGCGTGTGCAGGAGCAGCAGAGACTGATCCGGGAGATGCCGCTGCGATACCCTGTGTCTTTTAAGGAGGGGAGATACGACCCGGAGAGGTTTTATGAGGCGGTGCAGGGGATGGAGGATCTGCCGGAGGGACAGGAGCGGTGTTTTGCCTGTTATGCGCTGCGCCTGGGGGAAGCGGCAATGGTCGCAAAAGAGGGGTCTTATGACTATTTTACGACCACGCTGAGTATCAGCCCTTTGAAGAATGCGCAGAAACTCAATGAGATCGGGCAGCAGATCGGGCGGGAGAGGGGGATCGCCTATCTGCCCTCGGATTTTAAAAAACGCAATGGATACGGCCGTTCCATCGAACTGTCGGCAGAGTATGATCTGTACCGGCAGGACTACTGCGGCTGTGTTTTTTCAAAGAGAGAGGATAAAAAATAGGGGAAACATTTATGAAGAGATTGTATAAGGGGCTGCTGTGGATCTGTCTGGCCGGGATGCTGGCCGGCATGGGGGGATGCAGTTACGTGAGGGATACGGTCCTCTCTGCGAAGGAGACTGTGGAAGCTGTCCGGAAGAGAGCCCACACGCCTGCAGCCACGAAGGAACCGGTGGCGGAGACGGATGGGGTCCACCAGGAGTATTATTTTAAGCAGCTCTCAGACAACGAGAAGAGGACATACCGGGAGCTCTTAGCCGGTATACAGGCTTTTGAAGATGAGATCTTGGTGTCTGACATCGACAACGATGCCATCGACCGGGCATATCGGGCGCTGTTAAAAGATCATCAGGAGGTCTTTTGGGTACACAACGGGCAGATCTATTACAAGACCATCAATAAAGGAGATACGGATTTCATGCCGTCCTACGGCTATACACAGGAGGAGGCAGCCGGGATACAGGGGGCCATGGAACAGGCTTATCAGCAGGTGGCCGCTCTGCTGCCGGAGGGGGTCAGTACATATGATAAAGTGCGGGTGGTCTATGACTATGTCATCGGCTGTACGGAGTATGTGATCAATGAAAATGACCAGAACATCGCCGGGGTGTTCGACCAGGGACAGGCTGTCTGCGCCGGGTATGCCGGGGCAGTCCAGTATCTGTTGGAGAGGCTTGGCGTGGAGTCGATCTATGTGTCGGGGGAGACAAAGATGTCATCCGGCGGACACGCCTGGAATATAGTAAATATAGATGGGAGTTATTACTATGTGGATGCCACCAATGGGGATCAGCCGGATCTTCTGGGGCTTGGCGGGTCTGTGCCCCTCTATGATTATCTGGCGCCTTTTCCAGGGGAGTACAGCCAGATCTGCTGGCCGGATGAGGAGTTCTCCCTCCCGGAATGTACGGCTGTGGACTACAATTATTATATGATGAACGGTAACTGTTTTTCCAGTTATGACTGGGATACGCTCTATGGCTATCTCACCGGGCAGATCAGCCAGGGCGCCCATCTGATGCGTGTGAAATATATGGACGCGGACAGTTACCAGGCCGCGTACACGGATCTGGTGGTCAATGGCCGGATCGAGGAGGTGGCCCGGTATTACATGGATGTACAGGGGATCCCCCAGGTGGAGTACCATTATAGTAATATGGATGATCTGTTGACTTTGTATGTGATGATGTGACGGGCGGTGGTGTATGGAAAAAGTGATGGGTTTTTTGTCCATGGTGGCGGAGGAGGTCCGGGGACTGCAGGGGGCGACGGCTGGGGTGACCTTGGTCATCGCTGTCTTGAACTGTTTTCTGGGGTATCGGCTGCTGAAAGCGTGGATCGCGCTGGCGGGGTTTTATATGGGGGTACTGCTCTTTTACGCGCTGGCGACCTGCTATACCGAAAACACCCTGATACAGATCGGGGCGGTCCTGGGAGGGGGACTGCTCCTGGGAATGGCGTCTTTTTATATCTATCGGCTGGGGGTCTTCCTGCTGTGCACCAATGTCGGCACGGTGGTCATGAGCATCGCGCTCCAGCCAAAGGACTCCCTGCGGTTCATGCTCTGTCTGGGGATCGGGATCTTGATCGGTCTTTTGGGGATGGCTTTTGTCAAGCCCATGGTGATCATCAATACAGCTTTAGGCGGGGGTTTTTCCGCGGCAGCGGCAGCAGCGGCCCTGTTGGAAAAAGATGCAGATATGAAGATCCTGATCTTCGGAGCCATCCTGACATCGGCCGGTGTGGTCATCCAGGCTATCTCCTCCAAAGATCAGGATAAGAAGACGTGAGATTTAGTTGTCTTCCTCTTTCATCGTATAGATATGGCGTTTCTTAGCCATCTCATCGCTGGCCAGGTATTCATCGTAGGTCGTGATCTTGTCGATCATCGTGCCGCCGGGCAGGATCTCCATGATCCGGTTGGCGGTGGTCTGTACAAACTGATGGTCGTGGGAGGCGAACAAGATCACGCCCGGGAATTTGATCAGGCCGTTGTTGAGGGCGGTGATCGCTTCCATGTCCAGATGGTTGGTGGGCTCATCCAGGATCAGGATGTTGGAGCCGGAGATCATCATCTTGGAGAGGAGGCAGCGGACTTTCTCACCTCCGGAGAGTATCTTGACCTTCTTTACACCGTCCTCCCCGGCAAAGAGCATCCGTCCTAAAAAGCCCCGCACATACGTGGCGTCCTTGATCTCCGAGTACTGGGTCAGCCAGTCGGCGATGGTCAGGTCGTTGTCGAATTCCGCGGTGCTGTCCTTGGGGAAATATGCCTGGGTGGTCGTCACACCCCATTTGTAAAAGCCCTCATCCGGCTCCATCTCACCCATGAGGATCTGGAACAGGGTGGTCTTGGCCCGCTCATTGGAACCCACGAACGCGACTTTGTCCTCGTGGCCCAGGGTGAAGGTCAAGTTGTCTAAGATCTTTTCCCCGTCGATGGTCTTGGAGAGATTCTCCACCATCAGGACCTCGTTGCCGATCTCACGGTTGGGGCGGAAATCAATGTACGGGTATTTTCGGCTGGAGGGGCGCATCTCATCCAGCTGGATCTTCTCCAGGGCGCGCTTACGTGAGGTGGCCTGCCTGGATTTGGAGGCGTTGGCGCTGAAACGGGAGATGAACTCCTGCAGTTCTTTGATCTTTTCTTCTTTCTTCTTGTTGGCTTCCTTCATCTGCTTGATCAAAAGCTGGCTGGACTCGAACCAGAAATCGTAATTCCCCGCATAGAGCTGGATCTTGCCGTAGTCGATGTCAGCGGTGTGTGTGCAGACTTTATTTAGGAAATAGCGGTCATGGGACACCACGATGACTGTGTTGGAAAAATCGATCAGGAATTCTTCCAGCCATTCGATCGCGTTCAGGTCCAGATGGTTGGTGGGCTCATCCAAAAGGAGGATGTCCGGGTTGCCGAACAGGGCCTGTGCTAAGAGGACCTTGACTTTCAGGCTCCCTTCCAAGTCTTTCATCAGCGTGTAGTGATGTTCCGTCTCCACGCCCAGGCCGTTTAACAGGGATGCGGCGTCCGATTCGGCTTCCCAGCCGTTCATCTCGGCAAATTCCCCCTCCAGTTCACTGGCGCGGATGCCGTCCTCGTCGGTAAAATCTTCTTTGGCGTAGATGGCTTCTTTTTCCTTCTTGATGTCGTAGAGCCGCTGGTTGCCCATGATGACCGTATCCAGGACCTGGTAGCTGTCGTATTTGAAATGATCCTGCTGTAAAAAAGACAGCCGTTGGCCAGGTGTGATCGCGACGTCGCCCTTCGTGGCTTCCAGCTGACCGGATAAGATCTTCAGGAACGTGGATTTCCCGGCCCCGTTGGCTCCGATCAGGCCGTAGCAGTTGCCTTCAGTGAATTTTATATTCACGTCCTCAAATAGTGCTTTTTTGCCTATGCGCAATGTTATGTTGTTTGCTGATATCATTATACAAACCTCTTCAAAATATATTCTGTGGCCGATAGCAAATTCTATTTTACCTTAAATTGGGGAATATGCAAGAGTTATTTTCATATTGTTGTGAGGGGGGACGCCGCCAAGGGGCGGATACCTATACACTTTTTGACACGTAAAGAAAAATATGGTATATTCAATGCTCAGAAATAGATTTTTACAGAAAATCATGGAGGAAATATATGAACGAATGGCTGGAAACGATCGCCCGTCTCCTGGATCAAAACATGTGGATCGCTCCCGCACTCTGTCTGGCGGCCGGCGTGATCACCTCTTTTACACCCTGTTCCCTGTCCACGATCCCCATGGTTCTGACCTATGTAGGGGCGACAGCGAAGGAGAGCACACGCCGGGCGTTCTTGGTCTCCCTCACGATGGCCCTTGGGATGGCCTGTACATTCGGCATCTTTGGCTCCGCCGCCTCGGCAGTCGGCCACGTGATGCACACGGCGGGAGAGTGGTGGAGCATCCTTTTGGGCATCCTGATGATCCTGATGGCTCTGCAGACCTGGGGTGTGATCCACATCATCCCCCACATCCATCTGGAAGGAGATAAGAAAAAGAGGGGATACCTGGGAGCGTTTTTCACAGGGGCTCTGGGCGGTATCTTCGCCTCACATTGTGCGACTCCGGTCATGATCGCCCTGCTGGCCATGGTGGCCCGGGCAGACCGGGGGGCTTTTTGGGGGATCTTCCTGATGATCTTGTACGCGGCGGGGCACAGCGTGCTGATGGTGGCGGCGGGGACAGCGTACAGCAGCATGGAAGCCATTATGGAGGATCCCCGGTATCTAAAGGCCGGGAATGTCCTGCGCATCATCCTCGGCTTTTTGATCCTGGCGGTGGGTTTGGTGATCATCTTACTTTGAAAGTCCCGGCAAGCGGCAGGACGATGGGCAAACTTGTTTGCACATTCGGCCTGACATTTGACGGGCTAACCTGTATGAATGAGTAGGGCGATAGCCCGGATCATGAATGCAGGTGGCAGCTGCGGGAGTGCCGGAGGCACGGAACAGCTGGCTTTCATTCATGGTGATGTCGCCGTCAGGCGACATGTCCGTTTGTTTAGGGATTAAAACTTGACTGGATGCGGAAGGGTTGTTACACTATATCTATATGGATCCGATGTTTTTGTTACAGAGAAGCGTGGCTGCGCCATGCTCCAGCAAAGGGAAGTGTTGAGGAAATGTTTATTACCAGAGAATGTGATTACGCAGTCCGGGTGATCCGGGCTTTATTGGATGGAAGACGCCTCAGTGTGGGCGAGATCTGCAAAAAGGAGGAGATCACAGTGCCTTTTGCCTACAAGATCCTCAAGAAACTGCAGGTCGCCAAGATCGTCAAAGGCTTTCGCGGCGTCCATGGGGGCTACGCTCTGCAAAAAGACCCAGGGGAGATCACGTTGCTGGAGATCTACCAGGCGATCGATCCGGAGATGTTCCTCGTGGAGTGTCTGAATCCGGATAAGCATTGCAGCCGGGACGGGGCCGGAGGGATGCCCTGTCAGATCCATCAGGAACTGGAGGACATCCAGCGAAAGCTTCTGGACCTGCTGTCTGAAAAATCCCTGGAAAAGATCTTGGAGCATGAATAATGTACCTGGATAACAACCATAGTAAAGGAGAGATCGATCGATGAAAAAATATGATCTGACGACGCAGTCCATGGTGCGGATCGCCATGTTCACTGCGGTATTGTCTGTATTGTCCGTATTACAGATACCCATGCCCTCCGGGGTCCCGCTGACCCTGCAGACCTTTGCCGTGGCCCTGTGCGGCGCTGTGCTGGGGGCTTGGTCCGGCCCGGCCTCCGTGGCCCTCTATGTGGCTGTGGGGGCTGTGGGTATCCCGGTGTTTGCCGGTATGAAAGGAGGCATCGCCGTCTTGGTGGGTCCCACTGGCGGTTTTTTATTCGGCTTTTTATTCCTGGCCTGGCTCACAGGGGCCGGCGTGGGAAAAAAGAGGGCGATGGCCACAGCCCTGGGGATGGCTGGGCTTGTCTGCTGTCATCTGCTGGGGATCTTAGGCTTTATCTTGTCCACAGGGGCCGGTGTCTTTCAGGCATTTGTGACGGTCTCACTGCCATATCTGCTCAAGGATGCGCTGTCCGTGGCGGCGGCTGTGCAGATCGGGGAGATGCTGCGGAAGAGGCTGGTCTTCGGGCATGTTTTTAAATAAAAACTTATTGGACACCTTTTCCAAAATATGGTATGATGGAACAAGACTGAATAGTTGATATGTTTGAGCATTTTCTAAGGAGGAAACAAAAATGGCAAGAAAGATGAAAACCATGGACGGCAACCATGCGGCTGCCCATGCGTCCTATGCGTATTCCGATGTAGCGGCGATCTACCCGATCACGCCATCGTCTGTCATGGCGGAAGCCACAGATGAATGGGCGACCCAGGGTAGGAAAAATATCTTCGGGCAGGAAGTCCAGGTGACAGAGATGCAGTCAGAGGCCGGTGCAGCCGGTGCAGTACACGGATCTTTGGCGGCCGGTGCGCTGACCACGACCTACACAGCTTCCCAGGGTCTCCTGCTCATGATCCCGAACCTCTATAAGATTGCTGGGGAACAGCTTCCCGGTGTATTTAACGTGTCTGCACGTGCGCTGGCCAGCCATGCGCTCTCTATTTTTGGCGATCACTCAGACGTATACGCCTGCCGCCAGACAGGGGCTGCCATGCTCTGCGAATCCAGCGTGCAGGAGGTCATGGACTTAACGCCTGTGGCACATTGCGCGGCGATCAAGGGCAAGATCCCTTTCATCAATTTCTTTGACGGTTTCCGCACCTCCCATGAGATCCAGAAGATCGAGACCTGGGATTACGAGGACCTGGCTGACCTGGTGGATCAGGATGCGATCGATGCGTTCCGCAACCGTGCTTTAAATCCAAACCATCCCTGTCAGAGAGGATCTGCGCAGAACCCGGATATCTTCTTCCAGGCCAGAGAGGCATGTAATCCATACTACGATGCGCTGCCCGCCATCGTACAGGAATACATGGACAAAGTAAATGCGAAGATCGGTACAGATTATAAATTATTCAACTATTACGGGGCAGAAGACGCAGAGCATGTGATCATCGCCATGGGTTCTGTCTGCGATACGATTGAGGAGACGGTGGATTATCTGCAGGCATCCGGCAAGAAAGTGGGCGTGATCAAGGTGCGCCTGTACAGGCCATTTTCCGCAAAAGCCCTGGTCGGTGCGATCCCGGCTTCCGTAAAACAGATCACCGTTTTAGACCGCACAAAAGAGCCGGGCGCTCTGGGTGAGCCTCTGTATCTGGATGTGGTCGCAGCCCTGAAAGGCACTGCTTTCCAGGATACACCGATCTTCACCGGACGTTATGGATTAGGATCTAAGGACACCACACCGGCCCAGATCGTGGCTGTCTATGAAAACAGCAGCAAGACGCCGTTTACCATCGGCATCGTGGACGATGTGACCCATCTCTCCTTGGAGACAGGCGCACCGTTAGTGACCACACCGGAAGGGACGATCAACTGCAAGTTCTGGGGCCTGGGCGCAGACGGCACGGTGGGCGCGAACAAGAACTCCATCAAGATCATCGGCGACAATACGGATATGTACGCACAGGCATATTTCGATTATGACTCCAAGAAATCCGGCGGCGTGACCATGTCCCACCTGAGATTCGGCAAAAAACCGATCAAATCCACTTATCTGATCCATCAGGCGAACTTTGTGGCCTGCCACAATCCGTCCTATGTGAATAAATACCATATGGTGGAGGAACTGGTGGACGGCGGCACATTCCTTCTGAACTGTCCATGGGATATGGAAGGGATCGAGAAACATCTGCCTGGACAGGTGAAAGCCTTCATCGCCAACCATGGGATCAAATTCTATGTGATCGACGGTATCAAGATCGGAAAAGAGATCGGCCTGGGCGGAAGGATCAACACAGTGCTGCAGTCTGCATTCTTTAAACTGGCCAACATCATCCCGGAGGAACACGCCATCGAGCTGATGAAATCCGCAGCCAAGGCGACTTACGGCCGCAAAGGCGATGCCATCGTGCAGATGAACTACGACGCGATCGATGCGGGCGCAAAACAGGTGGTGGAGATCCAGGTACCGGAGAGCTGGAAGAGCGCGGCGGATGAAGGTCTGGCAGTGGCCCATGCAGAGTGTGGCCGCAAAGAAGTGGTGGACTTTGTCAACAACATCCAGGTGAAAGTCAATGCCCAGGAGGGGAACAGCCTGCCCGTATCCGCATTCCAGGAGTACGTGGACGGCACCACGCCATCCGGCGCAGCAGCTTACGAAAAACGCGGGATCGCGGTGGACATCCCTGTATGGAAACCGGAAAACTGTATCCAGTGTAACCGCTGTTCCTATGTATGCCCCCACGCAGTCATCCGTCCGATCGCGCTGAACGAGGAAGAAGCAGCGCAGGCGCCGGAAGGCATGCAGACACTGGCTATGACAGGCATGGATGGATATAAATTTGCCATCGTGGTATCCGCTTATGACTGTACAGGATGTGGTTCCTGTGCCAACGTATGCCCGGGCAAGAAGGGCGCGAAAGCGCTGGCCATGGAGAATATGGAAGCCAACGCAGGATCGCAGAAGTACTTCGATTACGGCGTAGAGAAACCAGAAAAACCGGATGTGATCGCCAAATTCAAAGAATCAACGGTAAAAGGCAGCCAGTTCAAACAGCCATTACTCGAGTTCTCCGGGGCTTGTGCCGGATGCGGGGAGACTCCTTATGCAAAACTGATCACACAGTTGTTCGGTGACCGGATGTACATTGCAAACGCAACCGGATGTTCCTCCATCTGGGGCAACTCATCACCGTCCACACCATATACAGCCAATGCCCAGGGACACGGCCCCGCATGGTCAAACTCCCTGTTCGAGGATGCGGCAGAGTTTGGTTATGGTATGCTCCTGGCGCAGAACGCAGTCCGCGGCGGCCTGAGGGCGAAAGTGGAAGACGTGGTGGAAAACGGCAGCAACGAGGACGTAAAAGCGGCCGGAAAAGAATGGCTGGAGACATACGGATGCGGCGCGGCCAACGGCACAGCCACAGAGAAACTGGTGGCAGCCCTGGAAGCATGCGGATGTGACAAGGCGAAAGAGATCTTAAAACAGAAAGATTTCCTCGGAAAGAAATCCCAGTGGATCTTCGGCGGCGACGGCTGGGCGTATGACATCGGCTTCGGCGGCCTGGATCATGTACTGGCCAGCGGAAAAGACATCAATATCATGGTCTTTGACACAGAAGTCTATTCCAATACAGGCGGGCAATCCTCCAAAGCCACACCCACAGGTGCGATTGCGCAGTTTGCAGCGGGCGGCAAGGAAGTGAAGAAGAAAGATCTGGCCAGCATCGCCATGAGCTACGGCTATGTCTATGTAGCGCAGATCGCGATGGGTGCAGATTTCAATCAGACTGTAAAAGCCATCGCAGAGGCAGAGGCTTATCCGGGTCCGTCCCTGGTGATCGCCTACGCGCCGTGTATCAACCACGGGATCAAGAAGGGCATGAGCAAAGCCCAGACAGAAGAAGAGCTGGCCGTAAAGGCAGGCTACTGGCATAACTTCCGTTACAACCCAGAGCTCAAGGCTGAAGGAAAAGATGCGTTCATCCTGGACAGCAAAGAGCCCACAGAGAGTTATCAGGACTTCCTGGACGGCGAAGTGCGTTACAACTCCCTGAAACGCTCCAATCCGGAAAAGGCTGCAAAACTCTTCGAGATGTCCGAGGACCAGGCAAAAGAGAGATACGCATATCTGAAGAAGCTGATCACTCTGTACAGTGGACAGGAATAAGCGGGCAGGTCTTATATAGATTTTTATGCAGCGTCGTCAGAGAGCGGCGCTGCTTTTCCTGTTTTTTGGAGAGGAGCATAAATGGATACGGATCTTCAAGCTCATACCTGCGGGCATCCGGATATGTGAAAATTTCGTGACGATGTGACCAGGACAGTTGATTTTGAAAAGGCTTTGTGGTAGAATAAATCAATGATCATGGATAGTAGTTTGTTTTCATTAACATCAAAAAATCATAAGATGAATATAGAGATAAGGCGCAGACAGCAGATGTGCTGTATCAGGATGCATATAATGGCACATCAGGAAAGAAGGGAGTCTTAAGGCAGAAATGAAGAATAATCTTATCAGGAAATTACTGTGCATAACATTGATCTCGGCGATGATCATATCCAGCAGTTTCAGTGCGCTTGCCAGTGGGAATGGGAGTGCGTCTGAGAATGGGGAAGGGATCGTATGGCAGCCGGAGGTGTCTGAGGAGACTGAGGAGCCAGTAGAGACGCCGGAGGTGACAGAGGTGCCGGATCCGACGGAAACGCCGACGGTCACGCCGGAGCCTACTGTGGAGCCAACCGTGACGCCCAGTCCTACAGAGACGGTCTCACCCACGGAGACACCGTCTGTGGAACCGACAGTCCCCCCCACAGGCGTACCGGGTGCGGATGATATCGATGGCGTGCCGGTGGATGAAGGTGAGAAAAGGCCCAATGAAGGGAATGAGACCGGTGAGGGTGGTCCGGAGGATCCTTCCATCACCGTAGATAATGCTGTTGCGGCGATCGATGCGATCGGAGAAGTGACATTAGACAAAGAGGGGCTGATCTTGAGCGCCAGGAGCATCTATGATATGCTGAGTGAAGAACAGAAAGCCCGGGTCAGCAATTACAATGTCCTTGTCGCAGCGGAGGAAGCATTGGCCCAGTTAAAAGAGCATGGACAGGGACCGGAACAAGATCCAGGGGATCAGGTGATGGAAGAGGAGGGGCAGGAGACTGTAAATGAGCCTTCAGTCATTGAAGGCCCCGTGACGATGATCTCCTCCGCCACACATGTGGTGAACCTCAAAGCGGGGCGTACGTTTTATCTGAAACAGCTGAAGTCCAATTATTCCTTGAGTTTTGACGAGAAATTTGAGGATGTGATGGATGAGATCGAGGAAGAATACATCAAGGCCAATAAATTAGACAAGGAAGACGAATATCTGGTACATAACTGGCAGGATATCCTGGCTGTCTACGTGATGGAACAGGAACGGGCAGGGAAGAAGTCTTTCAAATTGGATGATTCTGCAAAAGATGCATTGGCATCTATCTTTGCCGAGATGAATGCGGTGGAGAGGGATAAGAAGAACATTGCCCTTGTCAATTACAAAAACATGCATGTGGAAGACTACATCAAAGAGCACAAGAGCGACCTGACAAAAGACGAAGTGAAGACTTTAAGGAAATATGCGGATCAGGATTGCGGTCTTTTATGCGCGACGATCACGGCGGCCAAGGGATTTATCCGCCAGAGCGCCGGGGAGGAAGTCTCAGAAGAGCGTGTATCCGTTATCCAGGCCGGCTACAGCCTGGTGGGCAAAGTGGCCTATTTCTGGGGCGGTAAATCGTCTGTTCTGGGATGGGATGACCGTTGGGGCAGTGCGGCGAAAGTCAGTGCCGAGGGCAGTTCCAGCACAGGCCGCCTCCGTGCGTATGGATTGGACTGCAGTGGTTTTGTGGATTGGGCTTTCAACAACGGGTATCAGGACACAGATATGGAGAATTTGGTCGGCCATGGGACTTCGGATCAATGGAACCGTGCGGAGACGATCGAGGCGAAAGAGGCACAGGCCGGCGATCTGGTGTTCCAGAGAGGACCGGAAGCCGGGAGTGACAACCATGTGGGGATCCTGGTGGGCAGATCCACCAGCGGCGATTGGATCGCGGTGCACTGTTCGGGGAGCCAGAACGGTGTCACAGTGGGGGAGGCTTATACGGCAAGTTTCCGCTATATCCGCAGACCTACAGTGTATCCAACTCTGGAGGAGCTGAGGGCGGAAAAGGATAAGAAGAAGACAGAACTCTTGGAAGCGGCGGACAAAAAGAGCCTTTTACGGCAGGCGGTAACCGATGATCCTAATCAGAGTGCCCAGTTGGATCAGCCATAAAGAGTGTTTGTATGTAAAAATGACACCTACTGTCAATAGGTAGGTGTTGTTTTCATGAAGAAAATACGCGGGATGAGGTGATAAAATGGACATTATAAGCATGGCCGCAGGGCCTTTGATCGGGGCTGTCATCGGGTATTTTACGAATTTCATAGCTGTCAAGATGCTTTTTAGGCCGCTGCATGAGGTGAAGATCGCAAATTTCAGGATTCCGTTCACGCCGGGGATCATACCCAAGGGAAAGGAACGTCTGGCGAAGGCCCTGGGTGCGGCTGTCGGGGGAAATCTGCTGACGGAGGAAGACCTGGAGCAGATCTTTCTTGGCGAGTCTGTCCGTCAGGTGGTGGTCAAGGCCCTGATGGAAGCGCTCTGCAGTGAACAGAAGCAGGAGTCCACGATCAAGGGATTGTTGACAGATCATATGCCGGCTGGGAAATACGAGGCGGAGAAAGAATACCTGGAAGATATGCTGTGTGAGAAGCTGCAGGCGGGGCTGGCCCAGATGGACATCACCCGCCTGGTCAACGAGGAGAGCAAGCGGGTCATCAAGGAGAAACTTGCGGGCACGCTCTTTGAGCGGATGATCAGCGATGAGCTCATAGAGGGGATGACTTCCCATATCGGTGGCCACATCGAGCGTTATGTGCAGGAAAATGGAAAAGAAATGCTTTTTCCTGTGATCGACGGCCAGGTGACGGACTTAGAAGAGAAAAAGCTCCGGGAACTGATGGACGTGACAGGCATTACGCCGGAGAAACTCCAGGAGCTGATCGAGAAGGTCTACATGGATATTGTGCGGGAGCGGGTGTCTGACCTTGCAGGCACATTCCACATCCAGGAGATGGTGGAGGAGAAAGTACTGCAGATGGACGTTCTGGAGATCGAGGAGCTGGTCCTGTCTGTGATGAAAAAAGAATTGGATACCATTGTCAATCTGGGGGCTCTGATCGGGTTTGTGATCGGGATCGTCAATATCTTTTTCTGAAATGGATAGGTGATCGCGGAGCATTGGTTCATCGCTGTGGGTTTGGACAAGATATACGAAAACATCTAATGAGATTGAAAAAGGAAAGGGAGCGGTATATATTATTTGGCCGCTCCCTTTTGCATTGCTTTTTTAAATCTGTTTAAATGATAGCAGGCACCGCCTCAAAGACTGCGACGGTCCTGGGTCCTATGCACATAGTGTTTTTGATGAGGCAGCGGGGATCCAGGCTGTCCGTATAGACGGCCGTCTTCCAGACATAAGGTTTCGGCAGCTTGGGCAGCGTGATCTGCTGATCCTCCCAATAGGCGTTGATCGCCATATAGACCAGGTCGTCCTTGGAGGAGTGCTCCTTCTGGGAGGCGTACAGGATACAGACGACTTTTGAATCCTCCGTGATCGGGTCACCGGGATGGTTTCCGTGTGTGCTGATCATGGGGAAATTCATGGAATTAGGGCGCGCGCCGCCCCGGATGCTGCAATGTTTTTTGCGAAACTGGATCATGAACTTAAAATGCTCGAACAGTTCACGGTTCTTATCCAGCAAAGACCAGTCCAGCCAGGAGATCTCGTTGTCCTGGCAGTAGGGATTGTTGTTCCCGAACCGGGTATCGCCGAACTCATCGCCGGCCAGGAACATGGGGGTCCCCCGGCTGCACATGAGGACGGAGATGGCATTTTTCATCAGTTTTAGCCGCAGGGCATTTACCTGGGGATCGTCTGTCTCCCCCTCAACACCGCAGTTCCAGCTCCGGTTGTCATTGGCCCCATCGGTGTTGTCCCAGCCGTTGGCCAGGTTGTGTTTTTCGTTGTAACTGTACAGATCATGAAGGGTGAAACCGTCATGGCAGGTGATAAAGTTGATGGACGAATTGTATCCCTTGTACTGGCCTGTGTACAGGTCCAGAGAGCCGCTGATCCGCTTGGCCACGGCGGGTGCCATCCAGTAGTCGCCTTTCAGAAAACTGCGCAGATCGTCCCGGTAAAGGCCATTCCACTCCGCCCAGCGGTTCCAGGCCGGGAAGCTGCCCACCTGGTATAGCCCGCCTGCATCCCAGGCCTCCGCGATCAGTTTCACATCGCCCAGGATGGGGTCGAAGGCCAGGCTCTCCAGCAGAGGCGCATTCTGGATCGGGAGGCCGTTCTTGTCCCGTCCCAGGATGCTGGCCAGGTCAAAGCGGAATCCATTGATCCTATAGACGGTCACCCAGTAGTGCAGGCATTCCAAGATCATCTGCTGGACGATGGGGTGGTTGCAGTTGAGTGTGTTCCCGCAGCCGCTGAAATTGTAATATTGTCCGTCGGGCGTGAGCATGTAGTAGATATTATTGTCGAAACCTTTGAAACAGAAGAACGGGCCGTGCTCGTTGCCCTCGGCCGTGTGGTTGAACACTACGTCCAGGAAGACTTCGATGCCGTTTTCGTTGAGCTCTTTGACCAGGGACTTTAATTCGTACCCTTCATGGTTGTACCGGTCATTGGCGGCATAGCTGGTGTTGGGTGCAAAGAAGCTCACGGTATTATAGCCCCAGTAATCCAGAAGTCTTTTGCCGTCAACTTCCCGGATACCCATGGTCTCGTCAAACTCAAAAATGGGCATCAGTTCCACAGCGGTGACGCCCAGTTCTTTTAAGTAGGGGATCTTCTCTTTGATGCCCTGGAAAGTGCCCGGGTGATCCACACCGGAGGAGGCGTGCATGGTAAATCCACGGACATGCAGCTCGTAGATGATGAGGTCCTGCATGGGCAGGAGCGGGCGGGTGGCTGTCCCCCATTCAAAGTTATTTAAGACCACGCGGGCCCGGTAGGGGGAGAGGGCGCTGGGACTCTGTCCCCAGATGCGCTGGCCGGTCACGGCTTTTGCGTAAGGATCCAACAGGATCTTTGTCTTGTCGAAGATCAGGCCGCTGTCTGGTTCATAGGGTCCGTCCAGCCGGTAGGCGTATTCAAAATCGTGGACATTCAGATTAAATACGATCATGGAAAAAACATCCCCGATGCGGTAATTTTCCGGAAAGGGGAGAATGGCGAAGGGTTCCTCTTCCTCCCGGCGAAAGAGGAGCAGCTCGCAGGAGACGGCATGGCGGGAATGGACCGTGAAATTCACGGCATTTGCCGAGAGGGCGGTGGCTCCGTTTATCTCATAGAGACCCGGGCGCACCTCGTAGCCGCTGATCTTGCCCAGGGGCATCAGATGGTATTCCTGTGCAGGAAGGGTGGCAGATGGTATGGATAACATATTTGATACCTGCTTTCCTTGATATTTTGTAGTATTATCTTAATTTCTGTATTTTATCATATCACAGATTGGGGCGGCTGTCCAATGACTATGACAGGACAACCCCACAGGCGGACTGTGGGGTGTCTGTTCAAGATCCAGGACAGATCATTGCCCGTTGGCCAGGATCTGCCCGCAGGCGATCATCTTCCCGGCATTCCCGGAGGGCTGGCTGGTCAGGTCATCGGCCCTGTCATGTATGATCAGAGTGTGCCCGATCGCCTCCTCCGGAACGAAACGGCGTGTGTAGAAAAGCGTCAGCGCATAGCCGCAGCTGGCGAGTAGGGGCGGGAGGTCTCCCGTGTGTTCCGGGTGTGGGCAGTGTTCCGGGTTCCAGTGCTGTCCCGCGTTGGAAAATGGATCGTCAGGCGTACCGTCGCAGGACTTTCCCTCATGGATGTGGAAACCGTAGAGATCCCTGCTGCAGGGCCGGGGGTCTTGTGGAAGCCCCTGTACTTCCGCAAGGAAAAGCGTGCCGCCCCAGCAGGGGTACATGAGCGCCGAACCCCAGATATCTGGGTGGTCGGGGCTTCCGGCAAGGAAAGCGTAGGCCTGGGGCGGCATTTCAGAGAGCCGGAGCAGGGCCTGGCGCAGGTCATGGGACATCTGGAGTTTCATCATGGGGTTTACTCGCATTTTGTCGGCGCGTCGAAGCTGGGGTTGAAGGCATAGAAGTTCTTAGCGTCCAGCTGATCCTGCAGCGACCGCAACGCTTCACCGAAACGGGCAAAGTGCAGCAGATGTATCTTTAATTCCGTTCCGCGATCTGTTGTATCTTCTGCATATCTGCGATCAGTTCTTTGGAATAGGATTCTGCATCCCGGTAGATCTGCGCGGCTCTGTTATATTCTTCATTCTGCAGCGCCTGGATGACGGATGCGCCGTATTGGTGGAACTTTTTGTGTTTTGTGCCCAGTTTATCCCAGATGGGCAGGACTTCCGGGATGCCGGGCGTCATCGCATAGTAGAAATGGCCGAATCCGCATTTGGAAGAATCCAGCTGGAGCGGTGTGATGTTCTGTGCATCCACCATCTTTTTCAGATTGCTCAGCCATGTACGGTGGGAGGTGATCGCGCGGTTCATGTACTGGGCAAATTCCCTGTTTTCCAGATGATAGAAAGCATCCTCTGCCATGCCGCCCATCTCTTTGAGAGTGGTATCCAGGGTCTTCTCGATGCCCACGACGGGTTCGACGGCTTTTTTCAGCGCATGGCTGACGTTGTCCATGAACACGGTGCTGTGCCTGATCTGGTCTTCCATCTCGGACATGGAACTGCTGATCTCCTGGCTGACGGCGGCGATGGAGCTGATGGATTCGTTGACTTTTGTGACGTGCTGCTGGCTCTCGTCGGTCAGTTCCCATACGTTTTTGATCTTTTCGGTCATGGATCCGAGGGAGCTGATCGTGTTGTTGGAACTGTCGATGCTCTTCTGGGAGGCTTTTTTGATGTTTTCAAGGAAATCGTTCATGTCCTTGGTCAGCTTTTGCGTCTCCCCGGCCAAAGTACGGATCTCATTTGCCACGACGGCGAACCCTTTTCCGGCTTCCCCGGCCCGGGCGGCTTCCGTGGAGGCATTCAGGGCCAGCAGATTTGTCTGCATGGAGATAGAGTCGATGCCGGCGATGACGTTGCTCATGCGGTTGATGACCTGTGAAAGGTTGTCGATGTCTTTTTGCATCTCCCTGGAGGTCCCGATGGTCTGGTCGGAGAGATCCCGGATGTTGGTCAGCTCATCCTGTCCGGCTTTCATCTTTTTGACGGCCACTTCTGTCTCGGAGGCAACGTCTATGATCGTGTTGGTCAATTCTTCATGCTGGTTGCTGGCCCGGCCGGACATTGGTACAGTACTGTCCTGGACATTCCCGAAGATTGCCCGCGTGGCGTTTGTGATCTGTTCAGAGATTGCCAGGATCTTATCTGTCTCATGTTGCATTGTTAGGTCAAGGGAGCTGATCTGCATGACTGCATCGATATTTTTTTCAAAGATATCGGCGAAATGCTTCCGCCCCCGTACCAGTCTCTGGTAGATTTTTTTCAACTCGGGCTCTCTTGAATAATCAGCTTCTTTTAATTCTGAAACGGCTTTCATGAGCACTGCTGTCTGCTTCTTTTTACCATTGAACATGGGTATTTCCTCTTTTCTTTTAAAAATGGCATGCCTTCAGGCAAATTTTCTTATACCTATATGATAAAGCTTTTTGAAGTTTTTGCAAGTATTTTCTGCCATATTTTTGTCTTGGTGATCATGTACGTGCTGTCTTTCATAGGATTAGATTGAAGATATCGGACGGGAGAGGTCCATATGGGAACAGACTGTACAAGGCCCACGATCAATGTGGAGAGGATGCAGCTTGGGGTCATCGGGCAGAGGCCGGCGCTCTCACAGCAGGAGAGGGAGGCAGAGAGGCGGAGGATCGCCGCACAGCTTTTTAAGATCTTTCAGAAATATAGCGGGAGGTGATGGGATTGGCATATGATGCGTTATATGCGCGGCAATCCATTGAGAAAAAAGACAGCATATCGGTGGAGAGCCAGCTTGAGTACTGCAGGTATGAGACGCACGGGGGAGATTATATCGAGTATGCGGACAGGGGTTTTTCCGGAAAGGATATGAAGCGGCCGGGATTTGAGCGGATGATGGCGGATATAGCGGAGGGGAAGGTCCGGCGGGTGATCGTCTATAAACTGGACCGCATCAGCCGATCGATCCTGGATTTTGCAAATATGATGGAGGTATTCCGGAAGTATGATGTGGCGTTCATCTCCTCCACGGAAAAATTTGACACATCCACGCCGATCGGTCGGGCTATGCTGAACATCTGTATCGTGTTTGCGCAGCTGGAGCGGGAGACGATCCAGAAAAGAGTCTCGGATGCTTATCATGCTCGGTGCAGGCATGGATTCTATATGGGCGGGCGTGTCCCCTATGGGTTCCGTTTGAAAAAGACAGTCATCGGTCAAGTACGGACATCCATGTATGAGGAGGTGGAGGAGGAGGGCAGGCAGGTGCGGCTGATCTACTCCATGTATGCGGATCTGTCTTGTTCGCTGGGTGACATCGTGCGGTATCTGGATGATAGCCGTATGGAACATCTGCGCGGCGGGAACTGGAATACGGCGCGGCTTGGCGAGATGCTCCGCAATCCTGTGTATGTGCGGGCGGATGTGGCTGTATATCGTTTTTTCAAGAGCCAGGGGGTGAAGATCTGGGACCCGGTCAGTGATTTTACGGGGAGATACGGCTGTTATCTCTATAAAGGCGTGGGTGCGGTGGGGCGGAACAGTCTTGAGGGCAGGGAGCTTGTCCTTGCGCCCCATGAAGGGCTCATACCGCCGGAGATCTGGCTTGCCTGTCGGAGGCGCTGTCTGGATAGCCGGCAGCCGGTGCGGACTGGAAAGGCAAAAAATTCATGGCTTGCAGGCAAGGTGCGGTGCGGGAACTGTGGGTATGCGCTGGCGGTACGGAGATCAGGGACGAAGTGGGGACGCTATTTCGTGTGCAGCGGGACGGACTGTGGTGGGACTGGCTGTACGGTGTATGCGGACGTATTGGAGGAGTATATGGAGGGCGTGGTGAAAGAGGAGCTGGCGAGTTTTTCGGGGGTGTATCCGGTGGATGGCAGAGCTGTGCAGCGGCGGGATGATGAGAAAGAGATGCGGCTGGTGCAGATCGGGGAAGAGATCGATGCGCTCCTTGTGCGGGTGGCTGAGGCGGATGAGGTGCTGCTGAGATATATCAATGAGAGGATCGCTGGACTGGAGGCGGAAAAATGCCGTGTGCAGGAGGAGATGGAGGCGGAGGATGTGGCGGCCGCAGAGAGGGAGGGGCGGTATATGGATTTTGCGGGGATGTGGGAGCGTGTTTCGTTCGAAGATCGGAGGGCGGTCGTGGAGGTCCTTTTTAAAGGGATCTGTATTGCGGATGGGAGGATCGAGATCATGTGGCGGATCTGAAAGGTGTTTGTCTTAGAGGAGGGAGGGGATGTCTGGAAATCTGTTTCATGTTGCACGTTTTGCTTCACCGAAACGTTGGAAATGGACGATCTCGCGGGCGCGCAGGAAACGGATCGGGTCGGCCACTTCTGGCATGTCTTTGACGACGCGGAGGATGTTGTCGTAGGTGGAGCGGGCTTTCTGTTCGGCCGCCAGATTTTCGAACAGGTCGGTGATCGGGTCGCCTTTGGATTGGAATTCACAGGAGTTTAATGGGGTGCCTGCCGCGGATTGGGGCCATACGCCGATCGTGTGGTCGATGTAGTAGGGGCCGAAGCCGGAGTTTTCAATCTCCTCCATGCTCAGGTTCTGGGTCAGCTGGTGTACGATGGTGGAGACGATCTCCAGGTGGGCCAGCTCCTCGGTACCTACATCGTTTAATACACCCCTGCATATGCGGTTTGGTGCGGTGAAGCGTTGGGAGAGATAGCGCAGGGAGGCGTTGATCTCGCCATCCGGGCCACCGGAGTGCAAAAACCTATGATTATTTACAATAGTAGTAAAACAGCAGTTTCTTATTAGGTTTATCGTACACGATCTTCTCCACGATACTGCGTAACGCCTGGCCTTTGGTCTCATACGAGACATCCGGGTCGGCAAGTATGCTATACACGCTCTGGACATTTTTGAGCATTTGGGCAGAAGATTTTTTTTCAATATCTGCCGCTTGTGTTTCTTGTAGTTCTTTTAATTTTGCTTTTAGTTTTTCCTGTTCCGAGACAAGGCGCGATTTATTTTCACGGTATTCTTCTAAAGTGTCGATCCCGTTCTCGTACGCCTCCCGGATACGGTCCATTCGGGAGGACATCCGGGCTAGTTCGGTTTTGCACAGGGCGGATATATCCTTGGCCTTGCCTTTTGGCTCCGGGGGTATGTACCTGTATGTGATCTCCTGGGTATCCAGGAGCGCCTTGACGGATTCCAGGACGCCTTTTACCAGCTTCTTTTCACTGATACACATAGATTCCTTGTGCCGTCCTTTAGAGTAATTATAGCACTGGAAAAAAGGGCAGTTCTTAGATGGATTGTAAGATAGGTTTGCACCACAGACTGGGCATTTTACGATGCCGGAGAGCCAATGCCTGCAGGTGCTCACAGCGTGCTGGCCGGTGGGCCGAAAGATACTATCCATGTATTTTATCCTCTTTTCAAATTGGTCTTTGGTGAGCCTGGTTTCATGGGTCCCCATAAATTCGTGACCATTCCAACGTACCAAGCCATAATAGAATGGGTTTTTTAATACCAATGTCACGGCGCGTTTTTCAAATAGGTTTCCCCGCCGGGTCCGGTATCCGATCTCGTTCAGCCTACGTGCTATAGTGGTAGGTTCCATGTGCTGGTCATCGTACATGTTGAATATGGCGGATACGATCTTAAAATCATCTTCGTTTATGGCGAAGGGTCTTCCGTCCCCGACGGCCTCATATCCAAGGGGCGGCGTCATCTGATATCCATTCCTGAGTGCTTTCTCCGTCATTCCACGGACGACCTCACCGGATAACCGGATCGAATAGTATTCGTCCATCCATTCGATGATGCGCTCGATCAGGGATCCAAATGGCCCCTCGATCAGCGGTTCCGAGATGCTGACCACATCGACGTCGCATTGCTTGCGCAGGAGGGATTTATATACGATACTTTCCTCCTGGTTCCGGGCGAACCGGGAGAACTTCCAGACCAGTATCACGTCAAATGGATGTTCCTGGGATTTTGCATCGGCGATCATCTTTAGGAATTGCGGACGTTTGTCGGCTTTCCGGCCGGATATGCCGTGCTCTTGGTATATGTATTGATTGTAGAGGTGCAGCCCGTTCTTTTGACAGTACTCTTTTCCAAGACGGATTTGGGCGTCGGGGGAGAGTTCGTCCTGTTTATCCGTGCTGACGCGCACGTACAGAGCTGCCTCCTTTGGGGTGTTTAGATCCATATATCATCAACTCCTCTTTAATCATACTTAAAAAATGGTATGAAAAGTACACCCAACCAAATGTTTGGGGATTGACTGGGTGCCCCGCAGGATGATATATTTATTTTGCGAAGAAACATATCTCTGCGGGGATATCCAAACCGTTCAGTGCTGGTAACACTGGACGGCTTTTTAATGTATCAAAAATTAATTATTGATACCGTCTAATGCAACAGAGGCGTATGATATTTCGTGGTTTTCGTGCGTCCATATATGCTTTGTTCGGCCAGTTCATATGTGGGGAACAACCGTCCCGCGCGGAGACAGGTCCCCCTATGGCCGTCAAAACGTAGGGTATAAAGGTCACCTCTCTTTGTTATGACCGTAGCCTCTTTTATCCAGCGGTTATTTTCTACAAAATATACAGTGTTGCTATCTTCATATACCTCCATGGTCGTACCTCCTAAGATAGATTCTAAAAAGCGTACAAAAATAACACCTGATCAAATGTTCTGGATTGACCGGATGCCCCGCAGGATGGTATATTATGGGTGAACGTATAGTAGCATCCTTTGGGGCTATTATCTTAATGCCGTCTGGTGTGGGGACACCGGGCGGTTTTTATTTTATACGTTTCCGTTACAAGGATCCTCGTAATGGAATAGACCGGGATCATGCGACTTTCGAATAGTCTATGATGGAGATCTTGCTGACGATCTTTTCCAAGTCGTCCAGGATGTCATCAATTTTTTCCGCTACAGAACTCTTAAAGACCGCATCGCCGCACTGGTCGCACTTTAGGCATGGTACGTTCTCGATGATCACATAACAGTCTTTGAGTTGTGCGAAGTATGTTGTCCTATCCTCTTTCATGTGTCCACTCCTGCAACTTGTGCATCTCATATCTAACGCTCCCTTCTGGTCTTTAGATCGCTCTCAAATTTATCTGTGTTGGGAATATATGCAGTTATGATACGTCCGCACTCTCCCTCGTCACTGACCACGACATGTATGATCCTATTATCTGCTGCATGACCGAAGATCAAACAACTGGGGAATGGGAAGTCATCCGGGTATTGTTCTATTATCTCACCGGTCAAGATGCAGTTTTTGATGTCTTTTTGCTTTATGTTCCGCTCTCTACATCTATTCATTGCATGTTGGGAAACAACTATCGTGTCGTAGATAAGATAGTTCTTTAATGTTTTAATGTCAATCATTTTTATCTCTCAACTTTCCTGATAATGATCCTATCTTCATCATGCTCCTGCATCTTGATATCTTTTCTTATCAGGAATCTGCTATATACCACCATCAATCGCATAGTATCATTAATTAATTTTTAGACACACTATTCCTGCACATATGCACCGATTATCCTCATGGTATTAGCCGTGAATGTATTTTAATAATATCAAGTTACAATATATTTATGTTGACTGTTAAAAATTTTCAGTTATAATTAAGTTTAAGACACTATCAACAAAAGTACACAAAGGAGTATATTTTATGGCTGAGTCAAAAGTTTTTAAACTACTAAACAATGTCACGGTCGAGATGATTGGGGAAGCAGTGGAAAGCTTCCTGCGTGACACAAAAGGGATGGTGACGCAAGCGGGCTTGACAACAGAGGGCTATTTCGTGCAGGGCAAACAGGAATCAGATGGGTGGAAAAAGCTCTCAGGCATGGACCAGGCAATCAGTGTTCAGATCTTCCAAGCAGGCGATGTGATAAACGTCACAGCTGGATTTGGAAAGTGGTCTGACAAGATTGGTGCAGGTGCTGTTGGTGGGCTGATCTTTGCTCCCTTAGCGGTTACAGCTGCGATCGGCGCGTTCATGCAGAAAAAACTGCCGCAGGAGATTTTCGATGTTATCGAGAAATTCATCTTAAGCGGCGGACAGAGCGCAACGGTGGGCGTGACTGGAGGGAAGAGGATCGCGGAGGATCAAGTTGCCTGTAAAAACTGCCAGACCCTGAATCCCAAAGGGACTAAATTCTGTTCAAACTGCGGAGCGAAACTCACGGCGCAGTGCCCGTCTTGCGGTGCAGATATCCAGGATGGAGCGAAGTTCTGCCCGGAATGTGGCAGTCCTACGGTCGTGGAACAGAAAAATAAGTGTCCAAAATGTGGAGCGGAGCATCCAGCAGGGCAGAAATTCTGCCCAGAATGCGGTACTCCACTGCAGTGATACATAATATTTGACGCAAATACCATCTGGCTGTTCTGGCTGGGTGGTATCTTGCTATTCAGATTCTTCTACTTTTCCGATTACTTTCCCGATTAGACGGATATCTTCCGTTCCAGTGATATCGTCATATTTTTTATTGCGAGAGATCAATTTGTTTTCACCATATTCTTTGATATAGCATTCATTTCCAACAGTGAAAATACCAACGTCCCCAAGTTTAAGATGGTCAGTCTTTTTCACATATACGTCATCTCCATCAAAATAGTCAGGCTCCATAGAATCCCCATTTACCCCTATGATAAAATCTGCCCCTTCCATATATGGGGCCTCTATGGTTTCCGTAGGTATGTCGTCAAAATAAAAACCGTCGCCAGCACAAGCGATTTTTCGCATGTACGGGTATAGACAGAGGCGTATATGTGCTTCCATGAGTTTGTTTTCCAACTCTTGGATATGAGATATTCTTTGCGATTCCCTGGCTATGGTTATATCTACGGTTTTTTTTCCGTGGTCATCCAGATTGCGGTATCCTTCTAGTAATTTCCACTCGCTATTGGTAAAAAGAACATCTTCTGCAGTTTCAGAAAACTCTTCCATGATATTATTACAATTGTAAATCTTGCATAGTCCTAGAAACATATCAGCATTCGCAGAATTTCTCCCGCTTTCGTATCCATAAAGAGTTTTATCTGAAATTTCTATACCTAAACTAACTAGTTTTTCTACAGCTTCTTTTCTTGTTAGACCATTTCTTTCTCGGAGTTTTTTTAGTGTTTCGCCTATATTTTTCATTATTATCATTTCACCTCTTTTTATCAATATAACAAAAAAAATACTCATAGTCAACAAAAGTCTTTGAAATAGAGAAATAATTTTAAATAATCCCATTGACAATCTCTAAAACAGAGACTATAATGAAAATATAATCTTCAAAACAAAGAAATGGAGGCATGAAAAATGGGCGCTACAAAGAAATTGGCTGATTATGTCAAAAACAAAGCCATTAATCTATCTGCGATGTCGAAAGCGACAGGGATTCCTTACGGGAGTTTATATGCAAGTCTCGGAGACAAAGGAAGAAATAGGCCATTATCTGTGGATGAAGCATTGCTGGTATGTATATTTCTTGAAGTTGATTTAATGGATTTTGCAGACAAGCAGCTACAGGCAGTGTAGAGGGGAGGTGAGGAAAGTGACAGAAAGACAAAGACGGATAATGATGAGCGAAGGTAAAAGGCCGGATAAAATAATCCAGCTCGCAGGCAAATACTTGGATGATTTAAAGAAAGAAGATGCAACGCTGGGCGAAGCAAAAGAAATCGTTAAGAGGATGGCCTATATCTTAGAAGTATCCGAAAGATACAGGCCCGAAACGTTATTGAACGATATCATGCTCAGGAGTTAATCGTCCTCGTATTCATTTTGTTTAGAAAAATATCCGTAGGCCTCGTCATATACGATGGCATACAGTTTTGATGTTTCTTTAGCAGCATCATTGATCTTAGAACTGTCAATTGATAGTATTGATGGGTCTTTGAATCTTTTAGCATACTGTTTGCTAAATATCGTTGCTATGTTATGCGCCGCTGTTTCAGGATTTATCTTTTGGATTTCTGACATGTAAAACTCCTTTCCTGTGTATTTCAGCATGGCAGTGCTGATAATGCAAGTATAAAGGATAGGCATGTAAAAATCAAGGTTGTAGCGCAGAGGGGAGGTGAGAGAGAAAATGAACAACATACCAAGGTCGGACCGCCCAGACACAACAAAGATATATGAGCATTACGGAGCGGAAGAAGATTATGAGCGCATAAAGAGCGGCGAATATTCAGCAGTAGACTATAAGATATTCCGCGAAGAGGATCTAAAGGAAGCCACTGCAAACATGGTCGGGTTCGGGACAGCCAAGAGCCAGCGCATCATCATCGACTATGATAAAGATTACGGCTGGGCCATGGCCAAACGCATATTGATGGATCATGGAGGTGATAAGGGATGATGGATAAAATGGAAGAGATGGAAGAAAAGATACAAGCCCTGGAAACGAAAGTCGCCCATCTGGAACAAGGGGCGGCACGTAAAAAGTGGAGCGAAACGATCACATCAATACTTTATCTGGGCGTGGTGGCCATAAATATATTGACAGCTTCGTATACCCGCATTAATGCTCAAAAACTGATAAATGGGACAGAGGAGGTCGTCTCGGGGTACGAAGAGCTGGCCCAGATGTATGAAGAGAACGACCAGGAGCGCGGAGAGCTGATCCAGCAGCTCTGGGAGACGGTCCAGTTGATCGAGGGACAGTATGACATACAGGATAAAAAGTCCCCAAACAGATAAAAGATGGGACACAGGAGGTATGAGAGATGCAGGAAGATACTTGCAAAAAGATCAGGGAGTCATTCCGTTTTAAAGAGAGCGGGGAAGAGATCTATGTAGAGATAGGGATGAAAAACATCCCCTTCGGGATAGAGACCGGAGCACTCATCGATTTTTTTAAGACCTTATTTGATGAGACCATCGGCCAGCTGAACGACCCCGTGATAGCAGATACGGGATCAGAAGAGCGTCCCCATGGGCCTTTTGCAGGAGACGAAAAAGCGGCGGTGACGCTCAGCGGAGAGGATTTCGAAAGACTTATGCAGGGGTGGACCCAGAAACATCGTCGGGCAACGTTCGCAACAGATACCACTTCGGCCAAAGAGCAGGCAAAGGGATCCGATTCAGATAAGGATATCCTGAGCACACTCCAAGATATCAGGGATATCCTGGAACGCATAGCGGACACATCCTCAGATGCGGCCTTGGGACCAGGCACGGTGGTCATTGCCCCAACATGTACACCGGGGACAACAAAAGAGGATATCCAGACGTGTTGCAGGCTCAGTCAAGAAGAGTTTGACAAGATGATGCGGGACTATGAGAAAAGGGAGTCAAGAACAATATATGTGCGCGGCATAGGTGGTGCGCCAGGACCCGAAATATCAATCCCGTGTTCGCCGAAAAGAGGGCGAGATGATAGTAGTCAAAGCCATATGTAGGATATTGATATTGTTGTTATATATAGAGCTGCCCATCAGGACGCACAAGGAGAGGAAACGTCTTGATAGAGATGACCCGGGCAGTTCCGCGATAAATCATCTTTTGAATGTAGAGACCTGGCTTACCACATTAGTCGCTGTGATCGCGATTAGATAAGCATTTATCAGGCAATGCGAAACCAGGCCGGGGACAGATGCAAGCACTATCAGGAGAGAACAGATACTGGAGTTGGAGAAGCAGTGTAGAGAGAAGGATTGATATAAGTGAGGCACGGACAAATACTTACGCATAGCATATAACGGGAGGTGGATACAGTGGGTTTAGAGATAGTTAATTATATCAAGACCGAAAAAGGCTATGTGGAGCAAAGTGAAACAGATAAAGAGGAACTGAAAAAATTTGCTGAGAGAGCCTCAGATCGGTTCATGAGTAATTGCAATTACGAGAGGGATGAAGAAAAGACCGCTTAGGCGGTCAAAATTGAGGAGGGACAAGCAATGTATAAGGCATTAGAGCAATGTATCGGGGAATTACGCGTAAACCACACAGATAAGGAGATCACTGGGGTGTTGTCAGAATGTTTCCAGATCATCAAGAACGTATCGTATGACTACACGGACAACGCCACAGTGAAAGATATCCGGGAAGACCACCCGGAGCTGGGCTTCATGGATGATGAAGAGATCGAGGAGATCCTGAAACAGGCCACAGCAATGCGCCAGAAGAGGGAACCCGATGAGGCTGAGCAGCTGACGATAGAGGACATACAGGAGCTGTTCGAACGCAACAAAAACTGGTGCGGTGAGGGATCAGAGAGGCAACGCGACTGGATAGAGATGGCCGCAGTGAATGACCGGACCATTGAGGAGATAGCCGGTATGATATGGGTGTGCAGTGCGGGTGTACACATCGACCACATCAAGAAGACGATGAGGGAGTATCTGAAGGAAAAAGGATCCGTATCCATGAAGGACGCGTCTGGTTACGATGTGGATCTCGTGGAAGAGTGCGTGGCAGTACATATGTCAGCGTTTGAGGTCTGGCCCTACGGGGATGTCAAAAAGGTGGAGATGGACAAGGATGGCGATCTACGTATCCATTACACCGGCGGCATGTACTGGCATTACAGAAAGAGTAGGGATGGAGATATCGAATGGTGGTAGGAGGAAAACATGCACACAGACAGAGGGATATCAGGGGCGGAAGGATACCTGACGCGCAATGATGTGGTCAGGATATGCACCAAGAAAGGATGGTTCTGCGATGAAGAGAGCAGTGACCAGTACAGCCGCATATTGGCCGTATCAAAGGACGGGATAGACGCCCGCGACCTGGCGGCCATCATATGGTGCTGCGGGGAGGGCGACCTGCTCAAAGACATAGAAAAAGACATAGTGGACTATCTGGACAGAGCAAAAAAAGACATTGAAAAACGGGAGGCCAGGATAGACGGACTGACCCAACAGCTGACAGTACAGCTCGCTAAATGGGCGCTGGACAACAATGTAGGACCACTGTTAGTAGAATACTGCAGCCTGAAAAAGGAGGACATATGAAGATACAAGAGCTGATCAGGGATATCACCCATTGGGAAATGATGAAAGGCATGATATACCCATGTCTGGCGCCGCGCAGATGGGAAAAAGTGAGGAGTCTGCGGGCGGTATCCAGGAAATTCCTCGACCTGGCAATCTATTACATCGTCCGTGCGGATGATGGGGACGATATGGCAAGCACATACGTAAACATACCGCTCATGCGTACATGGGGGATAGATATGGATACATTGGACGCACAGGCCCGGGAAAACGCCAAAAAAGACGGATACACGATCCGGGATATAGGAGAGTTTATAGGGGCAGCCCCATCGACAGAGATGCATGTGATGACCAACAGATATGGTCGCTATGGCGCGGCAGGGATGCTGGACGAGGCCATGCTCGCCCAGTTTGCGGACACAAAAGGGGCGGATATCTACATCTTACCCTCATGCGTACATGAACTGATACTGCTGCCGGCAACATGGATAGGTGATAGACAGGAGCTGGATGAGATAGTCAAGGATGTAAACGCATGTGTGGTGGGGCCAGAGGATAGGCTGGCCGACCACGCATACCGCTACGAAAGATCCGGTGATATCCGGATAATATGAGAGACACCCCCAAAAAAGGGGGTGCGGGGATAAACAGGTGCGGTAGGGGCCGCACCTATATCCAGCCCTAAGATAGGGTGTATATAGACTATACCACCCAAGGGCCGGACAAGTCAAGGGAACCAGCGAAAAAAGCCCGCAGATCCCTTTTACCGCTTGTTAAGGATATTAAAGTTAGGGGATAACAGCCATGTATGACAAGATAACCTACGACATGGGATGGGTGGTACAGGTAGAGAAACATTACCCAGGCAACTACGGTGCCCCAGGGATGGCAAGGGCACCAAAGAAAAAACGCACACCCGAAGACATAGCCAGACAAAATGAGAGGAACAAGGTCAAGAGGGTCCAGCGCACGATCATAATGAATTTCAAAGAGGGTGACTGGCATCTGACCCTGACACACAGAAAAGAGGAAAGACCGGAAACGGAAGAAGAGGCCAAAAAATATATCGGGAAGTTTTTGGACAAGATGAGGGCGGCATATAAAAAAGCCGGATACCCCTTCAAGTACATATGCGCCACAGAAAAAGGGAAGAGGGGAGCCTATCACTACCACCTGATCATAGAGGACATCGCAGCCCCAGACCTGAACACAAAAAATATGGTCATGAAGTTCTGGCCCCACGGCATGAGGAACTTCTCCCCTTTATACAAAGACGGGGAGTTTGAAGACCTGGCCGAATATCTGACAAAGAAAGAGACAAAAGAAGAAGGGAAAGGCCACAGCTACACCCACAGCCGCAACCTGGTCATGCCAAAACCGAAAAGGGAGAAGATCCACCAAAAGACCTGGAGGAAAGACCCAATACCAAAAAAAGGATACTACATCGTCAAGGATTCCGTCATAAACGGCATAAACCCAGTGACTGGATATCCCTATCAACATTACACGATGAGATGTACATCAGAGGAGGATACGCATGGACGTATATACACAGGAACGATTAGAGGAGGCCCTCAGTAAAGCATACAACTACGAGAGCCGGGCTGGGTGGAAGGCGGAGGGATTGAGCACGTCCTATATCGGGACGGTGGAGAGACAGGAGCGCCTCTATGATCTCTATGTCGATACCAGGGGCAGCTACTGGTACAAGGTCAGGATCAGGACAGAGCGCGGGATAGTCTCGGAAGAAGAGGCGATATTTGGGAAAAAGATAAAGAGATATAGGGGAGGGTGATATGGGTATAACAACAGCACCATGCAAGTTCTGCGGACAGCTGGTCCAGATCCAGGACATGCCCACAGAAGAGGGAGCGGCAGAAGCCGCCACGATGGCCTGTGAGTGTCAGGAGGCGGTATCGTACCGCAGAGAAAAAAAGAGGCGGGAGAGGACCCTGGACAATGTACGGGCACTATTTGGGAAAGGAGAGGACAGTGACGGGGCCGTCCAGATCCTCTTGGCGGCAGCGGAAGGGGTACTGGATGGGGAGATCACAAAGATCGCCCTGACCCTATACGATGGGACAAAGGCATCTATATCCCAGACATCACAAGGAGATATAAACGTCGAGCGCACAGAGACCGTAAAAAGGAGGCTGACAGGGTGAGACCGAGAGTGGACATATTCATCGAGACCACGTATAAAGGCCCCGCCAGAAAAGACGGCGCAGGGATTTGGGTCGCAGAATACAGGAAAAAGAACGGCGATCCTGTCACCCGCGAAGGCAAGATCCATCTAAACGACAGCACAGAGAACCAGGTGACCCTGCTGCTGATAGCGGCGGCGATGAGCATACTCACGAGACCCTGCTCCGTCCGAGTATTTACTCGGTGCGAGCATGTTTTGAACGCCATAAAGAACGGCTGGCCGATACAGTGGGAAAAAGACGGCTGGATCAACGCCAAAGGTCGGCCTGTGGGAAATGCCAGGGAATGGCAGCAGGTGACAGCCGCCATGAAGAAACACAGATGCACGTTCCAGACCGGACCGCACGGCTACCAGGAGGTCATGCTCTGGGAACTGAAAAAAGACAAGGAGTAGCGTATGGCAAAGAGCATCATACAGACAGAAAAGGAATGTTATCTATGCAGAAAAGAGGCAGAGGAAAACGGATACTACGGAACTTTAAGGAGTACGGGATTGCACAAACATCATCTTATCTACGGGAGATTCGGTGCATTCCGCAAAAAGGCAGAGAGATTTGGCCTATGGGCCTACATGTGTGCAGAGCGGCACCACGAGCACGGCCCAGATTCTCCCCACGAGAATCCGAAAGTAGACCTTGCCCTAAAGAGGACAGCTCAGGAAGCATTTGAGAAAAAATATGGCCACGAAAGGTGGATGGAAGAGTTTGGTAAGAACTATCTATAAAGGCCAAAGAGGCAGCAGGACGCAAGGAGGGGATATGGACGGACAGATCCACATGTTTGACCTGACCATGCCGGAGATATCCATAGACAAGCCCATACGCCTGATAGAACTGTTCGCAGGCATCGGTAGCCAGGCCATGGCCCTTCGGGACCTAGGCGCAGAGTTTGAGCATTACAGGGTGGTCGAGTTTGATAAGTTTGCCATCGCAAGTTACAACGCGATCCACGGCACGGACTTCCCGGCCACGGACATACGCAGCTTAAAAGGGACGGATCTTGGTATTGTAGAAAAAGACAAGTATTCCTACATACTGACCTATTCATTCCCATGCCAGGATCTATCCCCGGCCGGAAAGATGAAGGGCATGAAAAAGGGGAGCGGCACACGCTCCGGCCTTTTATGGGAAGTGGAACGTTTACTGGATGAGACAGACCAGCTCCCAGACATCCTCCTTATGGAGAACGTCCCGCAGGTGATAGGCAAAAAGAACATAGACGACTTCAATGCATGGCGGGGATACCTGTCTGCCAAAGGCTATACAAATTACACACAGATACTCAATGCCAGGGACTACGGTATCCCGCAGAACAGGAAGAGATGCTTCATGGTATCCCTATTAGGGGCATACAGTTATCATTTCCCAAGCCCGGTGCCGTTATATGAATGCATAGACGATCACTGCGAAGATGATGTGGATGAGAGTTATCATATCGACACGGAAGGAGCCAGGAAGCTGATAGAGGAGTATATGGATGGGGAAGATCGGTAACATCTACGGGCACAGCGGCAGCAATTTTGGCGGGAACGTATACGACAAGAAAGGGATCGCCCCCGCATTGAGGGCGCACTCTGGAGGGAACACAGAGCCGATGATCATAGAGCGCAAAATTATAGGAGGCATCTACTGCGGTGCCAGCGAGAGGTTCCGGCGCGGCGTACTCAAAGGGATATCAAGGACGATAAAGGCAGAAAAACACGATGCGGGCATACTCGAAAAGGACCTGCACGTGGACTGCGGCCAGACCGTCCACAGGCAAAAAGGGATATACCGCACGATCGAGGCTGACAGCGGGACAACGGTCATTGAGGAACTTTGGGTACGGAAATTGACAGAGAGGGAATGCTGGCGGCTGATGGGCTTTTCAGATAAAGATTTTGAAAAGGCAGCAGGCGTATGTTCAAAGACACAATTATACAAGCAGGCCGGGAACTCCATCGTAAAAAACTGCCTGGTAGGCATATTCAGCCAGCTGGGGATAAAAGGCGCACCAAGATGGGCTGATGGGCTAAAAGACAGGGAAAGGCAGCAGGACACAGAAGGAGGGAAGGCCAATGGGGACATTTGAGGTAGAGTACGCGACATTCCGTCGTGTGAGGATAGAGGCGGGAACGATAGAAGAGGCGCGGGATAAGGTGGCGACCATGGATGATGAGACGATAGAGAGATGCAGCACATTTGAAGGATACGATATATGGGATGGTCCAAAAGAGGCAGTGGGGGACAAAACATGAACAGGAATAAAAAGGGCATCATGCCAACAATCACAAGAGCGACATATAAGAGTGTCAAAAAATTCGACAGGCAGCAGTTTGAAAAGTTCTGTATGGACCTGTATGAGTTTGGCTATGAGGACGGCAGGGAGAGCGTACCAGGCGTTGACCTCACAATGGTCTACGAGGTCATAGCCGGGACCAAAGGCATCGGCCCAAAGAAACTAGAGGAGATAAAGGCGCGGCTCGAGCCGCTGTTCAAAAAGGAGCGGGGATGAGATCAAAGAGAAAAGTATTCATGGACGCACTCCTCACAGCCATATTGGTGTGCATCGTTTGGCAGATACTGGAAATGGTATTTTATGGGAAAGTCCAGCCCCGCATCGTTGACGATGTGATCTGGATCATCCTCTGGAGGTACATATATTTGGCCGAACGGAGGAAAGCGGAGTTATACAAGGATATGGAAAAAGCAACGAAAAAGAGGATGGATACGGGATGGAGACAAGTGGACAGATAAGAGCATTCCTGGATCTGCTCCGGGAGGCACAGTCGGGATACAACATAGCCAAGGCAAGAGAAATGGACGCTGAAAAGGAGACGCAGGATATCCTCCACTGGCTGGAGAACAATGAGGTCCCCCCTGTTGACGGGGACGGTGCCCTCCTGGTCTTAGGTGTTATCGGGATGATCCGCCGGGACAGGCGGGTCGCCAAGGATACAGCGACCATCATGAAACCCATCGCCGAGTGGACGAAGACCCACAAGTCCACGATGGACAGCCTGGGACAGTTATTAGGCGATGTGCGCAAAGCTGAGAAAGATACAGGGAAGAGACGTTACACGGACAGGACAGATATCATGATACAGATACTGGGAACGCCAGATGAAAAAAACAGGAAAGGAGCATAAAAGATGGATAACATAAGAGCATTATCGTCTTTGGGCGACACAAAAGAATTGAGGAAACTGATCATAGAAAACCCGGACCTCCCACTGGTGGTATTTTGCGGAGAGGATTCTTGGAGCGGAGAATATGCCCATGAACAGGCAGATGTGACAAGGATAAGGATTGGAGAACTGACGCACTACCAAGGTAATTGGATGGAAAAAGAAGACTTCAGCAGAGAACTGGCAGAAATACTATGCAACGAAAAAGAGCATGATGATCTGTCCGAAAAAGAGTTTATAGAGATGGCCGATAAAAAGGTACGAGAAGCAGAGTTTATAAGGGCGATCACCATATATGTTGGATGAAACGCAAGGTCATGATCAGTAAGAAAGAACAGGGTTGCGAAGAGTGCGTATGCCGGAGATGCCTGTACTGGTGGTCGTCAAGATGCCCCTATGGCAGATGCTATGATGACCACCGGGCAAAAAAAGATCCGTACGACGCGGCGCACCCAGATGAACCACCAAGGACAATGTGGAGCAACTGGGAGACCCAGCAGGCGTACTGGTGCCGGGGAGGCATATTTTACCCGGCCAGCTATTGCGGGCATTTCATAGAATACAAGGGGCAGCAGGTGAGGGAATGCCTAAAAGCACCGGTATCCGTATTCCAGGATGGATATATCCAGTGCAGCATAGTCGATAACATGGGATGCCAAGAATGTTATAAAGAGTTTAAAGACAGACAGGAGAGGAGATAGATGAGCAATGACCTGATCAGAAGGGAAAAAGTCCTTGAGGAGATAAGGAAACTGCTGAGGAGCCCATATGCGAACGACCCGGATATAGGGGTGTGAATCCGGGATGCTATAACGACGGTCAGGGACTTATGCGTGAGGAGTGCACCTACTGCTTATGATGTGGGCAAGGTTGGTGACAGATTGGAAAGTTATCTGTTTGAAAAGTATTGTGTTGAAGGTGACACAAAGATTGAAGAAATCATAAAATCCGGTGGCATTGGATGAAACCGGTGAGCATATGGACGGTGGATGGATAAACAGAAATGATAGTGGAGGATAGGAGAACAAGAAATGACAAACTTAGAGTGGATCAAGAACATGGACACAGAACAGATGGCAAAGGATATCCTCAGCCCATGTAGCCACTACGAATGTAGAGAGTGTAGGCTAAATGATGCCTGCATGGACAGGGAAAAAGCAACGGAATGGCTCAAAAAAGAGTATGAGGAAGGCGAAGGATGACAAATGGAGAAGGGGAAAGTAAATGAGATTGGTCGACGCAGATGTAGAAAATGAAAGGTTATTGGATTTTATCGCACAGAATGATATTGGGATACAGTATGCTATCGAGCATAAAGATATGACGATACTTGAAGATATATTTTTCGATTATTTTGACGGACAGGCGATCGCGTACGATGTGGATAGGGTAGTGGGACAGTTAGAGGAACACACCAGAGGATCCAGCAATATTGACTATAACAGGGCGATGATCGAGGCTATCGAAAACGTAAGATCCGGAGGCATCCGGAGGAGTGGAGGAGGCAGCAGGAGGCGGCTGGCAGAAGAGGCAGACGGATGATCTACATGAACAAGGATTGTATGGAAGGGATGGCGGGATATCCAGACGGGTATTTCGACCTGGCAGTCGTCGACCCTCCATACTTCTCAGGCCCTGAAAAAAGAAAGTTTTATGGCCGGAAGATAAGTCCCATCGGGGTACAGCGGCACTATGAGCCATCCCCAGAATGGGAAGTCCCAGGCAAGGATTATTTCGATGAGCTCATGCGGGTATCAAAACACCAGATCATATGGGGCTGCAACTACTTTGACTATCCCTTCGGCCCTGGCCGCATCATATGGGATAAATGTAATGGCGGCAGCAGTTTTTCAGACTGTGAGATAGCCTATTGTAGCCTCCATGATTCAATCCGGCTGTTCCGGTACATGTGGAATGGCATGATGCAGGGGAAGGATATCCATAACGGCCATGTGCAGCAGGGCGATAAACGGTTGAATGAAAAACGTATCCATCCAACGCAGAAACCGGTCAACCTATACCGCTGGATAATACAGAGATACATAAAGCCTGGCTGGAAGATACTGGACACACATGTGGGCAGCGCCAGCAGCCTGATAGCATACCATGGAGCAGGGCTACATTTTGTAGGGTTTGAAAAGGATGAGCATATGTACCAGAGATCTATGGAGCGTTATAAGACGGAGACGGCGCAGATGAGCATATACGACATTGGAGGTAAAGGATAAATGCCAGATAAATGGCTAAAGTGGGAAAATGGAAGGGAATGGGGCGAGATACAGTGCCCTATGCTGGGAAATGAGTATGTGATGACATATTATCCAGAAGGCGTACCCTGCTACTATTCATACACAGCACCATTTGTCAGTGATGGAGATATCTGTTATTACAGATATGATCATGATGAAGGATGTTGGGATGCGGACACTCTTTTTTGTATGGGAGAGTACAGAGAGGGGACAGTGATCAGTTTTGGATAAGCTAAAGATTGGGAGGAAAGATAGATGAGCAATGACTTGATCAGTAGGAGAGCGGTTATTGATGGCATAATAGAGTTGTTAAAAAAGCCCGTATGCAAACGACCCGAGTTTGGGGATGGAGCGTAGGGACGCGATGAAAACAGTCGGGGATCTATGTGTGAGGAGCTTGCCCACCTCCTATGATGTGGACAAGGCTGCGGAGCGATTAGAAAAAAAGATACTAGAGATAAAAGACCAACTCATGCACACATCGGATGAGGATATGGCGGTCAGGCTCAGATGCAAGATGCATGGACTGGATGAGGCATTAGAGATCGTAAGAGCAGGGATAGAGGGGTGAGGATGGATGATAGGGATCACGATAGAGAACATGGATGAATATTCTCGGGAGATACGCAAGACGCGAGCACGGGATATAAGGGACAACTGCAAAGCAACTGGAAACTGTGACACCTGCAGGGACAAGGAACGTGGCCAGCCCTGCCCATACACAGGGAACCTGGTGAACTGGCGGGTATGAAGGAGGGTGAGGGATGGAAACACCACAGAGCATCATATATAAAGCGTGGAAAAATTCTCAAAGACCGATCATTTACGAAACAACGGATGCAAAAGGAAGGCCGGTAAAAAAGGAGGTCGATTTTGCGGTCCCAGAAAAAAATAAATATTACGATGGATCATACAGCGGATCATGCAACTTATGTGGCCGAGAAACTCAAGGAGGGATACCGATAAAAAAGATATTTTCCTCAAAATATATGGATTGGCCAATACATAAGAGACCAGAAGCAACACATATCTGCAAAGGATGTTCGTTCTGTATTGGGATGAACCCAGTCGGACGGATCGCGTTGTTCCGATATCCGCTTGTCGCAGAAAAAACATTACACCTCTGCAGCAGAAAGCAATTCCGGGGATATATGCTAAACCCACCGGAACCTCCGTTTGTTATGATATTCCCAACATCACAAAAGAAACATCTGTTCGCAAAATCGAAAGTGTCATACTCAAAAAAAGATTATTTTTGCAATCTGGAAGAGATAACAGTTCCGGTCAATGGGAAGATAAAAAATGTCATGTTAGATATTGAGGCACTTCGGGGAGTCGGATTTACAAAAGACAATATATATTCTACGAGGATCCCTGGAAACGTTATCAAAAAGTATGACTTAGAAACATATGATTACGAAAATCTGATAGAAAAAATGGAAGATCTGCGCAAAAGCGAGATGTTTGCTCTTGCGTTGGAAGTCTCACAAAAAATGGAGGGAAAAAAGGCGATATGTTACTTGGGTTTAATACCGAAAATGAAGTAAAAGCAAAAGCGGCTATGCTCGTGTATGTGATCTATAAGAGCCGGGATGCGAAAAGAGGACCGTCTGGCCTTGATATGTGGGGGCAGATCGAGAGATTCGCAAAGGCGGCTGCAAAGAGGAGTGGAGGGATTGACGATTTTGTTGATTCATTCAAGCGTAAAATGGGTTGCTCCACGATCAATCCGTACTGGATGCGAAATGATGCTCCTGCCACAAACGCAGCTGTTTTAAAAGATGGCTCTATCATGTCTTTAGGAGGAGATATGCGTGTATTTGGTCTGGAGATATTTGACGATGAAGAAAAGGGGAAAGAGGTCGTGGATTGCTTATATAGTAAAACACAGATAGTTGTGTTACTTGTCCGAGATAGGCTTGAAAGGGAGAAAATGTTTTCGCAGGAGGACAAAGAGGATGAAGATTGAAACGATTTACACATTGGAGCAGCCATTGTCCCATATTGGGGAAAGCGAAAGCACAGCAAGCTTTCTCAATACGATCCGTATAGCGGTAAATGGAAAAACAGAAGAAGTGTTTGCCCTAACTGGAAATTCGATCAGAGGGACGCTCCGGGATTGCGCTGCCAGGTATCTTTTGGACAGATTGGACGCGAAGGTCGGGAAGAAAGAATTTAACATCCTTTTCAGTGGCGGTAATATATCTGGGACAATGTCCACTGATATAGACCAGGCGAAAAGATATAGGGGATTGCTGCCTATCATTTCATTGTTTGGGGCTGGAGTTGGAAACCAGATTTTAGCAGGAAAAATGACACAGGGATTTGCGCTCCCAGTTTGCCGGGAGACTGACGGGATGATCCCCGAAATCAAGGGGATCAAAAGGGGGCTAAGGGATAATAGCTGGAAAAGTCTCACAGGGACTATCAATTTCACACGGTTTGATGATTCCAAAAACGTAAACTATCAGGAGTATCTGCAAGGCGATAATGACAATACTGATAAGGGTTCTGCCAGTACGCAGATGCGGTACGAGGTAGAATATCTTGTGCCAGGTGCGCAACTTTATCATGTTATCAATCTTTGTGCTGATACAGATGTGGAATTAGGCGTGTTTGTATCGGCGTTAGGAGGATTTTCACACTCCCCCATCCTTGGAGGGATGGGAGGGAAAGGCTTCGGACTATGCGGAGCCGAACTTATCGCAAACGGAGGATTTTTTGCAAAGATCGAGAATGGCAGCATTAAGTTGTGCAACACAGCAAAAAATGCATTGGATCTATACGATCAGTTTATCATAGATAACACAGAAGAGATCATCCAGTTTCTTGGGGCGGTGAAAAATGAGTAAAAAGACAACAGGACCATTTAAGGTAACGTGCAAGCTGGCAGACGGGAGGATCAACAGTGTTGACGGATTATTATTTTTGGACTCTATCCTGTATCATGCATGGTTTTTAAAATACGCACCGGAAGTTATGCAGGGAACGGAAAGAAAAGATGAACATCCAAACTGGAAATTTAATTTCGGACTTCCGTTAACACGAGTGAATGAAAACGGACAGCAAAGATATCTTGCAAGCTGTGGGTTTTACAGACAATATGAGTACCATATTGAACACTGGAATAAACGACCTGATTTTACGAGCAGTAAGAATGGGAAATACCTAAATGCGAAAGGGAAAATAGATACAGGGGCCGGGGTTCTAAAAGCATATCATTTTCCGCAAGTCATCCGAACTGTTTCGGACATTGAATTTTATGGTGTTGGAACGATTGATAAGATCAGAGATTTATTATCATATATTCCTGCGGTGGGAAAAAAACCAGCCGCAGGATGGGGAATGGTAAGGGAATGGATTGTTGAGCCATTTTCATGGGATTGGAGTACGACCGGGAAATATGGACTCATGCGTCCTATGCCTGTTGATGGATATGGACCAGACGGACAGGATTATAAAATTATGCAGTCTGCCCTTTTGCCGCCATACTGGAAGCCAAACAACATGACCTTATGTTACATTCCAAACGTTATCATAAACGAAGAACGTAAAGATCCGAAAATGGGGATAACGGGACCATGATGACAGAAGACGAAAAAGAGATATATATGCTCCACTCAAAGACAAAAGGGTATAGGCATAGGATTGATGGAGCAATGCAGACAGCAAAAAAAGCAATTTCAGAGATCAAAGGTATCCATTCACTGTCCTACTCTGGTGGAAAAGACAGTACAGTCATGCTTGATATCTGTATGAAATGCGGGTTCAAAGGAGAGCTTATACAATTTTTTTATAGTGAATACGAGAACCCGGCCATGAATCTCGATATGGCGGATATACAATCAAAAAAGTATGCGTTGGAGCTGCATAGGATAAAGTGTTTTTCTTCAAAAGAAGCGTGGGATGAAGCGGGACGTTTTTTCGTGGTACCATCAAATGATCTTGAAAAAAGTCTTGTTAGGCGAGTCGGAACTGATTTTGGAAAACAAGCAAAGAGATTGTCGGAAGATCGTGGGTATTCATTACAATTCATTGGTATGAGAAAAGCAGAGAGCAAACAAAGAAGGATGACTATAGGCAGCAGAGGATTGACATACTATGCAAAGACCAGAGATAGTTTCACTTGCTGCCCGATAGGAAAACTAACAGACGATGATATATGGGCATATATCGTATCAAACCATCTGCCTTATATTTCTTGTTACGACAATCCATTATTTGATCGTAGGAAGATAAGAAATGAATTGACGTATTTCTGCGCAAGGAAAGCAGTTTTTCAAGGGGTAGTGGAAACATATAAATTCATATATCCAGAAATATTTGCTGAGTTGAGAAAAAGGTATCCAGAAACAAACAATTACATGTGAGGACAAGAGGAAACAATCTTGCAGTGATCTGGAAGATGGAGACAGTATCATATGGGATGGAGAGGGATAGATGTTGATCGTTTTAAGAGATGATATCAAAAGTATAGCATCAAGGACAGCGTTTTCATATCGGGAAGTTTATGCACTGTCTATGTATGAGGAATCTGACTGTATAGAGGCAGTATTGCAGGTGATCGCTATCTCTGGGATGAGCGTTGGGATGTATCTCATACAAAAAGGGATACCCCAGGAGACTGTATATAGGTTGCTGCATGAAGAGGCGCAATATGTGAGGGAGGATGATGCCGATGGGGACAGTGGATAACGAAGAAAAGAAAAAGTTCCTGCGGGGATATCGGGATTCTGTGCGGCGGATAAGACGGATAGGAGCGGAGATCGACGAACTGCGTACTATGCGGATGGGCACGTCTGCAGGCAACGGCGGCGGAAGATGCAAAGGCCGGAAATGTGATCTGTCCGGTTATGCCGCGTCCCTGGACAGGCTTGAAAGGGACTTGGAAGAGGAACGGAAGGGACGGGTGCGGGTCTATGAGCGGATCACAGAGGCCATAAACGGCCTGGAAGATACGAAGGAGCAGGATGTGTTATTTTACCGCTACATAAAGGGGATGACCTGGTGGGAGATAGCCGAAAAGATGTTATATTCCGAGAGATGGGTCTACATGGCCCACGGGAGAGCGTTGACACATTTAGAACTCCCAAAAGAGTGCATAGAATTGCAGTCTTAAATGTGGTAATATGGCATTGTGGAAAAAACGGCAAGGGAAACATTTAGTGTATCTTCCTGTTACGCACAAACTTGAACGAGACCATTATTTATACTCCCGGAAAACGTCCTACTGATATGTGGGGCGTTTTTTGGTACAAAACGACCACCTAAGATGATGCCCCCAAATATATCATCTGGAGGTGGTCATGTATGGATAGTTTCATCAGCTGGATAGGCGGGAAGAAAGCCCTGCGTAAAAAGATATCAGCGCAGTTCCCGCCTAGCTACGACAGGTATATAGAGGTATTCGGCGGTGCAGGATGGATGTTATTTGCAGAAGAGCGCAAGGTGGATCTGGAGGTCTACAACGACATGGATGGTCGCCTGGTCAACCTGTTCAAGTGTGTAAAGCACCATCCCGATGCACTGCAAAAAGAGCTTGAGTGGGTACACACCTCACGGGAACTGTTTTTTGACGCACGGCAGGATATACGCGGCCTGACCGATATCCAGCGCGCCGCCAGGTTTTATATCCTGATCAAGGGGTCATTTGGTACAGACCTGCAGTCTTTCGGTGCAAGGAAGCGGGACATGGAGAAGGCCGTGCAGTACTTGGAGGATGTATCACACAGGCTGAGGGATGTAGTAGTGGAACACATGGACTTTGAGCGGCTGTTAAAGGTATACGATAGGCCGGATGCACTGTTCTATCTGGATCCGCCATACTTCAATGCTGAGAAATATTATGCAGCTGGGTTCGGGACGGAGGACCACATGCGTCTGCGTGATGCGCTGGGCAGGATAAAGGGAAAGTTCATCCTGTCATACAACGACTGCGATGAGGCGCGGGAGTTATACAAAGACTTTAATATCATTGAGACTGACAGGCACGATAACCTTGCCGCAGGCGTGAGCAGGAGGCGTTATCGTGAGCTTATCATAAAAAACTACTAGACAAACATACATTCGATTGGTAAGATGATATCGGGGACATCATCTTGGGTGTTTTTGCAAAGGGCTGGACAGCATTGGCTGTCTGGCCTTTTGTACGCGAGCGATGCAAGGTACTTCTTTGCATCTGTATCTGTATGCGGGTAAAAAATCCCCGATCTTCGATCAGGTTGACATAAAAAATTATTGCGGTTACCGTTACCGATTTTTTGGCGTCCAAGGAGGTGTGGATATGGGCGAAACAGTTGATATCACGGGCTTTTCAGCCAAGATCACGGATATAAGTAAGATCACAGTATCGGCAGCCGTCCTGGGGGATATCTTTAGTGTCAAGGACAGTCGGGTGCGCCAGATGGCAAGGGAAGGCATCATCGAGCGTGTGGCGAAGGGCCGGTACAACCTGGTGGATTCCCTGAAGAATTATATCCTGGCTCTGAAAGTAGCGGCTGAGGGTTCAGGGATCGATGCCCTGGACAGCGACATCAACATCGACGAAGAGAAGGCCTTGCATGAACGGGTCAAACGGCATATATCCGAACTGAAGCTGCGGACCATGAAGGGCGAGCTGCACAAGTCAGCCGATGTCGAGCGGGCCATGGCGGACATGCTGGCGGCATTCAGGACACGTATCCTGGCCATACCATCCAAGATAGCCCCAACACTGGAGGACAGGGACGTGAACTATATCAAAGATAGGCTGCTGGCAGAATGTACCGAAGCCCTGTCAGAGCTGAAGGATTACGACCCCAGGGCGTTCTATCCGGATGAGTATGTGGGAGTTGATGAGGATGAGTGACGGTAAGGAAAAGCTGCAGGAAGAGGAAGATATAGAGTATAAGACGCTCCGGCTCTTCCACAAGCTGGCAGGCGTGGTCGCCCCGCCACCTGTCCTCACCGTCAGCCAGTGGGCGGACATGTACCGGCGGCTGTCCGCAGAATCCGCAGCGGAACCAGGCCAGTGGAACACGGACCGTGCCCCCTACCAGCGGGAGATCATGGACGCGGTGAACGACCCGGCCTGTGAGGATGTGGTGATCATGAGCAGCGCCCAGGTCGGCAAGACCGAGCTGGTGCTGAACATCATCGGCTATTACATCTCCCACGACCCCGCCCCGATGCTGGTCGTACAGCCCACCATCGAGATGGGCCAGACGTTCTCGAAGGACAGGCTGGCCCCCATGATCCGGGACACGCCCGCCCTGTCAGATAAGGTCCGGGACGTGAAGTCCAGGACTTCCGGCAACACCATCTTGCACAAGGCTTTCCCTGGGGGCCATGTGACGATCGCGGGGGCCAATTCAGCGGCATCCCTGGCCAGCCGCCCCGTCCGGATCGTCCTGATGGATGAGGTGGACAGATACCCGCCCAGCGCCGGATCCGAGGGCAACCCCATCAAGCTGGCCGAAAAGAGGACTACGGCCTTCTGGAACCGGAAAAAGATAAAGGTGTCCACGCCCGTCCTGGAGTCCACGAGCCAGATCTACAAGGAATATCTGTCTGGGACGATGGAGGAATGGAACGTTGCCTGTCCCATCTGTGGGAGATACCAGCCGTATGAGTGGGACAGGATACTCTTCCCGGATGTCACGATGAGATGCAAGTACTGTGATGAGCATATAGGGGAAGCAAGATGGAAACAAAGCCCCGGGAAATATGTAGCGGAGCATCCTGAACGCCGGAAGAAACGGTCTTTCCATCTGAATGAACTGGCATCCCCCTGGAAGCATTGGGAGGATATCATCGGAGAATGGAAAGAGGCCAATAAAGAGTACAAGGAATACAGGGATACGAACAAGCTCCAGACGTTCGTCAACACTGCATTGGGTGAGCCATGGAAAGAGCAGGGCAAGAGTGCGGACAGTGATGATATCCTGGCGCGCCGGGAGACATACGGGGCGGAGATACCGGACGGTGTGTTATTGCTGACCGCTGCCGTGGATGTGCAGGATGACCGTTTCGAAGTGGAGGTCGTTGGATGGGGTAAGGGTTATGAATCCTGGGGGATACAGTACGCTAAGATATATGGTGATACAGGAAGGGAGCATGTATGGGACCAGCTGGAGGCGTATCTGGACAGGGAGCTGTATTTCAAGTCCGGTGCGGGGCTGCTGATCGCGTGTACATGCTTAGATACTGGGTTCCGCACGACAGAGTGCTATAAATGGCTGCAGAAGATGGAACGGAAAGGCAAGCGGATCTATGGCGTCAAAGGCATGGGCGGCATGGGGCTCTCCCTGATCCATAAGCTGTCCAGGAACAATCCTTATAAGGTCCTCCTGTTCATCTTGGGTGTCGATTCTGGAAAAGATCTGGTCATGTCACGGTTAGATATAAAGGAGCCAGGCCCGGGGTATTGCCATTTCCCCAGCGAACGGGAGTGCGGCTATGATGAGGAGTATGTCAAGGGCCTCAACAGCGAGCAGGTCGTGACGAAGGTGAAGGACGGGCGCGTGATCCGGAAATGGGAGAAGAAAGTAGCCGGCAGTCGGAACGAGCCGTTCGATCTGCGGAACTATAATACAGCAGCTGTGGAGATATTGAGGCCAGATTTCCGCGTGTTGGAGACGAAGGTCCGGGCAGGGATCAATTACCTGAAGAAGAGACCGGCAGAGACCGGGACTAAAAAGAGGTCAGGGGTCGTGAGCCGCGGCATCCAGATATGAAAGGGCAGGGACTGTTATGACAGAGAGGCAGAGACAGAAACGCGACAGATACAAAAAGAGACTGGATATGTACTATGCAGCCGAAGAGGCCGTCCTGCTGGGCCAGGAATACCGGATCGGGACGAGGAGCTTAAAAAAGGCCGACCTGGCAACGATCCGCGCGGCCATCGATGAGCTGGAGGATGAGATCGCGGCTCTGGAGGATCCAGGCGGCAAGAGATATGCAGGCAGGTTTTTACCGAGGGATATCTGAGAGGAGGATCTATGGGTATCATCGATAAGCTGATCGAGACGGTCAGCCCACAGGCGGCATTGGAGCGTGAGATGTCCCGGATGAAGCTGCAGATGGCCAGGTCATTTACCGATTCAGGTTATGACGAATCTGGTGCATCCCGCACTAAGAACTCCATGCGCGGGTGGCTGGCCAGGAGCCTGACACCCCAGGAGGACATAGACCGGAACCTGCCTACATTGCGGCAGCGGTCCAGGAGTCTGTACATGTCGGCCCCACTGGCTGTGTCCGCGATAAAGACGAACCGGACAAATATAGTCGGGGAAGGGCTGCATTTAAAGAGCACGATCGACGCTGACTTTTTGGGTCTCTCCCCGGAAGAGGCCGAAGACTGGCAGCGCACGGCAGAACGTGAGTTTGCTCTCTGGGCATCGTCGAAGCACTGCGACGCTACCCAGGTGAACAACTTCTACGAGGTGCAGCAGACGGCGTGTCTGTCCTGGCTGATGAACGGTGATGCGTGTGTCCTTTTGGAGTACGAACGGCCCAACAGGGAGTTCCCGTACGGGATCCGGGTCCATCTGATCGAATCCGACCGGATATCCACGCCAAATAGCTCGGGGCACAACGTCCATCTGTACGCGACCAACCCGGACAACGGGAACCGGATCTTCAACGGCGTCGAGGTGGATGGCAACAACCGGGTCGTGGCCTACCACATATGCTCTTCGTATCCCGGCAGCACCCTCTATGCCCGGAAGGAGTGGAAACGGATCAAGGCGTTCGGGAGCCGTACGGGGACACCAAATGTCCTGATGATCTACGAGACAGAACGGGCGGAGCAGTACCGGGGCGTCCCGTACCTGGCCCCGGTCATCGAGAGCCTGAAACAGCTGACCAGGTACAGTGAGGCGGAGATGATGGCTGCTGTGATCAACGGCTTCTTCACGGTGTTCATCAAGTCTGAGAAGGGCACATCCGAGATGGGGTTCATGGGTGTGGTCCCAGGAGAGGATAGGGTCACGGATGATGATATATCCTATGAACTCGGCCCGGGCATGGTCAATGTGTTACGTCCTGGGGAGGATGTCGAGATAGCGGATGCCAAGAGGCCCTCCACGAACTTTGACGCGTTCGTGACCTCCATGGCCAAGTATGTAGGCGCAGCCCTGGAGATCCCGGTGGAACTGCTGGTGAAGCATTTCTCATCCAGTTATTCCGCCAGCAGGGCGGCATTGCTGGAAGCCTGGAAAGCATTCCGCATGAAGCGGGCATGGCTTGCGGCTGACCTATGCCAGCCGGTGTATGAGCTGTTCTTAGCAGAAGCCATCTCGAGGGGACGGATGAGGGCTCCGGGCTTCTTCCTGGACCCGGTCGTGCGTGCGGCTTACTGCAAGGCACAGTGGAACGGGCCAGCGCAGGGCATGATAGACCCGTCCAAAGAAGCGGACGCGGCTGAGAAACGGATCGCCATAGGGGTGTCCACGAGACAGCGGGAGACCATCGAGATGACGGGCGGGGACTTTGACAGCAACATCGCCCAGCTGGCGCGTGAAGAGCAGATGATGCGAGAGGCTGGGCTCTTGGGCGGGAGCAAGGCGATAGGTAGAGAGCTAGATGGGAAGGAGGAGCAAGAGGATGGGCAGGACGGACAAAAAGACAGCTCGGATGAGCCGAGAGAGGATGACGATGACGGCGCAGGCGATAGCGGCGGGAAAGACAGGGAGCAGGACGGAGCCTAAGTTCTGGGACTTCATAGATAATGGGGATGATACTGCTGAGCTGCAGCTCTTCGGCACGATATCCAGTCAGGAGAGCTGGTGGGATGATGACTGTGTCACATACCGAAACTTCATCAACGATCTAAACGGGCTGGGGGACAAAAAGACCATCAATGTGACCATCCAGTCAGGCGGAGGTGACGTGTTCGCCGCGAACGCTATCTACACTGCGTTGATGACAAACAAGGCAAGGATCACTGGGACGGTCATCGGGATATGCGCCAGCGCGGCGACGATCATCCTCATGGCTTGTGATGACCGTAAGATCGCGGAGAATGCTGTGTTGATGGTGCACAATCCATCTGTCAGCCTTTTCGGGTCATACCAGGCTGATGAGCTGGCCAAATTGACGGAAGTTACAGGACAGGTCAAGAAGAGCATCATGACGGCCTATATGTCCAGGCTAGACAAGACGGAGGATGAGATCAGCCAGCTGATGGATGAGGAGACCTGGTATGTGGGGCAGGAAGCCGTGGACGCGGGCTTTTGCGACAGTGTGGTCCAGGCCAGTTTCACAGACAGCGCAGCGGGCCACTTCTTTATAGACGGGACGCCCCATACGTTCAAGGATTACATGGAGACGGCTGTCCCGGAGGATATACGGAAAAGGGCCCAGGGCATCACCCCGCCCCCGGTACGGAGGACAGCAGGGACATTTTCAGGTATGGCAGACAGGACACAGGAAAGGAAGACAGGGATGGATGAAAAAAATATGGTGATCACTGACGCCGCAGGGCTCAAGGCCGCATATCCGCAGCTATGCGCCCAGATCGGGGCCGAGGCAGTGGAGGCAGAGCGGGAACGCCTGAGAGCGATCGATGAGATCGCGGCAGGGATACCAGGGGACCTGCTCGCCAAGGCAAAATATGAGGAACCGATATCAGCGGCTGACCTGGCACTGGCACAGATGAAGGCCAACAATGCAGCAGGCCAGCAGTTCCTGGCGGGCATGGTGGCCGATATGCAGGATTCCGGCACGGCAACAGTGCCGACGGACCCAAACGTGGGGTCCGATGATACGATCAGACAAAAAGAAGAGAGCGAGAAGAAAGTCGGCGGCCTCGCCGCAATGTTAAAAAATGATAAGAGGAGGGGGTAGACCATGGGGATGTTTGAGCAGATCGGAGCGTTCACACCAGACAGCCTGATCGCGTCACCGGACTTTCCGATCCTGAAAGAAGGCATCGGGCTGAAGCCGGGACAAGGGATGCTAAAGCGCGGTTCCCTGATCATGAAGGGCACGGATAAGGCCGGGTATATCGCAGGGACTACGGCAACAGTGGCAGCAGGGGAGGGCGAGGACGCCAAAACGTCCCCCACGGATATGGAAGTATACGGCATCCTGACAGATGATACAGACACAGGGGATGATGCGTCCGGGGATAACATCCCGGCAGTAACGTACATGACAGGGGTGTTCAACCCCGCAGCCATCCTGTTGTCCGGTGAGGATGCAGATATCAGCGCCTATGAAAAAGAGTTAAAGGACGTGGGGATCTATCTCCGCAGCGTCCAGGAGTATGGAGGGAGGTAAGGACATGCCAGATTATACGACACGGGAGATGATGGAGGCGATCGACCAGACACCGCCAGTCGGGACGTTCTTCCAGAGGACTTTTTTCCCGGGAGAGCAGACACATATATCCGAGAGGGTGGAGTTTGACGTGCGCAAGGGCAAGCGCATCATGGCTCCGTTCGTGAGCCCGCGCAGAGGCGGGAAGGTCATCACCCGCCAGGGCTGGAAGACCAACCAGTTCACCACGCCGAAGATCGCGCCGGAGAGGCCGCTGACGATCGATGATATCGCCCAGCGGGGCATCGGGGAGAACATCTATTCACAGCGGACGCCTGCCGAACGGGAGGATGAGCTGCTCTCCAGGGACCTGACGGATCTGGAAGAGGCCATCGCCCGCAGGAAGGAATGGATGTGCCGCCAGATCATGTACACGGGCAAGGTCGATGTGGTGGATGAGGAAGAGGGGGTGGACGTGCAGATCGATTTCGGGTTCAGCAACATCATCGTCCTGGGGGCCAATGAACAGTGGTCCCAGGCGACAGTCAACCCCCTCATCATCCTGCGGGAGGTCCGCAAGAAGATCATCAAGGCCACTGGGTCCGCGCCAGATATCGCGGTCTTTTCCTCGGATGTGATCGAGGACTTCATCACCAACCCACAGGTCAAGGCCGCGATGGACATGCTGAACTACAAGAACATCGTCATCCAGCCGCGTGTCGTAGACCCGGCGCTGACCTTTTATGGAAGGATCGCGGAACTGGACCTGGATATCTACACATACGATGAATGGTTCTTAAACGATGAGGGTAAGGATGAGGCCATGGTGCCGGAAGGGACGGTCCTCCTGGGCCATTCCGGCGGGGAAGGTCAGATCGAATACGGGTTAGTCACCCAGATGGAAGATAAGGTGTTCCGTTCCTACGAAGGGAAGCTGGTCCCCAAAGTATGGGCGGATGAGAACAGTGAGGTCAAGAAGGTAAGGCTGACATCCAGGCCACTCCCGCGTCCATTCGATGTGGATTCCTGGGCAGTCATCCAGATACAGAAAGGAGACCAGCCATGAGGTACAGGTTAAAGGTATCATACCGTTCAGACGGCAGGACATACGCTCCGGGGGACATCCTCCCGGAAGGCATCCATACAGGCGACCTGGCATATCTGAGGGATAAAGGATTTGTGGAGCCGGTCGATGTGGTGTTTCCAGACGCAGATATCTCTCAGGGAGAGGGAGGCTCTCAAGGCGTGGACGCAGAGGATAAAGAGATCGACATCGGTTTTCTGGATACGGATACGGGAGAGGAAGGGCTTGGTATCGGCTTTCCGGATACGGGAGAGGAAGGGCTTGGTATCGGCTTTCCGGATACGGGAGAGGAAGGGCTTGGCATCAGTTTTACGGACCTTGACGGGACGGAAGGCATGAAGACCCCGGAGGAGATCCGGAAGATGCGGACAAAGGATGAGGTCTATGCCTATGCCCAGTCCATCGGCCTGGACCTGGGGGAGGATTACAGAGAAGAGAGCCTGAAAGGACTGCAGGAACAAGTGATCAGTTTCCAAGGAGGTGCAGGATGACTTTCAAAGAACAACTAGCGGCAGATGTCGGGGCGGTGTTCCTGAACCCGGCAGAGTTCGGGGAGACGCACATCGTCAATGATAAGGAGATGGTCATAGTCATTGATGGCTATATATCATCAGAACACCAGGGAGGCGCAGGCCAGTATCTGGACGGTCTTTATACGAAGATGAGGAAGGTATACGTGGCGGCAGGAGACTTCGGGCCGCTGCCCAAACAAGGATCCGTCTTCACGGTCGATGATGGGGAATACAAGGTGATGGATGCCGTTGCGGAAGGGGATATGTATGTGATCACAGCAGAAGTGGATGACAGCTTATGATCAGTATCAGATATGAGCTGGATAGGAAACAGCTCAGGAGTGTCGAGAAGGACCTGCGGAAGTTAGAGTCACGGATGCCGAAGGTATTGGCCCGCACTGCTGATAAGACCGCCACGAGCGCGAGGGTGCTCCTGGTAAAGGAGATACAAGGCACTTATACCATAAAGTCCGGCGCGGCAAAGAAAGGCATGGAGATAAGGAAGGCTTCCGGCAAGGACCCGACGGCAGTGATAAGGGTGCAGGGGAAGCGGCAGCCGTCGATCGATTTCCGCCACTCAAAGGGCGGGAGCGGTGGTGTGAAACTGCAGGTGCGGAAAGACGATCCGTTCGAGGCCATAAAGCCTGTCGAGGATAGGAAGGCCTTCATCGCTCAGATGGCGAACGGCCACAAGGGCATCTTCCAGAGGCAGGCGGATGAGTTCATGGGGAAGAAGTCCCCGAGGCTGTCAAAGCCTAGGGTCCGTCCCAGGACTAAGCATACAGAGAAGATCAAGGAGCACATATCCATATCGCCAGTCGGGATGGCGAGGGACGTGTACAGGGGCAGTGGAGGTGTCTCGGGAGGGCTGGAGCCAAAGATAGAAGATCTGTTCCAGAAGTACTTTGGACAGCAGGTCATGCTCATACTGGGCAAAAAGAAAGGAGGGGGCGCATAGATGACAGCAGCACATCTGCAAGACGCACTCGCAGAGGAGATAAAGGGGATACTCAAGGACATCATCACAGAGGATGAGGCTGGAGAGCGGGTGGAGGGCATAAACGTCTTCACGCAGCAACTCCCGGTCGTCAGGGCGCATGAGAGGGATGGCACGAGAGCCCTCCCCTATGCCGTCGTGAAGCTACTCGATGGCAGGACGGTGAGTGAGGAGCCCTGGACTGTGTCTGTGGGCATCTATCTGGGTGTATGGGACAGGGGCAGGGAGAACCAAGGGCATAGGCATGTGCTGGTGATGATACAGCGGATCATCGACCGTTTCGTATCGGAGCCTCTGCTGGACGAACGATACTGGGCGCAGCCGGAGATGGAATGGGCGCTGGACATCGAAGACCTCCGTCCAGAATTTTATGGGTGTGTCTGGATCAAGTTCAGTGTATCAAAGATAGGGAGGAGGATGACAGAGTATGACTGATATAGATAAAAAAGATGGATCCGGGACGTTGCAGTCCGAGGATACAAAAACGGCAGTGAAAGAAAAGAAAGCCACGGCCAAGGCTAAGGAGCAGGAGGCCGTGTTAAAAGGACCCTGGATGTATGTCGGCCCGACCGTCCCAGGTATCGGCATCCAGAACCGGGTGTACACAGCGATCCCGGCAGAGGCGGCAGGACGGGCTAAAGAGGTACCCGAAGTGGGACTGCTGTTCATCCCCATCAAGGATTACCCGATGGCCAACAGGATGCTGCGGGAGGGGACAGGTTACATCTATAACGCCTACTGTAAAGTAGTGCAGATCAGGAAAGGAGGGGATGGGGCATGAGCGTACATCATGGGCTATCGATCATAGAAGATGCTACGGCGCTGGCCGCGCCGGTCACAGGGTACAGTGCTGTGCAGGTGGTGATCGGCACAGCACCTGTGAACATGCTGGACGACCCGACCAGCGCCGTCAATATGCCCATCATGGCCACGAAAGCGACGGAGGCCATGGAAAAGCTGGGGTATTGCACGGACTTCAATAAGTACACGTTGTGTCAGAGCATGTATGTGACCAGCAACATCTACAGGGTGTCCCCAGTGGTCTACATCAATGTCTTAGATCCGGGGAAACACAAAAAGACCCTTGAGGCGACCGAGGCAACCGTCGATGCACTCCGCGCAGTCGTTGAAACGACCGGCATCCTCCGGGAAGGCCTGGCCGTGACTGCCGGGGAGACGGCACTGGAACTGTCAAGAGACTATACAGCCAGTTACGATACCAACGGATATCTGGTCATCAACTTAGTGGCCGGTGGTGCGGGCGCTGGAGCGGAAAAGGTCAACGTATCCGGTCACGCACTGGATCCCACAAAAGTGACGAAAGACGATATCATCGGCGCATATGACCCGGCAACGGGGGCGGAGACAGGCATGGAACTGATCCGGCAGGTGTACCCCAGGTTCGGTATCATACCGAGCCTAGCCTTGGCCCCAGGATATTCCCAGATCCCAGAGGTGGGCATCGCCCTGTCTGCAAAGATGGCGGACATAAACGGTGTGTTCAAAGGGATCGCCCTCCTGGATCTGGATACAGAGAAGGCCAGGAAATACACGGATTGTAAGGAGGCAAAGGAGAGCAGCGGGTTTACATCAGAGTTCTGTTATCCGTTATGGCCCTGCTTCATGGTCGGAGAGACGGTACTTGCCGCGTCGGCAGTCGTCGGGGGCCTGATATCATACATGGATGCCTCAAATGGCGATGTGCCATACCTATACCCATCCAACAAGGCCCTGGGCATCACGGGTACATGCCTGGCAGATGGGACGGAGGTCATCATGGACCAGGACCACGCGACCGCAGTGAATGCGTTCGGCATCACCACAGCTTTTAACTCCAACGGGTGGAGGTTGTGGGGCAACTATACAGGCGCGTACCCGGCTGTCACGGACGTCAAGGATATGTGGCTGGCCGTCCGCAGGATGTTCAATTACCAGGGGAACACTTTCATCCAGACATATCTCCACAAAGTGGACGACCCGATGAACAGCCGACTTATAGAGAGTGTCGTGGATTCAGAGAATATACGGTGCGGTGCCCTTGCGCCTGATATGTGGGCGGGGGCATCGATCGAGTATACGGCTGAGGACAACCCAGACACGGATATCCTGGCCGGGAAGATGACGTTCAGACAGCGCATCGCCCCGTACACACCGGCACAGTATATCGTGAACAGGTTATCTTATGACGTGGCGATGCTGCGGACAGCATTGACCGGGGAAGGGGGTGAGTGAGTAT
>CAJTFD010000013.1 GCA_910575625.1 Clostridia bacterium
TACCAATATTGCAGCTACGTTCACAAGGATAAACAAGGTGACAAATAAAACGAGAATGACCGCAGAGGTCAGAGAAAAATTAAGAAAAATCCATTTGAATACAGGCAAAGGGAGAACCTATGCCAAACGTTATGGAAAGCATGAGCACCGTATTGTTGCAGAACAGATTCTTGGCAGGACATTATTGCCAGAAGAGGTTGTTCATCATATTGATGGCAATAAGCGTAACAATAAGCCAGAAAATCTGAGGGTATTTGAATCCCAAAGCGACCATGCAAAATTTCATGCGGAGTTCAGATGGTTCATAAAAGAACTTGAAAAATTGGATGCAGAGGGAGGTGATGCCTGATGAAGTTCGTACCACACAGTTATCAGAAATTTGCGATCGAATATATTGAAAGCCATCCGATAGCGGCTGTTCTGTTGGATATGGGCTTGGGTTGAGGGCAAGACAGGGATAACGCTGACGGCGGTGAATGACCTGATGTTTGACAGCTTTGAGGTCCATAAGGTGCTTGTGATAGCGCCCATCAGGGTGGCTTCATTCAGCTGGCCGGCAGAGATGGAGAAATGGGATCATCTGAAAGGGATGAGGTACAGCGTGGCAGTCGGCACGGCGGCGGAGAGGCTTTCTGCATTGAGCCGGCAGGCGGACATTTACCTGATCAACCGTGAGAACGTGCAGTGGCTGGTTTCAGAGAGCGGCATCCCCTTTGATTTTGACATGGTGGTGATCGATGAGCTGTCATCCTTTAAGAACCACCAGACAAAACGGTTCAAGGCGCTGATGAAAGTGCGGCCGAAGGTGAAGCGCATCGTGGGGTTGACCGGGACGCCTTCCAGCAACGGGCTGATGGACCTGTGGGCGGAGTTTCGGCTGCTGGACATGGGGGAGCGGCTTGGGCGGTTCATCGGTCAGTACCGGACATCCTATTTCCGGCCGGATAAGCAGAACGGGCAGGTGGTATTTTCCTATAAGCCGCTGCCGGGTGCGGAGAAGCAGATTTACGGCAGGATATCCGACATCACCATTTCCATGAAGTCCACTGACCACCTGCGGATGCCGGAGCTGGTAAATTCCAGGTACACGGTGTACCTCTCCGAAAAGGAGCAGGAAAGATATGAGGAACTGAAAAAAGACCTTGTCCTGCAGCTGCCGGACGGGGACATCACGGCCGCCAATGCGGCGGCTCTTTCCGGGAAGCTGTCGCAGATGGCTAACGGGGCCATATATACGGATACAGGGGAGACCGTTTCCGTCCATGAGAGAAAGCTGGATGCGCTGGAGGACATCATTGAAGCAGCGAACGGCAAGCCGGTATTGGTGGCTTACTGGTTCCGGCATGACTTTGAGAGGATTTCAGAGCGGCTCCAAAAGCTGAAAATCCCATATGCCAGGCTGGACACGGATGCCAGCATCCAGAGATGGAATGCAGGGGAAATCCCAGTGGCGCTGATCCATCCGGCATCTGCCGGGCACGGCCTGAACCTGCAGGCGGGTGGTTCCACCCTTGTGTGGTTCGGCCTTACCTGGTCACTGGAATTATACCAGCAGACGGTGGCGAGGCTGTGGCGGCAGGGGCAGTCATCGGAGACCGTGGTGGTGCAGCACATCATCACGGATGGCACCATAGACGGGCGGATCATGAAGGCGTTGTCAGAAAAAGATAACATGCAGTCCGCATTGATCGATGCGGTGAAAGCGGAGGTGGGAGCGTATGGGTAAGTCAGGACAGGTGAGCACGGGAAAGGGCGGGGAATTTGACGGAAGAGGGTCTGCCGGGATGACAGCAAGGGAATATCTGTCCCAGGCATATTACCTGGACCAGAGGATAAACAGCAAGATTGAGCAGGTGGAGTCCCTGAATGACCTGGCGAGGAAAGCCGGGTGTGCCATCAGCGGGATGCCCAGGAACCCGGACCGGGCGGTGTCCTCCATGGCCAATGCCGTGGAAAGGATCGTTGACCTGCAGGCGGAGATCAATGCGGACATTGACAGGATGGTGGGACTGAAAACGGAAATCATGAAAGTGATCAGGCAGGTGGATGACCCGGAATTCCAGACGCTTCTGGAGAAGAGGTACCTGAACTTCCATACCTGGGGGCAGATTGCCGTGGACATGGGATATAACGTAAGGCACCTGTACCGGATTCATGACAGGGCGCTGCTGGAGATCAAGATTCCGAAAGTTGTCACTGGATGTCAGTAGATGTCAAAGGGGTATGTGTGGTAATGTTAAAGTGGCGAAAATGAAAAACGGGGAAGCCCGACGGGAGAAAATCCTGCCGGGCTTTTCCTATGCCTGGAAGGAGGCGGGGCAGATGCCGAGGAAACCAAAGCACCCATGCGGGTATCCGGGATGCCCGGAACTGACGGATGGCAGATATTGTGGGGAACATGCGGCTGCGATGAACCGGAGGTATGAGAAATACGGGAGGAACCCGGAGACGAAAAGGCGGTACGGCAGGGCGTGGAAGAGGATACGTGACAGGTATGCGTCACGGCATCCGTTCTGTGAGCATTGCCTGGAGAAGGGTGCGGCCGTGCCCGTGGAGGAAGTGCACCACAAGGTACCGCTGAGTGAAGGTGGCACACATGATGCAGGCAACCTGATTTCATTGTGCAAGTCGTGTCACTCGCGCATCCATGCGGAGCGCGGCGACCGGTGGGGCCGGTAGGGGGGATGGAAATCTCCATGGCCCCTCCCCTGGGGAACGGGGCGGGGGTCACACGCACAAAAAGCGGAAATCAAACGGGGTATTATCCCCTGCAGGAGAGGGGTGAGGGAAATGGCAAAGGACGGGACTGCAAGGGGCGGGCCCAGGACCGGGGCCGGGCGTAAGCCCAAGGCGCTGGCTGACAAGGTCGCGCAGGGCATGGCGGCGGACGTCCTCGCCCTTCCGGCGCCTGCGGACATGGAGGGCGTGGACGTCCCGCCGGTGAAGGACTTCCTGAAGGCCGCCCAGAAGAGCGGCATAGACCTCTGCGCGGAGGAGGTGTTCAGGAGCACCTATGTCTGGCTGGAGGAGCGTGGGTGCGGGCAGTATGTGAACGCCCAACTCATTGAGCAGTATGCGATGTCGGTGTCCAGGTGGGTGCAGTGCGAGACCTGCATCTCGGAATACGGGTTCCTTGCGAAGCACCCGACCACGGGGGCGGCCATAGCGAGCCCGTATGTGACGATGAGCCAGAATTACCTGAAGCAGGTCAACCAGTGCTGGTTCCAGATCTACCAGATCGTGAAGGAGAACTGCTCAGCCGGGTACGGCGGGGCGAACCCGCATGATGACCTGATGGAGCGGCTGCTGGCGGCACGCAGGAGGAAGGATTGAAGCGGCGGGGCACAGAAAAGGAAGTTTGCAGCAGGAGGGATGGAATGGAATATGTGAAGAAGAGGCTTGCGGATATCAGGCCGTATGGGAATAACCCCAGGATCAATGACGTGGCGGTGGATGACGTGGTGGAGAGCATCCGGCAGTGTTCTTATATCGCCCCCATCATCGTGGATGAGGACGGGGTGATCCTGGCGGGGCATACCAGGTATAAGGCGCTCTTGAAGCTGGGGTATGAGGAGTGTGACGTGGTCATAGCCGCCGGGCTTACGGAAGACCAGAAGAGGAAGTACCGGCTTTATGACAACAAGACGGCGGAGTTTGCCGGGTGGGACCAGAAGAAGCTGGGCGCGGAGCTGGCGGACGTGGATTTCTGCGGGTATGATTTCGGGCAGCCTGCCCCTGCTGCTCCCGATGGAGGGGAGCAGGACGGACCTGTGGTGAAGACGTGCCCGTGCTGTGGGGAGGTGTTTGAGGTATGAGGCTGGAGGTTTTGAAACTTGCGGATATCGTCCCTTACGGGAATAACCCGCGGAAGAATGACGGGGCGGTCAATGCCGTGGCGGAGAGCATCCGGCAGTGCTCCTATGTTGCGCCCATCATCGTGGATGAAGGGAATGTCATCATTGCGGGGCATACCCGGTACAAGGCTCTGAAAGCGCTTGGCGTGGAGGAGGCACAGTGCCTGGTCTGTGAGGGGCTGTCGGAGGAGCAGAAGAGGAAATACCGATACCTGGACAACAAGACCGGGGAAAAGGCAACGTGGGACCTCCTGAAGCTGGAAGTCGAGCTGGAGGGGCTTGACCTGGAAGGGTTTGACTTCTTCGGGATGGCGGAGGAGCTGCCCGTGGACGGCGCAGGCGCGGGGGATGGCGCGGGCGGCGGCACGGATAGCGGCGCGGACAGGGAGATCACGGGCTCCACGGAATATGATGCGGAGGTGTTCGGGGATGAAGAGTTCAAGTACCAGTGCCCGGCGTGCGGTTTCCGGTTCAACTGATTTCCCGTGGGACTGGCGGCTGGGGGACCTGGATAAGCGCCCGAAGCATGGGCACACGGTCTTTTCCTGTTTCAGCTGCGGGGGCGGTTCTTCCATGGGGTATAAGCTGGCGGGGTATGAGGTGGTCGGCAACTGTGAGATCGATCCGGACATGATGAAGATATACCGGAAGAACAACCACCCGGAGCATAGCTTCCTTATGGACATCCGTGATTTTGTTGAATTGCCGGAGGAGAAACTGCCGGAGAAGCTGAAATGCCTGGATGTCCTGGACGGTTCGCCGCCGTGTTCGGTGTTCTCGCTGGCGGGTGTCCGGGAGGAGGGCTGGAACGTGGAGAAGTCTTTCCGGGAGGGGCAGGCGAAGCAGAGGCTGGATGACCTGTTTTTCTATTTCATCCGGGTGGCGGAGCGGCTGAGGCCGAAGGTGGTCATTGCGGAGAATGTGAAGGGGCTGATCACGGGGAACGCGAAGGGCTGGGTGAACCGGATTGTGGGGGCGTTCGATGCGGCGGGCTATTCCGTGCAGATATTCCTGTTCAATGCGGCGCGGATGGGCGTGCCGCAGAAGAGGGAGAGGGTGTTTTTTATTGCCGGCAGGAAGGATCTGCATTTTCCGAAGCTGTCCATGGCGTTCAACGCAAAGCTCATCCCCTTTGTGGATGTCCGGGAGCCTTATGGGAAAGCACCGTCCGGCGACAGTCTGGCGGCGCGGATCATGAAGTACCGGATCTCTTCGGACAGGTGTGTTGCGGACATCAACATGAGGGTGAGGAAGAAGAACAGCGGCTTCACTTCCCCAGTCAACCATGATGATGAGCCGGTGCAGACGGTCACTGCGGGAGGTTACTGTTTCCGCATGTGTGACGGGCTGCTCATGACGGATAAGGATATCATCAGCTGCCAGACGTTCCCGCAGGATTATGATTTCATGGGCCAGAATGTGCAGTATGTCTGCGGCATGAGCGTGCCGCCGGTGATGATGGCGAAGATTGCGGAGCAGGTGTACTGGCAGTGGATGAAATGACTGGCGGCGGGGCTGTCTAAGCGGAGGGGGTTTATCCGGTATGGGTAAAGGTTCTGCTTTTTTGGGTGGATGCCGTTTGATGGCCTGCCGCCTGGGAGGGATTGCTGCATGTGTTTTGGGCGCTGGCAGAGAAAGGACTTGCAGGGAAGCGGATAGGTGTCTGTTTTGATATCGCCCTGTGGAATGGCAGGAGAAGAGACGGGGCATGGCGGGAGGAGGTGAGGCTGGTGGCGATGCGGAAGCTGAAGAAGTACAGGCCTACGAAGTTCCGGGCGCGGGGGTCTGTGTACGATAAGGCGGCTGCGGATTACGCGGTCAGCTTCATCGAGTGCCTGTGCCATACGAAGGGGACCTGGGCGGGGAAGCCTTTTGAGCTGATCGACTGGCAGGAGCAGATCATCCGGGACGTGTTCGGGACGGTCAAGGGGAACGGGTACCGGCAGTTCAACACGGCCTATGTGGAGATCCCGAAGAAGCAGGGGAAGAGCGAGCTGGCGGCGGCCGTGGCGCTGCTCCTGACCTGCGGGGACGGGGAGGAGCGCGCGGAGGTATACGGGTGCGCGGCTGACCGGCAGCAGGCTTCCATTGTGTTTGAGGTGGCGGCGGACATGGTGCGGATGTGCCCGGCGCTGAACAGGCGGGTGAAGATACTGGCGTCCCAGAAGCGGATCGTGTACCAGCCGACCAATTCTTTTTATCAGGTTTTGTCGGCGGAGGCTTATTCAAAGCATGGGTTCAATATCCACGGGGTTGTCTTTGACGAGCTGCATACCCAGCCGAACCGGAAGTTGTTTGACGTGATGACGAAGGGCTCCGGGGATGCCAGGATGCAGCCTTTGTATTTTCTGATCACCACGGCGGGGACGGATACGAATTCCATCTGTTATGAGACGCACCAGAAAGCCGTGGATATTTTGGAGGGGAGGAAGGCTGACCCTACTTTCTACCCGGTGATCTATGGGGCGGATGAGGCGGCTGACTGGACGGACCCGAAGGTGTGGAAGAAGGCGAACCCGTCTTTGGGCATCACGGTGGGGCTGGACAAGGTGAAGGCGGCGTGCGAGTCGGCGAAGCAGAATCCCGGGGAGGAGAATTCTTTCCGGCAGCTGCGGCTGAACCAGTGGGTGAAGCAGGCTGTCCGGTGGATGCCGATGGCGAAGTGGGACGCCTGCGGGTTCCGGGTGGACGCGGAGGGGCTGGAGGGGCGTGTGTGCTATGGAGGGCTGGACCTTTCCTCCACCACGGACATCACGGCCTTTGTGCTGGTGTTCCCGCCGCTGGATGAGGAGGATAAGTTCTGCGTGCTGCCTTATTTCTGGATACCGGAGGAGACGCTGGAGCTGCGGGTGCGGCGTGACCATGTGCCTTATGACGTATGGGCGCGGCAGGGGTTTCTGGAGACCACGGAGGGGAATGTGGTGCATTACGGGTATATTGAAAAGTTCATTGAGCGGCTGGGGGAGCGGTTCAACATCCGGGAGATCGCGTTTGACCGGTGGGGCGCGGTGCAGATGGTCCAGAACCTGGAGGGGATGGGGTTCACGGTGGTCCCGTTCGGGCAGGGGTTCAAGGATATGTCGCCGCCCACCAAGGAGCTGATGAAGCTGGTGCTGGAGCAGATGGTGGCCCATGGCGGGCACCCTGTCCTGCGCTGGATGATGGACAATATCTTCATCCGGACGGACCCGGCGGGGAACATCAAGGCGGACAAGGAGAAGTCCACGGAGAAGATTGACGGCGCCATTGCGATGATCATGGGGCTGGACAGGGCGATACGGTGTGGGAACGATACGAGGGAATCCGTGTATGACACAAGGGGGCTGCTCGTGTTCTGACGGAGATAGGAAGGGAGTGGTTGCGATGGGGTTATTGAGAGGGCTGTTCCGGGCCAGGGGCGAACCTCAGGACAGGACATCAGGAAGCGCTTACAGTTTCTTCCTGGGGAACAGCACGAGCGGGAAACGGGTGAATGAGCGGACTTCCATGCAGATGACGGCGGTGTACTCCTGCGTGCGGATCCTGTCGGAGGCGGTGGCGGGGCTGCCGCTGCATTTCTACAGGTATACGGAGGGCGGCGGGAAGGAGAAGGCGGCGGGGCATCCGCTGTATTTCCTGCTGCATGACGAGCCGAACCCGGAGATGACTTCTTTTGTGTTCCGGGAGACGCTGATGACGCACCTGCTCCTGTGGGGGAATGCCTATGCGCAGGTCATCCGCAACGGCAGGGGGGAGGTCATGGCGCTGTATCCGCTGATGCCGGACAGGATGAGCGTGGAGCGGGACGGCGGCGGCCAGCTTTACTATGAGTATACGCTGGGGGCGGATGATGTGCCCACGGTGAAAGGCAGTACGGTGGTGCTGCCGCCTTCGGAGGTCCTGCATATCCCCGGCCTGGGGTTTGACGGGCTGGTGGGGTATTCGCCCATCGCCATGGCGAAGAATGCCATCGGGATGGCGATTGCCTGTGAGGAATATGGGGCGAAGTTTTTTGCCAACGGCGCACAGCCCAGCGGGGTGCTGGAGCATCCGGGGACGATTAAGGACCCGGCGCGGGTGAGGGAGAGTTGGCAGTCCACTTTTGGGGGAAGCCATAACGCCAACAAGGTGGCGGTCCTGGAGGAGGGGATGAAGTATACGCCCATTTCCATCTCCCCGGAGCAGGCGCAGTTTCTGGAGACGAGGAAGTTCCAGATCAATGAGATCGCGAGGATATTCCGTGTGCCGCCGCATATGGTGGGCGACCTGGATAAGTCTTCTTTTTCAAACATTGAGCAGCAGAGCCTTGAGTTCGTGAAGTATACGCTTGACCCGTGGGTGTCACGGTGGGAGCAGTCCATGGCGCGGTCTCTGCTGACGGCGGAGGAGAAAAAGGAGTATTTCGTGAAGTTCAACGTGGACGGCCTGCTCCGGGGCGACTACCAGAGCCGCATGAACGGGTATGCCGTGGGGCGGCAGAACGGGTGGATGTCGGCGAATGACATCCGGGAGCTGGAGAACCTGGACCGCATCCCGGAGGATCTGGGCGGCGACCTGTACCTGGTGAACGGGAACATGATGAAGCTGGAGGATGCCGGGCTGGGCTATGGCGTGGGAAGTCCTGCAGGAGGAACGGAAGATGGCGGCGGTCCAGCCGTCAGGGAGGGGAGACAGAGGAACCCGGGAGCCGGTGCCGTAGGGGATGCGGAAAAAGCAGATGGTCCTGGCAGCAGTCCTGGAAAGGGCAGGACTGCCGGGGAAGGCAGCGGGCATCCCGGAAAAAGGGCTGGCGGTAAACCGGCAGATGGAGGTGGATGATGAAGAGGAAGTTCTGGAACTGGATAGAAAACCAGGATGAGGGCGGCGCAGGGATGCGGACGCTCTTTTTGAATGGGGAGATTTCGGATGAGACCTGGTTCGGGGATGAGGTCACGCCGGGGATCTTCCGGGATGAGCTGAATGCCGGGAAGGGGCCGGTCAATGTCTGGATCAATTCCCCGGGCGGAGATGTGTTCGCGGCGGCGCAGATATACAACATGCTGATGGATTATCCCTACGATGTGGCGGTGTTTATAGACGGCCTGGCGGCGAGCGCCGCGTCTGTGGTCGCGATGGCGGGGACGAAGGTGAGGATGTCGCCGGTGGCGATGATGATGATCCACAACCCGGCCACTATTGCGATAGGGGATTCTGAGGAGATGAAGAAGGCGGTCAGGATGCTGGACGAGGTGAAGGAGTCCATCATGAACGCCTATGAGATCAAGACCGGGCTTGCCAGGGATAAGATTTCAAGGCTGATGGATGCGGAGAGCTGGTTCAATGCAAAGAAGGCCGTGGAGCTTGGGTTCGCGGACGAGGTCATGTTTTCCGGAAGGGACGCGGAGGATGCGGGCGGCGTGCCGTTTTCGGATGAGATGGGTGCGCCGGTGATGTTTTCCAGGCAGGCGGTGATGAATTCCATGCTGGGCAGGCTCATCCCGCCGAAGAAGCCGGGGACTCCGGCGGAGCAGCTGGAGAAGAGGCTGAACCTGCTCCTGCATTAGGCCGTTTCGGGAGAGGCGGGCGGCTGGCATATCGGATATCCTGAAGATTTGAAGCACATGGGCAGGACAGGGTGCCTGTCGTTACAGGGAGAAGGCGGCAGGGGGTCCTGCTGGGATCAGGAAGATGGGGACAAGGGCTGAGGGATCGGCTCTTTTTCTGTTCCAGGGGGAGGTGGGAACGGTGGGGAAGACCGGGAAAGGGGATTACCATGCGGTGTCATTGTCCGGCGGGAAGGACAGCACTGCGATGCTCCTCATGATGATAGAGAGGGGGATGCCGGTTGACGGCGTGTTCTGGGCGGATACGGGCATGGAGTTCCCGGAGATGTACCGGCATATTGAAAAGGTGGATGCGTACCTGTTCCGGGAGCGGGGGCTGCATATCCATGTCCTGCGCCATCCGCGCGGTTTTGAATGGCTCATGTTTGAGGAGCCGAAGCAGAAGAAGTCCGCGGTGGAGCGGCGCATCCGGGACGGCGTCCCTTTATGCGGGAACGGGTGGCCGGGGATCCGGGTGAGGTGGTGCACGGGGCAGCTGAAGACGCACCTGATCACGAAGGAGGTCAACCGCCTGAAAGGGGAGTATGATGCCGTTTCCTATGTCGGCATCGCGTATGATGAGCCAGGGCGGTGCAAGGGGGAGCGCTACCCGCTTGTGGAGTGGCGGGTTACGGAGGAAGAGGCGCTGCGGTACTGCTACGGGAAGGGGTTTGACTGGGGCGGGCTGTATGAGATCTACCATCGGTGTTCCTGCTGGTGCTGCCCGTTCCAGAGGATTGACGAGCTGCGGAAGTTACGGAAGCACCATCCTGAATTATGGGGGAGGATGCTTGAGATGGATGCGCGTGCGCTGGCGCAGTTCGGGGAGACCCCGCTGGGGATGTTCCGGAAGGGCTGGACAGTCGGCTTGCTGGATGCGCGTTTCGAGGCGGAGGAGCAGGGCAGGAGGTTCTGCCGGAAGAAGAAGGAGACAGGGGCTGAGGGATCGGCCCTTTTATTCTGCAATGAAACCGGCATCCCGGATGCGGATGCCGCAGATTAAGAAAGAGAGGGTTTGGTTATGGGAAAGATTTTGGAACTGCGTGAGAAGAGGGCGAAGGCGTGGGACGCCGCAAAGAAGTTCCTGGATGCGAAAAGGGGAGCGGACGGGATGCTGTCCGCAGAGGACACGGCTGCGTATGAGAGGATGGAGGCGGACGTGGTGAACCTGGGGAAGGAGATCGAGCGGCTGGAAAGGCAGGCGGCGATCGATGCGGAGCTGTCCAGGGCTACCAGCACGCCGATCACGGCAAAGCCCGGCAGCAGGGCGGATGACGGGGAGGGGGATAAGACGGGGCGCGCCTCTGATGACTACCGGAAGAATTTCTGGAATGCCATGCGCTTAAAGGCCCCTGTACCGGATGTCGCCAATGCCCTGCAGGTGGGCACGGACTCCGAGGGCGGCTACCTGGTGCCGGACGAGTATGAGCGCACGCTGGTGGAGGCGCTGGAGGAGGAGAACGTCTTCCGGCAGATGGCGAAGGTCATCAGGACTTCCAGCGGCGACCGGAAGATCCCGGTGGTGGCGGGCAAGGGCACGGCGTCCTGGATCGATGAGGAGGGCGCGTTCCCGGAGAGTGATGATTCCTTCGGGCAGGTTTCCATCGGGGCGTATAAGCTGGGGACGATGATCAAGGTTTCCGAGGAGCTGCTGAATGATTCCGTGTTTGACCTGCAGTCCTATATCTCCCGTGAGTTTGCCCGCAGGATTGGGGCGAAGGAAGAGGAGGCGTTCTTTGCGGGGGACGGCAAGGGCAAGCCGCTGGGCGTGCTGGCGGCGGCAGGCGGTGCGGAGACGGGCGTGACGGCTGCATCTGCCACGGCGGTGACGGCGGATGAGCTGATGGACCTGTATTATGCGCTGAAGGCCCCGTACCGGAAGAAGTCGGTGTGGGTGCTGAACGATTCCACGGTGAAGGCCGTGAGGAAGCTGAAGGACAGCAACGGGCAGTACCTGTGGCAGCCTTCGCTTACGGCGGGGACGCCGGACACGATCCTGGGCAGGCCGGTGAGGACTTCGGCCTATATGCCGGCGATGGCGGCGGGGGCGAAGACGGTGGCCTTCGGGGATTTCTCCTATTACTGGATCGCCGACAGGCAGGGGCGGAGCTTCAAGCGTCTGAATGAGCTGTATGCGGCATCCGGGCAGGTGGGCTTCCTGGCGAGCCAGAGGGTGGACGGGAAGCTGGTGCTGGCGGAGGCGGTGAAGGTGCTGGCGCAGAAAGCGGCATCCGGTTCATAAAGGACAGAGGGGATCTGAGGGAGGCATTGGGGTGCCGGTGCAGGAGCCGGCATCCCGCCTGTATAAAGCAGGGGCGTTTTTGAGGCTTGAAGGAGGCGGTGCGGCATGGTGGTGACATTGGAAGAGATGAAGGGCTACCTGCGTGTGGACTATGATGAGGATGACGCCCTGATTGAAAGCATGACCGGGGCTGCGGAGAAGGTCTGCATGGACGTGGCGCGGATGGATGACGAAGGGGAGTTTGCCCGGGTGGAGAATGCGAAAATCTCTGTGATGTATGCGGCGGCATATCTGTATGAGCACCGGGAGGAGGCGGACCACCACGCCCTTGCCCTGACGCTGCGCGCGCTCCTCTTTGGCAGCAGGAAGGAGGCGTTCTGATGGAGGTGGCTCTGCTGAACGAGAGGGTGATGTTCCAGAGGAATGAGGCCGTTGTGGACGGCGTGGGGAACCATGTGAATGCCTGGACGGATTATTATGCCTGTTCTGCCACGATCGGCGGGGAGGGGCTGGCGTCTTCGGGGGAAAGGCAGGAGGCCGGGATGACCGTGGAGGACGTGTCCATGACGGTGACTGTGCGGTACTGCAGGAAAGCGGTGGACATCATGTCCACCGGATACCGGATCCTGTTCCGCGGGGAGGTTTATGACATTGTGGATGTGGACCATATGAATTTCAAGAAGAAAGCGGTGAAGTTCATATGCAGGAAAGTGAGGCGGTGATATGTCGGACAGGGTGCGGGTTGACCAGCTTGCGGCTGCGGTGATGGAGGGGCTGGCGGAGTATGCGGACCTTGCGGCGGATGAATTGAAGGCCGCGGTGAAAAGGGCGGGGAGTTCCGTGAAGAAGGATATCCAGGCGGGCGCGCCGAAGGATACGGGGGCTTATGCGAAGAGCTGGGCGGTGAAGAACGTGAGGGAGACGTCAGGTTCCATTGAGCTGGTGGTGCATTCCAGGAACCGGTACCAGCTCTCGCATCTGCTGGAGTTCGGCCATGCGAAGCGGGGCGGCGGGCGCGTCCCGGGGAAGGCGCATATCGCCCCCGCGGAGGAAAGGGCGGAGCGGACGCTGGAACGGGAGATCGAGAAGGCTCTGCGGGGCTGACGGTCTGGGATGCGCGGCGGATGCCGGAGCGCAGGATTGGGAAGTGTTTGAAGGTTTGGGGAGGTGAGGCTGTGGAAGAGCTGGTGAGGATGATAGGGGAGACGGGGCTGCCTTTTGCCTATGACCATTTTGCGGAGGGGGAGTCGCCGGAGCCGCCTTTTGCCTGTTACCTGCTGCCGGGGAGCGATAATTTCGCGGCGGACGGGAAGGTGTACCACAAGGGCGTGGATGTCCGCCTGGAGGTCTATACGGACAGGAAGGACCCGGGGCTGGAGGAGCGGGTGGAGGACGTGCTGGATGCCCATGGGGTCTTTTACAACAAGTCGGAGACGTGGATCGGCAGCGAGAGGCTTTATGAGGTGCTGTATATTTTTGGATGGGAGGCATGACGGATGCAGAATAAGAAGAACAAAGTGAAATATAACCTGAAGAACACGCATTATGCGATGCTCACTGTTTCGGAGGACGGGGCGGTGTCCTACGGCGCGCCGGTCCCGATGCCGGGCTCGGTCTCCATTTCCCTGGACGCCAACGGGGAGCCGGAGAATTTCTATGCGGACGGGACGGCCTATTATGTGATCAACAACAACATGGGCTATGACGGCGACCTGGAGCTTGCCATGATCCCGGAGTCTTTCCGCAGGGATGCGCTGCGGGAGGAGCTGGACGACAAGGGCGTGCTGATCGAGAATGCCTCGGCGGAGCTTGCGGCGTTCGCGCTGCTGTTTGAGTTTGACGGCGACCAGAGGCATATCCGGCATGTCCTCTACAACTGCTCGGCGTCAAGGCCGGGGATCGAGGGCAAGACCAACGAGGAGAGCCGGGAGGTGCAGACGGAGACGCTGACCGTCAAGGCCACGCCGCTGGCGGATGGCATGGTGAAGGCGAAGACCGGGGACTCCACGGATGAGGCGGTGTACCAGGACTGGTACAAGGCGGTGTATATGCCGGTACCGGCGGGGGATAACGGCGGAAGCGGGGATGAGGGCAGCGGGAGCCTGTATGGCGGGGAGGAGATCGGATGAGCATGACAAGGAAGATTGAGATTGACGGGAAGGAAGTGCCGTTCAGGGCATCGGCGGCGGTGCCGCGCATTTACCGGATCAGGTTCCACCGGGATATCTATAAGGACCTGAGCGCGCTGGAGAAGAGCATCGGGGGCAGCGATGAGGAGGATTCCAACCTGGACCTGTTCTCGCTGGAGCTGTTTGAGAACATTGCCTTCATCATGGCGAAGCACGCGGACCCTTCCATACCGGACACGCCGGAGGAGTGGCTGGACGGCTTCGGGACGTTCTCCATCTACCAGGTGCTGCCCCAGCTGATCGAGCTGTGGGGGCTGAACGTGAAGACGGACGTGGAGGCTAAAAAAAACTTCGCGCAACTGACCGCCCGATGACCACGCCGCTGTTCCTGCTGCGGTGCGTGCAGCTGGGCATTTCCATCCGGGATCTGGATCTGTTGACCATCGGAATGGTGAATGACATGTATGCGGAGAGCAGCAACGACGGGGCGGATTATGCCGTCCTTGCGGGGCAGGAGGATTTTGACCTATTTTAACCGGAAGTGATGCCCGGGGAGCCGGGCTTTTTTTGTGCCATTAAGGGGGTGGTGGTGTGGCGGCGAACAGGATAAAAGGGATTACGGTAGAGATCGGCGGCGACACCACGAAGCTCCAGACGGCTCTAAAAGGTGTGAACACGGAGATCCGGAACACGCAGTCACAGCTTAAGGATGTTGAGAAGCTGCTGAAGCTGGATCCCGGCAACACGGAGCTGATGGCGCAGAAGCACCGGCTCCTGGGGGATGCGGTCCGGGAGACGAAGGAGAAGCTGGAGACGCTGAAGACGGCGGCGGAGCAGGCGAATGACGCGCTGGCGAGGGGCGAGATCTCCCAGGGGCAGTATGACGCATTGCAGAGGGAGATCATCGAGACGGAGAATAACCTGCGGGACCTGGAGCAGCAGGCGGACAGGTCTGCCGTGGCGCTGCAGAAGATCGGGGCTGCCGGGGAGAAGCTGCAGGGGGTGGGTTCGGCCATCGAGGGCGTGGGGAAGAAGCTGATGCCGGTCACGGCTGCCGTGGGCGGACTGGGCACGGCGGCGGTGAAGGTGGCGGCTGACTTTGACTCGGCCATGAGCCAGGTGGCGGCTGTGTCCGGGGCTACAGGGAAAGACCTGGAGGCACTGCGGGACAAGGCGCGGGAGATGGGGAGCAAGACGAAGTTTTCCGCATCCGAGGCGGCGGAGGCTATGAACTATATGGCCATGGCCGGGTGGAAGACCGGGGATATGCTCTCCGGCATCGAGGGGATCATGAACCTGGCGGCGGCTTCCGGGGAGGACCTGGCGACCACTTCCGACATCGTGACGGACGCTTTGACTGCCCTGGGGCTGTCGGCGGAGGATTCGGGGCATTTCGCGGATATCCTGGCGGCGGCGAGCTCAAACGCGAACACGAACGTGGCCATGATGGGGGAGACGTTCAAGTATTGCGCGCCGGTGGCCGGGGCGCTGGGGTTCACGGCGGAGGATACGGCGGAGGCCATCGGGCTGATGGCGAACGCGGGGATCAAGTCTTCCCAGGCGGGGACGGCCATGCGCTCCATGATGACGAACCTGACCGGAGAGGTGAAGTTTACCGGGGATGCCTTCGGGGAGCTGACGGTGCAGACCACCAACACGGACGGGAGCATGAGGAGCCTGGGGGATATCCTCACTGACTGCCGGGCGGCGTTCGCGCAGATGTCCGAGTCGGAGAAGGCGGCCAATGCGGAGGCGCTGGTGGGGAAGAACGCTATGAGCGGGTTCCTGGCGGTGATGAACGCCGCTCCGGGGGACATTGAGAAGCTGAACAGCGCCATCAACAGCTGTGACGGCACGGCGGAGAAGATGGCGGCCACCATGCAGGATAACCTTGCGGGGCAGCTCACCATATTAAAGAGCCAGCTGGAGGAGCTGGCTATCTCCATCGGGGAGATACTGATGCCTTATATCCGGCAGATCGTGGGATGGATCCAGGGGCTGGTGGACTGGCTGAACAGCCTGGACGAGGGGACGAAGAAGATCATTGTCACGGTGGCGCTGGTGGCGGCCGCGCTGGGGCCGGTGCTGATCGTGGTCGGGAAGGTGGTAGGGGCCATTGGAACGGTCATGACGGTGGTGCCGCAGATAGCAGGGGCGATTTCCGGCGTGATCGCTTTTGTGTCCGGGACGGTGATCCCGGCGATCTCCGCGGTGGTGGCTGCTATCGGATGGGTGCCGCTGGCGATCGCGGCTGTTGTCGCCATCCTGGTGGTGCTGTGGAACAAGTGCGAATGGTTCCGGGATGCGGTCCATGCCGTCTGGACGCAGATCAAGGAGTTTTTCGTTTCGGCATGGCAGGTGATCTGTTCTTTCTTTACGGAGACCATACCCAATGCATGGAATTCCCTTGTGGCGTTCTTCCAGGGCATCCCGGAGTGGTGGAGCGGGCTGTGGCAGTCCGTGGGTGACTTTTTCAGCAATGTCTGGACGGGGATGATGGAGAACCCCATACTGACCGGGATCGTGGACATGATACGCTCCCTGTGGGAGAATCTGTCGTCTACTCTGCAGGGAATCTGGTCGGGCATCCAGACGGCGGCTTCCGGGGCGTGGGAGCTGGTCAAGAACGTGGTGCTGGGGCCGGTGCTCCTGCTGATCGACCTGGTGACGGGGAACTTTACGAAACTGAAAGAGGATGCGCTGAATATCTGGACGAATATCCGGAATGCGGCGTCAAATATCTGGGACGGCATCAGGCAGGTGGTGGGTTCGCTGGCGCAGGGGCTGGTGAACCATGTCACCATCCTGTTTACCGGGCTGAAGAATACGGCTGCCAATATCTGGGCGGCGGTCAAAAATACGGCTTCGGCTGCATGGAACGGGCTGAAAAATTTAGTGGTGTCTATCGCGTCCAATCTGAAGCAGTCGGCGATAAATGCGTTCAGGTCCATGGTGTCCGGGATCGGGTCTGCGCTGTCTTCCCTGGGGAGCGTGGTGCAGTCTGGGTTCCAGTCGGCCATCAGCTTCATCACTTCGCTGCCGGGGAAGGCGCTGCAGTGGGGGAAGGATTTCATCAACGGGATCGCAGACGGTATCCGCAGTGCTATTGGGAATGTGATCAGCGCCGTGTCGGATGTGGCGGACAAGATACGGTCCTTTCTGCATTTCTCCGTGCCGGACGAGGGACCGCTGACGGATTATGAGGATTGGATGCCTGATTTCATGACCGGGCTTGCGGAGGGCATTGAGAAGGGCCGGGGCATGGTGAAGAGGGCCGTGGCCGGCGTGGCATCTGACCTGATGCTGCAGCCCCGGGCGGCTGTCCAGGGGATGCAGGATGGCGGCAGCGCTTCCGGGGACTCTTCCGTGAGGGAGCTGCTGGGCGGCCTGAAGGAGATGCTTTCCGGCCTGCAGGGGATGGCAGGCGGCGGGACCATCTGCATCCCCGTGTATGTGGGCGGGACGCTGCTGGATGAAGTGGTGGTGGACGCCCAGGCGAGGCAGAATTTACGGTCTGGAGGCCGTTGATGGGACGGAATGCACGATTCATTGATGTTTGTGCCGATGGGGCGGAAAGGGGGCGCATATGGCGTATATACAGTATCTGACGCTCGACGGGGTGCCGCTGCCCCTGCCGGATTCCTATGAGGTGCAGATGAATGATGTGGAGGCGGATTCCGGGGGCGAGACGGAGGCCGGGACCACGCAGAGGGACGTGGTGAGGATGGGCGTGGTGTCCATCCCCGCCGTGTTCTCGGTCTCCCCGAAGTGGCTTAAAGCCCTGACAGGGTTCAAGCAGAAGGAGAAGCTGGCGGTGGATTATTTCGACACGGGGACGCTGGAGGTGAAGCGGGCGGAGATGTTCATCAGCGGCTATAAGGCAAGCCTTGTGAAGGATACGTCCTATAAGGGTCTGTGGAAGGTGTCGTTTACGCTGAAGGAGCTGTGAGGCCCCGGGGAAGGGCTGCGGGAGGAGGTGAGGCGGATGTATCCGGTGAGCAGGGCTTTTCTGGAGGCGGTGCAGGAGAATACCAGGCGGTATTTCTGGACGGGGGAGATCAGGACGAAGGGCGGCGCGGTCTATCCTTTCGGATATGAGGATATCGTGAAGGGGAGCGGGTATGTCACGGCGCAGTGCTGCGGCAGCGCGGAGATCGAGCTGGGGACGGTGTATGCGGCGGAGATGGGGGTCACGCTCTTTTCGCAGGTGGACCGTTACACGCTGGAAGGGGCGGAAGTGCGGCTGTCCTACCATCTGCGGCTTGCGGATGGGAGCTATGAGGAGGTGCCGATGGGCATCTTCGAGGTGAGCGAGGCGAACCGGACGGCGCACTGCCTGGAGCTGAAAGCCTATGACTACATGCTGCGGTTCGAGAAGAGCTTCAACGGGTTTGAGACCGTGGGGAATGCCTGGGCTTTTCTGGATTTATGCTGCAAGGCCTGTGACGTGGGGCTGGCGCATACAAAGGAGGAGATCGAAGGGATGCCCAACGGGGCGGAGCTGCTGTCGGTCTATCCGGAGAATGACATTGAAACGTACCGGGACGTGCTGTATTTTGTGGGGCAGGTTCTGGGCGGGTTCTTCTGCATCAACCGGGAGGGGAAGCTGGAGCTGAGGAAGTATGGGGCGGAGCCGGTGATGGAGGTAAAGAGCAGGCACCGGTTCACCAGCAGCTTTTCCGATTTCATCACCCGGTACACGGCGGTGAGCTCCACGAACCTGCGGACGCAGACGGCGGAGTATTACGCGCTGGATCCGGATGACGGGCTGACCATGAACCTGGCGGTGAACCCGCTCCTGCAGTTCGGGCTGGAGGAGACCAGGGAGCAGCTGTGCAGGAATATCCTGGCTGGCCTGGCGGCGGTGAATTATGTGCCTTTTGACACCAGCACCATCGGGAACCCGGCGCTGGACCTGGGGGACGTGCTGACGTTCACGGGCGGGCAGGCGGACGGGGCGCAGATAGCCTGTATCACGTCTTTTGACTGTAAGATCGGCGGGAAGCAGAGGCTGAAGTGCGTGGGGAAGAACCCGCGGCTGGCGCAGGCGAAGTCGAAGAATGATAAGAACATCTCCGGGCTGCTGAACCAGATCGAGGCGGGGAAGGTCGGGATACACACCTTTACCAATGCGTCCGCCTATACGGTGGCGGAGACCAATGTGAGGGTCATCAGCATTGAGTTCGCGGCGAAGGAGGAGACCCATGTGCAGTTTTTCGGGCAGGTGCTGGTGGATGTGTCAGCGGAGCCGGTGGGTCGGTCTGCCACTGCGAGGGGGAGCATTGTGGTTCCGTTCCCGGCATCGGGAAGCGGGGATGGGGATGCTGCCGGTGATACGGCGGAGGCTGGAGCGGACGGAGCCGGGAGCGGCACTGCGGAGGCCGGAACAGGCACGGATGGCAGCGGGGAGCCGGGGACGGATGAGGGGAGCGTCACGGTGGACGTGGAGCTCCCGGTGACCTGGACGGAGGATGGGAAAGCGGTGGCGCATGTCACCTATGAGTTCAATGATTCGGAGGTCCTGGTGCATTACCCGGCGGAGACCTGGGGGAGCGGGAAGCATATCCTTTCCCTGTATTATCCGATTGACGGGCTTGTGCCGAATATCACGAACACGTTCAATGTCCACCTGCGGATGGAGGGCGGCACGGCGCAGATCGGGACGGGCGGGTGCATCGCTTCCATCAGCGGCCAGGGCATGGCGGCCGGCGCGGCGTGGGACGGCACCGTTACGGTGGAGGAATATGTACAGCCGTTTGCGCTCATGGGCGGGCTGCAGGCGAAGGCGTTTTCCGGGGAGATGGGCTTTGAGACAATGGAGCTGGTGAAGAGATATTATTCCGACAGCATCCGGAGGGCGGCGGTAGGCGCTTTCGGGATGCCGGTGGAGCTGACGCAGGAAGGGGAAGGATAGGATGAAGCTGAAAGGGACAATGATGCTGGAGCTTAAGGATGAGGCCACGGGGGCGGTGGAAACCGTCACGGAGGAGAACATGGTGACGGAGGCGGTGAACGACATCCTGGGAATGAACCCCATGGGCGTGTTCTATTCAGAGAAGGAGCTGGGGGACGTGCTTGCGTGGAACAATGTGCTTCTGCCCATCTGCCCGAATATGGTCGGGGGTATCCTGCTCTTCCCGCAGGCGCTGGAGGAGGATGCCGCGCATATCTATGAGGGCTCGGGCAACCTGCCGGTGGCGTATGCCTCAAATAATGTGAACACCACGGCGAACACGGCCAGGGGGAGCATGAACCAGACGGAGAGCAAGCCGCTGGAGAATGGGTATAAGTTTGTGTGGGAGTTCACGCCGAGCCAGGGGAACGGAACCATCGCGGCGGTGGCGCTGACCAGCGCCCAGGGCGGGCAGAACGCTTACGGGAGCCTGGTGGGGGACGGCAGCGCGTTCTTGAAGGTCAAGAAGCTGGACATCGGGGACCTGGGGAAGGCGAAGCAGGCGGTGCTGTTCGAGGCGGTGGAGGTGGATTTCGGGAATGACCTGCTGTATTCCATCACGTTTGAGGATTCCAGCGTGCGGGTCAGGAAGGTGCGCATCCCGGTCTTTACGGTGGGGTTGAATGAGAAGCTGGATGATTCCACCTACACGGTGCTGGAGGACCATGCGGCTGCCACGGAGACGTTCCTGTTCCTGGGCAGCTATACGAAGTACGGGGAGTTTCTGGACGGGAAGGACGGGTACTGGTACGGGTTCTCCAATGAAGGGAATTCCTCCGGCAGCGCAAGGATGCTGTGGGTGAGGATATCCAAGGAGGATTACTCCCTGACGGAGGGGGAGTGGACGCTGTCCAACGCGAAGCTGATGGCGGTGGGGGAGCGGGACATGGAGAGCACCTATCCGGAGAGGAACTGCAGGTGCTGTATGCGGGGCGGGTACCTGTATGTGCCGGCCTATGACAAGAAGGGGATCTACAAGATCAATGTGGCGAACACGGCGGATGTGTCGCTGATCTCTTTTGGGTTTACTTCCAAGATGAAGCCGCTGTGTGAATCGGGAACCTGCGAGCTGTTCCTGACGCTGGTGGGGGACCTGGTGGTCGGCGGGGATTTCCAGGTCACGGCGGATGACCAGGTCATCCATACCCAGGGGAGCGCCAGGCTGGGGAGCGCGGCAACGCCGCTGTTCCAGTATAAGCAGTTTTTGGTGGGGTGGGGAGGCAGCTATGGGAATGAGTACCGGCATATGTACCTGCTGACGCCTTACCTGGCTACGATAAACAACCTGGCTTCGGCGGTGGTGAAGGATGCCAACAAGACCATGAAGATCACCTATACGCTGACGGAGGAGGCGTGACGGGCGTGCCCTGATGTGCGGGGTGTGTAATAAAATGTTATCTGGATATGGGGCTGTCTGCCGTGGGGCGGGCGGCCTTTTATCATACAAAAAATTCATTTAAGGAGGGTTTCACTATGAAGGGATTCTGGAACACGTTACAGCTTGTTTTTGCAGGCGTCGGGGGATGGCTCGGCTGGTTCATGGGAGGCTGTGACGGGCTGCTGTACGCGCTGGTGGCGTTCGTGGCGGTGGATTATGCTACGGGCGTGCTGCGCGCCGTGGCGGACAGGAAGCTGTCCAGCGAGGTGGGGTTCAAGGGCATCGCAAAGAAGGTGCTCATCTTCCTGCTGGTGGGGATGGCCAATATCCTGGACGTGCAGGTCATCGGCAGCGGCTCTGTGCTGCGCACGGCGGTCATTTTCTTTTATATCTCCAATGAGGGCGTGAGCCTGTTGGAGAATGCGGCGCGCCTGGGGCTGCCCGTGCCGGAGAAGCTGAAGGATGTCCTGGCACAGCTCCATGGCCGTGCGGAAGACGGGAAGGGGGACGAGTGAGCATGAGGATGGTGGAGAGCTTCCTGATGAGGAACCCCTGTTATACGGCGGGGCGGAAGATCACGGTCAAGGGACTGATGCTGCATTCCGTGGGCTGCCCCCAGCCGAAGGCGTCTGCGTTCATCAGCAGCTGGGACAGCCCGGCGCATGGCGGCTCCTGCGTCCACGGGTTCATTGACGGGGAGGACGGCACGGTGTACCAGACGCTGCCCTGGAACCACAGGGGGTGGCACTGCGGTTCCGGCAGCAGGGGCAGCGGGAACAATACCCATATCGGGGTGGAGATGTGCGAGCCTGCATGTATCAAATACACGGCGGGTTCAGATTTTGTCTGCTCTGACCTGGATGCCGCAAGGGCGGTGGCGGAGAGGACTTACCGGGCGGCGGTGGGGCTGTTCGCCATGCTCTGCGGGAAGTACGGGCTTGACCCGCTGGCGGATGGGGTTGTCATCAGCCACCGGGAGGGCTGCGCCCGGGGGATCGCGTCGAACCATGGGGATCCGGAGCATCTGTGGGGGCAGCTGGGCATGAGGTACACCATGGACGGGTTCCGCAGGGCGGTCAGGGCGGCCATGGAGGGCGCGGATTCCGGCACGGACGGATATATGGGGATTATGGGGAAAGCCGTGGCAACGGCGGGGCAGATGGCAGCATATGTCAGGGCGAAGAACCCGGGGGTGGCGCAGTCTGTCCTTGACATGATCCCGCTGTACCTTTCCGAAGGGGAGGCGGAGGGCGTAAGGGGCGACATTGCCTTTGCGCAGTCCTGCCTGGAGACGGGGAATTTCGGGTTTTCCGGCTCTGCGGTCACTCTTTCGCAGAATAATTTCTGCGGCATGGGGGTGACCGGGAGAGGAGTAAAAGGGAATTTTTTTGAAACGCCGCTGCTGGGAATCCGGGCGCAGGTGCAGCATCTGAAAGCCTATGCTTCCAGGGAGGGGCTGAAAAATGCCTGTGTTGACCCACGCTTCAAGTATGTCGTGAGGGGCTGTGCGGAGTATGTGGAGTGGCTCGGGCAGAAAGAAAATCCGGCCGGGAAGGGCTGGGCTGCAGGGGCAGGGTATGGGGAGAAGATACTTGTCATCCTGGAGGGCATCCTGGGTATGGCTGGAGGGGCAGTGTTCAGGCCGTATCTGGTGCGGGTGTCCATCCCTGACCTGAACATCCGGAAAGGCCCGGGGACTGATTATGGCAAGACCGGGAAGTATACAGGAGCCGGAATTTTCACGATTATTGAGGAGACTGATGGGAAAGGGGCTTCCGGGTGGGGAAGGCTGAAAAGCGGAGCTGGATGGATTGCTTTGGATTTCTGTGAGAGGGTGTAGGGGATTCAAAAATGTCTAACAGCGTCCCAGGCGGCTATCAATAATTGATGCCATAGGAATTTGAGTACGATTTGGCGAAAGTATAAAGAAATGGCTTGAAATCAAGGGATTTTGAGCGTAGAGGGGTTCACCGGAGCGGCTGGTGGGCTCCTCTTTTTTGCGTTTTGGGATAGGGCTGTGAATATGGCGATAAGGAAATATCGGATACAATTTGGCGAAACCCCGGACTTTTGCCAAAAAGTATGGTTTTGCCAAATTGTATAGGGTTTTGCCAAATAGTATAAGGGTTTCGCTAAATTGTCTGAAAATGCTGTTGAAATTTGGCAGATAAAGTGCTAACCGCCGCTATGGGAAATCGCCCCATATGCGGCGTTCTGTCATTTTCCCCCACACTGGATTATTAACTTGGCAGTTGGGGAGGTCAGAGGTAATAGGCGGATGGCCTTATCGGATGAAAGGCGAAAAATATTAGACCAAAAAAATGAAAAATCTGCGATTCACGTAGCCAGATTAACCATTCACGAAGTAGGCGTTAGAAATTCCCCTATTTTTTCCGATAAGTTAGTTGAAGACTGGAGGTGGCGGACACGGTAAAAATTGCAGTATGTGATGATGAAAAAAATATAAGGGGCTACCTTGTTTCACTCATCAAAAAGCAGGGTACAGAATGCAGCATTACGGAATATGCCTCTGCTGACGAGTATCTGGCGGATGGGAAAGAACACGATCTGGTGTTCTTGGATATAGAGATGGGAGACTCCGGCACGGAGCTGGACGGTATGGGGCTGGCAAGGCATATCCGGGGCATGGATGCACGCAGGCAGCCAATCATCATATTTGTCACGGGCTATGAAAAATATGTCTATGACGCCTTTGACGTAGGGGCGTTCCAGTATCTGGTGAAGCCCGTGGATGAACAGAAGTTTTCGGGGGTGTTTGGCCGGGCAGTGGGGCAGATTTTATCCGAAGCAGAACAGGGAAAGAAAAAACTTGTGATCCAGTATGGCGGCGAGGGAAAAGCCATACCGCTGAATGATATTTATTACATGGAGAGCCGGAACCATAATATCGTCCTGTACCTGAAAAGCGGAAATATAGAGTATTATGCAAAAATCGGTGACCTGGAGGAAGAACTGGCGGGGCAGTTTTACCGCATCCACCGGGGCTATCTTATCAACCTTTTCCATGTGGAAGGCTACGATAAGACAGAGGTAAGGATGGCGAATGGGGATAAACTCCTGCTTTCAAGGTATAAGTATGACGGCTTTGTGCAGGCATATATGGATTACATTTCGGAGGAAAGCCTATGAGCCAGTCAGGATTTGAAATGGCCAATAACATATTGGATATGTGGAAGATAATCATACAAGCCATAATGTTCCTTGTTTTGTGGGCGACAGCTTTCAATGTAAAGAAGGGGAAAAGGGATGGCATTGCGGCAGTCATATTCATGCTTGCAAATATGGGATTATGGTTTCTGCCATGTGCATCATGGGTCAGGTATGCCGTTTTAGCTTTGGCAATATTGGGATATGGGGCAGTGAATTATAAAAAACAGATTGGCAAAGCGGTCTTCGTGATACTTGGCTTTTATAACCTCCACTGCCTGAGCTTTCTGATAGCAAATAGCATTTATATAAAAATAACAGACATGATGATGAAGGATTTGGATGCTTTATCGGGGAATTATCAACAGCAGGTGTACCATTGCATAGCAGTCGGGATGGCTTTATCTGTTTTCCTTTATACGGCATTATTTGTGGCGATGACGGTCATTCTGCGCAGTATCATCAAAGGGACGGGCATAATGGCATGGCAGGACGTATTCCTGCTTTCCGTGTTGAATTTTGTGGGAAGCCTGATTGCAGGTGTGGTAAGCGGCCTGTTGATTGTAAATATAGGAAGCGGTGCGTTTATCCTGTTTGATGAAAAGCCGGATCTGCTATGGAAGGTTCCCATGATAGCAGTCTTCATATTTGCAGGGGAAGCCGCACTGATCTATTTCTGGCAGAGATACCGTATTCTGCTTGATGAAAGGCAGAAGCATTTTGTGGAGGAACAGCAGGTCAAAGCCATGAAAAAGCGGCTGGAGGAAGCAGAGAATTTTTACGGCAGTATCCGGAAGGTGCGCCATGAGATGAAGAACCACATGGCGAACATCAAGGGGCTGGCAGGAGCCGGGGAGTACGGGGAGATTGAGGATTATGTCCGGCGGATGGATGAGACCATGCAGGAGCTGGAGTATAAATATGTGACGGGAAATGCGGTGACGGATGTCATCATCAATGACAAATGCCGCAGGGCGGAGAAAGCGGGCATCCGGTTTGAAGCTGATTTCCGGTACGGCGGGGAAATCCCGGTATTTGACATGGGGATCATACTGAACAACCTTCTGGATAATGCCATAGAAGCCTGTGAGAAACTGGAGCCGGGAAAGGGATTCATAAGCCTTGTCCTGAAACGGAAGAAACAGTTTTTACTGCTGGATGTGGAGAACAGCTTTGACGGGGCTGTGCCTGTGCAGGTGCGTGGCGGCTCGGCACCGCCTACAACGAAACAGAGTACCCTGCCCGGAATCATCACGGAGCATGGAATCGGGCTTTCCAATGTGAGGGAGATGGCAGAGCGGTATTTTGGTGGTGTAAACATAAAAGTGAAAGGGGATGTATTCCATGTGACGGTCATGCTGCAGCAGGGGGAGGTGGAAGCGGAAAAGAATAAGTAACAGGATGCTTTTAACTGAAAACAAAAAATGGAGGATTAGAAAATGGCAATCAGCGGAGTAGGACAGAATTATTATCAGAACAATGTGGCAACAACGAAAAACACAAAAAATGTGAATGGCACGGAGAAATTTGCATTGGAGAAAACAGGCGAGACAAAGGAATTATCGGAAGCGGAAGAAATGGAATTATTCAAGAAGGAATTCTATGAAGACCTTTCCAAGATAACAATACATAAGACATTAAACAATGTTGCTATCAATATTTCAGAAGCAGGGTTTAAGGCTATGAAAGATGACCCGGAATACAGGGAAAAAATCCTTTCATTGCTCAAAAGGGATTTGGGGAGTTCGCTGGCGCCAAGAAACTGTTCTGGAGTGTTTACAGTTGGCGCAACAATAAAAGAATATCGGGGCGATTCGTGGCCTGTCGGTTATGATTCGGAATTTTATGCCCGTTCTGGGAACAGTTTTTTTAAGAAGACAAGTGAAAAGAAAGACAGGCAGAAGGAGATTCTGGAGGAATATCTGGAAAAGAGGGCGCAGACGAAAAAACAGCAGCAGGAAATATTGAATGAAAAGATTGCAAAGGCGGAGCAGGAGAGAAGCAGGCTGTCGCAGTCATGGAGCAGTGAGAGGCAGATGGCAGAAGCGGCAAATACTTATGACGCCAATGTTATGACGGAAACTGCCACGGGCAGTGCTTCCCTGCTTGGCTGATGAAGGGCATTATGCCCGGACTTACCATAAGGGGGCATGGGCGGCTCCGAATGACAGAAGGGCCACCATTCAAAAATTTTTAAGGAGGATGATTATTATGGCAATTTCAGGAGTAACGGATTACACAAACACTTATGCGGGGTACACAAATTCCGCAAAAAAGGCAGAGGAAAGTGTAAAAACAAGTACGGTGGAGCTGAAAACTCCAACCGGCGGAACCAAAACGGAGCAGATCAAGACGGGTTATAGCAATGTGAATGATTATTCCAAATATTTGCAGGGCAAGTACAGCTATATGAATACGGGGACTACCTCAATGCAGGGTGTTCCGACAACAGTATCTGTATCGGGAGCATTCTTAAAGAAGTGTATGAATGACCCGGAGAAAGCTAAATATTTGGAGGAAAATCTGGCGGCTATTCCCGATAGCGTTAAATCGCTTTGTAACTCTGTGAAAATGGCACCGGGTAGTCCTGTAGTGACCTATGCCACTTATAAGATAGATGATAATGGTAATATCTCCATGATGAGCGGCAGTACAAACGATCCGGATGGGAAAATAGCCAGAGAGAACGCTGAGAGGAAAGCAAAAGAAAAGAAAGAGCAGGAAGAAAAAGCGGCTAAAAGGCGGGAGGAGAAAAAGGCAGAGGAAGAAAAGGCCGCGGAAAGACGGGCAGAAAGGAAAGCGGCGAATGAAGCAGCGGCAGATACAGACGGATATACCGTAAGCGCCACAGGCACGGATATAAAAGCTGTTACGCAGAAAGTTATAGCAGCATCTTTGGGTATGTCTACGCCCGCAGGAGCAGGTTTTGATATAAAGGCGTAAATAATCCTTACATCCGATTCCGCAGAGGCGCATAAACCCTTGCCCCTGCGGAATGCCCGGACTTACCATAAGGGGGCATGGGCGGCTCCGAATGACAGAGGGGTCGCCATTCAAAATTTTTTAAGGAGGATGATTATTATGGCAATGGAGATTACAAACAATTACAGTAGTTACGTAGCAAGCTACACCGACACTACGAAGAAGACAGACAGCAAGGCGGCATCGGAGGTAAAGACAAACACATCAACAAACAGCAAGGATAAGGTGCAGGCATATTACGAGAAATTGTGCAAGAAGTTCCCTAACATTACTTTTAATACAGGTAGTGGTCTTATGAGCGGAAATGAAAATAAAGTGGTAATAAATCTTTCCAGCGAATGTTTAAAGAAAATGGCAAATGATCCAGAATTTGCTAAGAAAGTAGAGTTTAATTTAACTGGTGCAGTTCCAGGACAAAATAGAATGTTTGCACAAGCCAAAGCTGATAATGCAGTGATACATGGTGTTACAACTGTAATAGATGCCGATGGGAATGCTTCCGTTACTTGTGGTGGTATGACAAGAACAAGTGGTTCAAAACAAAATTCAACTACACTGAATACGGAAAAGAAGCAAAAAGAAAGATTAGAGAAAAAGCGAGAGGAAAGAAAAATTTTAGAAGAAAAGGCGACTAAGAGACAGGCGGAAAAAAGGGCAGAGAAGAAGGAGCAGATGGAAAAGTTGATAGAAGACAGAGGAGCAGATACGTTCACGGTAACGGCTACAGATACCGATGTAAAAAGCGTTACGCAGAACCTTATAGCTGCAATTTCTGGTACATCAGTATCTACGGGAGCAGGTTTTGATATAAAGGCGTAAATAATCTTTACACCCTATTCCGCAGAGGCGCAGAAACCTTTGCCCCTGCGGAATGCCCGGACTTATTGCGAGAGGGCATGGACGGCTCTGAACGACAGAAGAGCCGTGATATTAAAATAATTGGAGGATATTGGAAATGAGCATAAATGGAGTAGGACAGAATTATTATCAGAACAATGTGACGGTAACGAAAAGTTCAAAGAGTGTAAACAACACAGAAGAAACAAGCGGTATGCGGGAATTATCGGAAGCAGAGGAAATGGCGGCATTCAAAAAAGAATTTTATGCCGAACTTGAGAGGATACCAAGGGATAGAACAATAGCAAATGTGGCTGTTAACATATCAGAAGAAGCATTTAAGAATATGAAAGATGATCCAAAGTACAGGGAACAGATGTTATCTGTGATTAGGCGTGATATGACGGGTTCTGTTGCTCCGGCCCCGGATTGTTCTTTGGTAATTACAGTAGGAGCTACAGCTAAAGACTATAGGGCTGATGGATGGTCAGTTAATAATGATTCGGAATTTTACGCGCGTTCTCAGGACAGTTTTTATAAGAAGACGAGTGAAAAGAAAGACAGGCAGAAGGAGCTTCTGGAGGAATATCTGGAAAAGAGGGCGCAGGCAAAAAAACAGCAGCAGGAAATGTTGAATGAAAAGATTGCAAAGATGGAACTGGAGAAAAGCAGACTGTCGCAGTCATGGAGCAGTGAGAGGCAGATGGCAAAAGTGGCTGATGCATATGATGCCAATGTTATGATGGAAACTGTTGCGGGCAGTGCTTCTCTGCTTGGCTGATAAAGGGCATTATGCCCGGACTTACCATAAGGGGGCATGGGCGGCTCCGAATGACAGAGGAGCCGCCATTCAAAATAAAAATTTTTAGGAGGACAAAATTATGGCAATGGAGATTACAAGCAATTACAGCAGTTATGTAACAAGTTACACTGACAGTACGAAAAAGGTGGATATGTCTGGGAACGGTATGCTGACACATTTATCACAGATGATGGTGCAGCGCGCTGAGAACTGGATGAACGGCATCGGCGGGACAAACGATATCCTCGGAAGCACAGTGCAGTCAGCAATCAGGGCAACGGAACAGGCACTTTATGATTTAGACCATCCGCTTTCCCCGGACAGCGTAAAAAGCATTGAGGTGCAGAGACAGCAGGTGAAGGAGAGAGCATTTTATCAGTTGTTTTTGGTAAAACTGGAAGGCTGCTTATAAAGGATTATGATAGATTAACACCAATGCCCCACAGAGGATAAGCAGGCATCCCTGTTTTCCGGCAGATTGGCAAATCGGGGAGCAGGGGCGGCTTTGGTGGATGGCGGGGAGTAAAAGGAGTGGAGAAAGTATAAATGAATATTTTTCTTAATAATCAAATTAGGCGGAATCAGACACTGCTTGACATTATGTTTGGCAGAAAGGTACAGAACACAAAAACTAATAAGAATATGCAGTCCGGCAGGAGGGATACCGTCACCATAAGTAGCGAGGCGCAGGAACTGTCCATGAAGAAAAGCATATCGGGCAGGACGCGGAACACAAGCGTAGATAGCACGATTGACCTGCAGAAATATATAGATGATGCCAGGGAAAGCAATCGCGCGGCATTGGAAAATGCGGGTAGTGAGATTGATGTCAATGCTGTTACATACACGGACAGTTCCGAAGCATTCCGGGCGGCACTGACGGATAAATATTCAAAACTGGCGGCAGAGGCAAAGACGCATTCCAACCCAGAAGAATATATCTACGGGAAATATTATGACAAAGGCTCACAGTATTATGAAGCGAATCTGACAGAAACAGAGCGCCGGATTGCCTATAACTATGAAATGCAGATGTATAAGGACGGAAAGATAAACGGCGTAAGTTATCAGGATTCCCTTTTCAGGGGAATTGAGATATACGGGGATGTGAAGGATAATGACAGGATCATGTTTAAACGCCAGACTATAAACAGGCAGATATCCAATATCCTGTCGGGCGCGGGGATTGACACTGCAGGGATTCCGGACACCTGCTCTTTTACGGTTGATCCATACAGTTATTATATTTCAGTCGATGGCGTGGACGATTCGCTTAAGCAGCCAATGGAACAGGCGCTCAATCAGGGGAGCAATGGGAAGAACCTGTATAAGCATATCCTCACCTGCTCTACGCAGGACGGGTGCAACAGTTCGCAGGTTTCTGCGGATTCCAAGTTGAAGTTTCAGGCATTCCAGCAGGTGTATGAATATATCGGGCTGAAACTGAATGAACTGGATGAGAGGGGCGGAACTTATTATACAAAGGACGGAGAGGACATAAAGGAACTGGTCAGGACAGCAGTGGATAAGTCAGGCACGGTTCCGTGTGATTACAAGGCGCAGGTAAAGCAGTGGATATGCGGGATGATTTCAGAGATTTCCGGGAAGGGCTGGAACAATGTGGCAGATATGAATCTCAGCATACTCTTCCAGTCGGGCAGGCTGATTGACACGAAGCAGTCCATCGTTTATGCACAGGACAGCGAATGGATCAAGGACACGATAGGTTCCAGTTGGTACAGCGTGACAAATAAGTGATGAAAACAAATAATGCACAAGTGATAAAAGGGAATCGGTGGACAGGAGGTGGCTGTGCATCCTGTTTGGCGAGCCGTATGAAGCCGAGTTCCAGTCCGGCGGCGGAGTCCATGTGTATGACGGGAACGGAGACGAGATACTGACCTACACGGTGGGTGTGGGCTGGCATGAGAAGGAGTCGAAGGCGGAGACACAGGTACACGGGGCTTTGAAGGCTGCCTATTATGATGCGTACCATGCGGCAAGGCAGGAGATAAATTCCGGCATTGCCGGGATGGAAGTTCAGGGCGGATTTGTTGCGAGGGCATAAGAAGAATACATAAAGCACAAACGATAAAAGGGAACCAAACGTGAAGTGTTCATGTTTGGTTCCCTTGTTCCATATCAGTGCGGGGAGATAGCAATAGATGTATTTTTGGGGGAGAGGAGGTGGTATTATCCGGAAAATGAAATGCCCGGAGAGATGGTGCAAGAAACGGGCCTGTGATATTGGGGAGACGGGTTCCGGCTGGATTATCGTGTCGCTGAAATGCCCTAACTGCGGCAGGGTAATAAAGGTGTACTGGAAACCGAAAGGAAAAAGATAAATATACATAGTGGGAAAGAATGGCAGGAAGGTATCCTGTTATTTTTATTTTTATAGATTAAAGCGTTTCTTTTATGGTCATACTAAAGTTATCAATGGAAATTTTTGGAAATTCCCATTGTGCGGCTTGGCAGGTCAGCCATGCCGGATAACTGAATATGTACCGAGCGAGTGGGACCGCATTGTGTCGAGTCACGAATGGCCGGAGTAAAGCTAGTGAATTATTTTAGATTTCTTACAAAGAGCTTTCTCAGGGCCATTTTTTGCCTTTTTTTCAAAGCCAGTCCCACATCTGAATGAGAGCGTTCCTAACTTTACGAAGGCGTAAAGGAAGGAACGCTTTATGTCTTTTAGGAAAATCACAATCAAGTCAGGGAACGAAGAATTCACAATGAATGCTACGGAAGAGGAATATCTGAAATACTACCGCCCGTGGTGGCAGATGAAGAAAAAGGAGCAGAGGAACCGGGAAGCGATGGAGCAGAACGGCTATACGGAAGAATCCTACGAGGAATGGAAAGAGAACGATATGCGGACGGAGTTTTTTTCGGAGAGCATGGAGGAACTGGCGGAAAAGAGGATGCTGCTGGATGTCCTTCGTGATGCTATGGATTCCCTCCTGCCAGAAGAGCGGGAGCTTGCCATGAAAGTGTTCGGGGAGGAAATGAGCGTCTACGAATATGCACGGGTAACGGGCGGCAACAGGCGGACGCTTGATTTCCGCAAAAACAAGGTCATGGAGAAACTGCGCCATTTTTTCCGGGAACGTGGTATTGATGTGTAGTTCTTCCTTTATTCGACAGGAAAAGATACGTTTGTCGAACGGTTTTCAAAAATGTTTTATTTTTCATTGCCTGTTTTCAAAAAAGTGTCATTACGACAGTGAAGGGGTACAAGATCATCTGCCCCGGAAAGGAGGGAACGGAGCCTATGGAAAAATCACAGGAGCTTATCGGCATCTTGCAGGCAATCAGCATCGTTGCGAAAAGCCTCGCTGCCAAGCTGATGCAGATCGAGAAGGAAGTGGAAGCCTACGAAGCCGCAAAAGCGGCGCACGACAGGAAAATGAAGAAAGGATGGAGGCGCTGATGCGTAAGAAGGTTTTTATCTGCAGCCCCTTCCGCGGCGACATGGAAGGGAATGCAAGGAAAGCGGCGGCCTACTGCCGCATGGCGTGTGAGCAGGGTTTCCTGCCTGTTGCACCGCATCTCTTATTCCCACAGTTCTTAAATGAGGGGATAGAGGAAGAGAGGCGGCTCGGCATCTCTATGGGGATGGAGCTGCTCACCCTGTGTGACGAGGTGTGGGTGTTCGGGGAAGCCACCGAAGGGATGGCGGCGGAGATCGCATCCGCCACGGCACAGGGGGAAAAACTGCCGGGGATGTCGGATGTCCGTGCGGTGCTGGCAGAGAAGGCCAACGCCGGACATATAGCGGAAGTGAAAGCGCTCATCAAAGAGCGTGGGGCGGGCAGGCTGTCTGAAATCGATCCGGCAGAATACCCGGGGCTCCTTGCGGCAGCAGGGATGCTGTGATGGGGAAGGGAATGGGACTGATGAAAGAAGGACCTGCGGGATATTGCCTGCAGGCTTTTTTCTGTCTTTTTTCATCCGGGGTTTTAAAGCTGCTGTTTCCTGCGGACTGGGGCATAGGAGGTGGCAGCCTATGACGCTTGAAGAAATGAGGTCTGTAGATGTGAGGACGGTTGACCGGGACCAGCTGGTGGATGTGACACGGATCCGTATTGATGAGGGACTTCCGAAGGAAGAGCGGGTCAGGGAGTTTGTCCGGCAGGTGAAAAATCCGTACTGTTTCCGTGTCGGGAATGTTGTGGTTAAGAATGTGTACAGCAATGACGGGGTATCCCTAAGGGAGCGCTTTGAGCAGTTCGCAAAGACTCTTTGACTTCTTGGATGTTGTGAACCCAGGGAGTTTATGGGCACAGGACATTGCAGGAAGTCCGCAGGACACCGTGCCATGTCATGGAAAATCCATGGGATCCGTGGTAAGTTGGAATCCTGAAAGGGCTATTGCCTGTGCGGCCTCTGGTTTCTGGTTATCCGGATTGGGCACCGGATAAGGGAGAACAGGACAGGAGGATTGCATATGGGAGCGTTAAAATCTATTTCTAAAACATATCATGCGGCCGTGTACCTGCGGCTGTCGAGGGAGGACGGTGATGTTGCGGAGGGCGGCAGGGCTTTCAGCAACAGCATCTCCAACCAGAAAGAGCTGGTCATGGACTATCTGGAGTCCCGCGCCGATATCCAGGTTTATTCCGTGTATACGGATGACGGATGGAGCGGCGTTGATTTTGAAAGGCCAGAATTCCAGAGGATGCTGGACGATATCCGGGAGGGGCTTGTTGACTGCGTGGTGGTCAAGGACCTGTCCCGCTTCGGCAGGAACTATATTGAATCCGGGAGGTACATTGAGAAGATTTTCCCCATGCTGGGGGTGCGGTTCATTGCCGTCAATGACGGCTACGACAGCCTGGACGGACAGTATGGGGATGACATGGTGGTCCCGTTCAAGAACCTCATCAATGATGCGTACTGCCGGGATATCTCCGTGAAGATACGGAGCCACATGGAGGTCAAGCGGAAGAACGGGGAGTACATCGGGGCGTTTGCTGCCTATGGGTACCTGAAGGATCCGGAGGATAAGAACCATCTGGTGGTGGATGAATATGCGGCGGAGGTGGTGCGGGACATCTTCGCAATGAAGCTGGCCGGGTGCAACGTGAAAGCGATCGCGGACAGGCTGAACCGGGACGGCATCCTGTCTCCGCTCCAGTATAAGAGGAGCATTGGCATCCGGATGGAAAGCCCTTTCCAGAAGGGCGCGGAGCCGAAGTGGAGCTACAATGCCGTGCTGCGGATATTGAAGAATGAGGTGTATGTTGGCACGGTGGCCCAGGGGAAATGCACCACGCCGAATTACAAGGTCAAGAAGCGTGTGTATAAGGACAAGGACGAATGGATCCGCGTGGAGGATGCCCATGAGGCGGTCGTGGGCAGAGGCGAGTTTGACCTGGTGCAGGTGCTCCTGGCGAGGGATACGAGGACGGCGCCGGAGCGTGAGAAGGTCTTCCCGCTGGCGGGAATGGTGTTCTGCGGGGGCTGCGGGGCGCCGATGGTGCGCAAGACGGTACCGTCCGGGGGTAAGAGGTATGTGTATTATGTCTGTTCCGGGCATAAGAGCGACAGGGCTTCCTGCTCATCCCACAGCTTTTCGGCAAAGAAGCTGGAGGAGAGCGTGCTGGCGCTGGTACAGACCTTTATCGGGAAGGTGCTGGCGCTGTCGGAGGCGGCGGATATCGTCAGCCGGACATCAGGGATGGAGCTGGGAGCAGGGAAGATTGAAAGCCGGATCGGGAAGCTGAGGGAAGAGGCGGAGAACTGCGGCAGGAGGCGGAAGAACCTGTATGAGGATTTCAAAGACGGCATCCTCACGAAAGAGGAATATGCCATGCTCCGGGAGCAGTACCAGGAGCAGGCGGCCGGCATCGAGGCTTCCATTGTGTCCCTGGAGAAGGAGAGGGACGGCATCCTGGCGGGGCGGACGGCCGGGCTGGAATGGGTTGAGTCATTGAAGAGGTATGAGGGCGTGGAGAGGCTTGACCGGGGACTTGCGGCATTCCTCATTGACCGGATCGCGGTCATGGGTCCGGAGGCGCTGGAAGTGGCATACCGGTTCGGGAAGGAAGCGGAGGAAATGGAGCGTTTTGTGCTGGAGCACGGGAAGGAGGCGGTCTGACATGGCGAGGAAGAGCAGGAGAGGGAATGCGGGGGCTCTGGCGCCGTCTGCGGCAGGCATAAGGGTATACCGGACGGCGGTGTATGTGCGGCTGTCCAGAGAGGACGGGCGGAAGGTGGAGAGCGACACGGTGGAGAACCAGAGGGCGCTGCTGGAGGACTATGTGGCCGGGGAGCCGTCGCTGGAACTGGCGGGGGTGTATGTTGACAGGCATGTGACGGGCACGAAGTTTGACCGGCCGGAGTTCAACCGCATGGTCGCGGACATGAGGGCGGGGAGGATCGACTGCATCGTGGTCAAGGATCTGTCGAGGCTGGGCAGGAATTACCTGGAGGCAGGGGACTATATCGAGAAGATCTTCCCGTTCTTCGGGGTGCGGTTCATCGCGGTGACTGACCGGTACGACAGCCTCACGTCCGATCCGGCGGAGGACGGGCTGGTGGTGCCGTTGAAGAACCTCATCAATGAGGCGTATGCGAAGGACATCTCGAAGAAGATATGCTCCACCTTTGAGGGGCTGTTTGAGAAGGGCGTTTTCCTTGCCACAACGGCGGCGTATGGGTATAAAAAGAATCCGGAGGACAGCCATAATCTTCTCGTGGATGAAAACGTGAGGGATGTGGTGGTGAGGATATTCCGGGAGCGGCTGGAGGGAAAGAGCCTGGCGCAGATCGCAAGGGGGCTGAATGCGGACGGCATCCTGGCGCCCAGCGTGTACTGGCAGAGCATCGGGGTGATACACAAGGAAAAATACACGAACCTCTGGGAGGGGAAGCAGGTCAGGCGTATCCTGGAGAACGTGGTCTATACCGGGGACGTGGAGATCTCCAAGAGCTACCGGGCGTATTATAAGGGCGTCACGAAGCCGGTATCCAGGGACAAGGGGGAGCGCTTCTATGTGGAGGGGCATCATGAGGCAGTCATTGACCATGAGACCTTTGACAGGGTGCAGGAGCTCCTGCAGGCCAGGAAGCGGGAGTATTTTTCTGCCAGGGAGAACACGGGGGGAGACCGGAACCGGAGGGAGGATAAGCTGCAGGGGCTGCTGTTCTGCGGACACTGCGGGAACAAGATGAACCTGTACCGGAAGACGGTGAAGCTGGTTGGCGGCTATGGGCATTACAGCACGTATGTGTGCAGGCGTGCGGCTACCTATGGTGAGGCGGACCCGCCGAAGAACATCAAGGCGGATGTGATGGAGGGGCTTGTGATGGAGCTGCTGAGAGCGCATATGGCGGTGTATGTGGATGCCAGGGAGCGGATGCGTGCGCTGAACCGGGGACCGGAGGCGGCGGGGCGCAGGACCGCGCTGGAGAAGGAGCTTTCCGGGAAGGCGGGGCGCAGGGACAAAGTCAGCGGTTTCATCCGGGTTTTATATGATGATTTTACTGACGGTGTTTTCTCCGAGGGGGAGTATCTGGAAATGAAGGCCGGGTATGTCTCTGAACTGGAAGTGCTGGATGCGGAGGTTGCAGCGCTGGAAGCGGAGGCGGAAAGGCTTGCCCCGGATTATGCCGGGGACGGGAAAATGGCGGCTGCCTTTGGGAAGTACCTGGGAGCGGAGGAGCTGACAAAGGAGCTGGCGCAGACATTCATAAAGAAGATCATCTGCTACGGCAGTGACCGGTTTGATGTGGAGTACACTTTTGCGGAGGAGCTGGCGGATCTGGTGGAGAAAGGAGGCGGTAAGGCATGAAGGGGAAGACGGCGGCGCTGCCGGCAGGCTATACCATATGTGCTTATATGAGGCTTTCCAACGAGGACAGGGATGTGTTCGGGAGGAAGGAGGAGAGCGGGAGCATTACTTCACAGCGCAGGCTGATCATGGACTTCATAGGCAGGCAGCCGGAATTTGCAGGGTGCCGTGTCATTGAGAGGTGCGATGACGGGCTCTCCGGGAGGTATTTTGACACCAGGCCGCAGTTTACGGACATGATCGGGCTGGCGAAGCAGGGGAAGGTCAACTGCATCATCGTGAAGGACTGCTCCAGGTTCGGGCGTGACTATGTGGAGCTGGGGGATTACCTGGAGCAGTTGTTTCCGTTCCTGGGGGTGCGGTTCATTTCCGTCAATGACCATTACGACAGCGAGAGGGACGGGGGCGGGCTGGACATTGCTTTCAAGAATTTGGTGTATGATATTTATTCCAGGGATCTGTCGAAGAAGGTGAGGCAGGCGAGGGAGCGGCTGGCCGCGCAGGGGAAGTACACGGCGGGGCAGGCGCTTTACGGGTACCGGAAGACGGCGGCGGATAAGCATAAGCTGGAGAAGGATCCGGAGACGGCGCCGGTGGTCCGGGAAATCTTTGACATGAGGCTGGCCGGGATGGGGGTCTGTGATATTGCCAGGAACCTGAATGACCGGGGCATACCCTGTCCCACGGTGTTCCTGCATGGGAAGGGGGAGACAGTGAACCGGAAGGGCGGGTTTGAGAGGATGTGCTGGACGGGTGGCGTCATCAACGGGCTGCTGCAGAATGAGATCTACACCGGGGCGGTGGTCTCCCTGAAAAGCACGATGGACGGCAGGAAGGGGAAGCTGGTGGCGAGGCCGAAGGAGGAATGGGTGTGCGTGGAAGGGATGCATGAGGCGGTTGTCACGAAAGAAGAATTTAGGCGGGTGCAGGGGATGGTGAGCGTGCAGAAGCCAGCGGCGGGGAAGCGGAAGATGCGCTATGCCTGCGGGGTGTGCGGGAAGCGGCTGACCAGGCGGAACGGGACGGACCTTTACTGTAACCGGGGGTATATGGTGAAGGGGTGTGAGTGCAGGCAGGTGGTGATGAAGGAGCCGGAGGCGGACGCGGTGGTGCTGGGGGAGCTGAAGCGGAAGCTGCGGCGGGTGCTGGACGAGGAAGAGATGAGGCTGGAGCAGCGGGAGGATGCCCTGGATGTGGGGAGCCGGGTGGAGAGCCTGGGGAGTGCGCTGGAGGCGGTGAAGAAGGCGAAGCGGAGGCTGTTTGAGAAGCTGGCGGACAGGGAGATTGAGCGGGAGGAGTTTTTGGAGAGGAAGAAAGGGTATGATGCGGAGATCGAGCGGATGGAGCGGGAGGTCTCGGATGCGGAGCTGGCGGAGAGGATTGCCAGGGAGGCGAGGGAACGGGCGGATGTGGCGCGGTCGTTCCTGGATGTGGGGGAGATGTCGGAGGAGATCTGGGAGAGGTTCGTGGCGGGGGCACGGGTGTTCCCGGATGGGAGGATTGAGGTGGAGTGGAATTTTGGGGATGAAATGGAGTGAGGAGTGCGGCGCCTGGACGGGGAGGTCTGGGGGCCGTAAATTTTTTTGAAAAATTTGTTAGTGTATAGTTGACAGAATCGGGCGGCTCTGGTGCAGGAAAGACCAGATTTTTTTGCAAACCCAATGTCATGCAGTGCAACACGTCAATGGTAATCTTAGACCCGAAAGGCGAGATTGTCCGTGACACGGGAGGTCTGCTTGAGAAGAAAGGCTATGAGGTGCGTGTCCTTGATTTAATCAATATGCACCAAAGCCATTGTTACAACCCGTTTGTATATTTAAGGAATGATAATGACGTGCAGAGGTTGGTAACGAATTTATTTAAGGCGACCACGCCGAAAGGAAGCCAGTCGCAAGACCCGTTCTGGGACACGGCGGCGAGTATGCTGCTTCTATCCCTTGTGTTTTATCTGAAATACGAAGCCCCGCCAGAGGAACAGAATTTCCCGATGGTGATGGAGCTTTTAAGGGCAGGCGAGGTGAGGGAGGATGACGACAGCTATGTAAGCCCGCTTGACGAGCTGTTTGACCGTTTGGAGATGGTAAACCCAGAGCATATCGCTCTGAAATACTACCGTGACTATCACAGCGGAAGTGCCAAGACCTTAAAGAGCATCCAGATAACCCTTGCCGCACGGCTTGAGAAGTTCAATCTGGAAAGCCTTGCTTCTTTGACTGCCACGGACGAGCTTGATTTGCCGTCTTTAGGTGAGAAGAAAGTGGCATTGTTCGCTCTGATACCAGACAACGACACCAGTTTTAATTTTCTTGTGTCACTTTTATACACGCAGCTATTCCAACAGCTATTTTATCTTGCCGACCATAAGTACGGCGGGAGCCTGCCTGTTCATTGCCAGTTTATCATGGATGAATTTGCGAACGTCAGTTTGCCAGACGACTTTGACAAGATACTGTCGGTCATGAGGTCAAGGAGCGTATCCGTTTCGATTATCCTGCAAAATCTGGCACAGCTCAAGGCACTGTTTGAGAAACAGTGGGAAAGCATTGTCGGCAATGCCGATGAGTTCCTTTATCTGGGCGGCAACGAGCAGAGTACTCATAAGTTTGTGTCGGAGCTTTTAGGCAAATCCACGATAGACACGAACACCTACGGGAAAAGCTCTGGACGGAGCGGCAACTATTCCACCAACTACCAGATTTCGGGGCGTGAGCTTTTAACCCCAGACGAAGTGCGTATGCTTGACAACCGCTACGCACTTCTTTTTGTGCGTGGGGAACGCCCCGTCATGGATTTGAAGTATGACATCCTGAAACATCCGAATGTGAAACTGACTGCCGACGGAGGGAAGCCGCCGTATCTCCACGGTGAGCCGACACAGGCGGTCGCAACCCTTGTGTTTGATGTTGACATTCCTAAGAATGCCGTGAGCGTGGATGCCGTCAGCACTTCCTACGAGCTTCTGTCCGATGAGGACTTGGAAGAAATATTCAATTTATAAGGAGGATTTACCCTATGAAACTTTTTAAGAAGAACGAGAACAACCAGAGCAAAGCAACCCAGAAATTGCCGATGGGCAGAAAAGCAAGAAAAGCGTTTGCCGTGTATGCCGCTTTGGTATGCTGCATGGTCTTTGGAACGACAACAGCCTTTGCCGCCAATGACCCGATTGCCGTGGTAAACAACCTGTCAAACTTTATCTTCGGTCTGATTAAGGCGGTCGGGATGATTATGCTTGGCTTCGGCATCGTGCAGGTGGGCTTGTCGCTGAAATCCCACGACCCGTCCCAGAGGGCGAACGGCTTTCTGACCCTTGCGGGCGGCGTGGTGATTACCTTTGCAAAAGAGATTCTGACACTCATCACAGGATAATGCAAAGGAATAAGATAGCAGGCTGATATAAGTTAGGGGATAACGGGGCAGATCCGCCTTGCGGAACTTGCCCCGCTGTCCGATTTTAAGAACGGAGGTGGTCGAATGTCAGATAACTGGGTAGTCCAGAACTTGGAGAACGCCCTTAACACTTGGAATGAGAAGTTAGCCGAGATATGGCAGCTCATTACCCAGTCCCCAGAGAATTTCAAAGGCGGTGCGATATGGAAAGTCATTGTTGACATCCACGGTGCGTTGCAGGCAATAGGGCTTGCCCTGCTCGTGCTGTTCTTTGTCGTGGGCGTGATGCGTACCTGCGGCGACTTCGCACAGGTTAAGAAGCCCGAACACGCAGTAAAGCTGTTTATCCGCTTCGCACTTGCGAAAGGTGCGGTGACTTACGGCTTGGAGCTGATGATGGCTCTGTTCCAGATAGTGCAGGGCGTGATTTCTACGATTATGAAAGCCGCAGGCTTCGGCACGGCACAAAAGACGGTATTACCGCAGGAGATAGTGACAGCCGTGGAGGACTGCGGCTTTTTTGAGAGCATCCCCCTATGGGCGGTTACGCTTATCGGCGGTCTGTTCATCACAGTGCTGTCATTCATTATGATAATGTCGGTGTACGGCAGGTTTTTCAAGCTGTACCTTTATACCGCAATCGCTCCCGTGCCATTATCTTCATTTGCAGGAGAGCCGAGCCAGAATGTGGGCAGGAGCTTTATCAAGAGCTATTGTGCCGTGTGCCTTGAGGGTGCAATCATCGTGCTTGCCTGCATCATCTTCTCGGTGTTTGCGGCTTCCCCGCCAGTAGTCAACCCCGATGCGGCTGCGGTCACGATGGTATGGGGCTATATCGGGGAACTGGTATTCAATATGCTTGTCCTTGTCGGTGCAGTCAAGATGGCAGACCGTGTCGTGCGTGAGATGATGGGCTTGTAAGGGAGGAAGCGTATGAAACGTGTTTATATCTTTAAGGACGGGGTACAGCAGGGAAGCACAGCCACAAAGGAAAGTGCGATTGACCTTATCCGCCAGTACCAGAAACTGGAAACACACCCGATGCTTCGGGCGGAGTTCAGCATCATTGTGGGCGAGGAAGAATTTATCCCCTATCCGTCACAGAAGAAGCCGCCAAAGAGAAAATCGGAAATGGAGCGATAGGAGGTGCAGCTTTGTACGATTTTGAAACGGAATACCGCAGGATATTTGAAACGCCGCTGGAAGAAATCAAAGAGGATATATTTTTTCGGGCGGATAATTTTGAAAATGAAAAGTGGTACGGGGACTTGCAGATGTATCTGGCAATCGGCGTCTGCAAGCCAGAGAAAGATTGCGTGCCAGATTTGCAGAAAGCCTTGAAAGTCTTAGGCTGTCCTACCCAAACAAGGGAAATTGACGGGGATTTGTTTTTAGTCCCCCAGAGGGAAAGGCAGAAGCAGACCCCGTCCCGCCAGAAACAGGAAATGGAACGATAGGAGGTGTTTATGATTGGAAGTAAAGATAAATAAGGAAATCCGCAATTACACGGAGAGTATGTTTTTCGGGCTGTCGATGCGGCAGTTCCTTTTTTCTGTCCTTGCCTGCGGCGTGGCGGCAGGCTTGTTTTTCCTGCTCCGTGGCAGGTTCGGGACAGAAACTTTAAGTTGGATGTGTGTTCTGGGTGCTTCGCCCTTTGCGGTGATGGGATTTGTAAAATACAACGGCATGACCGCAGAGCAGTTTGTGTGGGCATGGATAAAATCGGAGTTTCTGATGCCAAAGAGGGTGCTGTTTCTTCCAGACAATCTCTACTATGAAGCATTAAAAGCAACGATTGAAGCCCATGAAAAAGGAACGCCCGCCGTGCAGAAATCCCGTAAGAAGAAAAAACGCAGGGCGAAAAGACGTAAAGAAGCAGGGAAACGGAGAAAGCAGGCTGTAAACGCCAGAAAGAAGAATGAAAAAGTAAAAAAGCGTAAGGAGGTAGACCATGATTAAGACGCTCAGGAATCTGTTCAAGCAGGATAAGGAGAAATTTACCGTGCCAAAGTCGGTGCAGGCGGTCATCCCGTTAAAGACCATGTGGGAGGACGGAATTTTCCTTGTGGGCAGGAACAAATATGCAAAGACCTTTAAGTTTGAGGACATCAACTATGCCGTGGCGAGCCGTGAGGACAAGGAAGCCATGTTCCTTGAATACTCGGAACTTCTCAATGCCCTTGACAGTGGGGCGACCACGAAAATCACCATCAACAACCGCAGGCTCAACAAGGCGGATTTTGAGCAGACCATCCTTATCCCGATGTCGGAGGACGGTCTGGATAAATACCGTAAAGAGTATAACAAGATGCTGCTTGATAAGGCGACGGGGGCTAACTCCATCGTGCAGGATAAGTATGTGACAATCTCCGTCTGCAAGAAGAACATCGAAGAAGTGAGGAACTATTTTGCCCGTGTCGGTGCTGACCTTATCGGGCATTTCAACCGTCTTGGCTCAAAGTGTACGGAACTGGATGCCAATGATAAGCTGCGTATCTTCCATGATTTTTACCGTACAGGCGAGGAAACGGCGTTTTCCTTTGACATGGCACAGACCATGCGGAAAGGTCACGACTTCAAGGACTATATCTGCCCCGACTCCTTTGAGTTTGAGAAAGATTATTTCCGCATCGGCAACCGCTACGGGCGTGTGATTTTCCTTAGAGAGTATGCCGCCTATATCAAGGACAGCATGGTGGCGGAGCTTTGCGAATTAAACCGTAATATGATGCTCTCCGTTGATGTTGTCCCTGTCCCTACGGATGAAGCCGTGAGGGAGGTGGAAAACCGCCTGCTTGGGGTGGAAACCAATATCACGAACTGGCAGAGGAAGCAGAACCAGAACAACAATTTTTCCGCTGTTATCCCCTATGACTTGGAGCAGCAGAGAAAGGAAAGCAAGGAGTTCCTTGACGATTTGACGACCCGTGACCAGAGGATGGTGTTTGCGGTGCTTACGATGGTGCATACCGCAGATACCAAAGAGCAGCTTGACAATGACACGGAAGCTCTCTTAACTACTGCAAGAAAGCATCTCTGCCAGTTTGCCGTACTGAAGTATCAGCAGATGGATGGTCTGAATACCGCCCTGCCGTTCGGCGTGAGGAAGATTGATGCGTTAAGGACATTGACGACAGAGAGCCTTGCGGTGTTTATCCCATTCCGTGTGCAGGAAATCTACCATAAGGACGGTGTGTATTACGGTCAGAATGTAATCTCAAAGAACATGATTATCGCTAACCGCCGCCATCTTTTGAACGGCAATTCCTTTATCCTCGGCGTGTCTGGTGCGGGCAAATCGTTCACGGCGAAAGAGGAAATGGTGAATATCATTTTGACTGACCCCAACGCTGATGTCTTGGTAATAGACCCCGAACGAGAGTACGCCCCTCTTGTAAAGGCGATGCAGGGCGAGGTTATCCACATCTCGGCGACGAGCGACAACCACATCAATGCAATGGACATGAACTCTGATTACGGCGATGGTGCAAATCCTGTCATCTTGAAATCAGAGTTTATTTTATCCCTCTGCGAGCAGCTTATCGGCGGTGCAAGCCTTGGGGCAAAGCAGAAATCCATCATTGACCGCTGTACGGCGAGCGTGTACCGCTATTATCAGCAGGGGAACTATATGGGGACGCCGCCGACCTTGCAGGACTTCCGTGAGGAATTGTTAAAGCAGGATGAGCCAGAAGCACAGGAAATCGCCCTTGCGATTGAGCTTTTCACGGACGGCTCTCTCAATACTTTTGCAAAGCATACCAACGTAGATACCCACAGCCGCCTTATCTGCTATGATATTTTGGATTTGGGCAAACAGTTACAGCCTATCGGTATGCTTGTGGTGCTTGACAGCATTTTGAACCGCATCACGATGAACAGGGCGAAAGGCAGGAACACATTTATTTTCATTGATGAAATTTACCTTCTGTTTCAGCATGAGTATTCTGCAAACTTCCTCTTTACCCTCTGGAAACGTGTGCGTAAGTACGGAGCGTACTGTACTGGAATCACGCAGAATGTGGACGACCTGTTACAGAGCCATACGGCGAGGACAATGCTTGCCAACTCTGAATTTATCATCATGCTGAATCAGGCATCGACAGACCGTATCGAGCTTGCGAAGTTCCTTAACATCTCCGATTTGCAGATGAGCTATATCACGAATGTCGGTGCGGGGCAGGGGCTTTTGAAAGTCGGCAGCTCCCTTGTGCCGTTCGTTAATAAGTTCCCACGGAATACGGAGCTGTATAAGCTGATGACGACCAAATTTGGGGAGTGTTAGGATTTACCCTGTGGGCATATCTCTATGCCCAGAAAGCAGGGCGGGATTAAGGAAAGGAGATTTTTATGTCAGAGATAAGATTCCGCAATGCGGCTCACCGTGATTTCTTTCTGGAAAATATGATGAAATGCAAAGTCAACGACTGTTACCACAGGGCATTTTTCTATGTGATGGGGATTGCGGAGGAAACAAGGAAAAATATCAATTCCATGTTTGATTTTAAGACAGACTGCATTGAGCCAGAGGGGATGCACGCAGGGTGGCAGACAAGCGGCACGGTCAAGGTCTGCCATCTTGCCTTTAACCTCTGGAACGGCTACGCAGAGGAGGGGCGTGAGAAATATTCCACGCCAGAGGAATTGTTCTGCTGCGAGTTCGCCCCATATTTCATGGAGGGCATCAAGGTAAGGTATCCCGAATATTGCAGGGATTTACCTGCCCCTAAAAAGCAGACGGAGCATACACGGTAAATAAAAAATAGCAAAGAAAGGATATGCCTATGAATTTGAAAAACTATAAAACCATTATCTGTATCGCCGCCGCTGTCGTCTTTTTGGGAGCAGCGGTTTTTTGCGGCTTTAAGATTTACAGCCATTATCAGCAGATAGACGAGCAGACCGAAGCCTTTGCGGAGATTGCCGAGGTCGTGGAGAACGCCGAACCAGAGGAAGAACCGCCAAAAGATAAAGATACGCCTGTCAGCGAGGGCGAGGATATTCTTGCGAAATACAAGGAGCTGTATTTGCAGAATGAGGATACGGTCGGTTGGATTGCCATTGATGGAACAACCATCAATTACCCTGTCATGCAGAGCAGGAATAACCCGAATTTTTATCTGAAGCACAACTTTGAAAAGCAATACAGCGATTTGGGAGTGCCATATATCCAAGAGGACTGCGACATTCTCACAAGCGACAATCTGATTATTTACGGACACCACATCAAAGGCGGCAGGATGTTTGGGGCGTTGGAAGATTACAAATCCAAGAGCTTTTATGAGAAGAATAAGACTATCCAGTTTGACACCCTCACGGAGCAGGGTAAGTATGAAATCATTGCCGTATTTAAGACCGTGGCGTACAGTTCACAGGGCTACCGCTATTATGATTTTGTCAATGCAGAGAATGAAAAAGAATTTGATGCCTATGTCGGGAAGTGTAAGGAGCTTGCCTTGTATGATACGGGCGTGACCGCTGAATACGGCGATAAACTCATTACCCTGTCCACCTGCGAATATTCCGCACAGAACGGCAGGCTCGTAGTCGTGGCAAAAAAGGTAAACTGATATGACCGCAAATCCTCTGGGAAAGGAGGTCGATGTTTATGGCTGATATAAAGACCAGAGATGCGGTCAAAGGCACGATAAAGACCTTAGACAAAGCTGCCATTGCGGGGGAACGCATGAAGTCCGCCTATGCCAAGACAAAGGATAAAGCGGAGCAGGGATATTACGCAGAGGAAAATTCCCCCACGGAATATGCCGCCGATAAGTTCTCCCATGCTTCGGGGCGTATCAAGGACGAGGGAATCCATCAATTCAATAAGCAGGGGCAGAAAAACGTCCAGACCACAAAGGAGAATATCGGCAGGGCAAAGGATAAAATCGCTGAATTTAAGACCAAACGTGCGGTGAAAGCCGCAGAGCAGAAAAAAGCACAGGCTGTTGCAGAACAGAACGGCTCGCTGATCCGAAACGGGGCAGCGAGCCGTTCTCCTGTCCCCGATGTTCCCATGCAAAGTGAAACGCCCCAGACAGGGGCAAACCAGTTGATAAAGACAAGACAGCAGGGGAAAAAGACCATCAAGACCACAGCCAGAAATGCGGAGAGAACCGTCAAGACCACAGCAAAAGGGACGGTCAAGGCGACGGAAAAAGGCGTAAAAACCGCAAAGGCGACATCAAAGACGGCGATTAAGACCAGGTCGCAGACCGCAAAGGCGGCACAGAAAACGGCGAAAGCATCTGCCAAAGCCGCCCAGAAAACAGCACAGACCGCAAAAGCTACGGCAAAGGCGACAGCCGAAGCAACGAAAGTAACCGTCAGAGCCACCATTGCGGCGGTCAAAGCGATTATCGCAGGGACTAAGGCGTTGATTTCCGCCCTTATCGCAGGCGGTTGGGTTGCCATTGTGATAATCCTTATCGTTGTCCTGCTTGGGTGTGCTGTTTCCCTGTTCGGGGGCGGCAGCGACAGCACTTCCTATACCCCTGTCAGTGCGGAAGTGGAAGCCTACACGCCGCTGATACAGAAGTATGCGAAGCAGTACGGCATCCCCGAATATGTGGAGCTTATCAAAGCGGTGATGATGCAGGAATCTGGGGGAAAGGGCAGCGACCCGATGCAGGCGGCGGAGGGGAGCTTCAACAAAAAGTACCCCCATGAGCCGAACGGCATCAAAGACCCCGAATATTCCATCGAATGCGGCGTGCAGGAATTAAAAGCCGCCCTCACATCAGCTGAGGTGGAAAGCCCGATTGACATGGAACGTATTAAGCTCGCCTTGCAGGGCTATAACTTCGGAAACGGCTATATCTCATGGGCAAAGACCAACTACGGCGGCTATTCCTATGCAAATGCGGTGGAATTTTCTGCGATGCAGGCGGCAAGGTTAGGTTGGGAAAAGTACGGCGACACGCAGTACCCCGCTCATGTGTTACGCTATTATCCATACGGACGGGCGTTTACAAGCGGCGGCAACCAAGCCATTGTGGAGGTTGCCTTAACGCAGCTCGGCAATGAGGGCGGACAGCCTTATTGGAGCTGGTATGGATTTGACGGGCGTGTGGAATGGTGTGCCTGTTTTGTTTCGTGGTGCAGTGAACAGTGCGGCTATCTGGAAAGCGGCATCATCCCGAAGTTTTCCCTCTGTTCGGATGGCGTGGACTGGTTTAAAGGTAAAGGGCAATGGCAGGACAAGAACTATGAGCCGCAGGCAGGCGATATTATTTTCTTTGATTGGGGAAATGACGGCTTAATCGACCATGTGGGAATCGTGGAGAAATGCGAGAATGGCATGGTTTATACCGTGGAGGGCAACTCTGGGGATGCTTGTAAGCAGCAGAGCTATCTAGTCGGGAGCAGTTCTATCTACGGTTACGGTTTGCCTGCTTATTAGGAAAAAAGCGAAAGAATACCAGAGGTTTATTCCTCTGGCTCTTTTGCTTTACATAGCGGTAGTATCCTATATAGTCGTTTCCTTTGAAGTTGATGGAATGGAATAGTGTTTACAATTAACGAAATCACTATTCCTAATGAAGTATCAATAATTCTGCTCCATGCAAAATATAAAGGACTGATGTCTTTTTCATGGGTTATAGTTACACACAAGAATACAACACACATTAAAGCTGTCCCATTTTTTTGCTTCAAAAGCAGAGATAAGTAAATAATTGGTATAAGCATTAGAGATAAAATCAATTCTCTGAATAATTCTGGATAAATAGTAACGAGAACTCTTTCCATAGTTAAAAAGAGCATCCCCAATATACCGCCGATTATAGTGGATATTTCTCTGCTTTTTGCGATAATTAAACTGTTCTCTATATCTGGCTGGGTACATAGTATAGATGCAATTACCGCATAGAAAGGAACGCTATCATTTCTGAAGCTGTCTATTAAAAAACATAGGAATACCGAAATTACAGTCTTAACAGTCCTTAGACCGATTTTAGGGGATTTATTTTTCATAGATTCCTTTTAATACGGCTTCTTCAAGGATATGTCCTTCCATTTGTTCATAGAGTTCATTAAGGTAGAATCCTCTTTTTAAGTCAAGAACTTTATCAAGTGCAAATATATGGAGTTCATATGTATGTGCTTTATCGGGAGGTGTCATGCCGCCATAACAACTTGCCTGCTCTCTGTTCTGTTGATTTCCTTGTACGCTTATCCAACTGTTTGCCCCTTGTATGAAATCAGTTGCCGTCTGGCTTTCATTTTCTTTCACTTCCCTTTTTTTCAGATTTGCCCCTAGCCAATGAATCCATGTAAACCCAACAACTGGATAAGCGTCTTTATCCTCTAAAACAAACGCAAAAGAAGATGTATTCTCTGGTGCATTTTCAATTTTAAAAGGCAAGGAATACGATGGGACATTATTTTCATTAAAGTATGTGCCATACCCGCCGTATTTTTTTGAGATAAATCCGTTAATAATTCCTGTACTTGTAACAATCATTTCTATAATCTCCTGTTCATTTATTTTTATAAACATAATAACAGGGACATAGAATGGCGTAAATTACCCACTTTTTTGTGGGTATTCAGTCGGGTATGACATTTTTGCTGATTAGCTCTTCTTCCCTGCCATTGTTTTTCAGATATTCGATGCCAATATGCTGCATTATTTTCAATGCTTCTAAAATTTGTTTCCCCATCGGCTCAGTCAAAAAATATTCCACATGTAATGGATAGCCAGAATAGGATTTTTTATCGACAAGACCATATTCCATAAGTTCTTTTAAATGTTCCATAAGCATTTTTTGTGTGATTCCCTCAATGTCCTGTTCTAACTTTGAAAGAGAAGTTGCCCCTAGCCGAAGCCGCCACAATATGATTGGTTTCCATTTACCTTTAATCATATCGTGAACTAATTCTAAAGGGCAGGTATAATCGTTTCTTAATTTCATAGGTTATCATCTCCTGTTAGATAGTTTACAATGATTTCTCTTATTTTTCCAGAGTTTCAGCAAGCAACAGTTGATATTTTATGTTTTTTCAGACATTTTGGATTTTAGAGATGATTTTTTGAAGAGCTGGAAGAGTGTTCTGGCTTTATAAGTTGGTTAGATGTTTGTAAGATATTATAATAAAAGGAAAACCAGAGGTTCTATTCCCCTGGCTTTTTTGCCTTGCATATGCCTTGTGCTGTCCCTGCTATGATAGTCAGTTCTGAATCATCGAATGTATCAAAAAGTGCATCTAACTGACGGCGTAGGGTTGTTTTTTCTATCGGGCTGTCAGAATGTATGTATTGGTCTACGGATATGTGGAACATTGTCACAAGCTGAATAAATAACTGAAAGCTCGGATATTGCCCCTCTTTTTCAATAGACTGCAAATGTCTTGCCGAAATACCAAGCTCCTCTGCTAATTCCTCTCTGGTAATCCTCTGTTGTTCACGGGCTTTCATAATCGCCTGCCTTAATTCGATAAAGTCAAAATGTCCTGCAACTTCACTCATTTTTTCACCACCTATACTGATAATTTTTACTCTATATATTTTACTGAAATGAGAGTTCTGCTTAAACGATGTGAAATTTCTTAAAACAAGAGATTTGATTTCTGTATGATGGCGATAAAAATTCGTATTTGCACATTTGATTAGAGCAAAGAGATTTTTTATAATGAGTAAAACAGAAAGATGTTAAAATTCATACTCCATACACACGGAGATGCTAAGATAAACTTGGAGGTGGTCTTTATGGCAAAAATATTGATAGTTGAAGATAATGCAGATACAAATGAAGCACTCTCTGAATATTTGCAGGAAGCAGGACATGAAATCATATCTGCATATGACGGAACGGAAGCATTAGAGCTTTTTTCAAATAACACAGTGGATTTGATTGTCCTTGATATTATGCTGCCGACAATGTCTGGGCTTGCTGTATTAAATGCTGTCCGAAAGACAAGCCAGATACCTGTTATCATGCTCACGGCGTTAGAGGACGAATATACGCAGGTATCGAGCTTTGATTGTCTGGCAGACGATTATATGACAAAGCCGTTTTCAATGGTTGTGCTTGGGAAACGTATCACGGCATTGCTGCGTCGGGCAGGGGTAAAGGATGAGCCAAACATATGGAAATATGGTGATTTGACCGTAGATTTTTCTGGGTATTCGGCTTGTAATCAGAATGGGAAAGTTGATGTAACACCCAAAGAGCTTGATTTGCTGAAGCTGTTGGTTGAGCATAAAGGACTGGTGCTGTCACGGTCACAGATATTAAATGCGGTATGGGGAGATGATTCTTTCGTTATAGACCGTATTGTTGACAGCTATATCAGAAATCTCCGTAAAAAATTGGAGCTTGACTGCATTGTTACTGTCAAGGGGATTGGATATAAATTAGAGGTGGATGCATGAAAAAACTAAAATTATTTCCCAAAACCTTTTTATACACATTTAGCCTAATGATGGTGATTGTTGCCGTGTCACATCTGCTTATATATATTTTGCTTCCCACGGTTTATAATCATCGTCAAAAAAATGAGTTGGAAGCTGATATTGAAAGGTTGTGTGAAAATATTGAAAATATGGGGGATGCCGACAGGCTCTCTTTAGTAACTGAATTTGCAGGAAAATGGAACGCTGATATTCTGGTGCAATATGAGGGGTACGCTTATGAAATGAATCTGTTGAACGTAAATGAAAATGAGCCTTCGGAGATTCATGGCAATATGGAAAATGTAAACATTATTGCGGAACAGACGGATGGTAAAATAAAAATATCCCTATCCAAAAACCCAAAAGGCGATACAGACTTTTTTTATGCCGAAAGGATATTTCCAGACCAAAATGGATATGTGAAAACTACCGTATCGAGAGAACAGATTGAAGATGCGGTCAGCACGGTTATTATTATTTTGCCTGTCACAGCGTTTGTCTGTACGCTTGTTTCAGTATTGTTTGCATTATTGTATTCCCACATGATTACAAAACCAATCAAACAAATTTCAAGCGTAACAAAGCAGATGCAGGAATTATCGTCTGGAGCTTATTGTGAAATCCATACTCATGATGAAATTGAAACATTGGCAGACAATATAAACAGTATGTATGACAGCCTGTTAAAGACAATCCACGATTTGGAACTGGAAATCCATAAGGTAGAGGAAATGGAGGTTCAGAAAACGAATCTGTTACGTTCAGCATCCCATGAATTGAAAACACCTGTTACTGCCGTAAATGCGATGTTGGAAAATATGATTCTGAATGTAGGGAAATATAAAGACCACAGCGTATATCTGCCAAAGTGTAAAATGCTGATGGAACAATTGGCGGTGATGATTAAAGAAATTTTAGATGCTTCAAAAGCTGAAAAAACAGATATGCAGGATGATAAGGAAATTGATTTGTCAGAACTGGTGGAACAGATAGCCGAGCCATATCAGATGATTGCAAAGTCAAAGGGGATTTGCATAAAAATGGACATTCCACAGAAATCTCTTATTTTTTATCCCGTATCCATGATAAAGAAAGTGATTTCTAATTTGCTGTCAAATACAGTTTCTTATACATCGAAAGGTGGAATAATAAGAATTTATCTTGAAGGACAGAATCTGATTTTTGAAAATGAATGTGTTCCTATTCCGAGGGAGTATTTAACACACATATTTGAGCCGTTTTACCGACCCGATGACAGCCGTGACAGAAATACGGGTGGGAATGGTCTGGGCTTGTATATTGTTGATACGATACTGAAAACCCTGCAAATCCCTTATAGATTTACTGCTATGGAGAACAATAAAGGGATGCGTTTTACCATTGAATTTTAAAAGTCCGATAAAAACCGTCTGTACACAGCAGGCGGTTTTCTTACGCCTAAAAAGACTGTCAGTAATCTTTGCCTATTTTCACACGCCATTCATATTAGAATGATACTCCACTCACATGGGAGATATAGAATGTCAATACGAGCATACGAAAGGAGGAACGGATTTGAACAGCTATAAGAGGGCATTTTTTTATGTAGCAAGAAAGAAAGGAAAAAGTCTGACAATTTTTTTATTGCTGCTCTTGGTAACGGTGTCTGTCATGACAGGCATTTCTATCCGAAACGGGACAGAAAAAGCCGCCCAAACTTTGAGGGAAACAATAGGGGCATCTTTTACCATGAGCGGCAATATCGACAGTCTGAAATTTGATAGGGATGAAACAGGGTATAACGCAGAAAAAATCCCTGTCCCTTCTCAGACGGTTATGCAGATTTTAAGCATGGATGGCATAAAAGCGTACAATGCAGAACAGCATTCTCTTATTCAAGCGGAGGGGATAGATTATCTTTCTGGGATGCCAGACGGTAATCTTTCTGCAAATACGGACACTGCCTGTCAGATGGACTTTGTGAATGGAATTTTGGAGCTGTCGGACGGTAAGCATATCACCGCCGAGGACAAGAGAGCAGCGATTATCAGCGATAGGCTGGCAGAGGAAAACCATTTAGGGATTGGCAGTGAGATTATCTTGAAATCAGCTTCCCAAAGCGGACAGGGGCAGATGAAAGTTCGGATTGTAGGAATCTATACCAGTGACAGCAAAATGGAATATGACGATGACACCATCTTTTCAAGCCATGATGTGTTTTGGAAATTATCTGGGCAGGAAACATCTGCTTATGCGGGAAATGTGGCTTTTTATGTGAATGACCCAGAAGAATTGAACCATATTGTCATGCAGGTAAAACAGATAAGCTCCATTCAATGGGATAATTATTTTATCCAAATAAACGAATCGGAATATCGGGCGGTTTCGTATCAGCTTCAGACATTGGAAAGGCTTACAGAGATATTGATTTTTGCAATAATGATTGTGAGCGTGATAGTAATTGCCCTTGTGCTTACTATGCGGATAAAGAATAGGATACACGAAGCAGGGATATTGCTTTCCGTTGGAACATCTTCCACCGAGATTACCATGCAGTTTATTTGTGAAGTGTTGATGATTGTCCTATTGGTATTTATCGTTTCGCCTATATTGGGAAATTTTGTCGTAGGACTGGTGGAAACGGCACTTAGAAATTTGGGAAATGCAATCAGTATGTCAATTTCACCTAAAGTAACACTGGTGCAGTTCTTTTTAGAAGCATTCATTATTGTAATTGTGGTGATTGCGGCATCTTTGCCAGTTGCACGAATGAAACCGAGAGATATTTTATCAAAAATGAGCTGACAGGAGGATAAAAACTATGAGTACATGGAAAAGAGCTTTTTTATATGTCATACGGAAAAAGGTAAAAACCGTTCTTTTATTTTGCGTTTTGCTTGCGATGTCTACTTTTATTCTGACAGGATTGTCTATCTATAAAGCAACGGATGATTCTGCTTTGAGCCTGCGTCAATCCGTGGGTGGGAGCATCCGATTGGAATTAGATGAAAGTAATGGTGCAAATTGGCAGTATCAGCAGGCAGCAGGGGGAATGATGGTTGAATATGTTGGAACTCCCATTACTGACAAGGATATTCAAAAGATTATGTCAATAGACGGGGTGAAAGCATATAACGGCATAGGTGATGGAAGTGTCTATGCAAAAGACTTTGATTTCATATCTGGGTTTAGTTTTGGTGATGGAAGCGATTACAGCAGGCTTCCATCTGTCACAAATTCAGAGTATTTTAATTTCTTTACCCGAAAAGCGTTCCAGTTGATAGAGGGACGGCATATTAAGGAGGATGACGACCATGCCGTTTTAATCAGTTCGGCGGTTGCAGGAAAAAACAACATAAAGCTCGGCGATACCATTACTGTACAGTGCTGCTACGACAGTGGCGATTACCCAGATGTGAAACTGACAGTCGTTGGTATTTACGAGTATAAGGGAGATACCGATTCATTCCAGACTACATCAACGGACAAGCGTAACCGTCTGATAATTGACCATAAAGCAATGCAGGAAATTATGCAGAGGGATGAAATACAGTATGACAATGGCATTGATTTTTATGTGGATGACCCCAGAGAAATTGACAGGATTGCAAAAGAAATAAAGAATCTCGATTTGGACTGGAATTGTTTCTCACTTACGGTAGATAACTCTGCCTATGAAGCGGTTGCCGCATCTTTAACGTCCATGCAGAGCTTGATTGTCTGGCTGATTGTCGGTTGTATTGTAGTGAGTGTCTGCATCTTGATATTGATTTTGTCCATGTGGATAAAGCAGCGGAGATATGAAACAGGAATACTGCTTTCTATCGGAATCACAAAAGCGAAGATTGTTTTTCAGTATATAGTGGAAGTATTGTTGATAGCGGTAGTTGCTTTTGGGCTATCCTATTTTACAAGCAGTTTGATTTCGCAGGTTGTGAGTGATTTGATTTTTAATCAAGTAGCCGAATCACAGCCTATACCAGAAATAGAATTGCCCGATGACGGCTCGGAGTACCTTGATATAACAGGAAAGTATATTCCTTATGACACTTCAAATATGGAAATGGTGGAAAGCGTGGAGGTGAAAGTTATTCCAAATCATTTGCTTTATATTTATGTTTTTGGAGTTTTCCTTGTTGTTCTTTCCGTTTCAGCAGCATCCATAACAGTGATACAGATGAAGCCTAAAAAGATACTTTCACAAATGGATTAAGGAGGATTTTATCATGAGTATTATGGAAATTCAGAAAGTCCGCTATTCTTATGATAATAAGCGGAATGTATTAAATGGGATAAGCACATCACTGGATGAGGGGAAAATGTATGCTATCCTTGGACAGTCTGGGTGTGGCAAGACTACGCTCCTGTCACTTCTGGGAGGTCTGGACAGTCCTTTAGACGGACAGATTTTGTATGATGGACAGGATATTGAAAAAATAGGGCTTGTCAATCATAGAAAGAAGAATGTGGCATTTATCTTCCAGAGCTACAATCTGATTGATTATTTGACGCCCAAAGAAAACGTAGCTTTAACAGCAAAACTTTCTCCACAGTCGATTTTAGAACGTGTCGGGCTGACCGAGGAAGAAAGTAAACGGAATGTCCTAAAACTCTCTGGCGGTCAACAGCAGCGTGTGGCGATTGCCCGTGCGTTGGCATCTGATGCAAAAGTGATTCTTGCAGATGAACCGACGGGAAATCTGGACGAGGATACGGCGACAGAGATTATCTCTATATTGAAAGAGTGTGCCCATCAGATGAAGAAATGTGTGGTCATTGTAACGCACTCAAATGAGCTTGCAAAACAGGCGGATGCTGTTTTCTGCTTGAAGAAAGGCAGGCTACAACAGTTATGAGAACAGAATGGATACACTGCCCTGTTTGCGGCGGTAAAACTCGTAACAAAATCAGAGAGGATACGGTTTTGAAAAACTATCCTCTCTACTGCCCAAAGTGTAAGCAGGAAGTTTTGATTGAATTAAAGATTTTACAAGTAACAGTTATCAAAGAGCCAGACGCATAGGACGCAGAGCCGATGAACTTGTGATAAATCACAGTTTGTCGGTTTTTGTATATTTGTGGATACAGAGAATTTCTGATAGAATAAACCTTCCATTGTAACACCATACTTTTACAGTATGGTAAGATTGGCATATGGGAGGTGGATTTTAGTGAATACATATAAGACTTCGGAAGTGGCAAAAATCATTGGCATACATCCAAATACAGTACGGATGTATGAGGAATGGGGACTGATACCAGAAGCGAAACGGAAGCCGAACGGTTACCGAGTGTTTACAGATTTCCATATTGAACAACTTCGGCTTGCCCGCATTGCTTTTCAAATAGAAGTGCTTCAGAACGGACTAAGGAAAAAGATTGTAGAAACTGTCAAGATTTCTGCAAAAGGCGATTTTGATAAGGCTCTTTGTTTGGCGGAGGAATACCGAACCCAAATACAGAAAGAGCAAAGCAACGCCGAGGAAGCGATTCAGATTGCAAAGCAGATTTTATCTGGCAGGTCGGCGGAGCAGTCTCTTTGTTTAAAACGAAAGGAAGTCTCAGAGTATCTGGATATTTCTATGGATGCACTTAGAAATTGGGAATTGAATGGTTTGCTTCGGGTAAAACGGAAACAGAACGGATACCGCTTCTATACAGGCGAGGATATTGAGCGGCTAAAGATAATACGGTCACTCCGTTGTGCCAATTACTCATTAGAAGCAATCCTGCGGATGCTGAATGCCCTTGAGCATAATCCGCAGGCAAATATTGAACAGGTGCTGAACACGCCGAAAGAGGACACCGATATTATTTCCGTTTGCGACAGGCTGATTGTATCATTGCAGGCAGCCGAAAAAAATGCAGAAAAGATGATAGAGATTCTTACCGATATGAAAAAGGAATTTTCTTAACCCTACATTTTAACACCAACCTTTTTTTCGCTGTTAAGATAAGAGCCACAACAGCAAAAGGAGGATAAGACAGATGAATGAAATCATCAGCGTAAAGCAGCTCTCAAAATCATATGGCAGACTGACTGCCGTGCAGGGGCTGGATTTGTCAGTCACGCAGGGGACGGTTTTCGGGCTGCTTGGAGCGAACGGTGCAGGAAAAAGCACTACGATTGAATGTATGTTAGGCACAAGGAAATTCGATGCAGGCACGGTTTCTATTTTAGGGATGAATCCGCTCCTGCAAAGGAAACGGCTTTTTGAAAATGTCGGCGTCCAATTACAAGAAGCGAATTACCAAGACAAAGTGACGGTTGCTGAATTATGCGAGGTAACGCAGTCACTCTATCGGAACGCCGCAGACTATGGGGAGCTTCTGAAACAATTTGGTATTTTCGATAAAGCAAAAAGCATGGTCAAGGAGCTTTCTGGAGGACAGCGGCAAAAGCTGTTTATTGTTTTAGCTCTGATACCACAGCCTAAAGTTGTTTTTCTGGATGAGCTGACGACAGGGCTTGATGCAAAAGCCAGACGGGAGGTATGGAAAATCTTATCTGACCTCAAAGAAAAAGGAATGACAATCTTTCTGACTTCACATTTTATGGACGAGGTAGAAGCGTTGTGCGACTGGGTCTGCATACTCAAAAAAGGAAAATCTGTCTTTTATGGAACTGTAGAAGAAGCCATTGCAGGCAGTCCGTATGACAAATTTGAAGATGCGTATTTGTGGTATTCTGATGAGGAGGCAAGTGATAATGAAAACATTTAAAACAATGCTGAAAAACGAGATGAAACTTTCCCTGCGTGATATGAACATGGTCATATTTGCAATCTGCATCCCGCTTGTAGTCTTGATTATACTAGGCGTTATTTATGGTAATAAGCCTGCTTCCCCCGGTGCGGCGTACACGTTTCTGGAACAGTCCTTTGGAGCTTTGACAACGATTGCGATTTGTGCAGGCGGTGTTATGGGACTGCCCCTTGTGGTGTCTGATTATCGAAGTAGAAAGATATTGAAGCGTTTTAAAGTTACCCCTGTCAGTCCTGCGATGATTTTAGCGGTGCAGGTTGCGATTTACACAATTTATTCCGTGGCATCGCTTATACTGCTTTATATCGTTTCAGCACTCTTTTTTGGATTTCATATGGGCGGCTCTATGATTGCTTTTCTCGGTAGCTATCTGTTAGTCATGCTGTCGATATTCAGCATCGGCATGATGGTAGGCGGGATTTCCCCGAACTCCCAGACGGCGAGCGTGATAGCAAGCCTGCTTTACTTCCCGATGCTTATTTTTTCTGGAGCAACGCTGCCGTATGAGGTAATGCCAAGTGCATTGCAAAAGGCAGCGGATATTCTGCCATTGACACAGGGGATAAAACTATTGAAAGCTGCTTCATTAGGACTTCCGATAGAAAATGTCTTTGTTCCAATTATTGTTATGGTAGTACTTGCTGCCATTTGTATCGGAGTGTCCCTTCGCTTTTTTAAATGGGAGTAGCAGGTAACGCAGAATGGCTGTTATGCCCTGCCTGCGGAAATAAAACAAGATTAAAAATACGGGAAGATACAGAACTCAAGAATTTTCCACTGTATTGTCCAAAATGTAAGCAGGAAACATTGATAGAAGTAACAAATTTACAAGTAATAGTCATCAAAGAGCCAGACACATTAGATGCAGAGCCGATGAACTTGTGAGAAATCACAGTTTATTGGCTTTGTTTTATATAACCACAGGTAGGACAAGCCCACCGAATAAAAAAAACGATGTTTCGGTGGGCTGATTTGCCATGCTTTGAAATCTCTCCGACTTCGCTTTTTGAAGTTTGGAGGGATTTTTATGCCAAAGTATGCAAGGAAAGCTGCCAGTGGCAGGTTTGCTGTATTGCCTGTAAGCAATGACTTCTATTTACATATATCAAATAAAGAATGGGTGGATAACCTGTTAAAAAAATCTATTTCAGTACAAGGGGGCTTTGCACCCAACAAGTAGAAGTTAAATCTCTACATATTGGAACTAAAATATCTATAAACCGTAAAGGTATAACAACCTTTGCGGTTTTTCTTTTGTCGATTTTTGCAGGAATACGTCGTAAGGCAGTTTCTGGCGTTGGATGCCGTTCACCGCCTGCCAATCTGGATTTTCAAAAAAATTCAGATTGGAGGTACTTACGGTGAAATACGCACCAAGAAAGGTATATATCAAAGAAAGTGGCAGCTACACAGAGTTATCCTATAAGGAATTTTGCAACCGCAGAGAAACGGACAGGGCTTATGCGGACAAGCTCTTTATTCCCGTGCAGGGCTGTCTGATTGAAACGGAACAGGCACATTATATTGAGTTTTATCGTGACAAGGAGCGTTGGCGTTATCTGAAAAAACTCGATGCAGATAACAGCCTGTTATCCTTAGAGGCATTTGAGAGAGATGATGACAATAGTATTGATTTCATCGCTGATGAAGCGGTAAATGTTGCGGAAGCTGTTGTCCATAGGATGATGTTGGACAAGCTGCGTTCTGCCCTTGCCATGTTATCTGAAGATGAGCAAAAGTTGGTAAATGCTATCTTTTTTCAAGAACTGTCAGAAAGAGAATGGTCAAGCATTTCGGGTATTCCGCAAAAGACAATCAATGACCGAAAACGGAGAATATTAGCCAAGCTCAAAAAAATTCTGGAAAAATAAAAAATTTGTTCCGCTCAAGCCCCTCACTTTTTCCTTTGGAAAAGTGAGGGGCTTTTTTATGAGCTTCCCACCGTTCTTTGGTAACTGAATACCCATTCACCAAATACATTCTCTTTGTGGCTGTAATGAGCATAAGCGTGTGCAGCGGTACGCCATGACCTGCCGAAAGGCGGCAAGCGAAAAATACTGACTGAAAATATCGGGCAGCTCCCGATTCCGCCATGACCCACAAAGAGGACAATGATACTCCCGTCCAGTCACAGTCCGAGCGGTAACCAAACCGCCGCAGGCAATGAGGGCGGCTCTGTCAGACCGACAGTTGGGGTGCAATTCCCGTGGCGTCAGTTCGCTGCTGACCGTTTGGTGACTTCCCTTGCGTTTAACGTATTCGCATTTCGGGGTGTCGAGGACAAATAGAAATGCTCCTACATAGGCAGGAAACACCTGCCTAAATCCAAATGGGAGGTTAATAAGATATTATGGATAAAATTATAAAGCGTGGTGACATCTACTACGCAGACCTTAATCCCGTTATCGGCTCAGAACAGGGCGGAACACGACCCGTACTTATCATTTCCAATGATATAGGAAACAGTCACAGCCCGACAGTTATTATTGCCGCTATCACGGGCAAAACACATACAAAGGCAAAATTGCCGACACATACCGAAGTAAAGAATTTTGAGGGGCTTGACAGAGATTCCATAGTTTTGCTTGAGCAAATCCGTACAATAGATAAGAAAAGATTAAAACAGTATATGGGCATCATGCCTGCTGAAGCGATGGCAAGAGTTGATAAGGCTCTTGCCATTAGTATTGGGATTCCCCAGAGGAATCCGTCATAATAATTATTGAAAGGAAATGCGTATGGCAGAACAAACACAGGTTGAAATAAAAGATAAATTCTGTCTTACCATTGATGAAGCATCCGCTTACTTCAACATTGGAGAAAAGAAGTTGAGAAGAATTGTTACAGATAATATTGATACAGGATTTATCATTCAGAATGGAGTGAAATTTTTAATCAAGAGGAAACAGTTTGAAACATTTTTAGAGAATTTAACAGTTATTTGAATGACCTTGGATAAGAACAGATATGCAGGCAGCTTTTGTAGATAGGTATTTGTGATGTCCTATGCTAAATGCTGCTTTCATTTTTTAAGATGGAAAAAGGGCTTCGTCTATGATATACTACAATATATCGTGACGGGGCTCTTTTTGTACGAAAGGAGCATGAATATGAGCGGAAAAAGACGGGACAGCAAAAATCGTATTCTCCGCAACGGAGAGAGCCAGCGTCGTGACGGACGATATGCATTCAAATACATTGATGCCACAGGAAAACAGCAATTTGTTTACAGTTGGAAATTGGAAAAGACGGACAAGACACCGCAGGGAAAACGGGATGACATTTCATTAAGGGAGAAAGAGAAGCTGATATTGAAAGACATTGATGATGAGATAGTTCCCCGTGGCGGCGAGATGACCGTTCTGGAACTGGTTAAAAAGTACCTTTTGCAGAAAACAGGGGTGCGGCACAACACGGAAGCCAATTACAATTTTGTGGTCAACATTATTAAGAAAGAAGAATTTGGCAGGAAAAGAATCGACAAGGTGAAACTGTCGGATGCAAAATGTTGGCTTATCAAATTGCAGCAGGACGGGAGAGGTTATAGTTCCATCCATTCTGTAAGGGGTGTTGTCAGACCTGCATTTCAAATGGCAGTTGATGATGATTTGATACGCAAGAATCCGTTTGAGTTTCAGCTTGCCACTGTTGTAGTGAATGACAGTGTGACAAGAGAAGCGATTACAAGAAAGCAGGAACGGGCTTTCCTTGAATTTGTAGCACAGGATAAACATTTTTGCAGATACTATGATGGAATTTATATCTTATTTAAAACAGGGCTTCGGATTTCTGAATTTGTGGGGCTGACATTGAATGATATTGATATGCAGAACCGAAAAATCAATGTCAATCATCAATTACAACGAAAAAGAAATATGGAGTATGTGATTGAGGAAACAAAGACCACAAGCGGTACGAGGGAAATACCTATGTCTGATGAGGTGTATGCGTGTTTTCAGCGAATCATCGAAAACCGAAAGAAGGTAAAAACTGAGCCTATGATAGATGGCAGATGTGGATTTCTGTATCTGGATAAAAATGATATGCCGATGGTAGCCCTGCATTGGGAGAAATACTTTCAACATATTTGTGAGAAGTACAATAGTATCTATAAAGTGCAGATGCCAAAGGTCACACCCCATGTATGCAGGCATACTTTTTGTTCCAACATGGCAAAAAGCGGCATGAATCCGAAAACACTCCAGTACCTTATGGGACACTCTGATATAGGAGTGACGTTGAATACCTATACGCATATTGGCTATGATGATGCGAAAGAGGAGTTAGAACGGATGGCAAAAGCCGAGTAGTAAAATGGCATGATTCTTTTCAATTTACTACTTTTTTTACTACTTTTGAGGTAAAAGATATGCCAATTTAGACTACAATATGCCAAGAACATAGAGTGATTACAAACGACAGGAAAAGCCGATAAATCAAGGAAATACAGTAAATACAAGGAGTTTCAGAGATATGATTAAAATATTATTTATTTGCCATGGCAATATCTGCCGCAGTCCAATGGCCGAATTCGTCATGAAAGACCTAGTAAAAAAAGAAGGGATAGCGGATCACTTCCACATTGCATCCGCTGCCACCAGCCGTGAGGAACTGGGCAACCCCGTCTATCCACCCGCCCGAAAAAAACTGGCCGAGCACCAGATCAGCTGCGACGGAAAGACAGCCCGGCAGCTGCAGGCACGCGACTACACTGAATACGACCTGCTGATCGGGATGGACAGCGCCAATCTGCGCAATATGCGCCGGATCTGCGGCGGCGACGCGGAGGGCAAGATCCATCTGCTGCTGGACTACACAGACCGGCCCGGTGATGTGGCGGACCCCTGGTATACCCGGGATTTTGAAGCCACGTGGCGGGATGTGGAGGAAGGATGCCGGGGGCTGTTGAGAGCGCTTGGGGAGAGGATGTAGAGGATCAGTCAAAGTCATCAAACAGACTGCGCTGGCGGATCTTCAGAGAACGCAGTGCCCGCTCGCTTATCTGATCCTGGCCGGTGAGGGCGCTGCACAGCAGAGGAGAGTCTGCGTCGTATGCATGCCGGTTGGCGTTGACCTTTGCCACGCTAAAATTGGCATAACAGTATCTGCACCCGCTCCCGCATGTGTTATAACTTCCTATATCAACGCTTTCCAGGCAGTTGCATTCCTTGCGCTGACCTTTATCTCTTGCGCCGTCCAAACGGCAGCCAATGATCTTTTCGAGATAAGCCTTGTCGATGCAGCTGCCGTGTCGGATCCCGGCTTTTTGCAGATCGATCTCTTCGGCGCAGGAGTAGATCTCCATCTGGTTGGCGGCAGCGGTCTCGGCCAGGTCTGCGGCCAGGCTGAGGAGTGTTTTTTGCGGAGGCGTCTGGAGGGCCAGCGCGTCCATATTGCGTTTTGTCTTTGCATAAAGATCTACGAAACTTATGACCACCCTGCGGGTACGACCGTTTAAGCTGCGTGCTATTTCCCGGAATGCTCTTCGGTGGTAAGCGGGTGTGTAAATATCATTGAGTAAAATGGGATCATACCGCCAGATCACCCGGTCGGAGCCGATCCGATCGGACAGGGTGCAAAATACGGGGATCATGTGGCGGCGTTTGTGGGGGATCCCCGGCTCGATATCCTGGCCGTAGCCGGTCAGGGTGAACTGGAAGCAATAGTCGTAGGGATCCAGTTCATGGAGCCTGGGGAACATATTTTCAGGATTTTTTGTCCAGAATACGATGCAGTCGATGACCGCAGGGGACAGGCGTATCTTGCTGACTTGATGGAAACGGAACGGGTTACGGACATACAGGAAGCCCTCTTTTATCCGGTCATAAAACCAATCGGCGTAATGATCGGGCAGGTCGGTCCTGCGGCTGGCGCTCAGTATCATAGGAAAATCCTCTTGTAAAATGGATCGTCAGGATCTATATTTTTATATTAAGGTTTGTGCACAGAGTTGTCAATATCAGATATTGGATGGAGGAGGGGATGCAGATGGCATCGGAGTATGATAAAGAGAAGGACAGGGATGACCTTGTATGGGAGGAGGTCAGGACAGAGCACATCATAAAGGATGAGTGGATCGACTTTCGGCGGTCAGCCTACCGTTTTCCCGATGGCACGGTGTTTGAGCCGTATTACAGTTACAGCCGCCGGGATTATGTGGTCATCGTCGCATCAGATGAAGAGGGGCGGTTCCTCTGCGTCCGGCAATTCCGTCAGGGGATCAAAGAGGTCACCACGGAATTTCCGGCGGGAGGGATCGAGCGTCAGGAAGGCCGGGAGTATCGTATGAGCGGCGATGCGGTTACCGCAAAAGATGCGCTTGCTGCGGCAAAAAGGGAACTGCGGGAGGAGACAGGCTATGTGTCGGACGACTGGACACATCTGATCACCATACCCTCGAACGCAACGATCGCGGACAATTATGCCTATGTATACAGAGCCAGAGGCTGCCGCAGGGCGGGCGGCTTAGAGTTGGATGAGACGGAATTTTTGCATATGGAAAAACACACAGCAGAGGAGATCGAGGGATCGATCCGCGCAGGCCGATTCCAGCAGGCGGTCCATGTGATGGCCTGGCTGTTGGCAAAAGCGCAGCAGGAGTAAGGGAGGTCTTGAGATGGAGACGATCATATCCGGCGATGTGCATGTCACTTAGTTGGATCTGTCAGCTCTTTGATCGCTCCATGCATCCAGAGTGCGATCAGAGAGCTGGCGGCTCGGGGGATCCTTTTTGTGATCGTATCGGCCAGGAGTCCGTCGAGGATCTATTTTATTCTGGAGGAATAGGTTTTTTCTGTCCGATCATCGCGAACAGCGGGGCGTTGATCCTGGATGAAGAGCGGCGTGTACTCCCTGGATCGATGGACCGTAAAAAACGAGTTGACAAGTAGGTAATATAGGCATATAATCAATACATACTAAACATATAAAGATGATAGGAAAATGTTCGAGACATCGAGGGGATAAAAAATGAGTGAAAAGATCAAGAGGGAAGACAGAAGATTCAGATTCGAGACATTGCAGCTCCATGTGGGGCAGGAGCAGGCCGATCCGGTGACAGACGCCCGGGCCGTGCCGATATACCAGACATCTTCTTATGTATTTAAAAACTGTGACCATGCGGCGGCGCGCTTCGACCTGTCCGATGAGGGAAATATCTACGGGCGGCTGACCAATCCCACCCAGGACGCGTTTGAGAAGAGGATCGCGGCCCTGGAAGGGGGCGTGGCGGCCCTTGCTGTGGCTTCCGGCGCAGCAGCTGTTTCCTATGTGATCCAGAACCTGGCGCAAAATGGTGATCATATCGTATCGGCCAAGAATATCTATGGCGGCACATACAACGTACTGGCGCATACATTCCCGGAATATGGGATCCAGACTACGTTTGTGGATATCTTCAACGAGAAAGAAGTGGAGACGGCGATCGGAGAACGGACGAAGGCCCTTTTCATAGAGACGCTGGGAAATCCAAATTCAGAAGTGGTGGATATCGAGGCGATGGCTAAGATCGCTCATAGTCATAAGATCCCGTTGGTGGTGGACAATACATTTGCAACGCCTTACCTGGTGCGCCCGATCGAGTACGGCGCGGATATCGTTGTGCATTCCGCTACAAAATTTATCGGCGGCCATGGGACGACCCTGGGGGGCGTGATCATCGACGGCGGAAAGTTCGACTGGGAGGCTTCCGGGAAATTCCCATCCCTGACGGAACCCAATCCCAGTTATCACGGTGTGAGTTTTACAAAAGTAGCTGGACCCGCAGCTTTTGTGACGAAGATCCGTGCGATCTTGCTGCGGGATACAGGCGCATGCCTCTCCCCGTTCCATGCGTTCATCTTCTTGCAAGGACTGGAAACCCTCTCCCTGCGGGTGGAGCGTCATGTGGAAAATGCCCTGAAGGTGGTGAGATATCTCCGTGAGCATCCGCAGGTGGAAGCGGTCCATCATCCGTCAGTCACGGAGGATGGGGCGCAGAAGGCCCTGTACGAGAAATATTTCCCCAACGGCGGCGGCTCCATCTTCACATTCGAGGTCAAGGGTGATGCCCAGAAGACGAAAGATTTCATCGACAATCTGGAACTGTTCTCCCTGCTGGCCAATGTAGCCGATGTGAAATCCCTCGTCATCCACCCGGCGACCACGACTCACAGCCAGTGCACAGAGGAGGAACTCTTAGAACAGGGCATCAAGCCCAATACCATCCGCCTGTCTATTGGCACGGAACACATTGATGATATCATCCAGGATCTGGAGGAAGCCTTTAAGGCGGTGCGTTGAGAGGACTATGAAATTTTCAAAAAAATGCAGGTACGGGCTCCGGGCCCTGATCGATCTGTCGGCGAATTCGGGGAACGACCACATCGTGCTGGGCAGCATCGCGGAGCGCAACGGCATCTCGCCCCAGTATCTGGAGCAGGTTTTCGCAAGCCTCCGAAGGGCCGGGATCGTAAAAGGGATCAAAGGGTCCCAGGGCGGCTACCGGCTGAACGCCGATCCGAAAAACATCACGGCGGCGGCGATCCTGGAGGCTCTGGACGGCAGTTATCAGATCGAGGATGAGGAGATACCTGCGGATAGCCATGGGCATGGGATCAGCGCCAGTATCCAGGAATTGGTCATCGACCAGATCAACGGCCAGTTGGATCAATTGCTGCAGGGGATCACATTGGATGATCTTAAGAAAAGGTATCTGGATCACAGAGATTATGGTCAGGACATGTATTATATATAAGGTATGAAAAAACCTGCGGTCACTTTTAGGGGCCGCAGGTTTTTTAGAACGTGTTTGTTTAGATCTCTAAGATCTTGCCTTCTTTTTTGCAGTATCTGCAGTGTTTTCCATTTTCGGAGATGAAAGGCGCGTAGGAATTGTTCTTCATGTCCTTGATGTAGACCACATCTGTGGCGATCATCCGCACCAGGGAAAAACGTTTGCTCAGGCTGGAGATCCACTCGTAGATCTTTTCTTTGGGGGAGGAAGCCAGCACCAGGTTGTAGCCGCCCTCACATGCTTGAAGGGTAAAATATGCTTTTTCCATCTTATACGGTGCGAAATATACTTGATTGTGTATATAGGAAGAGAAATTCTTCTTTACAAAGTCTTCAAAGGAATTTTTGTCGTAGGTGACGCCGCTCACTGCATCGGTGATCTTATCCCCGCGGTCGATGCGGATCTTCACGACTTTCAGGACGTCAACGGCCCAGTCCAGGAATGACATGCTGGTGTAGTCCATGGATTCCAGCAGATTGCTGATCAGCTCTTTGCTCAGGGTGTTGGAATGTTTTGCTTCTTCTAATAATTGATTTTTCATGATCATATCTCCTTGTAAATATTGCCTATAAACGGCAGGTTTATTTTTGGCAGTCCAGGGCATTTTTTACATGTTCTGGATCTTATAACACATTATCTCAGCCGGTCGGCGACCTGTCAATACTTTTGGGGGAAAATTTCCGGGGGGACGCCGCCAAGAAAGGAGATATCCATGAAGATGCGTCGATCATAAAGTCAATGTATGGTAAACATCCCCGGCCAGATCCTTCCAGCAGATCTCATTTTCCGTGAGTGTCATGTACCCATGCGCACTCCCCTCTTTAGGGATGGACACAGAGCCAGGGTTCAGATACAAGTTATCATCCCCAAAAGGTTCCCACGACGGGATATGTGTATGTCCATGGAGCAGGATATCCCCTTTTTGTAAAGGCGGCAGGCATTTCAGATTGAAATTGTGGCCGTGGGTGGCGTAGATCATGTGTTTTTCCATATAGAGGATGCAGTAGTCCGCCAGGATGGGGAACTCCAGGACCATCTGGTCCACTTCCGTATCGCAGTTGCCCCGCACGCAGAGGATCTTCTCTTTTCGCTCATTTAACAGCTTGAGGACTGTCTTCGGAGCATAGTCTCTCGGCAGGTCGTTTCGGGGGCCGTGGTACAGGATATCGCCCAAGAGCAGCAGTCTGTCTGCTTGTTCCTGTTCGAAGGCGGCGAGCATTTTTTCACAGTAATAGCTTGATCCGTGGATATCGGATGCGATCATCAATTTCAAAGTATTTTCCTCCTGTGGCTGTTGTTTTTTTGTAGCAGTCGGCAGCGGGATCCAGTATCAGGTAAGACGGGTGGAGATACGCCCGGAGTCTGCCGCCGGTGGTATCAGTATAGTTCAGAGTGCACAGTAGTGTCAATTGGTTTTTGGTATATGTGGGCATTTTGTATGTCTCTTGTTTTTACGCGGATATCGTGCGGATCCGGGCCGGGGCAGGTTTTTTATTCCAATAAAATGTTGAAAAAAGGAAAACAAAGTGGTAGAATAAATTTTAAATAGTCATATTTTGGAGGGTGTTTGGAAACCCATTCCCGCAAGATGTATTCCCCACTTTGCGGTATATCTGCCCCATATTCGGCTGCCGTAGCCCGCTACGCCGCCCTTATATGGAACATATCTCCCACAAATTGTGAAACACATCTTGCAGAAAGCGGTTTTCAAACACCCTCCAGTAAGGTTTTGTTTTTTTGAAGGAGATGGTAGTTTAGATTTCATAGGACGATATAAAGGAAAGTAACATATATACGGCGGATGGAGAGCATGCGCGGGTGAGCATCAAACAAAAATATTGATTGGAGGAAAAGATCAGATGCTGAAGAACATGAAGATCAAGAAAAGCCTGCTCCTTGGATTTGGGACGGTCATCGGGATCTCGGTCGTGATCATCATCGTGTGTATTTTTATGATGGTGAAGATGAAAGAGGATTATGATTATTTGTTGGAGGAGGATGTAAAGACAAATGAGACGGTCCTTTACTGCCGGATATGTGCCAGCAATATCGGACGGAATATCCGTGATATCTTCCTGGTGCCGGATTCGGATGCCAATGGGGATCTGTATGCGGAAGCGGAAGAAAACCAAAAGCGGTTGTCTGGATATATGGAAGATATGGAACGGACGTTCCCTACTCAGTTAAAGAAAGATCTGCTTGAAGCATATAAGGAGACGGTGAATGTCTGGGCGGAGTCAAACCCTGAACTGCTGGCCTTGTATGATGAGTACAAGAAGACCGGTGATCAGAAATATGTGGAGGAAGCGAAGCAGTTTATCTATGAGACAGGCACGCCGAACCAGGAGAAGATGATCGAAGCGGCGACAAAGCTGGATGATTATCTGGTGGACGGGATGGCGGATGAGAGGGCCCGTGTTGAAAGATCCATCACGACGACCATCATCGTAGTTACCATCATCCTGGTCATCGCGACGATCATCTGCCTGTGGTTTGCATTTATCCTGATCAAAAATATCACGCGGCCGACAGAACAGGCACGTAAGGCCCTGGTCGGTTTCAGCGAGGGCAAGCTGGATATCCCTGTGGAGTTTGCGAGCAAAAATGAATTGGGTGAGATGTGTGAAGCCCTGCGGACGAGTCAGACGATCTTAGGCGATGTGATCGGGGACATCGGGTATCTGCTGGGTGAGATGGCGCACGGTAATTTTGACGTCGAGAGCCGGGCGGCAGATAAATATGTGGGTTCGCTGGAAGTTGTCCTGCAATCTGTCCGCGGGATCAATCGTCAGCTGAGCGATACGCTGGAGCAGATCGATCAGAGCAGCGAGCAGGTATCGGCAGGTGCGTCCCAGGTATCGACAGGTTCACAGACGCTGGCACAGGGTGCGACGGAGCAGGCAAGTTCTGTACAGGAATTGTCCGCGACGATCATCAATATATCCCAGGGTTCTGAGCAGACTGCGGCCGCAGCCCGCGAGGCGGAAAAAGGCATCGTCGCTACGGGAGAGCAGGTCGAGGAAGCCAACGGCTGCGTGAAAATCCTGAACGAGGCCATGGACAGCATCCTGGCTTCGTCGGAGGAGATCGCGAAGATCATCGCCGTCATCGAGAATATTTCGTTCCAGACCAATATCCTGGCCCTAAATGCGGCTGTGGAAGCGGCGCGGGCAGGTACAGCCGGCAAAGGGTTTGCGGTGGTCGCGGATGAGGTGCGCAGCCTTGCGAATAAATCTGCGGAAGCCGCGGGATCGACGAAGAACCTCATCGAAAATTCCGGCCGGGCTGTGGGCGAAGGTGCGCAGGCCGTGGAGAAGGTCATCAATGTCCTGTCTAAGTTAGACGAGCTGGCAAAAGATGTGGTCGCACAGGTCAAGAAAGTGTCGTCTGCGGTTGAGGATCAGGCGGCGGCATTGACACAGGTGACAGAAGGTGTTGATCAGATCTCATCTGTGGTGCAGAGCAATTCCGCGACCAGTGAGGAATCTGCGGCGGCCAGCGAGGAGCTCTCTTCGCAGGCTTCTCTCCTGAAATCATTGATGAGCCAGTTCACATTGGCTCGGAAAAATTAAGAGGGATCGAGGAAATAGATACATAATAAAAGATAGGAGCTCGGCCATACGGCCAGGCTCCTATTTTTTTACCCCTTTGGTGTCTCGTTTTGCCAGTTTCAGATGGTTCAGCGAGAGGGTTGTATCGTTGTAGCTGATCGTGTATTCGGAGGAAGAACTCAGGAGATACGCATCTTTGACCAGGTCTTTTTCACCCAGACGCATGCCCCGCACACCCAGGGAGTTTCGTTTCTGGAAAGGCACGTCGCGGGTGGCGATGCGCAGGAAATAGCCCTCCTGGCTCTGCATGACGGTGGATTCCGCGTGATCGGAGATCCCGGCGAAAACGACTTCGTCGCCTTCGCCCAGCTTGATGACGCAGACCGTGTGTTTGGAGACATCGAACTCCGGGCCTTCCACCTGTTTGACCTGGCCCTGTGCGGTGACGAACAGGAGGGACGAGGCCCTGACTTCCGGGAGGCCCCCCACGAATATGATCTGTTCCTCCTGGCTGTTGAAATGGCTCACGTTGTCGATGGGTATACCTTTGCTGCGCACTTTTGTCAGGGGGAGCTTTATGATCTTCGCCAGGTGCATCTTGCCTGTGTTGGTGAAGATGCTGATCTTATCGGTGTTCAGGCAGGGGAAGATATAGCGGTACTCCGCGTGGATCTGCTCCTGGTGGCGTTCGTAGGTGGGTTTCTCAACGACCTTGGCATAGCCGAATCTGTCCATCAGGAAGACGACCTCCATCTCTTTGGGTCCAGCTTCCTTGTAGACAGCTTCCCCCGCGTTTTCCAGGGCGGTACGCCGGTCGCGGGCATAGAGACGTTTGATCGCATTCAGATCCTTGCCCACCACATCCATCATGGCATCGTAGTTGTTCAGGATCTTTTCATAGCAGGCGATGTTCTCTAAGGTGGCCGCGTGCTCTTTCATCAGGGCTTCCACTTCCAGGCCGATGAGCCGATACAGACGCATCTCCAGGATCGCGGTGGCCTGTTTTGGGGTAAAATGCAGCTTGGCCGCTTGTTTTTTGCTGGCCTGTGTCCGGAAGCGGATGTTGTCGGTCTTTCCTTCGGTCAGGCATGCCTTGGCCTGTGTCTGGCTCTTGCTGCCTCGGAGGATCTCGATGATCAGGTCGATCACATCGCAGGCTTTGATCAGGCCCTCCTGGATCTCTTTTTTCTCCAGTTCTTTCTGTAAGAGGGTCTGATGCTTGCGCGTACAGATCTCGATCTGGAAATCCACGTGGTGTTCGATCAGTTTCTTTAAGTTCAGGGTCTCTGGGCGTCCATCGGCCACGGCCAGCATGTTTACGCCGAAAGTGTCCTCCAGGCGGGTCTTTTTGTAGAGCAGGTTCTTTAAGTTCTCCACATCGGCGCCCTTGCGCAGATCCAGGACGATGCGGATCCCCTCTTTGGAGGACTGGTTGGAGATGTCGGTGATGTCTGTGGTCACGCGGCTCTCCACCAGGGTGGCTATGTCGTTTAAAAATTTCCCTATGTTCGCGCCGATCATGGTATAGGGGATCTCGGTGATCACCAGGGATTTTTTGCCGTTCTTTTTTTCCTCAACTTCTACCCGGCCCCGCAGGCGGATCTTGCCGCAGCCCTTGCTGTAGATCTCCAGCAGGTCGTCCTGGTTGACCACCAGGCCGCCGGTGGGGAAGTCCGGACCTTTTAAGTAGTGCATCAGCCCCTTGACGGTGATGCTGTTGTTCTTGATGTAGGCTTTGACGGCATCGACGACCTCGCCCAGATTATGGGGCGGGATGCTGGTGGCCATGCCCACCGCGATCCCCTCCGCGCCGTTGATCAGCAGGTTGGGGACGCGCACGGGGAGCACGCTGGGTTCCCGTTCAGTTTCGTCAAAGTTGGGCAGAAAATCCACCACGTCTTTGTCCAGGTCCGCCAGGTAGACTTCCTGGGTGATCCGCATCAGCCGGGCTTCGGTGTAGCGCATGGCCGCCGCTCCGTCCCCCTCGATGGAGCCGAAGTTCCCGTGGCCGTCCACCAGGGCCTGGCCCCGCTTGAACTCCTGGGACATGACCACCAGGGCTTCGTAGATGGAGCTGTCTCCGTGGGGATGGTATTTACCCATGGTGTCGCCGACGATACGCGCGCATTTCCGGTATGGACTGTTGTAGCGGATGCCCAGTTCGTACATATCGTACAGAGTCCGCCGCTGTACAGGCTTGAGCCCGTCGCGGACATCCGGCAGGGCGCGGGCGATGATCACGCTCATGGCATAATCGATGTAAGACTTTTGCATCTCTTCTGAATATTCGGCCCGTATGATATTGTCTATGATCTGTTCAGACATAGTGTTCCACCCCTTTTAACCTTTCAAATCAAAACTTTTTTTAGACATCGAGCTGGGCGTCGCGGGCGTGTTCGTAGATGAAAGCTTTCCGGGGCGGTACTTCGCTCCCCATGAGGATCTCAGTCATCTCGGAGGCCAGGCGGACATCGGAGATCTCTACCCTTTTTAAGATCCTGGTCTGGGGATCCAGGGTGGTCTCCCAGAGCTGCTGGGCGTCCATCTCGCCTAAGCCTTTGTACCGCTGCAGGGTAAAGGAGCCCTTGTGGGTCTTCCGATATTGTTCAAGGGCTTTGTCGTCGTAGAGATACTCTTCTTCACCTTTCTTGGGCAGAACTTTATACAGGGGAGGCATGGCGAGGTAGACATGGCCCTCCTGGATCAGCTCCGGCATGAAACGATAGAACAGAGTCAGCAGCAGTGTGGAGATGTGCGCGCCGTCCACGTCCGCATCCGCCATGATGATGATCTTGTCATAGCGGAGCTTGCTGATATCAAAATCGTTGCCGTACCCTTCTGAAAATCCGCAGCCGAACGCGTGGATCATGGACTGGATCTCTGCGTTGGCCAAAACTTTGTCGATGCTGGCTTTCGCCACATTGAGGATCTTGCCCCGGATGGGCAGGATCGCCTGGTAATTCCGGTCCCGGGCCGTCTTGGCGGATCCCCCGGCGGAATCTCCCTCCACGATGAAGATCTCACATTTGGAGGGGTCTTTCTTTTCACAGTTGGCCAGCTTCCCGTTGGAGTCGAAGGAGTATTTTTGCTTGGCCAGCAGGTTGTTCCGTGCGCGCTCCTCTGTCTTTCTGATCTTGGCGGCCTTTTCCGCACAGGAGAGCACGGTCTTTAGAGTGTCCAGATTCCGGTCAAAATAGAGTGTCATCTCGTCGCCGACGACTTTGCTCACAGCCCGGGCGGCATCCGGGTTGTCCAGCTTCGTCTTTGTCTGCCCCTCGAACCGGGGAGCGGGATGCCGGATGGAGATGACGGCGGTCATGCCGTTCCTTATATCTGCGCCCGTGAAATTAGCATCCTTTTCCTTGAGGATCCCAATTTCACGGGCGTAATTGTTCATGATCGCGGTGAATGTGGTCTTGAACCCTGTCAGATGGGTCCCGCCCTCTGCGTTTAGGATGTTGTTGCAGAAACCCATCACGTTTTCCTGGAAATCATTGGTGAATTGGAAGACTGCCTCTACCCGGATGTTCTCCGCCTCTCCCCGCAGGGATATGGGCTCGCAGAGGATCTCCTTTTTCTTATTCAGGTCGGCCACAAAGCCTATGATCCCGTCGGGCTCATAGTACTCGATGATCTCCGCCTCATCTGCCCTGCGGTCCTCGAACCGGATCTTCAGCTCTGAATTTAAGTAGGCGGTCTGGTGGAGACGGCTCTTGATCTCGGCGGCGGAAAAATCGGTCTTTTCGAAGATCTCCGCGTCCGGCAGGAATGTGATGCATGTGCCGGTCTCACTGGTCTTTTCCAGGCGGGGCAGGGAGCCGTCCCGTTCCAGGGAGAGGGCGGGGACGCCCCGTTCGTAGTAGTCGTGATGGATCCAGCCGTCCCGGCTGATCTTGATGTCCAGATATGTGGACAGGGCGTTGACCACGGAGGAACCCACGCCGTGGAGACCGCCGCTGGTCTTGTATGTGGTATTGTCGAATTTTCCTCCTGCGTGGAGGGTGGTGAACACCAGGCGCTCAGCAGGCATCCCCTTCTCGTGCATATCCACGGGGATCCCCCGCCCGTTGTCGATCACGGTACAGGAACCGTTTTTTTCCAGGATCACCTGGATCAGGGTGCAGTATCCGGCCAGATGCTCATCCACAGCGTTGTCTAAGATTTCGTAGATCAAATGGTTCAAACCTTTTCCAGACACGCTGCCAATGTACATCCCTGGTCGTTTCCTTACCGCTTCTAAACCCTCAAGTACAGCAATGCTCGCCGCATTGTAAGAATTTTTTCCAGCCATATCGGTCTACCTTCTTCTTGATATTAATAGATCATGATCTGTTTTTTTAAATATATTTAAGGAGGGCCTCGGCCACTCCGTCTTCTCCATTGCTCGATGTGATATAGTCTGCCACGTCTTTGACGTGTTGATTCCCGTTTCCCATTGCGACGGATGTACCGGCCCACTTGAGCATATCCAGGTCGTTGTCACTGTCGCCGATGGCCAGGACGTTGTCCGCGGTCAGGTGCAGGTGCTCTGTCAGTTTGCGCAGGCCGTCGGCCTTACTCCAGTTCCCCTGGACGATCTCAAGGTTGATCGGGATCACGGACAGGGGATTTACGGTTTCTAATATGTCGATCTGCCGCTTCAACCGGAATTTCTGATCCACGTTCATGCACACGATATGTATCTTTCCGATCTTCCGGCCGGGATCCGCCATGAAAGGATCCAAACTGTCCAGTTCCAGGTCGGTGGAGAGGAGCTGGTCACAGTAGCTGCGCAGCAGCCCGGCCTTATACAGGTATTTGATCCCGAAAGTGTCCACGTAGGCATCCAGTCCCTCATAGAGTTCGATGAAGAGCTCGTATTGGCTCGCCAGGTCGTAGATCTCCCGGGCGATTGTGTAGGGGATGTCTTGTGAGTGGATGACTCTTTCATCCTGGGCCTGGACCACGATCGATCCGTTGGCACCTATGAAATAGGACAGGCCGTGGTAGTCCTGCAGGACTGAGGCCGCATTTCGGTAGCTCCGTCCGGTGGTGGGCACGATGTAATAGCCTGCGTCGATGGCCTTCTGGATCACTTCGTAGGTCCGCGGGGAGATGCTGCTGTCCGGTCGCAGCCAAGTCCCATCCATGTCGATGGCGATCAGTCTTATATCCATATGTCTGCTCCTGTCCGATATATGCTGTGGCGTAAAAATAAAAAAACTCCTGCTTCGGTAAGAAACAGAAGTTGTGAACAGTTCGTACGGGAGTCGAACCCGTGTTTCCGCCGTGAGAGGGCGGCGTCTTGACCACTTGACCAACGAACCATTTCTTTATCGTACGAGCATATAATAAATCATTTTGAGGGATTTTGCAAGTACTTTTTTAAAAAAATTTTTCGAGCGGCCGGGGCAGGTGTCGAAAAGCCGCTTGGGCAGCCGGTTTACGGTCATTTTGATCATTTTTTTTGATGCAGGGCCGCCTCCTGTGAGGAAAAATATTACATGAATCTTAATTTTTGCAGAAAATGTAAACTATAAAACACATTCAGATAAAAAGTACTTTACAAATACTATGGCATGGGATATAGTATGATTAGCTTTTGCAAAAGCAATATGTTTCGTCCATATCGACGCGTCTGTCAGCCTGTTCTTGGCCTGTCGGAGCATACAATATACTCATGAGGGAGGGCCGCACGGAGTTTATTCTGAGACTCCGTGCGGCCGTCTGTTTTGGCATATCTGAAAAAGCGCAATGTCAAGGGGTATTATTTTTTATATTTTTGGGGGAGCTGAATAAAGGGGATCCGATCTGAGAAAAATTTATGGTGGAAGTCCCGGACGGCGGCAGGGCGATGCGCGTCCTGATATCGGGTGGCTTTCATTCATAGTCAGGAGGATTCTTAAAATGGCGCTTAATAAAGTAGAGATATGCGGTGTGAACACATCAAAGCTCCCGGTACTCACCAATGAAGAAAAAGATGAGCTGTTTAAAAGGATCAAACAGGGGGATCAAAAGGCGAGGGAATTGTACATCAAGGGGAACCTGCGGCTGGTGCTGAGCGTGATCAAACGGTTCGCCAACAGCAACGAGAATGCGGACGACCTGTTCCAGATCGGGTGCATCGGCCTGATCAAAGCGATCGATAATTTTAAGCTGGAACTGGATGTGAAATTCAGCACATATGCGGTTCCGATGATCGTGGGGGAGATCAGACGCTATCTAAGGGATTACAATTCTATACGCGTGAGCCGTTCCCTGCGCGACATCGCCTACAAAGCGATCTACGCGAAAGAAAATTATATGAAACAGTATTCCAAGGAACCCACTGTCAGCGAGATCGCCGCGGAGATCGGGATCGGGAAGGAGATGATCGTTTATGCCTTGGATGCCATACAGAATCCGGTCAGCCTTTATGAGCCAGTCTACACGGAGGGCGGGGATACCCTCTATGTGATGGATCAGATCAGCGACAAGAAGAATAAGGAAGAACATTGGATCGAGAGCCTGTCTCTGCAGGATGCCATGGACCGCCTGGGGGAGCGGGAGAAGTCGATCATACAGATGCGCTATTTTCAGGGGAAGACCCAGATGGAGGTGTCGTCGGAGATCGGGATCTCCCAGGCGCAGGTCAGCCGTCTGGAAAAAAACGCGCTGAAGACGATGCGGGATTATCTGCGGCAGTGATCTTTTTACAGTTCTTCAGCCGTGGGGGAGCATGGATGGGCGCCCCACGGCTGAACGGTCCTTTTGCAGATCTGGGGATTTTATGGTAAAGTCTACATAGATATACCCGTGAGTATATCTCAAAGGATACGGATAAAACGGGAGGCGTGTGTATGAAGAAAGTGTTTAAAAAGAAGACGATCAAGAAAAAAGACATTTACCGGAAACGTTTTGCCAGGCATTTCGAGGAACTCCGGTGGCTGTACACAGAACTTTATGGAAATAATTCCATGTTTGCGGAATTGTGCGACAATATGGAGGGATTTTACCGGGAGAGGGGCGCGGCGCTGAAGGCTCTGGATGAGGAGCGGGAGGCCAACCCGGGCTGGTACAAGAGCAATGAGATGTTAGGGATGATGTTTTACATTGATAATTTTGCGGGGGACATGGAAGGCGTGGCCTCTAAATTGGATTATCTGGAGCGGGCGAATGTAAATTACATCCATCTGATGCCGTTCTTGGAAACGCCCAAGGACCGCTCCGACGGCGGCTATGCGGTGTCGGATTTCCGAAAGGTCCAAAAGGAGCTGGGGACGATGGAGGATCTGGAGGCGCTGACGGCTGCCTGCCATGAACGGGGGATCTGCGTCTGCATGGATTTTGTCATGAACCATACGTCGGAGGACCACGAGTGGGCCAGGCGGGCGCGCCAGGGGGACGGGGAGTACATGAGCCGTTATTTTTTCTTTGACGATCCGCACATCCCCGCCCTGTATGAAAAGACCGTGCCCCAGGTATTTCCCACCACCGCGCCGGGGAATTTTACCTGGATCGAGGAGGCGGGGCATTATGTGATGACCACCTTCTACCCCTACCAGTGGGATCTGAATTATAAGAATCCCAGGGTCTTCAACGAGATGATGTACAATTTCCTTTACCTGGCGAACCGGGGCATCGATGTGATCCGCATCGACGCGGTCCCTTACATCTGGAAGGAACTGGGCACCCAGTGCCGGAACCTGCCCCAGGTCCACACGATCGTGCGCATCATGCGGATGATCTGCGAGATCGTCTGCCCCAGCGTTTTATTATTGGGCGAGGTGGTGATGGAGCCGGAGAAAGTGGTGCCCTATTTCGGAACACTGGATAAACCGGAGTGCCATATGCTCTACAACGTGACGACCATGGCGACCACCTGGCATACCGTGGCCACCCGGGACGTGCGGCTTTTAAAGAGACAGCTGGACATCGTAAATTCCCTGCCGAAGGATCATGTGTTCTTAAATTACCTGCGCTGCCATGACGATATCGGCTGGGGCCTGGATTATGGTTTCCTGGAAAAGGAAGGCATGGGAGAGCGGTCCCACAAACAGTATCTGAATGATTATTTCCAGGGCTGGGCCGGGGACAGCAACAGCCGCGGGGAACTGTATAATTACGACCCGGTCTCCGGGGACGCCCGGTTCTGCGGGACGACGGCCTCTATGTGCGGGATCGAGAAGGCTGGGTTTGAACAGGACGATGCGGCGATGGAACGGGCCATCCGCCTGGATATCACCCTCCATGCGTACATGTTCATGCAGTCGGGGATCCCGGTCCTGTACAGCGGCGATGAGGTCGGGCAGGTCAACGATTACACATACAAAGAAGATCCCTACAAAGCCCAGGATTCCCGCTACATCCATCGGGGCGTGATGCGATGGGGACTGGCTGAGAACATCACGGATCCGGATACGGTGGAGGGGAAGATCTTCCAGGGGCTCGGCAGGCTGGAGCAGATCCGCAGACGGGAGAAGACCTTCGCGGCCAATGCGGATACCTGGACGGTGGAGACCTGGGAGAAAGCCGTGCTGTGCATCGGGCGGACGTACCAGGGGGAGAAGATCCTCGGCCTGTTCAATTTCAGCGGGGAGGATAAGACGGCGTGGATTAATGAGACGGACGGTGATTATGAGGATCTGATCTCAGGGGAGGTGAAAAAAGCGGCCGGGATCGGCGTCCCGGCGTATGGGTTCTGCTATCTGAAGAAGGTTTAAAAAGGCATTTGGAAAAAATCCGAAAAAAATAGAAAAAAGGTATTGACAATCCCCCGCATTGGTCATATAATAACGGAGTCAGCAGCGTACAGGAAATAAAACGATGCGGCGGCGGACAAGATATGGGATCTTAGCTCAGTTGGGAGAGCATCTGCCTTACAAGCAGAGGGTCATAGGTTCGAGCCCTATAGGTCCCATATTACATCTGATAGAATCTGATAAAGATGTGGCGAGATAGCTCAGCTGGCTAGAGCATACGGTTCATACCCGTAGTGTCGGGGGTTCAAGTCCCTTTCTCGCTATTTTTGCAAGTCCTGAAAACCTTCGAGGAGGTGTTTTCAGGTCTTTTGTTGTATTATGAGATCCCGGACAAAGGTATTTGCTGGAAATCGCAGGATGCCCCCTTTACGGTTTCTCTTTGTATTTATTATAATTTAAGTGATTGCGGAGTGTAAGTCTGTTGCGGCGGTTTGGGCCGGATATACAAAAACGTCGCGCAAAAGCGTTTTGGATCACTCCTTAAGTTAGATATCCGGCCCGAACCCTGTATATGGAAGTACAGTTTTGCAATCTGATTTTATTTAAAGAAAGGAGTATGCTATGCAAAAGTATGAATGTGAGCCTTGTGGGTATGTCTATGATCCGGAGGTAGGCGATCCGGACGGAGGGATCGCGCCGGGAACGGCTTTTGCGGATATCCCTGACAGCTGGGTCTGCCCGGTCTGCGGCGTAGGAAAAGAGGATTTTTCGCCGGTGGAGGACTGATCGTCTAGATCTTGGTCCAGGATGGCGTTGCGCTGATGGCTGGGTGATATGTGTGTGCTGTCTGCGCCGTCATTGCGCGGCTGTCAGCCGTCTCCTGAGCTGCCGGGCCCTGCCTGGGCCTGGGGGTATTGGGAGACGGCCCAGACCGGCCCGCCGTATTCGCAGGGGTTGCGGACCTCCTGGATGATCAGGGCCGGATCCCAGGGAGTGACTGTGTTCTCCAGGCTCTGGGGATCGACGATGTTGAGCAGCCCGTCTTCGGTGGCTCCGGTGACCAGGATAAAGTGTCCGTTGGAAGTGAAATGTCCCGGTCCCATGAGCAGCACCAGGATCTTGTCTAAACCCAGCGCGCCGATGAGGTTTTCCGGGGTGAGGGCCATCTGGCTGCTCTCTACGCGCAGGCCGAAGGCAGCCAGTCCTTCCGGGACCAGGTTGTGGAAGGAGCCGTGGCCGGGGGAGTAGTATCCGTTTTCCTGGGACCAGACGGCCATGTCGATGGGAGTCACGTCATGCTCGGTGAAGCTGTCCACCACCATGGCCAGCGCGGTGGGCCCGCACCCGTAGGAGGTGAGCGGGTCCTGCCCGCCCCACAGGTAATCCGCCCAGCGGGAATCGTGCTGGTTGAAATAGTGCAGGGCCCCCATCCCTGTAGCGATGGTCCCCGTATAGGTGCCATCGGAGAGGAGCCGCGGGGGGATGATCAAAAGAGAAGGTCCTGTCCGGGGGCTGGGAGTGGGCGTCGGTGTGGGCGTTGGTGTCGGTTCCGGCGTTGGTTCCGGGGTATAGGCCAGCAGGATCGGATTCTCTTCCCTTTTGGACGGCAGTGCGCTGGTGGATATCTCGCAGGAGAGGGGCAGGTAGCCGATGCCGCAGAGGGCGATCAGCGCTAAGGGCAGGCAGTGCTGTTTTATGAAAATGCCGTATTTCATGATACGGGCGACCTCCTTGTCTATGGTTTTTATCATTATACCATAAAAAGTACATGTGGAAGGCGAAAAAACATGCAGATCGTATTTGACCATGTGACAAAAAAATTCCAGGAAGGCACGATCGGCCTCGAGAAAGTTTCCTTCGAGATCCAGAAAGGGGAATTTGTCTTCATCATCGGGGAGAGCGGGGCCGGGAAGAGCACTTTACTGAAGCTCCTGACGAAGCGGGCGGAGGTGACCAGCGGCAGCATCTATGTGGAGGATCAGGCCGTGCGGAAGCTCACACGGAAAAAGATCCCTTATTTCCGCAGGCAGTTCGGGATCATGGATAAGGAAGCGGGCCTTCTGGAGTACATGGATCTATATCAGAATGTGGAGCTGGCGCTGATCGCGACGGAGCAGCCGGAGGCCGTCCGGCGGACGCGGGTGATGAAAGCCTTAAAACTGATGGGACTTTCGGGAAAAGAGGACCATCTGCCCATCGAGGTGTCCATCGGGGAGCGGGCCCGCGCCATGCTCGCCCGAGCCATCGTCACCAACCCGTCGATCCTGGTGCTGGATGAGCCCACGGCGAACTTGGATCCCGGGCTCGCCTGGGATATCATGTCGCTGGTGGATAAGATCAACCGGGCGGGGGTCACAGTCCTCATGGTCAGCCATTCCAAAGACCTGGTCAATGTGATGCACAAAAGGGTGCTCACACTGGTGGCGGGCGCGTTGGTGAGCGATGAGAAGCGGGGCAGGTACGACCCCAGGGCCATGGATATCTTTGCCTATCGGAAGGTCATGCGCAAGAGGTATGGGAACAGCTACGATGTCCGCGAGAATGTGGACAGAAAATCCTTTCTGGGCAGCGGCTGATATATGCTGGGATCCGGGAACACAGAAGATCCCGGGTGATATGCGGCAGTTATTTTTCCGCAGTTCCTTATATTTTCCAGGTGTGGGCCGATATATAAAATGAGAAAAGCCAGATCATATTTAAAGTTTCAAGGCGGGTCTGGCATGGCTCAGATCATAGATGAAAGAAAGGAGAGACAACTATGGCGATCGGTGGTATTGGTTCATCTTTAAATAATATGTACGGCATAACCAATAGTTATAATGACTATAGACTCCAGTCAGCATTGGCGAAACATGGCCTGTCCAAGACTGGCAGTACGTCTGGCGGGGCCAGCACGGGTTCATCTGTGGGCAGCGGGTCTGTGGATTTCCTGAAGCAGTACAATACGGCAATGTCGGATCTGCTCTCATCGGCAAATTCGCTGATGGCGGCCAACAGTTCGGGAGTCATGGGCAATCTGAGTGTGACTAGCTCGGATACGGATATCGCGGACGCGAGCATCAACTACAGGCCCAGGGAAGCCAAGACTTTTACGGTGGATGTCCAGCAGCTGGCGCAGGCGCAGCAGAATAACAGCAACGCCATCCAGGGTGGGCAGCTTGCGTCTCAGAATATGGATCTCAAGATTGAATCCGCGCAGGGACGCTCCATCAATGTCAATGTCAGCGCCACTTATGACGACGGAACGGCAAAGACGAACCGTCAAATGTTAAAAGAGGCGGCGTCCCAGATCAACAGCGCCAACGGCAATATGCGGGCAAAAGTCATTGAGGAAGACGGCAAAGTCAGCCTGCAGATCAGCGGCAAGGAGACGGGACAGCACAATTCATTCACAGTATCCGGCGATCTTGGCCCGGCCCAGGGACTGGATCAGGTGGCGGTCAATGCGCAGAACGCGGAATATACCGTGACTGAGAATGGACGGACGACGAGCCACGCATCGGATACGAATTCGATCGGACTGGACTTGGGACGCATCGGCGTACAGCTCAAGGACACTGGCTCTGTACAGATCAGCACCGCACCGGATGACAAGAAGATCATCTCGGCTGTGGAAGACCTGGTAAAGAGCTACAACAGCGCGATCGAACTGCTCAGCGCCAATTCAGGGCGCGGCAGCGGCGTGGAGAGGCAGCTGCGCAACATGCTCATGGGGATCGCACCGGAGAGATCACTGGACCTGATCGGCATCACGACCAACAAAGACGGCACGCTGAAGGTCAACACAGAGACTCTGGCTGAACAGCTGAAGAAGGACCCCACACTGACCCGGGACATCATCAGCGGCTCCAACGGCATGGCGGCCAGAGCTTATGGGAAGGCGTCCGGCGGGCTGGAAGCAAATTCCGTCAGCCTGATCAATAATGATCTGAAATCTGCGGAGATCGACAACATGACCAATGAATACAATTTCATGAACATGTTTGCACGGTCAGGGGCATATAATCTGAACAATTATTACGCACTGGGACTGATGGTCAATTATCTGGCATAACGCATGTGTGTCTGGAAAAGAGGGCAGGGGGCTTTCCGCCTCTTGCCTGTATTATTATCAGACAGCACCGGCCACAGGATGGAGCAACGGATGAGGAGGCAAAATGACTGAAAAAGAAAAATATGAAGGGCGTTATCTGCTTTCCATCGTATCGTCGATCATAAATCAGACGGAGATCCCCCATTCTGTGAGGAAGCTGGATTGGGAAAACATCTATAAAATGGCGGATTACCACAAAGTCGCTCATGTGGTGTACCTGGCGACACTGGGGTTGGAGGACGACATCGCGCCCAAATGGAAGGGTTCCTTCCACAAGCGGTACGCGGAATCCCTGCTCTCCCAGGAGCGTTACAGGAATGCCGCGGAAATGGTGATGTGGCAGTTCAAACAGAATAAGATCCATGCGCTGCTGATCAAGGACGGGATCATGAGCACCTGTTATGAGCCCAGGGAAGTCCGTGCGTTGGATCGGGTGCGCATCTTGGTGGACGAAGGTCAGGAGGCGAAGATCCATTCCCTGATGCGTTCCATGGATTTTCAGAAACGGGAGAACTGGAAAGGGCCGGGAGAGTTCTACTACCGGGTCCCCAAGACCACGGTCGTTTTTTATACGGATCTGGGCTTTAGGACGAAGCATCTGCGGAAATATTTTGATTTTCCGGTCAAGGTGATCCGTCTGATGGAGGGAGAGAAGTTCCTGCATCAGTTTACGGAGAACGAGTTCTATATCTATCTGGTGTGTGATCTGGTGAACCAGTACGCCCGCGGGGAGATCCGCATCAGTGACATGGTAGATTACTGGCAGTTTTACAAGGTCTATAAGGACAGACTGGACTGGGAGTATGTGGAGAAGGAGCTGGAATCTGCCCGGATCTCTGATTTTGCCCATCGTCTGCAGGATCTGGCTTTCATATGGTTCGGCGACCAGCACGAGCGGTATGCCAAGGAATACGATGAGGAAGCGGATGTCTATGAGACGATGGAACTGTACATCCTCACCAGAGGAGCGCAGGGCCGGGAGGAGAGCGCGAAGCTGACCGAGCTGGTCAAGGAGATGTCCGATATCCAGAGCAGGAAGCGCAGGGAAGAGCGGGTGCGGCGTTTCCGGGGATTCCTGTTCCCGGACAGGCGGTATATGGAGCATGTCTTCCCGATCCTGGAGGATGCCCCGTTTTTGATGCCGCTGTGCTGGCTGTGGCGTTCCCTGATGTTGGCCCTGTTGCCGCCGAAGAAAAAGATCTACCGCATGTTCCGCCCGATCAAACGAAAGATACGGGATACGGTGGACGAGATGGCCGCGCGCAGGGAAGAGAAATTGATGGAACGGATGGACGAAGCCGTCCGCCAGGTGATGGAGGAATCCAGTTCTTTGGTGGGTCAGGAGATCCATGATATCCTGGACTTGGAGGAAGAGCCTGGGGAAGAAGTGCGCGCAGAGGAGGAGCCTGGAGAGGAAGAGAACGGAGATTTGGGGAAAACGGAGGAAGAGAAGCCGGAAGTCTACGGTATGCGGGATTTTTTTTCAAATTTTTGATGTTTTTTGATGAACAGTCTTGACAATAGCGGAAGGATACTTTATAATATGTTTTGTTGCGGCGGAGATGTCGCGGATTCATGAGTGCGTGTAGCTCAGCTGGATAGAGCGTCTGACTACGGATCAGAAGGCCGGGAGTTCGAATCTTCTCACGCACGTAAGATACCCTTGTAAAACACAGTTGTTTTGCAAGGGTTTTTTTATGTGTTTTTATCATGGAGAGTCAGGTGGCCAGCATCTTTGCCAGGAGCAGAAGGACATCGGCCCTGTCGGTGGGAAGACGCCGGCATGCCTCGATCAGCTCCTTTTCGTAATCCGTGGGGTAGACGACCTCTTTATCTTCCTTGAAAAATTCTTCAGGCCGGATGTTCAGCGCCTCCAGAAGCTGGAGCAGGACATAGACAGTGGGCTGGCTCTTGCCTTTTTCGATGGAACGTATGTGGTTTTCAGAGACATGGCTCCGATGCGCAAGCTCTGCGGGTGTGTAGCCGCGGTTTTCTCTTAATTCTTTCAGATGATCATTTACATTCATACCTGTACTCTCCCATTGACTATATTATGCATGAAAACAGGAGAAAAATTAAGACAATTATAATGATATTTGGATCACAGTATAAAGTGCAGAAGGGCGGTTTTTAGACAGATACTGGTTGTAATCTGAGTCGGGAGGGTCTATAATCTATAGAAAAGGATAAATGTATACAGAGGAGGGAGCGCAGGATGAGCAGCGACTATATCACATTTACGATCAAAGAGGAGAAGGGGATCGCGCTGATCGCGCACGACAATGAGAAGCCGAAACTGATCGGCTGGTGTCGAAAGAACAAGGAGATATTGGAGAGACACCGTCTCTACGGGACAGGGACCACATCCAGGATGATCGCGGACGCCACGGGGCTTTCCATACGCGCATTCAACAGCGGCCCGCTGGGCGGTGACCAGCAGATCGGGGCTAAGATCGTGGAAGGGCAGATCGATTTCGTCATATTTTTCTCGGATCCGCTGACGGCCCAGCCCCATGACCCGGATGTGAAAGCCCTGATGCGGATCGCACAGGTCTATGACATCCCCATGGCCATCAACAAGGCGACCGCGGATTTTATGATCCGATCCAGCCTTATGGATACCGCGTATGACCATGAGGTGATCAATTTCAGAAAGAATGTGGAAGACCGTGCAGGTTCATTGTGACAGGCGTTCGTGTCTGTATCCGATCGATGGGATCAGCGGCGGTTGATCCGTGAGAAGATCATGCCGACTAAGATCAGGACGGCGGCGACAGGGAGCAGGGCCCGTAGGACGAAAAACAGGAGCAGGACCAGCACGATGATCCCGGCGGCCAGGATCAGTCTGCCGTACCAGGTGGATGTGTCCAGGTGAGATCCGCCTGTGGGCGCCGTTTCCTGCCGGAAGTCCCCGGAGGGGCCGTCTTCCTGGGTGAAGCCCCCATCCGGCTTGGCTTCCTCGGCAGAATACGCGTAAGTCTGCTGGTAGCCGTGGACATTGGGCACGTCCTCGGTGTCGATCAGGGTCTTGGCGATCAGCCGGGGGTCGCCAAGCTCTGCCAGGATCTCAGCCTCGGTCTGGCCCTGCCGGAGTTTCTGGTCGATGAAGCTGTTATAGTAAGCCAGGTGCTGCGAGATCTCAGGTGAGGGGATCTCGCCGGTGAGCTGTGCAGCCAGGATCTCTAAAAATTCTTCGCGGTCCATATCTATCTATTCCTCCATCACGCCGTCGGCGTCGTGTGTGATATCCGTTTGGGATCCCTTTCATTATACAAGGTGGGGGCGGGAGAGGCAATAGAAATTTCATAATAAAACCAATGACAAACCGCAAGAAAAGGGGTATAATAGTGGGATGAAGAAATGCCAGGACTTTTGGATCAGCAGGCAGGTGTAGATGATGATCTATAAGATAGTGATCGGAAATGTGACTTTTTATATTTATGTATTTACTGAAAAGGAAAAGGAGGTGTTTCGGGTTTGGTGGCAGTATTTCAAGAAAGAGCCGGACCGGTGGCGTATTTCCGTTGTATTGGCATTTGTAAAAAATTACAGGATAAAGTTCGATCACAAATGGAAATACAGTTTCCGTCTTTCGCCTTATCACAACTGGGTCTCCTATCGTCATCTGAAAAAGCAGCTGGATGAGATGGGTCTTAAGTGAGTTGAGAGGGCTTGTTCGGGACATTGATATTTTAAGAAGAAATGATCATAGGAGGGGCTAGGACAATGAAGAAACTACAGATTAGAGAAAGACTGCTGGTGGGGTTCGGGATCGTGATCCTCTTTTTGCTCCTCACCACAGTCTTAGGGGTGTCAGCGGTGCGGTCTACCAGAAACGATCTAAATGAGCTGGTGGAGTATCCGATGACGGCTAACAGCGCATTCAAGACCTGCATGGTGAATGTCAACACAGCTGCGCGTATCGTCCGTGAGATGGCGTTGAATCCAGATAATGGGACGTATGCGGATTATGTGGCGGATGTGGAAGAGGAGAAAGAGAACATTACAGCGAGTATGACCACGTTTTCCAAGGCTTATACCGGCGACAAAGCAAAAATGCAGGAATACCAGCAGGCCTTGACGGATTGGTTCAACGTGGCGGATGAGATCATCGGCCTGATCGAGGCAGGGAAGAAAGATGAGGCGGCAGACATGATGTTCGACCGCTGCGTGCCTGCTTTAAATGGGCTGGTGACCCTAGGCAACGAGCTGGATGCAGAGATCACGGCGGCACAGGAGCAGGAGATCGATAAGAGCGTACAGTCTGCGTGGATCTCAAATATCGTCATGTTCGGGAGCGCGCTCGTGGCGATCCTCGTGGCGATCCTCCTGGCGATCCGGATCACCAGCGGCATTGTGCGTCCGATCATGGATGTGGAACACGCTGCGGACCTGATGTCCCAGGGAAATCTCTCGGCGGAGATCAGCTATGTGTCCAACGATGAGGTCGGGCGTCTGGCGGAGAGCATGCGGTCATCCATGCGGACACTCTCCAGTTATATCAACCAGATCGATGAGGTCATGGAGCAGATGGCAGAGGGGAATTTCGTCATCGACATCAAGGAAGAGTTTGTCGGGGATTTCAGGAATATCCAGAAATCTATGGAAGGATTTGTGGGCAAGATCTGTGAGGCTCTGGGCCATGTGAGCCAGATCTCCGGTCAGGTAGCCGGGAACTCCGGTCAGATCGCGGATCGGGCGCAGCAGCTCTCCCAAGGTGCGACAGAGCAGGCCAGCTCCGTGGAAGAACTGGCGGCCACGATCAATACGATCTCCAGCCAGGTTAAGAGCAACGCGGAAAATGCAAAACAGGCCAGCGACAAGACCTCCTACATCAGCGAGCAGATCGCAGAGAGCAATCTACATATGCAGGAGATGATGAAGGCCATGCAGGATATCAGCAACAGCTCGAAAGAGATCGGGAAGATCGTCAAGACGATCGAAGACATCGCTTTCCAGACGAATATCCTGGCCTTGAATGCGGCTGTAGAGGCGGCGCGCGCAGGCGAGGCGGGCAAAGGCTTTGCCGTGGTAGCCGACGAGGTGCGCAACTTGGCTTCAAAGAGTGCAGAGGCTTCCAACCAGACTACCGTTCTCATCGAGAACTCACTGCGGGTTGTAGAGGCTGGTTCCGGCATCGCGGATGCCACGGCCCAGTCTTTGGAGAACGTGGTGACAGGTGCGAAGGAGATCACCGAGGCGATCCAGAAGATTTCCGAGGCTTCCACAGAACAGTCCACATCCCTGCTGGAGATCACCCAGGGCGTAGATCAGATCTCCACCGTGGTACAGTCCACATCGATCACCGCAGAGGGAAATGCAACATCCAGCCAGGAACTTTCCGATCAGGCAGAGACCCTGGAAAAGATCGTGGAGCGTTTCCAGTTAGAACAGTAAAGAGATATAAAAGGAAGATCCATCCCGGTATACAGATGCTGGGATGGATCTTCCTTTTATGTTATGAGACGGCGCAGTGACAGCGTACAAAAAGAAAACCCCGGTAGGGGAGCTACCAGGGTTTTCAAGGGGAGTATAAATAATTAAATAAGGGGTTATAAATGTAAAAAAAATTTTTTGAAGGGTAAATTTTTTTTACATGGATAATTATAATATAAAAGTAAAAAAAAAGCAATACAATTTATGTAATATTTTTCGAAGTTTGAGAAATAATAAGGTTGTAACACAATAACCGAGAGATCAGGAGGAAACGATCATGTCAAAAAACTATGAAAATGAGGAAAACAAGAACATGGATAACAATGCAAACAATGCAAAAAACTCTCAGGACTGCCATACAAACAATGCTTCACAGAATAAGAACCAGAACAAAAGTCAGAACAAAAACCAGAATAAGAACACCACAAGCTCCAGCCAGGATGCATCGAATGAAAGCTTCGGATCCAGATACTAGGATCTGAGAAAAAGTGTTTATGTCCGGACTGCCGTATCTCTTTATGGGATGCGGCAGTTTTTTGTCGTATTCCCTTATATGATAAAAAACTCCGGGAGGGCTTTCTTTTTAAAATGGATCCCTGCGGGGAGTGCCCATGTGGATCCTAGAGAATATACTATATAGAAAAGATTAAAAAAGGTGGGAGACATGTCCCGATTGGAAACCATATCTCCGGATATGCTCGACGGTTATGTGGAGCGTAAGGAAGGAGTCATCATAGATCTGCGCACGCCCGAGGAGTATGCTGCGGCCCATGTAAAGGGTGCGGTCAACGTTCCCTATGAGGAGGCCGAGCGGCTCAAATTCTACCCGAAGGATAAGCCATTGATCTTATACTGTGACAGGGGCGGAGCCAGCATGTCCGTGGCAAAAGACCTTCTGGGTCAAGGCTACCGGACCTGTTCGGTGATCGGGGGGATGCAGGGCTATAAAGGCAGAAACCTTGTATTTTCGCAAAAACCATAGTATAATAAAAAAGTAAATGAAAAGGTAACTGTCCGATGCCTGATCTTTTAGAATATAAAGTGAATATATTGACAAAAAAGGCGGATAGTTACCTTGTTGTAAGTGAGCGCTTAGCGGGGCGTGGGTTATTTATGTAAGGATAGGTGAAGCAAAGAATGGAAAAATGGGAATTGATAGCGCCTTGCCACTTTGGCCTTGAAGCGGTACTGAAAAGGGAGATTACGGAACTGGGTTATCAGGTGAGCCGCGTGCGTGACGGACGGGTATTTTTCTGGGGAGATGCCAGGGCGGTGGCGGATGCAAATATTTTTTTGCGCACGGCGGAGCGGATCTTGATCAAAGTCGGGTGTGTCCATGCGGAGAGTTTTGATGAGCTTTTTGAGAAAACAAAAAAGTTGCGCTGGGAAAATTTTATCCCAAAGGACGGGAAATTTTGGATATCAAAGGCGAATTCCATAAAGAGTAAACTGCACAGTCCCTCCGACATCCAGTCCATCATGAAAAAGGCGATCGTGGACAGGCTGCGGCGGGTGTACGGGATCCGTTGGTTCCCGGAGGACGGGGCCGCTTATCCGATCCGGGTGTCGCTTCTGGAGGATGAGGTGATGATCGGATTGGACACCACAGGGATCTCGCTGCACAAGAGGGGTTACCGGAAGAACACGGTGAAGGCGCCGGTATCCGAGACGCTGGCGGCGGCGCTGCTGATGCTGACGCCGTGGAAGAGCGACCGGATCTTGGTGGATCCCTTCTGCGGCGGCGGGACGTTCCCGATCGAGGCGGCGATGATGGCGGCGAACCAGGCCCCCGGACGGATGCGGCCGTTCCAGGCGCAGGACTGGAAGAACCTGATCTCAAAGAAATGCTGGGAGGATGCCCGGGAGGAGGCGGATGATCTTCTGGAGAGGCAGATCGACGTGGATATACAGGGGTATGACATCGACGGCCAGTGCATCCAGTACGCCAGGGAGAATGCCAGGCTGGCCGGGGTGGAGTCCATGATCCATTTCCAGCAGCGGCCGGTGAGCCAGCTGAGCCACTCCCGGCGGTACGGTTTTCTGGTCTGCAACCCGCCCTACGGGGAGAGGCTGGATGAACAGGGGGATCTGGACGCCCTGTACAGGGAGCTGGGACAGGCATATGAGAGATTGGACAGCTGGTCCATGTATCTGCTCACCGCGTATGAGCGGGCAGAGCGGGCCATTGGACGGAAGGCGGATAAGAACAGGAAAGTTTATAATGGCATGTTAAAAGCCTATTATTATCAGTTCTTAGGTCCGGCCCCGCACAACAGGAACAATCCGGCCGCTTTGGCATGAGCTGCAAAAAGCTGCAGGAGGTGACGGAGGCCCTGCTCGGTCTTTATGCGCCCTGTTTTGACATCGCAAGGCCGTTTGCGGTGGGGAAAGTGGTCTATGACGCGTATGCTTTCTGTAATGTGACGAGCAGCAGATATGTATTGGTCCAGAAGGCCGAATTGTGGCGGGCATACACGTTCGAGCATGTTTTTTTCCGGGAGATGGACGTGTTCTCGGGGGCGGATCTGCGCGGATATGAGCGGCAGCTCCAAGAGGAGATCGAACCGGGATTCGTGCGCAGAGGGGAGCGGTATCCGCAGCCGGACCATATGTGCACGTATATCACCGGGATCTTCATCTGCCGCGGGGCGGTATCCGGGGACGTGCGGCGGCAGATACGCCGGCATAGATTCCATTTAAATTATAGATTTGCGCTCCGGGGATACTGTGAGAGCAGGCTTCTGGTCTTTGACCTGCAGGAGGGGCGGATCTGCGGCAACAGGGCGGCAAAGCCGCTGGTAAAAGAATACAGACATATGGTAGGAGGACAGCAGCAATGAGTAGTATATTGATCTTGGGCGCGACGGTGGTCATTTTTCTCGTGGCATATGTGACGTATGGCTCCTGGCTGGCGAAGCAGTGGGGCGTGGATCCGTCGAAGGAGACACCGGCCCATACGTTGGAGGATGGACGGGATTATGTGCCGGCTAAAGCGCCGGTGCTCTTGGGGCATCATTTCTCGTCGATCGCGGGCGCGGGGCCGATCAATGGGCCGATCCAGGCCGCGGTCTTTGGCTGGGTGCCGGTGCTGTTGTGGATCCTCATCGGCGGGATATTTTTCGGCGCGGTGCAGGATTTTTCGGCATTGTTCGCGTCGGTGCGCCACAAGGGGCAGTCTCTGGGGGAGGTCATCGAGGAGAACATCGGGCGGAAGACGAAGATGTGCTTTACCATATTTGCCTGGCTGGTGCTGGTGCTGGTGGTGGCCGCGTTCGCCGATATCGTGGCGGGGACGTTCGCGGGATCTGCTGTGGATGAGGCCACCGGAAATATGGTGAGGATCCCGGCCAACGGCTCTGTGGCCACGGCTTCCATGCTGTTCATCCCGCTGGCGGTCTGCTTCGGGTTCATCAACCGTACGAATTTAAATCTGGTGGTCAGCACTGTCCTGGGTGTGATCCTGCTGGGCGGCTGTATCGCGGCGGGGCTGATGTTCCCGGTGTACCTGACGAAGACCACATGGATGCTGGTCATCTTCGTCTACATTTTCGTCGCGTCGGTGGCCCCGGTCTGGATCTTGCTGCAGCCACGGGATTATCTGAACAGTTTTCTGCTCTATTTCATGATGATCGCGGCGGTGGCGGGGATCGTCCTGACGGATCCGAAAGTGCAGCTGGAGCCTTTTACCGGGTGGAAAGTGGGTGGGAGCACTATGTTCCCGTTCCTGTTCATCACGGTGGCCTGCGGCGCGATCTCGGGTTTCCACAGCCTGGTGGGTTCGGGCACGACCTCAAAACAGTTAAATTCGGAGAAGGATGCCAAACTGATCGGGTACGGGGCTATGCTGATCGAGTGTGTGCTGGCGGCGATCGCGCTGATCGCGGTGGGCTACCTGACCAAGGACGGTATGTACGAGGAGATCGGCACGCCGCCCCAGGTCTTTGCCATGGCGATCGGACGTTTTTTCGCGGCACTGGGCGTGCATACCTATGGGGAACAGATGATCAACACGATCATCCTGCTGGCGATCTCCGCGTTCGCACTGACATCCCTGGATACGGCCACCCGTCTGGGACGTTTCCTGTTCCAGGAGATGTTCGAGGGAAAAAAAGGCGGGAAGTTCTGGGGAAATATGTATGTGTCCACGGTGATCACGATCGGGGTGGCCGGGCTGCTCACCCTGGCCGGATACCAGAAGATCTGGGCGCTGTTCGGCGCGTGCAACCAGCTGGTGGCCGTACCGGCATTTTTGGCCGTGGCCTGCTGGCTGAAACGGATCGGGCGGAACTATAAGATGTTCTATCTGCCCATGTTCTTTATGCTGGCGGCTACATTGAGTTCCCTGTGCATCACATTTTACGGCAATCTGATGGCGCTGATCCAGAAAGCGGAGGGCAGTTCACTGATGGTCCAGGGGGTGCAGAATGTGTTGATCCTGCCGATCTTCATCCTGGCGGTGGTCATGACGGTGGATGGGTTCAAGGTCTTATTTATGAGCAAGAAGCTGATCTCTGAGTGAGATAGCTGTTGTGAAAAGTGGAAAAATGGTGGTATAATGGGGCAGTGAAGACTGGAGAGGGAGGAGAAAATGTGAAAAAGCTGATATTTGCCACGTCCAATGCGGGCAAGATGAAAGAAGTGCGGTCGATCTTGGCCGATACCGGGTATGAGATCTTGTCCATGAAAGAGGCGGGGATTCAGGTGGAAGTAGAGGAGGATGGGGCCACTTTCGAGGAGAACGCGCTGATCAAAGCGCGGGCTGTCCACGAGATCAGCCATACGCTGGTGCTGGCGGACGACTCAGGGCTGGAGATCGACCATCTGGGGAAAGAGCCGGGGGTGCATTCCTCCAGGTATATGGGGGAGGATACGTCCTATGAGATCAAAAATGCCCGGATACTGGAGCGTCTGGACGGCGTGCCCAAGGAGCAGCGCACGGCGCGGTTTGTCTGTGCCATTGCGGCTGTTTTTGAGGATGGCCGTTGTGTGACGGTGCGGGAGGCGATGGAAGGATATATAGGGTATGAACCGCAGGGGGAAAATGGTTTTGGCTATGATCCGATCTTTTATCTGGATCTGGACGGGCCGTCCAATGCCCAGATCTCCATGGAGGAGAAGAACCGGGTGAGCCATCGGGGGAAAGCGCTGCGGGCGATGAAAAAGGGATTAGTATGAAGATATTAGTGGTAAGTGATACGCATGGACGGGACGGGAACCTGGAGAGAGTGCTGCAGAAGGTAAAACCCATCGACGCGCTTATCCATTGCGGGGATGTGGAGGGGCGGGAGGACTATATCCCGCTGGTAGCGGAATGCCCGGCGTATATGGTGGCGGGGAACAATGATTTCTTCTCGGAGCTGGATCGGGAGCTGGAACTCGATCTGGGGGGACACAGGCTCTTGGTCACGCATGGGCACAATTATGGGGTCAATATCGACCTGAGCCGGATCATAGAGGAGGCCGCAGCCCGGAAGAAGGACATCGTGCTGTTCGGGCATACCCATAAACCGGTGGTGACGTACAAGGAGACGGTGACGGCTGTGAACCCGGGCAGTCTGTCCTATCCCCGGCAGGAGGGGCGCAGGCCCAGCTACGCGATCATGGAGATCGACCATCAGGGGGAGGTGCATTTTACGATCAATTATCTGCGGTGAAAAAAAGGGGGCGTTGTTCCCCTTTTCGCGTTCCCGGTTTTTTATATATTTATGATCAATTTTTAAAAATATGGTTGACATTTCGCTTTTTATGTAATATAATATGTCTTGCGTTGCGGGGTGTGGCTCAGTTTGGCTAGAGCGCCTGGTTTGGGACCAGGAGGCCGCAGGTTCGAATCCTGTCACCCCGAGTGAGGATGTGTTCCAGGGATGGAAGGACAACCTCTCTATCAGATATGTTGTGGATTCGGGTACGACTATCCGCTTTATCTTATTGGATGTGTGTTTGTAGCTCAGCTGGATAGAGCAACGGCCTTCTAAGCCGTGGGTCGGGGGTTCGAATCCCTCCAAGCACGTTGTGGTGGGTATGGCGCAGTTGGTTAGCGCGCCAGATTGTGGCTCTGGAGGCCGAGGGTTCGAGTCCCTCTATCCACCCTTAGCTTTGGCAAAGGGCTATCGCCAAGCGGTAAGGCACAGCACTTTGACTGCTGCATGCGCTGGTTCGAATCCAGCTAGCCCTGTTTATTGGTATATGCAGATATCCTCCGGTATAGGGTTAGCGAATATTCGGACGAGGATGCGATTGATCAATCACATATGGGATATTAGCTCAGTTGGTAGAGCACTTGACTTTTAATCAAGTTGTCCGGGGTTCGAATCCCCGATGTCTCATTTTATGGAAAAAGCTGAAACTCGGAAAAGAGGGTTTCAGCTTTTTTTATGATGATAGGTTTGCTGGCGGAGCCTGTGATCTATTGTTTGCGCAGTATTTTATCCATGGCCTTCCCTCTGGCAAGCTCGTCGATCAGTTTGTCCAGATAACGGATCTCCTGCATCAGAGGCTCTTCGATATCTTCCACCCGGACACCGCAGACCACGCCCTTGATCAGCCGTCTGTTTTCATTCAATTCCGGGGCATCCCGGAAGAAATCCCCGTACGGCACCGGCCTTTCCAGCATCCCTTCCAGTTCCAACTGATCGTACCCGGTAAGCCACCGGATGATCTCATCCACTTCTTCCCTTGTCCGCCCTTTTTTCTCTGCCTTATCGACAAGGAGACGGTACACTTTTGAAAGATCCATCTGATATATTTTTTCATTTCTCATAAGACACCCCTCCTGCATCATTCACGTTCCCTGACTGTCACCAGAACTCTGTCTCCTGGCTGTTTCCCTATCCGGGAACGGATATCTTTACGAATGCCTATGATATAACATATGCTCCCGTCAGCGTTCTTCACGCCCATATTTACAATGCTGCCATCATACGGCTCTCCGTCAAACGTGGCGTGGACCTTCACCCGTCCCCGCCCAAACTCTCTCCTGATATCGTAAGGGAAAATGACATAAGCGCCGCCTGTGTCACCTGCTCCGTAGATCAGGGATTCATATCTATACATTTTATCGTCCACTGTCTGCCCCCATCCGATCTGTATCCCGCGATTTCATTCCGTATCTGCTATACCATTTAAACATTCCTAAGATCTTATTTTCTGTCATCTATTATACCAGAAAACCGCCCGCTTTAAAAGGACAAGATCTCTTTCTCATCTTTGAAATTTCTCCTGTGATCGTAAAAGAGGACAGCCGATCAACAGCCATCCTCTTTTTTATTAAGTGTGCGATCGGCCACGATCTGGATATTCTGCTACCTTGTTGGCATCTTAAAACCCACAAGTGCCTTGTTCAGATAGTCGTTAAAAGGTTTCATGGTCCGGAAAAGCTCTGCTGCCTTAGCAAGAAAGGCATCTGCATCGTTCAACTCCGCATCTTTTATCGGATATTCCAGATACCAACTCTTAAATTTTAGGTATTTCGCCTGGGCATGCTCTTTCTCATATCCCGCTGGAACATTCTTTAATGTTGTTCCCTGTACTGTGAAATGTTTTTCAAACTCCGGATCATGGATGATCTTTTCCCATTCTTCCCCAGTATGGGCGATATGATCACGTATCCTTGTGGTTGCGTCCTTGAACATATCTGCAAACAAGCCGCCGCCTAAAAAGGATCTGTCATCAGGTTTTATCATCAAGTAATATCCAACAGGAACAGGAAGCTTTCCTTTCGAGGAGATATGGGCGCGGAATGCCGGATTATAAGGTGATTTATCTTTGCTGAAACGGGTATCCCTTACGATCTTAAATGTAAGGTCTTTGGGATCGTTATGTATGATGCTGTTGTCAAACTTTCCGATCTCCAATATCAAAGCCTGCAATAGTCCTAAAAATTCAGCGTTTGCTTTTTTATAAGCATCCTTGTTTGCATGATACCATTCGCGATTGTTATTCATGTCTAATGCCGATAAGTAATCTATGATCAACTGTGTATTCATGATCTTTTATCTCCTTTACGAATTTTGGATGATCGAAAACTGTGTGGAATCCAGCAATTCCTGTATCAGATGTTTCATGTGTTCGGGAGATCGGTAGGATCTGCAGAACGAAAAATCCTGTGATAGATCGTCGATATCTTCCATGGCACTCTTCACATCGAGCATAGTCTTGATAGGGATCTCTGCGGCTGTCGTATGATCCAGTTTCTGTGGATCTATCCGATGGTTTTGTATTGCATAATCCACCCGATCTTTGCATCTGCATTTACCGTTTCCGTATTCTCCACAATACTGTCCAAGAAAGTCGGCCATTTTTTTGCGTATCCGGGAAAGACGCTGACGATACGCTCCTGGTGTCATTTCCAAGATATCCCCTGCAATACGGCTGTCGATCTTAAACATCGTACCCAATATAAAAATACATCTACTTTCCACATCAAGGCATTGCAGCATCACATTGGTACAGGACATTTTCAGTTCTTCAGCGAGGATATCCTTTTCCACATCCTGCGTTAGATCTGGCACATCCTGGATCTTTCCGTTTTCGATGTCATCTCCATAGTACTCAAAACTCAATGGAAAATGTGCGAACATATGTTTCTTGTGATTTTTCAGATGATTGACAGCAATGCTGAATACCCATGTCGTAAATGAGCTGTCACCTCTAAAAGAAGACAGATGCGTGATCATCTTCAACAGAATGTCCTGCGTGGCATCCTCCGCATCTGCAAATGTGCCAAGCATCCGCAGGGATAGGTTAAATACAATATCCTGCACACTTGTGACAAGCGTTTCAAGGGCTTTTCTATCCCCTGCTGTGGCTTTATCGACCAAAGCCTGTAATTCCTCATTCTTTTTTTTATCCATAGATTTTTACCTCCTACTTAATTAGACAACGCTCCCTTGTCTGTGTGACAAAAAACTTTTATTTTTTTATAGGCAGATATCATCTTTCTCATATTGTTATCCCCAAAATGATCCTTGAATATCCGTTTTTATATACCTTTCGAATAAAATCTAGTACTCCATCCAGTTAGAAATTAGAATTCTGTTTTGTCTGATCTGTGCCAGTGCTAGAGTGTGTCTGAAAACCCATTCACGCCACCTGCAAGCCCCCCTTTGTGGAAGATCTGGCCCGCTTTCGGTCAGATCTTCCACAAATTGTGACTTACAGTTGACATAAAGCGGTTTTCAGACACACTCTAGGCAACATTTCGACGGCAATGCGGTGCATCGTCTAGAAATGTTAACGACGCAATGGTGCGGAGCAGGCAGAACAGAACTCTGATTTCTGTCTGGATGGGATACTGGCTCTATTCTTAATAAGATTTTACCATATCCATTTTATAAGGACCACCTGCACATCAGTTTTTATTCCTTTTGTTCGGATCTCGGGAATGAAAAAAGCAGGAGACCTTTTCGAAAAGTTCATATTCGAGTGATTGATATAATTTGTTTAAACGGCTATAATGTATATACAGTACACAGCAGGAGGTAAAAAATATTTGAATATATGACTGCACAGGAAGCCGCAGAAAAATGGAATGTATCACTTCGGTGGGTACAACGGTCATGTAAGGAAAACCGTATTGATGGCGCGATGAATATCAACCGTGTATGGCCTATTCCCAAAGTGGCAAAAAAGCCCGTTGATAAACGGAGAAAGGTAACGGATCATGAAGAATAGGATTTTATTATTAGAAGATGATGTAAGTTTGATAGACGGACTGCAATATTCGCTAAAGAAAAATGGCTTTGATGTCGATTTTGTCCGTTCTGTGCAGGAGATCTTGACTTATTTACCAGAGATAGAAAAATACGATATGCTCATTCTTGATGTCACATTGCCAGACGGAACAGGTTTTGAGATATGTGAAAAGGTGCGAAAGAACGGAAGCCAGATACCGATTATTTTTCTGACAGCTTCCGATGAAGAAGTCAGTATTATCCGTGGTCTGGATTGCGGCGGTGATGACTACATAACAAAGCCGTTTAAGTTGGGCGAGCTATGTTCACGCATCCGAGCGTTGCTGCGGCGGGCAGGATTGTCAGATCAAGGGACAGGAACAGTTATGGAATGTGGCGATATCAAGATAGATCTTTTAGGCAGTCGTGTCTTGTTAAAGGGAAAGACATTAGAGCTTACAGCCGTAGAATACCGTTTAATATGTCTGTTCGTAAAGAATGCAAACCGTATCATAACAAGAGACATTATTTTAGGCGAGCTATGGGACAGCACAGGAGATTATGTAGACAACAACACCCTTTCCGTCTATGTGCGGCGGCTGCGTGAAAAAGTAGAAACAGACCCATCACATCCAGAGCATTTATTGACAGTCCGAGGATTTGGCTATCAGTGGAAAGGGGTGGACGAATGAGCTTGTTACATGATAAGCATAACCGTTGGTATTGTATTTTCATTGCTGCACTTGTTCCTCTGCTTTTTCTGATCGGCTTAATAGTGATAGATACGCAAACGGCGGCTACAAAAGAAATGTTTCTAACATACGATAATGCGATCGCAACTTCTTTACTGGAAGAAGGAATTTCAAAGGAAGTGATCGCAACAGCCTTGATGAATACGGAAACAGACATTACAGGAAATAAGTTTTTAGCCGAAATTGGTCTTTCAAACAACACAGATATAGAAAATTTACCTTATGTTTCTGCTGTTAAAAATACAACACGGATATCCCTGTTTGTGATGTTATTTCTATGGACGCTGCTTCTGTTTTTGGGTACCATGCTGTTTTTGCATCGCAGGGAAAGACTGTATAGGAGATCAGAAAACATCATTAAGGACTATATAGATGGAAACTATACTGTTCACCTGCCGCAGTCCAAGGAGGGAAATATTTATCAGTTCTTAGCTTCTGTTGACCAACTGGCTACTATGCTTCAAGCAAAAAATGATACGGAACAAAAGACAAAGGAGTTTCTTAAAAATACAATTTCTGATATATCCCATCAATTAAAAACGCCCCTATCGGCACTCATGATGTATCAGGAAATTATTGAGAATGAGCCAGATAACCCTGAAACGGTCAAAGAATTTTCTTTTAAGATAGGAACCGCATTAAAGAGGATTGAGCGGCTTATCCGATCGATGCTGAAGATCACAAGAATAGATGCAGGCAGCATCTATTTTGAAAAATCCGATCATAGTATCCCCAATATTCTCGATCACGCGATCAACGAATTGACAACACGGGCAAACCGTGAAAAAAAAGAAATTGTGATAAATGGCGACTTGGAACAAATGCTTTATTGCGATATTGAGTGGACGGGTGAAGCCATTGGCAATATTGTCAAAAACGCACTTGACCATACAGATGCGGGAGGGAAGATCACTATATCGTGTGAACGGACTCCCGCTATGATCAGAATATTTATTACAGATAACGGACACGGTATTGCCCAAGAGGATATACACCACATATTTAAGAGGTTTTACCGGAGCAAAAACACTTCAGACAGTCAAGGGATCGGACTTGGACTGCCATTAGCAAAGGCTATTGTTGAGGGACAAGGCGGTATTCTTTCTGTCCAGAGTGAGCGATCACAAGGAACAACCTTTACATTGTCCTTTCTTACATGATCGTAAGCTCAAATTCATCTGGTTGTAAGGTCGAGGTGTTATCCTTTATCGAGGAAGGAGGTACTTAAATATATGGAAATACTGAAAGTACAAAAATTATGTAAAACATACGGAACGGGTGCGGTAAAGGTTGATGCCTTAAAAGATGTCTCCTTTTCTCTGGAAAAAGGAGAATTTGTTGCTGTCGTCGGTGAATCTGGCTCTGGAAAAAGCACGCTTTTAAACTGCATCGGTGCATTGGATGTTCCTACTTCTGGCGTGATCACGATGGACGGAAATGATCTTTTTACAATGAAAGAAGAGGAACGCACGATTTTCAGAAGGAGAAATATCGGTTTTATTTTTCAGTCTTTTCAGCTTGTATCTGAATTGACGGTTGAACAGAATATAGTATTTCCGCTTCTTTTGGATTACCGCAAACCGAAAACCTCTGATGTAGAAGAAATATTAGGATTACTTGGCTTAACAGACCGAAGAGACCATTTGCCAAGCCAGCTTTCTGGCGGTCAGCAACAGCGTGTCGCTATTGGCAGGGCATTGATCACAAAGCCAAAGTTGATTCTTGCGGATGAGCCCACGGGCAATCTGGATAGCAAAAATAGCCAGGATGTTATTGATCTGCTGACAAAAGCATCCAGACATTACCAACAGACAATTCTTATGATCACACACAACAACAGCCTTACTTCTATGGTCGACCGCGTATTGCGTGTCATAGACGGCGTACTGACAGACTTGGGAGGGAATGCGAATGAAAAGTTATCTTGACCTTGTTCCTATTTCTGCAAAAGTACACCGAAAGCAAGATCGTATGTCTATCATTTGTATTGTATTGGCGGTCTTTCTGGTAACGGCTATTTTCGGTATGGCTGATATGTTTATCAGAGGACAGATCTTGCAGGCACAACAGGAAAAAGGAAATTGGCATATTGGAATAAAAAACATAAGTGATGAAGATGCAAATTTAATAGCTTCCCGTCCAGATGTAGCTACCGCAGCTGATTACGGAGTCTTGAATTATCGAGGCGAGCAAAGCTACACTTTGTCGGGGAAAAATGTAGTGATATGCGGCAGTGATGAAAGTGCTGTTACAGAAATTTTCACTTCATTGGACATAGGTACATTTCCCGCAAACGAAAACGAAGCATTGGTAACAAATAATGCAAAAAATATGCTGGATTTAGAGATCGGAGAGCAGATTGTTATCACTATGCCGGATGGGAGCGAAATATCGTACACAATATCGGGTTTTATAAATGACACGGCAGGACTTATGAGCAAAGACTCGTATGGTGTATGTTTGACAACTGAAAGTTTTCGTGCCATTTACCCAGATGGTACAAGCAGTGATCCCGCTGACTACACAATGCGCTTATTGAAATTTAAGAGTACCCGAAATATTCAGGACAACATAGCTGTGATCAAACAACAGTTTGGATTATCTGATGAGCAGGTGTCCGAAAATACAGAATTGCTTGGACTATTAGGACAGAGCCGTAATTCTTTTATGTTACAGGTATATGCCGTTGCTGTCATATTATTTATCCTTGTTCTGGTTGCAGGCGTATTGATGATCACAAGCAGTATGAACAGCAATGTGGCACAAAGAACAGAGTTTTTTGGAATGGTGCGCTGCATAGGGACAACACCTAAACAAGTTATGCGGTTAGTACGCAAAGAAGCTTTGGATTGGTGTCGCTTTGCAATTCCGCTTGGTGTTGTCGGTGGTATTGTATTGGTTTGGGTATTGTGTTTTATTTTGCGGCAGCTTAGTCCAGAATTTTTTGGCGGTATGCCTGCTTTTAGCATAAGCTGTCCAAGTGTTATAGCGGGTATTGTTGTCGGTCTGCTGACCGTTCTTCTTGCTGCCCGTTCGCCTGCTAAGAGAGCATCCAAAGTTTCTCCTTTGGCAGCGGTATCTGGAAACGCAAATGACCTACAGCCTGTAAAAAAAGCGGCAAATACCAAATTTTTCAAGATAGAAACTTCTCTTGGCATTCATCATGCGAAAGCAAGCAAAAAGAATTTTATTTTAATGATCGGCTCTTTTTCGATAAGTATTATTCTTTTTCTTGCATTTTCAGTGACAATTGATTTTATGGATCACACATTGACGCCTTTACAGCCGTGGACTGCCGATATATCTGTTATCAGTCCAGAAAATACCTGCTCGGTAAAGGCTGGATATATTGAGGGATTGCGGCAAAATTCCGCCGTAAAAAATGCTTATGGGCGAATGTTCGCTTACAATGTTCCCGTGATCGTAAATGGTGAGGAAAAAGTTGCTGACCTTATTTCCTACGAAGATATGCAATTCGATTGGGCTAAGGATTATCTTTTGTCTGGCAGCTTGGAAAAAGCACAAAGTGAAAATCATACAGGACTTATCGTCTATGATCCACAAAACAACATTGAGGCAGGCGATGTCATTACCTTAAATCTGAATGGAAGTCAGGCGGATCTGGAGATTGTCGGTGTGGTATCGCAATGTCCGTTTAACAATAGCCCAGGGGTTGGAAAACTGATCTGTTCTGAAGATACCTTTCGGAAATTAACGGGAGAAACGGATTATACTGTCATTGACATACAGTTATCTAAAAATGCAACGGAAAATGATGTCAGGGATATCCACAGTTTGGTAGGCTCACAGTACACTTTTTCTGATGAGCGAATGGGTAATAGCAACACCCGTGGAGCTTACTATTGTTTTGGGCTTTTCATCTATGGCTTTTTAGTATTGATCGCATTGATCACGCTATTCAATATCATAAATAGTATAGCCATGAGTGTAGCCGCAAAAATGAAGCAATACGGAGCCTTTCGAGCGATTGGATCAAGTAACAGGCAACTGGCCAAAATGATTGTTGCCGAAGCATCTACTTATGCGATCACAGGTATTATCTGCGGCAGCGTTTTGGGGATCGTTTGCAATAAGATTTTATTTAGCAAACTTATAACCTATCACTGGGGCGATGCATGGAGTGTTCCCCTAGTTGAACTTGGGATCATTATTGTTGTTGTAGCCATTGCAGTAATTTTGGCAGTAAGAAACCCGATCAGGAAAATGAAAGAAACATCCATTGTCGATACGATCAGTGCGTCGTAAATGATGATTCCAATTTATTATAAAGGCAGGTGATCCTTGGATCAGGACTTGCCTGTTCTTTTTAGTTTACTGTATTGTAAGCTGAAATTCATCTAGCTGTAGAGTGTGTCTGAAAACCGCTTTATGTCAACTGTAAGTCACAATTTGTGGAAGATCTGGCCCAAATGAGGAAGGCGTAGAGGGCTACGCTGACCGAAAGCGGGCCAGATCTGCCGCAAAGTGGGGCTTGCAGGTGGCGTGAATGGGTTTTAAGACACGCTCTAGGGTAAAAAGAATTTATGTACTTATAAATGGAAAGAGATGGCTTGAAAATAGCAGAAGTCAGATACTCTTGGTATCATGCCTTCTGCTATATCCGTTCCATCGCAAACCGTTTGCAGGAAACAGCCCATATACAACTACAGGACCTGCCACTGGCAGCTTCTTCCGTATGTTATGGCAAACAAAAGGCTACGGTCAAAACACTGTCCATAGCCTGCTGCACACAAAATGTTTCATCGGATCTGATCGTACAGAGCTGATTTTATTTCTCTATAAATTGAAGATTTTAATAGTTTATTTAGAAGTTGATCAGTAACAAAATCATATTTAGCAATAAATATTATGAACAAGCATTAAGACAGCATCATAGCTTATCCTAAAGATTTTAAATTATTTCTATACTTCCTCATCTTCATCTCATCCGTATTATCTAATACATATTGCAATCCACTTGTGACCTTTTCACGGTCATACGGAAGATACGCCGTTACGGGCGTGAAATTTGAAACCGTGTTTGCAAATAAATGTGTGCGTATATTTAAGTTGTTGATCAGTATTTGCAGTTCACGGATACGCTCTTTTTCTTCAGCAGGGACAAACAAACCTTGCCGTGCCATCTGGTACAGCTCTGTGTCTGGGAAAAGTGTAAGAGAGTCTACGGAAACAAAATACGGATTGAGCTGGCTGAACAGTTCAGCGCTATTCCTTGCATTACGGTACCCGCCGTCTTTTCCCGCAAGACCTGTCATGTAAACAAAGTAATATTCAATACCCGCTTCATCTAATTTTCTGCATTGTTCCAGAATATCAGCAGTCGTATATCCTTTATTTGCAAGGGCAAGCGTTTCGTCATCGCCACTTTCCACGCCGATGCTCAGTCCGTTAATGCCCATTGCCCTTAATTTCCTTAGCTGCCACACCTCTTTATTTTTAATATCACGGATGCTCGCAAACATAGCCATTGTCTGGCATTTGATCAGATGATCCCTTACGGTCAAAGCCCTAAGTTTCAGATTCTCGTAACTCATGGCAAAAGGATTTGCCCCTGTCCAGAATATTCTCCTTGCATATGGCTGATAGCCTTTTATCTCTGCTAAATCTTCCTCAAATTCTTCCAAAGGCGACATTCGGAAATGCTCATTTTTATACAGACTACAAAACTTGCATTTATTATAGGTGCAGCCAGAGGTAGCCTGTATGATGACCGAGTGAGCTTCATACGGTGGTCTCCAAGTTCTGCCTGTAAAGTGCATGATCATCGCTCCTTTTCTCCTTTTTGCGCTGCTTTTTGTGAAGATATACCCGCAGGGTGCTTTCTTATTTTTGTGTAGTTCTCTGCACATAACGGTGCACCCGCAAAATGTTGCTCTTACAGATGATGGACACTTCTTCTATACCTCTGTAATTCTTCTTCGCTGACATTTTCTATGATTTCATCGAGAAACGCCAACAGCTTTTTCTTATCTTTTGGTAACTGCCCATGAAACTGGTACGCATTGGAAGCTCCCATTGCCGCAAAGATGGTAGGTATCTGCAAATTTTCAATCAGTGTCCGTACCTCTTTGTATTTTTCAAGTTCACCCTCCTCATGCCAGTTCCCACGCTGTATTTCTTGATAAAGCTCGGAATCGGGATAAATCGTAAGCATATTTGCCCCGATGAGCGTAGGGTGTATCTGGTTGCATATATCAGCCGTCAATTTTGCTCCAATCTCTCCACGACCTGCCCCAGAAATACTCACCAAATAAAAGAAACTGTAATGAATATCCGCTTCATCTAATCTCTGGCATTGCTCTATGATGTCTGCCGAGGTATATCCCTTGTTCATAAACCGCAGGGCTTCATCATCGCCTGTTTCTATTCCTATTGTCAGACCGTCATATCCCATAGCCCGCAGTTTGGCAAGTTCCTTATCGGTTTTCGGAGTAATATCTGTAATCCTTGCAAACGAGCCGATAGATCTCACTGACGGAAGATATTTGCGGATCAGCTCTGCGATCGCAGTTAATTTGTCATAAGACAAAACAAAGGGGTTAGCTCCCGTCAAAAATACTCGGTCGATACGCCCGCTGTCCCAACCTTTCGCTGCTCTTTTAACCTCCCGTAAATCATCCTCAATATCTTCCAGAGGGGACATTCTGAATTTGAACGGCAAATCATGATACAAGGTACAAAACTTGCATTTATGATGCGTACAGCCTGCCGTTACCTCTAACAAAAGTGATGCCGCTTCATACGGCGGTCGCCAAATTGTTCCTGTGTAGTGCATAAACACATCTCCTTTCTTTATTTCTGCGCTTCTTTTTGTGCATATAGGGATACCCGCAGGGTGTTTTCTGTAATCTATACTAATTATACTTTTGTACAATGATTTTACAAGTACTGTACTTTTTTGTAGTACCTATATCAAAGCGGTACATTGATTTTTAAGAAAAGGCGTGTTATACTATTTCAGAAAGGAGTGGCAGGAATGAAAAAAAGTACATTGGCTGTTGAACGCTGCAAAACAGTTTCTACCATACAAAAAATTTTAGGCGGTAAATGGAAAATCGAGATCATTTATTATATCGCCTTTCGGGATATACACCGTTTCGGGGAGCTTCGCAGACATATTGGCGATATTACGGAATCGAGCCTGACAAAGCAGCTTCGGGAATTAGAAGCCGATGGTTTCCTTACCCGTTATGACTACAAAGAAGTACCTCCCCGTGTGGAATATAACCTTACTGACTTAGGCAAAAGTTTTATTCCCGTTTTTGAGCATATGAAACAATGGGGAGATGAAAACCTCAATATGTGATCCTGTTTTCCTCAAAAAGACAGAGCCAACGAACTGACATTGGCTCTGTCTTTTCACTTTTTATGCTTGATAAACAACTACGAAACAAGTCCAAGACTATCCAACAATTTTTCTATATTCTCACCTAACGCCATTTTTGCGGTTGTCTGGTCAGGGCTTACAAATTCTATGAGCTGCCTATACAGATATGGTTCTCCATAAGGAGCGTCCGAGCTATACAGACATCTTTCTGGCAGCTCAACTAATGCCATTTTTGTAGCGATAGAAGCAAAAGCGGCTGAAAGGTCTAAATAAACATTCTCATGTCCTTTTGCAAATTTGATCACATCCATCCAATTTGAGCCGCCTAAATGCCCGAAGATAACAGGTATTTCTGGATACTTCTCACATAATGCCATTAGCCGCTTAATGCCGTCTAATGTAACTGGATGAAACGTATGTACCCAGACAGGATATAATCTTGTATTCTGCACTGATTGGAATACCGTGTCTAATCCCATGATCTGCTGCTCATTGCCAGGGGTAAATTCTCCTATGCCACATAAAGGATTGGCTGTGATATGTGTTTCTATCCATTCCTGTGTTTCCTCTAAACTTAGCCCTAACGGTACAGAGCCAAAGCCCAGAAAGCGGTCTGGATTGTCTTTTATGGCTTCAATAACCTCTAAAATATTCTTTTCTGATCGTCGGATGTTGTCTTTTTTACTGTTAGCTCCTGCAAGAACTCTGTATAATGTGTCCATCTCCGATCTAAGCTCACTTAAATTACCCGCTTTTTCTGGATGCGGTGCGGAGCAGAAAAGGATTGTCCTATCCACGCCTGCAGCATCCATTTTTTCCAACTGCGTTTTTGTCGGGAACATGATGTGTTCGTGACTGTCAATAACCATATTTACGCCTCCTTGACAAATTTGATATAATATAAGTATCTCTGAAAGAGAGTAAAATTCAAGTACGCACTTTTTTGATATGAAGTGTCTTTTTTAATACTGTACCCAGAGGTTGATTGATATGAAAGGATGGAGATTTCATGGCAAAAACACAAGCAGTTCACGACCAATGCCCGATTGAAGTCGGTCTGAATATATTGAGCGGAAAATGGAAACTAAAAATATTATGGCATTTATCAAAAGGAACAGTCCGTTTTAACGAGCTGCAAAGGCTTTTAGGCAACATTACAACAAAAACATTAACGAGGCAGCTTCGGGAACTGGAAGAACAAGGGATCGTCATAAGAAAAGTTTTTCCAGAAGTCCCTCCTAAAGTTGAATACTCTTTAAGCGAAATAGGGAAAACCCTTAACCCTATCTTGTCGCAGCTATGTGATTGGGGAAAGACATACCATACTTACATGGAAATATAAAATGAAACGAGCCGATAATATGTGGAACGATCCCACAAGTTTATCGGCTCTGTTCCTATCCATCATCTTTTCGGGGCGTTATCACGCTTACCCATTTGTTTCAAATACTCATACTTATTGAATTACTAATGTTCAATAAGTTTTAACTTTTCGTAATGGACTAATTCATCCAACGGAATACGTTGTGTAGCATGGCGTTCTGGGTCAGCAGGGCTTCCGCCTGCATATCCTATTGCTAAAATATTGATCGGCTCAAGGGTGTCTGGAAGCCTAAATTCCTGTTTGATAACATCGGGCTTAAAATAGCATATCCATACAGAACCTAACCCCAACTCAGTCGCTTCCATCATCATGTGGTCTGTAAGGATTGACGCATCTACATCAACGGTCTTTTTGTTATCAAACGGGCGTGTCCATGCTTTCGTATGTTCGGAGCAAACGATGATTGCCAAAGGCGCTCCATAAAGATTTGCCGCTTTTCCTACTTTGTTCAATCCCTCGTCCTCCTGTACAACGATAAGACGGACAGGCTGTAAATTTGCAGCCGTAGGTGCGACGTGGGCAGCTGATACAATTTTTTCCAGCTTTTCTGGCTCTACCTTTCTGCTTTTGTAATCACGGACAGAATAACGTGATTTCGCAATTTCTAAAAATTCCATAAGTATTCCTCCTGTTAAACTTGTATTTTAGGTTTCCCTATACTATAATTATATCGCAAACAAATTCAAAGACAAGAATGTACTTTTTGGGTATATACTATCAAAAAAGTAAGTTAGGAGAATTTCTATGAGTGTAAATTGCAAAAGCGGTTATAACTGTCCCGTAGAAGCAACGATTGACTTAATTGGCGGGAAATATAAAGCGGTCATTCTGTGGCATCTCATGGGTAAAACCCTGCGGTATAGTGAACTGCATAAATTAGTACCCAAAGCAACTGACAAAATGTTGGCGCAGCAGCTAAGAGAACTTGAAAACGACGGACTGATAAACAGAAAGGTCTATCCTGTCGTTCCTCCCAAAACAGAATATTCTTTAACGGATTTTGGCAATACTCTCGCCCCGATCTTAGATGCCATGTGTGATTGGGGTAGTGTTTATTTAGATGAAGTAAATACTCCGCCATCTTGCAGTAAATCCCAAAAGTAAAAACCCATCTCTACAAATAGGAAATCATATTTCTTATTTGTAGAGATTTTACATCGTTTAAGTGGAACTCTCATTTCAGTACAATATATGGTAAAATCTAATTGTACTGGTGGTGAGAAAATTGAACAATGATGCAAGAAACTTTGACTTTCTCGGATTGGGGCAGGCAATTCAAAATGCCCGTGAAAAGTAAAGGATTACAAGAGAGGGATTAGCTCTTTTGTTTTCCTTTTTTCATTACACCAAAGTTTATTTCAACCTATAACATTTTTTGATCGTTCCGCGAATTGCCTGCATACTGAAATTGTGGCTCATACAAATGAAATGAAAAGGTTTCCCTGTCCACAAAGCCCACCGTTTTATCGCTGTCGTACAATTCAAGCAGAAATGCCGCCATCTGTGTACTTGTATGGTAAGTGCCAAATGATCTGTCATAGTCATATTCCGTAACATCATTCGCAATTTTTCCAAACTCTGTTTTTGTTGCGGCAGGGGCTAATACCTTTGCCTGCATTTTTGCACGTGCGGTTTTCAACTCCCACGCCAAGCCCTCCGTAAAAGCACTGACATAAAACTTTGCAGCACAATAGGTTACTGCATTGGGAACGATCGTATAGCCGCCGCAGGAAGAAATATTGATAAGCTGTGTCCCCTCCGTATCTTTAAAGTCACGGACGAACAGGGACGAAAAGACGGTGAGGGCTTCCACATTCAAGTGCAGCATCCGACTGATCTTCTCCAAATCCTGATTTCCGACGCTGCCATAATTTCCAAACCCCGCATTGTTGATCCATGTCTTTAAGGGATATGATCGTATACTCTCATATAACTGGAAAACATTTTGGGGAACAGATAAATCCGCAGCCTTTACCACAATATCAAGCACTGGATGTAAAGATAAAATCTCCTGCCTTAAAGTTTCCAGTCTGTCTTTTCTGCGGGCGATCAGTATTAGGCTGCTCCCACGCGCCGCAAAGACTTTTGCCGTTTCATACCCTATCCCCGAACTTGACCCCGTGATCACCGTGTACTTTTCTGTGTTTTGGACCATTTACAAAACCTCCTCTTTGCTGATATAATACGAGCATACAATGTAGAGTAAACTCTATGTCAAGAGATAAGAGGTGATTTTTTTGGAATATTCCATAGGGGAATTTTCAAGGCTGACAAATTTAGGGATACATACCCTGCGTTATTACGAGCATGAAAATCTGATCATGCCGAAACGCAGTTCCAGTAACCGACGCTGTTATTCAGACAAAGACCTCGCATGGATTGGATTTATCAAGCGTCTGAAAGACACGGGGATGCCGATCAAAGAAATACAGCGTTATGCCGAATTGCGGGCGAAAGGCGACCTTACCCTTAATGAGAGAATGGAGATGCTGACCGTGCATCGTGAATCCCTTAATGAACAGATAAGGGTATTGCAGGAACATATGGCAAAACTGGATGATAAAATTGATTTTTACCGCCATGAAATAGAACGTACGTCCCCCAAATAGCCGAAACACATTTCGAGTGTTTTTCAAGCCGGCTATGTAAGGTAAAAGAGGAAACCGAGGAATAAGATCCTCTGCTTTCTCTTTTTATCTTAATAAAGGCATATTCCCCGTCAATTTGTTGATCTGCTTTTTATTGCCGCAGATTGCGATGCCGATATAATTTAATTTAACCTCCGATGAGTTCGCCATTTTATTGGTGAACTCATCGTAAGTTTTACATCCCCTCGCCAAATCAGAAAGATCAACAACCGTCAGTTCAGCAAATTGCGGTTCAAATAACTTCGTTCTAAGAGCGTTCAGTATCTCCGTATTTCCCTTTAATATCGGTACTGGAAACTGTATAATTCCCATGTGGGGATTGCCCTCTAGATCAAGCACATCATTCCCGACAACATCAGGCATTTTCATTCCTATAGTAATGCCGAGGATAGCGGCGGTGTTTGCAATAATACCAAGCGGTAAGTGTTCATCAACCACAATAACACATTTTTCATTCTCTACATTCATTTTCATATTTCTCTTTTCATAAATGTCAATTTACTTTCCGAAAGAAACAATCCGATCAAGGTAAGCCCTATTCCTACCGTAGCCATCCATGTAACTTCTTCCTTTAATACAATAACGGATGTGACGACAGTGATGACAGGGACTATATAGATATACACGCTAGTCTTAACAGCCCCGAGCACCTTGACCGCATAATTCCAAGTAACAAAACAAAGGGCTGATGCACCCAGACCTAAGTATATAAGGTTTAGAGCATACTCTGGCTTTACAAACTTCTGCACATCCAATCTGAAATCAAAAACAAAAAGGAACGGGAGCATAAAAAGTATTCCGTATGTAAATATACGCCTTGTCGTTTGGATGGTATTATATCCATAGCCGCTGATTTTTCGTGTAAGCAAGGAATAAACTGCCCATACGAATGCCGCAACAATCGCTAAAATATCACCAATGGGGTTCAGCTTCAGTTCTGAGCTGCTAAAACTGATAAGACATATTCCTGTCATAGCGACAATAAATCCAATAAAAAATTGTGCTTTCAGTTTTTCTTCTGTCTTCAGTAATACATGAGATAAAACAGCAGTAAAAAACGGAGCGACAGAAATAATGACGCCTACATTAGAAGCCATCGTATAGGTTAATGCTATGTTTTCAAGCAGGTAGTATAAGCATATCCCGCATAGTCCCGCCGCAGCGAATGTAAGCTCCTGCTTTTTATCCTTTACTCCTGATCGTTTCGGGTAAACAGCTATCAGCACAAGTGATCCAAGCAAAAATCTGAAAAACAGTATCTCTATCGGTGTAAAATCTGCAAGCAGTATTTTGGTGGATATGAAAGTCGTTCCCCATATCACGATCGTGATCAGAGCTGTGAGATGCCCTGTGCCAGTTCCTTTATTCATGAATATTGCCGCCCTCCTTGAAAATACGTCCGTATGCGGCAGGCGACAGTCCGATAAACATATGAAAAAAATTTGAAAAGTGGCTCTGGTCTGAAAAGCCTGTCTGTATAGCGGCGTCAACCGGGGATACGCCTTTCTCCAATAGTTCCTTTGCTGTACCTATCCGTATTGTCTGAAGATACCTATATGGCGTGACTCCCTTTGATCTGGTAAACGCACGAAGCAATGTGGATTTACTAAGACCGCTGCATTTACAGAGATTTTCCAATGTGATATGTTCTGCAAAATGTTCTGACATAAATACGCAGGAACGCTCTATTTCTTCGCTGCACTCTGGAATACAGTTCTCAAAAGGTTGTCCGTATTGCTCGATAAGTAATGAAATAAGGAGCAAGAGCATTTCTTCTTTTTCAAACTCTTTTGAACCGTCCATGATCATCTGATGCAAAGATTGAAGATAAAAATCCAGTTCATCATTTTCAATGACATTTTCCGAAAAACCAAGCAATGCCCTTTGCCCTGTTATTTCTTCTGCTAATGACAGCATCGTTTCTTTTGGAATATTCAAGCCTCTGTAATCAAGCGTTTTGCCGTCACATTGCACACAACTGTGGTTATCGTTCGGATTAAACAAAAGGATATTTCCCTGACCTACTGTATATTCTTTATTTTTGCAGGACAAACAGCGTGTCCCAGCCTCTATAAATCCGATCACATAGTAATCATGAAAATGATTCGGAAACGGCTGTACGATTCCCTCAAAACGATATGCTTCAAGATGTAAATCGTCATCATAGCAGACTGTCCGTATTTCTTTCTGCATGGTAACACCTCCTCGCACCCTATATTCTACTCAATATCTTTGCCGATTTCTTGTAAGATATCTTCATTTTCCCAAAACACAGCTATAAAGGAAACAGGCAGAGGAATAAGTCCTTTGCCTGTTCTTTTCATCACAATATTTTGCAGACATCGATCCATTTTATAAAGTCAGAGTATTCTTCCAACTCTTCCAAAGAAAGCTCTATTGCACTATTAGGGCTGCCGCACGCAGGAAACACCGTCTTGAAGTGTTTGAGCGATACATCTGATACGTCAAATTCCTGTATCCTCTCATCTATTCCTTTCGTTTTGAAATATCCTCTTACTTTTTCAATGGACATATGATAACCTCTAAATTACAAACTACTCCATATTAGTAAATTATCCTTAAAAGCAGCTTCGATTTTCTTATTATCTTTCATCCACGATAGATAGGAACGCACCGTGCTTCCGATCAAAACATATTGTTCAAAATTCATCAGTAAACCATATTCATCAAAAATCTGCTTCAAGAGTGCTTCAAAACTCATTGGTGTTGTTAAAACGGATTGTATTTTATCTGCCACTTCCAAAACTTTCTTACGGTTGATCTGTACCAAATCTTTAATATCTTTGGTTGCTTCTGCGTGGGCAGGTACAAATATAGCTGCTTTCATGGATCCAACCTTATCCAGTGTATTCAGATATTCAGCCACATCATAAATAAAAGAAATCTGATATTTATTCAGAGTATTTTCGCTGCTGACACAATCCGCAAGAAAAACAACATTGTCTGGTGTACGGACACCGATCATATCAAAAAAGTGTCCACGCAAAGGGATAACTTCTAATTCTTTTGGAAAGTCAGCGTCTGAAATCTCTTTTACATCACTTTCAGAGGCGAGCAGAAACTTGTGCCTCAAATCTTTACAAGGGTATGCGCCATATAAAAACGATGGTTCCAAAATTGGGTACTTTGTAAATGCCGCTTCAATACCATCTGCAAATATTTTACAACCTGTCTGTTGCTGTAAATATTTATTACCGCCTATATGGTCGGCATTAGAATGTGTATTGATGATGCCTTTTAAGTTCCATCCATTTTCGTTCAGTATCTTACGGACTTTTCTGCCTGCATCTTTGTCATTTCCGCTGTCAACCAAATAAACATCTGTATCGTTTGATCTATAGATCCCAATTTTGGCGGGGCAATTTATATAATAGCTTTTTTCACCGACTTGATTCAATTCAAACATTTTTCTACCTCTCTCATTTTTGATAGAATATCATATTGTAAACGCTGCAAATATCCTCATATGGGTTTAGGTAAGAATGAGGGATATTAGCTTCAAAGCGGATAGCCTGTGTTTCTTTCAATGATATTTTTGTATCATTCAAGATCATATCCAAGTTGCCATGAACAACAAAAACATATTCTTCAACACCATCATTATGTTTATCCGAGTGATGCTCACAACCAGAGTCAAATTCAATGTAAAAAGCTTCATAACTGCGGATAGGGTCAAAAGCAAAGAGAGAGTATACTCTCATTTCACCATTTTCCTCCAGTATCATGTTCTGCTTTTGTAAATCAACTATCGTATATTCCGTTCTCTGTTCTTGAAAAAAAGATGAAAATGGTATTTTCATACCTGTTGCAATTTTCCAAAGCGTATTGACGGTTGGCGATGATCGTCCTCTTTCGATTTGGCCGAGCATGGGTTTACTAACGCCTGTTATCTCTGCAAGTCCATCTAAAGTCATATTTCTATTCTGTCGGGCTGCTTTTAGCCGTTGCCCTATATTTAGGTTGTCCATAATATCCTCTTTGAAATTTATTATAACATATTTAAACCTATTATAACATACTCACCTCATAAATTCAAGTTATCTGATAAAAGCACAAAATATTATCTGTTGCATTCTGAAACTCTGGAAAAATAAGAGAAATCGTTGTAAACTATCCAACAGGAGATGATAACATATGAAAATAAGAGACGATCATACCTACCCTTTAGAATTAGTTCACGATATGATCAAAGGTAAATGGAAACCGATCATATTGTGGCGGCTTCGGCTAGGGGCAAATCTGAAAAAGCGAAGTGAAAGAAAATGAAAGCCAGACGTCATCTGATTTCATACGCGGTATATTGGGGATGCTCTTTTTAACTATTGAAAGAGTTCTCGTTACTATTTATCCAGAATTATTCAGAGAATTGATCTTATCTCTAATGCTTATACCCATTATCTACTTATCTCTGCTTTTGAAACAAAAAAATGGAACGGCTCTAATGTATGTTGTATTTTTATGTGTGACTATAACTCATGAAAGAGATATGGATCCACTATATTTTGCATGGAGCAGAATTGTTGATACTTCATTAGAAATAGTGATTTCTTTAATTGTAAATTCTATTCCATTCCACCAACTTCAAAAGAAAGTATGAGCAGATAATCCTATAATATAAAACGCTTATATTATTACAAGCCTATCTGCTTTGTTGCGTAACTTGTAGATAAAGCAAAAGAGCCAAAAGATTAACCTCCGGCTCTCTTTTGCTTTTCGGGTATAAATCGTCCATTTATTCTGCTGTGGGTTTTGCTCCCGCAGACAGGGCATAATATCCATTCTGTCTGTTTCAATTTCTTGCCTGCCTTTCAAAAATAATGGTACTGTTTCCGATGCCTGCATATCAGAGATACCGTCAGCATAAGCGTGAAAAGTTCCGCGAGCGGGACTGCAAGCCACACGCCTGTTGCCTTTAAAAATCTCGGCAGTGCCAAAAGAAACACCATAATAAATCCAAACGTCCGCAGGAAAGATATGGCTGCCGATGCCTTTCCATTCGATAACGCCGTAAATAAAGCGGATGAAAAAATATTGCACCCAGAGAACAGAAAACTGAATGAAAAAATGCTAAATCCATTCTTTGTAATCTCAAAAACATTGCTGTTATCCTCGGCAAATAGCTTTGCAATGCTTTCTCCGCCAAGCAGGGAAAATGAAAATACAAATATGGAAATCCCCGCTATGAAGCTGAAACAGATACGGACGGTCTTTTTTAGCTGTTTTACATTCCCGCTCCCATAGTTATAGCTTACGACGGGGGCTGTTCCCATAGAAAAGCCAATATAAAGCGTTGTTAAGAGGAACTGCGAATAGATGAGTACCGTGATCGCCGCCACGCCGTCTTCGCCTAACAGCTTCATCATTGTTACATTAAACAGAAATGTCGTTACGGCAGTCGAACACTGGCTTACCAGTTCCGACGCACCGTTGGAGCAGCTTTTCAGCAGAACAGATACGTCCATGTCAGGCTTGCAAAAGTGCAGCTCACTCCTTTTAGCTACAGAGCCTGCCACTGGCAGCCTCTTCCACATGCTATGGTACATCAGAAAAAATATTGTACCGATGATTGATGGTATCATATATCCGATGCCTGTCCCAATAGCTGCTCCCTTGATTCCCACTTGCAGTAAAACGATAAAGACATAATCAAAAACAATATTGGCAATCCCCGCCAAAACAGCAAGTGCCAAACCTAATGTCGGCTTCCCCGCCGTCACAAACAGATTCTGATACAGCACCTGCATCATGTTAAAAGCGGCGAAAATGAGCTGTATCGTCAGATAATCCCTGCAATATGGGAACAATATTTCACTTGCACCCAATCCCCAGATGATCTCATCCAAAAAGACAAGCCCTGCCGCTGTGATCAGCAGACCGATAACCGCTCCTGCCACAACGATCAATGTGAAGTTGCTCCGGGCTTCCTCTGTGTTTCCATTCCCCATTTTCTTCGCAACGACCGCACTTCCTCCCGTCGCAAGCATCGTCCCCAGACCGACGATCAGATTGATGACGGGGCAGACGATATTGATGGACGACAAAGCGTTCGTGTCTACAAACCTTGCTACGAAAATCGTGTCTACAATGGTGTATAATCCCATAAACAGCATCATCACCATGCTTGGGAAAGCAAATCTGATAAGGGACAGGGCGTTAAAGCTCTCTGCCAACGGGTTTTTCTGTGTTTCGGTCATTATCTGTTTCCCCTTTCCTGCCCGTATTTTCGGGCATAGAGGTATACCCTTGCGGTATTTCCTCCTTGTTTTTCGGTGGAAGCACGAAACGCTGCGTCGGGTAGCCATATTCCACAAGCAGTTCCCGTTCTGCAAATCCAAGACGGCAGTATTCTTCCCGCCAGCCCGTATCTGCCTTATCACCTGCACGGTATGTCGTCAGCGTGATCTCTTTCCCATAAAGCAGCTCGTCTGCCATCTTATCAAGGAACAGCTTTGTAATGCCGAGATGCCGATACTGCGGATGGACAGCCAGAAAGTCTATGCTGCCTGTGTCGGGCGAAAATCCCATCACGCCAATAGCCATATGGTAACGCCCCCTCCTTTCGGGCGGCGGCGATTCGGTCGCCGCATTCCAATCCGGCTGCGCCGAAGCGGCTCCCTCCCGTAAGATCAGAGCCTTTTTATCCGCAATATATCGATGCAGGTTTGCGGTGTAATCTCCCTTATCCAGACATGGATAGCCGTCGATCGTAAGGCTTACCAGTTCCATCCAGTCATCCGCATCTTCAGGCGTGGCAAATTTAATATTGTCTTTTGTCAAATCCATTTTTATAAGTTCCTCCTTCAGATAGATTTCAAGCTGTAACGGGTAAAAATTTTCCGTTTCCCGAAATTCCGCAGGGGAAGTCTTATACATCACCTTAAAAATATCCGTAAATGCCTGCTGGCTTTCATACCCGCTCATAAGGGCAATCTCAATGATCGGTTTTGCAGAAAACACCAGAAGTTTTGCCGCTTCCGTAAGCTGCCGCCGTTTTGCGTAGTCGTGGATAGTCAAGCCGACTGTCTTTGTAAAAATCCGATGCAGATGGTATTTGGAATAGTGCAGTGCCGATGCCACCATATCTAAATCCATCTTTTCATGCAGATGTTCTTCGATATAGCGGATAGCCTGTGAAACAGTGTGTACTGTCTGACCTTGCATTTTGCGACCTCCTTTCTTCATTCTCGCCCATGCTTTATGGGCATAGAGGTACACCCTTGTGGTGTTTCCTCGTTTTCACCCGCATTTTTTAACATTACGAAATGTCAGAGCAGGGATTCAATGAGATATTGTAGCACAAGGAGTTTTCTATCTTTTCATCATTCTTGCTATGTTTTAAACCATCCACATTTACAGCAGTTCTTCTTTCAATGCTCTTATCCATTCTTCGATCGCCTGCACTAATCGAAATTGCTGATGCAGAACCGCCATGCCCGTGGCAGGAATATCGGGGGCATTTTCTTTTAAATCTACGTTCTCCTCAAGATAGGATTTCAGCACATTGATATTACTCTCAATGTTATCCAGACATTCCCTCTGTTGTTCCTTTTCCATGCTTTCTAAATTAACGATAACCGCATTAAAATCCAAGAATATGTTGATCGGCTTGCAGGATATTTTAAGCATCAGCTTCTCAAATTCTTCATTTCCTGCATCCGTCAAGGAATATACTGCTTTTTCGGGCATTTTTCCCTCTTTCTCCGTGCGGCTTGTGATAAGCCCCTTTTCTTCCAACTGGATAACCTTTTTATAGATGGATGGTGTGCTGATTTTTACCCATTTTGAAATGTTGCGGTATTCCACCAGTTTCTGAATATTGTATGCACTCAAGGATTCCCGTTTCAACATTCCCAATACGATCAAGTCAATGGTCGCCATTTAAAATCCCTCCTTTTTCTATTGACAACTACTATAAATTATAGTATTATGATCCCTACAACGCAAATACTATATTTTATAGTAGTATAAACAATACTATTTGTCGAGAGAAAGGAGTTCAAAATGAACAGTCAAAGCAAAAAGATGGAGCTGCTCGGCAGCACATCCATACCAAAAGCACTTTTAGCAATGGGCATCCCAACAATGATCGGCATGTTGGTAAATGCTTTCTACAACCTTGTTGACGCTTACTTTGTCGGCGTGCTAGGGGAGAGCCAGATGGGGGCGATCTCCGTGGTCTATCCGCTCGGACAGGTCGTTGTCGGTCTTGGTCTGCTGTTTGGAAACGGTGCGGCATCTTACATTTCCCGATTATTAGGTCGTGGGGATAGGGAAAACGCGGATAAAGTGGCAAGTACCGCTTTATACAGCAGCATATCCGTAGGGGCGGTCATCATTCTCATTTCTATGGTGTTCCTGCATCCCATACTGAAGCTCTTGGGGGCAACCGACAGCATCCTCCCCTTTGCCGCCACATACGCAAGGCTCTACATTGTTTCCTGCATCTTCAATGTATTCAATGTCACAATGAATAACATTGTAACTAGCGAAGGAGCCGCTAAAACAACCATGTGTGCCTTGCTGACGGGTGCGGTACTCAATATCGCCTTAGACCCGCTGTTTATCTATGTGTTTGATTTAGGCGTGGCGGGAGCGGCGATAGCGACCGCAATCTCACAAGTCGTTTCAACCTGCGTATATCTGACCTATATTTTTCGGAAAAAAAGCGTATTCCATTTTCGGGTTAAGGACTGCACATATACAAAAGAAAACATATCTGAGATTTTCAAGATCGGCATCCCGACATTGGTATTCCAGATTTTAACGAGTGTGTCCATTTCCTTGATCAACAATGCCGCTGGTGATTACGGGGATTCTGCCATTGCAGGCATGGGCGTCGTCACCCGCCTTATCTCAATGGGCAGCTTGTCCGTATTCGGGTTCATCAAAGGCTTTCAGCCCATTGCAGGGTACAGTTATGGGGCGAAAAAGTTTGACCGTCTGCGTGAAGTGATCAAGACTTCCACCCTGTGGTCTACGATTTTCTGTGTGATTTTCGGTGTGATACTGGCTCTGTTCCCTACGTCTATCGTTTCCCAATTCACAAAGGGCGACGCCGAGATGATCCGCATCGGGGCAGCGTCTTTGAGGGCAAACGGCATTTCCATCATGCTCTTTGGATTTTATACGGTGTATTCTTCCCTGTTCCTTGCTTTGGGAAAAGGCAGAGAGGGCTTTATCCTCGGAGCTTGCAGACAGGGGATCTGTTTTATCCCCGTTATCCTGTTTCTTCCGATTGTCTGGGGGCTAAATGGCATTATATATGCCCAGCCGATTGCCGATGTGCTTTCCGCAGTCATAACGGTATTCATGGCGATACCGCTCCATAAAAAGCTGAATGAGATGCAGAGAAGAACTGCTGAAATAAGCACGAAAGACAACGACTAAATTTTTATCTTTCTGACAAACAGAGCCGATGAGCTGTGAGGTTTCCCACAAGTTCATCGGCTCTGCATCTGTGTGTCTGGCTCTCTAATGGCTTTACTTGAATATCTAATTTCCATGAATGAAATGAAAGTCACAACAATTAGCACCTTCTCCTATTGTTCCCATGCGTTCAAATCTAATCTTTGGTTCATATCCCGAAAAAGCGGTTATATCACTTTGGCAAAAAACCGTACAAAGTTCTGGGCAGGAATATTTCTCACACATATCTTTGTAAAGGCAATGGACTATATTAAAATGGATTTCTCTATTATCATGCCTTTTCCATTCTACCGTAAACCCCTCTGTTGGGTACTTTTTGCTCATATGCGATTTGGCAAACATTTTAAATAAACCATAGGTAAATGGCATTTTTGTAAGTTTAGCATTTTTTTCCGCTAAGTTGTGTGCATTGTGCTGTATTTCCTTATAAGCAATCATAAATGCTTGTTCTTTGGTAAAACCCTGTTCAACAAGGGTTAAATATATACCCATGATTGGCAGCAATCTTTTGAAAATATGCTGATTTATTTCGTCATTCTCGGATTTTGCTTCCCTCTCGCTTAGATTCGTATATTTTTCACACATTAAAATATAAAGCTGTTTTCCTTGTTCATTTCCGTATTCATCAGTTAAATCATCGTATAGAAAATTGAAATCTGTTTCTTTATAGTCCATAATCTTATCTCCGTTTCATGCAATCATTTATTTATAACTGTTACTTTCATATGTTTCGCTTCAATCAGCATTTCCTGCTTACATTTTGGACAATAAAGCGGAAAATTTAGCAGCACGGTATCTTCTCTGATTTGATTACGGGTTTTATTTCCGCAAACAGGGCAGTGTACCCATTCTGTTTTTTTCATTTAACCACCTCACTATCTCTTAGGACAGCAGATTATGGACAGTCTTGTAAACAAGAGGAATATACATACAAAGCAAAGACAACCGTTCCCACAATCCCTCATATTTCAACATGGTATTTTGAAACTGCTCTTTATTTCCCATGATAAAGCAGACAAAGAAAATTAATGCCAGGATAAAAGAAATAACACATATAATGCCGAAAATAACATTGTTCTGCTTGAATGCTAAAATCCCATTTAACAATGGAAAAAACAATAATGCCATAAATCCGATTGCCGCACTTATTCCGTGTACTTTTGAAGCCGCAGTAACAATGTCTTTGTTTTTATTCACATGGAATATTCCCGAAACCAATCCTGCTCCGACAGCAAATGTCCCCAGTGAGAACAACAGTAAAACCGATAGGATTGGAAAGTCTTTTTTCGTAGTAAAAAAATATGCAGCCGCTGCAAATGCCAGAAAACATCCAAGCCATATTAACCATGTATTATAAACAACACGAACGGGGCTTTGCAGACTTCCCAACGCACTCATTGCCATTGTTTTACTATTGTACCCATCATAATACCGACACAATATCCACGGAAGAATAAACTCGCCAACAACTGTAAAGAGCATAACTGAATGAAATATCTTACTGGTTATTATATTTCCCATTTTCCAATCTCCCCTAATATCTCTTAATTTCTCCATGAAAATTATGTGCTTTTTCAAGCAGCGGTCCTTTTGCTCCCATTGTAAAGGCAATATCACTGCTGCGGATTGACAACAGCTCCATTTCAGACTGTAATTCTAAAACGTCCAACGTATTTTGCGGCAATTTAACAGCTCCGTCCTTATCAATGTTAATCCACGCATATTTACGCCCTTTATATCGGATAAACTCACCCTCGGAAAGCTGGCAGTCCCTTAACGCAGGGCATTCTTCCAATATATGGCTGAGTTTCGAATTTGACAGCAGCGGATATGTCGTCACGCAAAAGCCGCCTGTTATTTTGCTTCCCGTAAAAATTATCACTTTTCCATCCCGCAGTGCATCATATTCCAACAATGCCTGTGGCGGGATGCGTATTGTTAAATCGGGGTTTATAACGGAAAGACCAAATACAAATTTACCCCCTTTATTGAGCTGCGGCATAAAAAACCTCCTTTTCCAGTATTCCTTTTTCTACATTGATATGTTATAATAGTAGTGTCCACAAAAACTACTTTATATATAAAGTACTACAAATACAACATAATGTCAAGGAGGAAGGCAAATGCAACGCATTTCTTGAATGCCTTCCGACGCTTTGGCAGGCGACGCATTGCGGCGCGTGCCGATTCCGCTTAATAAGGAGGAAAAAATATGCTGTCCAAACCTGCCACAATGCTTTTAGGTTTCATATACGAAAAACCACTTAACGCATACGAGATAATAAAACTCTTAAACTACATGAATGTGAAATGGTGGTTTAATATCGCTGATTCAACGGTATATTCGACATTAAAAACCCTTGAGAAAAAGGAATTTATATCTGGCACTACCGAGAAAGTCGGAAATATGCCAGACCGCACCGTTTACAAACTTTCTGATAAGGGGAAAAGCGAATTTATAAACACTTTAAAAGCATCCATCCTGCAATTCAACTATGATACAAACATCTTTTCTATTGCCGCTTTTTTTCTAAGTACATTTACCCCTGATGAACAGCAGGAACTTTTGCAGGAACGGCTTAATATTTTGCAAAAGTACCGTGCAGGGATTGAAAAACAAATCAATCCGTTATGGGAGAATGAAGTTTCTTCTGCCCATTCTGCAAATGTAAAAAGAATGATCGACCTTGTAGATGCTGAAATAACAGGAACAAACCGTTTACTTGAAAGCTGCAACGCCAACATATAACCCAAGTCCATGAAATGGATAACAGACCGTGAGGAAAACCTATGACTACAAACAATATCCGCTATTTATATCATGCAGAAACAGGCATTGAGCTGATTTTCTGTAAGGATTCAACCATATCTTACCCATTACATAATCACGTTTCCGTACTGACGATCGGTATCATACTGGACGGCTCCGTAGTCCTTACAACGAGTAAGGAAACAAGGGCTTATAAGCAAAACGAAACATTTGCAATATTTCCGTATGAGCCGCATAGCATTTCGGCACATGACAGCTATTCCCTGCTTACCCTGTGCATTGATAAGAATGCTGTAAACAACGCAGATGTTATCACCATACAAAAACATATTGGATTTCTTCTGATGCAGGCTCTGAATATGGGAAAAATTAGCCACTATCAGATATTACAGCTATTAAACTGTCTGGATGAAACCTCGGATTCTTCCAACTGGCAGCTAAAAAACCATACCCCATATATCCACGACTTAAAAAAACAGTTGGAATTATACCCAGAATATAAACTTACTGTCGAGGAAATGGCACAAAACGTTTTTCTAAGCAAATATCACTTTATCAGAAGCTTCAAGGCAGAGGTAGGGCTTACGCCGCACCAGTTTCAAATCCAGAACCGTATCCGCAAGGCACAACGCCTAATCCACGAAGCCGATACGATAACCGAAGTAGCTTTGACCACGGGTTTCTGCGACCAAAGCCACTTCATAAAGCAATTTGAGAAATATGTAGGCTTACCGCCTTTAACTTATAAATCTTCTTCTGGAGTTATCCACCAAAATACCTCTATACCCTCTGGGGCACTCGTGACATTCGGCGATGCGAAAGAGATATAACCAGATAGACCGATTAGCAGAGGGCGGGCATAAACTTTGCGAACAGGCAAAGCCCGTCATCCCCTGCAATCACTTCATGCGGTACGCTTATGGGAAATATAGATATTACACCCGCTTCATATAGCAATTCCACACCGTCATTTACGCACACACCTGTGCCAGAGATTACTTCATGGGTTTCCAGTTGTTTCTTGTGGATATGATTGCCAATCTTTTTATTAGGGGCTATCCTCACAAGATGGTAACTGAATTGTCCGTCTGTCCTTTCGGATGTGATAATGTGTTTCAGCTCCACACCCTCAAAAGCAGGATGTTTCGACCACGGGATAACATCAAATGTAACTGTGGCATCTGGTAACAGCAGTTTTCCTCCTTCGTTGAATTTTTCAAACAGATTTTTGTAATCCATTTCCAACACTTCCTTTCAATTTTTTGACAATTCTCTTGCCTGTTTACATCATATCAACAGGCTTATTATTTGGATTGTAAAAAATTGCGGAATACAAAACAGAGCCGATGTATTGTGATTTCAAATTATCTCACAAATTCATCGGCTCTGCATCTGTGTGTCTGGCTCTTTGATGACTGTTATTTTTAAATTTTTCGCTTCGATCAATGTTTCCTGCTTGCATTTCGGGCAGTACAATGGATAATTTATCAATACCGTATCTTCCCTAATCCTGTCACGGGTCTTATTAGAACAAATTGGGCAGCGCACCCATTCTCTTGCTATCATCAGAACATTACCTCCCTCTGTGCTTTGCTTTTTTCTTTTCCTGCCGCAGAGCGAATTGCCGCTCTTTCTCTGCTTCTTTCTGTTCTCTGGACTTCACTTTCCGTTCCAGTTTCCCTTGTTCATGTTGGAGCTTTAAGGCTTGCCTCGCTTTCGTTCCAATGCCCTTGTTTTCCAATTGGCTGTTGATCTCCCTCTGCATACGCTTGGGATTGATTTTTCGTTCTTCGATTTTTTCTGTTTTAACTGGCGGGCTGAATTTCAGCTTATGCCAGTTTTTGAGCAGAAAATCATACACTTCATAATCTTTCGGCTCTGTGCCGAACGTAATCTTGCAGACCTCATATTTGTCGCCGTCTATGCGCTCAAACAATCCGATCCAAAAGGGATTTTCAAACAGGATTGTCAAGCTGCTTTTCATCGCCATGCTATCAATCCCCCCTAAACTGGCTTTCAAATTTATCAAGCCATTCTAGCAGGGATTGGTATAATAAACGCTGCTGTTCAAAAATCGCTTTCCCACCTAACGGAATATCTGGATAGCTGGCGGCATATTCATCAATGGATCTTGCTGAAGCCGTAAGATTGTCCCGCAGCTTCTTTATCAAATCCAGTGCTTTTTCCCTGTCCATTTTGTTTAAGTTTGTAATGACAACATTGAAGTCAAACAGCAATGGGACTTTCTGGCTTGCGTAGATTTCCATAAGCTGCCCAAAATACGCCCGTCCTTTATCCGTGATGGAATACACCGCTTTATCAGCGAATCTATCCCCTTTCACAATACTGCTCTCTAAATAGCCCTGCTCATTCATTTGAAGCACTTTCCGATAAATGGACGGGACGCTGATCTTTGTCCATCTTGAAAGATGATGGTATTCCACATCTTTCTGGATGTCGTATGCGCTCTGCGGTTTCTCCATAACAATTCCGAGAATTACCAAATCTATGGATGACATATTCTCACCTCCGTTTTTACTATCATCAATATTACTATTGATAATAGTAAAAGTCAAGAGATATTTCCTTTTTTGCTATCATCCATTCTATTACGTCTATTCCAATTGTTCCAAGCAGCCTGCCTGTATCGCTCTGATATTCAAAGCAATCTTTTCTTCCGACCAGTCCCACCATCTCATTTTAAGTAATTGCTCTATTTTTTCATCAGAAAATCGTCTTTTTATTGGTTTTGCAGGGACACCTCCCACAATGGTATATGGCGGCACATCTTTCGTGACAACCGCACGAGTTCCAATAACCGCTCCATCTCCAACCGTCACGCCTGCTAAAATAACCGCTTCATACCCAATCCATACATCATTCCCGATGTTTATATCCCCTTTATTATCCCATGCTTCTGTGACACTCTTTTTCTCAAGCCCCCATTCTTCAAAAAACAACGGAAACGGATAGGTGGATAAGGAAGCCATCGTATGGTTTGCGCTGTTGAAAAGAAATTTTGCCCCGCAAGCAATAGAACAGAATTTTCCGATCTTGAGCTTATCGTGATTGATTGGATAATGGTACAGTACATTATTCCTCTCAAATTCCGCAGGGTCACTTACAAAATCGTTATACATCGTATGATCGCCAATCTCAATATTTGGATTCGTAACCACGTTTTTTAAATAGATAGTCTGTGTATCCCCTGTCCTCGGAAATATTTTTTGTAAATCTGCCATCTTGTTGTCCTCCTGTCAATACATAATACACCGTAATCTTACCCTTTCGTTGATACATCCTCAATACATAGAATGATACAGAAATGATCAGTATAAAAGAGAGCTGCCATTGATACGGCAGCCCTCTCCAATTATTTCTGATATATTATTTTTCTTATGGCATATATCGAAAGATAATATTTATCCGCAAGTTTTTCAATAGAAACACCTCTGCGGTATTCTTCAATGATTGCTTTATTGCGTCTTTCAAGCTTTTTCCGATAACCAGACAATTCACCCCAAGATTTATGCTGTTCGTTCTTAACTGGAATATAAATATATCCTGCTTGGACATATTTTTGTAATTCCTCGATCAGCATGTCGGGGAGAATGTCATTTGCATTCACATATTTCATACGCAGGCTTCCTCCTTGATCCTCCTAAAGACCACATGAAATGTGCATTTTTAGATTTTAATGTCAAGCAGCAAAGCCAGATATTCTACATCAGCGACTTATATTCCTCCATGCAAATGTCGCTTATTACATTGGCTTTGCATGGAGAAAACCTTTATTTTTTCTTTTTTTATTCCTGCACATAATATCCTCCAAACGATAGCTCCACATCAAAGCATCAAATAAACTTTTTCTCATATTCCCTTTCATCATTTTTCGATATGAAATAGGACTTTTTGTATTATAGCACTTTTTATATTTAAACTCAATCATCCAGTGCTATTTGTTCTCCAATATAGCATTTGTAGTTCCTATACATGAAAGTCTTGTGTGTTTCGGCATCGGGAGCGACATATATTTTTCGTGGTGTGATCGCCAATGGCTCAAACAGATACTTATTTGCAAAATCCACTGTTGTCATTTTGCTTACTACTGCAATGATACCTGTGAGAATATGGATACCAAGGGTAGAGTATTGAAATTCTCCTGTCATACCACGCCTGCCGCCTAGAAAATCTAAAGCGGCCATGCTCCGATCTTCCTGCACACATATTTTTGACCAAGGCTCTGATCTATACTTATAGGGCGCAGTCATTGTCAGAAGATGTTTCAATGTGACTTTTTGAATTGTTTTTTCTCCCCGTTTGATCCTATGATCGGGAAAATGATCTAACACATGATCGTCTACGCTGCCGATCGATCCCTGTTCAATGGCAATGCTCGCCAAGAAACAATGCTTGTTCGTAATCTTTGACATAATACTTTATATTTGTCCTGCCTTTTTTGATTATGGTATGCCCCTCTTTTTCAAGCATTTCTTTTTGAGATTCAATTCCGCCTGGGTATTTGGGATTTAGCTCACCATTTGCTTTAAGGGTTCTCCAATAAGGTGTTTTATCATCTGTCCTTTGATAACTCGCCCATGCCACTATAGACACAAATATCCCCGCAGTAATTGGTTCTGTGAAATCTGCTCCACTTTGCTTTGCAAAGTAATCCCTTATTGTTCCTACTGTGAGCAGTTTCCCAAAAGGCACAAGCCGCATGATCTTGTCATAATCAATAGGCGGAGCGAGATACATTCTGTCGCCGCCGTATTTTTCAATGCTTTTTTTATCTGTGATCGTCTGAAATTTCGGCATGTCCTTGCTGTCGTGAAGCATTGCGTTAAAATCTTTTTTATCTTCGTTTGCCATTTTTATCGCCTCCTGCGTTAAGTTTATCTTTTTGTCAGAGGTAATGCAATGAGATTGTTTTGAAAAGATAGATTTTTTCAGTCTTATAAATTTCAATCCTGTCTCACTATTTTACTTTCCAACAGACGAAAGTTTTCAGATTATAAAATTTACTATCCCATGTATCAAATGACAAATGGTGAAAATTGAAATTGGAATGGATGCTATGCCATTTTTTCTATCAATCGCAAAGAACAAAAAAGCGAAACAGGGTGGAATCGTCAATCCTATTATTACACTCTAGCTGTCCATTCAATTCTTAGATATTATCTTTTTAACAGGATAATAGACTTCTATTATATTATATTTTATATATACAATCTTTGAAGGGTCTGTTATATAGACTTCAAACAGGGCGTTTGTATTTTGATACCCCTCTTTTTCCGCCCATTCTATTTGTTTGGCATAAACTGAAGAAAGTTCAGAGTACGCCCCTCGTACAACAGTTTTTAGACATGAGCCAGGACAAAATCCTCTTGTTCCTGTGGCATATTCCTGTACAGGGATAGCAAACTCTGGATCTAAGCCAGTGGGAGAATGTTCTGCACTATGGAAAAGTATCATTGGTGAACCGCTCATTGTCAGCCTATCGACTGCAATTCTTTTGAATGGCTTTCCATAACACTTGATATATTCGGCAGGATAATTTTCTGCCTGTACCATTTTTCTAATAGACAAGAGATACATTTTAGAGTGTGTCTGAAAACTGCTTTATGTCAACTGTAAGTCACAATTTGTGGAAGATCTGGCCCAAATGAGGAAGGCGTAGCGGGCTACGCTGACCGAAAGCGGGCCAGATCTGCCGCAAAGTGGGGCTTGCAGGTGGCGTGAATGGGTTTTAAGACACGCTCTAGTACTACAGCGAACTTTTTATAAGTGTGGTCTTTCTATGCGACAGATATGCCTGGCGATTCCTTCGGATATGATAACACACGATCTTTTTCATATCCGTGACAATATATGTTATGATCC
>CAJTFD010000014.1 GCA_910575625.1 Clostridia bacterium
GATAAAACGAAATATCCTGGAAAGGTAATTGATTTTCTTCTTCCAGTTATTGTGTTGATCATTCTGTCTATTGTATCGATGCTTTATACGGGGGGCATGTTTAGTGGAGAAGAGACAAGTATCGCAGATGCGTTTGCAAATTGTAACGCTATTACAGGGCTTGCGATGGGCGCGCTCTATACTATCGCTTTTCTTGCAATGCTTTATCTGCCCAGGAAAATCGTAACACCAAAACAGTTTCTGGACGGCTTGGTAGAAGGCTTTAAGAATATGGTGCCAGCGACATTGATCCTTGTGTTTGCTTGGACACTGAGTGGTATCTGTGGGAGGGATTATTTAAATGCTGGTGGCTTCGTTGCAAACCTGGTGGAGCAGTATAGCGTAGAATTGACATTTATGCCTGCGATATTCTTTGTTGTAGCTATGCTGCTTGCATTCTCTACTGGAACTTCGTGGGGAACTTTTGCAATCTTGCTTCCTATAACGGTATTTGTTTTTGGCGATCAAATGACTTCGCTAATGATCATGACTACTGCTGCTGTATTGGGTGGGAGTATTTGCGGAGATCACATTAGTCCGATTTCTGACACGACTATTCTCAGCTCGACAGGAGCAGAGTGTGATCATATTAATCATGTTGAAAGCCAGATGCAGTATGGTTTGTTGGTGGCATCTATAAGCTTCATTTGTTACTTAGCAGGTGGTTTGTTAGATGATCAAATGATTGCTTTGGCTTTAGGGACTGCGCTGTTATTGGTTATTGTGGGTATTATTCGTAAGATTAATGGGACAACTGAGATATAGAAGAGTAGAACTGACAAGACCGATTATGCGTATTTGTGATTTTTCATGGTGGTAATATCTAAACAGGAGTCATTGGATGAGAGAAGTAAGTCAAAAAAAGAGGGTCCTTTACAACTCGATTGCAAATGGAGTTTATCAAATTGTTCTTCTGGTTAGTGGACTGATCTTGCCTAGATTCATCCTTTTCGCTTTTGGATCTGCATATAATGGCCTTGTAGCATCGATGACCCAATTCTTAGGCATTACGGAAGTACTGACTATGGGGCTGGCTGGGGCAGCACGAGTAGAATTGTATGATTCCTTAGCTCACAATGACATAAATCGGACAAGTGGGATAATTAGAGCAATAAACCAGTATATGTATAAAGCAGCAGGAGTGTTCTTTATATATATGATTGGATTATCGATTATCTATCCAACTTTTATGAAAAGTGAATTTTCAATTCCGGAAATCATCTCGCTTTTATTGATCATAGGAACTGGAAATATTATAGCTTATATATGCGGGTATGCGTACAATGTGCTTTTAGATGCAGACAACACAGTGTATCTTTTTACGGCGCTTAGGATATTCCTAACAATTGCAAATGTTCTTATATCCATATTATTGATCAGATGTGGACGATCACTCCAAATTGTGAAACTTGCAAGTGCAGTTATTTTTGCAATCGGTCCATTATTCTTATTTTTTATAGTGCCTAAGGCATATAAATTGGATCGTCAAGTACCACTGGACAAGTCGTGGCGCAAAAATCAAAAGTATGCTGCTACAAATTCTATTGCCTTGATAATTCATGAAAATACTGATGTCGTGCTTCTGACTATTCTTACTTCGACTAAGTTGGTGTCAGTATATTCTGTTTATAATTTAGTGATAAAAGGGTTAAAAGGAGTATTAGGGGTTTTCACATCTAGTATGGAACCATTTTTTGGAAATTTATGGGCGAATAATAAGATATCTGAGATGGATTCTGCATTGACCCATTATGAGTATTTTATTGGATTTTTTGCATCTATTTCCTTATCTGGAGCTCTTGGATTAATTCTTCCGTTTGTTGCATTATATACAAGAGGAATAACAGATACAGAATATATAATACCTATTTTTGCGTTTTTAATGGTTATAGCTGAATTTGCTAGATGCATCAGAATTCCATATACTACTGTAGTACAGGCAGCAGGAAAATACAAAGAAATCCAAACAGGAGCTTTTATGGAAGCAGGATTAAACATAACTACATCAATATTCTTTACCATAAAATTTGGAGTAGTAGGGGTAGTTATCGGGACGATCATTGCAAATCTGTATAGGACGATAAATTATTCTTGGTATGTGTCAAGATGTTTATTGAAGAGATCACTAAAGAGTACATTTCTATTGATTGGTTGGTCATTATTTAATATCATCATTAATTCGTGGCTTTTCTCGTTGATATGTTCGGCTATTGGATTAGAGCTCAACACGTGGATAAGATGGATTGTTGGGGCTGGAATATTAGTCATCATAGCCTTAGCGGAGGTGTTTATGACATCATCTTTGTTCTATAAGGATGATTTAAAGTGGCTTTATCAGTATGTAAAAAGAATCAAAATAAGATAATAGACAGAAAGACAAAGCGTATAGTAATGCTTAGGTGGTAGTAAATGAGTCATATTATCCAAACAATAACAAATAGTAATTGGGAAACTAAGAAGCCAGTCGTATCGGTTATCACTCCTGTATATAATAGAAATGATACAATTATGAGGGCATTAAGATCAATTGCTGATCAGACTTTTAAAGACTTTGAATATATTATTGTAGATGATGGTTCGACAGATGATACAGCATCTATAATCAAAGAATATTTGGAGAAAGTTAGCTTTCCTATGATGTTTATTCAGAAAGAAAATGGAGGAGTACACACTGCAAGGAATGCAGCGATAAAAAGAGCACGGGGGAGGGTATACTGCTGTCTTGACTCTGATGATGAGTTCCTTCCAGATGGTTTACAAAAGCTTTGGCAGGGATGGGAATCTATACCCATAAATAAAAGGAATGAATATTTTGAGGTTAAAGCTAGAGTTTTGGATCAGGACGGGAATGAGGTTGGACCTAGATTTCCTAAATCGATAAATGGAAGACCATGGGAAGAGATTAAGGAGTATTACGAATCAATATCTGCAGAACATGTTGGACTGAGACGTTTAGATATCATGAAAGTGAACCTTTGGCCTGAGCCAGAAGGTGTATCTTTTGTTGGAGAGAATATAATTTGGTATAGACTTAGAGAGCGATATAAAACATGGCTTATCAACGACTGTGTTCAAGTGTATCATATGGAAGGGATTGAACATCTCGACGTGTCACTTAGCAAGAATAACAGAAGTATAGTTTTCTGCAATAACATGTTTTGGAATATAACATATACACTCAATCATTGGAAACTGTACGGGAAAAGATTAAAAAAATAAAAATATTTTTTTCTCGTGAACTGATGAAGAGTGTATTGATGATTAAAAAGCATAGTATTCCAAACATAACATTAGAGAGCAGAGTAGATAGATTGTTTTCTATCGTACTGAGTGTTCCCGCATTTTTCGCAGGATTGTTGTATTGTAAAATAAGACTAAGTCAGCCGTAAAAGCTATTTTATTTTTCACTGTGAAAGAAGGCAACAGGAGGTTTGCTGTGTCAATAAAAGAAGGATTGAAAAAGAGATTAAAAAATTTTCAAGACAAAAGATTCATTTCAGGGCATAGAAAAGTAGAGCTTAACAAATCAATTGAAGCTGAGAGAGTGAAATTGTATGAAAATATTATTTTGACGGAAAAACAAATAAGAGAAATAGATAATCTCTTTTTATTAAATTATGGAGAGAAGATTCCGTATAATTGGCATAGGATCTATACTTCATATACGGGTCATTTTGATGCTTATTATTTTCCGGAATATTTATATATTTCAGAGTTTGAACATTTCATGATACCCGATAAGCAATATGCAGATGTCATGGAAAATAAGAATATCATTTCTATTCTTGCTCGTGGCGTAGGGGTTGAAACGCCGGGTATCGTGTGTTCATGTGCTGCTGGTATGCTCCGAGACTCGAATTATAATCTCATAACAATGGATGTTGCGCTTGAGCTGATCCTTGATGCTGGTGCTGTCTTTATAAAACCTACAGTTGATAGTGGATCTGGTAAAGGTTGTAAATTATATTCTTCAATTGATCCTACAATTATCGAAGAAATAAAAAACTATCTTTTTTTACTAAAGGGAGAATATGTGGTCCAGAATGTAATTCGCTGCCATGATAGCATACGAAAGATATATTCTGAAAGTGTCAATACATTTAGGGTGATAACGTATAGATGGATCAAGGAGGGCAAACCATTTGTTACACACATGCCTGTTATTATGAGGATAGGGTGTGGTAGAAACTACTTAGACAATGCACATGCAGGCGGAATGTTTATCGGTGTTGAAGATAACGGGGAATTACATAAAATAGCATTTACAGAGTTTGGAAAAAAATATAATATGCATCCAGATACAGACCTTGTATTTGAAGGATATTGTATTGAGAATTTTGACAAAGTGATTGTAGCGGCTGAAAAGATGGCGTGCGCTTTGCCACAAGTTGGAGTAGTAAATTGGGATTTTACTATTAATTCAGAGGGATTGCCTGTATTGGTAGAGGCAAATTGTGTAGACGGATCAATATGGCTTATAGAAATAGCTCATGGGGTTGGCGGATTTAAAGAAAACACTGAATCAGTACTTAAATGGATAGCGTTACAAAAAAAGTTAAACATTGATGAAAGGAAAAAGTATCCATATGGTCTGATGACTGTGGAAAAGGAGGATTAATGTGAGTGTTTTGCATATGGCATATAGAGCAAATGAGAAAATAGTTAGACGGGCAAAAAATATCCAGAGAAAACGGAGAGATAAAAAGGATATTTATGCGTTGATGGTTAATGATGGGAGAGTGGAAGAAGAACAAAAGAAACGGATTCGAGATTTTTGGAAGCCATATGGGAAGACGGATCCAATATTTCAGAAGTATTATTATGAGAAAAATGGTCAAGTTGACTTCAGGTATATTCCAGATGACCTTTATTATACAGAAATTCAGTATTATTATAACAAGATGCCTGCTGCAGAAATTGTAGATCATAAGGGATATTATGAGTCACTATTTCCTGATATTAAGCATCCCGTTACTATTTCAAAAAGACTAAATGGATATTGGATAGTAGACAATAAGTGTGTAAGTATTGATAAGGTTGTTGAGCGATTGTGTTCCAGTGATATTATTTTTATCAAGCCTGCTACTGGATCAAATGGGGGGGTGGGATAAAAATTCTCGAAGGAAACTCCGTATCACTTGATGGATTTAGAAATGCAATCGGGAATATTCGGGGTGATATTGTTGTTCAACAAAAGGCAGAACAGTGTCCAGAGTTAAATGCAATTTACAGGCATTCAGTAAACACTATGCGTATCATGTCTATAATTGATAAGACAGGTGAGGTGATCATTCTTTCAAGATCTTTACGGATGGGAACTGGAGGGGGCCGTCTAGATAATGCGCATAGCGGAGGAATATTTATTGGATTGGATGAAAATGGAAGATTAAAAGAATATGCGTTAACACTTAATGGGACGAAATATTATAAACATCCGGATACAGGGATAATATTTAAAAATGTAGTTTTACCAAGTGTTTCATTGGTTGACGAGGCAGTTAAGAAATGTGCGATTCGTGTCCCTGCTTTTAGGATCGTAGCTTGGGATATCATAGTAGATAGTAAGTATGAGCCAACGATGATAGAAGCCAATTTTTTTTGTGCGGGACTTGATGTTCCTCAGTTGAATAACGGGCCTTTGTTTGGTGATAGGACAAAAGAGTTTTTGGATGAGGTTTATGGACAACAATAATGACATATTACAGGATGTGACAACCGATAATATACATAATTGCACCTTTTGCAAAACAATTTAAATGATTCTTATAATGCTTTATCATAGTTTTGTGTTTTGGACTGGAATATTGTGGGATTCAAAGCCTATACTTTCAGCCCCGATTATCGGAATGATAGCCGTATGGCTAAATTTTTATCATGTATATGCATTCACGCTCATCTCCGGATATATTTTTTCCTTCATTAATAATGAGGGGGGACAGCAGGTTTCTTGGATTCATAGAGAATAAAGGAAAACGTTTGTTGATACCATATGTTTTTACAGTAATTCTTTGGGTTCTTCCGATTGATAAATTACTATTCAACCCTTCAATAGAGAGTATTATCAATAATTATGTTCTAGCTATAGGTCCAAGCCAGCTTTGGTTTCTCTGGATGCTATTTGATGTATTTGTCATTGTAGGGCCGTTGAGGAAGATAGTGTTGAAGTATCCAATAGTTGGATGGATGATTGTTTTGTTTTTCAGCATCGGCATGAGGATTCGAGTAAAGGAAGAAAAGAAGGAAAAACTGGTTTAGGTAACGCTACAAGCATTAGCCATACGTATTCCTTGGCAAAAAAACGGATTTTTCAAGACATTGGCTTCCTACTCCATGCCAATGTACCTATTTCACCAGCAAATTATTTATTTCGTTATTGTTGCTTTGGATGGGAAGGTTAACCCGTGGGTTAATGTTGGAATGAATTTCATTGTTGTGGTCATCGGCAGTTTTCTTATCAGTGCGTTACTTATGCGTTGGAAGATTACTCGGTTCCTAATTGGAGAAAAATAAAAAGATATTTGGAGAGGATTAAATGAAACCAATCAACATACAATTGAACGATAAGACAATCTTGATCACAGGTTCTCCAGGTTTTATCGGAGCAAATCTTGCCCTGCGTCTTTTGCGTAGTCTCCCATCCGGTTACATCGTTAGCTTTGACAACATGAACGACTACTATGATGTAAGTTTAAAGGAGTACCGTCTTGCAGAGATTGAAAAGATTGCGGCACACAGCCATGTCAAGCATACATTTATCAAAGGTGATCTGTCTGACAAAGCTCTTATCGACAGCATATTTGAGCGGTACAAGCCGGATGTCGTGGTAAATCTCGCAGCTCAGGCAGGAGTTCGTTACTCGATCACCAATCCCGACGCCTACATTAATTCTAACATGATCGGCTTTTACAATATCATTGAGGCTTGCCGCAACAATCCCGTTGAGCATTTGGTTTACGCATCGTCATCGTCCGTCTACGGCGGCAACAAAAAGGTTCCATTTTCAATCGATGATAAGGTGGACAACCCTGTTTCTCTTTACGCCGCAACAAAAAAAAGTAACGAGCTGATGGCGCATTGTTACAGCAGGCTCTATGATATTCCGACGACGGGGCTTCGCTTCTTTACGGTCTATGGACCCGCCGGACGCCCGGATATGGCATACTTCGGGTTTACGGGCAAGCTCGTTAAGGGCGAAAAGATCAAGATTTTCAATTACGGCAACTGCAAGCGTGACTTCACATACGTTGACGATATTGTAGAGGGTATAATCCGTGTCATGCGGAAATCGCCGGAAAAGAAAGCCGGTGAGGACGGTTTGCCAATCCCGCCATATGCAATCTATAACATCGGCGGTGGGACTCCCGAAAACCTTCTTGATTTTGTAAATATCTTGTCTGAAGAACTGGTCCGAGCAAATGTTTTGCCCGATGATTTCAATATTGAAGACCATATGGAGCTTGTGCCAATGCAGCCGGGAGACGTGCCAGTAACGTATGCGGATTCGTCCGCGCTGGAACGTGATCTTGATTTTACGCCGAAAATAAGGCTACGCGAGGGCCTGCGTAAATTTGCGGAATGGTATTATGAATATTATATAGAGGAGACGGAAAAATGAATATATCCATCGCTGGTACAGGCTATGTCGGCTTGTCGTTAGCCGTGTTATTAGCACAGCATAATAAAGTTACTGCGGTTGATATAATCCCCGAAAAGGTGAAGATGATAAACAACCGCAGATCGCCCATACAGGACGAATATATAGAAAAATATCTTGCCAAAAAGGAATCGAATCTGATGGCTACACTTGACACGGAAGCGGCGTACAAAGACGCGGATTTTGTCGTGATTGCTGTACCGACAAATTATGACAGCCAAAAGAATTATTTTGACACATCGGCGGTCGAATCGGTGATCAGGCTCGTAATGCGATACAATCCCAACGCCGTAATGGTTATCAAATCGACCGTTCCTGTCGGATTTACAGCAAGCGTGAGAGAAAAATACAACTGCAAAAACATCATTTTCAGTCCCGAATTTCTCCGTGAATCCAAGGCTCTTTACGACAACTTTTATCCAAACCGTATAATTGTCGGCACGGATATGGAAGACGAAAAACTTGTGAAAGTGGCAAATGATTTTTCAAAGCTCTTGCGTGACGGCGCAATAAAAGAGGATGTCGATACGCTTATCATGGGCTTTACTGAAGCTGAAGCGGTCAAGCTGTTCGTAAATACATATCTTGCTCTGCGCGTAAGTTATTTCAATGAGCTTGACACATACGCCGAGATGAAAGGACTCGATACGGCGGATATTATCAAAGGTGTATGCCTTGATCCGCGCGTTGGTGATTTTTACAACAATCCTTCTTTTGGCTACGGCGGCTACTGTCTGCCAAAAGATACAAAGCAGTTACTCGCCAATTATGTAGATGTGCCAGAAAATCTGATCCAAGCCATTGTGGAGAGCAATCGCACCCGCAAGGACTTCATTGCCGACCGCGTACTCCGCATGGCGGGTTATTATGGTTATGAGACGGATAATAGTTACGTCAGCTCGAAAGAAGCGTCCGTTACAATCGGTGTTTATCGCCTGACAATGAAGAGTAATTCTGATAACTTCCGGCAAAGCTCTATTCAAGGCGTTATGAAGCGTATCAAAGCAAAAGGAGCTACTGTTATTATCTACGAGCCGACGCTGGCGGACGGGACAACGTTCTTCGGTAGTTTGGTCGTCAACGATTTTGATAAGTTTAAAAATATGTGTGATATTATCATCGCCAACAGATATGATTCTTGCCTTGATGATGTAGCGGAGAAGGTTTATACAAGAGACCTGTTTGGGCGCGACTGAACTATGATAGCTAGTGCTCCATTCGGGCAGAAATTACAGCCTGGCGGCTCATGATCCCTATTTCAATCTCTGCCATATCCAGCCAACTTCCATGTTCTGGTGTGTAATGCCATCCGGACCGTTCTGCCAGCCTGCATGTCTCCTCTGGCCGGAATGCTTTATACAGTGAAGACACTGCATGGGTATCCAGGTTGTCCGTAACAAGGATGATCTTTTCTGCCCTAGGATACAGCACATCCGATGTGTACTTTAAGATATTTGTGATATTTATACAGTTGCGCGTCTCTGTAACGACTGTTTTCTGTTTTTTCGGTTTCCCTGGTCCACAGGGGAGCCGTTCTTCTTTTATCCGCTGTTTAATTGCTTTAAACAGTTGTGAACAGCCTTCGAATGGTATATACTATTTTCTATGAGACATTCTCCTCTTTTGAGGTTGTTTTTTGTGGTGAAAATAGTATACACTAAAAAAGGACGGATGTCTTGTTTTTGTGCAATTTTTCGAATATTCTCATTCATAGTTTCATTTTTGAGGATTTTTGACTGTCCAGCCACCTAAATATCCAGCAGATCAGCAATATCACAAAAATCGATGAGCAGATCATCAAAGATACAGACCTTGATCGTAGAATCAAAAGAATATTGGACATTCAGCATATTTCCCTCGAAATAGTTGACCGTCACCATTTTGCGCCGGGGGTCTACGATCCAATATTCACGGACTCCAGCATTTTTATAGTAATAGAGTTTGCGGATGTAATCGTCTGCTGCATTGCTGGGCGAAACAATCTCAATGGTGAGGTCAGGGGCGCCATTGCAGCGTTTTCCGTCTAACTTCTCCTTATCACACACGATCAAGATATCGGGTTGGACGATTGTGAGAGGCTTATCAGAGAGTTTCACGTCGAATGGAGCCGGGAATACTTGGCATCTTCCGTCCCCTTTCCGGAGATGATCATGGATAGAGACAAGCAATTCTGTGAGGACGGTCTGATGGAGTTGTGAAGGGCTGGCCATAAAATAGATCTGGCCATCAAATACTTCCGCCCGGATATCTTCTGGGAATGCCTCATATTCTTCCAGAGTGGTAAGAGTAGGCGATGGCAGCGATGCCGACATAGTAAAACTTCCTTTCTTTCATTTATCATAGTATAGCACATGACCTCAAAGCTTTCAATGATCGTGTAAAAATAAATGAAACTTATCCATTGTACAAAAATCCTTTTTGCGTTAAAATCATTCAAGTAAGAAATAGCTAGATGGAGGCGGGCCAATGGACATTTATGAGCATTTTGTACAATATTACGAGACAGACCAGATGGGGATCGTGCATCATTCCAATTTCATACGGTGGATGGAAGAGGCGCGGGTATATTTTCTGGATTGGATGGGATTCGGCTACGACTGGATGGAGGCGGAGGGGATCATCTCCCCGGTGGTGGAGGTGTCTTGCCAGTACAAACAGATGGTACATTTCCACGAGTGTGTGCAGATCAAAGTGAAGATACGGACATACAACGGCGTTCGTCTGTGCCTGGACTATGAGATGATTGAAAAAGAGAGCCAGAAGCTCTGCGCGGCAGCCAGCAGCACCCACTGTTTTATAGATAAAAAGGGCAAGATCTTAATGCTGCAAAAAGCCTGTCCAGAACTGGATGAAAAGTTTAAGGTTGCATGCGTACAGGGATCCTGATAAAAGCTCAGAGAGAGTGGTAGACTTTTCAGGTTGAAAGATGGTATGATGTACAATAAAAAATTTGAGAAAAAGAAAGGCGTTTGTATGGATGTAAGAAAAGGAAAGTCTGAGGTGATATGATCTGAATCAGAAATTAAAAGAGAAGATACAGGAATCCCTCGCGGCCGTCCTGCCCATAACGGGGATCGTGCTGCTTTTGAGTATCTTATTGGTCCCGCTGGAATTGGGGACGATGGTCATGTTCCTGACCGGCGCGGTCCTACTGGTCGTCGGGATGGGCTTTTTTCAGCTGGGCGCGGAGATGTCCATGACCCCGCTGGGCGAGGGAGTCGGGGTGCAGATCGCGAAAATCCGCTTTCTGGCAGTGATCCTGCTGATCGGGTTTGTCATGGGCGCGGTGATCACGATCTCGGAGCCGGACCTGCAGGTGCTGGCGGAGCAGGTCCCGTCCATCCCGAACCATGTCCTGGTCCTGACGGTGGCGGTGGGTGTGGGGTTCTTTCTAGCCGTGGCGATCCTGCGGATCCTGTTCCGGGTCGACCTGTCCACGATCTTGACCGTGCTGTATCTGGTTCTGATCATACTGTCGTTCTTTATCCCCGACGAATTTCTGGCGGTGGCCTTCGACTCGGGCGGTGTGACCACCGGGCCCATGACTGTGCCCTTCATCATGGCCATGGGTGTGGGCATGTCCTCGGTCAGGGGTGATAAGAATGCGTACAGCGACAGTTTCGGTCTGGTGGCGCTCTCCAGTATCGGCCCGATCCTGGCGGTATTGATATTAGGGAGTTTTTACGATACCAGTGAGACGGCGTATTCTCTGGCTTCAGTGGCCGATGTGGCTACGACCCGGGATGTGGTCTGGGAATTTTTGATCCGTCTGCCCCCGTATATCCGGGAGGTCTTCGTGTCGTTTATCCCGGTGGCCCTGATGTTTGTGATCTTTCAGATGCTGACGCACCGCTATCAGCGGCGGCAGGTGAAGCGTGTCCTGGTGGGTTTCGTCTATACATATATCGGCCTTGTGCTGTTCATATGTGGGGTGAATGTGGGGTTTTCACCGGTGGGTTCTTCTCTGGGAAATGATATTGCCTCCGCGCCCTGGAGATGGCTGCTGGTGCCGATCGGGATGCTGATCGGATATTATATTGTAAAGGCTGAACCGGCCATACAGGTACTAAACCGTCAGGTGGAGGGCGTGACCAACGATGCGGTCTCGGCGAAATCCATGAACCGTTGCCTTTCCATCGGTGTGTCCGTCAGCGTGGGCCTGGCCATGCTGCGCATACTGACCGGGCTTCCCATATATTGGATCATCGTTCCAGGTTACATCATCGCCCTGGTCTTATCCCGGCTGGTACCCCGGATGTTCGTGGGTATCGCTTTCGACTCCGGCGGCGTGGCCAGCGGGCCGATGACGACCACATTTTTGCTGCCTTTGAGTATAGGGGCCTGTGAGGCTTTAGGCGGCAGTATCATGGAGGACGCGTTCGGCGTGGTGGCTCTGGTGGCCCTGACTCCGCTGATCGCGGTCCAGATCATGGGTATATATTATCAATACAGATTAGATAAGATGGAAAAAACAGCAGAACAGGAGATCATCTCCCCGGATGCCGACGACGATATACTTGATTTTGAGGAGGGTTACGAAGATGACGGCCAATTGTAAAAATTCGGCTTTTCGGATGTTATTTCTCATTGCCACACCCAAATTAGTGAACAAAGGGATCGATCTGTTCAAAAAAGGCAATATACCTGTACAGTACGTTTTTCACGCCCAGGGCACAGCCACCAGTGAGATCATGGATACTCTGGGTCTTTGCGGGGAAGAAAAGAACATATTGATCAGCATGATGCCGAAGCCTTTCGCGGACGCTATGCTGGTAAAACTGCAAAAAAAACTCCACCTGGGCATGCCTGGCAGCGGCATCGCATTTACCATCGCAATGTCCGGCGGCAGCAAGCGGGTCGTCCGCATGGTGGAGGCGCTGCAGGCGGAGGAATCTCAAACATTTTTAGGAAGGTATGAGTCTGAAATGATAGAGAATGAGTATGGTTTGATCGTGGTGATCGTAGATCGGGGGTTCAGTGAGGAAGTGATGGATGCGGCCAGGCCCATGGGCGCGTCCGGCGGCACCGTGTTCCACAGCCGGCGGGTCGGGAATGAAGAGGCGATGAAGTTCTGGGGGATCCGGGTGCAGCAGGAGCGGGAGGTGGTCCTGATCCTGGCGAAAAAGGAAGACAAACGGCCGATCATGCAGGCCATCTTTGAGCAGTGCGGTATGACAAGCGAGGCCCACGGGACGGTCCTGTCGCTGCCTGTGGACGGGATCATCGGTCTGGACCAGGAATAGGTCAAAGTCCAACAGATACAGTTGATAAGATCATCTTTTGACATGTCCTACCTATACATTCCTGCCGCAGGCATTTTTGACCTGCGGCAGGAATGTGGCACAATATCACTCCGGCAGTTAAATATCGATATTTAACGACCAGAGTAAGATATGGCAAAAATATTCCTAAAAATGCTTGACGATCGGATTTAAATCTGCTACTATACATAAGCGGATAGGAGAACAGCAACAGATATTGTTATTTGTCTTCATCCTGCTGTCTTGGCGCAGTCGGTAGCGCGTCGCCTTGGTAAGGCGGAGGTCGGGGGTTCAAGTCCCCTAGACAGCTTTGTTATTTTTATAAAGAGGACGGAAAGAAGGGCTTTTCGGGGCATAGGGCTCCGGAAGGCTTTTTTTCTGCCCTTGCCGACAAAGAGGAGGGACGCCGTGGGATCGGGAGGATCTGGATTTACGAAGGAAGATTCGATGTGCCTAAAAGGCATCGCCATCTGGCTGATGATGTTCCACCACTGTTTTATGAGTGAGGAGCGGTTTGAGGGCTATGCCGTTGATTTCGCGCCCTTTTCCCAGCAGTTTGTGGTGGATGTGTGCGGGTATTTTAAGATATGTGTGCCGATCTTCGTGTTCATCACGGGCTATGGTCTGTACATGTCGGCAAAGGGAAGGTGCACAGATGCTCAATCCACAGAGCGGTGGATCGGGGCGCGGTCGGTCAAGACCTTGAGCGGCTTTTGGGCAGTCTATGTGCTGGTCTTTGCGACAACGCAGGTCTTTGCGGGATATCCGTCCGGGATCTATCTTGAAAAAGGACGGATCTGCGGGGGCGTCTATATGCTCCTGGATTTCCTGGGCCTGGCGCAGCTGTCCGGCACGCCCACCCTGGTGGCCACCTGGTGGTATATGAGCGCGGCGGTGGTCTATATCATCCTGGTGCCGGTGTTTGTCAAGTGGACGGGAAAGCTGGGGTATGCGACGCTGTTTTGTTCAATCGTCGTCCTGCCCAGGTGTGTGGGTGAGGGATATCCCGGCGGGATCAACCTGTTTACTTTCCTGCCCGCGCTGGCGTTGGGGATGCTGTTCGCGCAGTACGGCATCTTCGAGAAGCTGGACCGGCTGAAGGGTGAGTGGATCCAGTTTATCGTATATCATGTGCTGCTGGTCGCCAGCGTGGCCGTATGGATCAAGATCCCGATGCATCAGCTGTGGGAATATCATGTGGGGCCTGCCACGCTCATCGGGATCTGTTACTGCAGGAAGTACGTGATGCGGATACCGGTCATACGGGAAGGGCTCATCTTCTGCGGGAGACATTCGATGGATATCTTTTTGATCCATTCTTTTATACGGACGATATTTTTTGAGGAGTTCATCTACGGCTTTGGGCATTTTGTTCTGATCGTGTTGGTATTGTTCGCGGTATCGCTGGGGCTCTCCATTGTGATCGGCGCGCTCAAGCGGTGGAGCGGTTATGATAAGTATGTGGATGTTTTATGTAAAAAGATCATGGGATGAAGGGGGAGATGTGAAATGAAGATCAGGACAATGCTGGGAGATATCACCAAGATACAATGTGACGCGATCGTAAATGCGGCCAACACTTCTTTGCTGGGAGGCGGCGGTGTGGACGGCGCGATCCACAGGGCGGCGGGGCCAAAGCTGCTGGAGGAGTGCCGGACGTTAAATGGCTGTCAGACCGGCCAGGCGAAGATCACGAAGGGGTACAGGCTTCCGGCCGCGTATGTGATCCACACGCCGGGGCCCATCTGGCGGGGCGGAGAGAACGGGGAAGAGGAACTGTTGGCGGACAGCTACCAAAACTGCTTAAAGCTGGCCGAGGCGCATGGCTGTCGGACGGTGGCGTTCCCTTCGATCAGCACCGGGGTCTATCGTTTCCCGTTGGAAAGAGCGGCCCGGATCGCGGTAGGGACGATCCGGGCGTTCGCCAGCCGGGCCTCCTCCGTGGACGAGGTCATACTGGTGGCCTTCGATCCGCAGACAAAGGGCTGTTACGACCGGGCTCTGGAGGAGGCCCGGTCCTGATCTTTAAAACACGCTCTGGAGTGTGTTTTAAAACCTATTCACGCCACCTGCAAGCCCCACTTTGCGGAAGATCTGGCCCGCTGGTCAGCGTAGCCCGCTGCGCCTTCCTCATTTGGGCCAGATCTTCCACAAATTGTGACTTACAGTTGACATAAAGCGGTTTTAAGACACACTCTAGTGGGAGAAAGTCTCGGAGAGGGTGCGGCGGACTTTCTTGCGTATCCGCTGGAGGGCATTGTCGATGGACTTGGGGCTTTTTTCAAATTCCTCCGCGATCTGCAGGTAATCGTGCCCCCGCATGTAGCTTTCCAGCACATGGTTCTCGAAAGGGCTTAAGCACTGGTGGATGCGCTGTTCCAGGTCACTGGCCGTCTCCCGGTCGATGATGATGGACTCGGGGCTGCTGATCACCAGATTGCTGAACATGTGCTCCTCCACAGTCTCCTCGCTGAGGGAGACATAGGAGTTCAGGGGCTGGTGTTTCCGGCGGTTGGAGCCTTGGATCGCGCTGTACATCTGGCGTTCCATGCACAGCAGGGCGAAGGTGCGAAAAGAGGTGTCCCGGTCCGGGCGGTAATCCTGGATGGCCTTGAACAGGCCCAGCATCCCCTCTTGGATCAGGTCGTCGGTCTCCCCGCCGATCAGGTACATGGCACGGGCTTTCTTGCGGACGATGCCCTTGTATTTTTCTAGCAGATGGTCGGAGATGCCTGTCTCCCCGCCGCGCAGACGCTGGATCAGGGCCTCGTCGGTGTATTTTTCATAATCGTCTTTTATCATGGGGTGTGCCTCGTTTCTGTAAAGACATGTCGATCTTATCATATTATACCCGCAAGCCAGATGATCTGCCGGTTGGTTTCCGGTATTTTCAGGGAAGAGCAGATCGTCTGGCAGATAAGTATGCTCGTGAGTATAAGTATACATGAAGAGACGGGGATCATTCAAGAGGTAATAAAGAAACAATATTTTATTGGTATTTCCAGGCGGATCATGGTACAATGTAGGACAAAACGGGCGGGAGGATGTTTGATGGAGAGATTGAGATGGACATTGGCTTTTTGCATAGTGGTCCTGTTCCTGTCGTTCACATCTGTGCCCTGCCAGGCACAGGGTCAGGTCCTGCCAGGGAAGGTCAGTCTGCGCAGCCAGAAGAGCTACGCCACCTCCGGGTCGATGAAGATCTTCTGGAACAGAGTGGAAGGTGCACAGGGCTATGAGTTCCGTGTCACGGATTTAAACGGAAAGGTCGTGGGACGGCGGAAGGTGGAGGGCAAGGTCAGCGCCACGCTCACAGACCTTGCGCCCGGGCAGTTTTACCGCCTGCGCATGCGGGGGTATGTCCGCGTCGATGGGAAGATCCAGTACGGGGCGGCTTCCTATACGTATATCGCCCAGCAGCCCCGGGTAAGATTTAAGTGGGCCAGCCGCAGCGCGGTCAAGGTCTCCTGGACGGGGGTGGCCGGAGCAGCGGATTATTCGATCTATATCTCGGATAACCCGTCCCGGGGGTTTGAACGGGTGAAAAAGGTAAAGGATGCCCAGACGGTGCTCGTGGGCCTGAACAGGAACTGGAAATATTATGTGTATGTGGTGGCCCAGATGCGAAAGGGAAAGCGCGTATACAGCACACCCAGGACAAATCAGTATACATTTCGGCTTCAAGTAGGATAAGGAGGAGAGAGTGATCCATGGAACAGGAAACCGTATCCAAGAATTTTATCGAGCAGATGATCGACAAGGACCTAGAGGAAGGGGTGTATGACAGCGTCTGTACCCGTTTCCCGCCGGAGCCCAACGGTTATCTGCACATCGGACATGCAAAATCGATCCTGCTGAATTACGGGATCGCCCGTAAATACAACGGGAAGTTCAACATGCGTTTTGACGATACGAACCCCACGAAGGAGAGAGTGGAATTTGTGGAGTCCATCAAGGAGGACATCCAGTGGCTGGGGGCGGACTGGGAAGACAGGCTGTACTTTGCCTCGGATTATTTTGAAAAGATGTATGAGGCGGCGGTCGCCCTGATCAAAAAGGGGAAAGCCTATGTCTGTGATCTGAGCGCGGATGAGATCCGGGAGTACCGGGGCACGCTGACTGAGCCGGGAAAAGAAAGCCCGTATCGAAACAGGAGCGTGGAGGAGAACCTGCAGCTGTTCGAGGCGATGAAGAACGGAAGAGTGGCGGACGGGGAGAAAGTCCTGCGTGCCAAGATCGACATGGCTTCCTCGAACATGAACATGCGCGATCCGGTGATCTACCGGGTGGCCCACATGAGCCATCACAACACCGGGGATCAGTGGTGCATCTATCCGATGTATGATTTTGCCCATCCGCTGGAGGATGCGTTCGAGGGTGTGACCCATTCGATCTGCACCCTTGAGTTTGAGGACCACAGGCCCTTGTATGACTGGGTGGTCCGCGAGGTGGGATTTGAGCGTCCGCCCCGTCAGATCGAGTTTGCTAAATTGTATCTGACGAACGTGGTGACGGGCAAGAGATACATCAAGAAGTTGGTGGAAGACGGCATTGTGGACGGCTGGGACGATCCCCGTCTGGTGTCCATCGCCGCCCTGCGCAGGAGAGGTTTTACGCCGGAGTCGATCCGGATGTTTGTGGAGCTGTGCGGTGTGTCCAAGGCACAGAGTTCCGTGGACTATGCCATGCTGGAATACTGTGTCCGTGAGGATCTGAAATTGAAGAGGGAGCGGATGATGGCTGTCTTAGATCCGATCAAGCTGATCATCGACAACTATCCAAAGGGTCAGACGGAAGAGCTGGAAGTGGCCAACAATCTGGAAAATGAAGAGCTGGGGAGCCGGACCGTGACCTTCGGGCGGGAACTGTACATTGAGCGGGAAGACTTCATGGAGGAGCCTCCGAAAAAATATTTCCGGCTGTTCCCAGGCAATGAGGTCCGTCTGATGCAGGCGTATTTTGTAAAATGCGAGAGTTTTGTCAAGGATGAAAACGGCAATGTGGTGGAAGTGCACTGTACCTACGATCCGGAGACGAAATGCGGGAGCGGTTTTACAGGCCGCAAAGTCAAAGGGACGATCCATTGGGTACATGCCCAGGATGCGGTGCGGGCTGAGGTGCGCCTGTATGAGAACATCATCGACGAGGAAAAGGGTGTGTACAACGAGGATGGTTCCCTGAATCTGAACCCGGATTCTCTGATCGTCAGGCAGGCTTACCTGGAACCGGCCCTGGCGCAGGCGAAACCTTATGACAGTTTCCAGTTCGTGCGCAACGGATATTACTGCGCGGACGCCAAAGATTTCCGGGAAGACGCGCCGGTATTTAATCGGATCGTGTCCTTAAAAAGTTCTTTTAAACTGCCAAAAGCATAAAAAAAAGAGGGATCATAGAAAAATTTACCGCGTATGCTTCTTGTCAAGTCGCATAGAATATAGTATAATATGATCCAACAGATAAAGATTGCCTGGAATGTGCGATATCCCCTATTATTTTGAACCTACATTTACGTTCATGGGATTCCTAGATCATCAGATGGATGTCAGACCTCTCGTTGTGGTAGGCAGAGATCTGGTTGCGGTTACCCACCTAGCAGTTTTAGCTAGGCGTCAAAATATAGGAAAACGGCATTTCGGGTTTACGAAGGATGAAAAAGAGAGTCAGCGATGGCTCTCTTTTATCCATATTATGACAGAGTTTTTATGCGGAGGATAAGGATATGGGGGTAGATAAGAGGAGTTTTGGGCAGACGGCGGCAGGGGAGGCAGCGTCTCTCTATCATCTGGAAAATAACAGCGGTGCGTACATAGAGGTGACGGACTTCGGCGCGAGCCTGGTCAAAGTGATGGTGCCAGATCGGGACGGGAAACTTGTGGATGTGGTGTTGGGCTGCGATGACGTGAGCGGTTATGAGACGGGGGACGCCTATTTCGGCGCGGTGATCGGGCGCAACGGCAACCGCATCGCGGGGGCGCAGATGCAGATCAGCGGCTGTGTATACCGGCTGGTGGCAAACGACGGGGAAAATAACCTGCACAGCGGGCCGGATGGATATGAGCGGCGTCTGTGGAGGGAGGCAGGGATAGATCAGCGGAAAAACAGCGTGACATTCAGCCTGCTAAGCCCGGATGGCGACCAGGGATATCCGGGCGCCCTGCATATCCTGGTCCAATACCGGTTTTCCGATGCAGATGAGATCATCATCTCTTATATGGTAAACAGCGATGCGGACACCGTTGTGAACCTGACCAACCACAGTTATTTTAATCTGGATGGGCAGGACCAGGGGAGTATCTGCGACCACTGGGTGACTTTACAGGCCCATGGGTATACGCCTGTTAAAGACAGCGGCGGGATCCCCACGGGGGAGATTTTTCCGGTTGAGGGCACGCCCATGGACTTTACCAGCGGACGGCGTGTGGGAGAGGAGATCGACTCCGGCTATGATCAGCTGGATCACATGGGCGGTTATGACCACAATTTTGTCTGTGACGGATACCGGGAGGGTGTCAGACGTGCGGTAGCCCTGGCGCGGGGGCCGAAGAGCGGCATCACGATGAAAGTGGTCACGGATCTGCCCGGCATGCAGTTTTACACAGGCAATTTCCTGGACGGGAAGGTGGGCAAAGGCGGGCATATCTATCAGAGGAGGGACGGCTTCTGTATGGAGACCCAGTTTTTCCCAAATAGTATCAATGAAGAGAGTTTCGGATCACCTATCTTGGAGGCGGGGAAGACGTATCGGTCGGCCACGTCCTACTGTTTTGGTGTAAAGGGATGATCCTATAGAGGTGGTGCATGTTAAGGATCGCGGTTGATATATATTATTTTGTCAAAAAGTTTACGGACCGTGCATTTAAGGATCACGTGAGTGCATATGCGGCGCAGGCGGCCTATTTTATCATATTGTCCTTTATCCCGTTTGTGCTGTTTTTGCTCACGATCGTGCGGTATACGCCGCTGACAAAAGATATGGTGGATCAGATGCTGGTGGAGATCTGTCCGGAAAATTTCCAGGGACTGGTGGGCGCGGTGGTCAATGAGGTCTACGGGAAGACCGGAGCCGTTGTGCCGGTCACATTACTCCTCTCCCTGTGGTCATCCGGGAAAGGCGTGCAGTCGCTGACGAACGGATTGAATAACATTTACCATGTGGAGGAGACGAGGGGATGGCTCACCACCCGGCTCTGGTCGGTGTTTTATACCCTGGTGTTTGTCCTGGCGATCGTGGCGAGTCTGATCCTGCTTGTGTTCGGCAATAGTTTACAGAGGAGCCTGACGGCTGAGTGGCCCTGGCTGGGGCGGCTGGTGGCGCAGATCATCGGGGCGCGGATGCTGGGATCTTTTGGGGTCTTGATGGTGGTCTTTTTGGTGTTTTATAAAGTATTGCCGAATAGAAAGACTACATTTAAGAGCCAGCTGCCGGGGGCTTTTATCACGGCTGTGGCGTGGATGGGATTTTCCTATGCGTTTTCCCTGTATTATGCGTTCTTCCCGAGCGCGCTGAATATGTACGGCAGTTTCGCCACGATCATACTGATCATGCTGTGGATGTATATCTGTATGAATATCGTTTTATACGGTGCAGAAGTCAATGTCTATATTGAAGAGCGTCCGTATCTCTGAGGGTTTTTCGCTTTTTCTTGACTTTTACTGGAAAACAGTTTAAAATTAGAACTGTTGTGATCGTACAATGATAACTTAATAAGGAGGTGCTCCTGTGACAGGTGCAATAGTTGCTGTTATTGTAGTTGTCGCTGTGATCGTCACACTGCTTATTGCAATTCCGATTGCTTATAAAACTGCCATCGCCAATAAGGAAAAGGCGGATGCCCAGACCATCGGCACGGCGGAAGAGAAAGCGAGAAGCATCATAGATGAGGCGCTCAAGACCGCGGAGACTAAGAAGCGGGAAGCTCTGTTGGAAGTGAAGGAAGAATCCCTGAAAAAGAAGAATGAATTGGAGAGGGAGACAAAGGAACGCAGGGCTGAGCTGCAGAAATATGAGAAGCGCGTCTTATCAAAAGAAGAATCTGTGGATAAGAAAGCGGAAGTTGTAGAGAAGCGTGAGGCGGAGTGTGCAGCGAGGGTTGCAAACATACAAAAAAAAGAAGACGAAGTAGAAGGATTACACGAAAAGGGAGTGCAAGAGCTGGAGAGGATCTCAGGCTTGACCTCCGAACAGGCAAAAGAAGAATTACTGCGGTCTGTGGAAGACGATGTGAAATTTGACGTGGCCAAGCTCTATAAGGAATTGGAGGGCAAGGCGCGGGAGGATGCGGACAAGAAAGCAAAGGAGTATGTGGTCGACGCGATCCAGAAATGCGCGGTGGACCATGTGGCGGAAACCACGATCTCCGTTGTCCAGCTTCCGAATGATGAGATGAAGGGACGCATCATCGGCCGTGAAGGGCGGAATATCCGCACATTGGAGACACTGACGGGCGTCGACCTGATCATCGACGACACACCCGAAGCGGTGGTGTTGTCTGCGTTCGATCCCATACGCCGGGAAGTGGCGCGGATCGCGCTGGAGAAACTGATCGTGGACGGTCGGATCCACCCGGCACGGATCGAGGAGATGATGGAGAAGGCGCAGAAGGAAGTGGAGTACAATATCCGGGAAGATGGGGAGGCGGCGGCCATGGACGTGGGCGTGCACGGCATCCATCCGGAGCTGATCCGTCTGCTGGGCCGTATGAAATTCCGTTCCAGTTACGGGCAGAATGTGCTGAAACATTCCATCGAGGTGGCGCAGCTGGCAGGACTTTTGGCTGGGGAGATCGGCGTGGACGTGCGCGTGGCGAAACGCGCCGGATTATTGCATGACATCGGGAAATCCATCGACCATGAGGTGGAGGGATCCCATATCCAGATCGGAGTGGACCTGTGTAAGAAGTACAAGGAGTCGCCCGTCGTGATCAACGCGGTGGCGGCGCACCACGGGGACGTGGAGCCGGAGTCGCTGGTCGCATGTATCGTACAGGCTGCCGACGCTATCTCAGCGGCAAGGCCGGGCGCGAGACGGGAAACTCTGGAGACGTACACCAACAGGTTAAAACAGCTCGAAGACATCACGAACGGCTTCAAGGGCGTGGAGAAATCTTTTGCCATCCAGGCGGGGCGTGAGGTCCGTGTGATGGTCCTTCCAGAATATATCAGTGATGCGGACATGGTATTGCTGGCCAGGGATATATCCAAACAGATCGAAGCGGAACTGGATTATCCAGGGCAGATCAAAGTGAATGTGATACGAGAGAGCCGTGTAGTGGATTATGCAAGATAATGTGTTACACATAGATATGATCAAAAGTGGTACAGGCATTGTAGGCGAAGAGCTTACAAAAGCCTGTGCCGCTTTTTGTTTTCTGGTCTAAATCCCCAGGATCCCCATAGACTGATAAGAGGTGATCTTGCGATGAAAAAAAATCAGATGGAATTCTTATTTGTGGCGGGATTCGTGCTGGGCGTGGCGCTTCCGAATCTTTTGTGGAAGACGGAACTGGAGGAGAGCGGCCTCCCGGGGCTGTATCTGCTGACCCGGGTCAGCCAGGGGATCCCTGCAGAACCGGAATATTTTTTTTATATATTAAAGACCCGGGGGGCAGTCTATCTGCTCACCATGCTGTGCGGTCTGTCTGTCTTTGGCCTGCCGGTCTCCGTGGTGTCCTGTGTGTGGATGGGATTCCTGATGGGGGCTGTGCTGACGGTGTCCTTGCTGGAGTTTGGCGTGAGGGGCATGTTTTTGGCGGTTGCGCTCTTTTTACCCCAATATCTTGTCTATGTGCCGGTATCCCTGGCTCTGTACCGCAGGAGCTTCCAGAGTTCGCTTAGTTACTGGAAAAACCAGCGGCTCTCCCAGCAGGACCGCAGAGGATACGGGATCTTCTGCGCCTGGGCGGCGGTGTTTTTGCTCGGGGGGATGGCCCTGGAGGGTTATCTCAATCCGGTCCTGATCCAGGTCGTGATAAAAAAAATGCAGTTCTTCCAGGGGATCTAAAACTCTAAAATATTTTTAAAATTACATGATAAATAGAGTATCTGTCTTTCAACAAAAGCGTTTTAAGGGGCCGGGGGAAAGCGCGATCCCCCGGCGCTTTTGGTACTTTTCTCGCTAGAGGATTTTCAGACACACTCTAAAGGGGCATCAACTATTTATGGATTTTATATTTCATTTTTTGGCAAAACGGGGTATAATCACATATAGAAGAAAGTATATATAATGGAGGTAAAGCTGTATGAGCGGACGTTTAGATTCTGACTTAGGACAGATCGTCATTGATCCGGATGTGCTTGCGATGTACGCAGGGAGTGTTGCCGTGGAGTGTTTTGGTATCGTGGGGATGGCGGCCATCAGTATGAAAGACGGGCTGGTGAAGCTGCTCAAGAAGGATAGTCTGAAGCATGGGATCAACGTGAAGATCGAAGATAACAAGATCCGTCTCACCTTTCATGTGATCGTGGCGTACGGCGTGAGCATACGCACAGTCGCAGATAATTTATTTAGCAGTGTGAAATATAAATTAGAAGCCTTCACCGGATTAGAGGTCTCCAAGATGACCCTGTTGGTGGAAGGTGTCCGGGTGATCGATTAATTGAAGGAGGACCTTGTTTTGAGTACAAATACGATAGATGCCAGGATGCTGGGAAAAATGTTCCTTGCCGGGGCCAGGAACCTGGAGACGAAGAAAGAGTGGATCAATGAACTGAATGTATTTCCGGTGCCCGACGGGGACACAGGGACCAACATGACACTGACCATCATGTCTGCGGCCGCGGAGGTGGGTAAGATCGAGAACCCTACCATGGAGACGCTGGCTAAAGCGATCTCTTCCGGCTCCCTGCGGGGTGCGCGGGGCAATTCAGGCGTGATCCTATCCCAGCTTTTGCGGGGATTTACGAAGGTGATCAGTGAAAAAGAGGAACTGGACGCGGCTGTCCTGGCTGCGGCCATGGAAAAAGGCGTGGAGACGGCCTACAAGGCGGTCATGAAGCCAAAAGATGGGACGATCCTCACCGTGGCCAAGGAGGCGGCGGCCAAGGCCAGCGAACTGTCGGAGACGGCCGAGGACCTGCAGCCGTTCCTGGAGGAGATCCTTTCGTGCGCCGAGGATGTACTGGAGAGGACGCCGGACATGCTCCCGGTGCTCAAGGAAGCCGGGGTGGTGGATTCCGGCGGACAAGGTTATGTGGAAGTGCTGCGGGGTGCGCTGGATGCGTTCTTGGGTAAAGAGGTAGCGGATACCGTAAAGATCCCGGAAGTGTCCGTGTCGCCGCTGCGCGTGAGCACGCCGGCCCAGGAGGAAGAGATCCGTTTCGGCTACTGCACGGAATTTATCGTACTCTTGGAAGATCCCATGAGCACGGAGACGGTCCAGGGCTTCAAAGACTACCTGAGTTCCATCGGGGATTCCCTGGTGGTGGTGGCGGATGAGGAGCTGGTGAAAGTCCATGTGCACACCAATGATCCGGGCCTGGCCCTGCAGAAAGGGCTGAGCTACGGCCAGCTCTCCCGTATGAAGATCGACAATATGCGGGAGGAGCACCAGGAGAAACTTTTCAGGGAGGCGGAAAAAGCCGCGCAGCTGCAGGCCCAGGAGGAGACAGGAGAGAAAGAACAGATAGAACTAAAAGACGTGGGCTTCATCAGCGTGTCTGCAGGCGCGGGCATGAAGAAGATCTTCCAGGAGCTGGGTGTGGACTATCTGATCGAGGGCGGCCAGACGATGAATCCCAGCACAGAGGATATGTTAAATGCGATCGACCAGGTCCCGGCCAGGACGATCTATATCCTGCCGAATAACAAGAATATCATCCTGGCGGCCAACCAGGCTCAGGCCCTGACAAAGGACAAGAAGATCATCGTCATCCCCACGACCACGATCCCCCAGGGGATCACGGCCATCTTGGATTATGTGCCGGAAAAAGACGATGAGGAGAACACCCAGTCCATGATCGAGCAGATGGGATACGTCAAGACCGGTATGATCACCTATGCAGTGCGGGATACGAAGATCGACCATAAAGAGATCCACCAGGACGACATCATCGGGCTGGGGGATGAGGGGCTCCTGGCCGTGGGACAGGACATTGAGCAGGCGGCCCTGGATTCCGTTGCGGCCCTGGTGGACGAGGACTCGGAGCTGATCAGCATCTACTACGGGGAACAGGTAAATGCTGAGAAAGCAGAGGAGCTGCTGGCGGCCATTGAGGAAAGATACCCGGACTGTGATGTGGAGCTCAATGATGGCGGACAGCCGATCTATTACTATGTCCTCTCCGTGGAGTAAGGAACGGTAAGATGAGAAGATCCATCAGAGAGCTGAAAGGGATCGGGGAGAAAACAGAGCGGCTCTTTAACCGGCTGGGCGTGTACAGCCTGGACGACCTGACCGCCTATTATCCCCGGACGTACGATATCTACCGGGAACCCCAAGACATGGATACATGGAGGGAAAAGGAGCAGCAGGCTATCCGCGCCCGGATCGACATGCCCGTGTCGGTGAAGAGCGCGCGGCCTTCTTCTGTCACGACCACCAGCGTGCGGTGCGGGGACCAGAAGATCACACTCATCTGGTTCCAGCAGCCCTTCCTGCGCAGTACATTAAAGAGGGGCTGCTGGTACGTGTTCCGGGGCCGGGTCGTGCGCAGGGGCAGCACATGGGAGATGGAGCAGCCGAAGATCTACGACCCGGATGATTACGAAAAACTCCTCCACACGATGCAGCCGGTCTACGGCCTGACAAAAGGTCTGACCAACCAGGCCGTGGTGAAAGCCATCCGACAGGCTTTTGAGATGCAGCCTGCGGCCGGGGACTGTCTGCCCGGGGATATCCGGGAGAGATACCAACTCATGGACGCTGCCCGGGCTCTTTCGGCAATCCATTTTCCAAGGGATCAGCGGGAATACATGCAGGCCCGTAAACGGCTGGTCTTTGATGAATTTCTGTTCTTCATCCTGGGCATCCGCCAGCTGCGGGAGCGGACGGAGACGGCCGAGAACCGATATCTCATGAAGCCGGTCTGGGATACGGAACAGATCATCGAGGCTCTTCCGTACACCTTGACAGACGCCCAGCAGAGGGTCTGGGAGGAGATCGAGACGAATCTGCAAGAAGGGACGCTGATGTCCCGGCTGATCCAGGGGGACGTGGGCAGCGGCAAGACCATCCTGGCGTACCTGGCCATGGTCATGGCGGCGAAAAACGGGTATCAGGCGGCTCTGATGGTCCCCACAGAGGTACTGGCTGTGCAGCATTATGAAGGGCTTTTAAAACTTTTTAAAGAGCAGGGGATCTGCGATATGCAGGTGACGCTGCTGACTGGATCCAACACCCAGAAAGAAAAGAGGGAGATCTACGCGCAGATCCAGTCGGGGGAGGCGGATCTGATCATCGGGACCCATGCGCTGATCCAGGAGGGAGTCCGCTACCACAGTCTGGGGCTGGTGGTGACGGACGAGCAGCACCGCTTCGGCGTGAAACAGCGGGAGACATTGTCTTTAAGGGGCGGCGATCCCCATGTTCTGGTCATGAGCGCCACGCCGATCCCGCGGACACTGGCTATGATCCTCTACGGCGACCTGGACATCTCCGTGATCGATGAGCTGCCCGCAAAACGCCTTCCGATCAAAAACTGCGTGGTGGGGATCCAGTACCGTCCCACGGCCTACCGTTTTATCGAAAAACAGATCGCCCAGGGGCGGCAGGCATACGTGATCTGCCCCATGGTGGAGGAGAGCGAGGGCCTGGAGGGGGAAAACGTGCTGGACTACGCCAAACGGCTGCAGGAGGCGCTGCCGAGGGAGATCCGGATCAGCCCGCTCCACGGGAAGATGAAGCCGAAGGAGAAGACGGGCATCATGGAAAGGTTCGCACGGCATGAGCTGGATGTGCTGGTGTCCACCACGGTCATCGAGGTGGGGGTGGACGTGCCCAACGCCACGGTGATGATGGTGGAAAATGCGGAGCGTTTCGGGCTGGCCCAGCTCCACCAGCTCCGGGGACGGGTGGGCCGGGGGGAGCATCAGTCCTATTGTATTTTCGTGCAGGGCGGCCCGGACGAGGAGATCAAGAAGCGTCTGGAGATCTTAAACCATTCCAATGACGGTTTTCACATCGCAGCGGAGGACCTAAAGCTGCGCGGCCCGGGGGATCTCTTCGGCATACGCCAGAGCGGGATGATGGACCTTCGGATCGGGGATATCTATAAAGACAGCGATGTGCTGCGTCAGGCATCCCAGGCCGCCCAGGAGATGCTGGGCGCCGACCCGTATCTGGAGCGACCGGAATATAAAGGGATCAGGGAAAAGGTGGAGGCGGCTTTCAAGGAGGGGAGCTTCCACGCCACGCTTTAAAAATCTTGAGGATATAACGTCAGACCTCTTGTTTTTTCAGGCAAAAAGTAGTATTATTAACAGAATGAGCAAAATCAGTTTTGAAAGGGAGATGGTCAAATGGCGGCAAAAGGCAGTAACGCACGAAAGAAAAAAGTCCCGGCTGTGAAGAAGAAGACGGGCATGGTCACGGAGATCTTTATCCAGTACGGTGACAAGGAGATCAGCATCCATGATCAGGTGATGGAGCGGATCCATGGAATCTGGACGAAGGATATGGGGAATCCGGACGAAGATATGAAGGAGCTGAAAGTCTACGTCAAGCCGGAAGACGATGCTGCATATTTTGTCATCAACGGGGACATTACAGGGAGTTTTGGCCTGTAAGACCCGTAAAAAGGGGGATGTTTTCTCCCTTTATTTTTTTGCCGGATTTTGTTGATCCATGCAAAAACTTCTAGTGTATTCTTTTCAGTTTTTCATATACTACCATCGTAACTTAAAACAAAGATTAAGGAGGCGATGAAAATGTCAAAGAATTCTTCGAACACAGCAGCAGTGCCGGAGGCAAAAGGTGCTTTAGACCGTTTTAAATTTGAGGTGGCAAATGAATTGGGTGTGCCCCTCTCCGATGGATATAACGGCAACCTGACTTCCAAGCAAAACGGCAGCGTGGGCGGTTATATGGTGAAAAAGATGATCGAAGCGCAGGAGAGGCAGATGTCCGGCGGACAGGGCACATCTTCCGGCATGAGCGGGACAAGCGGACAGATGTAGGGATCAAGAAATAAGAAATACGACAGGGAGAGGGCGTCTTTTTGACAAGGACGCCCTCTCATCGTATGTTTTGTATAAAATATAAAAAATAATTGCACTCTATTTATCTATTTGTTATAATAAGGTAATTCGTGTGAAGAATATCTGCACGGATCATATTATGGGAAAGCGAGAGGTGGATTGCATGAATTTAGGAATAATTGCCCATAACAGTAAGAAAGTGCTGATCGAAGATTTTTGTATCGCTTATAAGAATATTTTGGCAAAGCATGAAGTTTACGCGACAGGGACGACGGGCAGAAGGATCGAGGAAGTGACAAACTTGCATGTACATAAATTTTTACCGGGGAGCATCGGAGGGGACAAACAGTTCATGGAGATGATCGAGCGGGGGGACATGGATCTGGTGATCATGTTTTACAATCCGGTGATGGTGGACAGGAAGGAGCCGGATATCGTGACGATCTCCAAATGCTGTGACCAGTACAACATCCCGGTGGCCACGAATATCGCTACGGCGGAGATGCTGATCTTAGGGCTGGCCCGCGGCGACCTGGACTGGAGGCTACACGTACGATGAGAGTGATCGCGGGAAAGGCACGCAGCCTGAAGCTCATGACGCCGCCGGGGATGGACACCCGGCCGACGACGGACCGGACAAAAGAGACGCTGTTCAATATCCTGCAGCCTGAGATCGGTGGAGCGCGTTTTTTAGACCTCTTCAGTGGCAGCGGCGCGATCGGGATCGAGGCATTGAGCCGGGGCGCGGCGTTTGCCGTCTTTGTGGAAAAGGACCGGGCGGCGGCAGAGTGCATCAAGAAAAACCTTGCATTTACCAAGTTAGGTGACAACGGGCAGATCCTCCGCAAGGATGTGGGAGCGGCTCTCAAAAGCCTGGAGAAGGGAGAGCCTTTTGATCTGATATTCATGGATCCGCCCTATGGCCGCGGTCTGGAGCGGCAGGTATTGGAATATCTGGCGCACTCCTCCCTGCTGGCGGAGGAGGGTACGGTCGTGGTGGAGGCTTCTCTGGAGACGACGTTTGATCATGTGCAAGATCTGGGATTTCAGGTGATAAAGATAAAAAAGTACAAGACGAACATGCATGTTTGGATCGTAAAGGGGGAGGAAGATGTCGAAAGCAGTGTATCCGGGGAGCTTTGACCCGGTAACGTATGGACATCTGGATATCATATCCAGGGCGGCAAAATCTTTTGACCATGTGGTGGTGGGGGTTTTGAGCAATTCCAAAAAAACTGCGTTGTTTTCTAAGGAAGAACGTGTTAATATACTAGAAAAGGTCACGGAAGATATACCCAATGTGACGGTCAGGGCTTTTGACGGTTTTTCTGTGGACCTGGCCAGGGAGTGCGGCGCCAGCGTGATCGTGCGGGGACTGCGCGCGATCACGGACTTTGAGTACGAACTGCAGATGGCTCAGATCAACCGCATCCTGGCCCATGATGTGGATACCATGTTTTTGACGACCAGCCTGGAATATGCATACTTAAGTTCTTCATCGGTCAAGGAGGTTGCTTCTTTGGACGGGGACATTTCAAAATTTGTGCCCAAGCTGGTGGCAGATGCGATACATCGAAAAATGTAAGGAGAGTGTACAATGAGCAGCAGGATTGAGCAGATCATCGAAGAGATTGAAGAGTATGTGGACAGTTGTAAATATCAGCCGTTATCCACGACGAAGATCGTGGTCAATAAAGAGGAGCTGGAGGAGTTGCTGCGGGAGCTGCGCCTGAAGACTCCCGATGAGATCAAGCGTTACCAGAAGATCATAAATAATAAGGATGCGATCTTGGAGGATGCACAGACCAAGGCGGACAACCTCCTGGCGGAAGCCCAGACCAGGGCCCAGGAGATGGTGACCGAGCACGAGGTGATGCAGCGGGCGTATGCCCTGTCCAACGAGACGATCAACGCGTCCAATAAACAGGCCCAGGATATCTTGGACCAGGCCACGCAGGACGCCAATGATATCCGTCTGAGCGCCATCGCGTATACGGATGAGATGTTAGCCAATATCGAGGCGGTGATCCGGGAGACGCTTGACAATGCGGGGGGCAAATACGGGATGTTCATCGATGCCCTGAACAGCTGCGCGGGCGTGGTGACCCAGAACAGGCGGGAACTTGCGCCGCAGACGGCCCAGGCCGCCGCGATCGCCAGTTCCTATGAACCGACCCCGGCCCCGGCTTCACCCATAGAAGCGGAGGAAGAGAAAGCAGGCCCGGGGGAGACGGATGATCTGGACGTACGGGATTCTTTGGACGATCTGGATGATCTGGACGATCTAGATGATCTGGATAAAGAGTAGGCTGAAGATAAGGGTGAAAGTTCCGTTTACCAATTTCCCTTCCAGGTAAGGGCGCAGGGGCAGCCCGGCTTCCCCGATGACCGTGTTGGTCTGTGCCAGGATGCACAGGCCGCCCAGAGAGGCAAGGCTCATGGAGAGGATGTATTTTACCTTCATGGGCAGGGTGCAGAGGGCGATCGCCTCAAGGCCGGTGGAGATCTCCAGGGCTCCCAGCAGGCAGGGGACGGCATTTCCGAGAGCAGGGGGCAGGCATTGTCCCAGTGCGGCGGACAATACAGAGAACAATATGATAAAGCCGCCCAGGCGGGTGATCGTCTCAAAGGCGTTCATGATAGAGATATCCAAGAGCTTCCCGGTGGAGGGGAGAGGAGGTATCTCTTTTCTTTTCCCTTCCGGGCTGTCTGCGAGGGGGAAGCGGGAGCGGAAGACTAGGCTGGTGGCGTAGTTGGCACTGTAAAGGAGGGCGAAAGAGGCCAGGGTGTACTGTGGCAGGCGGAGGCAGTGCAGCAGCACATAGGTGGTGATGAAGACCGGGCTGGGGTTGTTGCTGAACGTGAGGAGATACTGGGCTTCAGAGAGGGAGATCCTCTTTTCACGGTAAAGGTCCGCGGTCAGCTTCGCGCCCATGGGGTAGCCGCAGAGGAGGCCCAGCAGGCAGCCGTAAGCCCCGGCGGGCGACAGGTGCAGAAAACGGCGGAAAAAAGGGGCGAAGGGGGAGAGGAGCCTCTCTGCAGTCCCGACGCGGATCACCAGGTTGGAGAGGATCATGAAGGGGAGCAGGGTGGGCAGCAGGGTCTGGAACCAGAGGAGGAGGCCGCGCTGGGAGGCTTCCAGGGAGCGCTGGGGTTCCAGGAACATGTAGAGGAGCAAAAGCAAGATGCAGACGAAAAGAAGGTTTTTGGTTTTTAATATTTTTGCAGACATGAGTGTCCTCCATGGTTTTGGGTGATGGTTTTTGGGTGGTGTGGCGGCGTTCCCCTGCCAATATATATTTTATTGGGCCTTGCGTTTGTTCATGATCTGTGTCAGAATGGTTTTAGTTTTTTTGATCGAATACAGGAGGTAGAGTTGAAGATGGGTGAAAAAGCGATATGGGAGACGATCCAGCCTTCCAGGGTGTTTTATTATTTCGAGCAGATAAGCCAGATTCCCAGAGGCTCCGGCCATACCAGGCAGATCAGTGACTATCTGGTCTCTTTTGCTGTGGATCATGGGCTTGCGTATATACAGGATGAACTTGATAATGTGGTGATCTGCAAAAACGGTACGAAGGATACGGCTCCGGTGATCCTCCAGGGGCACATGGATATGGTCGCGGAGAAGCGGCCGGGCAGTCCCCATGATCTTTTGGAGGATCCGCTGGCGCTGGAAGTGGAGGGGGAATATCTGACGGCGCGGGATACCACCCTGGGCGGCGATGATGGGATCGCGGTGGCTTACATGCTGGCGATCTTGGAGGCGGATGGGTATGTGCATCCGCCCCTGGAAGCGGTGTTCACGGTGGATGAGGAGATCGGGCTTTTGGGAGCCAGGGGCCTGGATTTCGGGCGTCTGAAAGCGAAACGGATGATCAATCTGGATTCGGAGGAGGAGGGGATCCTCTGGGCAGGCTGTGCCGGAGGAGTCAGCGCGCAGGTAGAGATCCCGGTGCGTTTCATACAGGCCCAGGGCGTGCAGGTCCCTGTGACGATCTGCGGGCTCAAGGGCGGGCATTCCGGTTCGGATATCCATAAAAAGAGGGCAAATGCCCATATTTTATTGGGACGTTTCCTCTATGGACTGGATCAGCAGATGGAGTATGGGATCGCGGGTTTATCCGGCGGGGATAAGGACAATGTGATCCCGAACAAATGCAGAGTCCATTTGGTGCTGGAGCCGGGATCTTTGGAGGCGTTTGCCGCGTTTTGTGAGAGATGGCAGGAGGATATCCGGAGGGAATACGCTGGGTCGGAGGATGGGATCTGTGTGGTCTTTGAGCAAGAGGGGGAAGCGGAAGTCCCTGTGCTGGATCCGTCGTCGGAGAGCAGGCTGCTGTTTTTCCTGATGGAGGTGCCGGATGGGGTGCATAAATTCAGCGGCGTGTGCCGGCATCTGGTGGAGACTTCCTCCAATCTGGGGAGTCTGCGTCTGGGTGAGGATGCGTTGTATGCGGCCAGCGGCGTGCGCAGCAGCGTGGAGCCGGCCATGGAGCATATCCGGGAGAAGATCTGTTTCCTGGCGGAATTTTTGGGCGGGACGGCGAAAGCGGAGGGCGGTTATCCGGCCTGGGAATATAAGGAGGATTCGCCTCTGCGGCACGTGATGGCAGAGGTCTATGAGGAATTGTATGGAAGACCGCCGAAGGTGGCAGCCATCCATGCCGGGTTGGAGTGCGGGGTGTTCTATCGGGCCATCCCGGGGCTTGACTGCGTGTCCATTGGGCCGGATATCCTGGATATCCATACGCCGGACGAAAAGCTGTCGATCCCGTCAACGCGGCGTGTGTTTGACTATCTTTTGGACGTGTTGAAAAGGATCTGATATATTTTTTGAGATGATCACTTTTTGGTTCTGTTTTTTCAGTTTTCGGCATAGAATGGTCAGGTATGGGAGGCGTTATGGAACGATTTCGATATCAGGCCATTCGTTTGTTTTTGTTGGCCGTGCTCGTCGTTTTATGCAGATACAGTGTAAAGATCATACAGGAGCGCAGTGCAGTCTCAGGGGTCCGGATCTCTGATCTGGAGGGCGATGACTTCCGGGCGCAGCAGCTGGATGAGGAGCTTTTGGAGAAACTGCAGGAGCTGTACCGCTTTACGGGGCGGGCGGGGCTTTCCGAGGCCGTGGCCGCGACCATGTTCAGGGGGCGCTTTAAGCCGGAACGGTTTTATATGGAAGCGCCCATGATGGAATTGTATAAGCCCAAGGTCTGGGAAGCGGGAAAAAAGGCATACCGGGCGGTGTGGGCGGATGTGGAGTGTTTCCCCGTGTTGGGGGAGGAGATGTTTTACGAGGATTCCTGGCTGTCGCCCCGGGGAGCGGGCGGGGAGAGGCAGCATGAGGGCTGTGATATTTTCGGCGCGGAGGATACGCCCGGCCATTATCCTGTGGTCAGCATGACCGACGGCGCGGTGGAGCAGGTCGGCTGGCTCCCGCTCGGCGGTTACCGCATCGGGATACGCAGCCCTCAGGACGGTTATTTTTACTATGCCCATCTGGATTCTTACGAAAGGGCGTTCCGGATCGGAGATAAAGTCCAGGCGGGCCAGGTCCTGGGGTTTATGGGAAATACGGGATACGGACCGGAGGGGACGAAGGGTCAGTTCTCCACGCATCTGCACCTGGGGATCTACATACGGACGGGAGACTGCCCGGAACTGAGTGTGGATCCCTACTGGATCTTGCGGTATCTGGATGGAAAAAAATAGGATCTAAAACATAAAACTCTTGGATTTTGGGAAGCAAAAAGCGGGAAGTTATGGTATACTATAAACAGTATGGTGATCATTGAGGAGAGGAACTGAAACTATGGAGATACAGTTGTGGAGGAATATATTAAGTCCTTACGAGTTGGCAGTCAGGGAACTGATCGTTAAGTTTAACCATATCATCACAGAGCACAAGGAAAAAGACCTGTATTCGCCGTTGGAGCAGGTCAATGGGCGTGTGAAGAGTATTGCCAGTATCCTGGAGAAGATGCAGCGCAAGAACATCCCCATTGACCGTCTGGAAAAGGAAGTGGAGGATATCGCGGGGATCCGGATCATCTGCCAGTTTGAGGAGGACATCGACGTGGTGGCGTCCATGATCCAGAAACGTTCGGATATGGAGCTCAAGAGCGAGAAAAATTATCTGACGCACCCAAAGGAGAGCGGCTACCGCAGCTATCATCTGATCATTTATTATACAGTACAGACGATTGACGGCCCCAAGCGGCTCCAGGTGGAGATCCAGATCCGGACCCTGGCGATGAACTTCTGGGCCACCATCGAGCATTCCCTGCAGTATAAATACAAGGGGAATATGCCCACTCATGTGCGGGAGAGGCTCAGCAAAGCCGCCGCCGCGATCTTATCCCTGGATCGGGAGATGTCCACCGTGCGCCATGAGATTATGGACGCCCAGAATTTCTCCCAGCTCCAGACGAACCTTGTGGCCGATATCTTAAACAACATCGAAAATCTGTATAAATTCTCCAACCAGCGGGAAGTGATGAAGATACAGGATGAATTTTTCCGCGTGTATGAGAGCAAAGACCTGCAGAAGCTGGAGCGTTTCCACCGTCAGCTGGATATCATCTCGGAAGGATACCGTGCGCAGGCGATCACAAAAGAATTCATGGCATGACCATGAGACGACAAAAGAATGGAGCGGGATATGTTAGAAAATGTGGAAGGCATTATCTTTGACCTGGATGGGACGATCGTAGATTCTATGGGGGTCTGGCAGGCTGTGGATGAGGAATATCTAAGGCGGCGGGGGCTTTCTCTGCCGGAAGGGCTGAACAAAGAACTGGAGTCCATGGAGTTCACGGAGACGGCCCGGTATTTTCAGAGGCGTTTTTCCCTGCCGGATACGGTGGAGGAGATCATCGCGGAGTGGATGGATATGGTCTTGGATCAGTATCAGAATAGAGTGCCGATGAAACCCGGGTTGAAAGACTTTTTAAAATATGTCCGTGAAAAAGGGATCCGGCTGGGCATTGCATCCAGCAACCATGCAGATCTGGTGCGGGCGGCCCTTGAGGGGCACAAGATTGGGGACTTTTTCGCGGCCATCGTCACATGCAGCGAGGTGGCGCATCCAAAGCCGGAGCCGGACGTATATCTGGAGGCGGCCCGGAGGATCCAGGTCCCTGCCGAGAAATGTCTGGTGTTCGAGGATATCCCCGTGGGGATACGGGCGGGCCAGAGCGCGGGGATGAAGACCTGCGCCGTCCGGGATGACTACAGCCAGGAAAAGGACGGGGAGAAGCGCATGCTGGCGGATTATTACATAGAAGATTATGCGCAGATCCTGGATGGGACGTATGAGGTAAGGGCGGATCAGTGATGGAGAAAGCAGCGAAGGGCAGCTACGGGTACTTTGCGTGGGAGAAGAGGAGGCGGGCCTTGGAGACACTTGTCAGGTTCCTGCCATCGGTCTTGCTGGCCGTTGTCGGATATATGCAGACGGGCACGCGGAAGAACCTGTTCACCTTGGCAGCCATCTTGGTGTGTCTCCCGGCCTGCCGGTCGCTGGTGGGCTGGATCATGATGCTGCCGCGAAAGTCCATGGAGCAGGCGGCATACGAAAAGATCCGCGCCCGCGCCGGAGGGTTGGCGATGGCCTACGACCTGTATTTTACCACCTATGAAAAAAATATCGCGGTGGACGCGATGGCTGTGGGCGGCGGTCAGGTCATACAGGTCATAGGATACTGCAGCCGCAGGCAGGAACACCGCGCAGATATGGAGGGATATATCCGGGATACCATCGCTGCGGGCGGGTATCCTGTTACCGTGCGGCTTTTGGAGGAGCTGCAGCCGTTTTTGGATGCGCTGGATATGTTGGACGCGTTGGATGCAGCGGAGGGATCAGAGTCGCTGGATGCGCGGCCGGGCGGCGGGGGAGACCCAAAAGGTCAGGAGGAGCTGGCGGATAAAACGGAAAAAGTCCGGCAGATCCTCCTGGCGGTCACGCTCTGAGAAGACCGGCTGGAAGGAGAGTATACAGGAGAGGATATGAGACAAGTAGAGATTTCCAAGAGAGAGGCGGGACAGCGTCTGGATAAATATCTGCAGAAGCTCCTGGCGCGGGCCCCGAAGAATTTCCTGTATAAGATGCTCAGGAAAAAGAACATCACATTGAATGGAAAGAAAGCGGCGGGGAGTGAGAAACTTGAAACCGGGGATCAGATCTGCCTGTTCCTCAGCGCGGAGACACTGGAGAAATTCTCGCTCCCCGCGAAAGAGGAGGACAGGCTGCGGCCGGAGAAGACATTCAAGCTGCAGCCAGAGATCGTCTACGAGGACAGCCAGGTGCTGCTGTTGAACAAACCAGTCGGGCTGCTGTCCCAGAAGAGCCGGCCGGAAGATCAGTCCCTGACGGAGTGGGTGCAGCGCTATTTATATGAGGACAGTGGTGGTGCGGCGGGGTTTTCCCCGGGCATCTGCAACCGTCTCGACCGCAATACCAGCGGCATCGTGGCGGCTGGGAAGTCGGTGCGGGCGCAGCAGGAGCTCTCCGAGATGTTTAAGGCCAGGCGGATGGGAAAATATTATCTGTGCCCCGTGCGGGGCGTTTTGACAGAGGAGGGCCGTCTGCGGGGACATCTGCAGAAGTCGGGAAAAGAAAATAAAGTCCGCATAGACGCTGCGGGAGCCGGGGATCGCGTGGAGACGGCCTACCGCCCGCTGGGGGATAACGGGGTCTTGACTCTGCTGGAAGTGGAGCTGATCACGGGGAAGAGCCACCAGATCCGGGCACATTTAGCGGGGATCGGACATCCTGTGGTGGGCGACGGCAAATACGGCGGCGCCCAGTGGCGGCGCGCATGTCAGGAGAGATATGGATGCGGCAGCCAGATGCTCCACGCCTGGCGGCTGGTGTTCCCAACGGTCTGTGAAGGGGTCTTGTCCGATCTGTCCGGGCAGGTATTCAGCGCAGGGCTTCCTGTGCATTTTGAACGTTTTTTACAAAAAGAACATCTGGAGGGATTCATACCATGGAAGAAAAAGAAGAACGGAAAAAGGCCATCTTGAAAGAAGTGATGGAATACGTCCGTATGATCATATTCGTTGTCGTCTTTGTCTTTGTCGTGAACAATGTGATCTTGATCAACGCGAAGATACCTTCCGAGTCGATGGAGCAGACGATCATGACCAATGACAGGATCTTTGGGTTCCGCCTGGCGTACAAGTTCGCGGATCCTGAGAGGTACGACATCGTGATCTTCAAGTATCCCGATGACCCGGAGCAGAAAGAGCTGTTCATCAAGCGGGTCATCGGCCTTCCAGGGGAGACGGTGGAGATCCGGGAGGGGAAAGTGTATATCGATGGCGCCGAGAAGCCGCTGCGGGATGATTTCTGTCCGGAGGATCCGCTGGGGGATTTCGGGCCGTATACAGTGCCGGAGGAGTCCTATTTCATGCTGGGGGATAACCGGAATTATTCCAAGGATTCCCGGTTCTGGGAGATCAAATATGTGCGTGAGGACCAGATCGTGGGGAAGGCTCTGATCCGGTATTTCCCGTCCATCAAGAAGCTGGGGTGATATGGGAACGTGGAGCACAAGGGGGCTGCGGGGGTCCGCATTGGAGGAACTGATCAATCGGAGCAATGAACAATATGCAAAAAAAGGGCTGGCGCTGATCCAGAAGATCCCCACGCCGATCACCCCGGTGCGGATCGACAAGGAGCGCAGGCACATCACCCTGGCCTATTTTGAGCAGAAGAGCACCGTGGACTACATAGGGGCCGTGCAGGGCGTCCCGGTCTGTTTTGACGCAAAGGAGTGCGCGGCCGGTACATTCCCTTTGGCGAACGTACATCCCCATCAGATCCAGTTCATGCGGGATTTTGAAACGCAGGGGGGCGTGGCGTTCCTATTGGTCTTCTTCAGCCACCTGGACAGGCTCTATTATCTGCGGCTGGAAAAACTCCTGGGGTTCTGGGGGCGCATGGAGCAGGGCGGCAGGAAGAGCTTTCGGATCGAGGAGCTGGAGCCGGGATTTTATCTGAAAAACCATGGAGCCATCCCGGCCCCTTATCTGGACGGGCTGAAAAAGGATCTGGAACTGCGGGATTGACAGCTTGCAAGGAATCGCGTATAATGAAAAACCGTGATCTTATCGTGATAAAGGGGGAAAGTATATGGAACGAGTGATCCATACACCCGAGGGGGTGCGGGATATATACGGCGGGGAATGTGCCAGAAAGAGAGTGCTGTTAAAGAAACTGCACAAGGTCTTTGTCTCTTATGGCTATGAGGACATCGAGACGCCCACGTTTGAGTATTTCGATGTGTTCAGCCGCGAGATCGGGACGATCCCGTCCAAAGATCTGTATAAATTTTTTGACCGGGAGGGGGATACCCTGGTGCTGCGGCCGGATTTTACGCCCTCGGTGGCGCGGGCGGCGTCCCGGCATTTTATAGAAGAAGGACAGCGGCAGACGGTCAGGCTCTGCTACCAGGGCAATACTTTCCTCAACAGCTCCAGTTACCAGGGACGTCCCCGGGAAGTGACGGAGATGGGCGTGGAGATGATGGGAGATGCCTCGGCGGACAGCGACGCGGAAGTCCTGGCCATGATGATCGACCTTTTAAAGGCGGCGGGACTGGAGGATTTCCAGGTGAGCGTGGGACAGGTGGATTTTTTCAAATCCCTGCTGGAGGAGGCTGCGATGCCTTCGGAGACTGTGGAGGAACTGCGGGAGCTGATCTCCATCAAAAACCATTTCGGTGTGGAGGAGTGTGTCCGCAGGCAGGACCTGAGCCCGGAGCTGACGGCGGTCTTTTCGGAGATGCCCCATTTCTTCGGTTCCATGGAGATCCTGGGAAAAGCCAAGACCATGACGAGAAATGCAAAGGCTCTGGCCGCGATCGAGCGTTTGGAGGAGATCTACCGTATCCTGGAGATGTACGGCTGCAGCCAGTATATCACCTTTGATCTGGGGATGCTGAGCAAATATCGGTATTATACGGGGATCATCATGCAGGCGTTTACCTATGGGACGGGCCAGCCGATCCTCAAGGGCGGGCGTTACAATCAGTTATTGGGCTATTTTGGGAAAAATTGTCCGTCTATCGGATTTACCCTGGTGATGGAGCATCTGATGAATGCTCTCGACCGGCAGGGGATCGAAGTCCCCCTCACGTGGAAGACCGAGGTGATCGCCTACGGTGAGGAGGACAGGCGTGCCGCCATCGAGAGGGCGGTGTCCCTGCGGCGGGAAGGGAAGCATGTGGTCTTGCAGAAGAGAGGGACGACACTATGAGATATCTGACATTTGCCCTGGGGAAAGGGCGGCTGGCGAAGACGGCTCTGGGATTGTTTGAGAAAGTGGGTATCCGGTGTGAGGAGATGAAAGATCCGGCTTCCCGGAAACTGATCTTCGTGAACGAGGAGCATAAACTGCGCTTTTTCCTGTCGAAAGGGCCGGATGTGCCCACCTATGTGGAGTACGGAGCGGCGGATATCGGGATCGTGGGCAAGGATACGATCATGGAAGAGGGCCGCAAATTGTATGAGGTCCTGGATCTTGGATTTGGGAAATGCAATATGTGTGTATGCGGTCCGGAGTCTGCCCGTGAGCGGATCGATCACGGACAGCTGATCCGGGTGGCTACGAAATATCCCAATATCGCTAAGGATTATTTCTATAATAAGAGGCATCAGACGGTGGAGATCATCAAGCTGAATGGTTCGATCGAACTTGCGCCGATCGTGGGGCTTGCGGAGGTGATCGTGGATATCGTGGAGACCGGGGCGACGCTGCGGGAGAACGGGCTGCATGTCTTGGAGGAGATCTGTCCGCTGTCGGCGCGGATGGTGGTAAACCAGGTGAGCATGAAGATGGAAAATGAGCGGATCAGTGCTATCATCCGGGATATCCGGGGTGTGATCTAGAGCGTGTTGGTGAGGTGGTGGTGCGAGTTTGGACAGGATATATAAAAACGTCGCTCAAGATCGTTTGGGATTCGCTCCTTATTTTATATATCCTGCCCAAACTCTGTATACAGAAGTGATGTCACGCAGACGTCTATGATATATCCAGCCCGGATCCTGTGGATGGAAGTGGGGGCTGTGGCTGGCTATTAGGAATTTTGTGAGAGGAGATGTTTGGTGGATGGGAAGGATTGCGGAAAAATGCAGGGATACCAGGGAGACGAAGATCCAGGTGCGGCTTGGTCTGGATGGGAGCGGTGCGGCGGACGTGGATACGGGGGTCGGCTTTTTTGACCATATGCTCTGTGGGTTTGCACGCCATGGGTTCTTTGATCTGATGGCCCATGTGCAGGGGGATCTGCAGGTGGACGACCATCATACCATCGAGGATCTGGGGATCGTGCTGGGCGGTGCTCTCCGGGAGGCTGTGGGGGATAAGAAGGGATTGAAGCGGTACGGGAGCTGTATCCTCCCCATGGATGAGACTCTGGTGCTGTGTGCGGTGGATCTTTCTGGCCGGCCGTATTTTGTCATGGACGGGGTGCCTTTTAAGGCGGATAAGATCGGGGATATGAGTACGCAGATGGTGCGGGAATTTTTTTATGCTGTTTCATATAGTGCAATGATGAACCTGCACATCAAAGTGCTCTCTGGACATAACGATCATCATATCGCGGAAGGGATATTCAAGAGTTTTGCCAAGGCGTTGGATGAGGCGACGATCAGCGATCCAAGGATCACCGATGTGCTCTCCACCAAAGGGAGCTTATGAGGAGGATGAGAGACCATGCATGATAAATGGATGATCCCGTGCCTGTACCTGGATCAGGGGAGGGCAGTCACGGGCCGGGGGCAGAAAGAGCTGTTCCAGGATGGAGATGTGAAAAGACTGTCTGCCGCTTACAGTGACGGCGGGGCGGATGGGCTGCTGCTCTTTGATCTGTCGGGGACAGACCTGGAGCACGAGGCGGCCATCGGAACGATCAAGGAGATCTGCCAGGCGGCGCAGATACCGGTGACGGCGGCGGGAAACGTGAAACGGGTGGAGGATGTGAAAAAATTCCTGTATGCCGGCTGTCAGCGGGTAGTCTTGAATCTTGCAAAAGACAGCAATGTGGGGATGCTGAAGGAAGTGTCGGAACGGTTTGGAAAAGAGAAGATCGGAGTGTCCGTTTCTGATGTAAAAGAGTTTGAGCCGCATCAGCAGTTGGTCGGGCAGTATGCGGGCCTGGTGTTGGCTGCGGAAAATGTGTACGAAAAGATCCGGGGGGCCTCGGATGTGCCTGTGCTCTTGTATATGGAGCGGGATTCCCGGCAGGGCGCGTTGGAGCTTTTGCAGGAGGAGCAGGTCCGGGGGATCAGCGGGGTTTATGTGAGCCGTGGGGATCTGCCGCTGATGGAATTTAAGATGGAATGTAAGGAACGGGGCATCGCGGTCAATACGTTTGAGAGTGCAGTGGCCTGGAGTGACTTTAAGCTGAACGGGGACGGGCTGATCCCGGTGGTGGTGCAGGACTGCCAGACGGACGAGGTGCTGATGCTGGCGTATATGAACGAGGAGGCTTATCAGACAACCTTGCGTACGGGCAGGATGACCTATTGGAGCCGGAGCAGACAGGAACTCTGGACGAAAGGGCTGACCTCCGGGCATTTTCAGTATATGAGATCCATGACGCTGGATTGCGATAACGATACGATCCTGGCGAAAGTGGCGCAGGTGGGTGCGGCCTGTCATACGGGGAACCGCACGTGCTTTTTCCAGGAACTGGTGTGTAAGGGATACGACGATACCAACCCGCTGCGGGTATTTCAGGATGTGTACCAGGTCATCTTGGACAGGAAGGTGCATCCGAAAGAGGGGTCCTATACCAATTATCTGTTTGATAAAGGGATCGACAAGATCTTGAAGAAAGTGGGGGAGGAATGTACCGAGATCGTGATCGCGGCGAAGAACCCCGATAAAGAAGAGATCAAATACGAGATTGCGGATTTCCTGTACCATGTGATGGTTCTGATGGCGGAGAAAGATGTGAGCTGGGAGGAGATCACCCAGGAACTGGCCCGGCGGTAAACGCCGGGTTTTTTATGGCATAGGAAACCGTATCTCCTGTACCATAAAAAAACTCTGGGAGGATCGCACTGCGGCGGAGAAGGATCCTTTCTTATTCGCATACATGTTCCAGCCCTTGTGCCATGATCGTCTTCACATGGTCGTCGGCCAGGGAATAGTAGATGGTCTTGCCCTCCCGGCGGAATTTTACCAGTGCCATCTGTTTCAAGATGCGCAGCTGGTGGGAGATGGCGCTCTGGGTCATGGACAGCTTGTCTGCGATATCCTGGACACAGAGTTCGCCCATTGCCAGGGAGTGCAGGATCCGTATCCGTGTGGGGTCGCCGAAGACTTTGAATAGTTCTGCTAATCTGTACAGTGTCTCATCACTGGTCTGTTGCTCTATATTGCTTGCGTTCATCATGATCCTCCCGTATTTTCTATGTACAATGTTGAGAAAGTGATCTGTCATCATTTGAGGTTATTATATCATTTGTGCATTTTTACTACAAGAGAGAGGTTTAAAACAGGTCTGTATCAGAATAGGGGATGGGAGATGCCGAGGGGTTCCGCAGGATTGACGGACACAAGGAAAAAAATGTTGACAATAAGCGAATGGTCATTTATTATAGAGGTGGAGGTAGAAGGATGAGGCACAAGGATGATGAGAAAGCACAGCGCATCAAGGAGGCCGTGATCGAAGTTGTCCTGGAGGAAGGATTCGGCGGCGCGTCGATCTCGAAGATCGCGAAGCGCGCAGGCGTATCCCAGGCGACGGTGTACATATACCATGAGAACAAAGAGAGTATGCTGCGGACCATCTACATCGAGTGTGCAGAGGAACTGTGGGAGTATCTGATCCTTGCGACACAGGGGCTGCGTGACGGCGGTCACATTATCGAGGCGCTGATCTGCGGATATTACAGGTTTATGACAGAGCATCAGAAACTTTTTAGGTTTGTGGAGCAGTTTTCCAGCTGCCCGGCCCTGACCCACAACTGTTCGGAGATCGCGAGTTACGGAAAGATGATGAGTTTGCTGCAGAAGTGGCAGGATGAGGCGATCTTCAAGCCCTATCATGTGAACAATATCTTCAGCATGATCTTCAACCCGGTCAAGATGCTGGCGGCTGAGGATCCTGCCTGCCAGACCGAGAGCGATGACCTGCTGTGGGAGCTGATCCACATCATACAGACGGCCGTGCTCTTTGCGCCGTGAACTTGGAGAGAAAATAGAGTTCATAAAAATATGCATATATGTGGATGTATGCACTGCATCTACATATATTTGGAAACAATATTAAATGGTCGTTCGTTTAACAGCGAGACAGAAAGAAGGCATGAATATGGAAAATAGGAGACAACACAAAGCGCCGATCCTGCCGGTTTCCGGTGTCCTGCTCCTGCCGGGGACAGATGCGGCATTCCGTCTGGGAGGGTCCGAGGAGAGCCTGCTTGCAAGATTCCAGGAAAAAGGGCAGATCTACCTGGCAGTGCCTCTGAAGAATAAAAAAGAGGGGGATGAACTGCTGTCCTCGGACCTTTACCCCAAGGGCGCGCTCTTCACAGTCAACAGCGTGGTGAAAGGGGAGACCGGCGTCGCACTGATGGCGCGGATCATCCAGCGCGTCCGGCTCTCGGAGATCGAGGGGGATGAGGGCATCCTCTACGCGGGCTATGAGATGCTCTCGGAAAATGAGGATCTGGATGCACGCAGCCAGGAGGAGATGCTGCACTATATGAAAAAGGCAGTTGACGAGATCGCACAGAACTTTCAGGGCGGCGAGCATTTCAGCAAAGAGATAGGCGTCCACGACGATTTGAACTGTCTGATGGTGTATCTGTCCCAGTTTATGACCTTGAGCCGGGAGGAGCGGTATCTCCTCTTTGAGATGGATTCCCTGCGTGAGCGGAGCCTCCTCTTCATCGACTATCTTCTGCGGCAGAAAGAACTGTTAAAATTAAATATCCAGATGCGGGAACGTTTCTCAGAGCGGGCCAACAAGATCTACCGGGAGCAGGCCCTGCGTGAGCAGCTGCGCGCGATCCAGGCAGAACTGCAGGAGGATGGTCCGGATGCGGAGAAAGGCAGGGACTACCGGACGCGGATCGAGGAGGCTGGGATGCCCGAGGAGGTCAAAAAGGCAGCGCTGGAGGAAGTCAAGAAGCTGGATACAGCGGGCCGGGAGGGCACGGAGCAGAACATGATCCGGAACTATCTGGATTTCATCCTGGAATTGCCCTGGCAGCCGGAGACGGCCGCTGACATCGATCTGGAACAGGCAAGGAAGATCTTAGAGGAAGGGCATTACGGCCTGGATAAAGTGAAGGAGCGCATCATCCAGCACCTGGCGGTGATGAAGCTCAAGAACGAGGACAAAGGCTCCGCTCTCCTCCTGGTGGGACCGCCCGGGACCGGGAAGACCAGTCTGGGAAAGAGCATAGCGGAGGCGCTGGGCCGGAAATACATCCGTATGAGCTTGGGCGGCATCCGGGACGAGTCGGAGATCCGGGGCCATAGGCGGACCTACGTGGGGGCCATGCCTGGGCGGATCCTCCAGAGCATCCGGCGAGCGGGCGCGATGGAGCCGGTCCTGGTCCTGGATGAGATTGATAAACTGATGCCGGGCGGTTTTTCCGGGGATCCGGCGAGCGCGCTTTTGGAGGTGCTGGATCCGGAGCAGAACGATACATTTACGGATCATTACCTGGACCATCCGTATGACCTGTCCCGTGTGTTCTTCATCGCCACGGCAAATTCCCTGGACGGCATCCCGGCGCCGCTGCTGGATCGGATGGAGAAGATCCAGGTATCCGGTTACACGCCGGATGAAAAATTCCACATCGGCAAACAGCATCTGCTCGAGGAGGTCATGGAGGAATACGGGATCCCGGAAGGGAGGCTGGTGGTCAGCGACGAGATCCTGCGGAAGATCATCGAGGAGTACACACAGGAGGCCGGGGTGCGGGGACTGAAAAAGCAGCTGGCCGCATTGGCAAGATCCGCCGCAGAGAAGATCGTATCCGGGCAGGACGGGGATACCTGTATCGTACAGGAAGAGGATCTGGAAAAGGCACTGGGGCGCAAAGTCTCCCGGCATGAGACGGCGCAGAAGGAAAATCCGCCTGGTGTGGTGACCGGACTGGCCTGGACGCCGGTGGGCGGTGAGATCTTATTTATCGAGACAACAGATATGCCGGGGAGCGGCGAGGTCATCCTGACCGGGCAGCTGGGCGAGGTCATGAAGGAATCCGCACGGATATCCTTAAGCCTGCTGAAATCCCGCCTGCCCTTTAACACGGTTGATTTCAAAGAACGGGACCTGCACATCCACGTGCCGTCGGGTGCCGTGCCGAAGGATGGACCGTCCGCCGGGATCGCGCTCTTTACCGCGCTGGCCTCCCTGGTCACCGGGAAAAAAGTGGATCCTCATTTGGCCATGACCGGCGAGATCACGCTGCGCGGGGAGGTCACGCCGATCGGAGGGCTGAAAGAAAAGCTCTACGGCGCACAGCGGGCCGGGATCAAAAAAGTGCTGATCCCAAAAGAAAATATGCAGGATCTGAAAGATGTGCCGGAGGAGATCAAGGAGCAGCTTGAGGTCGTGGCTGTCGCGAACGTGGAGGAGGTTTTGCATGAAACATTGGGTATTGCCCTCCCACGTGTGGAACATGTCCTATATAGCATGGCAGAAGGGCAGCAGGTCCCGGGGAGCGGTGTGACGGTCGGATAGAAGGCCGTGTAAAATATAGATTGTTTTAGGGAGACGAAAAAAGGGTGTGCTGACGGCCCTTTTTTCGTCTGTTTTTTGTTCAGATCCTGTTTTTATCGCCCCATTCGCACATCCCATCCAGGATAGGGATCAGGGATCTTCCGCGCTCTGTAAGGCTGTACTCCACTTTGGGCGGGATCTGGGGATATTCTTTTCGATGTACCAGCTGGTCAGCTTCCAATTCTTTTAAGTTCGAACTGAGCGTCTTGTAAGAAATCTCACCGATATATTTTTTCATTTCATTAAAGCGGACGATGCCAAATTCCATCAGGGTATAGAGGATCGTCATCTTGTATTTTCCATTGATGAGAGACAAGGTGTAGCTGAAACCTGTTGTCCCCAGACATTCCTGTGCTATACAGCGTTTGTTCATTTTTATACTCTCCTTTAGGTAAGTATATGGATTGACTGTAAGTATCGCACTTTCATGTGCGTACTTGTTTTTTATTTCATTCTCATTATAATGATAATATCAACAGAGAGAAAAGTCAATATGGCCTAAATAGGAGGAAGATAACATGAGCAAGAAGATCGTAGTGATCACCGGAAGTCCCCGTAAAAATGGCAATAGCTTTGCCATGACAGACACATTTATCAGAACTGCCCAGGAAAAAGGGCATACAGTGACCCGTTTTGACGCAGCCCTGAAGAAAGTAGGCGGATGCCGCGCATGTGAGACTTGTTTCTCAACGGGGAAAGCCTGTACATTTGATGATGACTTCAATACGATCGCACCGGCGATCCTGGAGGCGGATGCTGTTGTGTTCACGATGCCGGTCTACTGGTATTCGATCCCGGCGCAGATCAAGGGGGTCATCGATCGTCTATTTTCCTTTGTTGTCGGCGGCAAAGACATTGCGGGTAAAGAATGCGCACTGATCGCCTGCTGTGAAGAGGACGATATGTCTGTGATGGATGGCGTGCGCATCCCCATGGAGCGTTCCGCAGCTCTCTTGAAATGGAAAATGGTCGGGGAAGTGCTGATCCCCAGTGTCTTAAACGCAGGTGACATCGAGAAGACAGACGGCTGTGAGAAAGCAGCGGCCCTGGCAGATAAGTTTTAGAGCGGAAAGGAGAGAGCAGATATGTCTAAAAAGATCGTGGTATTAAACGGAAGTCCCCGGAAGAATGGGAATACATCTGCCCTGGTCAGAGAGTTTACCAGAGGCGCGCGGGAGGCAGGTCATACGGCCACAGAGTTTTTTCTCGATAAGATGGATATCCATGGGTGTAAAGGGTGCTTTGGCGGGCATAGCAGCCAGGAATGCCCCTGCGTGCAAAAGGATGATATGCGCAAGATCTATCCGGCAGTCAGGGAGTGCGATGTGATCGTGTTGGCAACACCCTTGTATTATTGGAATATGAGCGGACAGATCAGGACGGCGATCGATCGTCTGTTTGCGCTGGAGGAAGGGGATGGCAACCTGCTCCGCGGACATGGCAGGGCTTGTGCACTCTTGATGGCAGCTGAGGGGCATGGATTTGAGGATGTCCTTCTTTATTATGAACACTTGATGGAACATCTGAAGTGGAAAGATCTGGGCCATGTCCTTGCCGGAGGAGGCGGTGTTGAGGGAAAACCTGAACTGGAACAGGCTTATGGACTTGGAAGATCGATCTGATAGGATGAGAAAAAGGAATGAAGGGAGCCGATCCGTTTTATATGGGTCGGCTCAGGGTGTGGATTATTTTTCATGATCTTTGATCTCATAGTGATCTTCCATATCCAGACGCAATTTTATATAAAGATCCGGTTTCACTTTTCGGTTATTCTTCTCAGCAAGGTCACACATTCTGTGTGACATGTCATCGGAAAATTATCAAAAGGACACACCCGGTCCACCTCATACCCGCCCTCCCGCAGATATTTCACATCCCGGGCCAAAGTCGCGCTGTCGCAGCTCACATACACGATCCGCCGCGGCTCCACCTGGAGGATCGTATCCAGCAAGACCTTATCACATCCTTTACGGGGAGGATCCACGACGATGACGTCCGCCTGTATCCGGTCATCTTTATATCTGGCGGGCAGGATCTCCTCGGCTTTTCCAACAGAGAACTCCACGTTCTCCAGATGGTTCAGGCGGGCGTTCGTCCGGGCATCCTGGATGGCTTGGGGAATGATCTCCACGCCATAAACTTTCCTGGCGGCGCGGGCCAGGAACAGAGAGATGGTCCCAATGCCGCAGTACAGGTCCCAGACGGTCTCCTCGCCGGTCAGTGCGGCGTATTCCAGGGCTTTTGCGTACATCTTCTCCGTCTGCTGTGGGTTGACCTGGAAAAAGGACTGGGGGGAGATGTGAAAATGCAGATCCCCGATCTGATCTGTGATGTACGGCCGGCCCCAGAGCAGGACGGTCTTTTCACCCAGGATGACGTTGCTGCGGGTTCTGTTTATGTTGAGTGTCACGCTGGCCATGCCGGGCAGGGTGGAGAGTTTTTGGGTCAGATCATCGGCGTGGGGGAGGTGTTTCCCATTGATGACCAGGCAGACCATGATCTCACCGCTCTGGAAACCGTAGCGGATCAGCACGTGGCGGACAAGCCCTTTCCCGGTAGCTTCGTCGTATGGGGCGATGCGGCGCTCTTCCATGTGTGCGATCACCATGTCCAGGACCTGGCGATTCTGGGGAACGCCCAGGAGGCAGTCCCGGTTGGGGATGATCTGGTGGGTGCGCCCGGCGTAAAAGCCTGCAACGATGCGGCCGTTTTTATCGAGTCCGATCGGGAACTGGGCTTTGTTGCGGTAGTGGAGAGGGTCGTCCATGCCCACGATGGGTTCCATGGGAAGGTCTGTGCAGCCTCCGATGTGTTCCAGGTTCCCGCGTACCAGTTTTTCTTTAAAAAGGAGCTGTTGGGGATAGGAGAGGGCTTGCAGCTGGCAGCCGCCGCACTGCCGGGCGAAAGCGCAGGGGGGATCCGTACGGTATGCAGAGGGCGTGAGGATCTGCATCAGCCGCGCATAGCCATAGCTGCTCTTGGTTTTGATGATCTTGGCCTGCACCGTATCGCCGATGACGGTGTCTTTGATGAAGAGGGTGTAGCCGTCCACGCGGCCGATACCTTCCCCGTTCTTGCCCATGTCTTCGATGGTCGCTGTGACCAGTTGGTCTTTGTAAAATTCCATAAGGACCTCCGTGGATTTTTTTTGTTGAAAATGGGATTGTATGCGGATGTATGCGGAAGGGCAGAAGTGTTTACTGTGAAAGTCCCGACAAGCGGCAGGACGTTGGGCAAGCTTGTCTGCACACTCGGCCGGCCATTGGACGGGCTGGAGCGTGGGCGTGCCAGAGGCACAAAGCGACCGACTTTCACGGATGGGGGATGTCTGCATCAGCGGACATCTCAGTTTTAGAAATAAAAAAAGCGTGAGACGGGACTCGAACCCGCGACCCCAACCTTGGCAAGGTTGTACTCTACCAACTGAGCCACTCACGCACAAGCGGGTGATGGGAATCGAACCCACGTATCTAGCTTGGAAGGCTAGTGTTCTACCATTGAACTACACCCGCAAGAAATATTTTCCTTAACGACAAAAACTATTTTATATCATAGACCGTGAAATGTCAAGGACTTTTTCGAAAAAAATTTTATATTTTGGCCGGTGCAGGCGTCCTGTCGGTCTACAGGAGGTCTGTACCGGCTGTTTTTTGCATCTGTCCTCAGCGGAGGTGCTTCTGCATGACCTTCTCGATCGGGTCCATGTCTATTGGTTTGGCGATGTGGCCGTTCATCCCGGATCTGATTGAATTTTCCACGTCCTCGGCGAAAGCGTTGGCGGACATGGCGTAGATGGGGATTGTCCGGGCGTCCTCCCGGTCCAGTTTGCGGATCTGCCGTGTCGCTTCATAGCCATCCATGACCGGCATCTGGATATCCATGAAGATCAGGTCATAGTAGCCGCAGGGATGGTCGCGGACCATCTGAAGGGCCACCTGGCCGTCGCAGGCTGTCTCGATCTGGACGCCGGTCATACCGATGAGTTCTTCCGCGATCTCCATATTCAGCTCATTGTCTTCCACCAGCAGGATGCGTTTATCCCCATAATCATCGCCGCCGGAGTCAGGTATCTCTTCCGAGGGTCCTGCGGCGTTCTCCTGTGGGGTCTCTTTTGCGGTCTGCGGCATGTCTTCCAGGAGTTCCAGATAAAAGTACACAGTGAATGTGGAGCCTTTTTCCAGCTCGCTCTCTATGAAGATCTCTCCGCCCATCAGATCCAGCAGCCCCTTGGTGATGGACAGCCCCACGCCTGCGCCTGCGACCTTGCTGGTCGTCGTATTTTTGTTCCGCTCAAAGGGCAGGAAGATCCGTGTCAGGAATTCCTCAGACATGCCGATCCCTGTATCCCTGCACTGGAACTGGTATGTCCCCAAACCCTCTGCGGTGTCCTCTTTCTGGATGAATCCCAGGGATACGCGGCCGCCGGAGGGGGTGTATTTGATGGCGTTTGTGATGATGTTGAGCAGCACCTGGCGGATGCGCAGGGGGTCGCCCTGTATGGCCTCGTTTTTTAGTTGGGCGGGCAGGGCTTCCAGATCCAGTCCGGCTTCCTGGGCCTGCAGGCTCATGGCGTCGGTGACCTCCCTGTATAGTTGCGGCAGCAGGATGGGTTCCTCTTTCAACGCTATCTTCCCGTCCTCGATCTGGGACATGTCCAGGACATCGCTGACCAGGCTCAGCAGATAGGTGCCGGAGATCTTGATCTTCTTCAGGCAGTCCTCCATCTTGGCGTGGTCTGGGATGTTCTCCTGGGCGATAGCCGTCATCCCGATGATCGCGTTGAGCGGGGTGCGGATGTCGTGGGACATGTTCATGAGGAAATCCCCTTTGACATGGTTTGCCCGGTCGGCGGCATCTAGGGCTTCCTGGAGTTCCCGGGTGTGTTTCCGGTTCTCACGCATCTTATTTATATAGAAGATGGCCGCGATCAGCAGGATGGTCCCGGAAAAAAGCAGGGTCTTCAGCAGCACGCTGTTGGTCTGCCGTAGGATCACAGCTTCCGGGATGATCGAGATGAGCAGCCAGGTGGAATCCGCCCGGAGGGGTTCGTAGCAGAAGACCATCCCCCTCTGGCCGTATGTAAAAGTAGCCCAGCCAGAGCGGCGTTCGTATATGCTCTTTTTGAATTGGGCCATGGTCTGGGGGTCGTTTTCCCCCTTGGAGATCATGTCAAAGAGGTTACGGATCGTCTTGTTGCTGTTCTTGTGCCCGGCCCGTACCTGGATGGCGCCGTCCTGGCTGATCAGGTAGGAGAAGCCGCTGTTGTCGTAAAATGTGAGCGTAAACTGATCCGCGATCTCCTTGGTGCGGTATTCTTTGACCACGTGCAGGTCCGTTCCGTCTGAAAGGGGGAGGGTGACGAACAGGTTGAAGACATTTTCACCGGTCACGCTGTTGATGTGGGCGTCCACGATCCCGCTTTTCAGAGGAGTCTGTTCCAGGAAAGTGGAGAGCAACGCATCGTTTTCGGGATCTTCGTGGGGGATGCCGATGCGGTCGGCCCAGACCGTCACGTCCGGTTCGGTATCCCGGTACAGGGACAGCAGGTCTTCCAGCATGTCCGGCTCGGACGCGGTGATGGTCTCCCCGATCGACTTGAGTTTGTTAAAATCTGTCTCAAACTGGATATTCAGGGCATTTGCGCCCTGGTGGGTACTCTCGGTGATCGTGCGGATGGAGTTGTCCCAGAGCAGGGTGCTTACTTCCCGCACGAACAGCCAGGCTCCCACACCCAGCAGGATCAGGGAGAGGAACGCCGCCGCCAGATGGTCTTTACTGAACCGCCTGTTCATCCATCCACCTCATGAGCTCTGTCAGGTTTTGGCCTGCGAGCAGTTTTTTTGATACGTCGGCTGTGATGTCCCATATGGGGAAATCGATGTGGCTGTCAGATCCGATCACTGGAGTCTGTGTCTGGTAATGGCTGACGATATCCTGGATCTCGTCGAGGGAGGGGGCGTACTCATCCTCTAGGGGACTGAAGGATGACTGGTTGTCTGTGAACTTCCAGAGGTTTTCCTCCTCGAAGAAATAGGAGATAAAATCCTGCGCCGCCTCCTGCGCCCCGCTCTTGGCGGACACGCTCAGGCGCACGTCCGGGTTGACCACCAGGACGGAGCCGTCGTCCAAGACAGGGTAGGGCACGACCTTGAATGTGAAGGCAGGGTCCATCCCTTTGACACGTCCCGCGGCCCATACGCCGGTCAGCATGAACGGCTGCGTCCCCTCGACGAAGGCTTCCAGGTCGTCGGAGGTCTTTTCAGTCTCCAGGGCCGCTGCGGCATCGATATAGCCTTTTTCGCAGAAATTTTTGGCAAGGGCAAATCCGTCTGTGAGGTATGTGCTCAAATTCTCCTCCTGGCTGTTGAGCCCTGAGAAAACCTCTGCCTGGATCCCTTCCTTATACAAAGGGTAAAATCCTTTCGCGATGGCCAGTGTCTTTAAAGAGATGTCGTTGTTGGCGATGATCGGCGTGATCCCCTGGGAGACGAAAGAATCGCAGACCTTGATCCACTCGTCCAAGGTCGCAGGGACTTTCTGGCCGTGCTCTTTCAGCAGGTCCAGGTTGCAGTAGAGGCCGAAAGCGGATACGGTGGTGGGCAGCCAGTAGGTCTTTCCGTCCTTGGCTTTCATCTGGTTCTGCATATCAGCGGAGAACGGGATATCGTCCGCCAGGTCGGAGAGGTCCGCCAGGCTCCCGTTTTCTGAAAATTCCAGGAACGTGTTGTGGTTGATCATGAACAGGTCATCTAAGTTCCCGGAACTCTCCCTGTTGTGCAGGGCGTCGTAGTAATTGGAGCCTTTGAGGCTTTCGTAGGTTATGTTGATGTCTTTATTTTCTTCTATATAGCCGTTTAAAATATTTTCGATCACTTCGACGTTGGCCGGTTCGTATTTGTTGCCGAAAAAGGAGAGAGTCTGGCTGGGATCTTCGTCCACTTTGCGATCGGATATCTCGTTCTTTTTTCCGCAACCGGTCAGGGTTAGTAGGCTGATCGTCAAGGCAACGGCGATGAGATCATATCTCTTCATAACATGTCCCCCTTGATCTTACGTTGTTGTACTGGAGATAGTGTAGCATATTGGGAGCGTTTTGTCTACTTTAACGGAGAACCGGTCACGGATAATTGCTTTTATCATGATCTTTGTGCTATAATGCAGTAAATGTGTATGGAAAGGGCTGATCGGGGCCGGATTATCAACTGAAAAAAAGATGAAGGTGGCGGATTGGATGTTTGAGCATAGGAAGATACGGGGGTTGGATGATTTTTTCCTTGATCTGGGGCAGAGGCCGGACAGGTGCGTCTATTTTTACCGGATCTGTGGTCATACAGAGGAGATCGGGCGGTTTATCCGGGCGTATTACCAGGCGGCCGCAGGGGCCGGGGCGATCCAGGAGGGGAAGATCCCGAATCCGGATGGGAAAAACCTTGCCTATTATGAGGAAATCATGGGCACGGACTTTCGGATGGACCCGACGTTCATCGCGGCGGGCCTGGGGAGGTGGCTGCCCAGGATGGATGGACGCCAGAAGGAGGATGTGGCGCTGGCCCTGTACAAATCTCTGGAAATTCTGCGCAGAGAGGGTAAAAATGAAAATATATTGAAAAATGTGTATATCAAGTGGATGTGCTGGCTGTATTATAGGTTTCAGCGGATCGTGGGCCTGCTGGGGGCGGATACTGTGCCGAAGATCCTCTACGAGGGAATGATCAGCCGGTATGAGCTGATGTTCCTGTCGATCCTCTCCCGCGCCGGATGCGATGTGGTGCTGCTCCAGCACGGAGGTGATGCGGTGTATCGGAGATCGGATGCGGCTTCGGAATTTTCAGAATTGCTGGAGCTTCCGGGCATGACGGAGTTTCCGGCGGGGTTTGGTCTGCACAAAGTCCGGGAGGAGATCCAGGAGGCCCTGCAGATGGAACGGCTGTACGGGCAGCAGCCCCGGATCGGCAGCTGTACGAATGCGTGGATCACAGGCGACGGCCTTTCGGATATCCAGACGGCGGTGGGCCTGCGGGGCGATGACCCCGTTTTTTTTTACAATTGTTACTGCCGGATCTGGGGCGTGGAGGATAAGGTGACGTACCTGGGGATGCTGTACCGGTTCCAGCTGGAGCTGAAGAACAGCGGCCGGAAGCTGGTGATCGTAGATGGGCGGATCCCGGTGCCCACTGCGGAGGAGATTGGCGGCATCCGGCGGAAGAACTATACGGATCAGGTGCAGATGCTCCTGGATCTCTCGAAAAATATCGCCCATCCGGCGGACATGGAGCTGCAGAGGGTGATGGTCCGGGCTTTTCTGGATGTGCTGCGCGGGGAGGCAGAAAGTCCCGGGATGAACCTGAGCCGACTGACGAATAGGGCTGTGTACCTGCTCTGCTGGCTCAGACGGTATCAGGGCGCGCTCTTTGGCGGGTGGAAGATGCCGCAGGTCAGCTGCTTTATCTATATGGGCGGGTGCCGGGACGGGCGGGAGGCTCTGTTCCTCAGATTCCTGTCCAGGCTCCCGGTGGATGTGCTGATCTTAAATCCGGATCTGAGTAAAAAGTGCTGTCTGCGCGACGATCTGCTCTATGAGATCCATCATGAAAAGACGATGGCTGTCCGGGAATTTCCCCGGGAGGATGCGGGGGTGCACATGGGCACGGCGGCGTACCATGCGGAGCGGGAACTGGATACGGTCATGTACCAGGATTCCGGCATGTACCGGGAGCAGCAGTATGGGAAGGCAAATGTGGTGGTCCTGCAGACCATGTATGAGGAGATCCGGATCTTGTGGGATGAGGAAGTCCGGTACAGGCCGAATTTCAGCGTCGTGGAGGATACCGTGAACATCCCGGTGATCTTTGCGAAGGTGTCGGGGGTCAGGGACGGGCAGGTGTCCCAGTATTGGCAGTCTATCCGGGAGCTGGTGACGGAGGATACGTTCGTGGTCAAAAATGTCCCGTTCCTCGGTTCCAGCGCAGAGAACCCGATGAGAGAGCATGCCGTCGGATTTTTAAGGAACGGGAGAGTGCAAAAGGCCAAGATCAAGGAGCATCCCCAGTATCCATACGGATATCTGCGGGAGGAGGTGCAGGACCTCATCTTGGAAAAAATGCAGATGCTCATCGATCAAAAGACCATCCGGGGCACGTTCGAGAACGGCACGGAATATACGATCATATCCACGGTCCTGGATCTTCCCCAAAAGATCGTGCGGATGATCCAAAAGTTCGATCTGACAAAGAAAAACCCCAAATTGCTGTATATCCATACGGCGGAGGCGGTCATCTCCTTGGAGGACAGTATCTTGACCGCTTTTTTGGATCTGATCGGGTTTGATGTTGTCTTTTTTGTGCCCACGGGATATGAGACGGTTGAGAGGCATTTTAATAGGAGGATCTTCGAGGAACATCAGATCGGGGCGTATATGTATGATCTGCAGGCGCCGGATCTGGAAGGGCGCGCTAAATGGATGGATAGGATCTTTAAGAGAGGTAGATAAATGGGATTAGATTTTAGCGGGACAGCGCAGATACCTGGGACTGTCCTGGAAGAACAAAATGAGATAGAGCCGGTCAGACAGTATGATATCCTGGCGGACCGGCAGGAGCTGAGTGAGAGACTGGTCAATTCCCAGGAAGTGGACGATATCGTGAGCACCATCGAAGTATACAATCTGGCCACGATCGTATCTTTCGGTGCAAAGGCCGCAGAGGAGATCTCCAAGGCTTCCGACGTGGTGCTGGAGAACATGAGCATGTCCCAGCTGGACGATCCCAGCGAGATGCTGGGCACGCTGGCGAAGATCATGGAGCGATTCGATATCGAGGAGATCAAAGAGGATCCGAGTTTTTTTCAGAAGATATTCGGGAACATGCGCAGGCAGCTGGATAAGATCTTAAACAAATACCACACCATGGGAGGTGAGATCGACAAGATCTATGTCCAGCTCAAACAGTACGAGGAGGAGATCAAAGAGTCCAACCGGAAGCTGGATCAGATGTTTCATGCGAATGTAGATTATTACCATGAACTGGTCAAGTATATCCTGGCCGGGGAACAGGGCTGTCGGGAATTGGAAGCCTATATCGCCCAGAGACGGGCAGATATGGAGGCCACCGGGGATGCTTCCATCCAGTTTGAACTGCAGAGCCTGGAGCAGGCCCTTCTCCTGCTGGAGCAGCGGACCCATGACCTGCGGATCGCGGAGAGTGTGGCCATGCAGTCCATCCCCATGATCAAGACCATGGAATTCTCCAACATGAACCTGGTGCGGAAGATCAACTCGGCGTTCATCATAACCCTCCCGGTCTTCAAACAGGCCCTGGCCCAGGCGATCATGTTAAAGCGGCAGAGGATCCAGGCGGAGGCCATGTCCGCCCTGGAGGAAAAGACAAACGAGATGCTGATCAAAAACGCCAGGAACACAGTGGAGCAGTCGAAGATGACGGCGCAGCTGGCCTCCGGGAGTCCGATCAAGATCGAGACACTGGAGAGTACCTGGCGGACGATCGTGGACGGGATCGGCGAGACGAAACGGATCCAGGAGGATGCGCGGAAAAAACGTTCCGAGGATCAGCTCCGTCTGGAAAATATAAAAAGGGAGTTCAACGAAAAGTACCATATGTCGTAAATTTTATGCTTTTTTAATCTTCTTTACAGGAATGTAATCCTTAGACGGGGTCTGGAAACTTGTATTCAGGGGGTGGATATGGTATAGTTATCCATAAGAAAACAATATAGAGATACTGGCGGATATCTTTGGATTTCCCTGGTCATATTAAATCTATCTGGAGGAGAGACTATGCCTATCAATTTATCAAAAGGACAAAAAGTAGATTTGACAAAGGGCAAACCGGGCCTGAAGAACATCATGGCCGGGCTTGGCTGGGACGTGAACGCATTTGATTCCGGCGGGGAGTTTGACCTGGATGCGGCGGCATTTATGCTGGGGGCGGACGGAAAATGCCCCACGGACAAAGAATTTATCTTTTACGGCAATCTGGCCCATGCCAGTGACTCCGTGAAACACCTGGGAGATAACCTGACGGGAGCCGGGGAGGGGGATGATGAGCAGATCCAGATCGATCTGTCAAAGGTCCCTGCGAACATCGAGAAGATCGCTTTTACGGTCACCATCTATGAGGCGGGATCCCGCAGGCAGAATTTTGGGCAGGTGTCCAATGCCTTTATCCGCATTGTGGACGCGTCCACGGATGAGGAACTGATCCGCTATGATCTGGGGGAGGATTTCTCCATTGAGACGGCGATCGTGGTCGGGGAGCTCTATCGGAACAACGGTGAGTGGAAATTCAATGCCATCGGCAGCGGATTCCAGGGCGGACTGGCGGCGCTCTGCGGCCATTTTGGGATCGACGCGGCGTAAAGGGGGATGAGGATATGTCAGTAAGTCTGCAAAAAGGGCAGAAGGTGAGTTTATCAAAGGATAACACGGGCCTTTCAAAAGTATTGGTGGGCCTCGGTTGGGATGAGGTGAAGCAAAAAGGCGGTCTGTTTGCAAAGAAACCCCAGCCCATCGACTGCGATGCATCTGTGATCATGCTCCAGGGCGGCAAACTGCAGAACAATGCCGATATCATCTATTATGGGAACCTCCAGCACATGACCGGGACGGTCCAGCATCTGGGAGATAACCTGACGGGAGCCGGGGAAGGGGATGACGAGCAGATCGTCATCGATCTGTCCCGGGTGCCGGCGGAATACGACCGGATCGTGGTGGTGGTGAATATCTACCACGCAGTCAAGAGGAAGCAGCATTTCGGTCTGATCGAGAATGCGTTCATCCGCATTGTGGACGGCCGGAATAATAAGGAGATGTGCCGGTACAGCCTGACGGATGACTACTCCGGCATGACAGCCATGGTGTTCGGTGAGATCTACCGGCATGGCGGAGAGTGGAAATTTAACGCGGTCGGTCAGGGGACCAATGACCCCGGGCTGGGTGAGCTCGCGTCGAGATATTATTAAAAATATGGAAAGAGGAGGGACAGTAGAGTTCCTCCTCTTGATGAAAGAGAGAAAGATAGTATGAGATACAAAGGTCTGACCAGCCAGGAAGTGGAAGAGTCCCGGAAGGAGAATGGTTCCAATGTGATCCCAGACTCGGAGCCTACCACGTTCTGGCAGGAATTTAAGGAAACGTTTGGTGACCCGATGATCAAGATCCTGCTGGCGATCGCGGTCCTGATGATCGTGATGTTCTTCTTCGGCTACGCGGAGATCTATGAGCCGATGGGGACGATCATCGCGATCTTGATCGTGGCGTTCGTGTCGGCGAAGACAGGTGTGGCCAGCGACACGAAATACCGGGAACTGAAAGATAATACCGAGAAGGATAAATGTAAAGTTTACAGGGATGGCCTGGCCACAGTCATCGAGGTGGATGACGTGGTCGTGGGGGATAAAGTCCTCCTGCAGTCGGGGGATAAGATCCCTGCGGACGGCATCCTGGTGGACGGCTCCCTGCGTGTGGACAATTCCGCGTTGAATGGGGAGGCTGAGGAGTGCAAGAAGACGGCAGCGGACGAGAGCGTCCAGTTGGCCGACGACATTACCGGGGATACTTTTGTGGATGCCCACTCCCTGTTCCGGGGCGCGGTGGTCTTCGACGGGGAGGGCATCCTGGATGTGCGCAAAGTGGGCTTAAAGACCATGATGGGCAAGATGGCCGAGGAGATGCAGGAGGATGAGCCGGATTCACCTTTGAAAGTGAAGCTGGCGAAACTGGCCAACCAGATATCCACATTCGGGTATATCGGCGCGGTGGTCATCGCGGTCATGTATTTTGCGTATTTCATCGTAGGAGCAGGGGGATTTTCCACGTATTTTGCCATGGGCATCCAGAATGTGATCCAGGATGTGGTGAAGGCGGTGTCCTTGGCTGTGGTGATCATCGTCTGTGCGGTGCCGGAGGGACTGCCCCTGATGATCTCACTGGTGTTGATGCAGAATACCAGTAAAATGCTGGATCACAATGTGTTGGTGCGCAAAGCCGAAGGGATAGAGACGGCCGGTTCCCTGAACATCCTTTTCAGTGACAAGACCGGCACGATCACGAAAGGTTCTCTGTCCGTGGTGGATTTTTTCTTCGGCGACGGGGAGTCTATTGACATCGCTCAGTTGGATAGCCATAAGCAGGTCAAGGAACTGCTGGATCTTTCCATTGGGAAGAATACCCAGTCCCTATTTGATGCTTCCCACAGAGTGATCGGGGGCAACGCCACAGACCAGGCCCTGATGAGGTTCATCGGGGAGGATGTGTTCCAGTCCCTGCAGGCGAACACGGAGTGGGCTGTCACAGAGCAGCAGGGTTTTAACTCCGCCAACAAATTCAGCCAGGCACGGATCGACAAGCTGGGCAAGACTTTTTACAAAGGTGCGCCGGAGCGGCTCTTGGCCTCGGCTTACAGATATCTGGACCGAGATGGGAATGTGAAACTGGTCGATCATGCGGCGTTGGATAAGAAGATCGATGCACTGGCCGAGAAGGCTATGCGTGTCCTGGCGTTTGGGTATTCCGAGAAGCCCATGGAAGAAAATAAGATCCAGGATGACCTTGTGCTCATCGGTCTTGTGGGCATCCGTGACGACGTGCGTCCGGAAGCCAGGGAAGCCATTAAGGAAGTGCAGGGCGCAGGCATCCAGGTGGTCATGATCACGGGGGACAGGCTGGAGACAGCGGTCGCCATCGCGAGAGACGCGGGCCTTCTCAAAAGTGACAATGACCGGGCATTGACGTCCGCCCAGTTAAATGAGATGAGTGACGACGAAGTCAAGAAGATCATCCCGGATATCCGTGTGATCGCCCGGGCGCTGCCCACAGATAAATCTCGTATGGTGCGTCTGTGCCAGGAGATGAACCTGGTGGTAGGCATGACAGGCGACGGCGTCAATGACTCCCCGGCGTTGAAGAGAGCGGACGTAGGGTTTGCCATGGGGAGCGGTACGGAAGCCGCGAAAGAGGCGGGGGAGATCGTGATCTTGGACGACAATTTCAGATCCATCAAGGATGCGATCCTCTACGGCCGGACGATCTACCACAATATCCTGAAATTCTGTAAATTCCAGTTGGTGATCAATGTGACAGCCGTGATCGTCAGTGCAGTGGCCCCGTTCTTCGGAGTGGAAGAGCCGCTGAAAGTCACCCATCTGCTGTTCGTGAACCTGGTGATGGACGGTCTGGGCGCGATCATGCTGGGGAACGAACCGGCATTGGCGATCTATATGGATGAAAAGCCGCGCAGAAGGGATGAGAGCATCGTCAGCAAGAAGATGATGATCCAGATCTTAGTCATGGGCCTGTGGCTTACGATCGTGAGTTTCGTTTATCTGAAAGCGCCGTTCTTCCGCGATCTTTTTGGATCAGAAGAGCAGCATCTGACCGGTTATTTTGTCCTGTTCATCGTCAGTGCGCTGTTCAACGGGTTCAATGTGAGGGATGAGAGATTCGGCATTTTTAAGGGGATGGATGAAAATACCGGTTTCTTGAAAGTATTTTTTGCGATCATCCTCGTACAGGCGTTGATCGTCAATGCAGCGCTGGTCCCGGTCCCAGTGTTTAAATGGATCGGAAATATGTTCAGCTGTGTGCCTTTTGGGATCACAGGATGGATCGCGGTCATCCTGCTGGCGGTGACCATGATCCCGGTGGATATGATCCGGAAACTGTTCACCAGACAGGAGGGATGATGCGCTGACATACGAAAGCCGCCGGAAAATAAGCGTGTGCTGTTTTCCGGCGGCTTTATCATATGGATCATTTCAGATATTTTTTCAATTGGACCATCAGTTTGCCCACATCGATCGGTTTGGATATATGTGCGTTCATACCGCAGTCCAGGCAGTGCTGGATATCTTCGGAGAAAGCGTCTGCAGTCATGGCGATGATCGGCAGGCCGGCATCCGGACGGTCCAGGGCACGGATGGCCTGAGCGGCATCGTAACCGGTCATGACCGGCATCCGGATATCCATCAAGATCACATCAAAAGTGCCAGGTTCTGACTGGCTGAACATATCCACACAGATCTGTCCGTTCTCAGCGCGGTCCAGTTCAAATCCGGCATCAGAGAGGATATCTTCCGCGATCTCCCAGTTCAAGTCATTGTCTTCAGCCAGCAGGATATGTTTTCCCACAAATTTCTCTTCAAGAAGTTCAGGGCTGGTATCTGTATCTGTGCTTGCCCCCTCCATATGGTGTTTCAGTCCAAAGTAAAGGTTGGACCGGAACAGGGGTTTGGGGATAAAGCCGTTTGCGCCCGCCTGGACGGCATCGTCCTTGATATCGCTCCAGTCATAGGCGGAGACGATCAGGATGGGGAGTCCATCGCCCACACGTCTGCGTATCTCACGGGTTGTATGCAAGCCGTCCATATCCGGCATCTTCCAGTCTAAGAGGATGACCTGGTAGGCATCCTGTGTGCCGTGGTATTTGGTGATCATCTCCACGGCTGCCTTGCCGTCCAGGGTCCATTCTGCCGTTACGCCCATTTCGCCCAGGGCGTCGGCCGCACTCTGGCACAGATCCTGGTTGTTGTCCACCACTAAGACCCGCCAGGGCGGGAGCGTCAAATCTGAGCTCGGTCCTTCTGCCCGCTTAAGATCCACCGTGATGTGGAATTCGCTCCCATGTCCGGGCGAGCTGCTGACCGTTATCGTACCCTGCATGGCGTCCACGATGCATTTTGTGATCGCCATACCGAGTCCCGTACCCTCTGTCTTATAGACCTGGGCAGTCTTTTCACGGGTAAAGGTATCGAAGATCTTTTTCTGGAATTCCGGTGACATGCCCATGCCGGAGTCCTTGACCCGGAAATGGCAGCGTATGTAGTCGTCCCCTTTGGGCGAATCTTCCTGCATCAGGAGGATGTTGATCTTGCCGCCGTTCGGCGTGAATTTGACCGCATTGGAGAGCAGGTTGATCATGACCTGGTTCAGGCGCACACTGTCACAGATCACATCCTCTGTGATGATCTTCTGGATAAATATGTCAAAATGCTGTCCTTTTTCTTTGATCTGGGGCTGGATGATGTTCACGATGCTGTCCATGACCTCACACAGGGAGATCTGTTCCAGGTTCAGGGTCATCTTCCCGTTCTCGATCTTGGACATATCCAGCACGTCGTTGATCAGGCCCAGCAGGTGCCGGCCGGATTGTGTGATCTTCTTTAGACAGTCCTGTACCCTTAAGGGGTCATTGACATTGGACATGGCGATCGTGGTCATGCCTAGGATCCCGTTCATGGGTGTGCGGATGTCATGGCTCATGTTGGAGAGGAATTCACTCTTGGCCTTATTGGCATGGTCTGCCGCGGCCCGTGCCTTATCCAGCTCTTCCATCTGATGCTGGGACATGCGCATATACAGGAAAAAGACCATCAGGACGCCCAGGAGGATGATCCCGCAGGCGGTCAGCATGATGTACATCCGTTGATCCCCCAGGTTATCCAGGGCATCGTCCAGTGCACCGTAGGGCATGACGCTGATCAGATACCAGTCGCAGTAGGGCAGGCTTGAGCAGTACAGATGCTGATAAGACTTTCCATCCAGGAGCAGGGCAGAGTAATCCTCTTTCGTCTCCATAGCCGTCTGGATCTCCTGGACATATTCATCCGGAGTTCTCTCATCATTTTTGTCCACGATCGCCTGGACCCGTTTAAAATAGTTGTCCCGGAAAGCATCCCCGCTGCGGATCACATAGCTGCCGTCCCTGTGGACGATGTGGGAATGCATCAATGCGCTGTCATCATCCAGGACCATGGCCGCGTCGATATAGGACATGGGGATCCCGCCCACCAGCGCCGCGCTTGTCTGACCATCCGCCATTGGATAGGCGGCGTCCGCGGCTAAAAGGAAGAGCTTTTCACCTTTGTCGTCCAGGGCGCTGGTGATCTTCTGGTCATTGTTCCCCAGGGTTTTCAGCAACTCTTCCATGTAAGGGATATCGACCGGTCTTCCGTAGATCGTCTCGGCCTCTCCTTCTGCCGTATAGAGAGCTAAATAGGAAAATTGGCGTACACTGGCGCTCAAGGTCAGCTCTTCCAGCATCTCGTCGCCGTAGGAGACGGTATCCGGCGGGGTGCGACGTACGATCCCCTCCACTTGGGAGAGCCGCAGATCGATGAGGGCCTGGAATTTTTCCTGGAGCTGCCTGTTCATCTCGGACATATAGAGTGTGCCGATATCGTTGATCGCGGACTTGCTCTTTTTGCCTACGGAGGAGGCAGCCCAGGAAAAGATCACGATACAAAGGATAGCCAGTCCGATAAAGCTGGTAAATAAAAATTGTTTTGTTTTTCCGAACATACAAGAATACCTCTTTGCTTCATGCGAAAGCGCAAAATAGTCGGCTTTCATCCATGGTGATGTCTGTGTATAGAGACATGTCAATTTGATCAGCATCATTATAACAAAAAAAAACTCCCTTATCAACAATAATAAAGTCATGTAACATTTTTGGCGTTTTTACATTGAGGGTCAGGATGTTTTGTGGTAAAATGGATCCCGAACATGGTAAAGAAAGGGGATCGCTTTATGGGAATGAATCAAACGCCCGCTTCGGAACGGGTGCATATCAGTTTTTTTGGAAAACGCAATGCAGGCAAGTCCAGTGTGATCAATGCGGTGACCGGACAGGACCTGGCGATCGTATCGCAGGTGAAGGGGACGACAACAGATCCGGTCTATAAGACGATGGAACTCCTCCCGCTGGGCCCGGTGATGGTCATCGATACGCCCGGCATCGATGACGAGGGTGAGCTGGGGAAGCTGCGGGTGCGCAAGAGTTACCAGGTTTTAAATAAGACGGATGTGGCTCTTCTGATCGTGGACGGGACCGTGGGCAGGCAGCCGGAGGATGAGATGCTGATCCAGCGTTTTAAAGATAAGGAGATCCCCTACCTGGTGGTCTATAATAAAATGGATCTGGTGGACGAGTCAGCGGCCTGCGCAGACGACGAGATGTGGGTCAGCGCCAGGGACCAGACCAACATCTGGGAATTGAAGGAGAAGATCGCCCAGCTTGGCAGACAGGAAGAGCCGGATAAAAAGATAGTCGGCGACATGATGCAGCCCGGGGATCTTCTGGTCCTGGTGGTCCCGATCGACAAGGCCGCGCCCAAGGGACGACTGATCTTGCCCCAGCAGCAGACCATACGGGACATCCTGGACGCAGACGGCTCTGCGATCGTGGTAAAAGAAAACGGATTGAAAGACTGCCTGGAAAAACTGGGGCAGCCGCCGCGGATGGTGATCACGGACAGCCAGGTCTTCGGCAGCGTGGCAAAAGATACGCCCCAGGATATACTGCTGACTTCATTTTCCATCTTGTTTGCCCGGTACAAAGGGGATCTGGCGGAGTCGGTGCGGGGTGTGAGGGCGCTGGATCTTTTGCAGCAGGGAGATAAAGTGCTGATCTGCGAGGGATGCACCCACCATCGCCAGTGCGACGATATCGGCACGGTGAAGATCCCGCGGTGGATCAGGGAATATGCGGGCTGTGATGTGGGATTTGACTTTACCTCCGGTACGGAATTTCCAAATGACTTATCTGCATACAAGATGATCATCCACTGCGGAGGCTGTATGCTGAATGCGCGAGAGATGAGATACCGGGTACAGTGCGCAGTGGATCAGGGTGTGCCGATCACCAATTACGGTATACTGATGGCCCATCTGCGCGGGATCTTAAGGCGCAGTGTGGAGTTATTCCCGGATATCGCCCAGATCTTGGACCAGGAGGCAGGTCGATAAAGTGTATGGAGGAGCTTAAAGACATGCATCGGGCGTTTGGCAAAAATCTATCTGCATATCGCAAGAGCAGAGGTCTGACACAGAAATCCCTGGGCGAGCGGACAGGCGTGTCGCGGACGTACATCAGCCGCCTGGAGAGGGGGCGGGGGAACCCGACTTTTGCCACGGTCATGCGTCTGGCGAAGACACTGGACATCGATGCCGGTTTTTTGTTTTTTGGCATCCGGTAGGAGCATCTATAAAGGAGTATACAATGGCAAAATATACCAAAGCAGATATTTTTCGTATGATAGAGGAAGAGGATGTAGAGTTTATCCGTCTTCAATTTACAGATATGTTCGGGACCTTTAAAAATGTGGCGGTCACATCCAGCCAGTTGGAAAAAGCCCTTGAAAACCAGTGCATGTTTGACGGGTCGTCCATCGACGGCTTCGTGCGGATCGAAGAGTCAGATATGTATCTGTACCCGGATCCGGATACATTCCAGATCTTCCCATGGAGGCCCCAGCAGGGCAAAGTGGCCCGTCTGATCTGCGATGTATACCGGCCCAGCAAAGAACCCTTTGAGGGGGATCCGCGCTACATCCTGAAAAAGACGCTCGCCCGGGCGGAAGAGATGGGCTACACATTCCATGCAGGCCCGGAGTGTGAATTCTTCCTGTTCCACATCGACGACGACGGAAGGCCCACCACGCTGACCCATGAAAAAGCCGGATATTTTGACATGGGCCCGGTGGACTTAGGCGAAAATGCCCGGCGGGACATGGTCCTTACCTTAGAAGAGATGGGCTTTGAGATCGAAGCCTCCCACCATGAAGTGGCTCCGGCCCAGCATGAGATCGACTTCCGCTACGGCCCGGCCCTGCAGATCGCCGACGATATCATGACCTTTAAATTGACCGTAAAGACCATCGCAAAAAGGCATGGCCTGCACGCCACATTCATGCCCAAGCCCAAATACGGCGTGAACGGATCGGGGATGCACATCAACATGTCTTTATCAAAAGATGGGAAAAATGTATTCACCGACGAGACAGATCCCCAGGGGCTCAGCAAGGAGGCCTATTGGTTCATCGGGGGGATCCTGCGGCATGTGAGAGGGATGACCGCCATCACAAATCCTCTGGTCAATTCCTATAAAAGACTGGTGAACGGATACGAGGCCCCGGCGCACATCGCCTGGTCGGCCACCAACAGGAGTCTCCTGATCCGCATCCCGGCACAAAGGGGGGAGGGCACCCGGGTGGAACTGCGCTCCCCGGATCCGTCGGCAAATCCATATCTGGCCCTGGCCGTGTGTCTGGCGGCGGGCCTGGACGGGATCAAAAACCAGATACAGCCGCCGGACAGCGTGGATCAAAATATCTTCCAGATGACCGCGGCGGACAAAAAAGCGGCAGGCATCCAGCCCCTGCCCGCGGATCTGCCCGAGGCTCTGGACGAACTGGAAAAAGACGGATTTATCAGACAAGTGCTGGGCGCAGGACCTGCAGAAACCTATATCCAGGCAAAGAGAGCGGAAGCACAGCAGTATGCCGGGCAGGTGACGGATTGGGAGTTGGAACAGTACCTCTACAGGATCTAGAGAAAAAGAGGAGTATTTTGGATGAGCAGTGTAGTGGTAGTGTTCCCGAAATTGGAGGATGCCAAAAGTATCCGCAATCTCCTGGTGCGCAGCGGCATAGAGGTGGCGGGAGTCTGTACCACCGGAGGCCAGGCGCTGGATGTGATGGACAGCCTGGGTTCCGGGATCATCGTATGCGGCTATCGGTTCCGGGACATGCTGTATACAGAGCTGAAAGAACAGATGGGCGGCGGCTTTGAGATGCTGCTTTTGGCCTCGCAGCGCGTGCTGGCGGAAAAAGGGCCGGATGATGTGATGGCTGTGCGCATGCCTTTAAAAGTCCATGAATTGTTGGAAACCATCCATATGATGCAGTATGCGCAGGAGAAGCAAAAGAAGAAAAAACGTCCGCGGAGCACACGTGAAAAAGCGGTGATCGAGAAGGCGAAAGCCTTTCTGATGGAGCGGAACCATATGACCGAGGAGGAGGCCCACCGTTATGTGCAAAAATGCAGCATGGACAGTGGAAACAGCATGGTGGAGACAGCGCAGATGATCATCAGCCTAGAGCGTGTCTGAAAACCCATTCACGCCACCTGCAAGCCCCACTTTGCGGGAAATACACTCTGATTGTAAAGAAGGGAGCCAATGAGAGCAATGAGATTTACGAAGATGCACGGGATCGGAAACGATTATGTATATGTGGATCGTATGAGTGAGAGAGTCGATGATCCAGAACAGGTGGCGAGACAGGTCAGCGACCGTCATTTTGGCATCGGCGCGGACGGCCTGATCTTGATCTGTCCGTCTGAGACGGCGGATTTCCGGATGGAGATGTATAACGCTGACGGCTCCCAGGGGGCCATGTGCGGGAACGGCATCCGCTGTGTGGCAAAGTATGTGTACGACCACAGACTGACAGATAAGGAACATATCCGCATCGAGACGAAGAGCGGGATCAAGTCCCTGGACCTCACAGTCCAGGATGGAAAAGTGAGCCTTGTGCGGGTGGCGATGGGCGCGCCCATCCTGCAGGCCGAGGAGATCCCGATCCGGACAGACAGGGAGCAAGTGTTGGCCATGCCCATAGAAGTGGGCGGGATGGAGTACCGGATCACAGGCGTATCCATGGGCAATCCCCATGCGGTGGTCTACCTGGATGACGTCACAGGGTTTGACATAGAAAAATGGGGTCCGCAGTTTGAAACCCATCCCCTATTCCCGGACCGGATCAACACAGAGTTCTGTAAGGTGCTGGATGAAAAGGTCATCCAGATGCGGGTCTGGGAGCGCGGATCCGGGGAGACGATGGCCTGCGGCACGGGGGCCTGTGCGGCGGCGGTTTCTTCTATATTAAATGGGTATACAAAAGAGCAAGTGACGGTCAGACTGCTGGGCGGCGACCTGGAGATCTTCTGGGACCGCAGGGCGGATCAGGTCTATATGACTGGGCCCGCAGTGGAAGTGTTCAGTGGAGAGATCATCTTATAAGATATTACGTACTTTTCTGCGAGAAAAGTACCAAAAGCGCCGGGGGCTGCTAAGTGCCAGTGGCACTTGATCAGCAGCGACCGAAACGGAGTGTAGACTGCGGATTTCCCCCGGACCCCTTAAAATACTGTTTGGGGGAATGTACTCTTTTATTGTCTGTAGATTTTCTGCAATTTAAAGATATTTGAGGTTTTCGGACAATATTTAGCATAGATGATTAAAAATTTTGTAATTGTCTAAATTAGGAACGTATAAAAGGAGGATATCATGTTTAAGATCAACGATAACTATCTGAAACTCCCGGGGAGCTATCTTTTTTCCACGATCGGAAAAAAGGTAGCCGCATTTACGCAGGACAACCCGGATAAAGAGATCATCCGTCTGGGGATCGGGGATGTGACACAGCCGCTGGCTCCGGCCATCATCCAGGCCCTGCACAGTGCCGTGGATGAGATGGCGCAGGCAGAGACTTTCCATGGCTATGCGCCGGATCTGGGCTATGAGTTCTTACGGGATACCATCGCCAAAAACGATTACCAGTCCAGGGGATGCCAGATCGCAGCCGATGAGATCTTCGTATCCGACGGGGCGAAGTGTGATTCCGCCAACATACAGGAGATCTTCAGCCAGGACAGCAAGATCGCGGTCTGCGATCCGGTCTATCCCGTATACGTGGACAGCAACGTGATGGCCGGACGGACAGGGACATACGATCCCAAGACGGAGACATGGAGCGATGTGATCTACATGCCCTGCACGGCGGACAATGATTTCGTACCGGCCTTCCCGAAAGAGACACCGGATCTGATCTACCTGTGCTATCCCAACAACCCCACCGGTTCCACACTGACTAAGAGCCAGCTCCAGGAGTGGGTGGATTACGCCAACAAAAACGGCGCGGTGATCATCTACGATGCCGCATACGAGGCATATATCTCCCAGGAGGATGTGCCGCATACGATCTACGAGTGCGAAGGGGCAAGGACATGCGCCATCGAGCTGCGCAGCTTTTCCAAAAATGCCGGCTTCACCGGGACCCGTCTGGGCTTCACCGTGCTGCCCAAAGACTTGAAATGCGGGGATGTCTCCCTCCATGCGCTGTGGGCCAGGAGGCACGGGACAAAATACAACGGCGCGCCCTACATCGTCCAGAAAGCGGGAGAGGCCGTCTACTCAGAGGCGGGCAAAGCCCAGTTAAAAGAACAGGTGGCGTATTATATGCGCAATGCCTCGGTGATCTTAGAGGGATTAAAAGAGGCCGGTTATCAGGTATCCGGCGGTGTGGATGCGCCCTACATCTGGATGCAGACGCCGAAGGGCATGGATTCCTGGTCATTCTTCGACTATCTCCTGGAGAAAGCGAACGTGGTGGGTACCCCGGGTTCTGGATTTGGGCCCAGCGGGGAAGGATGTTTCAGGCTGACGGCTTTCGGCTCCTATGAAAATACATTGGCGGCGATGGAGCGCATCAAGAGATTATAAGGAGAGGATTTAACTATGGCAAATGTGATCAGTGATGAGACCATTGACTATGTAGGCATCTTATCAAAACTGGAACTCTCAGAACAGGAAAAAGAGCAGGCCAAGAAAGACATGGGCCGGATGCTGGATTACATCGATAAATTAAATGAACTGGACACCAGCCAGGCAGAGCCCATGTCCCATGTATTCCCTGTACACAATGTTTTCAGGGAAGATGTTGTGACCAACGAAGATCTGCGGGAGGAGATCCTGGCCAATGCACCGGAACAAAAAGAAGGGCAGTTCGAGGTGCCGAAAACGGTAGAATGACGATGGAGGAAGACTATGGACATATTGGATCTGACAGCCGTCCGGCTGAGTGAGAAGATCAAAGGAGGGGAACTCTCAGCCGTGGAAGCGACCAAAGCTGTGCTGGGACAGATTTCTTCTGTTGAGGACCATTACCACTGCTATGTGACGGTGGAAGAGGAAAAAGCCCTCAGACAGGCAGAACAGGTGCAGGAAAAGATTAAAGCCGGGGAATTGAGCGGTCCGCTGGCCGGGGTGCCGGTGGCCATCAAAGATAATATATGCACAGAAGGGATGCGCACCACCTGCAGCTCCCGCATATTATACAATTTTATCCCCACATACACCGCCACGGCGGCAAAAGCCCTGAAGGAAGCCGGAGCCATCGTCCTTGGCAAGACGAACATGGATGAATTTGCCATGGGCAGCACCACGGAGACTTCCTATTACGGTGTTACGAAAAATCCCTGGAACCCGGAGCATGTGCCCGGCGGCTCCTCCGGCGGCTCCTGCGCGGCGGTGGCGGCCCGGGAGGCTTTCTGCGCCCTTGGCTCAGACACAGGCGGTTCCATCCGTCAGCCCAGTTCTTTTTGCGGCGTGACGGGCTTAAAACCCACTTACGGCACGGTTTCCCGGTACGGCCTGATCGCCTATGGATCCTCCCTGGACCAGATCGGGCCGGTGGCAAAGGATGTGGCGGACTGCGCCGCGCTTTTGGAAGTTTTGGCCGTGCACGACCCGAAAGACAGCACATCGGTCCGGAGGGAGGAGACGGATTTCACAGCGGCTCTGGTCCAGGATGTGAAAGGGATGCGCATCGGGATCCCGAAAGATTACATGGGAGAGGGATTGGATCCGCAGGTGCGGGAGGCCGTGGAACAGGCGGCGAAAGTCCTGGAAGAACAGGGGGCCATCGTGGAGGGATTTGACTTAAGTCTGGTGGAATACGCGATCCCCGCCTACTACGTGATCGCATCCGCGGAGGCAAGCTCCAATCTCTCCCGGTTTGACGGGGTAAAATACGGCTACCGCACAGAAGACTATGAAGGTCTGCACAATATGTATAAGAAGACCCGCTCCGAAGGCTTCGGCGAGGAGGTCAAACGCCGGATCATGCTGGGTTCGTTTGTCTTGAGTTCCGGGTATTACGACGCGTATTATCTGAAAGCCCTGCGCACGAAAGCCCTGATCAAACAGGCTTTTGACCGTGCTTTTGAGAAATACGACGTGATCTTAGGACCCACGGCTCCGACGACAGCTCCACGATTGGGAGAGAGCTTAAAAGACCCGCTCCAGATGTATCTGGGCGATATCTATACAGTTTCCGTGAACCTGGCGGGACTCCCGGGGATGAGTGTGCCCTATGGGATCGATGACAAAGGTCTGCCCATCGGGGTCCAGTTCATCGGGGATGCGTTCCAGGAGAACAAAGTGATCCGGGCCGGATATGCCCTGGAACAGACCCGGGAATGGCAGATGCCCGATACGAAGAAAGGGGGGAGATGAGATGGCAAGGGAATACGAGACAGTCATCGGCCTGGAGGTACACGTGGAACTGGCCACGAAGACAAAGATATTCTGCGGCTGTTCCACAGAATTTGGAGGCGCGCCCAACACCCACACCTGTCCGGTGTGTACAGGCATGCCAGGCTCCCTTCCGGTGCTGAATAAGCAGGTAGTGGAGTACGCCATGGCTGTGGGACTGGCCACGGATTGTCAGATCCACCAGAAATGTAAATTTGACCGGAAGAATTATTTTTATCCGGATAATCCGCAGAATTACCAGATCTCCCAGTTGTATCTTCCGATCTGTCACGACGGCTGGGTGGAGATCGAGACGGAAGAGGGCAGGAAAAAAATAGGCATCCATGAGATCCACATGGAGGAGGACGCAGGGAAATTGATCCACGACGAGTGGGGCGAGTGCTCCCTGGTGGATTTTAACCGAAGCGGCGTGCCCCTGATCGAGATCGTATCCGAGCCGGATATGCGCAGCGCCGAGGAAGTGATCGCCTACTTGGATAAACTGCGCCTGATCATCCAGTATCTGGGCGCGTCCGACTGTAAATTACAGGAGGGCTCCATGCGGGCGGATGTGAACCTGTCCGTACGGGAAAAAGGCAGTGAGGTTTTTGGCACCCGCACCGAGATGAAGAACTTAAATTCATTTAAAGCCATCGCCCGGGCCATCGAGGGCGAGAAAAACCGCCAGATCGATCTTCTGGAGGAGGGCCATGCGGTGATCCAGGAGACCAGGCGGTGGGATGACACCAAGGAATCCTCCTATCCGATGCGTTCCAAGGAAGACGCACAGGATTACCGCTATTTTCCGGACCCGGATCTTGTGCCCATCGTGATCAGCGACGAGTGGTTAGATCAGATCCGCGGCCGCCAGCCAGAGCTGCGCACGGAAAAACTAGAGCGTTACAAAGAGGAATTTGATATCCCGCAGTATGACGCCCAGATCCTGACAAGCTCCAAGAAACTGGCGGATATCTTCGAGGCCACGACGGCGATCTGCCAGAAACCGAAGAAGGTGTCCAACTGGCTGATGGGCGAGACCCTGCGGCTGTTAAAAGAGCATAGCCAGGAACCGGAGGACCTGGCCTTTTCGCCGGAGAATCTGGCGAAACTGATCAGTCTGACCGAGGAAGGGACGATCAACAATAAGGCGGCAAAAGAAGTGTTTGAGCAGGTTTTTGCGGAGGACATCGATCCGGAGGTCTATGTGGAGGAACACGGATTGAAGTCGGTCAGCGACGAGGGCGAACTGCGCCGCGTCATCGAAGAGATCGTGACGGCGAATCCCCAGTCTGTGGCAGATTATAAAAGCGGTAAGAAAAAGGCCATCGGCTTCTTAGTGGGCCAGACCATGAAAGCGATGAAAGGAAAAGCTGACCCGGGAGCGGTCAATAAGATCCTGGCGGAAATATTAGAGAAGTAAACTGACATGCCGCCTGACGGCGGCATCACCATAAATGAAAGTCAGCTGCCACCTGTATTCATGATCCGGGCTATCGCCCTACTCATTCATACAGGTCAGCCCGTCAAATGTCAGGCCGAGTGTGCAGACAAGTCTGCCCATCGACCTGCCGCTTGCCGGGACTTTCAAAGTAAACTGACATGTCGCCTAACGGCGACATCACCATGGATGAAAGCCAGCTGTTCCGTGCCTCTGGCACTCCCACAGCTGCCAGGTGTATTCACAATCCGGGCTGTCGCCCTACTTGTTCATACACCTTAGCCCGTCAAATGTCTGAATGACTGGTCAAGCAAGCTTGCCCATCCATCCAGCCGCTTGTCGGGACTTTCAAAGTAAATAGGAAATGGAAATATGGAAAAGAAGCGATTTTACAGAACGGTGGCTGCGCTGGTATTGCCCATTGCGATCCAGAACCTGATCAATGTCGGCGTGACCTCCGCAGATGTGATCATGCTCGGCAAAGTGGGGGAGACGGTCTTATCCGCCTCCTCTTTGGCAGGGCAGATCTATTTTATCATGACACTGATCTTCTTCGGGCTCACGTCGGGGGCGGCGGTGCTCACGGCCCAGTATTGGGGAAAAGGGGATACCCGGACCATTGAGAAGGTGTTGGGGATCACCATGCGTATCGGGATCTTGGTGTCTGTGGTGTTCACCTTGGCCGTGTGGACGGCTCCGGAACTTTTGATGCGGATCTTCACCGCGGAGCCGGAGGTGATCGTACAGGGGGTGCGGTATTTGAAGATCATCTCCTGTTCCTATGTGGTCTCCGGGATCACGATCGTGTATTTTAACGTGATGCGCAGTGTGGAGCGGGTGGTGATCGCCACGGTGACCTACGGCATCTCCCTGGTGATCAATGTGGTATGCAATGCGATATTTATCTTCGGATTCTTTGGCGTACCGGCCATGGGGATCCGGGGGGCGGCGCTGGGGACGCTGATCGCACGTATCTTTGAGATCTGTGTGGTGGTGGTCTATGGATGGAAGTTTAACGATACGGTGCGGTTTCACATAAAAGATCTGTTTGCGAAGGATCCCCTTCTGCATAAAGATTTCCTAAAATATTCCATGCCGGTCATGATAAACGAGCTGGCCTGGGGCGCAGGGATGGCTGCGATCACCGCGATCGTGGGGCATCTGGGCAGCGCGGCGGTGGCGGCCCATTCCGTGACCCAGGTGAGCCGTCAGCTGGCCATGGTGGTGAGCATGGGTGTGGCCGCTTCGGCTGCCATTGTGTGCGGAAAGGCCATCGGGGAACAGAAGGAAGATCTGGCGAGGATCTATGCGGCCCGTTTTACTAAGTTGGCCGCAGGGCTGGGCGTGGCCGGGGGCGTACTGATCCTGGTGATCTCGCCGGTGGCCAGGGCGCTGCTGAATCTGTCGGACCAGGCCAGGTCCTATCTGGGTTTTATGATGTGTGTGATGGCGGTCCTGACCGTGTGCCAGTCGCTGAACTGCGTCTGGATCGTGGGCATTTTCCGCTCCGGCGGGGATACGAAATATGGGCTTTATCTGGATGGGCTCTCCCTGTGGGGCGGGGCGATCTTGTTGGGGATCATCGGCGGGTTTGTGCTGCATATCCCTATGCCCTGGCTGTACATGGTACTCTGCTGCGATGAAGTGCTGAAACTGCCGTTTTCTCTCCGGCGGTATAAGTCTTATAAGTGGCTGGCAAATGTGACCCGGTAAAATGGCAGGGCCGTATGAGCAGATTGTTCATACGGCCCTGCCATTTTACCGGGTCATATTAGAGTGTGTCTGAAAACCGCTTTTGGTCAAAGGATACCAAATATGCTGATCCTAAACGGCTAGATCTTGTATTTTGGGTCTGATTAAAAAAAGCCCTAAAAGAGGTATGATCATATCAGCAAGAAACTCTATATAAAGGGGGAAGAAAAGCAAGATGAAGATACCGTTTGACAAAGAAGAATTAAAGGATGTGGGTATGTGGAAGCCCGTTCCGAAGCCTTACGGAGTGCCGGCCTATCCCATGCGTAGATTCAATACGCCGATCACGCCGAAAGAGAATTTTCTTATGGTCTGCCGTAAGGAAACACCGGTATGGATGCCAAATGCGACTGTGGACTTTAACGCCATCCAGCCAGAGATCATGGCGGATGCTTACGCAAGGAATCATGGTGGAAAGGACTGGTTTGGGATCGAATGGCAGTTTGATGCGGCTTCCAATGCAGCCATGGTAAAGCCAGGCACGAGAAGGCTTTCAGATATCACAAAATGGAGGGAAGAGCTGGAATTTCCCGATCTGCAGGCGATCGACTGGGAGAAAGACTACAAGGAAAATTATGCAGATCTTATGGAGCCGGAGCGGGCTACATTGTTTATGATCGTAAATGGGTGTTTTGAGCGCCTGGCTGACCTGGCTGGTTTTATGGATGCGTTCAGCTATCTGCTGGAAGAGCCGGAAGAGGTGGGGGAGCTGTTTGCCAGATTTACGGATATGCACATTGAGTTGATGGGGATCGCCAAGGAATATTATGGAGCAGATGCGATCACCTTCCACGATGATATGGGGACGCAGATTAATTCATTTATGTCACCGGATACATTCAGGGAAGTGCTGCTGCCCCATTATCAGCGTATGAACGCGGCTGCCCATGAGATGGGGTTGTATGTTAATTTCCATTCCTGCGGATGTGTGGGGAACCAGATGGAGAATTTTTGTGATGCAGAGTTTGATTTCTGGGAAGGCCAGGAGAACTGTAACGACAAAGTGAGCCTGTTAAAGCAGACGACAGACCGTATGGGGCAATTGAGCGTATTTGCGCCGCCGCCAGGGATGGACGATGAGGAACTGAAAAAATATGTCATCGCCCATGTCCAGACCATGGCTGAGGCGGGAAGATACATTGCGTGGTATGTCAACACATACCCTGAGAGCAGTGTGGATGTGAATGAATTGATCTATGTCACCAGCAGGGGATTTTACAGTAGGTAAGGCAGGATGTTATGACGCCAAAAGAGAACATGCTCCGTGTTCAGGAAATACGGAAGAGATTTTTATAAAACGAGGGGGATTTAAACATGACGGAACGAACAGGAAAAAAATACGGCGCTGCAGTCAAGGCGGCAACTTTGTGCGTGGCGCTCCTTATGTACACGACCAGTATGACAACGCCGGCATTGGCAGAGATAGCAAAGGCATTTCCAGATGCCAGTGGAGAAACTGTGAAATTGATCAGTTCCATCCCATCGCTGATGCTGTGTATCTTCTCATTGGTGTCAGGGTGGATGACGACAAAGATATCGATCAAAAGATCGATCTTGGTCGCGTCTGCATTGATCTTTGTGGGTGTATTCCCGGCATTTTTCGGCGGGATGGGATTTATCATCGCGACAAGGGTCATCTTTGGCGCTGGCTACGGCTTGGTTTTCCCATTGGCGTCTGCGGTGGTGACAGATCTGTTTGAAGGCAGTACGAAAGATACGATGATGGGCTGGAAAAGCGCGGTGGGCGCCGCGGCCGGCGTAGTATTCCAGTCATTGGGAGGTATATTGACGGCTTATAGCTGGAGATATGCATTCCTGGGATTTTTGCTGGTGATCCCCATTGTGCTCATTGTTTTATTTGTCCTTCCTGATACAGGGGTGAAGACAAAAGTGCAGACTGCGGAAAAGAAAGGCGATGGCAAGAAATTCACGTCTGCATTGTTTATCTGCGGCTTGGTGGGATTTTTACTGAATGCGGTCCAGTTTTCTTATATGCAGAATATGGCGATGTTCATAGCGGCAGATGAGATCGGGAGTGCACTGGATGCCGCGAATGTCTTGAGCACATTTACAGCTGCCTCCTTTGTGGCGGGCCTGATCTATGTGGGATTTGCAAAGATATTTAAAAAATTCACACCTGCATTGGCGATCCTTTTAGTTGGATGCGCCTTTGGGATCGCTATGAATGCGAAAAGCCTCCCAATGCTTTTTATCTCAGCTGTTGTGTTCGGCTTTGGATTTGGGTTTACGAATCCGTCACTTACTTTAAAGGCGGCCTCTGGCGTTACGGATGGGGCTTATACCCCGATGGCGATCTCGATCTATGTATGCTGCACGGGTATCGGACAGTTTATGTCGGCTTACATTTTGAGATTCTTGAGGAATGTCTCCGGCATGACGGAGGGAAGGGCGGACTGGAAGATCGCGTGTGTGTCGATCATCACCGGCGCCGTGATCGGGTTGATCTGTCTGGCTGTTTTTGGCAATAAAAAAGAGGCCAATGCCTGATCGGCAGGCATATGGATCTGTGTACTTTAGGATAAGGGGTGTTCGGGTTGGAAGAGTATAAGAAAGAGGGCGTATTGGATCTTAGGGCACTCCTGTCGATCTCCATAGGCTCAGTCATAGGTTCAGGTGTGGTGACAGTCATTGGCGCGGCGATCGGCCAGACAGGGAGATCTGCCTGGCTGGCTTATGCGGGAGCCGTCCTCCTGGGTTTTGTACTGATCGCGCCCTTTATAATGGTGAGTTCGATGTTCCGGCTTAAGGGCGGTGATTACACGATCATCGCCTCGGTGCTGGGGACCCGGATGGCGGGTATCTATGTGATGAATTTTATCTTTACGAATCTGGCCACATCCTTAACGGCAACGGCTATGGGGATCTACGCAAGGTCGTTGATCCCATCGTTGGACGCACAGGCAGTGTCTCTGGTGGCGTTGACTTTTTTCTTTGGGGTCAATCTCTTGGGCGTGAAGGCGATGAGCAGATTACAGAAATCTATGTCTGTCATTCTCATAGCGGCGTTGGCCACATTTTGTATTGTGGGTTTTGGGCAGCTTTTGCCCGGTACGTTTTCGATTGCAGAAAGTGGGTATTTTCTCAATGGGGACAGAGGATTCCTCAATGCGATGGTCATGCTGGTGATATCCACGACAATGCACCAGACCTTGGCGGCCTTTGGCGGGGATGCGATCCATCCAAAGCGTGATATCCCGACAGCGATGATCGCCACATCTTTTATCATATTGGTGATCTATACGTCCCTGGGCCTTGTGGCGGCAAACGCACTGCCCATTTCCATGGTGGCAGACCAGCCGTTGACATTGGTGGCAAAAAAGATCCTGCCGATGCCGCTGTTTGTCTTTTTTATGATAGGCGGGCCGATCGGAGCGATCTGCACAACGTTGAATTCTACGTTTACAGCCGCATCGAAACCGCTGCTGCAGGGAGCGGAGGATGGATGGTTTCCGTCCTTTTTCCAAAGGACCAACCGTTTTGGTGCGCCGGTGGGGTTCATGGTATGCTTATATGTGGTGGCGTTGGTCCCTATTTTACTGAAATTTGACATTTCCACCATTACAAACAATGCAGGGTTCATTTATTATATGATCAAGCTGGTCTCATTGGCCGCGATCCTGAAGATACCAGGGAAATATCCAAAACAGTTTGGTGATTCATGGCTGTGCATATCGAAACGGGTTTTTTATTCTGTGATGGCGGCGGCTTTTGCTGCCCAATGCATGATGATCTATGTCAGCGCCAGGAATCTATCCTGGATCCATATCATTGTGAGCCTGTTGATGCTGGCAGCCGCCTGTGGGGCAGCTCTGTACCGGATGCGCACTGGAAAGGTCAAAATAGACAAGGAGGATCTGGATGATAACAGCAAAGGAAAATATATTGATGGCATACCATCATAAGGAACCCTTATGGGTACCGTCCCAGGTGTTGGATCAGGACACCTGCATCCCATCGTGTATCCCAGAAGGGCCGGATGGGTTTGGGACAACGGTGGATGCTTTTGGGGTTTCATGGACATTTGAGAGAGGGATGGAAGGGCCTATGGTGACGCAGGGGACCCAGAAGGTCTCCGATATCGATGCGTGGAGGGAAGAGGTCACATTTCCGGATCCGGAGGCCTTTGATTGGGAAGAAGGTGCGCTCAGAGATACGGCTGGCTGGGAACGGGAGGATAAGATAAGCAGTGTCATCCTCGTCAATGGGATGTTTGAACAATTCCATGCTCTGACAGGAATGGAAAACGCATTGTGTTATCTGGTCAGTGATCCGGAAGAGACATTTCAGATGCTCCGTGCGATCGCCGACTATCGGATCAAACAGATCCATCTTATCGCAAAATATTATAAACCGGATAAAATACAGCTGCATGATGATTATGGCTCAAATGACAGGCTCCTGATGTCCCTGGAAACCTGGAGGGAGCTGATCAAGCCAAATCTGGAGCGGATGATCGATGCTGTACATAGTGAGGGGATGCTGTATGAACATCATTCCTGCGGGTACATCGCGCCGCTCATCGAAGAATTTATCGATTTAGAGATGGATGGATTGAATCCCCTGCAATTGACCAATGACCCCTACGCACTGAAAAAGAAATATGCCAAAGACCTCTGTTTTGTGGGCGGCTTTGACAACCAGGGAGTCCTAGACCGAGAGGGGGCTACTTACGAGGAACGCTATGAAGAGATAAAGAAGCGGATCGAGCTGATGGCGCCTGGCGGAAGCTGGATCGCCCACCCCACGATGATCGATCCCAAGATCAGCCAGCCGCTGATCGATGTGCTTTATGAATACAATGCGCCGCTGTGGGAAAAAGCGGGCTATACGCCGCCGCCCAAACCGGGAGCATTAAAAAAGACTGTCTATGCGGCAGCAGATCAAAAGGAGGAATAGAAGACTATGAAAATGTCAGAGATCAAAGTACCTGTATTGTCCAAACCGATGGAGCCATTCGATCCGGGATATCCCATATCGCCCAGGGAGAATCTATTGAGGGCTTTCCGTCATGAAAAACCGCTGTGGATGCCCCATCAGTATCGCTCCACACAGTTTGCCCTGTCTCCGGCGAACCAGGATATGCCGAGGAGTATGTCGAGTGCCACGGATGACTGGTTTGGGGTGCAGTATGAGTTTTCAGAGACGTTCGGCACGCCGACCCCTATCCCAGGGATGCTCGAAGACATCACACAGTGGAGAGATAAGGTGAAATGGCCGGACATGGATGCTTATGACTGGGATGAGGGCGTGGACCGGTTTGAAAGAAAAGAGGAGCTGGCCCTGGCTACGCCTTATGGGAATGGGCTGTTTGAGCGTATGCATATGTTCATTGATTTTGAAGAAGCCCTGATGGATCTGCTCACAGAGCCGGAAGACTGCAAGAGTTTTTTCATGGCGATGGCGGATTATAAGATTGAGATCTTCCAGCGCATGTACGAACGCTATCCTTTTGATTATGTGATCTACAACGACGATTGGGGGACCGCCAATAATGTCTTCTTTTCGGTGGAAACGATGAAGGAGCTGCTCTATGAGCCGACGAAGAAGATTTTTGATGCGATCCATGAAAAAGGCGTGATGATCCAATTCCATAATTGCGGGAAGATCGACCAGTTTATCCCTTACATCGTGGAAGGCCTCAAAGCAGACGCATTGGAGATCCAGTCTATCAATGACATTGATGGGATCTTGGAAAAATATGGGGACAAGGTCCTGGTCGAGGTAAAAGCAGATCCTTATATCATGAATGACCTGGATAAAACAGACGATGAGATCCGCGCATATGCCAGAGCATTTGTGGATCGGTATGGTGCGCATGTACATAAAGGGAGCGGAGCGGTCATTTCCACGTCCTGCAACGATCCCAGGATCTTCCGGGTTTTTGAGGAAGAGGTCTATCATTATAGCCGGAGAGCATATGCGGATCTGTAGATCCAAGATATTTCTGCCCATGCCCCATCAGATAGGGGGCATGGGCTTTTTGGAGAAAAGGTCAGTTGAGATATGACAGAAAAGGTTCGCTGCAGGAACATTTTTTCTGATATAAAAGCACCAGATGTATGGAAAGTTTCAGATAATCCTGGTTGTAGCTGTCATAGATGTCGTAATGGCATAGCCGCATGATCTTATTGATCCGGTAGATCAGGGTATTCCGGTGGATGAACAATTCTTTTGAGGTATTGGCCGGGGAGCAGTTGTTTTTCAGGTAAGCTTTAAGGGTGGGCAGGCGGTCTGAATCGTGTACCAGGTCTTCTTTAAACAGTTCTTTGATGTCTGGGTGGCAAGCGCACAAAAGCTGTTTCATGGAACTGTTTTCTATGATATAATCGATCGCGTAGTCGTAAAAGAGATAAATATTTCCCCCGGGTGAGAACGATATGCCGTATTCAATAGTGAATAAAGTCTGTTCAAAATATATCCGCAGATTTGATAAGTTTTTAAAAGGCAGGCTGATGCCCATGAGCAGATGGTTGTGTCCAAGGAAGTCGTCCAGCCTTTGGCAGAGCGTTTCCCGTTTGATCGCCATCAGGTCGTAGAGGATGACGATGCAGGGGTCGGAGATGAAGACCATGGCTTCTGGGAGCTGCTTGCGGATCAGGTTGCTCGTCAAGACCAGGAGTTCCTGGGAAAAGAGCTCATCTTGGAGGTGGACGGTGGCGACCTGGAAAATATCTTTGGAATCCCATTTCATATATTGCATATGTAAAAGGATACGGGGCTCCAGCTTGTCTGTATCGGCCTCCTTTTGCTTAAGCAATTCCCAAAATACATTCCGGGAGAGGTTATCCATCGTGTCAGGCGGCATGTTTTTTAACGCATTGGACAGTATAGGGATCAGGATATCTAAGAGTTGGTAGTCACCTGGATTTATTTTCCGGTCATATTGGAGTACGTTTATGCGGCCGCAATAGGATTGCTTGTGATAGAGTGCGGTGGATAAAGTGACAGAATCTTCCAATTCTTTGCCGAAGCAAAAAAGCTGCGGCTTATTTTTTGTGTAATAGTCTTTGGTGGGATAGGTGTTTTTAAAATGCCGGATGTACTCAATGGAACTGTACCCGTATTGGCACAGGTGTTTCCACTCACGGTTTATGGCGTCTTTACTATACTGGGAGCTCAGCGCGAGGGCTTTGTTATCTGCGTCCAGGAGGATGATCGGATTGTGGAAGATCAGCCAGCTTGCATCGATGACCTGTTGATAATCCCCCAGAGCGATCAAAGAGAGTGCATCATAATACCATACATTGTAAAAGTCAAAAACACTTTGGATGATCTCAAAGGCCTGATGTGCATCCATGTCATGGAAGATGATCTTATCCCCCTCTCCATCACAAACAGCAGATGTACTTTCCTGATAGATATAGACACAATCGGTGGCGTAAGCCAGCCGCGCGCTGTGGAGGCAGGCGGGGGCGTCATCTCGTATCTGTAATTCGGGATCTAATTGGATGATCCGGTTGGCGATCATCCACATACTCAATCTCATTCTCTGTTATCCTCCCTATGGTAGAGCGTTCATCTTGTGCGTAGGTTTTATATATAAGGTCTATTTTAACAGAATGGAGGTTCTTTATCCATATCCGATCAAATTTGTTTGCCAAATAAGAATTTTATGGTATGATATGTATCATGGCTAAAAAGAAGATCATAACAGGTGGATATATATGGAAGCGACGATCATCGGATGCATGGACAGGCATCGGCAGGAACTCATAGATTTTGCGGAGGATATTTACCGTCACCCGGAGGGGGGATTTTGTGAATACCGCACGGCCTCCAGGGTAAAAGATCTCCTGGAGGGGTTGGGGCTTACGGTCCGGTCGGGCCTGGGTCGTACCGGCGTGTGCGGCACGCTTTCGGCTGACGGTGCAAAAGCGGCATCGCCCCATTTAACAGTGATCGGGGAACTGGACGGCATCTTATGCCCCCGGCATCCCATGGCGGACCAAAAGACCGGGATCGCCCATGCCTGCGGCCATCACCTTCAGCTGGGTGTGATGCTGGGGGCGGCTCTGGCCCTTACAGATCCGGCGGTGCGGGGGCGTTTGTGCGGGAGAGTCTCTTTTTTGGCGGTGCCTGCGGAGGAGTATGTGGATGCAGAAAAACGCAGATGGCTGGAATCTGAGGGCGTGGGTTTTGCGGGGACGGGGAAGGCGGAGCTGATCCGTCTGGGAGTTTTTGATGACACGGACATCGCATTGACCACCCATGTGCATATGGTCCCTGTGGAGGAAGATTTCTACCTGGGCAATCCGGCCTGCAATGGATTTTCCTCGGAGCTGATCACCGTGGAGGGGCGGGCGGCCCATGCGGCTGTCAATCCCTGGGACGGGGTCAATGCCTTAAGCATCGCAGGCAGCGCTTACCAGATGATGGGGCTGATGCGGGAGACGTTTAAGGAGGAGGACCATGTGCGGCTGCACACGCTGATCCGGGAGGGCGGGGAGGCCCTGAACTGTGTGCCGGATCGTGTGGTGGTGGAGAGCAAGGTCCGGGCCGCCAGCTTGGAGGCCATAAGCGGCGTACGCGGGAAAGTGACCCGGGCTTTTGAGGGGGCGGCGTACGCTTTCGGCGGGAAGATCCATCGGGAAAAACTCCAGGGTTATCTCCCGGTACGCTGCCGTCTGGCGGATACGGCTTTAAAAGAGGCGGCGCAGTATCTGGACGGATATACATACCGGGAGGTGACAGGAGATGATTTTAACAATGCCTGTACGGACGTGGGGGATCTGACCCATTTGATGCCTGTGGTCAATTTTACTTATGCAGGGTTCGCCGGAGGGCTGCATGGGGAGGACTTTGCGGTCACAGACTGGGACAAAGCCCTGATCGCCCCGGCAAAGCTGATGGCATTGACGGTATATGGACTGCTGAAAGAGAACGCGGCACAGGCGCGGCAGGTTATGGAGAGTTTTCAGCCGGTCTTTACAAAAGAAGGATATGTGGAGTTTGTCAAAAAAACAATAGAGAATTAGAAAGAGAGGCAGTGTGCCTATGGTTACCATAGCTATCAATCACGGGACCGTGGTGGACACGCGTGAAAGGAAATGCAGGAAGCTGCACGTGGGGCTGGAAGGCTCTAAGATCACAGTATTGTCGGAGACACCTCTGCAGGGGGAGAAGGTCATTGACGCTTCCGGGTGTTATGTGGCTCCCGGCTTTATCGATGTGCACGGGCATATCGACGGGGAACTTTATCCGGCGGAGTTGTCGGCCTGTCAGGGGGTCACCACCACGGTGGGCGGCAACTGCGGGTACAGCCCCGCGGATCTGGATGGATTTTTCAGGGATCAGGAAGGACAGGGATTTCCGATCCACCAGGCGATACTGGTGGGGCATGGGAAGCCTCTGCGGGAGGCGACGGGAGCCACAGACCGCTATGCAAAGGCCAACGGGCGGCAGATCGCGCAGATGGTGTCCATGGCGGAAAAGGCATTGCGGCAGGGAGCCTGCGGGATCTCCTTCGGGCTTGACTATGTGCCGGGGTGTGCCATCGAGGAGGTGGAAGCCCTGTGTGAGCTGGCGGCGGGATACGGCCGGATCTGCCCGGTGCACACCCGGCTCTTGACGGAGGGGGATCTCTACTCTCTGTTCGAGATCATCAAGGTCGCGGAAAAGACCGGGGCGCACATGCTGATCTCTCATTTTGTGTACCAGTACTGTGAGGGGCTGGTGGGGCCTGCGCTGCAGATGGTGGATCGGGCCAGGCAGCGGGGGCTTAAGATCCATATCGACAGCGGTATGTATACCAATTGGACCACGTATTTTGACACTGCCACGTTTGACTATGAGAATGTCTGCATCAATCACTGGAAATGGGAGCAGATGGTGGTCGCCACGGGACGTTATAAGGGCCGGGTGATGGACGAGGAGCTGTTTTTTCATATGAAAGAACACTGTCCGAGTGAGGCCCTGATCCTTTTTGAGGGGAATGAACAGGAAGTGTACGACTGCCTCATCAAGGAGTACGCCATGCCCTCCAGCGATACGGGCAGCTATGGGAAAGGGGAAGGGCATCCCCAGATTGCCGGCACATTTCCACGGTATCTGCGCAGGATGGTCCGGGAGGAAGGACTGCTGTCTGTGGAGGAGGCCGTGTACAAGGCGGCGCTCTTGCCGGCGGAGATTTTTGGATTTGAGAAAAAAGGATGGGTCGGGCCGGGTATGGACGCGGATCTGGTGGTCTTTTCCATGGAGGAGGTCTGTGATCTGGCGGATTATCCCCATCTGGGGCTGCCGGACGCGAAGCCTGCGGGCATCCCGTATGTACTGGTGGACGGGACCTGTGTGGTGGAAGACGGGCGGTATCAGGATACCCGGACGGGGAAGATCATCCGGAAAAGATATGAGGAAGGGGGTAGATAGATGGCAGAGATCATATTGGAGCTGGACGGGGTAAAAAAACATTTTAAGGATGTGGATGTATTGGAGGGGATCGACCTCAAGGTGGAGCGCGGGGAATTCATCACTCTTTTGGGGGCTTCCGGGTGTGGGAAGACCACAACGCTGCGGATCATCGCCGGGCTGGAATCCCCGGACGAGGGGCGGGTGTTCCTGGCCGGGAAGGATGTGACGGACTTGGCGCCGAACCAGAGGGACGTGAACACGGTGTTCCAGAATTATGCTCTGTTCCCCCATATGAGCGTGGCCGACAACATCGGCTATGGACTGAGACTAAAGAAGGTGCCCAAACAGGAGATCCGGGAGCGGGTAAAAGAGATGCTCTCCCTGGTGCAGCTTGCCGGTTTTGAAAAGAGGAAACCTTCGCAGTTGAGCGGCGGGCAGCGTCAGCGGGTGGCCATCGCCCGGGCGCTGGTCAACAATCCCCGGGTGCTGCTCTTGGACGAACCGCTGGGGGCTTTGGATCTGCAGCTTCGCAGAGCCATGCAGCTGGAACTTAAAAAGCTGCAGAAGAAGCTGGGGATCACTTTCATCTACATCACCCACGACCAGGAGGAGGCGATCAATATGTCCGACCGTATCGTGGTGATGAACCAGGGGATATGTGAACAGACCGGGACGCCGGATGAGATCTACTATCGGCCGCGGACCAGTTATGTGGCAACTTTTGTGGGCAATGCCAACATCATCACTGGACAGGTGGACCGCCTGGCCGGGGAGCAGGCGCTGGTCCATGTGTGCGGCGGCAAAGCCCTGGTGGACCTTAATGGGGCCGTTTTAAAGAGCGGAGATCCGGTCACTCTGGCCGTGCGCAGCGGGGACATTGAGCTGGATGAGGACTGTGGCTGCGGGCTTGTGGGCACGATCGCGGAAAAATCTTTCGCCGCGGGCATGCTGCGGATGGCGCTGGCACTGCCGGATGGCGGGCGGATCGTGGCCAGCCAGTATGGCATGGATGCGCCGGTGGATGTGGGGCAGGAAATCTGTTTTCGGTGGAACAGCGATAAGGCCGCCCTGGTGGATCTGGAGGGCGCGCGATGAAGAAAAAACAGGATATGTGGTCGTTTTCCGTGATCCCGCTCTATGCTTTTACCCTGGTCTTTGTGGTGGGGCCGCTGCTCTATATGATCGCTCTGAGTTTTGCCACAAATAAAGAGGGCTACGGGGTGGACTGGCAGTTCACCCTGGAAAATTATAAGAGGATCTCAGATCCGGTGTATCTGGATACGTTCATCCAGTCGCTGAAACTGGCCTTTACCAGTACCTTGTCGATCATGCTCCTGGGCTATCCCTTCGGGTATTTCATGGCGAAATTGAGCGGTAAATGGAAAAGCCGGGTCATGCTCTTTTTGATGCTGCCCTTTTGGATCAACAGTCTGATCCGTCTGTATGGATGGATCGTGATCTTGCAGACGAAGGGGGCGCTCAATGGATTTCTGATGCGTCTGGGTCTGATCGACGAGCCGCTGAAACTGCTGTACAGTTACCCGGCGGTCATTCTGGGCATGATCTACACGCTGCTGCCTTTTATGATCTTGTCGGTGTATTCCAGTGCGGAGAAGCTGGACTGGTCGCTGGTGGAGGCCGCCAGGGATCTGGGGGCCAATGCGGTGCAGGCTTTTTTCACCGTGACGCTCAAGATGACCCTGCCGGGTCTTTTATCGGGGATGATCTTGACGTTCATCCCTTCGATGGGTCTGTTTTTCATAGCGGACATCCTGGGGGGGAATAAGATCGTCCTGGTGGGGAGCCTGATCCAGGACCAGATGACCCGGGGGAGCAACTGGCCGTTTGCGGCGGCCCTGGCGGTGGCGCTGACGCTTCTGACCACGCTGATCATCTATCTGTACCGCAAGATCACGCATACCAGTGAATTGGAGGGACTGTATTGAGGAGAAATAGGATAAAGCTATCGGGGATCTACCTGGGGCTGGTGCTGGCGTTTATCTATCTGCCCATTGTTTTTGTGGTGGTCTATTCCTTTAACGGATCTTCTTCCACGGCTGTGTGGAAAGGATTTTCTCTGGAATGGTACCAGAAGCTCCTTCAGGATACGGACATCTGGGAGGCGTTGAAGAACAGCCTCATCTTAGGTGTCGCAAGCTGTCTGGCGGCGGCGGTGATCGGGACGATCGGGGCGGTGGGGCTGATGAAAGTGAAGTTCCGTTCAAAAGGGGTCATGGAGTACATCTCCACGCTGCCGATCATGATCCCGGAGATCATCTTAGGCATGGTCTTCATGGCGTTCTTTTCCTTGTTGAGCCTGCCCTTTGGGATGGTGACGCTGGTCATCGCCCACACGGCTTTTTGCATCCCGTATATCCTGATGATGGTGAAGGCGCGGATGGCGGGCATGGATCCGGCACTGGAGGAGGCGGCGATGGATCTGGGGGCCACGCCGGTGCGCACGTTTTTTGATATCACTCTGCCCCTGGTGATGCCCGCGGTCTTATCCGGGGCGATGCTGGCCTTTGCCATGTCTTTAGATGATGTGGTGATCAGTATCTTTGTCAACGGGCCCCGGTTAAATACGCTCCCGGTCAAAGTATATGCGCAGATGAAATTCGGTGTGACGCCCGAGATCAATGCACTGTGTACGGTGATGCTGGCAGTCACGCTGCTTGCACTGGCGGTAAAGAAACTCATGAGTAAGATCAATAAAGGAGGGACGATGCGATGAAATTGAAAAATCTGGGAAATATGAAAAAATGGGCGCTCTCTGCGTTCTCGGCCACACTTGTGGCGGCCTGTCTCCTGTCAGGCTGCGGCAGCAAGGAGAAGGGGGAGAGCGGCGCGGACAGCGAAAGCAGCAAAGAGAGCGGGGGAGCACAGGAGATGGTGCTGTTCACCTGGGTGGATATGTTCCCCCAGGAGGTCCTGGATTCCTTTGAGGAGGAGACGGGGATCAAGGTGATCTACTCCAATTTTGACACAGATGAGACTATGCTTGAAAAGCTGGCACAGGCGGATGGCGGGGATTACGACCTGGTCATCGCCGATGATTACATCATCGAATCCGTGGTGGAGGAGGGCCTGGCCCAGAAACTGGATAGATCGAAGATCCCAAATTTCGAGAACATCAATCCGCTGTACCAGGGACAGTTTTACGACGAGGACGATGCGTACACCGTACCTTACGGGGCGGGGATCCCGCTGATCGTGTATGACCCGGAAGTGGTGGATCTTGAGATCAAAGGGTATGAGGATCTCTGGGATGAGAGCCTCAAGGACAGCCTGGCTCTGACGGCCAATTACCGCGTGATCAACGGGATCACCCTGCTCTCCATGGGGGGATCCATGAATGAGGAAGATGTCTCCGTCATCGAGGAGGCCGGGGAGAAATTAAAAGCCCTGGCGCCCAATGTGCGCATGATCCAGGATGACAACACCCAGAATGCGCTGCTGAACGGGGAGGCCAGTGTGGCATTTTTGTATACGTCCCAGGTGACTAAGGTGATGGCTGAGAACCCGGACCTGAAAGTGGTCTACCCGGAAGAAGGTTTAGGGTTCGGCATCATGGCCGGTTTCATCCCATCCAAAGCGCCGAACAGCGCAGCGGCCTCTCAGTTTTTGGACTACATCCTGCAGCCGGAAGTGGGGGCGAAATGTTTTGACCATATCGGGTATTACTCCACAAACCAGGCGGCCGATGAATTTCTGGAGAACCCGGATCTGGCCGTTCCTGATTCGGTGACAAAAGGTGAGATCGTACAGAATGTGAGCGAGGAAGCGGACGCGGCCTATAATAAGAACTGGACGGAATTTAAGGCCGCTTGCGACTAGACGAAGAGGGATCTACCCGGATGACGCAGTAGACGCGTTAGGAAAGAGGATAAAATGGAAATTTACGAGGGCGTGACTATCTCCCCGGGGATCGCGATCGGCAAGATCTGGTATCACCAGACGCCGGAGCAGCTGGGCTATCCCCATGCCATATCTGATGTGAAACAGGAGTTAGTCCGATATCAAAGTGCAAAAGAACAGGCGGCCGCACAGCTGACCAAAGCGTATGAGAGAGCGGCGGCAGACGGCGATCAGCAACAGGCTATTCTTTATAGAAGGCAGATCTCTCTGCTGGAGAGCGCGGGATTTTCCAGGGCCATCGAGAGCCTGGTCAGCACGGAAAAAGTGAATGTGTCCTATGCCCTGGTCACGACCCGGGATGAGCTGGCCGCCACATTTTCCGCTCTGAGCGACGCGGTGGTGGCCGATCAGATCAGTGATATGCGCGCAGTCACGGAACGGCTCACCTATATCCTGGATGGGCTTTCCAGAGAACGGTACACGCTGGAGGAGCCGGTCATCATAGCGGCAGCGAAGATGTCGCCCAGCGAAGTCATGGAACTGGATAAGAACAAAGTCCTGGGTTTTCTTACCCAGGGCGGCTCCTCCCTGTCCCACACATCGATCCTGGTAAAAGCAGCCAATGTACCCTCTCTGATCCATGTGCCGGTGCGGGCGCAGTGGGAGGGCCGGATGTGTATCGTGGACGGTCATACGGGGAAGATGTACTTAGATCCCGATGCGCTCCTGTTGGAAGAATATGAGGAGCGGCAGGAGCAGGAGCGAAAAGAGCGGGCTTATCTCCAATCCCTGAAATATGCAGAAGATGTGACGGCAGACGGGCATCGCGTCCAGCTGTACGCCAATATCGCGGATCTGGAGGATATGGACAGCGCACTGGAGAGCGGCGCGGGGGGGGATCGGTCTTTTGCGCAGCGAATTTCAGTATCTGGGCAGGGATAATTATCCCAGTGAGCGGGAATTATTTGAGACGTATAAGAAAGCAGCCCAGACAATGGGCGAGAAACTGGTGATCATCCGCACGTTGGATATCGGTTCGGAGAAACGGGAAGACTATATGGGACTCTCCCAGGAGGGCAACCCGGCCATGGGTAACCGGGGGATCCGGTTCTGTTTACAAAAAAAAGATATGTTCAAGGAACAGCTCCGCGCCATCTACCATGCCAGCTCCTACGGAAATCTGGCGGTCATGTATCCCATGATCACGTCGGTGGACGAGATCCGGGAGGTCCAGGAGATGGTGCGGGAGGTGAAAAAAGATCTGAAGGAGCAGAAGATCCCCTATAAGGATATCCAGCAGGGAATCGTGGTGGAGACGCCCGCCGCGGTGATGATGGCCAGGGAACTGGCACGGGAGGTGGATTTCCTCAGTGTGGGGACTAACGACCTGACCCAGTATACGCTGGCCATGGACCGGCAGAATCCACACCTGAAAGACCGGTACCGGCAGCACCACCCGGCGATCCTGAAGATGATCTGCATCGTGATCAAGGAAAGCCATAAAGAAGGACGCTGGGCAGGCATTTGCGGGGAGCTGGCGGCGGATACGGTGCTGACGGGGGAATTTCTGCGCATGGGTGTGGATATGCTCTCGGTGGTGCCGTCCTGCATCCTCCCGGTGCGAAAAGAGATCCGGGAGACGGTCATCCACGGGCAGACAGGCGCTGCGCCAGGGCTTTGATAAAGGCGGGCGTGGTGCCGCAGCAGCCGCCCAGCAGGGTCGCACCCTGGGAAGCCAGTGCCATCATGTGGCGGGCAAAGTCTTCCGGCTCCATCTGATAGACAGCCTGTCCGTCCTCTGCGATGATCGGCATACCGGCGTTGGGTTTTGCCAGGACGGGGATGGAGACGGTCTTTCGGATGTTGTGGATGATGGCCTCCATCTGTTCCGGGCCGACGGAACAATTTATGCCCACAGCGTCCGCACCGGCGGCTTCCAACTGGGCGGCGGCTTCGATGATGTTGCCTCCGGTAAATATGTTCCCGTCGGCTTCCACCGTCATGGAACACATGACCGGCAGATCACAGACGGCATGAGCGGCATCCACGGCGGCGCAGGTCTCGCCGATGTGGATCATGGTCTCCACGGCCAGCAGGTCGGCGCCCCCCTCGGCCAGCAGAGAGATCTGCTCCCGGTAGGTATCAAAGGCCGTTTCATAAGTCAGGTTGCCCAAAGGCTCCATAAACTGTCCGGTGGTGGTCACATCCCCGGCCACCAGGGCCCGTCCGTGGGCGGCTTTTTTTGCATATCCCATCAGTGTAAGATCCAGCTCGCGGATCCGTTCCTCCAGGCCATAGCGGGCAAGGTTGATCCGGTTGCCGCCGAAAGTGGGGGCATAGATGATCTGGCTCCCGGCCTCCACGTAGGCGGTCTGCAGTTGATGGATCGCATCCGGGTGTTCCAGTATCCACAGTTCCGGGCAGACGCCCCGGGGCATGCCGGCGGCCATCAGGTTGGAGCCGGTGGCGCCGTCTAGGAGGACGGGGGCGGCGCATAGTTTCTGAAATTCTTGTCTGGTCATGTTTTTATTTTTCCTTTCTGTTTCTCACATTACAGGTTATTATACCATAAAGGGGAGGGGGATTCCAGGGGTGTGCTGCGATACCGGGAATGGATCTGTATACAGGAGGGGAGCTTCGCAAATGGCTAAATGCTCTAACGATGGAGCAGACGAGCTGCTGGAAGATGTTGACATATAGTATGGCATACGATACTATAAAATTAAAAGGGGAAGGATTTCCAGATCTTTAGAAAGAAGACTATAAAACAATGTTCGGATATGTGACGATCGACAAGCCGGAGATGAAGGTCCGGGATTATTACCAATACAAAGGCTATTACTGCGGGCTCTGCCACCAGCTGCGGGAGACCTACGGGATCCGGGGGCAGATGACGCTGACCTACGATATGACTTTTGTGGTCATCCTGCTCAGCTCCCTCTATGAAGAAGAACCTCCGCTGCAGACCCGCCGCTGCGCAGTACATCCCGTAAAAAAGATCCCGATCCTGCGTAGTCCCATGACCCGGTACGGGGCGGATATGAACATGCTGCTCACCTATTATCATTTCGTGGATGACTGGCAGGATGAGAAAAGTCTATTGGGACTGACAGGACTGCATCTGCTCCATAAGAAAGTCCAGGGCGTGAAAGAGCAGTACCCCAGGCAGGCGGCCGTCTTTTTGCGCCAGCTAAGAAAACTCCATACCCTGGAAGAGGCCAAGAGCACAGACATCGATGCCGTATCCGGGGCGTTTGGGCGGCTGATGGAGGAACTTTTTGTCTTTCGGCCGGATCAGTGGGAGGAGAAGCTGCGGCGGATGGGCTTTTACCTGGGAAAATTCATCTATCTGATGGATGCTTTCGAGGATCTGCCGGAGGATGTGGAGAAGGGGCTTTACAATCCTTTGACAAAACTCTGGAGCGAACATGCAGAAGATCCGGGAACATTTTCAGGGATCTGCGGACAGATGCTGGAGATGATGATTTCAGAGTGCAGCAGCGCATTTGAACAGCTCCCCTGTCTGCAGGAGGTGGATATCCTCCGCAATATCCTATATTCTGGGGTATGGATGAAATACAGGAAACTGATGAAGGATAAAGATATACCCGCGAGTTAGACGATCTGCCAGCTGGCTTCCGGTATTTCCAGGGAAAAAGCAGATCATCTGGCAGATTGACAGATAAATATGCTCGTGAGTATAAAAGTATGAAAGATACGAGAAGGAGGTTTTTATGATAGGCGATCCATACGAGGTGTTGGGTGTTTCACCGAAGGCATCCAACGACCAGGTCAAGAGGGCGTACCGGGACCTGAGCAGGAAATACCATCCGGATTCCTATGCGGACAATCCGTTGGCAGGTTTGGCCGAGGAGAAGTTCAAAGAGGTACAGGAGGCGTACGACCAGATCATGCAGGAGCGGGAGGGCGGCCAGCAAGGGTATAGCTACGGCCAGCAGGCCACAGGCTCCAGCCAGCAGGATGTGGAGCTGCAGGCGGCGATCAATTTTGTGAACAACCGCCGTTACCAGGAGGCTCTGCGGGTGCTCTCCCAACTGCCCTCCCGGACGGCAAAATGGTATTACTGCAGTGCGGCCGCCCATTACGGCCTGGGAAATAATGTGCAGGCGTTGAACGACGCCCAGACGGCTGTCAATATGGAACCCAATAATATGGAATACAGGAGCCTGCTCAACCAGCTCCAGTGGAACGGTCAGCGGTATCAGACCAGGTCCTACGGCGGGATGACCGGGGGCAGGAGCAACATCCCCACAACGGGAAACTGCTGCTGTGACCTCTGGATCGCGGACTCCTGTTGTGAATGCATGGGAGGGGATCTTTGTTCATGCATATAGATACGAAAAAGACAGCCGTTGGCGGGATCTTGATGGCCTTGGCTGTCCTGTGCATCGTGCTCAGCGGGATCTTGGAATTTAATACATTGTTCCTGCTGGCGGCGGCATCCTTTTTCGTGGGTGTGATGATCCGGGAAGGCGGTCTGGCTGCGGGGCTTGCTTTCTATGCGGGCACGGCGGCGCTTGGTCTTTTGCTGGCGCCCCAGAAGCTGTACTGTGTGACCTTTGCGGCCATGGGCGGGTACATCCTGGGGGCGGAGGGACTGTTCCGCCTGGCCGGACGGCGGGGAAAAGGGCGGAAGACGTTCTGGTGGATCGGGAAATTTATAGTCTTTAACCTGTTGTATCTGCCGGCGCTGTTCATTTTTCCCCGGCTGATCTTCGCGGATGGGATCCAGGGGATCTGGCGGTGGGTCGGGGTGGCGGTGGGTCAGATCTTGTTCTTGATCTATGACCGGGCGTACGAATATTTTCTTACGGTCCTGTGGGAGGGCTTTCGGGGTCGTCTTGGTCTGAAGTGACTTTTTTCCTTTTTATCTTTTGTTTCCAGAGGAAGTATCCCATACCAGTCAGGAGCAGGACGATGAGAAAAATGACCCACAGGGTCCTGGCAGAGGCGGATGCGTCTCTCTGTGCGGATGCATCGGCGGTCTGCTGGACAGTCTGGGCCGTATCGCCTCCGCTGTGTTTTGTGCGCATCCCGGTCTTGGAGTCCAACGTCTCCGCCTGGGTCAGGTCCGGGGTGTCCGCGCTGTTTTGGGAGAGGGCGGGGGTGTTGGCCGCATTGGCTGTGTTTGAGCTGATCGGGCTGTTCGGCTGATTGGGCGATACGGGCTGGTTGGCGCTGTTGGGTACGTTACTCTGGGAGATACTGATCCCCGGTGTGTTTGGCTGGTTTGGCGGGTTGGCCCGGTTGGGGACGCCCGGCGTATTCGGCACGCCGGGGGAGGGGAGCGCCGGTTCCTGGTATGGTATGGGTGTGTTGGGTGTATTGGGCGTCCCTGGCGCTGCCGGGTCGTTTGCGGAATTGATCTGCGGGGCGTATGTATTGGCGGCGTTTGGGCCGTTGGGTGTGTTCGGCTGGTTGGGCAGGACTGTGGTGTGGTCCGCCTGGTTGGGTGTGTTCGGTGTGTTTGTCGATACCATAGGTCTTTACGGCCTCCGGATGCAGAACGCAAAATATCCCAATTCAGTTTCAAACAACAGGCTGTACTGGGAAGAACCGGTCTCGAATTCCTGCCGGAACCTTTTGGGACTGAGCATCTCATCTTCCGAGAGCGTAAAGGTGTCGTCCGTTTGCATGGAATCATGCAGGTTGTGCATGATCTGCTGGGAGAGCTGCTGCATGGCGGAGATCACGGTCTTGTTGACCTTGTGGAAAGTGAGGAACAGCATTTTTCCCACGGTGCGGGTGACCAGAGGCCGTTCGACGGCGAACATGACGTGGATCTTTTCGCCCAGGATATTATGGTAGGTCAGTTTATAGTGGAGGGCCTTGCCAAAATCTTCCCCGTCATAGTGGTCGCTGGCCACCTGGGTATCCAGTCCGAATAGTCCCTGGATCGTCTGGGACATTACGTGGATCAGCTGGGAGATCTCCTCCTGGCTGGCCTCGGATCCCTTGGAGTCTGGATCAGACTGGGTGATCTTGTGGTCCTCGATCATGATATGTCCGGTCAGCCAGCCCATACAGGCGCCCAGGAAATCCTCCATGGCCTGGTCGGAGTAGTCTGAATCGGCCAGCTTCTGCTCCAGGGCGGGGAGCGTGGTATCCCGCATCTCATCGTGGATGAGCTTGTGGGCGTCATAGCCGTCATAGCTGATCGAGCGCATGTAGGCCTCTTCCTCTGTAAAATGTTTTATACAGTAACTTTTGAAATATTTGATCCCTTCTTCACAGGCCCATCTCTTCTTCTCTTGTTCTGTATCATGGGCCAGGCCGATCATCTTGCGGACAATGGATAGGAGCCGCTGGTGGGCCAGGTCGATGATCTCAACGCCTATGCTAAAAGAATCATCCCAGATCACATCGTACATTTTCTATAAAACCTCCTAACATTTATGAGGATAGTATAATTGAAATCTTTTCATATGTCAACAGAGGGCAGGGGCATTTGACAAGGCTCAGATCGCGGTGTAAGATGGATGGGAGAGTTTTTTAAGAGGAGGTCGTATCCGGCCGGTGCGCGGATAGAAAGGCAAAAAAATATAAAAAACACAGGAGGTGCGATGGAAAGAGCACAGGAGATATTAAAGCAGTATTTTGGATATGACACGTTCAGAGAGGGGCAGGCGGAGCTGATCCAGGCTGTGTGCCAGGGGAGGGATGTGCTGGGCATCATGCCCACCGGGGCCGGAAAATCCATGTGTTTCCAGATCCCGGCCCTTTTGATGGAAGGGATCACACTGGTGATCTCGCCGCTGATCTCTCTGATGAAAGACCAGGTGCGGGCCCTGAACCAGGTGGGGGTACACGCGGCGTTCCTCAACAGTTCCTTGAGCGCAGGGCAGTACCATAAGGCGCTTGGGCTGGCCAGGCAGGGCCAGTATAAGATCATCTATGTGGCGCCGGAGCGTCTGGAGACGGAAGGGTTCCTGGCGTTTGCCTTGGATCCCCAGGTACGGATATCCCTGCTGGCGGTGGACGAGGCCCACTGTGTGTCCCAGTGGGGGCAGGATTTCAGACCAAGCTATCTGAAGATCTTGAGTTTTCTGGATAGACTCCCCTACCGGCCGGTGGTGGGGGCTTACACGGCCACAGCCACACCGGATGTGCGGGACGATATCCTGGACATCCTGCAGCTGCAGGACCCGAAGATGTTGACCACCGGATTTGACAGGAAGAACCTATTCTTCTCCGTGGAAAAACCAGCGGATAAATACCATGCCCTGCTCACGTTCATACATAAAAAAGATATACAGATGCCGGGGGCCAGCGGGATCGTCTACTGTCTGACCCGCAAAAAAGTGGACGAGATCTGTTACCAGCTCCGCGAGGAAGGGATCTCTGTCACCCGCTATCACGCCGGGCTGTCTGATGAGGAGCGGCGGCAGAACCAGGAAGATTTTATCTATGACAGAAGGCAGGTGATGGTGGCCACCAATGCGTTTGGCATGGGGATTGACAAATCGGATGTGCGCTTCGTCGTCCACTATAATATGCCGAAAAATATGGAGAGCTATTACCAGGAGGCCGGACGTGCCGGGCGGGACGGCGAGCCCGCGGAGTGTGTCCTCTACTATGAGCCTATGGATGTGCGGACCAACCGTTTTTTCATCGACAACAATGAGAACGATCAGGAGTTGGACGAGGTGACCCGGAAGATCGTCCAGGAGCGGGACCGGGAGCGTCTGCGCCAGATGTCCTTTTACTGTTTCACCAGCACCTGTCTGCGGGAATATATCCTGGGTTATTTTGGGGAAAAGCGTTCGGGCTACTGTGCAAACTGCGGGAACTGCCTGACTCAGTATGAGGATGTGGACATCAGCCAGGAGGCGGCCTGTGTCCTCGCCTGTGTGCAGGCGAATCGGATCGCCTACGGCATCACCATGATCGTGGACATCCTGCGGGGGAGCAAGGGCCAGCGGATCTTGAGCAAAAGACTGGATGAAAACCCGGAGTACGGGAAGCTGGCTCATCTGTCCATGACCCGTGTGCGCCAGATCATCCGGGAGATGGAGATGCAGGGATTTCTGCGTATGAGCGACGGGGAATACCCGGTGCTGCTTGCGGGTGAGAGGGCCGGGGGATTATCTGAGAGCATGCCGCTGATCATGAAGCTGGCCAGAGAACAGGAGCAAAAGAGAGAGGAGGCCTCTGCCTCTGTGAAGAAGAAAAAGAGAGGGACAGCCGCCGCCGTACTCTCCGAGGAGGACCAGATCCTGTTCGAAAAACTGCGCGTCCTGCGCCGAGAGATCGCCCAGAAGGAGGAGATACCGCCCTATCTTGTCTTTTCGGATAAGACATTGGTGGATATGTGTGTGAAACGGCCGGCGGATCAGGAACAGATGCTGGATGTATCCGGGGTGGGGGCATTCAAACTGGAGAAATATGCCCAGAGGTTCCTGGAATGCATCCATCAGGCCGGCGGATGAGCGGGGACTATTTTGGACAAAAATTGTATAGATTTAAGTACAAGGTCAAAATCTGGGAAAAACCAGTTGCCTGAAAAAAGAGAAAAAGCTATAATAGATACAGTACACTTTGGACATAGAACAAGGGAGGTATATCCTTATGGTAAATCATGTAACAGATTCTATTTATTATGTAGGCGCCAACGACCATGATGTGGATCTTTTTGAGGGGCAGTATGTGGTCCCCAACGGGATGGCTTATAACTCATACGTGATCAAGGACGAGGCCATCACGGTCATGGACACGATCGATCAGAAGAAGACAAGGGAATGGCTGGCAAACATCGAGGAGGCTTTAGGCGGGGCTGCGCCAAAATATCTGGTGGTCCAGCATATGGAACCGGACCATGCGGCTTCCATCGAGGCTTTCGTGAACAAATATCCGTCTGTGACCGTTGTGGGCAACGTGAAGACCTTCACGATGATCGGGCAGTTTTTCCCGGATCTTAAGATGGAGCACACACTGGAAGTGAAAAACGGCGATACGCTCTCCCTGGGCAGCCATACATTGACTTTTGTGTTCGCGCCGATGGTACATTGGCCGGAAGTCATGATGACCTATGAATCCAGCGAGAAGATCCTCTTTTCCGCGGACGGCTTCGGAAAATTCGGCGCACTGGATGCGGACGAGGACTGGGCATGCGAGGCCAGGAGATACTACATCGGCATCGTGGGCAAATACGGAAAACAGGTGCAGAACGTTCTGAAAAAAGCGGCCGGCCTGGATATCGCCATCATCTGCCCGCTGCACGGACCGGTCCTGACAGAGAACTTAGGCTACTATATCAACCTGTATGACATCTGGTCCAGCTACAGGCCGGAGAACGAGGGCGTCTGCGTCTGCTATACATCTGTGTACGGACATACCAAGGAAGCAGTGGAGCTGCTGTGCAGAAAACTGGAAGAAGAGGGCGCACCGAAGGTTGCATGCTTTGACCTGGCCAGGGATGATATGGCAGAGGCAGTGGAAGACTCTTTCCGCTATGACAAGCTGGTGCTGGCGACGACCACATACAATGCAGAACTCTTCCCGTTCATGAAGACATTCATCGACCATCTGGTGGAGAGGGATTACCAGAACCGGACCATCGCGCTGATCGAGAACGGTTCCTGGGCGCCGCGGGCGATCAAGATCATGAAGGACGCGTTCAAGGATTCCAAGAACATAACGTTCGCCAAGAACAACATCACGATCCTCTCCGCGCTGAACGATGACACGAGAGAACAGGTGGGCGCGCTGGCCAAAGAACTGGCGGCGTCTTACTGTGCGGCTGATAACGTAAAAGCAGATAACATCGATCCGACGGCATTTTTCAACATCAGCTACGGTCTCTATGTGGTGACCACAAAAGATGATGCCGGCAGGGACAATGGATTCATCTGCAATACAGTCACACAGGTGACCAACACACCGAACCGCATCGCTGTCACCGTGAACAAACAGAACTATTCCTGTGAGACGATCTCCAAGACAGGTCTTTTGAACGTGGCGACCCTGTCACAGGATGCGCCGTTTGCCGTATTCGAGAACTTCGGATTCCAGTCCGGCAAAAACGTGGACAAATTTGCTGCTTTTGACCATGTACACCGTGCCTCCAACGGCCTGCTGTTCCTGGATAAATACGCCAACAGCTACATCTCCGCAAAGGTATCAAACGAGATCGACCTGGGCACCCATGTGATGTTCATCTGCGATGTGACGGAGAGCGCGGTACTGTCCCAGACAGAGACCATGTCTTATACTTATTATCAGAACAATGTGAAACCGCAGCCAGATGCGGACAAGAAAGGCTTTATCTGTAATGTGTGCGGGTATATCTACGAAGGCGACGAGCTGCCGGAAGATTTCATCTGCCCGTTATGTAAACACGGTGTTGAAGACTTTGAACGTTTGGGGTAAATGCGTATGGCCGTAAAAGTAAAAAATGTGATGGAAGATATCGTGATCGGCCGCATGGGCAGTATCATGGAGAAATCCGGGTGCTGTATGTGCGACCAGTGCCAGTCCGATGTGGCTGCGTATGTGTTGAGCAAGATCAAACCGAAGTATGTCTCCACGGTGAGCGGGGAATTGTATTCTAAATCCATACAGCTTGATACGAACGTGGAGAATGAGATGGTCTTCCAGATCGCGGAGGCTGTGCAGATCGTTATGCAGAAGCCAAGGCATTAAAATAAAAAAGAGCAGGTGTCGGTCGTGCGATGCCTGCTCTTTTTGGCTTGAGGAGATATTTAGCTGTCCGGTATAAGTTACGATAAGATCACTCTTTGATGATGTCGATCGCTGTGAGGCTGACGCCGGACAGGTTGAGGAATGCCTTCAGGTGATGGTATCTTTTTAACATCCTGGAATATGTCTTTGCGGCGTTTTTTTCTTTTGCTAAGAGCATATATTCCTGGATCATTTCAAATTCATCCAAAACTGCTTTTGTGATCGCAAGACCGCTTGGCATGGGATCGCCTCCTTTCTTTCAATGCTCCACCCTTTGGCGGGCGCGGATCACAGATGCTGGTAGTAAAAGACAGCCAGCTGTGTCCGGTCCCTGAGTTCTAGTTTATCTAAGATATTGCTGATATAATTGCGCACAGTACCCTCGCTCAGATGTATTTTTTCTGCGATCTCTTTATTATTCAGCCCGTCGGCCAAAAATGTGATCAGCTCATACTCTTTCTCCGATAGTCCGAAGTCTTTATAAGGGAGCCTGCCGCTTTTTTGCAGCAGGTCAGGGATCCGGGAGACGATCTCCCGGCCGAACACGGTCTGGCCGTTGCAGACGGCTGTGAGCGCCGGGACGATGCTGGCGTAGTCCTGTTTTAACAGATATCCTTTTACCCCGATCTTCAGTGCCTGTATGATATACGCGTCATCGGAAAAAGTGGTCAGCAGCAGAATCTGCGCCTGGGGATGGCGGGAGAGGATATCCTGGGAGGCTTTGAGGCCATCCATGTCCTTCATGCGGATATCCATGAGCAGCACATCCGGCCGATGGGTTTCGTAGAGCTGCAGGGCTTCACGGCCGTCTGTCCCTGTGGCGCAGACCCGGATGGGGCCGTTGGCTTCCAGGATGGTCTTGAGTGCGGTGGTCACCAGGATGTCATCGTCGATGAGCACGAGTTTCATAGGGCTGTATTCCTTTCTTTCGGTATAGTGATAAAAAGCTGAAATCCCTTGTCTCGGTAGACCTGCATAGACCCGCCCAGGGCATGGGCCCGGTCCTGGATGTTGTGCAGGCCCATGCCGGATACGCAGGATTGTTTTTCTAAAGTCCCGTTGTCTCTGATGGAGAGCTGGTACAGTCCCGGGTGCTCACGCAGTGTGATCACGGCCCGGTCGGCGTTGCTGTGTTTGGCGATGTTGTGCAGGCCTTCTTTTACGATGGCGATCAGGCAGCATTTCACATCGCTGGGGATCTGGTTTCCCATATCGTACTCTAAGGATACCGGGCAGGATGTCTGGGAGGCGGATAATTGTTCTAATGTATCCTGGAGGTCGATGGACGTGTCGCGGAGGTCGTGGACGCTCTGGCGGATGTTGTCCATGGCTGTGTGCAGGGTGTTTTCCAGCTGTTCCAGGGATGCGCCCAGGCTGGGATCGGTGTTGATGGTCCGAAGGGCCCCGGTCATCAGGATGGAGCAGGAGAGCATGTGGCCCACATGGTCGTGGATCTCCCGCGCGATCCGGTTCCGCTCCTTTAAGGTGGCGGTGTAGATCTCGTTGTCCTGGTTTTTTAGGAGCATCTGATTTTTTTCACGCAATAACAGATTCAGTTCCCGGCTGTCGTCCCTTGTCTGGTGGTATCGCTCTTTTAGGGAGCGGATCTGGGATGTGCGCTGCTTGAGCAGGACCGCGGCGGCGCAGCCGGGAACCTGGGCCAGGAGCAGGGGGATGTTCCCCAGGTGTGCATGATACAGGCACAAGAGCAGGAGCAGCACGGATCCGATCCGGTCTTCATAGAGCAGCAGGTTGTATGACAACACAGGCAGAAAACAGAAGAGCCGGGGATAAAAAAATACAGCGGCTAAAAATAAAACGGTCAAGATCCCCCGACAGACAGGGCCCCAGGGCTTGCTGTTCACGGTGATGTATATGATCGTACTGAGGAGGCCGGTCAAAAAGACCGTATCGGGGGGCGTATACAGCAGGGCAGTGAAAGCATAGAGCAGCAGGACGGCCTGGTCTTCGTAAATTTTCATAATGCGGTCCGCGCTTTTTCAGGATCTTGACGGCTGATGTTCACTGTTCTTGGCATAGGATCTCCCCCGTGTTTGTTATCATTAAAAGACCGACACTCTCATTATAAAACTTTCACCGCCGGAGGGCAAGCCGCCCTGCGGTCTTTATGACATTTGTCACAAAGATCCTGACGGGAGACACTTCCATTTCCGCAGTCCAGGAGCTATATTTAAAGAAGAAAGATATAAAAGAGAATGATCAAGAAGGAGGATACATGCGATGATCCAAATCCAAAATCTGGTAAAACGATATGGAAGCCTGCTGGCCCTTGACCATCTGAACCTGAGCATACGCGAGGGGGAAGTGTTCGGCCTTCTGGGGCCCAATGGATCTGGCAAGACGACGGCGATCAACTGCCTCTTGGCTCTGCTGAAATACGACAAAGGTTCGGTCACAGTCATGGGCAGGCCCATGCGGCCGGACAGCTACGACCTGAAAAGAGAGATTGGGGTGGTGATGCAGGATGTGGCCGTGTTTGAGCAGCTCACAGTCCAGGAGAACATAGACTATTTCTGCGGTCTCTACATCCGTGAAAAGGCAAAGAGGAGGCAGCTGGTGGAGGAGGCCATCCAGTTTGTGGGGCTTGAGGATTATGTGAAGATGAGACCGCGGAAATTATCCGGTGGCCTGCAGCGGCGGCTGAACATCGCCTGTGGGATCGCGCACCGCCCTCGGCTGATCATCCTGGATGAACCCACGGTGGCGGTGGACCCCCAGAGCAGGAATAAGATCTTAGAGGGGATCCTGGAACTGAACAGGCAGGGATCTACGATCATCTACACGTCCCATTATATGGAAGAGGTGGAGCAGATCTGCAGCCGGATCGCAATCATCGACCATGGCCGGGTCCTGGCCTCGGGGACAAAAGAGGAGCTGAAAGATATGATCAAGACCGGGGAGACGGTCACGATCGAGGCGGTAGCTTTAGATCCGGCGCATCTGGAGAAGATCCGTGCTCTTCCAAATGTCTTTGATGTGTCCTATCAGGATCAGGTGCTGATCATCCGGTGCGGCAAGGCCAGGCACAACCTGATCTGTATACTGGATTACCTCCGAGGGGCGGATATCCCTTTTGGGAAAGTCTTTTCCGGATTGCCCACGCTCAACGATGTGTTCCTGGAGATCACTGGGAAAGCGCTGCGGGATTGAGAAGGGAGGGATCAGATCTATGAAAAATATGGGAGGTTTATTTTTGCATCTGATAAGATGGCGCATCATACAGATCGTGCGTCAAAAGAGCGTGATGTTCTGGGCTTTGGCCTTCCCGCTCATACTGGGCACTTTTTTCTATATCTCCTTTGGCAGAGGGGGGATGGGAGAAGAGATGGAGCCGATCCAGGTGGCGGTGGTGCTTGAGGATGAGGATGCGCTGTATACGGAAACGTTCATGGATCACCTGGAACAGATGGATGGAGATGTACTGAAGGTCATCCGGATGGAAGAGGAGGAGGCCAAGGAGGCCCTCCATGGGGATGTGATCACGGGGATCTTTTATTGCAGAGAGGAGGCAGCGGCCCCGGCCCTTACAGTGGCAGGCTCTGGGATCAGCCAGAGTATCCTGGGATCCATACTGGACAGTTATGATAAAAATGCCGTCCTGCTCACAGACATAGCGCGGGAACACCCGGAGAAGATCCAGGAGGCTGTAGATGTCATGGGGCAATGGCAGGAGATGACAGAGGATGTGGATGTGGAGGGGAAGACGATGGATCCCAATATCTCTTATTTTTTTGCACTGATCGCCTATGCCTGTCTCTCCGGCGCGTTTCTGGGCGTGCAGGCCAGTATTGACGGACAGGCAGATCTGTCAGCTCTGGGCGTGCGCAGGTGTGTCACGCCGGTCCACAAGCTCCAGATGATCTTGAGTGATATGATCGTGCTCTTTTTGATCCATTTCTGCAATGTGCTGATCCTTACCGGTTATCTCAAGTTTGTGCTGGGGATCGATCTGGGCGGCGATGCGGCTTCCATCATACTGGTGGAATGGATGGGCAGTATGATCGGCATCTCCCTGGGGATCTTACTGGGTGCGGTGGGCCGTTTCCCCATTGGGATGAGGATGGGATTGAGTGTGCTGTTTACGCTGCTGCCGGGATTTTTGGCGGGATTGATGTTTGGACAGATGAAGGATCTGATCGAACATCACTGCCCTTTGGTGAACCGGGTCAATCCGGCGGCTGTCTTAAGTGATGCTTTTTACTGTATCAGTGTCTACAGTGATGAGGCGAGGCTCATGCGCAGCGTGGCGATCTTAAGTGTGATGAGCGTGGGGATGATAGCGGCCGCATATCTCGCTGTGAGGAGGGTGCGTTATGATAGTGTTTAAATGTTTTTTAAAGATGATCAAAAGGAATGCTGGCATGATGATCCTTTATTTTGCCATCTTCTTTACGGTCTGTCTGCTCATGCAGTTTGCGGCGGATGGAAAAGGCGTGGAGGATTTTGAGGAGGAGAGGCTGGACATCTGTGTCATAGACCGGGACAAAGGGACGCTGGCCCGGGGATTGACAAAATATCTGGAAAGGCATCATCATCTGGTCGAGCTTCCAGACGACCAGGCTGTGATCCAGGAGGAGTTGTTTTACAGGAATGTGTATTATGTGGCGATCATCCCCAGGGATTTCGCGGGAAAACTGCAGACGGTCAAGGTCCCCGGCACGACCAGTGCGTTCTATGTGGACCGGCAGATCGATCAGTTTCTGAACCAGGTAAAGATATTGGAGGCGGCGGGCTATGAGGGAGAGGAGCTCTATGAAAAGGCGGCGCAGATCGATGAGATCCAAGCGGAAGTGGAACTGGTGGATAAAAACGGCCATGGCGGAGAGGTGCCGGCGTATGCTTACATGTTCCAATATATGCCTTATATCATCTTCTCGATCATCTGTTATATCATCGCCTATATCATGATCGGCTTCCGCAAAAAGGAGGTGCGCCGCCGTATGGAGTGCGCGGCGATGCCGCTCCGGCAGCAGAACTTCCAGCTGATCTTAGGCTATCTCGTCCTGGGTGTGGGGATCTGGGCGGTCTGTATGTTGCTGCCGGTCCTTCTATATGGGAAGAGTTTTCTGGGGGATGGAAATATGATCCTTTATATGGCAAATGCATTCGCCATGATGGTGGTCTCTCTGGCGGTGGCCTTTACCGTGGGGACGGTGGTCCGCAGGGAGGAAGTGGTCCGCAGTGTGGTCAATGTGATCTCTCTGGGGATGAGTTTTCTGTGCGGGGTGTTCGTGTCCATGGAAGTGCTGGGGAAAGGGGTCAGGATGTTCGCGCAGTTTTTGCCTTTTTACTGGTATGAGTGCGTCAACCAGATCCTGGCCAGGAATGCGGTGTTTACGGCGCAGCAGCGGTGGGATATCGTCAAGGGATTGGGGATCCAGGGGTTGTTTGCCGTGGCGGTCATCTGTGTGGGGATGGTCCTCGATCGATGGGCGGCGGATCGGTAGTTTTGGAGTCAGTCAGAAGGGACGCCGCCGGGCAGGGACAGGGATCCCCGCCCGGCGGCGTCCCCTTTTACGAAAAAAACTTGAAAAAAAACATGTATGTAGTTATAATAAACTGAATATCGAAAATAGGAGAATGATAACAATGGAAAAAACAATGGACAAGATCGTAGCCCTCGCCAAATCCCGCGGATTCGTCTACCCAGGTTCCGAGATCTACGGCGGCCTGGCCAACACCTGGGACTACGGCAACCTGGGCGTGGAATTAAAGAATAATGTAAAACGCGCCTGGTGGCAGAAATTCGTGCAGGAATCCCCCTACAATGTAGGTGTGGACTGTGCGATCCTCATGAATCCCCAGACATGGGTGGCCTCCGGCCATCTGGGCGGTTTTTCCGATCCGCTGATGGATTGTAAAGAGTGCCACGAGCGTTTCCGTGCAGATAAGATGATCGAAGATTTCTGTGAGGAGAAAGGGATCGCCCTTGAGGGGACTGTGGATGCCTGGTCCCAGGAGAAGATGGCTTCCTTCATCCGGGAAAACCAGATCCCCTGTCCGACCTGCGGGGCGCATGATTTTACAGATATCCGTCAGTTCAACCTGATGTTCAAGACTTTCCAGGGCGTGACCGAGGATGCCAAGAACACGGTCTATCTGCGTCCGGAGACAGCTCAGGGTATCTTCGTGAATTTCAAAAATGTCCAGAGGACTTCCAGGAAGAAGATCCCCTTCGGCATCTGCCAGATCGGTAAATCCTTCCGAAATGAGATCACACCGGGCAATTTCACCTTCCGCACCCGGGAATTTGAGCAGATGGAGCTGGAGTTCTTCTGCGAGCCGGATACGGACCTTGAGTGGTTCGCATACTGGAAGAAATTCTGTCTGGACTGGCTCAGCTCACTGGGCCTTAAAGAGGACGAAGTCCGCTACCGTGACCATGAACCGGAGGAATTGTCCTTCTACAGCAAAGCGACCACCGATGTGGAATTTTTGTTCCCGTTTGGCTGGGGTGAGCTCTGGGGGATCGCCGACCGGACCGATTATGACCTGACGCAGCACCAGAACGTATCCGGACAGGATATGAGTTACTTTGACGATGAGAAGAAAGAGAAATACATCCCGTATGTGATCGAGCCGTCCCTGGGCGCGGACCGTATGGTCCTGGCTTTCCTCTGCAGCGCATACGATGAGGAAGTGCTGGATGAGGAAAAAGGGGATGTGCGCACCGTGCTCCATTTCCATCCCGCCCTGGCGCCGGTGAAGATCGGGGTCCTGCCTCTGTCAAAGAAACTGGCCGAGGGAGCGGACAAGATCTACCAGCAGCTTTCCAAGACCTACAACTGCGAGTACGACGACCGCGGCAACATTGGGAAACGTTACCGCAGACAGGATGAGATCGGGACACCGTTCTGTGTGACCTATGACTTTGAGTCGGCGGAAGACGGCGCAGTGACCGTCCGCGACCGGGACAGCATGGAGCAGGAGCGGGTGAAGATCGAGGACCTGGAATCTTATTTTGCAGAAAAATTCAAATTTTAAATACAAGGAGAGAGTGATCATGAAAGGAAATGTTATCGTAGGACAATCCGGCGGCCCCACAGCGGCGATCAATTCCAGCCTGGCGGGTGTTTACCGCACGGCAAAGGACAGGGGCGCAAAAAAAGTATACGGCATGCTGTACGGGATCCAGGGGCTGATCCAGGAGCGTTATGTGGATCTGTCCGAACACATCACCACAGAATTGGACGCAGAGCTTTTAAAAAGGACCCCGGCTGCATATCTTGGCTCCTGCCGCTATAAACTGCCGGAGATCCATGAAGACACGGAGATGTACGACCGCATCTTTGAAATCTTATGCAAACTGGAGATCGAGGCGTTCATCTATATCGGTGGGAACGACTCCATGGATACGATCAAGAAACTTTCGGACTACGCCATCGTAAAAGGACACTCCTGCCGGTTCATCGGATGCCCGAAGACCATCGACAACGACCTGGCCCTGACCGACCACACACCGGGCTACGGCAGTGCGGCAAAATACATCGGCACATCCGTAAAAGAGATCATCCGCGACAGCCTCTCCCAGGGCTACACCTCCAAAGGACAGGTGACCATCGTGGAGATCATGGGCAGAAATGCTGGGTGGCTCACAGGCGCGGCCGCATTGGCAAAAGGGGAAGACTGCGCAGGGCCGGATCTGATCTACCTGCCGGAGCTGCCTTTTGACATCGATAAATTCTTAGATAAGATCCGGGAACTCTTAGAGAAGAAGACTTCCGTGATCGTAGCCGTCTCCGAGGGGATCCGGGACGCGGAAGGGACATATGTATGCGAAGCGGGGACAGCCTCAGAGTTTGTGGATGCCTTCGGCCATAAACAGCTGACCGGGACAGCTGCATATCTGAGCAATGTGATCGCAGGAGAGATCGGATGCAAGACAAGGGCCATCGAGTTGAGCACACTCCAGCGCGCGGCTTCCCATCTCTGTTCCAGGATCGATATACTGGAGGCTTTCCAGGTCGGCGGCGCGGCTGTCAAAGCGGCGGACGAGGGCGACACCGGCAAGATGGTGGTATTGGAACGTGTATCCGACGATCCCTATCAGTGCGGGACAGAAGTAAAAGATGTGCATAAGATCGCAAACGATGAGAAATTAGTGCCCAGAGAGTGGATCAACGCGGACGGCACCTATGTGACCGATGAATTTGTATCCTATGTGAAACCGCTGATCCAGGGCAGCGTGTCCCCGATCATGGTGGACGGTATCCCCAGACATCTCTACAAACCCACATCCATGATGTAAACCTTCATGCGCCCGTACCACCTCGCAAAAGAGTCTGGCGGGCGCACGCACTTGGCATCCCTGCATACATGCCGCCTGTCCGGCGGCGGATGGATACAGTAAAAACAGTCCTTGACGGATGGAAAAAATAACTATAAAATAGAGGACATAAAGAAAACTTAGGAGGATTGAAGAATGGCAAAATGGGTTTATTTATTCAAAGAAGGTAATGCCGACATGCGCAACCTGCTTGGCGGAAAAGGCGCGAACCTGGCCGAGATGACCAACTTAGGCCTGCCGATCCCGCAAGGGTTCACCGTGACCACAGAAGCCTGCACGAACTACTATGAGAGTGGGAAACAGATCACCGCGGAGATCGAGTCACAGATCTTCGACGCCCTGGCTGAACTGGAGAAGATGCAGGGCAAGAAATTCGGCGACACCGAAGATCCCTTATTAGTATCCGTGCGCTCTGGGGCAAGGGCTTCTATGCCTGGTATGATGGATACCATCCTGAACCTGGGGTTGAACGATGTGGCGGTAGAAGGCTTTGCGAAGAAAACTGGAAACCCAAGATTTGCATATGATTCCTATAGAAGATTCATCCAGATGTACTCCGATGTTGTCATGGAGATCCCGAAATCACACTTTGAGAGGATCCTGGATGAAGAAAAAGAAGCAAGGAACGCGAAATTTGACACAGACCTGACGGCAGACGACTTAAAAGAGATCATCGTCAAATTCAAAGCGATCTACAAAGAATCCCAGGGCGCTGATTTCCCACAAGATCCAAAGGAACAGCTCATGGGCGCGGTGAAAGCTGTATTCCGTTCCTGGGACAACCCCCGTGCGATCGTATACCGCCGTATGAACGATATCCCGGGCGACTGGGGCACCGCTGTAAACGTACAGGCTATGGTATTCGGGAACATGGGCGACACCTCCGGTACAGGCGTTGCCTTCACCCGCAACCCATCCACCGGTGACAAAGGTATCTACGGCGAGTACCTGATCAACGCCCAGGGCGAGGACGTGGTAGCCGGCGTGCGCACACCACAGCCGATCACCAGACTGGAACAGGATCTGCCGGAGTGCTACAAAGAATTTATGGCGATCGCACAGAAACTGGAAGGCCATTACCGCGATATGCAGGATATGGAATTTACGATCCAGGAAGGCAAGCTGTATTTCTTACAGACACGTAACGGCAAGAGGACAGCTCAGGCCGCTCTCCAGATCGCATGCGACCTGGTGGACGAGGGCAAGATCTCCGAGGAAGAGGCAGTGAGCAGGATCGAAGCTAAATCTTTAGACCAGCTCCTCCATCCGACTTTTGATCCGGAAGCGTTAAAGGCAGGCGAAGTGATCGGGGAAGCTCTTCCCGCATCTCCTGGCGCGGCAGCCGGAAAAGTATATTTCACAGCAGAGGAAGCGAAAGCGGCCCACGAGGCAGGCGAGCGCGTGATCTTAGCCCGTCTGGAGACTTCGCCGGAAGATATCGAGGGTATGCATGCCGCTGAAGGTATCCTGACTGTACGCGGCGGTATGACCTCCCACGCAGCCGTCGTTGCCCGTGGTATGGGTACAGCCTGCGTATCCGGATGCGGTGAGATCACCATGCATGAAGAAGAGAAATATTTTGAACTGGGCGGACACAGCATCAAGGAAGGGGATTACATCTCCCTGGATGGCTCCACAGGTAAGATCTACTTGGGCGACATCCGCACAGTGGAAGCTTCCATCGGCGGAAACTTCGGCCGGATCATGGAGTGGGCGGACAAGTTCCGTACATTGAAAGTGCGCACAAACGCAGATACACCGGCTGATACTGCAAACGCAGTGAAATTGGGCGCAGAGGGCATAGGCCTTTGCCGTACAGAGCATATGTTCTTCGAGCCGGACAGGATCCCGAAGATCCGCAAGATGATCCTCTCCGATACACAGGAAGCAAGGGAAGCGGCCCTCAATGAGCTGATCCCATTCCAGAAAGCGGACTTCAAGGCCATGTATGAAGTGCTGGAAGGCAAACCCATGACCGTGCGTTATCTGGATCCGCCTCTGCATGAGTTCGTGCCCACAGATCCGCAGGATATCGCAGACCTGGCAAAAGACATGGGTCTGACACCGGAAGATGTACAGGCAAGGTGTGATGAGCTCCATGAGTTCAACCCGATGATGGGCCACAGGGGCTGCCGTCTGGCTGTCACCTATCCGGAGATCGCAAGGATGCAGACAAGGGCTGTCATGGAAGCGGCGATCGAAGTCAGCCAGGAAAAAGGCTATGACATCGTGCCGGAGATCATGATCCCGCTGGTTGGTGAAAAGAAAGAGCTGAAATTTGTAAAAGATGTAGTTGTTGAGACTGCTGAGAAGGTAAAAGAAGAGAAAAAATCTGACATCAAGTATCACATCGGTACCATGATCGAGATCCCGAGGGCAGCTCTGTTGGCCAACGAAGTGGCAGAGGAAGCAGAATTCTTCTCCTTCGGTACAAACGACCTGACCCAGATGACATTCGGTTTCTCCCGTGACGATGCAGGCAAATTCCTGGATTCTTATTATAAGAGTAAGATCTACGAGTCCGATCCATTTGCAAGACTGGATACAAACGGCGTGGGACAGTTGGTACAGATGGCAGCAGAGAAAGGTCGTTCCGTGCGCGCAGACCTGAAATTGGGTATCTGCGGGGAACATGGCGGCGATCCTTCATCCATCGAGTTCTGCCATAAAGTGGGGTTGGATTATGTGTCCTGCTCACCGTTCCGTGTGCCGATCGCGCGTTTGGCAGCGGCTCAGGCGGCGATAAACAATGTAGGAAAGTAGATTACAAATATATGTACTTTACGGAGTATCTGATAACCAGAGCTGATGTGAATGATTTCATGGCACATCGTCCGGAGTACACAAAGGCGAACCGCTTTGAGGATTTCGTTTGTAAAATCTATCTTTAACGATTAGGGGAAAATTCATTTGAGAGTTTTCCCCTTTTTTCGTGGTTTTTTCAAAGGATTCTATCCCAAACAAAGGATAGAGTCCTTTTTATATACACAAACAAAATAATCAAAGGAGGTTCATGTATGAACAACACAGCGTTAAGAGCAGAGGCGCAGAGCGCCAACAACACACACATGGTTTTTGCGAACGAGGAACATGAGAAGTTTTATTATGAGAAATTGGAACAGGCGAGGTATCAGGACTGCTATCACAAGGCTTTGATCTACATTCTCGGCATTTCAGAGGATACAAGGTATCATTTCAGCCAGATCTATGATATGAAGTCCGGATTCATCAAGCCGGAGTGCCTGCATCAAGGCTGGCAGACAAGCGGCAGTGTCCGGGTGGTAAGGCTTGCTTTTAACCTTTACACAGATGGCACTCCGAGTGTTGACGATTATAAGCGCAAGGACGAGCAGATCAGAGAGTGCAGGGAGTATTCGGTAAGTGATATTTTCTGCTGCGGCTATGCGATGTACTTCTGGCAGGGCATCAGGCTCCGTTATCCGGAATACTGCAAAAAGCAGAAGTCCATTGAGGAGATCCTTGCAGAAATGGAGAAGAAACGTGCTGAAAATTCGACTGATGGGAACAAAGAATGATATTAAGTGGTTCGAGAAAATTTTGAAAAGGCAGCCCAAAGTGGCTGTGACGGAAGTTTCGGAACTGTACCGGAACAAGGGTACAAACAGGTATTACCGGGCTTATGTGGAAGTGCAGAAAGCCAACATCAAAGAAAAATCTGACTAAACGGAGGAATAAGACCATGTGTAAAATTATAGCAGTCGCAAACCAGAAAGGCGGTGTCGGCAAGACCACCACAACGAGCAATTTAGGGATCGGGCTGGCAAAACAGGGAAAAAGAGTTTTACTTATTGATGCGGACGCACAGGGGAGCCTGACCGCAAGCCTTGGCTTTACGGAGCCTGACAAGCTGGAAGTCACCCTTGCAAGCGTAATGGAAAAGGTTATCAACGATGAAGAAATGGAACCGGGCTACGGTATCTTAAAGCACGAAGAAGGGATTGACCTGATGCCGGGGAACATTGAGCTGTCCGGCCTGGAGGTTTCCCTTGTAAACGTGATGAGCAGGGAGATCATGATGCGCTCTTATATGGATATGGTAAAGGAGCAGTACGATTATATCCTGATTGACTGTATGCCCTCACTTGGCATGATTACCATAAATGCCTTTGCCTGTGCGGACAGCATACTCATTCCGGTTCAGGCGGCATACCTGCCCGTGAAAGGATTGGAGCAGCTTATCAAGACCATAGGCAAGGTAAAACGGCAGATTAACCAGAAGCTGGAGATTGAGGGCATCCTGCTGACAATGGTAGACAACCGCACGAACTACGCAAGGGATATTACGGCGCTGCTTATCGAAACCTACGGAAGCAGGGTGCGGATATTCGAGAACAGCATACCGATGTCGGTGAGGGCGGCGGAAATGTCCGCAGAGGGCGTGAGCATCTATGAGCATGACCCAAAAGGTAAGGTTGCCGGGGCGTACCAGTCCTTGACAAAGGAGGTGCTTGGCAATGGGCAGTAAGGCGGGGAGCGCATCAAAAGTCAGGCTGAACAGCTTTGATGATCTATTTGGCGGCGCAGAAAACACGTCGGGGGAGCAGATTATCCATGCGAAGCTGGCGGATTTACATACATTCAAAGGACACCCGTTCCGTGTCCTTGATGATGAAAAGATGGAGGAAACCACGGAGAGTATCGGCAAGTATGGTGTGCTTGTTCCCGGAATTGTAAGGCCGAGGGAGGGAGGCGGCTATGAGATCATAGCCGGACACCGCAGGAAACGGGGTTCTGAAAAAGCAGGGCTTGACACGATGCCCGTCATTGTCAGGAATTACACGGACGATGAAGCTACGATCATCATGGTGGATTCCAATATCCAGAGGGAGGACATTTTACCGAGTGAAAAGGCAAAGGCTTACGCCATGAAGTACGAAGCGATGAAGCACCAGGGCAGCAAAGGCGGCAGTACCCTTGATGAAGTGGGGGAAGCCGCAGGGGAAAGCGGAAAGACCGTGCAGAGGTATGTGTGGCTTGCAAGGCTCTCGGATGAGCTGCTTGGCATGGTGGACGCAAAGAAGATAGGGATAGCGCAGGGGGTTGACATTTCTTTCCTCTCGGAAGAACAGCAGCAGTATGTAACAGTCATTCTCCAGGAAACGGGCGCATCGGTTTCCAATGCGCAGGCGGCGAAGCTGAAAGAGTATGGGAAAAGCGGCGAGCTGACGCTGGCGATGGTCAGGCTGATACTGACGGAGGAAAAGCCGAAAGAGAGGAAAGTAACGATTAAGGGAGATAAGATTAACAGATATTTTCCGGAGGACTATTCCAATGACGATATAGAGGGCATCATTATCGGGCTTTTGGAGGAATGGCAGAGTAAGCGGTAAAGGAGGCGGCAGAATGGGCGAGCCATTGAGATTTGATTATTACTATGGCGTAGAAGCAGAGCAGTTTTCTTTTTACCGTGTTCCCCGCCTGCTGATAAAGGACGAGCGTTTTAAGGGGCTTAGCAGCGATGCTAAGCTCCTGTATGGGTTGATGCTTGACCGGATGTCACTTTCCATGAAAAACGGGTGGCTGGACGATGAAAATCGGGCATATATCATATACACAATAGATAATATCAGGGAAGATTTAGGATGCAGCAAGGAAAAGGCTGTAAAGGTTCTTGCGGAGCTAGATAAGGCCAAAGGGATAGGGCTTGTTGAGAAAATACGCCGAGGGCTTGGCAAACCGGATATTATTTATGTGAAGAATTTTATTATAGATGAGGGCAGAAAAGAGCCTTGCAACACTGATGTTTCCACAGAAGTCGGAAAAACCGACTTCAAGAGGTCGGAAAAGCCGACTTCAAGAAGTCAGGAAAGCCGACTTCAAGAGGTCGGAAAAACCGATTTCAGCAGGTCGGAAAATCTGACTTCAAGAGGTCGGGAAAACCAACTTCAAGAAGTCGGGAAACCAGACCCTAATTATACTGACTATAACTATACTAAACAGAATTATACTGATATGAGTTATCCCAATCCTATCAATCAATCCGTGGGGGATGTGGATAACACAGGGACACAGGGAAAAGCGGATACGATGGATGTGATGGATGAAACGAGCGCATATATGGCGCTGATCCGCAAAAATCTGGAATATGAACACCACATGAAGTATGGCCAGTATGGGGAAAAGGAGATGTACGAGGAAATCTATGAAACCGTCTGCGATGTGGTGTGCGTGAAGCGCAGGACAATCCGCATCAACGGGGAGGATTACCCTTATGAGCTTGTGAAATCCCGCTTCCTGAAGCTGAACAGCGGCCATGTGGAGTATGTCATGGGCTGTATGAAGGAAACCACAACAAAGATCACCAACATCAGGGCATACCTGATCACCGCCCTTTATAATGCGCCCTCAACCATGAGCCATTACTACCAGCAGGAGGTTCAGCACGATATGTACGGCGGCGGGTGGGCGGAAAAAGGAATCACTTAACGGACTTCTGGACACAATGTCCAGAGGCGGCGAAAAAAACAGAGCAGTTTATTCTTTCGTCTGCTCTGTATCCGGCGTAAATTCAGCGATGTCATTCAGGGTAAAATCCCTGCCTAGGATATTCAGTATCATGTTCAGCGTGTGGGTGGTAACAGACTGGTTGTTTTTCAATCTCTGGATCTGTGACCGGCTGACACCGTGGCGAGTATAAAGGCTGTACTGGCTGATGCCGTTTTCCTTTAATGTCTGGAAAAGTTTGTCGAATTTAATCATAATTTGCGATATTTCCTTTCAGCTCCTTATTGAATATGTTTTATTATGCTCCTATAATGGAGATGGTTATAGTTACTAAAAATGGAGATGAAAAAGCAAAGGAGAACAGCAGGATGGATAAAAAAGAACTGAGGAAAAGATATGAGGAACTGGATGGAATGGGAAAAGCATTGCTGCTGGAAAAACTGGCTTTCTGTAAATTTGCAGACCATTATGATTTTGAAAATTATTTCAGGGCAGGGGAATTAAAGGACAGTGAACTGCTCTGCCTTGCCAGTTTCCTCTATCATCATGAATGTTTCCTGATGCTGATGGATATTATGAACCAATATAAAGAAAGGTTTATCTTCGCTGACACTTCCCTTTTGCGGGAGTTTGAGCCGGATGAAACCTTTATGGAGAGGATGGCAAGGCTTGACATTCTGCCAGGGGTATAGAAAATATGTGTAAGGAGATGAAAGGCTTATGGATAAAAAAGCATACATTACAGAGGAAGAACGGGAAAAATGCCGGAGAGTGGCGGATGCCTTTGCGGAGATGGAAGATGTGGACGTGGTGGTGGTTGATGTTGGCAGATATGGCTTCGTAAAGCTGCAATATTACACGCCGCCAACAGGATTTGAGAATGATTTTACTTTCACGGACAGCCAGGCGCTGTTTAATGACCTGTGGGAAGAATGGCTGCATACACAGCTCATCATGCTTGCGAGGAAAATGAAAATAGAGGATATTGACTATGATGATATTTTCAGGCAGTTACCGGAAGAAAAGCAGAATGAACTTATGGGCAGGAAGCAGCATTTCGCAGAAGCAGCGGGAGTAGAAATAAAATGAGCCTGCCAGAGCGTGGCGGGTGGCACTTTCAGCCTTGTTGGAAATGTGATTATCTTTTCAATCACATTTCCGGCAAGGTTTCCAGGGGTACGGGGGTGGAAGACCCCTGTATTAAAAAAGATAAATACAGAACAGCGTAAGGGCGGTTATGAGTCAGTAGATTTGTAGCTGCCCTTTTTATTGTTTCCGGTCAGCGCATCGGGAAACGGGAAAGGAGATAGAAATGGAATCATTGCGGGATGTCAGGCGGGTAATGGAGCGTGAAGCGAAAAAGGGAAGCTGCCCGCTTATGTTTGACAGGCTGGAGTTTGGCGGCAAGCCTTTCCAGTCCATTACATCGGAGGAAAAGCTGGACGAGGCGCTTGCTTATCTGCTGAGGTTAAGATCATTCCGGCAGTACGCAGAGAAAACCATAATCAACAACGTGTATATGGATTTGGATATCCTCTGCAAAAAGCCGCAATTTAAGCGCACCCATTCCGTCATAGACCGGGAGGGGATTTATGCGAGGGTGCAGCGTTACAAGAAGCGGTTACAGCCGGATTATGAAAGCGGGCTTTGTCTGGAAACGGTGCGGTGTATCTTCACGCTTCCAGAAGGGGAGGCGGAGAAATGCCGCATGACACATGACGGGCAGGAAACCTATGCGTTTATCATGTCAAACAAATATATTCTCGGCTTGTTTACCCATTGTGAAGCGGCAAGGAAATCCGTTGTTTCGGATGGGGTGGAATACGGACACCTTACGGAGCCGGAGCAGAGGATTGTGCTGCTTGACGGTGTGGGCGATGTGCTGTTCCAGGCATTATTGCTTGATGATGTGGGGTATATGGGCAATGAGCTGTCTGCGAACCTGCACACAATCTACTGCTTTAATGAAAAATGATAACTTCTGGACACGATGTCCAGAGGTGGAAAGGAAGAAGAATGGAAAAGGTGGATTTTCAGAAAAAAGCGGTCGTGGCATTATTGGGGAAAATAGCGGAAGCCTGTGGGAAAGCGGGCGTGAATCCCAACATTACAGTTTCCACAAGGCGTAGTGTTACCTGCTTTCAGTTAAGGAGGAGGGGCAACTGTATACAGGTTTCGGTAAAACAGTCAGGAGAGATGAATTATTTTCTTTCGGATATGCGGGGAAAGTGCAGCGGAAGGAAAATTTATTACCAGCTCTGCCCGGAGGACAGCCATGAACAGATCATAGAGAAATTTGCCGCTGATTTTGGCAGGCTCTATCAAGATTTCCTGACCGCTGACAGCCTTTGCGGGTTTACCGGAATCTGTTTATCCCATGATACGGATGCAGAAATGGAATTAAAGGTATATGAGGATTATATCAGGACAGAGTGCCTGTTACCGTAACTTTTGGACACGATGTCCAGAAGTGGGAAGGAGAACTATGGCGTATTTTAAAGTGAAGATTGTCTATGACATTATCTGCCGGGGGATTCCGCCTTAGTACACGGATTTTCCCGGAAATATAACAGGGAGGTGCTTCATGCAGGAGGAAGTGACACAAAAAACGATTGCCCTTGTGATAAAGACGGCAAAGCTGGATGCCAACGTGCTGAAAGCGGCGATGAAGATGTACCTGAACCACCGTAAGCAGAAAGCGCAGAGAACGCATGGAAAAACTTCTGTGAAAAAGCTCATTGGAGAGGGCGTGGGGGCATCGTCCATCGAAATCACGGACGGCAACATCAAGTCATTTGAGCGTGTGGCAAAAAAGTATAATGTTGATTTTGCCATAAAGAAAGACAAGACAACCGCACCGCCAAAATATGTGGTGCTTTTCAAGGGCAGGGATGCAGACGCAATCGCACAGGCATTCAAAGAATTTGTTTATGGTAATGAAAAAAAGAAAGGCAGGGTTTCCCTACGGGAGAAACTGAACCATTTCAAGGACGCAGTATCGCAGGACAAGAACCGGGAACGGAGCCGGGAGAAAAACAAGGACAGGGGGCAGAGCCTATGAACAATATCATAAACGGCATAGCCAAAGACTTAAAATCCATTCCTGAAAATATCAAGGCAAAGACCGGGAATGTAGACAAAAAGAAACTTGTCCTGATGAACCTCCCCTATGTGCTTGCCGGATACTTCTGTGACAAGATAGCGTGTTTGTGGCGGGTATCGCCGGGGCAGGATGCTTCCGCAAAGATGATGGAAGTCATGGCGGGGCTGGAAGGTTTATTTTCCAATCCACTGCCGAGTTTCTATCCGAGTGACCTTCTGATCGGGGTGTGCTGCGGCATCGCTTTACGGCTTGCGGTATATTTCAAAGCAAAGAACGCCAAGAAGTTCCGGCATGGCAGGGAGTACGGTTCTGCCAGGTGGGGCAACGCAAAGGACATAGAGCCTTACATGGATTCCGTGTTTGAGAACAATATCCTGCTGACGCAGACGGAGAGGCTGATGATGTCAGGCAGGCCGAAACAGCCAAAATATGCAAGGAATAAAAATATTCTTGTGATAGGTGATAGCGTTATTATAGGACTAAGCTGAACGGCTGACAGAAATCAGGGAGCCGCACAGGTTTAGTCCTTTTAGTAACTGGCGGGGGAAACAACGGCGCCGGGTTCTCCGCCCACATCATCATCCGGGCATCTTCCTTTGCCCAAGGGAAGAGCCTGGTATCTATCAAATCAGGAGGAATTTCCATATGGCAGATAAAAAGACAAGGAACATTAAAGTGTGCAGGCAGCCGGGATATAATCGTAAGCCGGCGCCGGAAATTAAGCTTAGCGGGCAGTGGCTGAAAGAAATAGGGTTTGAAATCGGGTCGCTGATAAAGGTGCAGTGCGAGGACGGGAAGCTGGTCATCCTGTTGGATAAGGCCAGGGAGGAAGAGCTGGAAGCGGAGAGGGCTTTCATGGAGGCGGAGACAAGGAAGCTGAAAATGCGCTTTGAGGCGGAGAAAGAGGATATCCGCGCAAGGTTTGTGGCAGAGCGGCGAGCACAGTATGGAGCATAATAGAGGAGAAGAAAATATGGGAAAGATCATAATATTAGGTTCGGAGAAGGGCGGCGTGGCGAAGACCACATCAACGTTCAATCTCGCATATGCACTGGCAAAGGAAGGGAAGAAGGTTCTGGCTGTTGATTTTGACAGCCAGGCGAACCTCTCCACCTGCTTCGGGATTGAGGACACGGCGGCAGTGCCGGTGACAATCGGGCATCTAATGATGCACAGGATTGAGGACGAAGAACTTCCCGATGCATCGGAGTATATCCAGAGCAGGAACGGCGTGGATTTTATCCCCTCATCCATCATGCTGTCCGTGGTGGAAGCAAAGCTGAGGCTGGAAATGGGGGCGGAGCGGATGCTGTCCGGGATTCTGGAGCCTTTGAAGGAAAGATATGATTACATACTGGTGGATACCTGCCCTTCGCTGGGGAGCCTGACCATCAATGCGCTTTCGGCGGCTGACGGAGTAATCATCACTGTCAATCCCCAGCTCCTGGCGATGATGGGGCTGCAGGACTTCCTGAAAACGGTAGGCAAGATCAGGAGCCGCATCAACCCCGCCCTGCAGGTGGAGGGCATCCTGCTGACCATGTGCGATGCGAGGACGAACCTCTGCAAGGTCATCACGGAGCAGGTGTCAGAGACATTCCAGGGGCAGATACGGATATTTGGGAGCAGGATACCGAGCACCGTCAAGGTGGGGGAGTCCGTCTATTACAGCAAGCCGCTTTTGGAGTATGCGCCGGAGAGCGGGGCGTGTGCGGCATACCAGGACCTGGCGAAGGAGGTGATCGCGGATGAAGGCTAATGCACCGAAAAGGAAAGTGTTCAATGATGCAGTGGACATGCTGACAGGCGGGGAGCCTGCGGCAGCGGGGAAGGGAGTGCAGATGCTCCCGGTGGAGAGCATAAAGCCGTTCCATAACCATCCGTTCCATCTGTACGAAGGGGAGCGGCTGGACGACATGGTGGAGAGCGTCCGGGAGCATGGCGTCCTGGTCCCGGCCATTGTCCGCACGGCTCCCGGGGGATATGAGATGCTGGCAGGGCATAACCGTCTGAATGCGGCCAGGCTTGCGGGGCTCATGGAGATACCGGCCATTGTGAAAGCGGGTCTGCCGGATGCAGAGGCGTATGTGTATGTGATAGAGACCAACATGCTCCAGCGTTCTTTCAATGACCTGAGCGTATCGGAACGGATTGCGGTTCTGGCAGAGCGCTATGACAAGGTCTGCGGCACGAAGAAGAGGGAGGAGATCCTGGAAGAGCTCCAGGCGCTTAATGGGGGCGGTGGACATGATGTCCACCAGCAGGCGAAGAGCCGGGAGATCATCGGGAAGGAGCTTGGGCTGACCGGGCGGCATATCGCAAGGTATGTCCGGTGCAGGGAGCTCATCCCGGAATTCAAGGACATGCTGGATGACGGGAGCCTGACGATGGTGTCGGCGGTGGAGCTGTCCTACCTGCCGGAGGAGGAGCAGGCGGCGGTGAAGAAGGTCATGGACCAGAACTGCATCAGATTAAAGGCAGATAAAGCGGGCGAGCTTCGGAAAGCGGCAGGGAGCCTGTCTGAGGAGGCGGCGCAGAAGATTCTGGGCGTTGACCGGCCCGTGAAGCCGGATGCGGAGAAGCCGGTGAGCGTGAAGCTGCCCGCAAAGCTGTACAGCAGGTATTTCTCTGATGTGGCGGCTAAGGACGTGCAGGGCATCCTGGAAGAGGCTCTGGAACTGTATTTTGAAAGGAAGGGGGCGTGAATGGTGGAGGTCATTCAGTATTACAATGTGAGGTTCTACCTGCTGCTTAAGGATGAAAGGGAGCGCAGGTGGTTCTCCTTCCTGGAAGAGAGGATCATGGCCGGGGAGCGGATGGTGATGAAGGATATTTACGGATGGTGCGCCAGCCATGGGGTGCGGTACTGGACGAGGTTCTGCTACAGGCGGGACTTCCCGGTCACGGCTAACCTCTGGAATTTCTATTCCTACCTGAGGGGGAAGATTGACATGGGGCGCGCTGGAAGGGAGGCTGCGGATGTTTAGCACAGAGGAGCTGGCGGCCCTGGACCGTTCGTATTTTTCAGTCATCTGCGCGGATGCCTATGATGTGACCATCATGTCTAAGAATACCGGGCATGTCTGGTACATCCATAACCCGGAGTATCCGGAGCCAGGCAACTGCATCATATTCCACAAGCACCGGGCATCACACCCATACCACAGGCACGGCCGGGCGGGGAGCCTGCGGCAGGCGGTGAAGAGCATACAGGGGCATGACAGGTATCAGATTGAGGTGAGGGAGGGCGGCGGACGGAAAGAGGGAAGCAGGGAAAAGGAAGCGCCGCATTGAGCGGCACACAGCAGGGCACAGGGATTCAATCTCCCTGTGCCTTTTAGAATTCTGTCCGATAAATTTTATAAGTTGGAGTTGTAAGATATAAACCTGTCTAATGTGGCATAAATGTGGATTATAATTCAACTTATAAGTTATACTTGACAAATAATCCAAATTATAGTATCTTGATGGAGAAAGGTGGTACGAGCATGGAGAAAATGGAATTCGATAAGAAAAGATGCATGTCTGCTATATATGCCATTGCCAAAGAAAAGGGCGTCAAGATAGGAGACTTGGAGAAAGAAGCCAATGTGAGCACGGGGTATCTGTCCAAGCTGAATAAGGAAGAGAACACATCCTCGCCGAGCATTGAGCTGCTGCTGGCGGTTGCCAGGGTATTGGGCGTTACTATTGATATGCTGATTTATTCGGAGTACGAAGGGCTGAGTTCTAATGAGAGGTACATGCTGAAATTCCTGGACAAACTTATAAATGACACGCTGTCAGGGGAACTGCAGTGGGAGAAGGAGACCAAAAAGCAGCTGTTAAATGTAAATTGTGATTATATGGGAAATGAAGCGTATGCAGAGCATCCTCTATTTGAGGCATCAGAGACACTGGTGGGAGATGGACAGTACCGTCTGGATGCTTATTATTACAGCAGGTTCTTCCCGGAGGGGGATACGTTGATCGCGGGGGATGGGTTCCACGCGGTCCTTTCACCAGCTGATGCGGAGCTGTACATCATGAAGGTGGATAATGAAGAAGCAAACATGGAAATAGGATATGATCAGTTTGAGGTATATCTTGTCAACAGGGGAGGCGTAAAGCCTTTGGGCTGCAGTGATTTTGTATGCGGCGAGGTTTCAAGGCAGATACAGAACCTGTACAAGGTGATCGTTGATGCGGATTCCAACCTTGGCATCAATGATGAAGTGAAGAGCATCATTGATCTATATATGAATGAAGATGAAGAACTGCCGTTCAATTAAGGAAAGGGGGTACAGTATGTGGCACATACCGATCTATAACCGGAAACTACCGAAGAAGCAGAGGGTCTTTGACGTGGAAGCTGACGAGAAGGGCGTGATCCACAGGTATTTCACCCAGAACATAAAGGGGAGCGCCTTTGTGGATTCAGAGGACGTACAGAAGCAGATAAATGAGTTTTTGGAAAAGAATGCAGTAGGGTAAGAGCTACCGAGCAACCGGATCCGATATACTGAGTTACCGACCGCCGGAGCCATGATCCTGACAGCAGAGAGAGTATTTTTGTACTCTCCCTGTTTCAGGGTATGGCTCCGGCTTTTTTTGTTTCCAAGGAAAGAGCCTGGTTACGGATCAGGGCGGATATCGGATGATGTCCGTCCTGATGGGTATCCAGGGAGGTACCCGGGATAAAAAATTCATACCGGCCGCATGTGCGCAGTGGGGCGGGATACGACATACCGGGCTTCTTGCAGCCGCGATAAAGGCGGCTGTGGGGAGCCGGATGCAGGCATCCCTGCTTTCCTGCGCTCTTTTTGTGCTGTGCTGCGGATGCCATGGCCTGGATCATGGGCCTGTCCTGCCTTTGCTGCCTCTTGGCCGGGGAAGGAGGCAGGACATGAAGATGAGGTTCAGGAAGACGCCCATGAGCCGGAGGGTCAGCTATTGCTATGAGTCCGTGACGGGGGAGAAGTTCCGCATCAGCGCGGAAGAGTACGGGGCGGAGACGGTCAGCCTGCTGCACCGGATGGATGACAGCGAGGTCAGGAACAACCTGAGTACAGGGAAGCCGGGCATCCAGAAATGGCAGGAGGAGGCGGCCAGGCAGTGGAGGGAGCGGCATCCGGATGAGGAGCCGCCGAAGAACTGGGTGCTGTCGCTGGACAGCCTTACGGGGGAGGACGGCAGCGGCATGGCGGATGACAGCCAGTATATGAAGGAGGCAGTGGACAGGGCGGCGCAGGAAGAGGCAGACCCGCTGAAGGAGCTCCTGCATGAGTGCGTGGAGGAAATGGATGGGGATTCGCAGAGGCTTTACCAGAGGTATTACATGGAGGATGCCGT
>CAJTFD010000015.1 GCA_910575625.1 Clostridia bacterium
CTGTGCCATGCGGCACTGTGCGCATATGCGGTATTAGCAGCCGTTTCCGGCTGTTATCCCCCTGTACACGGCAGGTTGTCCACGCGTTACTCACCCGTCCGCCACTCAGCCACCCGATCTTTGTACCGAAATACTCCGTCCGGGCGCTCCGTTCGACTTGCATGTGTTAGGCACGCCGCCAGCGTTCATCCTGAGCCAGGATCAAACTCTCTGGTCTATACCTTTATCCCATTTACTGTTTGGGTTGTGTTCTTCAAATAAAAATCTCTTTGATAAGGATTTTCAGGAACTCATTTATACTTGTGAGATATCTTCCGATATCTCCGTCACAAATGTATGATCGTGTGTTTCGCTGTTCAGTTGTCAATGTGCTTTTTGTTACGCTTATTTCTTTTTTGTCGCTTGTCGTTTTTTGTCTTCTCCGTTGCGACTTGCTTATAATAGCACGGCCCTCCAGTAATGTCAATACTTTTTTTAAATTATTTTTTCTTTTCTTTTTTTATTTTCCAGTCATTGATTTTATAGAGATTTATGGTATAATAGATTTCGTAAGAGGGAAGCATAGCTCAGCTGGGATGAGCGTCCGCCTGACACGCGGGAGGTCATGGGTTCGAGCCCCGTTGCTTCCATTTTACAAGGGGCATTGGCGCAGTTGGGAGCGCGCCACATTCGCATTGTGGAGGCCACGGGTTCGAATCCCGTATGCTCCATATCATCCATTTGTAAAAGTCTGAGCGATCAGGCTTTTTATTTTTTATGTAAGAAAACCGATCGATGATCCTCCCGGCCGGAGAAAGGAGGATCTTATGGATCACGTCAGATGAAGAAATGCAAAGATCCCTAAACCATAGATCTGAAAGAGGCGGCACCGAAGAAGCCCTGAAAGCACTGGCAGATATCCTGGGGATCAGATTTCCCAAGATTGAAAAAGAAAAAATGAATGAGCAGATCAAAGATACAAGGGGAGGGTGGCCTTTCCACCGCTCCCCTTTCATCTGCTCCATCTATAAACCTTCAAACACTGGGGATGCTCATAAATCTCTATCCCATAGATCCATCCCAGCTCCTCCACAGTCAGATCTTCCACATTGACAGCCCTTTTTTCAGGCTGTTCTCTTTCATCCATCCACATACTCCACAGCACAAGGCTCTTATGCCTTTCCATCTGCCTCCTGATATAAGCAAGAAGATCTTCTGCAATATTAGAGAACTGGTCAAATTGGATGGACATGACATACGGCTTTTTTGTATACACCGAACTGTAAGACCGATCGTCCACAGCTATCTCCAGATTGCGTTCCTCATCAACCCGGATCATATTTTCGCTCAGCACTTCAATGCCCACGCTAAACGCATCCATTGGCTGATCTGCCGCGATAAATCTGTATAAACTCACAGATCCGACACCTGCATGACCGCCGCTTTCATCTCTCTCACATACGCGGACACCTTTGATATGCACGCTTCTTTATATTCCCCGACCAGGCGTACGATCGCGGACCCCACGATTGCACCGTCCGACACTTTCGCCATCCGTGCCGCCTGATCCGGCCTGGAGATGCCAAACCCAATGGCGCAAGGGACATCCGTCACCTGGCGGACCATGTCTGTCATCTCTTTCACATCCGTTGTGATCTCACTGCGCACGCCTGTCACACCCAGGGAAGACACCACATAGATAAATCCTTCCGCCTCCCGGGCGATGGCTCTGATCCGCTCTTTTGACGTGGGCGCGATCAGGGAGACGATCGCGACGCCGTATTCTTCACACACATCTGCGATCTCACCTTTTTCCTCAAAAGGCAGATCCGGCACGATCAGCCCGTCGATCCCGCATTCCACACAGCGTTTCATGAACGCTTCTTTTCCATAAGAAAATACCGAATTTAGATATGTGAGGAATACCAATGGGATCTTCACTGTCTCCCGCGCTTCTTTTACCATATCAAAAAGATCGTCTGTGGTACAGCCTGCCGCCAGCGCCCGCTGTGTGGCCTCCTGGATCACTTCGCCCTCCGCGATCGGATCGGAGAACGGCAGTCCGATCTCGATCAGATCCGCCCCGGCCTCCTCCATGGCGATGAGCAGTTTTTTCGTCACATCAAGGCTGGGGTCTCCCCCTGTGATAAATGGTATAAACGCTTTCCCATGGGCAAAAGCCCTCGCTATCCTTTCATGCTTTACATTACTCATAAAGTTCTACCCCCCTGTATCTGGCTATGGCAGCCACGTCTTTATCTCCCCGACCGGACAGATTGATCACGATGATCCGATCTTTCTCCATACCCGGCGCGATCTTCCTGGCATGGGCCACCGCGTGGGCGCTCTCCAACGCCGGGATGATGCCCTCCGTTCTGGACAGGTATTCAAATGCGCTTACGGCCTCCTCATCTGTCACCGGCACATAGGTCGCCCGGCCTGTCTCGGCCAGATGGGCATGCTCCGGCCCGATGCCCGGATAATCCAGCCCGGCTGAGAGAGAATACACCGGCGCGATCTGCCCGTCTTTATTTTGACAGAACAAGGATTTCATACCATGGAAGATCCCTGCCCTCCCTTTTGCGATGGTGGCGGCGTGTTTCTCTGTATCCACACCCAATCCGGCCGCCTCGCATCCGATCAGAGCCACAGATGTGTCCGGGATGAATTCATAGAACGCGCCCATGGCGTTGCTCCCGCCGCCCACGCAGGCCAGCACCGCATCCGGCAGACGGCCTTCTTTTTCCATGATCTGCTCTTTGATCTCTTTTCCGATGATCTTCTGGAAATCCCGGACCATCATGGGGAAGGGATGGGGACCCATCACGGAACCCAGCACATACAGGGTGTCGTCCACCCGGCGGCTCCACTCCCGCATGGTCTCGTTGACCGCATCCTTTAAGGTCTGCGTCCCGCTGGTCACCGGATGGACTTTCGCCCCCAGAAGTTCCATGCGGAACACATTCAATGCCTGCCGGTCTGTGTCCTCTCTGCCCATAAATATCTCACATTCCATGCCCATCAGCGCCGCCGCCGTGGCCGTGGCCACACCGTGCTGCCCGGCGCCGGTCTCCGCGATCAGACGGGTCTTGCCCATCTTCTTTGCCAAAAGAGCCTGGCCCAGTACATTGTTGATCTTATGGGATCCCGTATGGTTTAAGTCTTCTCTTTTGATATAGATCTTCGCGCCGCCTAAGTCTTTGGTCATCTTCTCCGCGTAATAAAGAAGAGACGGACGGCCTGCATAATCTTTCATCAGCGCGGCAAGCTCCGCCTGAAACTGCGGGTCCGCTTTATATTTTTCATAGGCTGCTTCCACTTCGTGCACAGCCGTCATCAGGGTCTCCGGCACATACTGTCCGCCGAATACGCCAAATTTTCCGTTTTCCATAGTCATTTTGATCCTCTCACATTTTTTATGAATGCCCGGATCTTCTCCGGGTCTTTCTTTCCATCTGTCTCCACGCCGCTGCTCACATCCACACCGAAGGGATGACAGCGCGCGCATTCTGTCAGCTTATCCCCGATATTTTCCGGATCCAGCCCGCCCGCCAAAAACCAGGGCTTCGTAAGGGGCGGGATCAGCGATGTGTCAAAACCCAAGCCGCCGCCCCCGTACTGGCCGGGGATGTAGGTATCCAGGAGCAGATAGTCGCAGGGCTGTTCCTGGACAGACAAGATCTGCGCCGCACTCTGGACCCGGACCGCCCGGACGATCGGCTTATCTGTATGGGCAGACAACCGCTCAAGATATGCCCCGTCCTCATCCCCGTGGAGCTGGATCAGGTCGATGATCTGCCGCTGGCAGAGCCGGATGACGCGTTCGATCTCTTCATTGACAAATACACCCACCGTCCGGATATGGGGATCCAGAGAGCCGCGCATCTCTTTCGCCTGCCGGTCCGTCACCTGCCGCCGGCTCTTGGCAAACACAAATCCGGCGTAGTCGGGGAGACAGTCATTTACATAGGATACGTCCTCCATCCGGCACAGGCCGCAGATTTTGACCCGGATGGGATCTGTCTCTGTCTCATACACCCCCCGCGGCGCGCTCATGCGTCCCTCCCACGCAAGCCGTCCAGCATGGCCTTTTTATCCGGGCTGCGCATCAGGGTCTCTCCGATGAGCGCCGCGTTGACCCTGGCCTCCTCCAGCCGTTCGATGTCCTGCCTGCTCTTGATGCCGCTCTCCGCCACGAAGGCCACCGTATCCGGTGCGCACGCCCGCAGACGTATACTGTTTCCGATATCCACGGTAAAATCTTTCAGGTCCCGGTTGTTGACCCCGATGATCCTGGCCCCAGCCTTTAGAGCCTGTTCCACTTCCCATTCATCATGGGCTTCCACCAGGGCGGAGAGCCCCAGATGGTCACAGAGCTGGATAAGATCCCGTAAAATATCTCTCCCCAGGATGGCACAGATCAAGAGCGCCGCATCCGCCCCCAGGACTTTCGCCTGGTAGATCTGGTAGGCATCGATGATAAAGTCTTTGCGCAGCAGCGGGACCTGCACCTCTTTCCGGATCTCCTGCAGATACCGGGGGGACCCCTGGAAAAACTCCGGCTCGGTCAGAACGGAGATGGCCCCGGCCCCGGCCTGTTCGTACGCCCGGGCGATATCCAGATAGGGGAACTTTTCAGCGATCACCCCTTTGGAGGGCGATGCTTTCTTCACCTCACAGATGAACCCGATCCCATTTTCCCAGAGCATCTCCTCAAAAGGAAAACCTGTATCCGCCTCCATCGCCTGGGCCTGTGCCTCCATCGCATCCGGGCTTTTCTGTTCCTTATCCTGCTCCACCCGCTTCCTGGTGGACTCTACGATCCGATCTAGTATCACTGCGCTCCACCACCTTGTGTCAGTCTCACAAACTGCTGCAATTTCTCATATGCCTTCCCGCTGTCGATCAGCTCTGCGGCCAGATCGACGCCGTCCTGGATCGAGAAACCGTCTTTTCCCAGATACAGGCTCATGCCCGCGTTCAGCAGTACGATATCCCTCTTCGGGCCCATCTCTTTTCCCGTGAGCACATCCCGCGTGATCGCGGCGTTTTCCTTTGGATCGCCGCCCACCAGCTCAGAGAGAGCGCAGCGGCGCAGGCCAAATTGTTCCGGTGTGATGGTGTAGGAACGGATCTTTCCGTGGCGGATCTCATAGACAGAGGTCTCACCGGTCAGCGTGATCTCGTCCAGTCCGTCTTCCCCGCAGACGGCCACGCCCCGCACCACGCCCAGATTGGAGAGCACCTGCGCCAACGGCCCGGCCAGCTTCTTATCATATACGCCCAAGAGCTGCATGCTGGCGGCGGCCGGATTGGAGAGGGGACCCAGGATATTGAAGACTGTCCGCACACCCAGTTCTTTGCGCACCGGGGCCGCGTATTTCATGGAGGAATGGTAGACCGGGGCGAATAAGAAGCACACGTCACAGGCCGCCAGGATCTTCTCGTTCTCCTCCGCAGTCAGATTTAGATCAGCGCCCAGCCGCTCCAGCACGTCCGCCGCGCCGCTCTTGCTGGATACACTCCGATTCCCGTGCTTTGCCACCGGCACGCCGCCTGCGGCCACCACAAACGAGGAGGTGGTGGAGATGTTAAAGGTCCCCGCTTCGTCGCCGCCGGTGCCCACGATGTCGATCACTTCCCTCTTCGGTTCGATCTTCACACCTTTTTCCCGCATCACCTGGGCAAAAGCCGTGATCTCATCGATCGTCTCCCCCTGCAGCCGCAGAGCCGTTAAGAATCCCCCCATCTGGGCCTGGGTGGCCTCCCCGGTCATCATCTCCTCCATGACCTGAGCCGCCTGTTCATAGGTTAAGTCTTTTCCGTTTACCAATTGGTAGATCGCTTCTCGTATCATCCTCATCCCTCCCGATCAGTCTTTTTTATCTCCAAAAAATTTTCCAAAATGATATGTCCCTGGGGCGTCAGGATCGATTCCGGATGGAACTGCAGTCCATAGACCGGATCCCTTTTGTGGCACACCGCCATGATCTCCCCGTTTTCCGCCGTGGCTGTCACCTGCAGACAGTCGGGCAGGGTGTCCGCCCGAGCCACCAGGGAATGATACCGGGCAGCTGGGATCTGATCTGGCAGCCCGCGAAAAACAGGACAACCCGTATCCACATCCACCAGGCTCTGTTTCCCATGCATCAGATGTCGCGCCGGAGCGATCACGGCCCCATAGGCTTCACAGATGGCCTGATGGCCCAGACACACGCCCAGGATCGGGATCTTCCCGGCCAGAGATCTCACCACTGCCTCGCAGACCCCGGCTTTCACCGGATAGCCCGGCCCCGGCGAGAGGACGATATGACTGGGGGCCAGCCCACGGATCTCATCCACTGTGCATGCGTCGTTCCGGATCACGCGGATATCCGGGTCGATCCCGCCGAACATCTGGACCAGATTGTAGGAAAAACTATCGTAATTGTCAATCAAAAGCAGCATGTCTCTTCCACCTCCTGGGCACGTTCCACGGCGTCCATGACGGCCATAGCTTTGTTGGCCGACTCCTCGTATTCTTTCTCCGGCACGCTGTCCGCCACGATGCCGCCGCCGGCCTGCACGTAGACCACGCCGTCCTTTTTCACCGCCATGCGGATCGCGATGCAGGTGTCTAAATTCCCCGTAAAGTCCAGATAGCCCAGCGCGCCGCCGTAGATCCCCCGCTCCTGGCTCTCCAGCTCCTCGATGATCTCACAGGCCCGGATCTTCGGCGCGCCGGAGAGGGTCCCCGCCGGGAGCACCGCATCCACCGCATCCAGCCCGTCGCATTCCGGCCGGATATCCCCCTCCACCTGGGAACAGATGTGCATGATCCTGGAATAGCGGTGGATCATCTGGTATCCGGTCACTTTTACATTATTATAGGAAGAGATCTTGCCCAGGTCATTTCTGCCTAAGTCCACCAGCATGTTGTGTTCCGCCAGCTCCTTCTCATCCCGGAGCAGTTCCCGCTCCAGCATCTTATCTTCTTCGGCCGTTCTCCCCCGGGGTCTGGAGCCCGCCACCGGAAATGTGACCAGGCGGCCCTGATCCAGCCGTACAAGGGTCTCCGGCGATGTGCTCATGATCTCCTCTTTATCAATATGCAGATAGACCATATAGGGCGACGGGTTTGTGGTCCGCAGGACCCGGTAGGCATCCAGCAGGCTCCCCTGATAGGGACTCGTAAACTGCCGGGAGATCACGGCCTGGAAGATATCGCCGGATCTGATATACTCTTTGGTCTTCTCCACGATCCGGCAGTACTCCTCCTTTGACACATTGCATGTGAAGCATATCTTTTCCCGGGGAGGCCGTTCCTTCGTCCCCTGATCCGGCTGGCGTATCATAGCCGCCATGGCTTCTAAGTCCGCCGCGGCCTTTCCGTAATTTTCCATGACCTTATCCGTCTTCATGTTCACGATCAGCGCGATCTTCTGCTTCAGATGGTCGTAGGCGATCACCTTGTCAAAGAGCATCAGGTCAAAGTCGTGGAAACCGCCCTTCTTTATATGCAGCGTCGGCTCCGCATAGCCGATCATCGAATAGGCGAAATACCCCACAAACCCGCCGGCAAAGGGAGGGAATCCCTGGATCCGGGGCGCTTTATATTTTTTTAGGATATCCCGGAGGACCTGCATGGGCTGCCGGGTCTGGATCTCTTTCGTCCGCTCTCCGTCTTCTATGGTGACTGTGCCGTCCTGGCAGTACACCCGCATCACCGGGTCATAGCCCAGGAAGGAATAGCGTCCCCACTTTTCTCCCCCCTCCACACTCTCCAGCAGATAATAGTAGGAACTCTGCTGGGCGATCTTCTTTAGAAGACCGATCGGCGTGATGATGTCTGCGTAGATCTCCCGGCACACCGGGACCACGTCGTAGTCTTTGGCATATCCCAGGATCTGTTCACATGAAGGCTGCATATATGACTCCTTTCTCCGCTCGAGCGTGCCCTAAAACACCCTCTGATAAGGAACTGTTCAAAAACAACTTTTAATATTGCTTGTCTTTTTCTCCGATAGCACCGGTCAAAGATCAGTTACATAGCCCGCTATGCGCCTGATCTTTAACCGGCACTCTCAAAGAAAAATCCGGCGCACTATTTAAAAGTTATTTATTAACAGTTCCTAAGCAACAAAAAAACGACCTCCATCCCCACATATACAGGGACAAAAGCCGTTTGATATACGCTCCTGCGGTACCACCCAATTTGGCCTGGTTTCTCCAGACCCACTCTACTCTATGTACAAACATACATACCTGCTTGATAACGAATCAGGTTTCCGTCAGCGCCTACTGCCGTGTTAAACAACGGTTTCGGGCTGCCCTCGCAAGTCCATTCGTCTGCGCTTCCATGACTGTCTTTCCACCTGCCGACAGCTCTCTGACATATCTGCTACAGCTTACTACTCTTGCTCATTGGTTTCATCGATGCTATATCTTTTTATGGAAGTCAGTATACACCTAAAAATATGCTTTGTCAAATCCTTTTTACAAAAATCTGCTCAAAATATATCATCCACTCAAACCCTATATTTCCTAATGATCAATATAGGGTCCCCTATCCCCGCAAACCTCACTCCATCGCAACAGAGATATTCCCCATCAGCTCCCAGGCCGCATCCCTCTCCCGCCTCTGCTCCGGCGTCAGCTCTTCATAGGGGCACAGCATCGGATGCTGCCGCGCCGCGTCGTCGCGGACAGGACCATAACTCCAATTGTAAAAGATATAAAATCGGAGCCACCGCATATGATCCAGCTTGCGGTACATCTCCCTGGCCTCCTCTGAAGACTTTGTCATACAATATCTGTCATACGCCTTCTGTACTGCGGAGGGCACAAGTCCCGTGATCGTCTCATCTTCCAGGAGGATCCTGGTCTTCATCAGGAGGTGGTCCGCCGCCGCGATCTTCGACTGTCGGTGCAGATCGTCCAGTTCATCCCAACTGAGAGTGGGATATGTGACCGACCTGCGGAAGATCTCATTGATCGTCACCGCCGCCCGATCCAGATCCGTGCGGATGATCTGCTGGGAGGTATAGATATCCTCATCCGCCCCAAAATAAGAGATCTCCGGCACTTTCCGGCTGCTGCGCAGATCGATGCGCCCGGATATCCTATAATATCTGTTCAGTGTCCAGAAGATCTCCCAGCCCTCTTTCTCCTCATCCACACAGATGATGATGCGGTCCGCCCTCTCCAGGATCTGTCTCTCCCGCGCCCAATCCCCCTCGTGGAAGATCAGCGAATCCCTCTCATCAGACTCTGTATCCAGGGAAAACAGCTCGCCGAGACAGTCATGTATGGCGAGAAACTGCCGCGCATCGCCAAAGATATGATAAGCCACATGCTGCTCCACCGAAATGACATTGGTCAGTATGGCCTGCTCCAGGATACTGCTCCCATACCCCCCGAATCCGATGAGCACGATCATATCCTCATGGCGGCACAGCGGTTTCGAACGCCAGTATTGCCGGGCACAGCACTCATAACTGTGAAAAAATCTTATATTCTCCCCCAGCTTATCCTGTCCATTCGTGGTCCGGGCATAGACCTGTGCCGGCAGCCCATGCAGGCCGACCACCCGGCTGTTCACACCGCTGTCATTTTCCCTCATAAAAAAGATCTTGCACTCCGCACCGATCCCCTTCTTTTTCGCCACGATCTTATCCGGAGACGCGCTGGCATATACGCACGGATGATCGGGGAACTCACTCTGGCTGCCCCTTCTCTCCCCGTAGATGATCAGTGCATTTGGATCTTCCCTATAGATATCAGCCGCCAGTGTATCCGCTTCCACGCACTGATCCGCAAAATAATACCAATTCTTATGCCGCTGCAGACTGAGCAGGAGAAAAGGCATCCCTTCACTGGTGATAAAGGAGACGACCGCACCGAACATCGTCACCATGATCCCGGCAGACAAGAGCACAAAGACCACACCCACCGCGTGCCCCAGAGGTGTCACCGGCACCATGTCGCCATATCCCACCGTGGTCAGAGTCACCAGCGAATACCAGAAGGCATCCCCAAAAGTCCGGATCACCGCATCGCTGTCGGCAGACTCCGAACAATAGAGGATGGTCAGCAAAACAATATAGACCAGCGCTATGACCAACACCAGATCCAGATAGATCCTCTTTCTCCCTCTCATGCCATCCATCATCTCCTCCTAACCCCTGATCCACTGACCACTGCCGTCCACCGCTTTTCCAAAGAACGCCCCGATCATATCCTCCGCCACCATTTTCCCAAAACGCCTGGGCCTGGTGATACAGAGATGCCTCTGTGCGTCCAGCTCCATCCCGGAAATGATCTCATCCAGCAAAGCCGACCTGTCTGCAAAAAATCTGGTGTCAGCGATATTTTGAAATCCCTCGTAAGGAGTCCTGCTGTTTATAAATATCCCCATCTCTCACATACCTCCAAACATTTTACCTCATAACACCCCCAGATGCTCCAGCAAGATCTTAAAAGCCATCAAGATCAAGATCCCGCCGCCCGCCATCTGCGCCTTCGCCTGATACTTCGCCCCAAAGACATTCCCGATCTTAACCCCCGCCGCACTCAGACAAAAGGTGGTGACCCCGATGATAAAAACCGCCGCCCCGATCCACACCTCCAAAAAAGCAAACGTCACCCCCACCGCCAGGGCATCGATGCTGGTGGCCACCGCCAACATGGTCATGGTCTTCACATCAAAGGACGGATCGGCCTGAAAACAGCCTTCCGCCTTCCTGGCATCCTTTAACATATCCAGACCGATGACGACGAGCAGCGCAAATGAGATCCAATGGTCGACCCGAGAGATCGCCGCCTGAAAATGCGTGCCCGCCGCGTAGCCAAAAAGCGGCATCAGCGCCTGGAACCCGCCAAAATACGCCCCTGCCAAAACCGGATACGTCCATCTCATACTGGACAGGGACAGCCCCTTACAGATGGAGACTGCAAATGCGTCCATCGACAGCCCCACCGCGATCATAAACAACGAAAAAAAGTTCACTCTAACCTCCCAAATTCCTGATAGACCGCCGCCGAGATCTCCCGGATATGCTCCCGCGCCATCCAGGTATCCGTAAGGCCCGCAGACATCACGCAGAGAACATAATCCCGCCCGGGACCGTAGACGATCGCCGCGTCGTGTTCCATCGTACTGACCTCCCCGGTCTTGTTGGCCGTCACCGTGCCCTCCGGCAGACCGGCGGGGATCTTCTCTCTGCGCTGCTGTGCTTTCAAAAGCTCCAGCATCTGCCCGGAGGCTTCCGGGGACACGCACGCGCCTTGATATACCTTTTCCAGGAAAAGACCGCAGTCTTTGACAGATGTAAAATTCTTCTCCGCCGGTTCCACATCCCGGTGATCTTTCAGATCCCTGCCCTGCTCCGTGTCAACACATCCATTGGCATCCGCGAACCCATTGACGATCTCCCGCCCCCTTGCATGACTGGTACCGTCAGGACTCAGAGCCTCCACCAACCGGTTCGACGACTCGTTGTCGCTGACCGTGATCATCTGCCGCAGGAGTTCCTGGATCTGGGATGTATCAGCCAGCGTACCATCCTCGATCGCCTGCCAGACAGCCCCCATGATGTACAGCTTGATCAGGCTGGCCGATTCCATCTGATGGCCGTTGATCTCAAAAGAACCGCCGCCTGTCAGGTCTTTCACATAGACCGCCCAGTCTCCATCCTGAAAGCCTGCGACCATCTCCTCCACCACCGTTTTGACCCCTTCCATCTCCTGCTGCCGCCGCCGCTCCTTTTTTTCCTTCCTGGCCCGCCGTGCATCCTCCTTTTTTGCCCGGCGCTCCGCCTGCTCCTGTTCCGCTCTCAGACGGGAGATATCCCCATACATCCGCCAGCAGCCATACAAAAGCCCACCCAGACAGATGAGCAGCACAGGGATCAGCACATAAAGCCTCTCCTTTTTCAAAACCTCCCCACATCCTTTCCGAAACACTCTAGAGTGTGTCTCAGAGTGTCGACAAAGTCGCCACTCTGGTAAAATCCATGGCTTACGCCATAAATTTTAATACTGGAGGATAAAAGCCCGATCTGCTCGCACAAGGGCTAAAGCCCCTACAGATCGGGCTTTTTGCAAGTAGCCGGAAATAAATTCCGTCTACTTGATCCCAGTTCGAGGGCACAGCCCTTCGAGCACCCATGAGCAAACGACACTTTATCTACAGTCTGCGACACACTCTAAACCAACAACGCTTTCCCCAGCCGGAACGCATACAGATATCTCTCCTTCACCCGCATCCCCGTCAGCCGCTCCAGCGCCTGCCCATAATATTCCAGCTGGATCTTGTACCGCTCCACTAACTTCTCTTCTTCCCCCATTTTCACCCAGTCGGTCTTATAATCCACCACCACCAGTTCCCCATCTTCCTCAAAATACGCGTCGATGATCCCCTGGATGAGCACCTCTTCCTCATCACTCCAGGACGCATCCACCTCCGACGCCCGCTGGGCGATCACGAACGGCTGCTCCAGGTACAGGAGCCCCCGCCGCTGCGCATGCCCCATACGCCGCCCCAGTGGGGAAAATGCCAACACAGTCAGATCCTTTTCCCGGATGCAGGTCCGCTCCTGTGGGGAGATCCGGCCCTGTTCGGCCCAGCGTGCCAGCTGCCTGCTCACACCGCCCTCTTCGCATGCCTCCGTAAGATCCAGGTACTCCATCGCCTTGTGATAGGCCGTCCCCCGAGCCGCCCCCTGCAGGGCGTCCTCCTTTTCCTCGATAAAATCCGGGACCAGGGGGATGATATCCGGCTCGAAATACAGCAGTTCCCCGTCCTCCTCCCCATGGCCCTCCCGCCTCTTGATCTCCGATACAGAGACTTTCATCGGGATGCCCCGCCGGTCCTCATAGGGATACGCGAACGAAAACCTTTCCTTTAAGAGCTCCCGTGTGGGCGAATGGAAGACTTCCTCTCCGTCCCCGGAAAACAAGATCTCTTTTTGGACGATCCCTTCCGTCTGCTGCTCCACCTGCGCCGCCAAAAGATCCGCCGCCCGGATCACCTCCACGGCAAAGGGCGCGGTCAGATCAAGCTGCAGATCCGGGCAGCTTTTCGCACAAGAGATCCAGGAAAGGCCGTACGCGTCATAGATCTTCTCCATGACAGGATGGCGCACCATCGCCGGGAGGATCCAGCCCCACGGATCCCGGGCTTTCTCCAGCGTGTACACCGACAGTTTCTGCTCCCGCCGCCGTCCGATGCCCTGGTAGTCCAGCAGGCGTTTTTCCAGCTTGGTGACCGTCCCCACAAGGATCAGTTTCTCCTTTGCCCGGGTGAGGGCCACATATAAGACCCGCAGTTCCTCCCCCAGGTTCTCCGTCAGCGTCTTCTGGCGGATGATCTGACGGATGGCCGTGGATACGCGGACACGCTCCTTGGGGTAGATGGCATCCGCGCCCAGGCCCAGGTCCGGGTGCAGCAGCAGACGGGCGTTGGCATCCTGCTGGTTGAAACGTTTCCCCATGCCCGCCGCAAACACGATGGGAAATTCCAGGCCCTTACTCTTGTGGATGGTCAGGATCTGGACTGTGTGGTCCAGGGCACCGGCCAGCGGCACTTCCCCGTAATCCACCTGGTACTTCTGCAGGTTCTCGATATAGCGCACAAAATGGAACAGCCCCCGGTAGCTGGTCGCCTCATACTCCCGCGCCTTCTCCACCAGCATCTGCAGATTGGCGGCGCGCTGGCCGCCCGGGGGCAGGGCTGCGGCGTAATCGCCGTAACCGGTCACCTTCAGGATATAGAGCAGCAGCTGATGGATCGGCGTGTCCGCCACCCGCGCCCGCACATCATCCAGGCATGCCAGAAACTGTGACACTCTTTCCCGCAGGGCCGCATCCTCCCCCTCCCGGGCATAGTCCCGGGCCCGCTCATAGAGACTGCCCGGATGACTCCGATGATCCCCCAGCAGGGCCATCTCCTGGGCATTACATCCCCCGACAGGAGAATGCAGCACGGCGGCAAAAGGGATATCCTGCCGGGGATTGTCGCAGATGCGCAGATAATTTAACACCGTCACCACTTCAAGCGCAGAAAAATACCCGGTCTTGGACGGGCTGTACGCCGGGATCCCCTGCGCCGTCAGGACTTTGACAAAAATATCCGACCATCCGGCGGCGGTGCGCAGCAAGATCACCATGTCCCCGTACCGGGCCGGGCGGTATCCTCCCGTCTCCCCGTCCAGCACCGGATAGACACCCACCAGCTCCCGGATCTTCCCGGCGATGGCCAGGGCCTCCAGCTCACGCTGCATCTTCCCGCCTTTTTCCTCCTCCAGCTCCGGCCCGTCCGCCTCCACCAGGCAAACTTCCGTATCGCTCTTTGGCTCCTGTTCCATCTTTGGGAACATCGCCCCCGGATGCAGGGCCGCCGCCTCATCATACTGCACATTCCCCACCGCGCGGCCCATGATCTGATAAAACAGATAGTTTACACCCGCCAGGACCTGTGCCCGGCTGCGGAAATTCTTATGCAGGTCGATCCGCTGCCGGGGGCCGTCCTCCAATGTGTAGCAGTCGAATTTTTCCATGAAAAGCTCCGGCCGGGCCAGACGGAAGCGGTAGATACTCTGCTTCACATCCCCCACCATGAAGATATTGTTCTTCCCCTGCCAGACCCGTGAGACTGCCAGCATCAGCTGCTCCTGCACAAAACTGCTGTCCTGGTATTCATCGATCAAGATCTCCTCGAACTGCTCGGAGAGTTCCCGGGCCGCGGAGGTATACCGGATCTCCCCGTCTGTGCGCTCCACCAGGATATCCAGGGCAAAATGCTCCATATCCGAAAAGTCCACCAAGTTCTTTTCCCGCTTTTTCTTCCCATACCGCTCCATGAAATCCCCAGCCAGATCCAGCAGGGCGCAGATGGGCCCGCGGCAGGCCCGTATCTGTTCCAGTACATCCCCCAGCTCTTCCGAAAAATAATCCTCTTTCAGAGATTTCAAGATCTCCTTATACTGCTCCCGGATCTCCTTTACCTGCTCTCGGGCCTGGGGATCTGTCTGGTCATCCTTTTTCCGGGAGAGAGCCGGAAAGGAAAGGCCGGACAATGCCTGCACATACCCGTCAAAATCCAAGGCCGCCTCCAGCCGGGCCAGGAACGCCCGGTCGCTCTCCAGGGCCTGCGCGTACATATAGGGCCCTCCCGGTCCCATCGCCTGGGCAAGGGCTTCCTCCATAAGCTCCGCGGCAGCCTGGATCTTCTTTCCGGCATCCTTAAGAAGAGCCTGCATCCAGGGAGCCTTTTCCAGCTCCTTTGCCGTATCCATTTCATAGATCTTCCGCCAGCCCTCCAGGGTCTCCCGGGGCCAGGGATAGCTTATGGCGGACTCATAGACCTGCAGCAGCAGATCCGTGATGCCCTCGTCGGTCTTCCCGGACGCATAACACTCCACCAGCCTGTAAAAATCCGGCTTTCCGGCCTGGTATGCCTCCTCCAGGATCTCCTGAGCCACATCCGCCTTCAATAATTTCAGCTCGCCCTCATCCCCGATGCGGTAAGAAGGATCCAGCCCCAGCCGGTGGAAATAATTGCGGATCACATTCTGGCAGAATCCGTCGATGGTGCTGATCTGGGCGCTGTAGATCAACGTCGATTGTTTCTGCAGATGCAGGTCATCGGGATTTTCGGCCAGGCGTTTCTCGATGGCCGTGCGCAGCCGTTCCCGCATCTCACCGGCCGCCGCCCGGGTAAACGTCACGATCAGCAGCCGGTCAATGTCCAACGGTCTTCCCGGATCCGTGACCATGGATAAGATCCGCTCCACCAGCACCGCCGTCTTGCCCGATCCCGCCGCCGCGCTGACCAGGATATTCCGGCCGCGCAGCCAGATCACTTTCTTCTGTTCATCTGTCCAGGTCATGCCCATCTCCACATTCCTCCTTTATGGCTTTCCAACATTCCTCCGGGGTGAGCGGACGCAGCCGCTGGTACACATACCCTCTAAGCCCCTCGTCAAATCCGCAGACGGCCCGGTACGGACACCAGGTGCATGCCTGCTTATTCCCCAGCTCATAGGGACTGACCGCGGCCGTCCCCTCCAGGATCTGATCAGAGAGCTGCTCCATCTTCCGTCTGGCAAATCCCATCATCTGCATGAATTGTTCCCCGGAGGCCACGCTGGAGGTCTTACTCAGCGTGCCGTCTTTCTTAAAAGCGACCGGGATCGTCTCCCCCGTGGCATCCAGTTTCTCAATGATCTCCCTCTTGTCACTGACCAGACCGTTCATGCGCAGTTCCTTTAAGATCTTCTTCTCCCGGACTCCCGCCGCCTCACCGGCCGCGCCGCAGATCAGCGGGTCTTGGATATTATAATAGAAGATCCCCGCCGGTTCCACTTCTTTTTGCGGATGCCTCTCCTGCTCCAACTCCATCGCCCCGTTCAGATACGCCACCAACTGCAGCTGCAGGCCATAATATAATGCGGTCAGGTCAAAACGGGTATTCCCCGTCTTGTAGTCGATGATCTTCACATACACTTTTTCCCCGTCCTCATACAGATCCATCCGGTCGATGCGCCCCCCTGGAAAATCCACCTCAAACCCCGCCGGGGTAAAGTCCCCCCGCAGCATCTGTTCCTTCAGCGCCCACACCGTGCGGCGCAAGATCCGCTTGATCCGCCGGATCATATATTCATTGCGCGCGCTGCTGTGGAGGATCGTACTCCCGTAATCCGCCGCCACCTGATCCACACACTGTCCGATCAGCTGCTCCTGCTCTTCCTCTGTCAGTTCCGTCCAGGCGATCCGCTCCCGGCGCAGATACCCGGCATAGGCTTCCAACGCCCCGTGCATCACCACGCCCATATCCATGGCCTTAAATTCATAGTACACCCGGTCCCTCAGCCCCAGGCCGTATTTCACATAATGGGCAAAGGCGCAGGCCGCAAACTGCTCCAGCCGTGTGGGGCTGAATGTATCGGGCCGTTCCCCTATGCCGTACAGGACCCGCGCCACACTCTTTCCGATCCGCTCCACAGGGGCCTGGTAAAACGCCGCGTCCACCAGCTGCCGGGCCGCTTTTTCATAGACGGGCTGCTTACAGTACCATTGGAAAAGTTCCCGCCATGGGGCATCTTCCCGGCCTTTGGCCAGATCCTCCAGCCCCCGGATCAGCAGCGGGATCCCGTCGGAGGGATGCTCCAGCAGACGGCTGTATGTGGGATCGGCTGCGGCATCCTCCAGGACCAGCGCGGGGAAGAGCCGCCGCAGGCTGTCGATCAGATAGGCGGGCCCGCAGACTTTCCCTTCCCCATCGGCCCGGCTGTAGGACAGGGTCAGGCAGCGGGAAGGTTTTGTCATATTTAGATACAGGTAAAATTTCTGGATGTACATGGCTTCCCGACGGGAGGGGGACAGCTCCAGACCTTCCTGCTGGAATAAGATCCGCTCCTGCTCGGAGAGGATGCCCCCCGCCTTTTTATCCTTGGGGATCGTCTGGTCGCTGACCCCCACGAAGAACAGGGCTTTCACGTCCTTGAGCCGGGTCCGCTCCATGTCCCCCACCAGCACCTGGTCGCCGCTGGGCGGTATCAGGGCTACCTTCGCCTCCGTGAGCCCGGCCTCCAAAAGTTTCTGGTACTCAGCTATGGTCAGTGTCTCCCCGCCCAGGATGTGGACCATCTTCTCCATCAGATCCATCACGATGCCGTATATCTGGGCGTACTCCTTTTCCATGGCCCGGTCGCTCCGCTGCCCAAAGAGGAGCTCCCGCCGTTTCAGTTTTTCCTGCATCCTGTTGTGCACGCCGAAGGCATACAGGCCACGGGTCAGGCTCTCCACCGTGCGGGGCTTCTCTTTACAGCACAGGGTAAAGGCTTCCACCTCTTCCAGAAAACGCTGCCGCAGGTCATTGACCACTTCGATATCCTCCCCGGACATCCCCCGGTACAGGCGTACCCACCGCTCCTGCCAGCGGCGGGATCCGCGGATGCCCAAGGCCAGCACATAATTTTCCAGCACATCCACCTCCTCCGGCTTAAGATCGGACATGCCGCAGCGCAGATAGCGGAACACACTCTCATAGGAATAGCTGCACCGGACCAGGTCCACCACCGCCCGCAGGCACTCGATGTAAGGGTTCATCCATATTGTATGCTTCTCATCCAGGAAATAGGGTATTTCCATCTGCTCCATCACCTGGCGGGCGTAGCTGCCGTAACAGGCCAGGTCCCCGGTGATCACCACGATATCCCCGTACCGGAAACCTTTTTCCCGGACCAGCCGCCGGATCCGGCGGCCCACCTCCTCCATCTCCTCCTTCGGGTCCTGGGCGGTGAAGAGCCGGATCTCCTCCACCGGACTTCTGTAAACCTTCCGCCGGAAACGGAAGATCTCCCGCTCCAGGAAATCCAGGGCCGGGGCATCCTTAAAGCGTCCCTGTCCACCGGACATGACCCACTGCTCCGCGATCTCGATCTTCTGCCTGCGGGCCATGCGGCACAGGGAGGCGATCATCTTCTTGCTCATGGCAAAGAGCTGGTGCTCCGCGATCTTTCCGTGGGGATCTTCCTCCTCCCCCAGCGTCACAGTCACCCAGACCTGGGGGCAGAGCCCCAGCAGCACGTCCAGGAGCTTATTCTGCACCGGGGTAAATCCGGTGAACCCGTCCAGGACGATCTCGCAGTTTTTTATCTTCTCCCAACGGGGGATGCACGCGCACAGCACGTCCAGGACCTCTTCCGCCGGGATCATGTTGTCCGCCAGGTAACGGTGGAAGGCATCGTATAGAAGAGCGATATCCTGTAATTTCCGGGCGGTGATCTTCTTTTTCCCATCCACGGCCTGGATCATCTGATCTAGCTGTTCTATGGTGATGCCGTACTGCATAAACTCTGATATGAGGGATTTTATTTCCTGGACATACCCCTGCTTCTTCATCTGGCTTCCCAGATAGACGAGCTGCCGCTGGTTCTCCTGGGCCACTTTCTGGAGCACCAGGCTTTTTCCCGTCTCCTCCAGGATCTGCCGGTCAGCCACGCCCAGCTGATCCAGGACACGGTAAGCCAGACGCTGGAAACTTAAGACATCGATGTTCAGGATGCCTTTGCTGGGGTGCATGTCCACCAGTTCTTTCTGGGTCTGCATGGTGAATTGCTCCGGCACCAGGATCAGGTAGGTCGTCTCGGGGTGGGCGAGGGAGCGGGTGATGATGGTTTCATAGAGCGTGTGGGATTTTCCGGAACCGGACGCTCCTAATATAAAATGTAGGGACATTTGGTACTCCGTTTCTTTTTTGAAATCTGTATGTTCTGCTGTGTTGGTTAAGGGGACGCCGCCAGGACCAGGAGCCATCCCCCTCTCGGCGGCCTCCCCTCAGCCTATCCAATCATTTTATCATAATCCGGGGATTTTTTCATAGGATATACAAAGAAAGTAGGAGGCGCATCCCATGAGTGCAAAAACAAAGATCGTCGTATTACATATGAAGGAAGTCGTCTACACTGTGGTCTTCCTGGTCCTCGCCCTGCTGCTGGGCGTACTGCTCTTTTTGATGTTTGGCCCCCAGAAGGCTGGATCAGCCTCCGCCGTCGGCGATGCCCGCTACCAGCCGGGCGTATATGCTTCCACCATCGCGATCCATGAAAACACATTCGACGTAGAGGTGACCGTGGACAGCAGCCGGATCAAAGCCATCCGGCTGGTCAACTTGAGTGAGAGCACTACAGCCATGTTCCCCCTGATGGAACCCACCCTGGATGACCTGGCCAGCCAGATCTACACCACCCAGTCATTGGACGACATCTCTTATTCGGAGGAAAATAAGTATACCTCCCTCATACTGATCAATGCCATCTCCACGGCATTAAAAAAGGCGGAGGTTTAAATCTCCGCCAGTTCCTTTAGCCAGGCTGTGCCGCAGGCGTCACTGGGCATCCGCAGATCCCCCCTCGGGGAGACCGCCACGGACCCCACCTTCGGCCCATCCGGCAGACAGGAACGTTTGAACTGCTGTGTGAAAAACCGTTTATAGAAGACGGGCAGCCAATGACGTATGGTCTCTTTTTCATAGATCCCGTCAAAAGCCAGACAAGCCACCCGGTAGATCTTCCGCGGCGGATATCCCCAGCGCAGCATATAATATAGGAAGAAATCATGCAGCCGATACGGCCCCACCAGATCTTCCGTCTTCTGTGAGATCACCCCGTCTGTGGGCGGAAGGAGCTCCGGGCTCACCGGCGTGTCCAGTACATCTTTTAAAATGGCCGCAAGAGCCGCATCCCCACATGTATCCGCGTAATAATCCACCAGATGACGCACCAGCGTCTTGGGGATGGAACTGTTCACCCCGTACATGGACATGTGGTCGCCGTTGTAGGTCGCCCACCCCAGGGCCAGCTCCGAAAGATCCCCGGTCCCGATCACCATCCCGCCTTTTTGATTGGCCAGATCCATCAGGACCTGCGTCCGCTCACGGGCCTGGCTGTTCTCGTAGGTCACATCGTGTTTCTCTGGATCCTGTCCGATATCCCGGAAATGGACCATCACCGCCTCTTTGATATCCACTTCCCGCAGGGTCGTGCCCATACTCCTGCTCAGATTACAGGCATTTTGGTACGTGCGGTCCGTGGTGCCAAAACATGGCATGGTCACGGTCAGGATATTTTCCCGGGGGATGCCCAGCATGTCGAAGGCCCGCGCCGTCACCAGCAGGGCCAGGGTGGAATCCAGCCCACCGGAGAGCCCCACCACAGCCCACCGGCATCCAGTGTGTTTCAGCCGCTGTTTCAGCCCCATGGCCTGGATGTTCAAGATCTCATCGCACCGCTGCTCCCGGTCGCCATGATCCTCCGGCACAAAGGGATCCGGTGAAAATGTCCGCTCAAGCGCCGTCTCCTGCACTTGCAGGCTGAACGGGATCTTCTCGTAATACGAGCTCTCCGGCTGGAACGTGGACATGCGCCTGCGCTCCTCATCCAGACGGAAAACATCCAGATCCGCATAGATGATATCATTCTGGAAACGTCTGCTCTCCGCCAGGATCACACCGTTCTCACCGATCAGACTGTGCCCGCCGTAGACCACATCCTGGGTGGACTCCCCCTCCCCCGCTGAGGAATAGATATACCCGCATAAAAGCCGGGCCGACTGGCCGCGCACCAGATCCCTGCGGTACGCCTCTTTTCCCGCCAGCTCATCACTGGCCGAGAGATTTACGATCAGGTTCGCCCCCTGCAAGGCCAGCCTGTTGCTGGGCGGATCCGCCGCCCACAGATCCTCACAGATCTCCACGCCCACTTTCAGCCGGGGCATCTGCCCGCAGACAAACATCTGCTCCGCGGAAAAAGGCACCTCCTGGCCGCCCAGTTCCACCACGCCCTCTACATCCCGTCCCGATGTGAAATAGCGTGCTTCATAATATTCATTGTAGTTGGGGATATGGACCTTCGGGACCAGCCCCAGTATAACGCCCTGGCTTATGGCCGCCGCCGCGTTGTAAAGTTTATTTTCAAACTCGAATGGAAGCCCCACAAAGACCAGCGCATCCACGTCCCGGGTCTCCCGGGCGATCAGCAGCAGCTGCTCCTTTGCCTCCTCCAAAAGCCTCTCCTGCCAGAACAGATCACCGCAGGTGTACGCCGTGATGCACAGCTCCGGCAGCACGATGACCTTCGCCTGCTCCTCTCCCATCTGACGGATCACCTGTATGATCTGGCTGGCGTTGTACGCGCAGTCCGCTACACGCACTTCCGGCGTCCCCGCGCCTACTTTTATAAATCCCTGTTCCATGTCCACCTCCTGCTGTTTTTTTCAGATATTGGTATTATACCCCTGTATGGGGAGATCAGCAAGGAGAAGATGCGTTTGTATCGTATTGTAAATGCTTTGATGTGTGATACTGGAGATCTGGGGGTGCCGGGAAATGCCTGGGGTATGGAGAAACGTTTGTTTGTTGGTGCGAGTTTGGACAAGATCTCCCGGTTAGATATGTTCAGGCAAACCCTACAGTTTGGTAATTTGCCGGAAGTGGGATAAAAAGCATATTATAATTGCCTGGAAAGGAAATGTATCTTACAATTAAAATTTGCATATGCTATGATGCCCACAGGCAAAGAACGGATCCCCCGACTGATTTCTTCCTTTTTCAGTACAGAATGGAACGATCCGATACAGGCATTGTCATAAGGATTTCCCTTTCGGCTAAATGAATGCCGTATCCCCCTGCTGTTCAGGAACTTCTCAAATGATCGGCTTGTATACTGGCTTCCCAAGTCGCTGTGGAGAATGATCCCTCTGGTCTCTCTGACGTTCAGACAGGCGTTCTTAACAGCTTCTACCGCCAGTTCCGCTGTCATGGATTTCCATACGCATATCCGATGATCTTACGGCTGCACAAGTCCATTGCTGAAGTGCTATAATAAAGTTGTAACAGGAGTGGCTGATAAGATATACTGAAAATGATCAAGAAAGAGGTATTTAGTTATGTCACAAAATTACACTCCTGAATTTAAAAAGAAGATCGTCCGTCTCCACGAGGAAGAAGGATGCACCTACAAAAGTATCACGGCAGAATACGGTGTATCCAAAGCATCTATCTCTGCATGGTGCAGACAGTTCCGCGGAAAATGCCAGACAAAGCCCAAGATCCAAAGCCGGATACGATAACATGAAAGGACTACTCAAACTGAAAAAAGAAAATGACGAACTCAGAAAGGAAGTGGCATCCTTAAAAAAAGCGGCGGCATCCTTTGCGGAGGAGATCGATCAGCGGCTTATCGATTTATAAATGGATATCATGGAGAGTTTGGCATCCGCTGGCTGCTCAGACGGCTTTCCATATATCCCAACGCCTATTACAACTACCGCAAACACCGGAAGTCGGATCATTATGCCAAAAAATCAGAGGTTTTGGCACAGATCGAAGAGATCTACCACAGCCACAACGGGGTTGATGGTTACAGAAGCATGACCTTTTATCTGGAGCGCAGGGGATATGGATACAGTGCAGCGACCATACACAGATACATGGATACGGAACTGGGTCTGCGTTCTGTCGTGCGTCCCCAAAAACCGGATCATGGATATGGCAAACCACACAAAGTATTTGAAAACAAGTTAAAACAGGATCCCACAGCTGATGCGGTTGACCAGAAATGATGTACTGATCTTACATATCTGTTTCTCGCAGACCACGAAGTGAGATACAACTGCACGATCATAGACCTGTATGACCGGAGTGTGGTCGCCAGCATGACTGACCGCAGTATCACCAGTGACCTTGCAATACGGACACTGCAAAAAGCCCTGGATCCCCAGCCGCAGATCAAAGGGGGACTGATCCTCCACAGCGATCAGGGTTCCCAATATACATCCAGGGCATTTGTGGAGTTCTGCGGATCTGCATATGTCCAATATAACCATGTCCGTCCACATAGTTTTATTTGTCAAGTCTATAGACGAAGGATTCACGGAAATCAATTTTCCGTGCGAAGGATTTACTAAATTTTTCTCAGCTTACAAAAACTTACGCTCCACTTATCCTTTCGCCACCCTCCCAATATTTCAACATCTACTTGTATTTCTTTAAATATGGCTTCACCGCTTATCTTTAAATATGATTTCCCATTGTGATCAATGACCTCTCTAAATGACTTTCTGCTTTCTTTTCTAAAAATATCAGGAATCGTATGAAAACATTCATTATAAACTATAGTTTCAATTTCTTCATCGCCATATATCCATTTTGCATGCTTATATATCTGTTGAGAAAAAAGAGCCTCCACTCTTGTCCTTATACTATCACGCAAAACTCAGATACGATCACGGAAACTGCCGACTTTTGCGTGATCGTACGATTTCACCCCAATCGCCCCTTTATCAGCGGCATCAAAACGCAAAAAAGAGAGGCCCGCCAAGCCTAAAAACCCTTGATCTTAAGCCATTCTTCCATACTTTCGCCTGCGAGTACCCAAATTCCTATGGCATCAATAATCGCTCCTTTACCGGCAAAATCCATGCTTTCCAGTACAGAGCAGCCGCATTAGAGTAGCCTTAAAAGCTGTACCAACTCATGCGACTCCTCCGCATCCGATGCGGTCTGCCTTGTATCAAACTGTGAAAAACGATTGTCACGGTAAAATGATAACAGCTTTTCCTCATTTTCTGCCTCTAAGAAGGTCACTACACCTCCACCCAGATACTGTATCTCTTTAATTTTATCCCATGCAAGTTTAAGCAGTTCTGCCCCGGTGATCTCTGTTCCGCCACTCTCCGAGAAGTTTTTCCCAAGTTGTGCGATCAGATATGCCGACATGGTATGGGTATCCGATTTTTCATCCAACTCACTGATTCGCAACAACTTTCTTTTCATGGTATTGCTCACTGTTTCACCCCTTACTGTCAATGGTTTTAATGCAAGGGTAAAATATCCAAGCAATCTGACATCCTCTGCCGAAACTACAAGATATGTAACCGACTGGTTCTTTTTCGTGAATTCTATGGCACTTTTTTTCAAAAAACGTTCCACGTCCTTATTCTTCGGACTGGAAAAGCCGGAAAGCAACTCAACCAGTGCTGGCTCTCCGGCTTCTTCATCATTTCCCAAAGCCAAATACTCACGGATATTGACTGAAAAGAATTTATCATTTCCCGGCATTTTCCTTCTCCTTTATTTTCATCTCCCGCAGCCGCATCATTTCCCTTAATTCAGGTTCTCCCTTTATCTCTCTTGCCGCTACGGGTATATGAACAGGACGGTTCTTGGCAGATTCTTCAATCGCGTTGATGAACATCTCCACCTGTTCCTTGCCGGAAATGACAAAATTCTTTGTGATACTTGAAGTTGCCATAATAAACACCTCCTTTGTTAGTATGGTTCTTCCGTTGCAATTCATACTTTTCTATCTCTATTTTATTATTTTATATCGGTTAACGCAACAAATCTTTTATGAATTTTTTATAACTTATTTTCCCACTTGCCAGCCCACCAAAACAGAGTTAAGATACAACACCACGGAAGGAGGGATTGGATCGGAAAAAGATTCTGCATTGTACCGGCTCATGGACACCCGCATGCACAGCGTCATGAACGGTATCGTGAGCAGTGACGGGGAATACCAGGCGATCCTCCGCAAGTCGGACATATACTCCGGCGAACTGGACAGGATGGATTTATCAAAAGAAATCCGGCTGCTGATCGACCGCTCGTCATCCGGCATGGCGAACTGCCCCATGAGCCTGCGCAGGTTTTCCAGCTTGCCGCTCATGTCTGCCTCCGTGGCGGGCTCCACATCTCCGTACTGCGCCATCCGCTGCTCCAGTTCCGCGATCCGCTCCCCAACCTCCTGCTGCTTGCGGCTGAATACCTCTTTCGGTATCTCGTTGTTCATCCTCATATCGAGGAGCGTCTCATATCTGCCCCGCTCTTTTTTAAGCTGTTCCTCTATGACCTCCTTGTCCCGCAGGACTTCCGACTGCTCCACCCCCGCGATGCCGCGCTCCAGCTCCCCGTTGTTCTTCGCCCTTTTCTGTTCGAGGTAGTCCGGCACGTATTCCTTCCGGTATTCCAGTCCGCCGCAGTAGAGGCGGTTCTTTAAGATGTGGCCGACGGTGGTGTAATGCCACATCGTCTTCCCCATCGCCGTGCGGCGGCCTTCCTTTTCAAGCTGCTTCATGATCTTATGGTAGCCTTTACCCGCATGGAGGTCTTTTTCGATTCGTTCTGCGCAAGGGTCGCCATGATGGTCAGCCTAAGCTCCCCGTCCTCATCGTTCATGGTCCATATGCCGTCCTCGGTGAAATACACCTCAATCCCCATCCGATTTAATAATCTCGTCTGCTGGAGGGTGGACCTATGTCAATACTTTGGACAAAAAAGTCGAAAGATCATGCTGCTTTTTTGAGTTCCTCATCCTCCTTTTGCGGAGGTGTCATATGACCAATTGCACTATGGATCCATTTGCGGTTATACCAGCCCTCTATATATTCAAAGATTGCCCTGCGGGCCTCTTTGGGATCTTGATAAGTACGAAGATAGATTTCTTCTTTTTCTGGTTGATGGTTTCCGTCTCGAGATCACGTTCCAGAATATTTTCTTTATCATCTGGAACGGTTCCGTGACTGGCATGATGGTTGTATTTCTTTACTACAACAGAGCGCAGTCCCTGCTTTGCCATATGCCGCTGAACCAGTTTTATGCTGCAGGGAGTCCCGCTTCCATTGAGGGTACGGCATATTTTAACTGCCCCATACCGCTTCTTTGGATCTTCATAAGCTCCCTTTACCTTCTGGCTGAATCCCTCATATTCCTTCTTCCGGTTTGAGGGTACACAAACCAGAGCTTTGTAATAGGTACTCCTTGGAAATTTCAGGGTGCTGCAAAGCTGGGATACAGTATAATGGGTTAAGTTTTGCTGGATAAAAGAAACAATCTCAGCTATTGTTCTTTTGCGAATATGGCGGTCGCTTTTTTTAATATTTCATTTTCGATTTTAAGGCGCTGGATCTCTTTCTGGAGAGCTTTATACTCTTTGAGTGTAACGGTTTCCTCCTCGGACACTTTCATGGCAAGCTCCCTCTCTTCCGGCAGGAGGGAATCCATCGCATCCGCAAGCACGCCGAGCAGCAGCTTTTTCTCCACCAGCTCGTCCACCCCCGGCAGCTCCATGTCCGGGATGCCCGCTCCCTCCGAGGCATTGTCCCGCCACGCCTCATAGGATTCTTCCGTATAGCCGTTCTGCTCCATCGCTTCCCGGTTCCTCTGCTCATGCTTTTTCTGCTGCCACCACGGGCGGTAATATTGCAGATATTCTTCTTCCGTAACTTCCAGTGTGAATTCTTCGTCTCCAGATTTGACTGTGATCTTCCTAAAAGACATAAAGCGTTCCTTCCTTTACGGCTTCGTAAAGTTAGGAACGCTTTAATCCGTAAAAGCAAAAACAGCAAGATATCCTCCCGCTGTTCTTTTTATCTATGTATATTTTTTCTTCTCCTTTGGTTTCCAGTACACCCGTACCACTTCGCCGCAGTGCGGGCATTTCAGTTCTACTATGATCCTGGACCGCGTTATGCCGATATCAAAAATACGCCTTCCGCACTTATGGTTCGGGCATTTAATTTTCTGGATGACGACCACCTCCTCTCCTAAAAATGCGGAGGCGCATATCGGTATCTCCCAATAAACGCCTCTCCCTTCATGCCCCACTGCTTCTATTTCTCTTTGGTATTTTCCTATGCCCTTACATCAAAACCGCCCTGCACTCTTCAAAGCGGAATCTTCCGCTATTCGACAACGCTAATGCTATACACATTAGTAATTTGTGCAGGATATGATCCTGCAATCGAACCGTCATATTCAATCTCAAGAACATCTCCGACTTCCGGTTCCGGCGAAGGATCCATATTTGTCATGGGAACTGTTATCTGGTTTGCGCTGTTCAATTCTGTGCTTCCGGCAACAGGCTCAACCAGATAATATCCATCATGTATCTCTAATCTCATTCGCAGTGTCTTCATCCAGATTTCCTGTCGGCTCGTCTGCCAGCAGGTTGTATGTATATACTATCTTTAAGTTATGTAATCCCCCTGGATATTATAATTGCCTGAAAAGCAAATATGTGCTATACTCCATCCATGGGAAACCATAGAGCCAAAGGCGGCTTTGCCCCTCTTGTATTTTGCGGAGGGTTCAAGTAGCCCTCCGCAAAATACAAGAGGGGCGATGCAATGATTACATATCAGGACTTGATCCAGATCGGTTCATTCATTGTTGCCCTTGTGGGTCTGATCTACCAGATCTTTAAGGACAAAAGAAAATAGCCGCCACTATTCACAGTAGTGACGGCTGACGCTATAAGCGTTAAGTAATAACCATTTGTGGGTAGAGCCGCTTCTATGGCTTTCCCTCTTTCTGTCTATAATATAGCACATCTGACAGCAGGATTCAAGTGACAATATACGTTTATTGTAACGGGATGGCAAAAACTATCTGCCTGCTGCACTCTTGCTTTGCTTATCATGTGATCCCCCTGGATCTCCGTTACCCAAACAATACAGAGCCGCCCTTACAGGAAGTTGCAGCATCTCTGGCCAGTACCCGGGATTCTCCGGGAGCAGATCTGAACTTGGAGAATAGTATTGGTGGCTATCCTGCTGCTAGACACCACTATATAGTTGTCACTGGGAGCGATTTGTGTTCAGGAGCAGGAGATTTCCCGCACCCTTGCTCCATAATTCTTGATAAACGATATAGTCATGAATGATATTGGATAATCCCAGTAATATCAATAGGTTAAAAGGATCATCACAGATAGAAATAAAATGTGATAAAACCTATGTCTATGTACAAGATATACAAAAACGCCACTCAAGATTGTTTTTGATCCGCGTCTTATTTTGTATACTTTGCCCAAACTCCATATACGGAAGGGAAACTTCGCAAACACTTATGAGTAATATTACTCCTGCGGTTAAATATCGTATCGATGGATTCATCTACAAGACGGAAGAATGAGGTATTGTGGCAGTAGGTGTATAGATGATAAAAAAGAACCCGCTAGTCATATTCCCAACGAGTTCTCTATATTTACAAAAATCCTGGATTCTTTTGATTCTGTCATGTCACAAACAGCGTAAATGATTTTTTATTCGCTACAAGATAAATCATCTTAGTTTTCTGCATATTATGTACTTTAGAAAATTACAATTACTTATATGACCGTCCAGATAGCTTGCCATTAAAGGATAAACCTTTTTTTATACTATACCAAAAGCAAACGTTCAATGCCTAGCCAACATAAATTCCGTCCGTCGTTGTCACAACACTCTCGCCATCATTACCCATTATCGCAACATGACCGCCACGTAGACGATACCAATATCCGGGTTGCACAATCACTTCTAAAGTCTCCGCATGCGAACTTTCATTTTCTCCCGCAAATTTCCAATATCGATGCGTGGCGTAATGAATCCCATCCGTACTCTGCTCCAGATAAAGAGCAACTCCTACCCTATCACAAACTCTGTGACAAGCTGTGATGCCAGTCATCAGAACCCTTGTGGAACTAACTTTCGACAACGTTACAGACCCAAAATTCAGATAATTACCCCTGGTCAGTACATGATTTGTATCCGACACTTCTACTACATCTTCATCAAGATAATTGACTGCCCCATACACTGATACATTAAGTGAAAATGCAGTAACCACAACCATAATCACCAAAAAAAACGACAGTATTTTTTTATAAAATATATGCCCCATTGTTTCTCCTCTTTCTATCTCACTTACGCTCTATAAAATAATACGACAGAAGAATATAAACATAACGCGTCAATAATAAATATTTTCTACAATATCTATAAACTCTTTTTCCTCAATTTTCCCACTCAACTGATAATATCCATTTTCATATTCCCATTGGGCTGCATAAGTAGATTCAAAATCTGTTGTATCTTTTATCTCTTGTATCGGAATCGTGAGGAGTCCTTCCATGACATCCACATCTTTTATTTTTTCGCCATGTACAACTACACCTGATGTTTCTCCTCGGTTCTTATTAACCATCCACAAAGTTAAGAATATATCATCATATGGATATTTAATAATGACCATCGCCTCTTTATGCAGAATCTCATATTTAAAAGAATCTTCTGCACTTGAATCATAGACGAGAACTGGAACAGGGATACCTATCTGTTCCTCAATCTCCCGATAAGCTGCCCTCTCTTTTTCTTCGCTCTCCATGTTTTTCTGCTCCTCGTCACTCCTTACACGCACGACCACCTCATCCCCCATCAGATACCGTATCCTATCCCCCAGATAAGTCCTATTCGCCTCACTGGTCATACTCGCCAGGAAAATCCCCACCACCGTCACGACCGAGACAACAGCCACTCTCTCCACCCGATACCACCGCTTCTTTTTCTCCCGCTGGATCTTCTCCTTTTCTTCCTCACGTTCCCGGATCCTTTCCTGGATACGTTGATACAACATTTCACTGTTGATCCTATCCGAATCAAAGGACCCATCGTCACTGAGATCATCCTCGATCTCCTGTATCTTGCGGTCATACTCTGCCCGCAGCCGCTTATCCAGCTCATCAAATTTATCTCTCTTTCCCATTCGAACCCCATCTCTTATCTTTGCGTTCCACTTTGTATTCAACGATCAATCCCTGTTCCCTTTTTTTGGAGAACTTTTTCAAGGAGCGGACAGCTTTCTTCCGCGCTCTCTCCAACAGCCATCCTTTTACGCGCCACTCGGCCAGATTTTCCATCTCATAGAACTCAACGAAGACTTCTGCACAGATATCCTCCGCAAGACCATAATCCTGCAATATATCAAATGCCACATGCAGCACCTGTTCATGATGATCATCATACACCTGTTTAAGGCTTTCCCAATTCATCCTTCCCCACCTTCTTTTTATGTATACCCTCCGGGCATCCCTTTATGGCTATCCAGCCATTTCATAAGGTATAACTGATTATCCAGTATTTAGCACATTTTGTCAATAGAAGGCAAATGAAAAGAGAAAAGATATCCCCGTGAAAAACTTTTGACAAATCTCCCCACCTTCCTTATACTATATCTGTAATGGATAGGCAAAATGATCTGATCAACCTGAATACGATCCAAGAAAGGAATACAATGACCATGAGAAAAATACCTCACAGGATTTATCTAAACGAAGACCAGATGCCCACACAATGGTATAATCTGCGGGCGGACATGAAAGAGCTGCCCGACCCGCTCATAAATCCCGCCACCAAAAAACCCGCCACGGAGGAGGATCTCTACCCGGTCTTTTGTAAAGAACTGGCCCACCAGGAGATGGACAGCAAGACCCGCTACATCCCGATCCCGGAAGAGATCCTGGAATTTTACCGGATGTACCGCCCCTCGCCCCTGATCCGCGCCTACAACCTGGAGAAGATGCTGGACACCCCGGCCAAGATCTACTACAAATTCGAGGGCAACAACACCTCCGGCAGCCACAAGCTCAACTCCGCCGTGGCCCAGGCTTACTACGCCAAAGAACAGGGTTTAAAAGGCGTGACCACCGAGACCGGAGCCGGACAGTGGGGGACTGCACTGGCGGAAGCCTGCTCCTTCTTCCACCTGCCCCTGACTGTGTACATGGTAAAATGTTCCTACGAACAGAAGCCCTTCCGCAAATCAGTCATCCAGACTTTTGACGCGGACATCATCCCCAGTCCCAGCGACACCACCCAGGTGGGCCGCAAGATCCTGGCAGAGAACCCGGGCACCACAGGGAGCCTTGGCTGCGCCATCTCCGAAGCCGTGGAAAAAGCCACAACCACCGACGGATACAAATACGTCCTCGGCTCTGTGCTCAACCAGGTCCTGCTGCATCAGTCCATCATCGGGGAGGAGAGCCTGCTGGCCATGCAGATGATCGACGAATACCCGGATATCATCGTGGGCTGCGCCGGGGGCGGCTCCAACTTAGGCGGACTGATTGCGCCATTCATGCGGGATAAACTGACCGGAAAAACAAACCCAAGGATCATCGCCGTGGAACCGGCTTCCTGCCCGTCCCTGACCCGCGGGAAATACGCCTACGATTTCTGCGATACCGGAAAAGTCACACCGCTGGCACGGATGTACACCCTGGGATGCGACTTCATCCCGTCCGCCAACCACGCCGGGGGCCTGCGCTACCACGGCATGTCCCCGATCCTGTCCAAACTGTACCACGACGGATACATGGAGGCCGTCTCCGCAGAACAGACGAAGATCTTCGAGACTGCCGTCGAATTTGCAAAACAGGAGACCATCCTCCCGGCGCCGGAATCTGCCCACGCCATCTATGGCGCCGTCCAGGAAGCGATCAAATGCAGGGAATCCGGGGAGGCCAAGACGATTCTCTTCGGGCTGACCGGAACCGGTTATTTTGACATGGTGGCTTACCAGTCGTATATGGATCACACCATGACTGATTACATCCCCACCGATGGAGAACTCGAGACCAGCTTCGCGAAACTGCCGAAGATCCCCGGGATCCAGTAGATATCAATATCACATCCGCAAAACACAGAACAGCATAGCTCCCGACTATGCTGTTCTGTCATTTCACCATATTTTATCACGTATGCCTGAGCGCCTCGATCGGATGTTTTTTTGCCGCCTTATCCGCCGGATAGATCCCAAACGCCAGACCGATGAGCGCCGAAGATCCCGCCGCGACCGCCAGCACACCTCCAGACAACTGAAATGTCCGGTCAGCCACAGCGGAGACCGCCTCTATGATCATCCAGGACAGCCCCACACCGATCCCGCACCCGATCAGACTTATCAGCAGGGCCTCCATCATAAATTGGAGCATGATGCTCCCCCTGCTCGCCCCGATGGCCTTGCGGATGCCGATCTCCCTTGTCCGTTCCGTCACAGAGACCAGCATGATATTCATGATACCGATACCGCCCACCACTAAAGAGATCGCCGCGATGCCGCCCAGCAAAAGGGCAAACGTATTGTTGACGCTGCCCATGGTCTCCATCATGGCTGACTGGCTGACGATGGTGAATGCATCCTCATCCCGGGAAAATCTCTCCAGGAAAAATTCCGTCAGAGCCGCCTCCGCCCGGTCCGGATCCTCCTCGTCTGCGGCTTTCGCCGAAAAACTCGTGATCTCAGAAGCGCTATCGGCCATACGCATCAGGGTCGTATACGGGATATAGCCCTCCAGACGCTCCGAAGTATCCCCTGTCACACTCTCCTCCTCCGCCAATATACCCACGATGAGGAATCTCTGCCCATTTATGCCCAGCTCCTCCCCCACCGCCTGGGCCGTACCGAAAAATCCTTCTGCCGCCGCCTGCCCCAGCACGACCACCGAAGTATGGTTTTCCACATCAAAAGTCTTTAAAAACCTTCCGCCAGCCAGCTCCAGCCCCTGGATCTCCTGGTAAGCCGCCGTTGTGCCATAGAGTGTCACACGTCCGCTGGTGCTCTGATACTCCCCCGTGGCGCTGGTCTGGCTCAAAGGCGCCGCCAGGGAGATATCCTCCAGGCTCTCCACCTGCTCCAGATCTTTTAACTTCAGGGGAACGCCTTTATCATCCGATATATTGACCGTCAAGAGGTCGTTGCCCATGTTGGCGATCTCATCCGTGACAGATGCGGAGGCCCCATTCACCAGGGAGACCAGCACCACCAGCGAGACCACCCCGATAATGATCCCCAGCATGGTGAGAAAAGAGCGGAGTTTGTTGGACAAGATGGCATGCCCGGCCATCTTCACCGCTTGGAAAAATTGAAAAAAAATGATCCCACGCATGTCACTGTCCTCCCGATCCGCCCATGTGCCCGGCGGCTGGCGCCCCGTCCGGCCTCCCGCCGCCTGGCATATCGCCTCCCGGCTGTCCGCCGCCGTTCATATCAAACTGGAACATCCCTTCCTGCTGATCTTTCTGGGAGTCGCCTTGTGACGGCTGGCTCTCGATCTTCTGGTAATAGACGGTATCGCCCTCTGCCAGTCCGCTTGTGATCTCCACTTTTTCCCCGTCGGACATCCCGGTCTCCACCTGCGTCTCCCCGGATAAAACGCCGCTGGCGGCATCATACTGGGTATAGACAAAGACCTGGGGGCCTCTCTCCTGGACGGCATCCGCCGGGACCACCACCACATCCTCTTTTTTCTCCGTGACAATGGTGGCCGAAGCGCTCATACCCACACGCATCAGATCATCTTTTGGCACAGTGACCTCCACCGTATATTTGGCTGAGCCGTCACTGCCTGAGGTGCTGTCGGAAACTTCCGTGACTTCCCCGGTAAATATCTTCCCCTCCGCGGCATCCATCGTGATCTGCACCTCCTGCCCCTCTTCCACAGACAGGATATCCAGCTCGTCGATGTCCACGGAAAGGAGCATATGATCCTGGACAGCGATCGTAAATCCCGTCACCTGTTCCTGCAGCCCCTGGATATCCGGCATGGTGAAGGGATCCTCCGCATCATTCCCCGACACTGCCTGGGTCAGGACTTCCGCTGTCGTCTGCGCCTGGGATACTCCTGTGCTCTGCTGCACGGTCTCGGTCTGTATTGTATCCAGACCCGTATCCAGACCCGTACCCTGGCCTGTGACCTGCTGTGCACCTGTGATCTGCTGCGCCTCCTCGTCCACCTCATTCTGCTGATTTACCTGCCCTCCGTCCCCGGCATCCTGCTTATGTCCCTGTCCTTCATTTTCTCCCTGTCCTTTTTGTCCCTGTCCATCTTCACTCGTCTGGTCATCCGCAGCATCCTGTTCCCTCTCGCCGCCATCGCCTGTCTGTCCCAGGCTTCCGTCCTGGTTGGCTGAGATATCCGCCTCTCTCTCATCTGGCAGCTCCGCAGGCTGCGTAAGCCCCGTGCTCAGCTTCATCATACATCCCATGCTGCGGCTGCTCTGGGCCGTCCACCCTGAAAATGCCATCCCCACAGCCGGTATGGAGGAAGGATTTTCCTCTGTGGCCGTACTCCCGGAAGAAGAGACGGCTGTCGTACTCCCCTCGGTAAGCGTCACACTCTCGATCACGCCGTCCACAGGCGCTGTGACTGCACAGCCGTCTGCCAACGACAACAGCTCTTTTAATTTCTCTTTATAAACAGTCCGTACCGCAAGGAGTTCCTGGTATTCAGCGGAAACAGATACATCCGCAAGAGTGAGCAGCTCTTCCCCTGCCTCCACCCACTGGTTTTCCGCCACATGGACCACGGACACCTGTCCCGATGTACCTGTGACCTCCAGCGGCTGGTGGATGCAGAGAGTCCCCGTTCCCAGAAGCTGCCCATTTCCATCCGTCACCGTCACCGTATCTCCAAAAACTGTGCCGTCATCTGTCAGGGTCACGGTCACCTTACCTGCCGCACAGCTCTCCACAGTCCCGCTGACCATCGTCCCGGCAGAGAGCGTCACCGACACAGCCGCTCCCGCAGATGTATCTGCCTCTGTCTCCACCTGGACAGCCATCTTCCCATCCAGGGACAATACTAAGAGAGCCCCCTCCTCGACCATCACGTCTGCTACCTCGTCTTTGGCCGCTGCGTAGATCTTCTTGATACGCCCTCCCACTTTGCTGGTCACATACTGGGACTCTGTCTCTCCTGTCTTCTCGTTGATCTGCTCATCCAGCTCTGAGATGACACTCTGCATCTGCGCGATCGTCGCTGTGAGAGCCGTCTCATCCACCAGAGCCAGCACGTCCCCGGCCCGCACCGTATCTCCGGCTTCCACAGCTACCGTTTCAATGGACAGACCCGTCGCCACCTGGATCTTTTGTGCTTCCGCATTTTCCAGATGACCGCTCCCCACGATCGTTGTGGAGAGCGTGCCTCTGCCGGCATTCACGCTCAACGCCTGCGCCGGGACGGCCGCTCCTGTCTTCTTTGCATGCAGTAAAAAATAGATACCCCCTGCGGCCAAAAAGATCGCCAGCATACCTGCCCCCGCCAAGATCAGCCGGGTCCGCCTCCCCTTGCCATTCCTTTTTCCCATCACGATCCCCCATACTTTCCGTTTTATATCTGTATCGTACTGGATAATATTAAAAGAAAAGTATGCCTAAATTGTGATGAAAAGCCGATCATTTTGTGATCTGAGATGATCTCCCAACTGGACCGTTACTGGCTAAAACCGACAGGCCCTGTCCACGCCTTCCACACCGAGCTTCATCACTCCTTGGGATCCCAAAAAAATCTTTAAGGAGCTGACCCAACAAGGTGTCGTTGCTGACGGCAGCTTTTTCAATACTCCCCACCATGCTCCTTCAGCCATTTCCTGCGCTCTTTGTAGTCAGGCAGATATACGCCCACCAACGCCCAGAACTCCTTCGAATGATCCATATGCCGCAGATGTGCCAGCTCATGGACTACCACATAATCCAGGATCGCGGGCGGCATGTAAGCCAGCCTGTAATTGAAATTCAGATTCCCCTTACTGCTGCAGCTCCCCCAGCGGGTCTTCTGGTCCCTCACCGTGATCCTATTACAAAAAAGGCCCATGACCTCCTCATAATGGCGGACACGGCCCACGATCTTTTCTAAGATCTCCTGCTGTTCCTCTTTGGTGGGCAGCGGACGGGGCATGGCGGGCCGTCTGGCCACCTTCTCCCGCATCGCCCTGTGTTTCCTGCGGATCCACTCCTCGTTTTTCGCCACGAACTCTCTCAACTGTCTGTCCGTGACATGCCTGGGTATCCGTGCCCGCACGATCAGGTCATCTTTGATCTCCAACGCCAGGGTCTTTCTGTCGGAGCGGATGACCTGGATCTCTATGACCGACGAGCCGTCTCTTAACTGCATCTCTTTACCTCTCCAGCGGTTCATTGAGCGCTTCCGTCCCGGGCAGTACGAACCGGCCGTCCTCGATGACCGCCACCGGCCCCTCCTGTGTGAGTACCTGTATATGCCCCAGTTCATCATAGGGGATCGTGATGTCCGTGTGGCATCCCATATAAGCCTTGTCCTTATCTGTCCTGCGCAGCAGGGAAACCTCATTGTCCCGCGCGATCACCTCCCGGCCGTCCGGGTTGTACACGGCAATGTCCTCCGACCAGCTGTAACAGGTATCCCCCACCGCGAAATGTGGACCCATTTTCTCCGCTATTAATATAGGAAGCTTATCTTCAATCTTGTATCTCCGCGCCGCCACATAGGCCGTGGTGTTCGTCCCGATGGCAAATTCCCCCATGGGCAGCGTCTCATGGTGACAGAGGAGATTTTCCCGGATATACGCCCTGTTCTCCTCCTCCTTTTCAAAATTGCCGCAGCTGTATCCCACGATCATCCCGTCCTTAAATGTCAGCTCCAAGTCCAGATAAAGAAGTCCGTCCAGATACACCCGACTCACGTGGAGCACGCCGTTTGTCCCTTTTAACTGGGGTGATGTGAACACTTCCCCCACAGGGATGTTTACATCCGCCACACAATTCTCAAACGCCGTCTGTCTGCACACATCCTCCAACGGATGCAGAGCGATCATAAGATCCGTCCGGTTGCCGTCTTTTCCTTTCACATGCACACGTCCGCCCCGATCCAGCGCCTGGATGATCGTCTGCTGGATCTGCCCATACAGCCGTGCATCCAATGTATTGATCTTCACCACTTCCCGGAAGATCTCCTGAAAATCCGCCCCGATCTCCGGCACCGGCCAGGCGATGATCGTAAAACTGCGCTCCTCACCCTTGATATACCGGTTGGTGATCTGCGCCAGCTGATTGTCACAGGACACCTGGAGTTTCTGCTGGCTCTTGGACAACGCAAACGCCTCCGGACGATTTTTTGGGGTAAAAGGCTCCTCCCCGAAGATCTCCATCACCGCCGGCCCTGCGTGCACATACGCCAGTTCCTTATATTTCTCGTAGGCCATCTGAGTCGCCCGCAGTTTCCGCTGCACAAGATCCTCATCCAAAAAGAGCGCCGCATCCCCCCGATGGTCGTAATCGAACTGTTTATTGGGGATATGACCGTAATAGCCGATGCGGTGATCCTGCCTCTTGTTGATCACATGCGATGCCGCCCGATAGATCACCGGCCGCAGCCCCATCTCCTTAAATTGCAGGACGGCCGCCCGGACCACCCTCTCAAAACCCAGACAATACCGGATGTTCACAGTCTCCTTCTTGGAGAGGTCTTTATTGGTATTGATAAATCCGATCCGGTACCCTTCCGTGTACGTCCGGGCCATCCGCTCGATCTCATCCTGTCCCAAGCTGCTCAGGAATGCGGCCGCCTGCCGTTCACTCTCCGTCACCCATTCCCCAAAATCGTATAGATAGTCCGGCGATGCAAGATCCGCCTCCATGATGATCCGCTCCGCAAAAGAACAGGACGGATCCACCAGCTCCCGGACGCGCCGCTCCACCATCTCCTCGCAGTAATCACTCACATACCAGTACAGGATATCGCGAATCTCCCTGGGATCCGCCGCACCTTCCCGGGCAAAAACACCGTAGACTTCCAGAAACAGCTCACAGCACACCGTCATATCCCACACGCGGCCTTCCCGGGCATAGACGATCATCCCCCGCAGCTCACTATAGAGAAAACTCAAGAGCCTGCCGCACTCTCCCAGCCTCCTGACCGCATAGGCCGGATCGCCATAAGAACGTCTGTACGACTCCGGCAGGATATCCGCATACAGCAGCTCATTCTGTCTCCGCTTTTCCTTTGGCGTAAACCGCGCCCAGTCCCGCCCCGTCTCGATCGTCCGCTGTAAAAAAGACGCTGTCCCGCAAAAAAAATCTCTCCACCCGCTCCCATCCGACGGCTCCGCCGCGATCTGGGCCACCCGGCGGGAAGCCAGTCCCCACCGTTCTTCCAATAGATCATCCAAACCGATCAACCACCTTTTTTATTTATATATCATAACAGATTTCCCAACTCCGCATTCTTATGGATCAGCGATTCCATATATCCCCAGATCTCAGGCGACCATTCCTTCACCCATTCATTGCGTTTATAGACCTGCTCTTTTTTGGTCTTGTGTTCCCGCCAGCTCTTTCCCTGCGAAGCGTCGTTGAGCAAAAGCGGCTGGCAGTTATCCAGGACACGGGCAAACTTTGCCTCCCCGCTTATGCAGGCTTCAAACTCCTCCCAGAGTCCCTTAAAATGATCCCTCTGGTCATCCGGCAGCAGTGCGAACAGCTTTTCTGCCGCCGCCATCTCCTTGTCGTGCTGGGCCGCCTGGGCCTTTTCATCATAAGCGTAGGCATCCCCCGCCCAGATCTCCACCAGATCGTGGACCAGGACCATCGCCACCGTCCGGTCCACGTCCACCGACTCCGGCGCATATTCCCTGAGCACCAGGGCACACATGGCCAGATGCCAGGAATGCTCCGCGTCGTTCTCCTTGCGTTTTCCATCTGTCAGATAGCTCTGCCGTCCGATCTGCTTTAATTTATCGATCTCCCGCAGAAAATCCATCTGCGCCTCTATCCGTGTTCTCATGACATCCTCCCCGGAAACGTATTTTTAAGAAACCCCGATCAGATACAGGCCCAGCCAGCCCACCATGAGCAGGCCGTTGGCGATCGCCCCCGCCGTGCAGAAGGAATGGATCCTGTTTTCCGCGGAGAAGCTGAACATCCCCATAAAAAAACCATACACAGCCAGCAGCATCGCGCAGATGCTGATCCCGCCGATCAGCGCCTGGCTGATCACATATTCCTGCAGGAAGAATGAGACCGCTACGTCCGCAAGGAACAATACAAAAGAGATCACCGCTAGGACCACAGAGTAGATCCCGCCCTCTGCCTGTTTTTGCTGTGCAAATGCATATCTATATCGTTTCGCCATACTACAAACGCCTCCTGACCTCATTGCAGACCCAGAATGAAACATACCCCAGCAGCGCGCCCAGCGTGTTCAGGAGCAGATCATCCACATCAAAGCTCCCCACCCGGAAGATCAGCTGGGCTGTCTCCACACAAAGGCTCAGGGAAAAGCCGCTGACCACGATCAGCAGCCAGTTCCGAAAGCGGTCGTTGATGACGGGCAGGATGTAACCGAAAGGGACAAATCCCACCACATTCCCGAAGATATTCAAGATCATGGCAAAGTTCCCCACCTGCTCCCGGTACATCCAGAACCTGCGGATCTCCACAAAGGGGATCAGATTATACCTGTATTCCCGGGCCATCTCCCCCGCCCGTCCATAGGATTCTGCAAAAAACAAAAAATACACCAACATCCCCATATACAAAATGAACAGGAATATCCCACCACAACGGATCAGTTTTTTCGTCCTCTTACTCACAACTTTCCCCTCAAATTAGACTGAAACTCAAACCGCCTGCATTCCTATCCCCTATATGGTGATCTCATATTTCCTCTTCAGCAGACGCGCGCCGCTTACGATCATCAGCACGCCGCTGGCCAGCCCTATCACCGAGACTGCGATCCCCAGCGTCAGGTTTAAGATCCCGGTCTGGGAGATGGTCTTATAGATCTTCTCATTCATGGCATTTTCCTCCTTTTATTCAGCCCCATACTGTTCATAATATGCATCGATCGCCGCTTTCATGGCATCGTCGATGATCACCCGCCCCTTATACGGGCGGTCATACAGATGCTCCACCACTTCCTCCATGGTCACGATCGCCGTTGTCTGCAGGCCATACCGCTCCTGGATCTCTGCGAGCGCGCTCTTCGTCCCCTGCCCTCTCTCCATCCGGTCCACCGACACCACCAGGCCGACGGGCTGTACTTTTGCCTGGGCCTTTAGGATCGGCATAGTCTCCGCGATCGAGGTCCCGGCGGTGGTCACATCCTCGATGATCACCACCTTGTCGCCGTCATCCAGCGGACTCCCCAGCAAGATCCCTTTATCGCCGTGGTCCTTGACTTCCTTCCGGTTGGAACAGTAGCGGATCTCCTTGTCAAAAAGCTCGCTGACGGCCATCGAAGCCGCCACAGACAGCGGGATCCCCTTGTAAGCCGGTCCGAAGAGCACATCAAACTCCAGGCCGAACGCGTCCTTGATGGCCCAGGCATAATACCCGCCCAGCCTGCGCAGCTGCGCACCCGTCCGGTAAAATCCTGTATTTACAAAAAAGGGAGTCTTCCGCCCGCTCTTCGTCACAAAATCCCCAAATCTCAGAACCTCACAATCGATCATAAACTCGATGAATTCCTGTTTATAATTTTCCATAGACCTTTCTCTTCTCCTTTACCGCATAGATCCGCCGTCTGACGGGATCTTTACTATAGATCTTTACCGTAGATTTTTCCCATTTTACCATAGGCGCATGGTTTTTTCAAATATTTTGCACAAATACCAAAAAAACTTGAAAAGCGGATATTTTTGCTGTATGCTATAAGCTACTCACCATTGAACAACAAAGATTTTAGATGATGAAGGGACTTAAAAGGTATGAGGAATTTTGAAAAATCCTCCAAACTCGACCACGTACTCTACGATGTGCGCGGCCCCGTGGTGGAGGAAGCCAGCCGGATGGAAGAAAATGGCATGGAGATCATGAAGCTGAACATCGGCAACCCTGCCCCGTTTGGTTTTTCTGCCCCAGAGGAAGTGATCTTGGACATGATGAGTTCCGTCCGTTCCAGTCAGGGTTATTCGGATTCCAGAGGGGTCTTTTCCGCACGGAAGGCGATCATGCAGTACTGCCAGCTCAAGGAGATCCCCAATGTGTCCATGAACGACATCTACACGGGCAACGGAGTCAGCGAGCTGATCAACCTGTGCATGCAGGCCCTCTTAAATGACGGGGATGAGATCTTGATCCCATCCCCGGACTATCCGCTGTGGACGGGCACGGCCACGCTGGCCGGTGGAAAAGCCGTACATTACATCTGCGATGAGCAGTCCTCCTGGTATCCGGACATCGAAGATATGAAGAGCAAGATCACGGACCGGACAAAAGGCATCGTGATCATCAATCCCAACAACCCCACAGGCGCGCTCTATCCCCGGGAGATCTTAGAACAGATCGCGGATCTGGCAAGGGAACACGACCTGATCTTATTTTCAGACGAGATCTACGACCGCCTGGTGTTTGACGGGCAGGAGCATATCTCCATCGCCTCCCTGGCCCCGGACCGGTTCTGCATCACGTTCAACGGATTGTCAAAATCCCACATGGTGGCCGGATTCCGTGCCGGCTGGATGGTCTTGAGCGGTCCGAAAGACCACGCCAAAGGCTACATCGAAGGGATCCGCATGCTCTCCAATATGCGCCTGTGTTCCAATGTACCGGCCCAGTCCATCATCCAGACCTGCTTAGGCGGATACCAGAGCGTGCGGGAATACATCCGGCCCGGCGGGCGGATCTATGAACAGCGCGAGGCAGTCTACCGGGCTTTAAAAGAGATCCCGGGCATCTCCGTGGTGAAACCCCAGGCCGCCTTTTATATCTTCCCCAAGATCGATGTGGAGAAGTTCAATATCACCAACGATGAACAATTTGCCCTTGATTTCCTGCGGAAAAAACGGGTATTGATCGTCAGCGGCAGCGGCTTCAACTGGAACGCACCGGATCATTTCCGCATCGTCTACCTGCCGCGCTTAGAAGAATTGAAAAAAGCCACGGACAGGCTGCGGGATTTCCTGCGCACCTACCGCCAGAAATGAAAGGGCTCTCGATACAAGAGATCTGGATGCGGATCCGGCAAGATCTTAAGACCTATCACCGGGGACTCTTTCTGGCCGCGGCCTATCTGGGCATCACGTGCGCCCTCGGCATCCCGGTCTGCCCCATGGTCCTGTTCTGGGGCCTGCCCTGCCCCGGCTGCGGCATGACCCGGGCGGCGCTTCTCTTTTTTAAGGGAAAGTGGAATACAGCCTGGCAGATGCATCCTTTTTTCTTTGTACTGCTGGTCCTGGCAGCTGTGGCCGCAGCCTTCCGTTACGGGGCAGGCCGCAGCATGCCGGGTTTTAAACGGATCGTCCCGGCTGTCCTGATCTTGTCCATTTTGTTCTATGTATACCGCATGATCAGATACTTTCCCGGACAGGAACCGATGACCTATTCCTCCCATAATATCCTGCGTCTCCTGGCAGATATCCACGGATAGTTGCATATTTAGGACGGATATGGTAAACTGGTATTGCTTTATGAACATTTTTTTGAGGAGGGTAAAAAAGTATGAACGAAGATAATTTCCAAAATCCCCAAGATTACGGACCGGAAATGGAACCGGTCATGGGCATCGGCCAATGGCTGCTGACCCTGCTGGTCATGTCCATCCCCTGTGTGAATATCATCATGCTCTTTGTATGGGGATTTGGGAGCGAAAACCAGACACGCGCAAATTATTGCAGGGCCTATCTGATCTGGTGGGTGATATGTGTAGTGCTGATGCTGATCTTTAGCCTCGTCTTCGGCTCTGCGCTGACAGCCGCCATGTCATCTATGTCATCAGGCATCTAAGGCGTGACTAATACGGAAAGGAGTGTTTGAATGTCAGGATTCAATATGAAGGTAACACCAGAGATCATGCGTTTGACGGATATCTGCTACGAGAACAGCCAGATCCCCGTGGAACTCTATGGAAAACACGATGTAAAACGGGGATTGAGGGATTTAAACGGCCAGGGTGTCTTAGCAGGGCTCACGAAGATCTCGAACGTGCAGGCATACCGTATGGAAGACGGGAAGAAGATCCCCTGCGCGGGCGAATTGTCTTACCGCGGGATCAATGTGGAGGATCTGACCCAGGGCTTTATCCAGGACGGACGGCTGGGTTTTGAGGAGGTCACCTACCTGCTCTTATTCGGACGGCTTCCGGATACGGCTGAACTGGAGGGCTTCAGGCAGCTTCTGTCTGCCCAACGCTCCCTGCCCCGCAACTTTGTCCGCGACGTGATCATGAAAGCTCCGAGCAGGGATATGATGAATACCCTGTCCCGGAGTGTTCTGACTCTGTATTCTTATGATAATAATCCGGAAGATATTTCTCTTCCAAATGTCCTGCGCCAGTGCCTGAATCTGATCAGCGTCTTCCCCATGTTGTCTGTGTACGGCTACCAGGCCTACAACCATTATATGCGTGGAAAGAGCTTATACATCCATCAACCTTCCCGTGAACTGTCTACGGCTGAAAATATACTGCGCCTGCTGCGCCCGGATAAAAAATACACAGCATTGGAGGCGACGATCCTCGACCTGGCCCTGATCTTGCACATGGAGCACGGCGGCGGTAACAACTCCACCTTCACGATCCATGTGGTGTCCTCTTCCGGGACAGACACCTACTCGGCCATCGCAGCCGCCCTGGGTTCGTTAAAAGGTCCAAAGCACGGCGGCGCCAACATCAAGGTGGTCAAGATGTTCCAGGACATGGAAAAACACGTGACAGATTACAAAGATGAGGAGCAGGTATCCGACTATCTGCGGAAACTGCTGCACAAGGAAGCCTTTGACAAACGGGGACTGATCTACGGGATCGGACATGCCATCTATTCCATCTCCGACCCCCGTGCCCAGATCTTCAAGGGCTTCGTAGAGAAACTGGCCCAGGAAAAGGGACGGCACGAGGAGTACGAGCTATACAGCATGGTGGAACGCTTAGCGCCCAAGATCATCGGGGAAGAACGCCATATCTACAAAGGCGTCAGCGCCAACGTGGACTTTTACAGCGGGTTCGTCTACAGTATGCTGGACCTTCCCCTGGAGCTGTACACACCCATGTTTGCCATCGCCCGTATCGTGGGCTGGAGCGCGCACCGCATGGAAGAGCTGATCAACACAGATAAGATCATCCGTCCGGCATATAAGAATGTCCAGGATGCCCTGGAATACCAGACCCTGGCAAAACGCTAGAATTAGGATAGGAAGTGAATGAAAATGGCAGATGTGGATGCACTGGATACACACGGCGCCGCCCTGATACTGGAAGGCGGCGCGACCCGGGGCGTGTTCACCGCCGGGGTCTTAGACTATCTGATGGAACAGGAACTGTACCTGCCCTACGTGGTGGGCGTCTCCGCCGGAGCCTGCAACGCCGCGGACTATGTGTCCCGGCAGATCGGGCGCACCCGGGACTGTATGATCCCAGACAAAGAACACAATTACCTGAATTTAAAGCATACATTGAAGACCCACAGCCTCTTTGACATGGATCTGGTCTTCGACAGATATCCCAATGAGATCTATCCCTTTGACTACGAGACCTACTTCCATTCCCCGCTGCGCTGTGAGCTGACCGTGACCAACTGCCTGACAGGCAGGGCGGAGTACCTGGACGAGCGGACCAGTAAAAAAAGACTGATGGACATCTGCCGGGCTTCCAGCAGCGTGCCCCTGGCAAGCCCCATGGTAAAGATCGACGGGACACCCTATGTGGACGGCGGGATCGCCGACTCGATCCCGATCATCCGCTCCCTGAAACTGGGCCACCGCAAGAACCTGATCGTCCTCACCCGGAACGCCGGATACCGGAAAAAACCCATCCGCAGGAGCAGACCTCTTTATACAGCCATGTACAAGAAGTACCCAAACCTGGTACGGGCCATCCTGCGCAGGGCCTACATCTACAATAAGACCCTGTCCTACATCGACAAATGGGAAGCTCAGGGCAAAGTGTTCGTCATCCGCCCATTGCAAAAGACCGTATCCCGGACCGAACAGGACCGCCAGGCTATGGAAGATTTTTATCGGCACGGCTATGATCTGATGAGAGAAAATTACGAAAAACTGTTGGGATACCTGGAAAAATGAACAAAAATAAGATAAAATTCCTGGCAGGGGCAGGGATGCTCAGCACAGCCGCCATCTGGGGGATTGCCTTTGTGGTCGTGAAAAATTCCCTGGACACCGTCCCGCCCACTTACATGCTGGCTTTCCGGTTTACGATCGCCGCCGTCCTGCTGGCCGCGATCTGCCATAAAAAACTGCGGGGCCTGACAAAGGACACGATCCGGGCCGGGGCCGTCTTGGGATTCTGGCTGTTTTTCAGCTACTTAGTCCAGACCATCGGCTGCCAATACACGACGGCGGGAAAAAACGCGTTCCTCACATCGGCCTACGTGGTGATCGTCCCGTTCCTCTGCTGGCTCTTAGACAAGAAAAAGCCCGACGGCTTCTGCGCTGCGGCGGCCGTCCTGGCCCTGACCGGCATCGGCCTCCTCTCCCTGCAGGGAGACCTGTCCGTGAACCGGGGGGATGTGCTGACATTGATCTGTGCCATCGGGTTCGCCCTGCATATGTTCTACATCGACCGCTACACAGAAAAATGGGATCCGGTAACGCTGACCGTGCTCCAGCTTTCCTTCGCCGCGCTGTTCTCCTGGCTCCTGTCCCCGATCCTGGACGGCGGATTCCCGGAGGGGGCCTTCCGCCCGGACATCGTCGGCTCCATGCTGTATTTAGGCATTTTCAGCACCATGATCGGCTTCCTGTTGCAGAATGTCTGCCAGAAATACACCGCGCCCAGCACAGCCTCCCTGCTGCTGTCCACGGAATCCGTCTTCGGCGTCCTCTCCTCCGTCCTGCTCCTGGGCGAGCGGATGACACCCCGGATGCTGGCGGGATGCGGGCTCTTATTTATAGCCGTGCTGCTCTCGGAGACAAAGCTGTCGTTCCTGTCGAAGCTGTTCACAGCCTTTTATCCGGATCTCTACCTGGATTCCGCCTACGACATCGACTACGAGGGATTTTACCGGGAGGGCTACCGAGGGCTCCTCTTTGACATCGACAATACACTGGTCCGCCATGGGGAACCGGCGGATGCGCGGGCCATCCAGCTGTTTGAGCGGCTCCATGGGATCGGCTTCGAGAGCTGCCTGCTCTCCAACAACAAGCTGGAGAGGGTCGCCGCCTTCCATAAACCCGTCGGGGGATATTTTATCGAAAACGCCCATAAACCCTCCACGGCCAACTACATCAAGGCGATGGAACGCATGGGCACAGATGCGGGCACCACATTGTTTATCGGGGACCAGCTCTTCACAGACATCTGCGGCGCAAAGAGGGCCGGCATCCGCAGCATCCTGGTAAGGCCCATCCATCCAAAAGAAGAGATACAGATTGTTTTAAAAAGATACCTGGAAAAGATCGTGTTGCATTTTTACAAGGAACAAGAGGGGGAAACATAAGATGAGACACATTGTACTGATCGGATTTATGGGATCCGGGAAGACAAAGACAGGTAAGCGGCTGGCCGAGGAACTGGGCCTGGCCTTCGTAGATGTGGACAGGAAGATCACCAGTGAGATGAAGATGAGCGTGACCGATATCTTCAACCGGTTTGGCGAGGTCTTTTTCCGCGCGCTGGAGACCCGGGCCATCAAAGAACTCATGGAAGAAGAACGCCGGGCTGTGATCTCCGTGGGCGGCGGCCTGCCCATGCAGGAGCAGAACCACAAATACTTAAAAGAGCTGGGGACCATCGTCTATCTGAAAGGCTCCGCGGAGACTCTGCAAAAGAGGCTGGAAGGGGATCATGCACGCCCGCTCCTGGCCGGATCCAAGATGGACGAGAAGATCCGCAAGATGCTCCAGACCCGGGAACCTGTCTATGAGAAACTGGCCGACGTCACCGTGCTCACCGGCAGCCAGCCCATGAAGAAACTGATCCGGGAGATCAGCGTAAAATGTGAGATGTTCGAAAACCAATATTATATGAAGAGCAACAGCACTCTATAAATTTTTAAGGAGGAATGATACAAATGATTTCAGCAGGAGATTTTAAAAACGGGATAACTCTGGAGATTGACGGGAATGTGGTGCAGATCATCGAATTCCAGCACGTAAAACCGGGAAAAGGGGCCGCTTTCGTGCGGACAAAGTATAAGAACATCATCACCGGGGCTGTCCTGGAAAAATCCTTCCGCCCCACCGAGAAATTCCCGTCCGCAAGGATCGAGCGCGTGGACATGCAGTATCTGTATAATGATGGGGAACTGTATTACTTTATGGACAATTCCACCTATGAGCAGATTGGCCTGAACCAGGATACCATCGGGGATGCCCTGAAGTTCGTGAAAGAAAACGACATCCTGAAAGTATGCTCCTACAACGGCAACGTATTCGCCGTGGAACCGCCGCTGTTCGTGGAACTGGAGATCACAGAGACAGAACCCGGCTTCAAGGGCGACACCGCCCAGGGCGCGACAAAGCCCGCCACTGTGGAGACCGGCGCGGTGGTAAACGTGCCCCTGTTCGTGGACCGGGGGGACAAGATCAAGATCGATACAAGGACGGGGGAATATCTCTCCAGGGCATAAGAGCAGAGTTCTCAAGATGTACGACCCCGCAGCGGCAGGCTGTGGGGTCGTAGACTATAGACAAAGTACTATATTTACGACTATCTCTCTGATATAGTGGAAGATCAGATGATCATTTAGCAATTACTTAAATAATGGAAGATATCAGAAAGGAGTTTCTTTTAAATACAATGGATCTTAAGTTTTTTCTTTTTTCAATATCATTAACTTTGTTTGTTTTATTTACAAGAAATATAAACATCGACCACAATGTAAGAAATATAATAACCGCAAATCTTAATGATAACACAGTTTCTAAAACGTATCATCCTGAAAATGATCTTAAAAATAGAAATGATGATATAGGCAATAATAAGCCTTGTTATATTTTAACCCCAAATACAATGGAATTTCATATAATAGATTGTAAAACTTTAGATAATTTAAAATCATATGAATGGAAAGAATATTTAGGAAATAATGCGGATCTGATGAATCATGGATATAGGCCTTGTTCGATCTGCGATCCTTTTTCCAGATCATTGCCTAAACAAGACCCGCAGCCTGAATATTTAAAATTAAAATATTGATCTTTACGACCCCACAACGACATGTTGCGAGGTCTTTATTATGTCTTTACGATGCCTCCACCAGATCATAACTCATATCCAGAAGGTCCAGCGCTTTTTCCTCGCGCACACTTCCATCCAGCACCACCGTGATCCAGTACCTCTTATTCATATGATACCCCGGCAGAAATCCCTCTGCCTGGACCAGGACCGCGGCCAGATCCGGATCGATCTTCACATCCATCACATCCACATCCCCCGTCCCTTCCAACCCCAGACGCTGCCTGGACACACGCATGAACACCGCATACCATTTTCGATTCCTGCGGTTCCTAAGGACAGCCGCATCCGGGTCCCGTTTCCAGAGATATTCCGGCTTTGTGCCATATCGCTCATCTGCATACGCAAAGATCTTATCCCTCATACCCATCTTCCTCCTCTGTCCCCATTATACCCCATTCTCTCCGTAATTCCACCATCAAATTTTATATTATGATCTCACAAGACCTCACATCTATGGTATAATAAGAGGATAAATGGGTTTGGAGACCCTCTAAATCCTGCGGATGATTTGGATTTCGCGAACATTTGATACGATCCACGGCCGCTTGGATCTTTTAGAGGTGTACTTTTCTGCGAGAAAAGTACCAAAAGCGCCGGGGGATTGCGATCCCCCCCGGACCCCTTAAAACGCTTTTTTAGCAGACAGATGTTTTTTCATCTGTATATTTGTAAAAATCAGAGGTGATTTTGAATCTTGAACACGCTCTAGAGTGTGTCTGAAAACCGCTTTATGTCAACTGTAAGTCACAATTTGTGGAAAATCTGGCCCAAATGAGGAAGGCGTAGCGGGCTACGCTGACCGAAAGCGGGCCAGATCTGCCGCAAAGTGGGGCTTGCAGGTGGCGTGAATGGGTTTTAAGACACGCTCCAGTGCTCCATCCAGTCAGAGATCATCGTTTGGCTTTGTCTGATCTGTGCCAGTGCTAGGCAAGATTTCGACGGCAATGCGGTGCATCGATTAGAAATCTTAACGACGCAATGGCGCTGAGCAGGCAGATCCAAACTATGATTTCTGGCCGGATGGAGTACTAAGATTCCCGACAGAGCTCTTAACACAAAACGAAAAGGATGGAAATGATATGAAATCTCAAACGATCGCCGTAGCCGGACATCTGTGTGTAGACATCACACCCGGCTTCCCGCGCACGAAAAAAACCGACAAGATCTCCCAGCTCTTGATGCCGGGAAAGGTCATCAATGTGGAAAACGCCAGCTTCAGCACCGGCGGCGCCGTCGCCAACACCGGACTTGCCCTGAAAAAACTGGGCAGTCCCGTAATCTTGATGGGCAAGATCGGACAAGACGCTTTCGGCACGATCATAAAACAGACTTTCAGGGAATACCAGGCCGATGAGTACCTGATCGTCTCAGAAGAGGAGAGTTCCTCCTACACCATCGTCATCGCCCCGCCCGGGGTGGATCGGGTCTTCCTGCATCATCCCGGCTGCAACGACACGTTCTGTATGGCTGACATGGACTTTGAGGCCCTCAGAGCGGCCACCCATTTTCATTTCGGCTACCCGTCCCTGATGCGCTCCATGTACATCGACGGCTCCCAGGAACTGGTGCGGATCTTCACCAAAGTCAAAGAGATGGGGCTGACCACCTCCCTGGACATGGCCGCCGTGGAGGACGACTCGGAGGCCGGACAGCAGGACTGGCTGCAGATCATCAAAAATCTGCTCCCGCTGGTGGATTTCTTCGTGCCGAGTATTGAAGAATTGGGATATATGATGGACCGTGACCGCTATCAGGACTGGTTAAAACGGGCCGGGGAACAGGACGTGACCACCATCCTGGACGTGGAAAAAGACATCAAACCTCTGGCGGAGACACTGCTCAGTATGGGCGCAAAATGCGTCCTGATCAAATGCGGCGCACCGGGCATCTACCTGCGCACCAACACACCGGAGGTCATGAAAAAGATCGCCCCGCAGTTTACCTCCTGGGGCGACCTGGAATTTTTTGAAAAAAGTTTTGTACCGGATGCGATCCTCTCCGGTACGGGGGCCGGGGATACCAGCATCGCGGCTTTCCTGAAAGCAGCCCTGGACGGCTATCCGCCCAAACGCTGCGTACAGCTGGCCGCCGCCACCGGGGCCAGCTGCATCACCGCCTACGATGCCTTGAGCGGCCTCAAGTCCTTCCCGGAACTGATCCGGCGGATCGGATCTGGCTGGGAAAAAGTCTCTTGATATAAACTTAAGCTTTCCGTCCACAGCACTGTTTATATTTCTTACCGCTCCCACAGGGGCAGGGGTCATTGGGGTAAACCTTGGCCGCTGCCCTTTGTTTTGGCTTTCTCGGCCCCTCTTCCTCCTTGTTGGTGGTCGTAGCCTGGGCCACCTGTTCCCTCTCCACCTTCTGCTCGATGCGCACATGGTATAGCAGACGGACTGTGTCCTCCTGGATACTCTCTGTCATGGCATTGAACATATCATAGGCGCTCATCTTATATTCCACCACCGGATCGCGCTGGCCGTATGCCTGCAGCCCGATCCCCTGGCGGAGCTGTTCCATGTCGTCGATGTGATCCATCCACTTGTTGTCGATCACTTTCAGCAAGATCACACGCTCCAGCTCACGGATCTGCTCCGGTTCGGGGAACTCCGCCTCTTTCATCTCGTATTTCTTGATGGCCTCCTCTTTCAGTTCATGTTTAATCTGATTTTTCTTCGTACCGGCCACCCGCTCCGGGGTCAGAGGCTTCAGCGGGATGATCGGCAGCAGGATCTGGTTAAATTCCTTTACATCCCATTCTTCCGGATCCACGTCATCCGAGAAACACATATCCACTGTATTGTCCACCACATCGGTGACCATCCGGCAGATGGGATCCCGCATGCTGTCCCCATCCAGCACCTTGCGCCGCTCTTTGTAGATGATCTCGCGCTGTTCATTGTTGACCTGGTCGTAATCCAGCAGATTCTTACGGATCCCGTAGTTATTGCCCTCGATCTTCATCTGGGCCTTCTCAATGGCGCTGGAGAGCATCTTGTGTTCGATCTGCTCGTTCTCCGGAACGCCCAGGGATTTGAAGATACCCATCAGCCTCTCGGATCCGAACAGGCGCATCAGATCGTCCTCCAGGGAGATATAAAAACGGGATTCACCCACGTCCCCCTGCCGCCCGGAACGTCCGCGCAGCTGGTTGTCGATACGCCTGGATTCATGCCGCTCCGTACCCACGATGCGCAGTCCTCCGGCCTCCCGGGCCACATCGTCCAGCTTGATATCCGTACCACGGCCCGCCATATTCGTCGCGATCGTCACCGCACCGGCCACGCCCGCCTGGGCCACGATCTCGGCCTCCTGCTCATGGAACTTGGCATTGAGCACGTTGTGGGGGATGCCCTCCTTGCGCAGCATATTGCTGAGCAGCTCCGACGTCTCGATCGTGATCGTACCCACCAGCACCGGCTGCTGCTTGGCGTGGGCTTCCTTGATGGACTCCACCACCGCCTTGAATTTCTCTTTCTGGGTCATATAGACGGCGTCGTCATAGTCCACCCTGCGCACCGGCTCGTTGGTGGGGATCTCCACCACATCCATGCCGTAAATGTCACGGAACTCTTTTTCCTCGGTGAGGGCTGTACCGGTCATGCCCGCTTTCTTCTCATATTTGTTAAAGAAATTCTGGAACGTGATCGTAGCCAGGGTCTTGCTCTCCCTCTTCACCTTCACCTTCTCCTTGGCCTCGATGGCCTGGTGGAGCCCGTCCGAATACCGCCGTCCGGGCATGATACGTCCGGTGAACTCATCCACGATCAAAACTTCGTCGTCCTTTACCACATAATCCTGATCCCTGTGCATCAGGTTGTGGGCGCGCAGCGCCAGGATGATGTTGTGCTGGATCTCCAGATTTTCCGGGTCGGAGAGGTTTTCGATGGAAAAGAACTTCTCCACTTTCTTCACGCCGTCCTCTGTGAGCGTGACGATCTTATCCTTCTCATTGACGATGAAATCCCCGGTCTCCTCGATCTCCTCGCCCATGAGCGCCGTCATCTTGGTCATCTCGCCGCTGGCCTCGCCCCGCTCGAGCTGCCGGGCCAGGATATCGCAGACCTCATAGAGCTTCGTGGATTTCCCGCTCTGCCCGGATATGATCAGTGGCGTACGGGCCTCGTCGATCAGTACGGAGTCCACCTCATCGATGATGGCATAATAAAGCTCCCGCTGGACCAGCTGCTCCTTGTAGATCACCATGTTGTCACGCAGGTAGTCAAATCCCAACTCGTTGTTGGTAATATAGGTGATGTCGCAGGCGTACTGCTCCCGCCGCTCGTCGTTGTCCATGGAATTGAGGACCACACCCACTGTGAGGCCCAGGAATTTGTGGATCTCGCCCATCCACTGGGCGTCACGGGCTGCCAGATAATCATTGACGGTCACGATATGCACGCCCCGTCCCTCCAGGGCGTTTAGATAGGCCGGGAGTGTGGACACCAGGGTCTTCCCCTCACCGGTCTTCATCTCCGCGATACGTCCCTGGTGCAAGATCACGCCCCCGATCAGCTGCACCCGGTAATGCTCCATGTCCAGGACCCTCTTCGCAGCTTCCCGCACGGCAGCGTAGGCTTCCGGGAGGATATCATCCAAGGTCTCCCCCTTGGAGAGCCGGTTTTTAAACTCTCGGGTCTTGTCCTTTAGATCCTCATCGCTGAGAGCCTGCATGGATGGTCTTAGATCTTCTATCTTATCTACAATGCCACGGATACGTTTCACTTCATGTTCACTATGCGTGCCAAAGACTTTTGTCCAAATACTCATCTGTTTACTCCTGTTCTTCCAATGATCTATGCAATCACGTTCTATTTTAGCACTTTCTGCCCGAAGAAACAATGAATAATTTGTTACTTATTTAAGTCCATATGATATGTAAAAACACAAACAAGACATACCTGCGCCAACAGATATGCCTGTTTGATAAAAAATTCCATCTACAACTGATAAAAACCGACTATGTACGCGCCTTCCGGAAGTTTATAATCCTTGTCCAAAGCTTCCAGTTTCCAGCCTTTAAAACCGCTGCTCTGTCTGGAGACCACACCTTCAAAGTGCATCATGATGATCCCCGCATTCAACTTGGCGTCTGTGGCATTTGTCATCTCATCCAGGACATCCACCAGCACGATCTTATCCCCGTCATGGATCAGGCGGCAGGGCTGCAGATTCAAAAATGAGGGCGCATGACAGACCGCCGCACAAGCCTTGTACAGATCCTCGTCCGGATCCAGGGCTGAGATCGTCTCGGCTTTTCCCCACTCATCATCGTAAAACATCTGGGGGATCGTCTTCTTGGGCACAGGCGCGCCAGCTTTTTTCTTTAAGAAGATCTCTGCCGGACTCTTGATCCCCAATCTCGCAAACAGTCCAGCCTCTTCGTAACCGCATGCGATCACAGCTGCCACTGCCTTGTCACCGGCGAGGTTCAGCCTCTTTTTCAAAAGCGGTTCATCCGCGATCGTCTCCCAGCAGCTCTCGATCCCCATCTCTGTGAGCTTCAGCACCAGCTCCTCGCCAATGTATCCAGCATTTTCTATGTAATGCTCATCCACATCGGAGAGGAGGACGATATAATGGAATGCTTTGATCAGGAATCTGTGATACCCTACACAGGCATTCAATTTCTCGGCGGCGTCCTCACCCAATATGAGCATCTCCACGTTGATATCCGGCACCAGACGGGGACAAGACGCGAAATGATCTTTCAATTCCTGGATCTTGTCCGCGCTGATCTCCCTTTTGGCAAATTCACGGTTTGATCTTCTGTTGGTTGCTAATGTAAAAACGTCCATTTGTTTACTCCCTTCCCTCTTTGTCCATCCTTATGCTACACCTATTATACTCTGATCTGCCTGATCCCACAACAATTTTTCCTTAATTTTTTGGAAGATCTTCCAAAAGAAACGGATATGTCTGCTGTTTGGCGGGAATAAATTAGGGGCTTCCTTTTTACGACATTTTATTGCATAATAGTCTTATCATGACAAACAGCTAATAAGGAGGCATCTATGTACCTTTCAGAAGGAAAGATCGGTGACGATCACAAGATCTGTGATATCCGACTGCCGATCAATATGGAAAAACGGCTGGAGGCCCTGGGGATGACCCGCGGTTCTTCCATCACTATCCTGAACAGCAAAAACCACGGTGTCCTCATCGTCAAAGTACGGGGAACACGTTTTGCCCTCGGGCGCAATATCACGAAAAACATTTTGGTGGGGTGACTTTTTATGAGAGAAAATCTGACGATCGGCTTCATCGGGAATCCAAACTGCGGGAAGACCACTCTCTTCAACGCATACACCGGTGCAAATCTAAAAGTAGCCAACTGGCCCGGGGTCACCGTTGAGAAGGTGGAGGGCGCGATCCGGGACCATGATCTGAACATCCGCCTGGTGGATCTGCCCGGCACCTACAGCCTGACTTCCTATACGATGGAGGAACAGGTCTCCCGGCAATTTATCCTGAGCGATGAAGTGGATGTGATCATCGATGTCGCCGACGCTTCGGCCCTGGAACGGAATCTGTATCTGACCTTGCAGCTCCTGGAACTGGGCAAACCGGTGGTCCTGGCGCTGAACATGATGGATATCGTGGAAAAACGCGGCATGGAGATCGACACCCACCGGCTGCCGGAGATGCTGGGCATCCCTGTGATCCCGGTCTCGGCCAGACGGCGGACCGGCCTGGATGTGCTGCTCCACGCCGCCGCCCACCACAAGGACTGCGCGGATCCGGAGCGTCTGATCCACCATCACAAGTATACGCCGCAGCATCAGCACGACCACCACACGGAATACGCCATGGTCTACAGCGACCGCATCGAGGATAAGATCGACCTGATCATCGCCGCATTGGAGACCAAGTATCCAGATATGGTCAACCACCGCTGGCACGCGATCAAGCTCCTGGAACAGGACAAGGAGATCACCGACCGGTATCCGGTGGATCTTCCCGATGTGATCGACCGCAACTATGAATCAGACATCATCAACGAGAAATATGATTTTATCCAGGAGATCATCAAGGAAGTCCTGATCAATAAGGACCGCCAGGACGCCCTGACTGAAAAAGCCGACCGGGCGCTGACCCACCGCATCTGGGGCATCCCGATCTTTTTAGGGATCATGGCCGTGGTGTTCTTCCTCACATTTACGGTGGGCGACTGGCTGAAGGGATATTTTGAGATGGGCATCGAAAATCTCTCTGTCTGGATCGGCGGGGGCTTAAGCGCCCTGGGCGTCAACGACGTGCTCCAGTCCCTGGTGCTGGACGGGGTACTGGCCGGGGTGGGCGGTATCCTGACCTTCCTGCCCAACATCTTTATCCTGTTTTTGGCGCTGGCTTTTCTGGAAGACAGCGGCTATATGGCCCGGGTGGCCTACGTGATGGAAGGGATCATGAGCAGGCTGGGACTCTCGGGGCGGGCCTTTATCCCTATGATCTTAGGTTTTGGCTGCACGGTCCCTGCGATCATGGCCTCCAGAGCGTTGGAAGACAAGCGGGACCGCTTTAAAGTCATGCTGATCACACCGTTTATGAGCTGCAGCGCACGGCTGCCGATCTACATATTATTCGCGGGCATGTTCTTTGAAAAACACGCCATGCTGGTGGCCTACTCCATGTACGTGATCGGGTTGGTGGTGGCGATCCTGGTCGCCGCCATCCTCCACCTGATCGACCGGAAAAAAGCCGAAAACTATCTGCTGATCGAACTTCCGGAATACAAAGCCCCCAGTTCCAGGACTGTCGCGATCTATGTATGGAAAAAAGTTAAAGATTACCTGACTAAAGCCGGAACAACGATCTTCGTGGCCTCCATCCTCATGTGGGTGCTCTTGAATTTCGGCCCCCACGGATACACACTGGAAATGGCTGACAGTTTCGGGGCGCTCTTGGGTCACGGCCTCGTGCCTTTCTTCGCACCCATCGGTCTGGGGTTCTGGCAGATCGCGGTCGCCCTGATCGCCGGGATCTCCGCGAAAGAAGTCGTGGTGTCCAGCTGCACCGTCCTCTTCGGTGTGCCCGCAGCCGATTCCGGCTCCGGCATGCGTACCATGGCAGGCGTCCTGGCAGCTTCCGGCTTTGGACAGCTCAATGCCTTCTGCCTGATGGTGTTCTGTCTGCTCTATATCCCGTGTGCCGCGGCGCTGGCGACCATCCGCAAGGAAGCGGACAGTACACGCTGGATGGTATTCTCCGCCGTGTTCCAGCTGGCCGTTGCCTGGGTGGTCACATTCATCATTTACCGCGTGGGACTCATGCTCTGATGCATGAGCCCTTCCATATGGATCTTCTGATAGATCCTTTCTGCCAAAAAAGTCTTGATTTTTCAATGCTTTTATTGTAAGATGGACTGTATAAAAGAAGGAGAGTTATCGAAGTGGTCATAACGAGCTGCACTCGAAATGCAGTTGTCCTTTACTGGGCACGTGGGTTCGAATCCCACACTCTCCGTTGTCAAAAAGTCTGGGAAACCAGGCTTTTTTATATTTCATGACAAAATATCTATTTGATACTCCTCATATTTAGCCGTGGCTTTGCCATAGCTTTTTTTATAAAAATCTCAAATGCTATTGACATAATCATATTATATAGTGTATAGTATTATCAACAAGATAATATTAAATAAAAAATATCAATCACACAACATTTCATCATCAAATGAAGGAGGGATCCTATGGTTTTTAATACAGGGGCTGCCCTGCTGGATGCCATCGTCCTGGCCGTTGTATCCGGGAAAAAGGAAGGCACATACGGGTACAAGATCACCCAGGACGTGCGCCAGGCCATCGACATTTCCGAGTCCACCCTATACCCGGTCCTGCGGCGGCTGCAGAAAGACGGCTGCCTGGACGTATACGATATGGCCTTTCGCGGGAGGAATCGGCGGTACTACAAGATCACTGAACAGGGAACCGCCCAGTTAAATCTGTATCAGAGCGAATGGAAGAATTATGTTTCCCGGATCAGCGCAGTGCTGTCCGGCCATTATCCCGCCCAAGCGAGAAAGGAGGAAGAGGGATGAACCGAGAAGGATTTCTAGAGGGGCTCGCCCGGCTGCTGGCAGACATTCCAGAAAATGAACGTCAGGAAGCCCTGGAATTTTACAACAATTATTTTGACGACGCGGGCCCTGAAAACGAGGCGCGGGTCATAGAAGAACTGGGTGGGACGCCGGAGCGGGCAGCCGCCAGCATCCGGGCCGAATTTCAGTCCGACAGACCGCAGCGGCAACCAAATTACGGCGAATACACAGAGCGAGGCTACCGTGACACCCGCATCCCGCACACAGATCAGATGCCCCGGCCCGTATTTACGCAGAAGAAAAAAGAGAAAGATACCAATAACAACAAGACCGTCAAGATCATCCTCATCGCCCTGATCCTGATCGTGACCAGCGGCCTGTGGTCGGGACTCCTGGGCGGCGTGATCAGCCTGGTCTTTGGGCTGCTGGGCGGTATCTTAAGTCTGCTCTTGGGCATCGTGGCCGGTGTGTTCGCCCTGCTGGTCGGCGGCGTCGCCCTGACAGTGGCAGGTATCGCCAAATGCATGATCAGCCCGGCCCTGGGACTTCTGATGTCTGGTCTGGGGATGATGCTCTTAAGTGTGGGGATCATCCTGCTGATACTCGCTATCTGGATGGGGTCAAAACTACTGCCCTGGGCCATGCAATGGTCATACGACATTTTACGCAGGTTCTGCGACTGGTGCAAGTCAAAATGGAAAAAATTCAGATAAAGGAGTTTTATCATGAGAAAAATATTTAAGATCGGGATCATCACATCCCTGGCCCTCTTCACCCTGGGACTTGGCTTTCTCATCGCCGCGGTGGCCCTGGGCGCCACATGGGCACAGTTTACCGACAATGTGACCGCAGGTCCTCTCTGGATGCCCTGGACCATAGGGTCTGCAGGCACACGAAACACAGACCATACAGATAGGATCAGCTTCCCAGACGCAGACAAACTGGAGATCCGATTAGGCGCGGGCACACTGGATATCCGGGAGACGGACGATGACCAGATCACAGTGGAGACCATCTCCGACCCCTCGGGCATTGTCCAGACAGACCTAGTGGGCAAAACGCTGAAGATCAACACAGGATCCACCTCCACGAAGCAAAAAGTAGAGATCTGCCTCTATCTCCCTGAAGACCTGTACTTCTACAGTGCGGATCTGGAACTGGGAGCCGCCGCAGTCACCGTGGACTACCTGGAAGCCGATGAATTGAATGTAAAACTTGGGGCAGGCACGCTCGACTGCAGCGGCGAGATCACAGCCGATCAGTCGGATTGGACCGTCGGCGTGGGCAGTCTCTATCTGGAATATTTAGACTGCGAAAATGTGTCCCTGGACTGCGGCATGGGGAGCATGGCCGTCACCATGGCCGATGAGCAGGACGACTATGCCTGCGATGTCTCCTGCGGCGCAGGCGCAGTCAATATCGGCGACAACACTTTTTCCCTGGGCAGCCATTCCTCCAAAGGGGATGATCCCGACGGGAAACTCGATGTCCGCTGCGGCATGGGATCTGTCGACATCGTATTTTACGACGAATGATCCGCATCACACACGCGTCCAGAAATCCTGCAGTTTCTGTCCCACACTCTCCCGGGTGCACACCGCATAGTCCGCCCACTCCACCGGAAACAGCCGACGATATTCCCGCTGGAGGAACCGATCATCCAAAAGAAGGATGATCCCCATATCCTCCGGCGTGCGGATCACCCGCCCCGCCGCCTGCAGGACTTTGTTCATCCCCGGATAACGATACGCATAGTCAAATCCCTGCCCGCCCCGCTGATCATAATAGGCTTTTAAGATCTCCCGCTCATAACTGACCTGGGGGATCCCCGTCCCCACCACTGCCACTCCGATCAGGCTCTCCCCGATCAGATCGATCCCTTCTGAAAAAATCCCGCCCATCACACAGAAGCCCACCAGGCTCTCTGTCCGCTTTGCGCTCTCACCCGCATCTACCTGGAAACCTTTCAGAAAATCCACCCGTTCCCCCTCATCCATCCCCGCCCTCTGACAGATACAGCGGACCGGCTCTGGCGCATACGCCGCCAAAAACTCCTGAAAAACTTCCTGCTGCATCTGATAGGAGGGAAAAAAGACAAGATAATTGCCCTTTTTCGCTGACACCATGCAATATATATAGGAAGCGATCTTCTGATATTCTTCCGGGCCACGCCTGGTATAACGACTGCTCACATCCCGGGCCACGCACAGGCACCGCCGTTTTTGATCAAAGGGGGAGGGCACACACACCGCATAATCGTCATGCCTCCGGCTGAACAGCGACCGGTAATAGACCGGAGGATGCAGCGTCGCTGAAAAAAAGACCGTGCTGACGCCTTTATCCAAACACGCCTGCAGATTTCCCGAGGGATTCACGCAGAAGAGCTTCAGAAAAAAACCACCGTCCGGATCCTGCTGGGTGTACACCACATAATTTTCATCCACCAGCTCCGAGATAGCCAAAAAATCCCGCACCACAAAATAAAATCCCAGCATCTCCTCCCGTGCCTCCCGGCCGATATCTTGCCGCTCCTCGTCCGCCAGCAGTGTCTCCAGCTCACCCGCAACGTTCATCACCGCCACCGGGATCCCCCCTGCGTTCTTCCAGATCCGGTATGTGACGCACTCCTGTTTCAGCGCAAGAAGTTCCCCGCCCAGCCGTTCCAGATACCGGTCGAGTTTCCGGGAATAGACGTAAAATCTCTCGTGGGCAGCCGCCACCGTCTCCTCCCGCAAAACGGCACTGAACATCTCCCGCCCCCGATCCACCAGGTTATGGGCCTCGTCGATCAGGAAGATATGTTCCCCCTTCGCGTTCTCCCCAAAAAAACGGCGCAAACGGGCATTGGGGTCGAAGACATGGTTGTAATCACAGATCACCCCGTCCACCCACTCCGCCAGATCCAGACTCATCTCATAGGGACACACCTGCCATCTCTCTGCCTGATCCAGGATCTCCTCCCGCGCCAGAGCTTCCCCGCGGGTCCAGATCTCATAGACCGCATCGTTCACCCGGTCAAAATGGCCTTTGGCATAGATGCACTCCTCCGGATTACAGGCCGGCCTCTCCAGCGGACAGATCTTCTCCTTGGCCGTCAATGTCAGGGCCTGGAAACGCAGACCGCGCTCTGCGAGCAGAGCGATGGCCTCCTCCGCCACCGTGCGGGTCACAGTCTTGGCCGTCAGATAGAAAAGCTTCTCCCCCAGCCCCTCCCCGATGGCCCGCACCGCCGGAAAGAGTGCGGACATAGTCTTGCCCACCCCGGTGGGGGCCTGCACGAACAGCTGCTTTTTATTGAAGATCGTGTGGTAAACGCCCCGCACGATGTCCCGCTGCCCCGGCCTGTACGCAAACGGGAATTCCAGCCCCTGCATGGACAGATCCCGCGCCTCCTGCCACCGCACCTGATGATCCGCCCATTTATGATAGGCGTCGATCAGTCCCTCAAACCACTGGAAGAGCTCCTCCACCTGATATTCCTGGCGGAAACGCCGGATCTGCTCCGTCTCTATATTGCAGTAAGTCATCTGCACGGCGATCTTATGGCTCCGCCGATCTTTTCCGGATGGGGCAAGGCGGTCCATATACATGCAGGCATAACATTTTGCCTGGGCCAGATGTATCTCTATCGGCTCTGCCAGATAGTCCAGGTCCCGGAAGACTCCCTTGATCTCATCGATGACGGCCACATCTTCCTCCCCTTTTTCCTTCCCGGCGGGTATGATCCCGTCGGCGCGCCCTTCCAGACGGAGGGTGAACCCCTCATACCCTCTCTCCCAGACCAACGGGACTTCCGCCTGGTAGCCCGCTCCCATCTGCCTCTGGATCTTCCGATGGATCCGACTCCCTTTCTGCATGGCCTCCCTGTCGGCCAGGGAACCCCGCCGTCCATCCAGGTCACCGCTGCGCAGGATAAACTCTACCAGAGCCCGCACGGATATCCTGATCACCCTTTTTCCCACGGCTGCCTCCTAAAAAATAAAAATACAACAAAAGCCCATCCCTCTTCTGCAACAGAAAAGGAACAGGCTCTGAAAAATATATGATATCGATATCCCTGTTAAGCCGCGACATCCTGCACAGCGTACTTCTCCAAGATCTTCTGGAAACCTTTGTTTACGCCGTAAGCCCTGACTGAAAGGACTCTGCTCAGGTCCATACTCAAAACACCGAGGATCGATTTCGCATCAATGACAACGCGGTTATAAAATATATCAACGTCAAAGTCACACTTTCCCGCCGCCGTCACAAATTCCTTTACTTCCTGTATCCCGTTCAATTTGATCTTCATTTCCATAACACTTTCCTCCTCATGAATGAAAACAACGACTAAATAGCTCCGTTACTGCCAGCCATGAATCCGGCTATAGAAAGTAACCTGATACTACCTTTTTTGGTTTGACCTATTATTACATTCCGGGGAAATTTTGTCAATAGTTGATCTTCACCAAAATTCCGGCATATATCGCCGATATTTGTACGGCAGGTTTTGCCTCTGTGCCCTTAAGTTTTCCCGTTCCGCGACCGATATATTTTTACAAAATGTCTTCCACAGAGCGGCATAACCTCCGTCCTCCTCCTCGACCGGACCGTCCAATACGGCCTGCCGCTGGATGTACCAGGGCTTCCCGGCCGGGTGGAGCAGAGCCTCCGCGCGCCCTTCATCATAGATGATCCAGTCCTCCCTGGGCAGGCGGTCTGCAAAATGGGGCCCGATCAGCGGCAAGATCGCATTGTCCGGGCAGATGGCCGCGAAGAGGATCCCATCCCGGATCTCCTGAAAGCGCACGAACCCCAGGAAACGGTGCATCTCATGCCACACAGTCTGCCGCAGCTTCGAGATCTTCAATATATGGGGATTTTTTAAATTCTCCAATACAGCCGGATTGCCCCGCCTGCGGGATAAACCGTCCCGCAGCGCGTAGTAGATGCATGTGCCCTTCTCCTCATCCGTGGAACAGGCCGCATAGCACAGCTGTTCATAGGAGGCTCTCCCCAGTTCCCGCCAGATGGTGCGCATCACTTTTCCCGCCTTCTCCGGGTCGGACTCTACCGTCTCATATCGGCTGAAAAATTCCGGCTGACTGGGCGGCTCCGTGCGCAGCTCCACCTGCGCCCCCTCGTTTCCGTATTTCCATCCATCGTACACACCTGTGAAGATCCCCTCTATGCTATCCGTACAGATCAGTATATATTTTTCATTCATGATGACAGCTCCACCCCCATATCCGCGAACAGGGACAACTGACGGTGACCCTTGGCCTGATCCAAAGGACCTTTTTTCTTCCCCTGAGCGGCCAGCAGGCTCTGGGTGATCGTCCGCTCTTCCATCTTGATCGGAAAGAACATCCGGCCCTTGCAGGTGATGAAATAGACTGCCCTCTTCAGGACGACCCCCATCTTTTTCAGATCCTCAAAATCCAAGCTCCCATACCTCCTCGCGCCTATGATCTTCCCCGCCGACTTGCTCCCGATCCCGGGCACCCGCAGCAGCGTATAGTAATCCGCCTGGTTGATCTCCACCGGGAACCGCTCCAGATGCCCCACCGCCCAGTCACACTTCGGATCTAAGAACACGTTGAAATTTGGCCTCTGCGGACTCAACAGCTCCTCCGCCGCAAATCCATAGAAACGCAGCAGCCAGTCCGCCTGGTAGAGCCGATGCTCCCGCAGCAGCGGCGGGCCCTGGTCCGTCGCGGGGAGGGACAGATCCCGGTTCACATTGACAAACGCCGAGTAGAAGACCCTTTTCAGCGAAAATTTTTTATACAGGGATTCGGCCACCGTGACGATCTCGTAATCCGTCTCCCCGGACGCACCTATGATCATCTGGGTGCTCTGCCCGGCCGGGACAAAACGCGGTCCCTGGGGGCATACGGCCAGCTCCTGGCGGTTCTCCCCCGCTTTCATCTGGATCTGGCGCATGGGGCCTAAGATCGTCTTCCGGCTCTTGTGGGGCGCCAGGCGTCTTAAACCCTCCGCAGTGGGAAACTCCAGGTTCACGCTCATCCTATCCGCCAGATACCCGGCCTGTTCCACCAGCTGGGCGGATGCCCCGGGGATCGTCTTCAGATGTATATAGCCCTGGAAACCGTACTGCCTGCGCAGCCGATAAACCGTCTCATACAAAAGCCCCATCGTGTGATCCGGGCTGTACAGGACCCCGGAACTCAAAAACAGTCCCTCGATGTAATTCCTCCGGTAAAACTGTATGGTCAGCTCACAGATCTCCTCCGGCGTAAAGGATGTGCGCACCACGTCGTTGGAACTGCGGTTGATACAGTATTTACAATCGAACACACACTCATTGGTAAATAAGATCTTCAGCAGCGTGATGCACCGGCCGTCCGCGGAAAAGCTGTGGCAGATACCCGGGGCGACGCAGCTGCCGATGCCCTTTCCATCCCCCTTGCGGTCATGGCCGCTGGATGTGCACGCCACGTCGTACCTGGCCGCAGCCGATAAGATATGCAGTTTTTGTTCCAAATCCATTTTTTCCTGGATCACCATACGCAAACAACTCCAAACGTCCGTTCTTTTTATTGATTATAGAACGCTCGTTCGGAGTTGTCAATATCTTTTTTTATTTATTTTGATCTTTATTTTAATCTAATTTTGGCATTGCGTCCACGCCGCCTGTCAGGTACGGGTTCTCCACCTTGTGGAAGCAGCCTTTATCCGCGCAGGATGCGTATTCCGGATCCATGGGCATCTTGCCCAAAAGCGGCACTTTCAGCTCTGCCGCGATCTCTTCGATATGGCTCTCGCCGAATACTTTCAGCTCTTTTCCACAGTCTGGACATTTCACATAGCTGTAGTTCTCCACGATGCCCAGTACCGGGATGTGCATCATGTCCGCCATGTTGTACGCTTTTTTCACGATCATATGCACCAGATCCTGGGGTGATGTGACGATCACCACACCGTCCACTGGCAGGGACTGGAACACCGTCAGCGGTACATCTCCCGTTCCAGGAGGCATATCCACCAGCAGGTAATCGATCTCTTCCCATACCACATCTGTCCAAAACTGTTTGACCATGTTCGCGATCACAGGCCCCCTCCAGATCACCGGTGTCTCCTCTGAGGGCAAAAGCAAGTTGACGGAGATCACTTTGACCCCGTTCTCGGTCACTTTCGGCTGCAGTCCGTTCTCATCGGCATACGCGGCCCCGGTCAGTCCATACATCTTCGGGATGGACGGCCCGGTCACATCCGCATCCAATATGCCGACCCTAAAACCTTTTGCAGCTAATTGGTTTGCAAGAGAAGCCGCCACAAAAGATTTGCCCACGCCACCTTTGCCGCTGACCACCCCGATCACTTTGCGGATCTGCGAAAACTGATTACATTCCTCTTTGGGTATCCCGTTTTCCTGTCTTTCCTTACAGCCGGCACAATCATCTTTTGTGCAGCTGGCATTGTCGCATTCTTTTGCCATTTTTGTATACACTCCTTCTTATTTTATAAACTGGTCTATAGCTTTCTCCAGTTCCCGTATCGCCTGGGTATCTCCATGCTCCACCGCATCCACGATGCAGTGTTCGATGTGGTCCTGGAGGATGACCTTCCCCGTATTGTTGATGGCAGACTTCACCGCCGATAACTGGATCAGCACCTCGCTGCAGTCCCGCCCGGACTCCACCATCTTCTTTATCGATTCCAGATGCCCGATCGCACGGGACAACCGGTTCAGCACAGACTTGGTATGTGTATGGCTGTGGGTATGCCCGTGGCCGTGGGTATGCTCCACCACCGTCCCGTTGGCCAGCACGTGCTTATGCGTCTCCTCATGTTCGTCCTGATCCATATACCCTCCGTCTATCTTAGCATTGTCTTTTTGCCCGTTTTCTATTATAACAAGGGATCAGATCTCTGTAAAGGAATACCTCTGCTTGATCTGCGATGTGAGGATGTCGTAGATCACGGTGCCATCCTCCAGGATGGTCTTTTCGTAACTCATATCCTCGTCTTTGTACTTATCTTTTATAAAAGCATCCAGATCCTCGATCTGCAGCTCTTCCACAAATACGTCCCGCATCTGGTTCCCGGAGCATTCGTTGAAGATCTCCCGTACGGCTTCGTATTCTTTCACTCGTCTCACCGCCTTTCTCCATATACCCCGCCCCATGCGGCGGCAGGATCTTTATAGGAGATATAGTAACATTATTCCAGTTTTTTTTCAACCGTATAGGTCCATTCTGTTCATACTTTAAGATTGCTAATATCACGTGAGCAGCAGTCTGATGGATATTCTCCAGACGTATCCCGCCATACAGATCCGTAATTTTACACAAAAGTATTTTTCCATACATTTTATCCCAAATCCGTGCAGCTGCTGGTTTTATCGAACCAGTCCAAGACCGGATCTTTTCCATCAGCCTCTGGCATAGCTGGCACCCGATACCCTGCTGCCATAGTTCACATTCAGGGTTCCCGCTCAAAGATCCCCTCAAGCGTCCGCCCCATCAGCCGTACCAGATCCACCACCAGCGCATTCCCCATCATAAACCTGCGTTTGTGCAGCGGCATCTCCACAGCCTCGCCCTCCACCAAGCAATATTTCGTGTGGTCCGTGGGAAATCCCTGGATCCGCTCGGTCTCCCCGGCCGTCAGCAGCCGGATCCGGCCGGTCTTCTTATCCCGGACGATATGTGTGGTGCGGCTGAAATTCCCCTCGGAGGTCAGCATGGTGCGGGCCGGCCGGTCCTGGGCATCGATCATGGCGATGGCCCCTTCCGAAAATATATACGCATGCCCATTCGCCGCCCTGCGGGGCAGTTTTTTCGCGCCCCTGATGTACTGCCAGGTCTGCCGGTCCTCCTTTGGCAGCCGCTTTTCGGTCTCATCGCTGTGGTGCACATCCGGATCTGTGTAGTAGAGTTTTTTTTCCGGTATGAAATACCGCTCCTCCACGTCACCCGTCTCCATGATATCCCCCAGGGTGATCTGCCCACCCTCATACGCGGGCACGGTCTTGCATGTATAGACCACCCCGTCCTTCATGATCCCCGTATTCTCAAAACCGAAGGCAAACGAATCAGACAATGCTCCAAGCCCCTCGGGCAGTTCCTCTATCAGGAGTTCCTTCGGATCCACATCCATGACCGGAAATGTGGAGGCAAAAAAACCATCTTTGAGCAGCACCTGGCTCATGCATGTCCTCTTCTCCTCCACCGATGCTTTTAAGGCATAGCCATTCTTGGCCTGGATATCTCCATTGTATCTTGTATCGTCTTTATATGCGAAGATAAATACCCGCCTCCTGCGCTGCTGAAAACCATATTCCGCCGCATTGATCACACGCCATTCCACCGTGTATCCCTCATCCCGGAAACAGGCCAGCATCACACCGAAATCCCTCCCCCGCTGTCTGGCCGGGGATTTGAGCAGACGATCCACATTTTCCAGCAAGACAAAAGGCGGCTGCTTCTCCTCGATCGTCTCCCGGATCGACCACCATAAGATCCCTTTCTTTCCCTCCAGGCCTTTCGAGGTGGCCAGGGAGGACGCAACGGAATAGTCCTGGCAGGGGAAACCGCCCACCAGGAGGTTGAAATCGGGAAGGGTCCTTTTATCCACTTCTTCTATATTATAGTTGGTGGTATCCGCGCCATTTTTGTCAAGGCAGGTCCCGAAATGGTACACATAGCAGTCGTGGGCATACTGGGTATTCTTTTCGGCGGGCTCCCACTGGCTGAACCAGACGGTCTCCCACCGCTCCGGCTTCTCCATGTCCTCCAAAGTCTTTACCCCATTCAGCCCGCAGCGGAAACCGCCCACACCGGCAAATAATTCACAAACTGTCCTCTCCATGGATCCTCCCTCTCATTCATCTTCCCACACCGGCCGGGATGTCCGTCCCATCGTGATGTCAAAGATCGTCTCCTCGATGACCTTCACGCATTCATCTGTATGCTTTAGGATATCTTTTCCCCAGAAATGGATGACCGTCCACCCTTCATACAAGAGCCTCTGATCCTTCTCCCGGTCGCGCTCCATGTTCCGCTCGATCTTTTTGATCCAGTAGTCTGGATTCTTTCCCTTTTCCAGCCGGGGCTTTAACGCTTCCCAGTCCTTTCCGTGGAAAAATTCACTGTCGCAGAAGATCGCCAGTTTATATTTCGTCAGCACGATGTCCGGGCTGCCCGCCACGGTCTTGTAATTCTTCCGATAGCGGTATCCCTTCGCCCAGAGAGCCTTTCGCAGCGCCAGCTCGATACTGGTGTCCTTGCCGCGTATCCTGCTCATATTGGCATGGCTCTTCTTTGATACCTCTCCGTGAAATCTCGGTTCTCTTGCACCCATATGATCATCCTCTGTAAAAATCCTTTGTAGATCCATCAATAAACGCACATAGCGTTACGTACCATGATACCATAAAAACCTGCTTTTCTCAATCAGATCCAAAAAGAAAAGACACGAAAAAAGACCGTACTCTGGCAAAAGAACCGGACCGCAGTCCCATGCGATGCCATTTGACGGTCTATCTGGAACAAGATATGATGGCGGCCGCTGCGATCCGGGAGCCATATATCCAAAAATCCACATTTATCGATCATAGCGCCGATGACTTTCCAGAAACAGCTCTTTATCCATCTCTCCGAACATGTTATAATCAAAAAAAGATCGATGCGTGACCAGGAAGATATGAAGATCTGCTCCCATTAAAGGATTTTACGAAAGGAAATATTACTATGTCAGTATCACAACCACAGCGCGCCGTCACCACTCTGGAAGAATATGAGGCCTTCCCAGACGATATCAGAGCCGAAGTATTTGAAGGACAGATCCGTTACATGGCCAGCCCTTCACAGATACATCAAGCAATCTCTATGCAGCTTTCCACTGCCATAAACAACTATATCCTCCGCAAGAAAGGATCATGCAGTATATTCACTGCTCCTTTTGACGTAAAACTATGTGATAAACCTCTGACACTTGTCCAACCTGATATCATGGTAATCTGCGATAAAAACAAACTGGACGGAAAAAGATGCAATGGCGCGCCTGATCTTATCATCGAGATCGTCTCTCCAGGCAACCCGGCAGATGACTATATCCGCAAACTTTACTATTACGAGAACTACGGCGTACGTGAGTATTGGATCGTCGATCCAATGCGAAAACTCATCACTGTAAACTACTTTGAAGACGATATCTTAAACGTTCAGTATCCTTTTGATCCGATGATCAGAGTCAATATCTATAACGATCTGCTCATCAATTTTTCTGATATCGCTGATCTGCTGGACATTTGACCCAAAAAAGGCATGTGCTCTCCTGCATATGCCTTTTTATATCCTCCATATCTTTACTTGACCACTGACGCTCCATCCCCCGCCCGCGTCACACCTCATCCGGCTGCTGCCCGTCATGGGCCGGCCACAGGCATCCCGAGAGTTCCATATGGGTAAAGACGGCTTTAAAAGACGACTCCTCCGGGCTGCACGCATAAATCCCAAAACGGATCGTCTCTTTCGCCTCCCGCATATGGCAGATACGCATCTGCCGGAACACCTCCCCGTCCGGCGAACACTCCAGACAGAAATCATCCTCCCTGCGGCTGAGCCTAAACCACATGGTCTTCACCGCCGGATCGATGGCGGTAGTCGCCCAGTCGGAATAGCCGCGGTCAGTCACCACGCTGCCCAGATTCTGAAACTCTCCATTTTCATATTCCACAGAAGCCTTCAGCCAGTTGTCACTGTCCAGATACATGACCACACCGCACTGGTCGAAGCGGTGGCTGGTGTCAAACTCTGTCTTCACCGTAAACGTAAAAAATTTCTCCTCCGTCGCCATCTGCAGGACCGGCGCATTATCATTGCTGAAATGATAATATGTCCGCTGCCACAGATCCGTGTGGGGTTCTGTGATGATCTCCACTTTGTCCTCTGCGATATGATACTCTCTGGGCGCCCTTGTCCATTTAAACTGATGGATATCGATCATCTTACATCTTCCTCCTTTGCCTGGATATCCCGCCATGCCTCCTCGTCGATCTCACGATCCTTATAATAATACCTCCGGTCCGCCTCGGTGATCTTGCGGAGGACTTTACAGGGATTCCCCGCGGCCACTGTCCAGGCCGGGATATCTTTGGTGACCACACTCCCCGCGCCGATGACCACACAATCCCCGATATTGACCCCGGGACAGATGACTGTATTGCCCCCGATCCACACATTGTCGCCGATGGTCACGCCGATGCCGTACTCATAGCCGGAATTCCGCGTATCCGGGTGCAGCGGATGCCCGGCTGTGTAGATCGCCACGTTGGGCGCCATCTGGCAGTTGTCCCCGATCGTCACCTTCGCCACATCCAAGATCATGCAATTATAATTTGCAAAAAAATTTTTCCCCACCTCGATGTGGCTGCCATAATCACAGTAAAAAGGCGGGTTGATCATCGCCTTCTCCGACTTTCCCAACAGCTCTGCCGTGATCCGCCCCAGCAGCTCAAAATCCGCCCGGTCCACCGTGTTGAGCCGCTGGGTCAGCCGCCATGCCCTTTTTTGTTCTTCGAACACTGCTCCATCCGAGATGTAGGCCATTTCCCTATCCCTTCTCTCAATGTTATCCATACCCTTTACCATCCTGTTTTATTTTGCTATAATGATATTGCATCATTTTCCAGATAGATAGCACGATATTTCACAAATATTGTAACGATATTCCACACCAGGAGGTTTTGATGAAGGTCACGCTCAACACCATGCACGACGGATCGGAGGTGGTGCACTACGACACCCCCGGCATCCCGCTCTCCATCCAGAAAAAGCGGCTCTCCGCCTACACCGGTATGCGCGCGGACTGCCATTGGCACGAGGATCTGGAGATCATCTATCTGCTGGAAGGGGAGATGTACTACCATATAAACGGCAAGCGGATCCTCCTCAAAAGCTCCGAGGGGATCATCGTCAATTCCACAGTCATACACTACGGCTGCGACCGGGCACAGCAAGAGTGTATCTTCCTGTGCGTTATGTTCCATCCCAAGATCTTACATAGCAACACACTGCTCTATGATAAATATATCGGCCCTGTGCTCGATGAGAGACTCTGGGCCTCCTGGAAGATCACTCCTGAGAAAGACAGCCAGCTGATCCACCAGATCCACACACTCTGGAAGATCAGCGAAAACAAAACGGATGGCTATGAACTCAAGATCCTAAGCTGCCTTTATACAACCTGGCTCCTGCTCCTGGAGCACTGCCGAGACTGTCAGGACATCTCTGGTGTCAGCGACGCGTCAACCCTGCCCCATGTCCAGACTATGAAAAAGCTGGTCGCCTACATACACCAACATTACACGGAAGATATCTCCCTGGAGGATCTGTGCCGCCATGCCGGGATCGGAAAGAGCGCCTGCTGCAGTCTTTTCAAAAAACACACAGCCCATCCGCCCATAGCCTTTGTCAACCAGTACCGCTTAAAAGCCGCCGCCGACCTGCTGCTCACAACAGACAGATCCGTCACGGAGATCGCCACCGTATGCGGCTTCAACCATCACAGCTATTTTACCAAGAGCTTCCGCAAGCTCTTTGCCTGCACGCCCAGCGGATTCAGGGCTAGATACGGGCGCCGGTCACCCCAAGGACTTTGATCCCCGCCTCCTCCAATTTCCGGCGAAGCCACGCTCGCCCTGATCGGCGGAAAATACAAACCTCTCATACTCTGGTATCTCATAGATAAACCGCTCCACTACATGGACCTGCAGCGCATGCTCCCCAAGGCCACGCCCAGAATGCTGTCGCAGCAGCTCCACAGCCTGGAAGAGTGCGGGCTGATCCGCCGGGAAGTCGTTCCCCCAAAACCTCCCCGGACCCTGTACTCGCTCACCCCGTTCGGCCGCAGCAGCATCCCTGTTCTGGACGCGATGTGCGACTGGGGCGCGGATCTCCTGGACAGGCAGGGCCTTACGCCGGGCTGCTGCCCAAAAACTGCCGGTGGACCTTAGATCTTACCTAAAAAGGATGACCCCGCAGCCTGCCGCCGCGGGATCATCCTCCGTCTGCTAAGATTCCATATCTTTCTTATTTCCCAAAGTCACAGAAATCGTCTGCTCTTTATATTGTCCACCTTCGGCCCTCTGGATCACAACTTCCACAGTCTCCCCGGCTGCATAATATTCCAGCTGCCCGGTCAGTTCCTCCGTGGAAGAGATCTTCGTCCCGTCCAGGGAAGTGATGATATCATTGGGTAAGATCCCCGCTTGCTGTGCAGGGCCATTCTCTGTGACCTCGGATACGAACACGCCTGTAGGCATCCCATACATCTGGCTGATCTCCGCTGAGACATCTTTGCAGGAGATCCCGATATAAGAAGCACTGCCCTCATCCACTTTCTCCCGAGTCTCCCGGCTCATCAGGTCATCTAAGATCGGCATCGCCGTGGAGATCGGGATCGCATAACCCATGCCCTCCACCGCGTTGTCTGCCAGCTTCGCGGAGTTGATCCCGATCACCTGTCCGCTCATATTCAGCAGAGCGCCGCCGCTGTTCCCGGGGTTGATGGCCGCATCTGTCTGGATGCACGGCGTGGTCATATCCTCCACATAGCGGTCCAGCGCACTCACATAGCCGGATGTCACGGACTGACCGTAGCCCAGCGCATTGCCGATGGCCACCACCTGCTCACCCACGATCAGCTCATCCGAGCTGCCCAGCTGCGCGATCTTGATCTCGCTCATAGTCTCCTGGGGGATCTCCGACTTCTTGACCGCGATGACGGCCAAATCATTTTCCGCATCGGTGCCTTTGATCTGCGCGCTCACAACATTTTCTGTATCTGCGCCGGCCAATTGCTCTCCCTGGCCGTTCTGCGGCTGCTCTGATGTCTGATCCGCCTGCACGGCCGTCTTGTCTGTCTCCTCGCCCATGAAGCAGACACTCAAGGTATTCGCCCCTTCCACTACATGGTTGTTCGTGGCGATCAGAAGCTCTGAATCATTTTCCCCCACGATGATCCCTGAACCGCTGGACTCCCCCTCGTACTTCTGGGTCTGTCCGCCGCCCCATCCGAAGAAATCAAAAGTGGGGATCTCCTGGACACTGATCGAGGTGATCGCAACCACCGACGGCATCGTGTTCTTCGCCACATCCGCCACACTCGTGGTCCCCACCGGCATCACGGTGGCCTGACTCTTGTTCGTCACGGTGTCATTTTCTTTCTCTGCACCCTCATCCGACGGGATCATGCTGACTGTCCCAACCTCCTGACCGGAAGTCTTCTGTCCGAAGAAAAGATCCCCCACCACGTTCACGCCCTGGAACGCTACACCGGCCACCAATCCGAAGACCAGTCCTCCTGCGATCACAGCCGTCACCTTCCTGCCCAGACCGCTGCCGTTCTTTTTACTCTTATTGAAAGATGGATCTTGTGGGTTTGGCTGGCGATACTGCTTCTGGTACGCTGAACCGTTCTCCTGCCCTGTCTGATAATAGCCGTATGGCTGCCGCATCTGTGTCCTATCTCCCTGCATCCTGTTTTCCTGCATCCCGTCCTGCTGCCCTCTGTTCTCCTGTCCATCAGATCCGTCGATCAAAATAAAATCATTGCCCATAGTCTATATCTCCTTTCCATCTTTACATTTATCTTGTATGTCTGTTGTTCCCTCAACTTTATGGGTACAGTCTAACAATGAAATGTGTTTAAATTGTGATGGAACGTTTAAAAAAAGGTGTTTTATCTCCTGCCTCTCCAGTATCCCGGGTTCATCGTACACGCCTGTATCCACTTCCTTGGCAGACGCGCATAGCTTCTGCCAAGCCGGTATCCCGCGTATTTAAAACCGCTCTGGGCCACAAGTTTTGCCAGCAGCCAGGGTTTCCCCAGCCGCAGCAGATACTGTGCTGTCCGAAATACCAGGGACGCCCCCTCTTTCTCCGAAGGGACATCCGCAAAGATCTCCGGGTGTTCCGCCTGGGACACCCCCAGGTCGAAATTCCGATGGAACTGTTCCCGGCAGCCGTAGTTATGGGAATGGACCACCTGAGCGTCCGCCGCATAGGCGATCCCGTACCCCGCCTGTATCAAGCCCGCCCCGTAGATCATATCCTCGTTGAAGATCGCCCGCGGCACAAATCCGCCCAGCTCCTGGTAGACCTTCCTGTCGTAAGCCGCACACACATTGGAACAGAAATATGTCTTGATCCCCAGCCTGCCCAGGTCTGCTCTCCATTTGACCATGCTCTTTGCCGGGTAATTAAAACCTCTGGTAAATGCCTCGATACAGTGTGCATTCCCGGCCGGAAACTGGCGCGCATAACTGGCGGCTACTTTTTCCTGCATGAGCGGGCGGATCAGATCCCTGATCAGATCCCGGTTCCGGGGTATGGCGTCCTGGGTCATACACACCAGTACATCGCCCGCAGCATATCCGGCCCCTTTCCTCCTAGTCCCGCCATGGTCAAATTCCGATTTCCTGATATGATGTACCTGCATATTTTCCCTGCCGTCCTCCCAGCTCGGATCCCAGAACCGCTCCTCCGTGTTCATGATGATCAGACGGCTGATCGGATGGCTCTGCCCATACAACCGCTCCAAAAGTTTTCCAAACTGCCGTCCCGGCTTGTAGGTCGGGATCAGGACGTCCACCTGAAGATCCATCTCTTCCATCTCTCGCTCCTTTGCTCTGTCATACCTGTTTCCTCATTCCGTTCCTCTGCCCTATATTACAAAAGCCGCCAGCTTACCTCCCCGGTAATCTGGCAGCTCTCCGTTCAAAGATCACTGTCCCCCTTCTGTCCACGTCTGGTCACCCGTCCCGTCCACATTGTCCGCCGGGGCCTGGCCATTATCTTGATACATGCCGTCATCCTGGTACGTGTCCTGATAATTCTCGTCACTGTACGGCTGGGGATCCGTATAATAAGTTTCGGTATACCCGGTATCTGTATAATCCTGACTATACGTCTGGGGATCCTCACTGTATTCCTGTGTCTCCGTGGGGTATTCCGTATCCGTCGTTGTATTGTCCGGCGTGTCCGTCTCTGTCTCTGTGACCGTGCTGGTCTCTTCCGTGTGTCCCTTTGCCGGGTCGATCCCGCCCAGCTCCGCGATCTTCTGGCTGCGGTGGATCACCACATCCGACGGCACATAGGCCTCGTCGCCGAACAGGAACCTGTGCAGCTCTTTTACATTCGTCTCCAATGTATCCGGGATCACCACATCCCCTTTCCCGTCGATCATCTTACCCGTATGCTCATAGGGAAATCCACAGGTCTCATCAAATGTATAGGACAGCATCCCCGCCCCCATGTCAAAGATCTGTGATTTGGACAGGGACGTTTTTACGAGAGGGAACACCTCATCCATGATGCTGGACAGCGTACCCAAGCTGGATTTCTTCGCCTTCTGCACCAGCTTCTGCAAGATCAGTCTCTGCCGTTCCGTCCGCTCGAAATCAAGCCCCGCCGTGTAACGGATCCTGGCATAGGAAGTCGCCTGCACACCGTTTAGCTCATACACCCCGGCCACCTCCGGCTCGATCCGAGTGTAATCCTGCCCCGTGATCTCCGAAGTCTCCACACAATAGTTGTTCATGTGGACAACCTCATCCGCGGTCATCTCGACGGTCAGTCCGCCCAGCAGATCGATCACTTTTACCAGAGCGTTCATGTCCACGGTCACATAATCCTGGATCTGCAGGTCCAGATTGGTGTTCAGCATGGAGACCGCCTGCGAAGCGCCCCCAGCCATGTAGGCGGAGTTCGCCTTGTGATAGGAATCATTCCCCACATTCAGCAGCGTATCCCGGTACACGGACACCAGTTTCACCGCTTTTGTGTCGTTGTTGATACTGGCGATGATGATCGTATCACTGTTGTTGACCCCCATATCCGAGCCGTCACCTCTGGAGTCCACGCCGAAAAGGGCGATGTTCTGGTACCCGGTCATCTTCTCACTGGTCACCACATTCATCTCCACATTATCCAGCTCTTCCCCCTCGATCTGGTTCAGGCGGGAATTGATCTGCCCGTAGACGAACAACCCTCCGATCAGAAGCAGGAGGATCAGCAGTTCCACTATGAACAGTATGACCCTTTTCTTGGTTCCTTTTCTTGCCATGTCTTTCCCCTTACTCTCAATAAGCGTTTTTATTTACAAATCCTTTGAATACAGTCAGGACAAGGATCTTCACGTCAAAGCCCAGGGTCCAGTTCTCAATGTAATACAGATCATATTCGATCCTCTTGCGGATAGATGTGTCTCCCCGGTATCCATTTACCTGAGCCCAGCCGGTCAGCCCCGGACGCACCTGGTGTTTGACCATGTACCTCGGGATCTCTTCCCGGAACTTCTCCACGAAAAACGGCCTCTCCGGCCTGGGCCCCACCAGACTCATGTCGCCCTTTAAGATATTGAAGAGCTGCGGCAGCTCGTCAATACTCGTCCGCCGCATCAGTTTCCCGATGCCCGTCACCCGGGGGTCGTTCTTCGTCGTCCATGCTTTCTTCTCTTCGCTCTCTTTCTGCACCTCCATTGAGCGGAACTTGTACATCTGAAAAGTTTTATTATGCAGCCCCACACGCTCCTGCCGGTAGATCAGCGGCCCGGGCGACGTGATCTTTATCAGCAGGCAGGCGGCCAGCATCACCGGAGACGCCAGCGCCATACCGCACAATGACCCCAGGATATCGATGATCCGTTTGACCAGAGCGTAAAAATTATTCGTCAGCGGCACATGCCGTATATTGATCACTGGAAGCCCCAGGATGTCCTCCGTATAGGGCTTCGTCGGGATGATGTTGTTGTAATCAGGGATGAATTTCGTGTGCACGCCCGATTTTTCACAGAGCGCCACGATCTCCTCCAGGCGGTAGTACTCTCCCAGGCCCAGCGTGATCGCGATCTCATCCAGGCTCTCCCTCTCGAGGATCTCTATCAGATCTGAGATCCTCCCGATCACCGAGATCCCTTTGTAGACCGTTCCCGCCTCAACGTCATCATCCAGGATGCCGTAGACCGTGTAGCCCCACTGGGGGTTGGTGATGATCCGGTCCACATACTCCTCCGCCGCCCGGCTGTATCCCACCAGCAGCACATGCTTCTGGTTAAATCCCCGACGGCGCATATCCCGCAGGATGTACCGGATCACATTGCGCAGCAGGGTCTCCGCCACGATGTTGATCCCGTAAAAGATGAATATCACGGACCGGGAAAAATCGATGATGCGCAGCACATACAGCGCCACCATGATCAAAAATACGCCCAGCGTGCTGGCTTTCGTGATATTGGCCAGCTCCAGCCTGCGCCCCTGCATCCGTTTGGGCGTATACAGATTAAATGCGTAGTATAAAATCAAAAACCCGGGTACGATAAATACCAGCGCAGACATATACTGCTCAAACGAAAGCACCCGGACTGAGGTTTCAGAGAAAGGCCCCTGGAATTTGATGAACCAGGCCGTCACATAGGACATCGCAATGACCAAAGCGTCGAATACCACATGCAGGCGGTTAAAATATCTTTGGTTGTCTTTGATCAATTTACTTCACCTCGATCAATCCATTGATTTTATCAAAATATACTATATAGTAGTTGCCCCTAAAAGGCAATAAAATATTCCCATCTAATCATGAATTTTTTGTTAAAAAAACATTATTTTTCCAGAATCCTTAACATATTGATCCACAATTCCAGCTGTATCTTACAATAATACTGGATATGACTCGACATAAAGCGCACTTTTTTGTCTCTTTTGCAGAGTCCGATCCCCTCCCGCAGGCCCATGAGATACTCCCCGCCGAAGCCCTTTTTTATGAAAAAAAGGAACTTGACCAAAAAGCCCGCCGCCAGAAAAGGCAGGTTCAGGACGATCTGCAAAAGCGGCATGTTTTTGTAGATCAGATAAAGGTTGTTCCTGGCTGAATAACGCACTTTAAAAGGATTATACCTGGAACCCGTGGTCCCACTGCCCACATGATAGACCACCGCCTCCGGCGCGAACACGTTCACATACCCATGGATCCTGGCCCGGTATCCCAGATCCACATCCTCCAGATAGGCAAAATGCGCCTCGTCAAAATATCCGATCCGCTCCATGACCTCTCTTCGGTAGATAGCTGCGCCTGCGCACGCGGCGAATACCGCCTTCTCCCGGCAGTAATCTTCTTGCGGGCGGCCTTTGCCCCGGGCGTAGGCCCAGCCCAGCGCGGTATAATAGTTCCCCGCATCATCCATCCGCGTCCGGTCGTGAAACTGGATCATCTTGGCGCTGCAGGAAAATCTGCGCGGATCCTTTTTGACTGCCTTCAGCAAAGCCTCCACAAAGCCAGAATCGGCCTGGGTGTCGTTGTTCAGCAGGAGCACAAAGGGCGTGCGCGCCGCCCGGATCCCCACATTCACGGCCCCGCAGAACCCCTGGTTCCTGGGAAGGCAGATCAGCTCCACCTCCGGGTATCCCTCCCGGATAAGATCCACGCTCCCGTCCGCGGAGCCATTATCCACCACGATCACTTTAAGATCCGAAAAATCCTGTACCCGCAGCGCGTCCAGGCAGGCCGGGAGATATTTTTTTCCATTATAATTCGGTATCACAACTGTCACTTCTGCTGCCATGGTTTATTTTCTCCCGTCTGTCTCTATGGGTTTGAGGGAATAGTTCCATTTCGTCAGGGAAAGGTTTTTATTGTAATAGGGATCCCCCTGCTTCAAGATATCCAGCCAATGGCTGCGCATGTACTCGATCTCCCGCTGGAACCGCCGCACTTTCCCTTTATCATCCTCCGCGCCTCTGCTCTTCGATTCGTAGTGATACATCTCCACATAAGGATCGTACACCACCAGCGGCCCCAGACGCCGTACTTTTAAACACAGATCGATGTCGTTAAAGGCCACCGCCAGTTTCTCGGTAAATCCCCCCGCCTGATGGAACACCTCCGCCTCCATCATCATACAGGCGGCCGTCACCGCACTCAGGTCCTGCTGGATCGAAGCCTTATGCAGATATCCTGTGCGCTCCCCGGACATCCCCACGAACATATGCCCGGCGATGCCCCCGATCCCGATGATGCAGCCGGCGTGCTGGATCGTACCGTCCGGGTAATAGAGCTTTGCCCCCACGGCCCCCACTTCCGGCCGCTGGCAGTTCCCCAGCATCTCCTCCATCCAGTCTGGGGAGATCACCTCGATATCGTTGTTGAGGAACAGCAGATACCGTCCCTTCGCCAGGGATGCGCCGTAGTTGTTGATCGCCGCATAATTAAAATCCCCCTCCCAGACGGCCACGCGGATATGGGGCTTCTTTTTCAGCTCCTCATAATAGGCAAAGATCTCCTCTGTGACACTGTTGTTCTCCAGGATGATGATCTCGTAGTTTTTATAAGTAGACTTCTCTTCTATGGAGCGCAGACATTTTTCCAGCGTATCCCTCTCGTCCTTGTTGGGGATGATGATGGAGATCAGCTCCTCCCTGCGCACCGGATACCGGACCCGATAAAATCCCAGATCTTTGGTGTGGGAGACCTCCCCCGGTGTGCCTGTCCGCTCTAAATGCGCCTCGATCGCCCGCCGCCCCGCCTCAAAGGCATACATCTTGCTGGCCGGGTTGTCCGCCGTGGAGGACTTATGGGTCCGCCAATGGTAGAGGATCTCCGGGATATGATGGACCTTCCCGGCACATTCCGTGCACCGCAGGATGAGATCATAGTCCTGTGCGCCGTCGAACTCCTGCCGGAAACCGCCCGCCTGTTCAATGATCTCCCGGCGCGCAAGGAAAAAGTGGGTGATGTAATTGTTGGAACGCAGCAGGTCCAGGTTAAAATCCGGCTTCAGATGGGGCTGGAAATGCTCGGAAAGGTCCGTCGTGACCTTATCTTCGTCCGTATAGATACAGCCGATGTCTGGATCTTTTTCCAGGGCCCTGGCCACTTCATACAACGCATTGGGCGCCAGCAGGTCGTCGTGGTCCAAAAGCCCGATATAGTCGCCCCGGGCCATGGCGAACGCCCGGTTGGTGTTTTCCGCTATCCCTAAGTTCTCCGGCAGGTCCTCGTACCGGATCCGCGGATCTTTTGCCGCGTACTCCGCCAGTATCCTTGACTGCACCTGCCGCCCGTCGGAAACCTTATCATCCCCATCGCCATCGCGGCCGATCTCAGTTCCCGCATTGACGACGCAAAGCTCCCAATCCCCATACGTCTGCGCCAGCACGGATTCGATCATCTCGCGCAGGAATCTCTCCGGGGTTTTATACGCAGGCACCGCTATGGTGATCGTCGGCTTTGCCTTCCACCGCTTCTTCCTCTGCCGCTCCAACTCATCTCCCGTGGGGCGATACGCCTCATACCAGGGCCCGTAGGGGACTTCCTCCGGCTCAAACCGCTCCTCCAGACGGACCAGGAACTCTTTCGGCCCGTAATGTTTGAAATAGAGCAGCCCTTTTTTTATCGTATAAGGGGAAAGCTTCCGCAAAAGCCTCCCCCATTCAATCTGACTCATAGACAAACCTTTTTATGCTTCGTCAATAGCTTTTCCAATATCCGTCCTCATGTACTTGTTTGAAAACTCGATCCACTCGGTGGCGGCGTACGCATTCTTGCGGGCCTCTTTTAGATCCCTGCCTTTGGCCGTGATGCCCAGCACCCGTCCGCCGTTGGTGACGATCGTATCTCCATCCAGCTTCGTCCCGGCGTGGAAACAGTAATAGCCGTCCTTATCCTTGAACCGCTCAAAACCGTGCATGGGGATCCCTTTCTCATACGCCTGGGGATACCCCTGGGAGGCCAGCACCACACAGACGGCCGCATTATCCTCGAAGGCCAGGTCCACATCCGCCAGCCGCCCCTCCAGGCATGCCTCGATCACATCGATGATGTCGTTCTCCATCCTCGGCAGCACCACCTGTGCCTCCGGATCGCCGAAACGCGCATTGTATTCTAAGACCTTCGGTCCATTTTCCGTGAGCATCAGTCCGAAGAACAAGATCCCTGTAAATGGCCTGCCCTCCTTTGCCATGGCATCCACGGTTGGCTGGAAGATCTTCTCCTGACAGAACGCATCGATCTGCTCTGTATAGAAAGGACTGGGCGAGAATGTGCCCATCCCTCCGGTATTCAAGCCCTGATCCCCGTTCTGAGCACGTTTGTGGTCCTGGGCGGATGTCATGGTCTTGACGGTCTTTCCGTCCACGAACGCCAGCACCGACACCTCCCGGCCCGTCATAAATTCCTCGATGACCATGGTGTTGCCCGCATCGCCGAATTTCTTATCCTGCATGATGGTCCTGACCCCGTCCTTTGCCTCCTCCAGGGTCTGGCAGATCAGCACGCCCTTTCCCAAGGCCAGACCGTCCGCCTTCAGCACGATCGGGAACTGGGTTTTGTCCAGATCCTCCAGATACGCCAGCGCTTTATCCGGATCGTCGAAATTCTCGTACGCCGCCGTGGGTATGTTGTATTTTTTCATCAGGTCCTTTGAAAATGCTTTGGACCCCTCGATGACCGCCGCATTCTTTCTGGGACCGAAGACTTTAAGGCCCGCCTTTTCAAATCCATCCACGATGCCGCCGGCCAGCGGATCGTCCATGCCGATGATCGTCAGATCGATCTCTTTTTCCTTTGCAAATGCGATCAGTTTCTCAAATTCCATCGCCCCGATCGGTATACATTCCGCATATTCCATGATCCCTGCATTGCCCGGTGCGCAGTAGATCTTATCCACTTTAGGGCTCTTCGCCACGCTCCATGCGATCGCGTGTTCCCGCCCGCCGCCGCCTACGATCAGTATCTTCATCTCTTTTACTCCTTTATCACCACTTTACTCTGTTCAACAGACACTTTCCCATTGGCGATCAGATCGATCGCACGGGGCAGGATCTGCCACTCCGCCTGCTCCATCACCCTGCGCTGCAGTGTTTCCGGCGTATCGTCCGGCTGCACGTCCACCGCTTTTTGTAAGATGATCGGCCCTGTATCCGTGCCCTCATCCACGAAATGCACCGTCGCCCCCGTCACTTTCACGCCGCGTTTTAGGACTTCCTCATGCACATGCAGTCCGTGAAAGCCCGTGCCGCAAAAAGACGGGATCAGCGCCGGATGGATGTTGATGATCCGGTTCGGATACGCCTCGATCATCGCTTTTGGCATCACCACCATGCACCCGGCCAGCACCACTAAGTCCACCTGATAGGACTGGATTGTCTGCACAAGGGCCTCGTTATACAACTCCCTGTCTTTATAAGAGGCGGGGGAGACGCAGACTGCCTTGACCCCGCAGTTTTCGGCGCGCTTTAGGGCATAGGCCCCCGGATTGTTGCTGATCGCCACTTCCACCGAAGCGTTGGTGATCCTCCCCTCCCGGATGGCGTCCAAGATCGCCTGCAGGTTGGTCCCGCCGCCGGAGACCAGTACAGCCATTTTTAACATCTTTAACATAATGTCACCCCTTTGTCGCCGGAGATGACCTCGCCCACCGCATAGGCCATCTCCCCGGCCTGCCGGATGGCTTCCATGGTCTTGTCCGCATCCTTGGCATCCATCGCCAGGATCATACCAAGACCCATATTATAAGTATTGTACATCATCTGCTCTTCCACGCCGCCCGTCTTGGCCAGCAGCGGGAAGATCGGCGGGATGGGATAGCTGTCTTTTTTGATCTGGGCATGGATGCCCTCCGGCAGCATGCGGGGGACATTTTCATAAAATCCGCCTCCGGTGATATGGCTGCAGCCATGGATGCGCACGCCTGCGCTGCGGATGGACGACAACGCTTTTACATAGATCTTCGTGGGGGCGATGAGGGCTTCTCCCAACGTGGTCCCCAGCTCATCATGATGGGTCTCCAGCGAACCGCGTGTCATCTCAAAGATCTTCCGCACCAGGGAGAATCCGTTGCTGTGCACGCCGGAGGAGGCCATCCCGATCAGCACGTCCCCGGCCTTGATCTCTTTTCCGGTGATCAGGTCTTTCTCATCCGCGATCCCCACGGCAAATCCGGCCAGGTCATATTCATCCTCCGGGTAAAAGCCCGGCATCTCCGCAGTCTCCCCGCCGACCAGAGCCGCCCCGGCCTGAAGGCATCCTTCGGATACGCCGCTTACGATCTGGGCGATCTTCTCGGGGAAATTTTTGCCGCAGGCAATGTAGTCCAGGAAAAAGAGCGGCTGTCCGCCGCCGCAGGCAATGTCGTTGACGCACATAGCCACACAGTCAATGCCCACCGTGTCGTGCTTATCCAGCAGAAAAGCCAGTTTCAGTTTCGTCCCCACGCCGTCTGTCCCGGAGAGCAGCGTCGGTCTTTCCATGCCGGAGAATCCCGCCAGGGAAAACGCGCCGGAAAATCCACCGATATCTGTCAGTACCTCGGGGCGCATCGTCCTGCTCACATGTTCCTTCATAAGCTCCACAGAGCGGTAACCCGCTTCTATATCTACGCCCGCTTTCTTATAGTCCATAGATCCAGTCTCCTCCTAATAATCCTTGTAGCCCACCTGCTGCAGCCGGGCGTCCTTTGCCTCCACCTGCTCTTTTAATTTCTTGGAATACTCTTTCAGCCGCCCCAAAAGCTCCTCATCGGAGGTAGCCAGGATCTTCGCCGCCAAAAGTCCCGCGTTGGCCCCGCCGTTTATAGCCACCGTGGCCACCGGGATGCCGGAGGGCATCTGCACGATCGAGTACAGGGAATCCCTTCCGCCCAGAGACGTGGTGTGCATGGGGATCCCGATCACGGGCATGGGGAAGATCGCCGCGCACATCCCCGGCAGATGGGCCGCCATCCCCGCGCCCGCTATGATCACTTTCCACCCTTTTTCCTCCGCTGACTTTGCATATTCAAAAAAAACATCCGGTTCCCGGTGGGCGGAGATGATCCGCATCTCGTACTCCACACCCAGCTGATCTAAGATGTCTGCCGCCTTGCTCATCACGGGCATGTCTGAATCACTGCCCATCACGATCCCAACTTTCGCCATTTCCTTATACCTCCTTTTTCTTCCTGTCATTGTATTACACCTGGTTTCCCTTTGTCAATGGGAAAGCGGCCGCTTAGCCATTAAAACAGCAGTTCCTGCTGTTTGGCCACCTGGATCTGGGAGACCACCATCTCCTGGAGCTCTTTTCCCTGGATGTGCTCTGCCCGCAGATACTGCATCCCGCCCCGCAGACTGGCGGCCAGCAGATTCAGCACGTATATGTTGTCAAAGCGGTTATAGATGGATTCGCCGCCCAGCCCGGTCAGGCAGATCAGCTGCGTGTTGGTCTTCCTCGCCACATCCATCAGAGGTTTCAGCAGATGGGCCGCGTTGGTCTGGGCAAATGGGTTGTCCATCAGCAGGACCTTTCCTTCGTTTTTGTCCGCGAATATATCGGCCTCGTCTTTGCGCATATAATAGAGCAGGCTGGAGAGGATGACGAACGCGGAAAGGAATCCTTCCCCGCCGGAATTGCGCGCCACCTCGGCCCAGGTGATCGCGTACTCCCGCTGCTCTTCTATCTTATAGAGGCGGATCTGCACATTGCCGATGCCCACCACGGTGTCGTACAGATTACAGGTGGTGATCTGGGTGCCGAAATACTCCTGGGCGTTCTCGTTGCGCTCGAAAAGATCCAAGCCTTTTTTTGTCACCTCGTCGATCAGGTCCTGGAGACGGATCTGGTACAGGCTCTCGTTCTCCTCCCACTCCGGTATCTGGATCTTCAGCATCTTCACCGGCTTCTCCCGGATCATGATCGTGGAGTTCCGGTCGATCTGCCCCAGGTTCCGGTGGACATCTTTGATGTATTCATAAAACATCTCCACAAGGCCCCGTCTCTCTTTTTCCACCATGGCGATGTCCACCTCCAACTTCGCCATCAGGCTGTCGTAGGACTGGAGTGTGGTGGACAGCTGCAGCAGCGCCTGGGTTGGGTCATGGACCAGCGCCAGCAGGGATTCCAGAGGCTTTTTGTAAAATCCCTCCTGGAAATCCTCCATGCGCGCCACCTGGTTCAGCACCCGGCTCAGAGCGTCCTGAGCGTCCCGCCGTTCCTGTTCCCTCTGGTGGTAGTCGCGGACCAGGATGCCCTTGAACCTGCGCAGGGCCTCCCCGTCCATCTTTCTGAAATCCTGCTCCCATTCCAGTGCCTCCACAGGCTCTTCCGTCAGGTATTCCGCCAGGGCTGTGAGGTTTTCGTCGTAGCTCTGGATACGTACAGAAAGGGCCTCTGCCTGTGTGCGGGCTTCTTTTTCCTGGAAAGCGAGATGATTTTTGCGTGCGTCGTAGTCCTGGTCCTGGATCTCCTCCCTGGGCAAAGGCTCTTCCTGTCCGCATTCCTCCTGCATCTTCTGTTTGCAGGTGGTCATCTGTCTGTCAATGACCGCGATCGCTGTCTGCGCCTGGTTCCAGAGGCGGTCTTTTTCCTGACGTTTGTCTTTTTTGTCTTTTCGGATGCCCTCCAGATGGGTCTCCTCTTTGCGGCTGTAGCGGATGCCTTCCCATTCCTTATCTTTTAGGCCGTATTTTTGCTGCTGGTGTTCCAGCTCCTCCAAAGATCTGCCGTAACGTTTGGCCGCGTTTTGCTGCTGCTGTTCTAACTCCTGGATCTCCTGGGTCATGCCGGCGGTGATGGCCTGGTACCGGGCTTCCATCTCTTGGATGTCGCCGGTCTGTAACTCGGTCTCTTCATAGGACTCGTATCTGCGCAGATTGACCTTTAGTTCCTGTTCCTCCATGCGCAGGATCTCCCGGTCTGCGTCCAGTGTGCGCTGCCGCTCCTGTAACTCCTCACAGGAATTCTCCGCGATCTGCTGCCGGTTGGTGAGACGGTCCGCCTGTCTCTGGCATTGCTCCAGTTCTCTCCTATATCCGGTATAGTTCTGATAGGCCCTGCACAATTGCATGTGATCCTCCAGCCGTCGTTTCTGCCGTTCGATCTTTTGATCGGCTTTTTTGATGACATTGTCCAGACGCTCCGCCTCCGCCTGGCCCTGTGCCATTTTCTGCGCTGTATCTGTGCGCTGTCCGTCCAGCTTCTGGATCTGATCCCTGAGACCTTCTAGTTTCTTTTCGGTCTGCTCATATCCCTTTTGGGTCACGGCCTGGTTTTTGATCCGCTCCTGGCGCGTAAAATATTCCCTGTATTCCGCCTCCCGGGTCTGGATGTTCTCCTGGATCTTCTGGATCTGGCGCTCTTTTTCCTGGATCAGGATCTGTAATCTCTCCTCGTTGAGGAGATTTTCATTGAACAGCACGTAGAAATGCACCTGGGGCATGCGGATCACGTTCCCCTGATCCGTGTCCACCGAGTCGGCGCTCAACTCCTCCCGCAGAAGGATCGGGACAGGGAAGGATGTATAGACTTTATCCCCATGGAGGGACAGCCGCTCCAACTCCTGTCCGGAGAGGAGCAGTGCATAGGGCAAAAAGGGATGGGCGGCGGCCAGTTTCTGGTTCTCTTCCTCGGAAAAACCGTTCTTTTTCAGCCATTCCATACCGTAGACCACCGGGATGCCCAGTTCCTGCAGCATGGACTCAAATTCTTCGGGCAGCTCCAGGACTTTCCCCTGGGTCAGGCGCAGATACTCTTTTTGCTCCTCATCCTCCTCTTTTTCCAGATTGCGCCGGATGTTTGCGATCTCCAAAAGTTTCCGTCCGGATACGTCCAGGATCTTTTCCAGGTCAAAGAGCTCCCGCTCTCCCAATTCCAGATACTGTAAGATGGTCCGGCGTTCTGCCAGTTCCTGTTCATAAGATGCCTTTTTTGCCTCCTCCTGTTCCCGCTCTGTCTGGCTGCGCTGCAAGGCTTCCCGCAGATCCTCCTGGGTGCGCTGCAGGCTGTGCAGTTCTTTTTTGAGGTTTTCCTGTTCTTTTCGCGTGTCCGTCCGGCTGCGCCGGGCCTCCTCCAATGTCTTCTGGTATACAGCCGTCCGGTTTTCCATGGAGCCGGGCTCGTACTCGCCTAAGATATTGCGCACCAGATGTTCCTGGTATCGCCTGTTGAAAGTCTCTTCCTCTTGATCGTAGGCTTTTACCTGGGATCGAAGGGCCCCCTGTCTGGATGCTGTCTCCAACAGTTCTTTTCGCAGGGTTTCCAGTTTTTCCTTCTCCTGGCGCAGTTCCATGTCTGTCTGTACGATGGACTCTTTGTTCTTTTTGTTTTTTTCAAGATTTTCCTGTACCAGACCTTGATAATGACACTTCAGTGTGTAGCCCAGCCCTTTTTGTTCCGGTTCCAGGTCCTGTGCCTTCTTCCTGTACAGCGAGAGCCGCTCTTTTGCCACATCCAGTTCCCGTTTGTCCTCATCCGCCTGTTCCTGGCATTTCGCACAGAGCAAGAGCCAGAGCTTCTTTTCCACGGCTCGTATCTCTTTGTCCAGAGCTTCCCGCTCCATCTCCAGCATCTGGCGGCTGCTGACCTGGTATTTCTGCTCCTCCATCAATCCGTACAGCTCGGCGGATATCTTCTCATAGAGCACCCGCTCGATCTGCCGGCGGATATCCTGGATCTGCTCCTGGATCTGCTCCTGTTCTCCCTGGGTCTCCTGGCGCAGACGGCCGATCTTGTCGGCAAAAGCAATGATCTTCGCTTCCTGGGCTTTCTCATCCTCCTGCGCCCGCTGGAATACTTCCGCCCTCTCCCGGATCGGGACGGCCTCCTCCCTGAAACGGTCGATCTTGGTCTTACGCTGGATCTGTTCCTGGTTGTCTTTGTAGAGGGTCACGTATTTTTCCAGGAGGGACTGGAATTCTTTCATCCGGTCCTTTTCTTTGTTCAGCTTGCTCTCCACCGCCTCCAGGAACCATTTCTCCACCAGGCCCCTCTCGTCCCGGCAGTCGTTGAACAGCTCCGAGAGCCCCGACTCCTTCAGATTGATCTTCTTGATGATCGTCTCCCATTCTTTGTAATGGATCTGGTATTCTTTGAGTTTCTCAAAGTACTGTCTGGACTGGGCGGCGTTCAACATGTCGTAATAAAAGAACTGGACAAAGCGGTCTTTCTTGTCTTTTTTATAGGACTCGAATAGCTGACGGCAGGCCGAAAAACTCTTGAGCCGTATCTCCTTTTTTCCCTTTTCCACCACGGGGAGGTGGTGGATGTCCTGGACGCAGGGTCCCCGGTATTCGCAGATGAAGTTGACCATCTCCAGATTTTCTGAGATCTGCTCCCCGGCCTCCTGGCTCTTTCTGACCATCATGCCCGTGAGCACGTAGCCCGCCCCCTGATCCAGCGCCCATTCCACCAGGATGAAAGAGGGCTTCGCCGTGGCAAAATAGCTCTCGAACGGGCGGTCCTTGGCATCCCGGTAGCGTTTATGGACGAAAAGGGCTGTCAGCATCTGCACCAGGACCGACTTGCCGCCGCCGTTTCTCAGAGAGAGCAGTGTGCTCTCCCCGTTCAGGTGGAATGTCTCATCGCTGATGCGGATGGACTGGTTGTTGTAATTCAGATTGATAAAACGCACCGCATTGATCTTACTCATTGTCCCTCTCCTCTGACGCCCAGCACGCGCAGCACTCTCTGGTAATGGTTCTGGTTGAGCAGATTCCAGTCCATGAAATTATCCAGTTTCTTCGTGGTCTTGATCGTCTCGTCCACTTCCACATAGTCCACCAGGCCCTGTTTCTGTAAAAAATTTAAGATATTATGCAGAAAACCCTCTTTTGTGGTCTTGGCCCGGGAGCCTTTTTCTTCCGAGCGCAGAGCTTCGTAGACTTCCAGCATGTTCGAAAATGCGATCCCTCCCTTTTCCTCCTCTTCCTCACCATTCTCCGCTCCCTCTTTCAGACGCTGTGAGAGGACATTCTGCAGCTCACCCACACGGATGTAATCCCGCGTCTTACTGCTGCTTCCCTGTCCATCATAAAATTCTACCAAGAGTGTCAGGATGACAAACTGGGACAGGTAAAAATCTTTGTCGGTGGCCCCGGACTTACACAGGGCCGCTTTTAACTGCGCTTTGGAATAGCCCAGAAAATTGTTTTCCTCTTTCGGTATCAGGTAGACCACATTCCCGTACCGCTCGATCATGCTGTCCGCTGCCTCCCCCTGGGATTTCACCAGGTTCTGGATCTCCTCCTGCTGGGTGTATGCCTGGTACAGCCGCGGTTCATCCTCCTCCCGCAGTTGGTGATGTTCCAGGAGATAGTAGAAGATCTCCTGGCTGGATCTGATCTCTTCCCATTCATATGCCATTGTCTGTCTCCTTATGTTTCTACCGCATCAGCCGGATGCGCACATTGGAACAGCGCACCACTCTTGGCTCTCCGTTTTCATCCAAAACGCCCGCAAAGACCACTGTGCCCCCATCTTCCAGACGCTCCACCTCTATCTTTTGGATCCCAGGCTCCTCCGTCCTCTGATCAAGCAGGGTCAGCAGCATATCGTTCAGCTGGAATTCCCCTGCGTTTTCCTGGATGAATTCCCGCCGTTCCTTCTGCAGCGCCTGGATATCAATCGAGCGGTTTTTGATCAGCTCCACCATGATCTCCTTGAAGATCTCCACATTTGGGATCAGCTGCTCCCGCTCCTTGTCATCCTTTGCCACCCGGCTCCCGATCTGCTCTAGGGTGATCTCCCCTCTTTTGGATGCCTGCTCCAACAGATAGCCCAGGCTCATCTGATAGCGTCTCTGTTTTTCCCGGTAACGCTGTTCCTTCTCCCACAGCCATTCTTCCTCGTCAAAGTCCAAGATCTCTTCCAGATCTTCCCCCCTACCTTTGCGGATGGGCTTTTGCAGCTGGAACGCCTTGTTCAGGTTGTAGGTCTTCTCCACCTCCCGGTTGAACAGCGGCCGCAGGAAATGGTCCAGATCTTCCAGGGCCTGAGGCTTTTCCAATATTTTATCATATAATCCGCTGCGCAGGGAAAAACGCCGGATCAGCGACAGCTGGGACAGAGCCTCCAGCTCCCTGGTATACAGGGCTTTTAAGTCAAAATGGCCGCTCAAGATCTGCTGGTGTTCATCAATGGTCCGGTTCAGATACATTTCGATCATGCGCAGATAGCCCAGATTTTCCTCGTCCTTTTCACTGAGCCGCTTTACATTGATGTTCTCCTCCTCCAGCTCCTTTGCCCGCTTGCGTACCGTCTCCCGGAACTCCTGGAATCTTTTCTTGGTATCCTCGATCGTCTCCAGGTCTTCCACCAGGATCTCCTCGTAATCCTTTACCGAATAATCCAGGGCGTTGCGCCGGATCTTCTCCTTCGTCTCCCGGATCTTCTGCATCTGGATGCGCATCCGGTTAAAGATGTGTTTGATCTCATCCACCGCTTTATCATAGCTCTGCTTCTCCAAATGCATCTGGAAGATCATCTCGTGGATGGTCAGTTTCATATTATTTTCGATCTCCAGGGTAGATAGGAGAAGGCCATAGCCGTCATCCGTCAGATAATAAGAAGTGCGTTTGATCTCATGATCCACATAGATAATCCTGTTTGCAACGTAACTGATGTGCATGACCTGGTACTCTTTCTCGTCATAGTCAAATCCGTCAAAATACATCACCCGTCCCTCGTTGGAGAGGACGTTATTCACCATAAAATCCCCCAGCTGACGGCACTCCTCATAGGACATCTCTTTCCCCAGATACTGCATGTTGACCGTGTCGATGTAAGTGCCGATATCGTCTATGGTGCAGGCTTCCTCTTTTAACGACTGCTCCATGATATAGAGCATGACCGTGAAGACCAGGTTGATCTGCTCGTCCGCTTTCGTGAAACCGTATTGTTTCCATGTGGTCTTCTGCACGCAATTTTGTATGAGCGTGGCGTACATCCCCACATTCTTCATCCTCCGGGGGAATTGTTTTAAAAAATCATACTGCATGGGCAGCCTCCCCCGTTATCCCGGAGCCTCTCCGATCCCAACAGCAGGACTTTTCCGCCCATGATCTCATCTGCCCCTTTCTCTACTTTATCTTCTTCCCGAAAAATATAAGCCGCTATCTTCGATACCAATTTCACCAGGTCTGCGTACAGATCCGGCATCTTCTCCACGATCGTGCGGAATGTATCGTCAATGATCGTATTATCCATTTCATTTTTCTCCCCAAAAATATCATCCAGATCCTACAGATCCGAGATATTGATGATCTCCTGCGGGATATACGCACCCCTTTCCAAGATCTCCAGCATCTCTCTCCGCTCCGCCTCCCTGAAGTGAGCAAAAAACGTCCCTGAAATATTCCGGTTCTGCTGCTCCTTCGTTTCCGGGAGTTCCCGGACCCGCGCCGCCTTCTCCAGCATCTTTTCATAAGCCGGACAAAAAGGGACGATCTTCCATCTCCCCCAAAACATCTCCGCCAGGCTCTCGTAGATCCCGATCCCCTCATAGTCCAGGTCGCCAAAATAATAGATCTTATTTGCCGCCTCTTTCATATAAGGCTCCACGCAGATATCAAAATCCTGGAAAGACCGCAGGATCCTCTTGCCCCCGCCATAGATCAGCGTCCCGATCTCCACGCCCAAGATCCGTTCAGTCCCTTCCAGCATATGCCGCCGCATGCTGTAAAAAGTATCTTTATTTTCCAAGATCAGCAGATCCTGAGGGACCCGGCGGGTATGGGAATAATAGGCCAGCGGCTCCCCTGTTTCATATATATTGAGAAAGTCAAGATCCAAGCTGCACCGCTTTAAGATCTTCTTCCCCGGCCCTTTGGTCAGGAATTTCTCCCGGTTCCAGATCTCAAAGCTCCGCTCATTGACCGACTCCCTGCTTTTGAGCGCCCCCTGCCCGTTCTGCAGATACGCGCTGAGCATCTGTACCCACGCCCGGTCCTGCTCATACATTTTTAAATGTGAAAAATAATAGTCCACGGATATGAGCGGATGCAGACCATATTTCAGCTCCTCCTCCAGGATGCTGTGATCCTCCTGCGCCTCCACGATCCAGTATTCCCGGTACAGAGCAGGTTTCTTCCCATTCGTACCGGAAGCCTTCACAGGTTTTAACATCCCGGCTTCCAACTGCTGACGGATATGATCGTAGATCTCCTTATACGCCAGATCCGGTTTTTTTATAAAAATATCTTCCAATGAGATCCGTTTCACCTAAGCTGTCCCCTTCTTTATTTATGCAGATTATAACAAAAAATAAAGAAAATGTACAGAAAAATCCGATCCATATGAGGATACCTATAAAAATGCAAACAGGAGGCGGATACCAGCCTGCCGGCCTATCCCCCTCCTGTTGATCTTCATCGGATCCCCATCAATACCTCAAACCTTTTCGCATCGATAAAATCCCTCACAAAATCCGTCTGCGGATGCAGGCAGATCTCCTCCGGGCTCCCGATCTGTTCCACCCGGCCCTGATTGGTCAGGATCACCAGATCCGCCACCTCCATAGCCTCTTCCTGGTCATGGGTCACAAAAATGCTGGTGACCCCCACCCGTTCGATCATCTCCTTTAACCATGTACGCAGTTCCCGGCGCACCTTCGCGTCGATAGCCGCAAAAGGCTCATCCAGCAAGAGCAGCTGAGGATCCGGCGCCAGTGCCCGGGCAAAAGCCACACGCTGGCGCTGCCCGCCGGAGAGCTGATGGGGATACCGCTTCCCAAGATCTTTCATCGAGATCAGCTCCAGCAGCCTCTCCACCGTGGAGCGGATCTCCTCCTTGCTCCTCTTCTGCACCTTCAGTCCGAAAGCGATATTCTCCGCCACCGTCATATACCTAAACAGCGCATAATTCTGGAAAACGAACCCAATCCCCCGCTTACTCCCGGGCAGATCGTTGACCCGCGCCCCGTCGATCAGGATATCCCCCGAATCCGGCCGGTCCAATCCCGCGATCATCCGCAAGATCGTGGTCTTCCCGCTGCCGCTGGGTCCCAAGAGCGCGGCCAGATGACCCTTCTCGATCCCAAAACTCACATCCTTGGATGCCTGGAAACCGTCAAATGTCTTATTGATATGTTTCATCTCCACATACATACGTTTACGATCCGCCTTTCTACTTCCGCTTCCATTCCACCACATTCCGCGCGATCAAGATCAGGACCGCCAAAATGACCAGTATAGACGACACCGCAAAAGCCGCCGTCGTATTAAATTCATTATATAGGATTTCCACATGGAGGGGGAGTGTATTCGTCTTGCCCCTCAAATGGCCCGAGATCACCGACACCGCACCAAACTCCCCCATGGCCCTGGCCGTACATAGGATCACACCGTACAAGAGAGCCCATTTGATATGGGGCAGCGTGATCCGCCTGAAGATGGTAAATCCCCCGGCGCCCATCAAGGCCGCCGCCTCTTCCTCATCTTTTCCCTGGGCGTTGAGCACCGGGAACAATTCCCTGAACACAAACGGGAATGTGACAAATATGGTCGCCAAGATCACCCCCGGCACCGCGAACACGATCTTGATATCATGGGCTTTCAGAAAATCCCCCATCCATCCGATATTGCCGAAGGTCAGGATAAATACAAGCCCCGCGATGACCGGCGAGATGGAAAACGGGATGTCGATCAAAGTCGCCAAAAGCTGCCGTCCTCTAAAATAAAATTTTGACAGCAGATACGCGGCAAACACCCCAAATATGGTATTGACCGCCACCGCCGACACCGTAGCCAGCAATGTGAGCAGCAGCGCTTTTATCGTATACTCATCCAGGACAGCCTCCTGGTAAGCCGCCCATCCATCGCCCAATGCATTGGCGATCACCACCAAAAGCGGGATCACCAGCATGACAGCCAGAAACAGCACACAGACCGTGATCAGTATATATTTGACCACCGGACGCGAGTAATGCTTCGGGGGCTCGATCACTTTTGGGATCGCGTGCAGCCCATCCCCCACCATATCCCGGGCAAGATCCTTTTCTTTTTTATCTGCCATAACAATCCTCCATCTACGCCTTACTGAACCGCTGCATGTAGATCTGTATGGAATTGATCAGGAACATCAAAAGGAACGAGATCAGCAGCAGTACCAATGCGATCGCGGTGGCATCCGCATATTTATACTGTTCCAGTTTCGTCATGATCAAAAGCGGCGCGATCTGGGTCTTATACGGGATATTCCCCGCGATGAACACCACGCTGCCGTACTCCCCGATCCCCCGGGCAAAAGCCAGACCGAACCCGGCCAACAGTGCCGGGAACAACTCCGGCAGGATGACCCTAAAAAACGTATACAGTTTATTCGCTCCCAGCATCAGCGCAGCCTCCTCGTACTGCCGGTCCAGTTTCTCCAGCACTGGCTGGACCGCCCGCACCACAAACGGGATCCCCACGAACACCATGGCGATGGTGATCCCGATGCGGGTATATGCGATCTTGATCCCCACCTTGTCAAAGATGGAACCGATCCACCCCTGATCCGAATACAGGTACGTGAGCGCGATCCCCGCCACCGCCGTGGGAAGGGCAAAGGGCAGCTCGATCAGCCCATCCATCAGCCGCTTTCCCGGAAAATCATAGCGCACCAGCACCCAGGCCAGGACGATCCCGAACACCGCATTGATCAGGGCCGCAAAAAAAGCACAGGACAGACTGACCACATAGCCCGAGACCACCTGCCGGGATGTGACGACCTCCACAAACTCCCCCCAGCTGAGCTGACTGGCGCTCAGGAAGATCGAGGCCAGCGGGATCAGCACCAGACAGCCCAACATAGCCAGGGTCACCCCCATGGAAAGGCCAAATCCGGGGATCACCCGGACGCCTTTTTTATTTTTAACTTTAACGATCTGCTGTTCCATAAAAATCCCCTATATCATTGCGCATAGATCTCGTCAAAGATCGCACCGTCATTAAAATACGTCTCAAAAGCTTCATCCCAGCCGCCGAAATCATCGATGGTCACTAGGTTCATATCCAGATCGAACTGATCTGAAAATTCCTGTAAGATCTCCTCTTTGGACGGACGGTAATGATTTTCCCCCGCAAGCCTCTGGGCTTCATCGCTGTAGAGATACTCCAAGTACGCTCTAGAGGCATCCTGTGTGCCATGTTCCTCGGCATTGCTGTCCACCACAGCCACAGACGGCTGCGCCAGGATACTCACGCTGGGCGTCACGATCTCATACTCGTCCGGGTACTCTTCCATGGACAGATACGCCTCATTTTCCCAGGCGATCAGTACATCCCCCTGTCCGTTTTCCACAAACGTGTTGGTGGCTCCCCGAGCCCCGGAATCCAGTACCAGAACGTTCTCATATAATTTTTTCATAAATTCCTTCGTGGCCTCTTCATCATTGCCGTCCTGCTCCTGCTGATATGCCCAGGCCGCCAGGAAATTCCAACAGGCCCCGCCGGAGGTCTTTGGATTGGGCGTGATCACCTCCACACCGTCTTTGACCAGATCGTCCCAGTCCTTGATACCCTTCTCATTGCCTTTGCGCACCAGGAACACGATCGTGGACGTATACGGTGCGCTGTCCTGCTCAAATTCATCCAGCCATCCGCTCTCGATCAGTCCCGCCTCCTCGATCGCCGTCACATCGTGGGCCAGGGCCAGTGTCACCACATCCGCCTCATTCCCCTCGATCACCGAACGCGCCTGGGAGCCGGAACCGCCGTGGGACTGGGTCACAGTGATATCCTCGCCGCTCTCCTCTTTCCAGTGTTCCTTAAACATTTCATTATATTTTGCATAAAATTCACGGGTCGGGTCATAGGAGACATTCAGTAATTCCGCTCCCGCGCTGTCCTCTTTATCAGAAGAGCCTCCGCCGCCGCATCCGGTAAAGAGCAGAGAAGCTGCCATGATCGTTCCTGCGGTCAATACTGCGATCCTTTTTTTCATCATTGAGATATACCTCCTCAGATCAAACGATTGCCTTGTTTTTCCAATTACTTTCACTCGACATTTGACATATTAACACAGCACGCCCGGATATTCAACCATTTTTTAAGCAAACGTTTGTTGTATTTGTCATACCGATATGATCCATTGTTTCTGGACGGACGGCATTTTTTGAGCATTACACAAAGGTAGGGAAATGTCACCTAAGGAGCAGGGCTACTGTGCAGATCTACTGTATTTTGGATCATGATGATATATAATATGTACCGGCGATCCAAGATCATACAGATCACAGTTTAAAGGAGAATAGACCAATGGAATATATAAGAGTGACAAAAAGACTGCTTTTGAGAATGATATCCCATTTAAAGCGATCCACATCAAGACCAAAGAACAGGCACGCTCTGTCCCAAGCCCATGTACATCTTATGCAATGTTTTACAATGGAGGATGGTCAAAGCCAGATAGGGATAAAACTTAACAGCCATGATCCCACTCTACAACCGAACGATAGGAAAGCTTCCATGTGAGAATCCTCTATAAAAAGGTTCTCTTTCCAAGTAATACATCAATGATCACGTTCGTATCACACATTATCTTCATAAAATCGAATCCTCGACAGGCTGGTGCATCCCATACATACGCCATCCCCTATGCTGGTCCCCCGGTTCCTGGTTTCCTGGCTCCTGATCGTCCAGTTTCTCGGTAGGCTTACTGCCAAAATGGGGACAGGTGCTCCAACCGAACTCATCGTGATCGAAAAAGACCTCTCCCTGCTCCCCCGCCCTCATCCTATGGAACTATGAACTTTTCAAAGTACATTGGCCTTTTTCCATTATAACACGATAATGTGCCATAAAACACCATAAATTGGGATCCCATCGATTTCCACTGAAACACGAGAATAATCCATATTATATATTGACAGAAAAGGACCGCACTGTTATAATCCTACTAAATAGATATGAAATATATGTAATATTTTAAATCTATAATCTCTATAATCAAGGAAGGAGCTTATCATGAAGAAAGCAGTCTCATTGCTGCTGGCCTTCGTCCTCGTCCTGGCATCCCTCACCGGATGCGGGAGCAAAGAGGACACGGACAGCCCGGCAGCGGAAACCAAAACAGAGGAGAGCGATGCCATATACCGCACCCTGGATGAAATAAAAGAGAGCGGGAAGATCACGATCGGTGTCTTCAGCGACAAGAATCCATTCGGTTATGTGGACGAAAACGGCGAATACCAAGGCTATGACATCTATTTCGCAAAACGTCTGGCCGAAGACCTGGATGTGGAACTGGAATATGTATCCACAGAACCGGCAAGCCGGGTGGAATACCTGGAATCCGGTAAAGTCGATGTGATCCTCGCAAACTTCACAGTGACCGAAGAGCGTGCAGAGTCCGTAGACTTCGCACTGCCGTACATGAAAGTCGCCCTGGGCGTGGTCTCCCCGGACGATGCCCTGGTCACCAAACCGGAAGACCTAAACGGCAAAAAGCTGATCGTGGCAAAAGGCACCACAGCCGAGACCTATTTCACAGAGAACTATCCGGAGGTGGAACTCCTCAAATTCGATCAGTACACAGAAGCCTATAACGCTCTGTTGGACGGCCGCGGGGATGCACTCTCCACCGACAACACCGAAGTCCTGGCCTGGGCGCTGCAGAACGACGGCTTCTCCGTAGGTCTCCCGTCCCTGGGTGACTTAGATACCATCGCCCCAGCCGTATCAAAAGGCAACGATACCTTAAAAGACTGGATCAATGAAGAGATCAAGTCCCTGGCAGACGAAGAATTCTTCCATGCAGATTACAAAGAGACACTGGAACCAGTCTACGGCACAGAAGTGGACATCGACAGCCTGGTCGTAGAAGGCGGTGTGATCGAAGGTGAAGAGGCCGCAGATACAGACGCTGGAGATGATGCAGAGGATGCAGACTCCGAGGCCGACCCTGCAGAAGAAAAAGGCAGCATCACTGTCGCCGCCTCCTCCACGCCCCACGCAGAGATCTTAGAAGAAGCCAAAGACCTGCTCAAAAAAGAGGGCTGGGACCTGGAGATCACCGTATTTGACGACTATGTACAGCCAAATCTGGTGGTCGAAAACGAAGAATTTGATGCAAACTATTTCCAGCACATCCCCTACCTGGACGATTTCAACCAGGAACAGGGAACCCATTTAGTCAACGCAGGCGGTATCCACTACGAGCCCTTCGGCATCTACCCGGGAACGAAGAAATCTCTGGATGACTTGGAAAAAGGCGATGTGATCGCAGTGCCCAATGATACCACCAATGAAGCGCGCGCGCTGCTCCTTCTGGAAGCCAACGGCGTGATCACCTTGAAAAAAGATGCCGGTCTGGCCGCAACCGTCAAAGACATCGAGGAAAATCCAAACGATATCGAGATCCAGGAATTGGAAGCCGCACAGGTATCCAGGGTCAAAGACGAAGTTGCCTACGTGGTCTTAAATGGAAACTACGCACTCCAGGCAGGTTTTTCCGTGGCAAAGGACTCCATCGCCTATGAGACCTCCGATTCCGAGGCCGCCAAGACCTATGTAAACGTCATCGCTGTCAAAGAAGGCAATGAGACCTCCGACGGGATCAAAGCTCTGATCGACGCTCTGAAATCCGATGAGATCAAGACCTACATCGAGGACACCTACGACGGAGCCGTCATTCCATTTGAAGAATAAAACAATATACAAACGACCGATCGGGGATACAGCCGGCAAGCTGACAGTATCCCCGATCTTCGTAATATATCACCTACATAAGGAGTTGATCAAAATGGAACCGATCATTAAAGTAGAACACCTGACAAAAGAATTCCAATCCGGGGGAGGGCAGATCGCGGCCGTAAACGATATCAGCTTTTCCATCGAAAAAGGGGATATCTTCGGGATCATCGGTCTCTCCGGCGCGGGAAAGAGCACTCTGGTCCGGTGCCTGAACCTGCTGGAACGCCCCACTTCCGGGAAAGTATACATCGGTAAGAAAAATCTCCCCGACCTCTCCGAGAGCGAACTGCGCAAGACGCGGCAGAAGATCGGGATGATCTTCCAGCATTTTAACCTGCTCATGCAGCGGACCGTGCTGGACAACGTATGTTTTCCAATGGAGATCGCCGGCACAAAGAAAAAAGAAGCCCGCAAACGTGCCCTGGAATTCTTAAAGACCGTAGGCTTAGAGGAAAAAGCCAAGTCCTACCCGGCTCAATTATCCGGTGGACAGAAACAACGTGTGGCGATCGCCCGCGTACTGGCCTCCGACCCGGAGATCCTACTCTGCGATGAGGCCACCAGCGCATTAGATCCCCAGACCACAAAATCGATCCTGGCACTGCTCAAAGAGATCAATCAAAAATATGGGATCACCATCGTTGTGATCACCCACGAGATGAGCGTGGTCCAGGAGATCTGCAGCCACGTGGCCGTCTTAGATCACGGAAAACTGGCCGAATCCGGGACCGTGGAAGCCCTGTTCCATTCGCCAAAAACGGAGGCCGCAAGAAGACTGATCCTAAATGCCGGTACACAGATCAAGCAGATGCACGGAAAGAGACTGGTGCGGATCACATTTTCCGGGCAGTCGTCCTTTGAGCCTGTGATCGGCAATGTTGTCCTTCTATACAAGACGCCGCTGAACATCCTGTATGCGGATACAAAAAATATAAACGGAAAAGCCGAGGGGGAGATGATCTTACAGCTGCCAGAAGACCAGCTGACAGCGGACAAGATGATCGAATATTTCCGGCAAGAAAAATTGGGTGTGGAGGAATTAGAAGATGTGGGATAATGAAATGATCACCATGCTGGTGGATGGGACCGTGGATACCCTTTATATGACCCTGATGTCTACGCTGTTCGGCTATGTCCTGGGGCTGCCTATGGGGATCCTGCTGGCCGTCACAGACAAAGAAGGGATCCGGCCAAATGCTCTCATATATAAGATCTTAGATTTTATCGCAAACTTGGTGCGGAGTATCCCTTTCCTGATCCTGTTGATCCTCGTGATCCCGGTGACAAAAGCCATCGTGGGCAAAAGCTATGGCCCCAGTGCGACTGTGGTGCCCCTTGTGATCGCGGCCGCGCCTTTCATCGCCCGTATGGTGGAATCTTCCCTGCAGGAAGTGGACCGCGGCGTGATCGAGGCAGCCATGAGCATGGGCGCAGGCACCGGATCGATCATCTGGAAAGTGCTGCTGGCCGAAGCCCGGACTTCCCTTTTAGTCGGCGTTACGATCGCAATCGGCACGATCCTGGGCTACTCTGCGATGGCCGGTGTGGTCGGCGGCGGCGGATTGGGCGATATCGCCATCCGATATGGCTACTATCGCTACCAGACCGATGTCATGCTCGTCACCATCGTCATATTAGTGCTTTTAGTCCAGCTTTTACAAGGATTGGGCATGATGCTGTCAAAACGGCTGGACAAGCGTCGTACATGATAAAAACATATAAAATAAGTTGAAAAAACGCAGGCGAGATTGTTCCGCCTGCGTTTTTCTCATCATTACAACTAAAAAGAATTATCTCTAAAATAACCCATATAGGTCTCCAATGCACCTTTTAATACTTTGTCATCAATCCCATCTGCTACGACCAACAATTTGCATTTGACCCTTGTAGGATCCGTCTCCGTGCTCTCCGCATTTTCCGAATGGAAGATCTCCGAACCCACCATATTCAAAAGGACAGTCGTGCTCGTATCTTTCAGACTGGCTTTGACCTGGAGAGGCGTACCGCCATGCTCCTTTATAAAAACAACCACATCTTTCATGGATAACTGCATATTCATCTCAGCCAAAGGTAGGATGGCCGGAGTATAGGCCATCATCGTACCGAGGAGATGGCCTTCTGCACTTCCCATGATCACTTGGTTTCCCCCATGGTGATGGTGATGATGGTGATGCCCGTGGTCATGATCATGATGATGGTCTTCATGTCTGCAGCTGCTATTTTCGTGTTCTCCGTGTATCTGTGCTTCTTTTATCTTATCACTCATTTTGGATATCCCTCCTGTGTCCATAAAAACATTATACTATAGATAACAAAAAAAGCAATCAACAATCCAGTTGATCACCTTCCTGATTACTTTGGCTATCCAAATCAAAAATGAGACACGCACAACCTCTCATTTCCAAGGTTCTCTACGTATCTTTAGAGCAGGGGATGAGAGAATCGAACTCCCACTAAGAGTTTTGGAGACTCCTGTCATGCCATTTGACCAATCCCCTTTACTGATAACAGATTTATCTGCATACCTTCAAAACTGCATATACGATGTCCTCTTACCATCTGGTCAAACCCTCACCCGATTAGTAGCAGTCAGCTCCACATGTTGCCATGCTCCCACCTCTGCCCTATCTACCTCGTCGTCTCCAAGGGGGTTTCCATGCCTCGCGGCATCGGGATATCTCATCTCAGGGGAGGCTTCGCGCTTAGATGCCTTCAGCGCTTATCCCCTCCCGGCTCGGCTACCCGGCGGTGCCCCTGGCGGGGCAGCCGGTACACCGGCGGCCAGTCCACCCCGGTCCTCTCGTACTAGGGGCGGCTCCCTTCAGATATCCTGCGCCCGCACCGGATAGGGACCGAACTGTCTCACGACGTTCTGAACCCAGCTCGCGTACCGCTTTGATGGGCGAACAGCCCAACCCTTGGGACCTGCTGCAGCCCCAGGATGCGATGAGCCGACATCGAGGTGCCAAACCACCCCGTCGATGTGGACTCTTGGGGGTGATAAGCCTGTTATCCCCAGGGTAGCTTTTGTCCGTTGAGCGATGGCGCTCCCACTTACCGCCACCGGATCACTAAGTCCTACTTTCGTACCTGCTCCACCCGTCGGTGTCGCAGTCAGGCCCCCTTCTGCCTTTGCACTCTATGGATGGTTCCCGTCCATCCTGAGGGGACCTTCGAGCGCCTCCGATACCTTTTCGGAGGCGACCGCCCCAGTCAAACTCCCCGCCTGGCCTTGTCCCTCGGCCGGATCACGGCCGCCGGTTAGAGACCCAGCGCTACAGGGGTGGTATCCCAACAGCGGCTCCCCTGTGACTGGCGTCACAGG